>CAVOYT010000003.1:5000-274788 GCA_963700745.1 uncultured bacterium | reverse complement strand
CCGACAATCCAGCTGACCTTCACCGAGTCCCCGGACGTGGAGGCGCTTCGAGCCGACGCCACTGGCGTCAGCGCCGTGCTGGCCCTGTACCTGTCCCTGCTCACCAGCATGTCCGCTGGCCCCGAACGCGCGGTCCAGAACCTCGAGCGCGATGACCGCTCCGCTGGGTTCCCCGTGGCCAGCCTCTCGCTCGTCGAGGGCAGCAATATGGAGGAGCCGGCCTCTCCAGCGGCGAAGCGGAGTGCTGCCGGTCCCCTGTCGGACCGCCAGCTGCGCATCCTCAGCCTGATGGCCAAGGGCCTGACGAACTCCCAGATCTCCAAGCGGGTGGGGTTCAGCGAGTCCACCGTCCGCCAGGAGACCATGGCGATCTACCGCTACTTCGGGGTCGGAGGGCGCCGCGAGGCGGTGCGGCTGGCCGGCATGCGGGGGATGCTGGACGCCCACGCGGGCTGATCCGCGTCGATCGGCGAGATCGGCTCCGAACCTCTCGGTATCCTCTCGAACCTCTCGATATGCTCTCGACGGGGTTCTCTTCTTGCCCAGATTTGCCCATCCCTTGAACGGGCATTGACCATTTCCTTATGGACTTCCTCGTGAGGTTAGCCCACCCTTAGGCAAATTCGTTCCATCTGTTCTCGAGCCTGGGGGTTCAACCAATGTCCACGAAGTCTCTGCATAGGAAGCCCGGCACGCAAGCCGCGCAGCTTCCGGGTGCTGGCGCTCGTCGCCTCACTTTCCATCGCGATGGCAGGCCTTGTGGGCCTGGGCCTCGCTCCCGCCGCGTCAGCGGCCACCGTCCGACCAGTGCACGACAGCGGGCGACGTGCAGACGCGAATGCGGGTCTCTGCGAGATGGAGACGACGCAGCAGGTCGACCAGAGGGCGACGAGCTACGCCTGCCGGACGAGACGCTGGACCTTGGTGGGACAACACGATGCACAAGGATGTCGAGCCAGAGTGCCGGGACGACGACGACGGGTGACGAAGCGGCGAGCACTGGTACAGCATGCGCCGACGCACTCGAGTGACAGACGAGACGGCGGTCGAGTGCAGGAGCGAGGACGACGAGAAGCGCGAGCGACGGCCACCACTGCACGGCGCCATAAGAACGACGGCACAGTACGGGCGTAGACTGGCGCAACGAAAACGACAAAGCCGAAGTGCGACGCCAGGGTAAGACGTGCCGAGCTCGTACGGTCGCTACACGACGAGGCTGCCCGAGGGCTACACCCCCACCGGCGTGACGCGCTGAGACGACGTGCACCATGGTCGTCACCGAGCGCCTACCAGCCCAGCCGTCACGACGCTGACCAATGGCGACTGACTCGAGCGCCCACGCCGGGCGACGGCACCCAACCACCACGACGCCCGGCGGAGCACACCCGTCAAGGACTTCTGCCCGAACCTCGAGGGCGTCCAGTGGGAGGGCTACGACTGCAACACTCCTCAGGAGACCGTCGTAGACGGCGGCACCAGTCGTGGTTCCCGAAGCGGGCGTCACGACGCCGGTTGTGGCTCCTGAGGCTGGGACGGTTCCGGCTGCCAAGCCGGCCAAGCCGAAGCCCGCGACGGTTGCCGTTCCCGAGGCAGCGACGGTTCCCGCCGCAGTCCCGGCCGGTGGCGGCTCGCAGGCTCCTGCCCTGCCGATCTGGGCCCTGGCGCTGGTCGCCGTGGGAATCATCGGTGCGGCTGCGGCCGGCAAGCAGCTGGCAGGGGCGCGCAAGTAGCGCCAAGCACGACCTAGCCGATCCGATCGGCTGGTGGGGCCCCGGTCGGTTGACCGGGGCCCCAGCGTGTTTCGCTTGCTCAGTCTGACGAGCGATTGACCGCGTGGCCGGTCATTGAGCTCCTGCTTCAAGTCTTTGATCGGATGCCGATTGCTTACTGGGGGGAACTTAGGGCACCCTTGGGCGTTACCGTTCCGCATATCCCCTGGGGGAAGTTCATGAATCACCAAGACGCCGAGAAGCGTGCCACCGGGCGCGCCATCGCCTTCTCCGTTTCCATTGGCCTAGTTCTTGTCGGCGCAGGATTTGTTGCAGGTCCGGCTCTTGCGACGGGAAACACCTCCGAGTCGTCGAGCCACTCCGAGTCGTCGAGCCACTCCGAGTCGTCGAGCCACTCCGAGTCGTCGAGCCACAAGCCGAGCCACTCCGAGTCGAGCCACAAGCCGAGCCACTCCGAGACGTCCACGTCGACTGCGACGTCGCACAGCCGAGCCACTGAGACGTCGACGTCGACTGCGACGTCCACGCCGACTGAGACGTCGACTGCGACGTCCACGCCGACTGAGACGTCGACTGCGACGTCCACGCCGACTGAGACGTCGACTGCGACGTCCACGCCGACTGAGACGTCGACTGCGACGTCCACGCCGACTGAGACGTCCACGCCGAGCCAGTCCGAGACGTCCACCTCCGAGGCTTCGACGGGGACGGTTCCCGAGGAAGGAACGGTTCCGGAGACGGTTCCCGAGGCCGGGACAGTTCCGGAGACGGGGCCTGAGCCCGGCACCGTCGCGGTCCCCGTGGCTGCGACCGTGCCTGAGGCCGTGCCGGCCGGTAGCGGATCTGAGGCTCCTGGCGCACCGACGTGGGCCCTGGCGATGATCGTCTTGGGCGCACTCGGAGTTGCAGGCACCGGAATGCAGATCCTGGGATCTCGAAAGCAGCTCTGAGTAGCGGATGGCGTGACGCCGATCTGATCGGCAAGTGAAGGCCCCGGTCCTTGGACCGGGGCCTTCACTTTGTCCCGGAGCTGCTGCTCGACGGAGGGGATTCGTGCGAGGAATTGACCGTTTGGCCGGTCAATGAACGCTGACTGTGGGCAATTGACCGGATCTGGTTTGGATTCTAACCCAGTCGCTACCGCACAGTAGATATGTCGCTTTACGTCTATCCCTTTGGGGGGAACTCTCATGAGAAGCACCACGTCCACGAAGGCTGGGGGCGCGGGCAAGTTCCTCGCGCTGCTGGCCTCGCTCACCATGATCTTCGCCGGCCTCACGGCCGTCGTCCTGGCTCCGCGTCGTCGGCGACGCCGCGGCCGGTCCATCTGTCACGCCACAGCCGGACACCCATACACGAACCGATGTCCATGTACCAGGTGACGAAGCAACAACGCCCAATGACTCGCCCACGGCTGGATACTGCTTGGATGCCGCCGCCTGTGAGACGACAAGGATGAGGACACGCCGAACCAGTTCCGGCTGGTCGTGCCCGCCTCTGACGCCCAGGTCATCGTTGAGGAGTCTGTCTAGGCTGGCAGCGATGACGGCCGACGCCGCCGAGGCCTACGCAGATCGACCCAGGGCAGAAGGATGTCTCCTTCAGCATCCGACCAAGGACTCGATCTGCCACTGGGGCGTCAACCCAAAATGATGTATCCCCTGGTCGGCGAACTCCCCAGCGGATCCACGGCGACGTGCCGAGTGCTGGGCTTCTCCACGCAGGCGTATCACGCGTGGCGCAAGGACCCCGTCAGCCGGCGGATCTGGGATGACGCGCACGTGTCAACGCCGTGTACGACGTCCACGCCGACATCCCGTAGTTCGGGTACCGGCTCATCGCCGATGAGCTGGCCCCGAGACGGGCTGCACGGCCAGGGGAACCGCGTGCAACGCCTACGCGCCTCGACGGTATCGTCTCGGTGATCGTGAAGTAGCGGGCTCGGACAGGCCGGACGGCGTCCACGACGATCTGTGAACCGGGACCTCGCCGCGGATGCGCCCGACGTGCTGTGGATCGTCGACATCGCCGGACTGACCGCGAACGGCCAGGTTACCTGGCGATCTGGGACTGACGTTCCAACCGGATCGTCGGCTACTCGATCGACTCCCGAATGACGACGTCGATGGCCGACATCACCTGCGGATGGCGATCGTAGTGCGCGGCCGACGGCCCGGAGATCCACGGCAATGGAGGAGACCTACGCCCTGGCCGGTTCGGCTCAGACCGTGGATCCGTCACGGCCGACAGGTGCCGAGATCTTAACACCGCGGCCTGAAGGCGTGCCCGATGGATCGACGACGCCGGCGACTGCGACGGCGAGTGGCCATCTGGTGCCGGTGCCGCCGACTGATCTGAGCGCCAAGGCCTGACGTCACCGAGCGTGGCGGGCGGAGTGACCCGTGCGCGAACGGTTCGTGCAGGCCGCCGGCACGAGCACCAAGTCGCAGACCGACGCCGACATGAACGGCGCAGGCGAGTGCGGACGCGAACGGCGGAGCCACCTGGCCGACGACCCCGAGACGGCGTGCCATACACCTCGGCGGAGTGCGGAGCCCGGAGTACAACGCGACCGCCACTGCCACGGCGAGCCAGCTAATCTGCTATGACCTCGAGTCGTTCACGTTGAGGCGAGCGGCAAGGGCAAGGCGACGAGCACGGTCGACCAGGCTGACGCCGACACCAAGGCGAGGAGGCCGACGGATACCGACGCCGCCGCCGAATCTGACCGAGGCGCTCAAGGCATATCCCGGCTACACCGAGGGAACCTGCACGACGTTCTCCGCGAGCGGCGGCTCCGAGACCTACTGCGTGGCCGACGCCGACGACGGCCTCGTGGGACGGTGCGATGGCTGCCTGACCCAGGACGCTGGCCGACGAAGTGCCCAGGCTAACAAGACAGCGGCCTACAGCGCGGGCGGCGTCGACGGAGGACGCAACGCCGGGCACGCTGCCCGGCAAGGACCTCCTACACAGGGACAGGAACCGTCTCTCTGGCTGAGCAGATCGTGCTTCAACGACGCGGACGTGACTGTCAATGCCAGCGGCAGCGGCGATCGGCCACCAGCGCCGAGTCGCAGGAAGCCGCCAATGGCGCAGCCCAGTCGATCGCTAACGCGAACGCTGCGGCCGACATGGCAGCCAAGAAGGCGAACTACCCCGGTGCGACGGCGGGGACGTGTCCGACGACCACCACTGTGGTGGACACTGCAGTCGTCGAGCCGGCCACGGTGCCGGAGACGGTTCCCGAGACGGTCACCAGTTCCCGAGGCGGTCACGATTCCGGCTTCGAACCCCGAGCCGGCCACCGTGGAGTCTCCGCAGGCGGCGACCGTGCCGGGATGCAGTCCCGGCTGGTGGCGGCTCGCAGGCTCCCGGCCTGCCGATGTGGGCCCTGGCGATGATCGTCGTGGGTGCGCTCGGTGCAGCTGGTGCCGGAATGCAGATCCTCGGATCGCGTAAGTAGATCCGAGTAGCGTAAGGCGACACGCCGATCTGATCGGCACGACGAGGACCCCGGCCGGAAACGGTCGGGGTCCTCGTTGCTTGGGGAAACGGCCGGGCGGTTCGGCGCGTCCAACGCATGTCCATCCCGACGTTAGGATTCATACGTGAGCAAGCCTCGTCCCGCCCTCGTGGTGTTCTGGACGAGCATCGGCGTGATCTTCGCCAGCGTCACGATCCTCGTCGCGTCACAGTGGCAGGCGACGCAGGAGCAGACCGTCGAGGCTGTCGGCAGCCGCCCGGCCTACACGCCGAGCGCGTCGCAGCCCGCGTCACCCTCGCCGACCCCGTCCAGCAGCTCGCCGAGCGCGAGTCCGACCCCGTCTCCCACCGTCGAGCCCGGTCCGATCACGGTCGCGGCACCCAAGCGGGTGTCCATTCCCGCGATCAATGTGGACACCAAGGTGTTCCCGGTCGGCCTGGACAAGAACGACGCCATCGAGATCCCCGAGGACATCCGCTACGTCGGCTGGTACGAGCTCGGCGTCCCCCCGGGCGTCGACCGCGGGTCGGCGGTCCTGGTGGCGCACCGGGACGGCACCGAGCAGGGGCGTGGCGTCTTCTACTTCCTCGGCAACCTCGACGTCGGCGACAAGGTGATCGTCAAGACGTCGGAGGGCGAGGACCTGAAGTACAAGGTCGTCTCCCGCGAGTCGATCCTGAAGAAGCGGCTGCCGTACGAGGAGCTCTTCGCTGTCGACGGCCCCCCGCGCCTGACGCTCATCAGCTGCGGCGGCTACTACGACAGGAACAACGGCGGCTACCAGGACAACGTCGTGGTCACTGCCGTGCCGATGTTCGAGCCCATCCCGGTGGAGCCGATCGGCGGATCGACGTCGCCGTCGCCCAGCGCGTCCTCAGCAGCGGCAGCGGAATCTCCCCAACCGGTCACTGTCGCCAGCCCGCAGGCGGCCACCGTCTCGACAACCCCCAGTCCCGTCCTGATCGGCGGGGGTCAGTAGGCAATCAGTCGGATTGGTCCGATCGCAGGTCACGCGGCGCAGGGCTTCTCCATCGAGCGGACGCCCGTCACGTCGCCGGCACCGAGCTCGGTGTGGTTGGACACGATCGGGTACATGATGTTCGACGCGCTCGGTGGCGTGCGCCAGGCCGAGCACGTGGCCGAGCTCGTGCAGGAACAGGCTCCGGAGCTCGCGGACGCTGGCGTTCTTCACGTGGTCGGTGCGGAACACCGCTGCGCCCTGCACGATCTCCTTCGTCGTCGGGTACACGAGCGAGGGGGAGCCCAGGCCCACCTTGCCGCCGCCCATGCGATCGGAGGCTGCATCGGTGACGATGGCCAGGTTGACGTGGCGCGACGGGGTGGTGGCGCCGTCGGCCGGCTTCAAGGTGAAGGCGGCGTCGTCGTAGCGCAGGGCCGCGGTGCCGCTGAACTGGAAGGTCAGTCCTGAGGCCTGTGACCACTCGTCGAACGCCCACTGCAGGTTGGCGATCGCGCGGGTGGCGTCCTCGCCCTTGAGTGATCCGATGTCCAGGCTCCAGGTGACGGGTGCAGCGCAGGTGGCCCAGCCGCTGTTGGTCAGCGAGGGATAGTCGCTGGCGAAGATCGAGGCGTAGTCGGCGGCGATCGCGGCGGCCTGCGCCGGCGTGGTGGTCGCTCCGGAACTGGCGGACATCGGGGTGGCGGCGGCGGTGGCGGCGGTCGGGAAGGGACCGACGAAGAGGGCAAGGGCGGCGAGGGCGGTAACGAGGGCGGTGATCCGACGTCGGGTGGTGGATGCCGTGACGGTCATCTGCCTCGCCTCCTTTCCCTCCTAAGGAAAGTTTGGCTGAGCGATCATGTTCGGTCAATTTGACCGAACATTGAGAAATGACCATATTGAGGGTTGACGGACTCGCGGAAACGCGAGATTAACGAGGGAAAGTGGACCGGCTTACCTAGGTCGAAGGTCCCGAATCGGACGTGGAGGTCTGACCGGTCATATTGATCGTTTGGGAGGCGAGGATGATTTTGAGATCCCCCGCAGGGGAGTTCGCCCCCACGGGAGCGCGAATCGGTCAGAGAAGCGGGTTGGCTACTTCATGACGATGGTGGTGAGCTTGCCGACGCTCGTGGCCTTGCCGCCCCCGGGCGGAGTGGTCAGGAACGTCACGACGGCCGTGCCAGCGGACTTCGCGGTGACCACCCAGTCGGTCGTGGTGGGTGCGCCGATGAGGCCGCCCGGTGCCGGCGGGGCGGGCCGCTTCTGGACGACCTTGACCGAGGAGCGAGTGCCGGACACGCGGTACGACCAGCTGTAGCCCGTCGTCACGTTGGTCACCAGCCGGACGGTCACGGACTCGCCCGGGATCAGCCGGACCTGGGCCGGGAGGATGGTGAGGGTCGCCGTGTTGTGGACCTTCGCCACGTCGCCCGCGGCGACCGGCGCGGCCGCTGCCGGAGTGGCGACGAGCAGCGCGGAGAGGGCCAGGCCAGCGGCGACGGCGAGGGCAGGCAAGGACCGGGATCGGGGCACGGTGACTCCTCGGGTCGGGTTCGTGCGCCCAGTATGCACAGACCTGGACAGCATCGGGTACGGGTTCGGCCAATGGCGTGCAACCTCGTCCAAACAACACAAGAATGGGAAGCGCACAGTCGCTCACCCAGTTCACCTACCGCGTGAAGGAGCGCATCATGAGCAGCAACACATCGGGCAAGAACCGCCTCAGCCGCGTCGCCGCCAAGCAGGTCCCACATCGTTCGGACGAGCGATTCTTCGCCGCCAGGGCTGACGTCAAGAGTGCCTGCGAGGACTTCCTTCACGTGCTGCGCAACTCCAGCGCGCACCCCCCGATGGTCGCTGACCTCGAGACGGCGGTGAAGCGCGTCGAGGCCCAGCTCAAGGACATCTCGCCCGATGAACCCAAGGCCAGTTCCGCCGTTCGCGACATGTCCAAGGAGGTCCAGCACCTGGTCGTGGCCGAGACCTGGGTGTCCGCGACGGAGCGCGTGCTCACCCGCCTGGGTGACAGCTGTCACACACGAGATGCGCGACGGTCTGCTCGAGGCGCAGGACACGGTCATGTGGTGCGTGCGCGCCCAGCACTGGGACGGCGAGCTCGTTGCCGCGACGAAGAAGCTGGAGGGCCTCGTCAAGGACGCCGAGGTGCAGGCGGCGCGGGTCGCCGGCTGAGCAACCTCCGACCCAGGATGCCTTGGGGACAGGGCGGTCAGGTGCGACCGACGGGCAGTCGGGTCTCGCGGACCTCGCCGCCCTGCCTCTCCACGCGGTAGGCGGCGGACCCGGTCGCGGGATCCGGTGGTTCGACGTCGGCGACCACCTCGACCAGGTCGGTGCCCTCGTAGAGCAGGCCGACGCGGTCGTCGGTCGCGTAGCTCGTCGGCAGCCGGCCCTCGCCGACCAGCCGGTGCAGCAGCGGGCGACGCTGCTCCTCGGAGTCGTAGTGGACCCCGTTGCCGAACGGCAGGAAGGCCAGGCCGTTGTCGACGACCTCGAGCTCGGCGCCGAAGGAGTCGGTCGGTCCGCCGACATGCCAGCAGATGGAACCGGCGCTCACCCCGCCGAGGACGGCGCCGCGCTCCCAGGCGTCCGCCATCGCCTCGTCCACCCCGTGCAGGCGCCACAGGGCCAGCAGGTTCGCCACGCTGCCGCCACCCACCCAGACGACGTCCGCGGCGGCCAGCGCCTCGGCGGGTCGCCGGTTGGGCTGGGGGAACAGGGCCAGGTGGTCCACGTCGCAGCCGCTGTCCGACAGGGCCGAGTAGAGCGTCGACAGGTACTGGTGGTCGTCACCGCTCGCGGTCAGCACGAAGAGGACGCGCGGACGGCGTGGCGCCGCTGAGCTCCAGTGCGCGCGTCATGATGGCGCCCGGCCTCAGCGACGCCCCACAGGCCGGTCGGCACGAAGCCGCCGCTGGTCGCGAGGATGCGGCGCGTGGGTGCCACCTCGCTACCGGTCCCCGATGCCGCTGAGGGCGGCGTCGATGAAGCGCACCAGGGCGACCGACTCCGCTGCGGGCGTGATCTCGCCGTTCTCGATGCGCCCGATCGCCACGTCCACGACCCCCCACACGTAGCGGGCCTCGCGGACCGGATCGATCGAGCCCGACGCCACGAGTGCCTCGACGAGCGGGGCGATGAGGGCCTGGTGCAGCTCGGCGACCTCGAGCCGTCGCGAGGGCGGCAGCTCGATCGAGGCCGCGGCGCGCAGCAGGGCGTGGCGACCATCGACGACGTAGGCGAGGACGGCCTCGAGCCATCGGTGCACGCGCTCGCGCGGCGAGGCGCCGGGTCGGGCCGACGCGGCCAGGGCGTCACGCCACGCGGCGAGCTCGTCCACCAGGACGTCGGCGATGAGGTCGGGTGCGCTGCTGTAGTACTCGTAGACCGCTGACCGCGACAGGCCCACCTCGCGGGCCACCTCCGACATCGTGAAGGTGCCACCGCGCTCGATCAGCGTCGCGGCCGCGCCCATGAGCGCCTCGCGGCGCAGCTCGCGGTTCTCGGCAACCGTGGGCGCGGTGATCCTGGGCATCCGCCCATTGTGCCGTGCGTTTCGCTTGCGCGGCCCGCGATCAGGATCGAATGACCGAGTCCCGGGGGAGTGCGCAGGCGACCTCGCCGCGCAGGCGGGCGCGCAGGGCCCAGGCCATGAGCACGACGGAGGCCATCGCGAGGAAGGGCTGGATGGGGGCGAACCAGGTCACGGCTCCGGTGGCGCCCAGGGCCAGCAGCACCAGCTTGTTGCAGACCGGGCAGCCGACGGCGAAGAAGGACACGAGCGCCCCGGCGGCGCCCAGTTTCATCGGGCGATCGGGATCGATCTCATCCGCATCCGGCTGGCCCGGCGAGTCGGCGCCGGGGGAGCGAACGTACGTCGCGACCAGCAGCCCGCCGAGGATCGCCGTCACGACGACGACCGGGTAGGACCACCAGGTCACCTCGATGGCCCGGCCGAAGACCGGATTCGGGATCACGGCGGTCGGCAGCGCGACGAGCAGGCCGGTGATGACCCCCGCCAGAACCGCCGTCGCCCAGCGACGCGCGGACCACGAGCGCAGGAGCAGCAACGTCGTGGGCATGGCGGATACGATACCCCAAGGGGTATACGAGAGGAGTCCGATGTCCGCGGTGCACCACCATCCGGCCTGGTTCGGCGCCGTCATGGGAACCGGCGCAACGGCCGTGGTCCTGCTCACGCAGGCGGAGGTGTGGGACGTGGGCTGGCTGGCATGGCTGGCCGTCGCCTTCCTCCTGCTCGCCAGCCTGCTGGCGGTGATCCTGTGGCCTCGCTACGCCCGACGGCTCAGCGATCGCGGGGCGCTGGCGACCGAGCTCTCCGACCCGAGCCATGGCGCGATGCTCGGGACCGTGCCCGCCGGACTGCTCGTCCTCGCCGTGGCCTGGGGCCGGGTCGGGCCGGAACTGGTCCCCGTGTCGGTTGCCGTCTGGATCGACATCGTCCTGCTCGTCGTCGGTGTCACCCTGGCCCTGACCGTCGGGATCCTGTGGGCCGCCGCCATCGCATCGCGGCACCCACGACCTGGCCGCCGTCAATGGCGGCTGGCTGATCCCCCCGGTGATGAACCTGCTCGTCCCGCTCGCCCTCGTGCCGGTGATCGGCCAGTACCCCGACCAGGCTCCGTGGCTGCTGGTCGTCGGCTTCGCGTTCCTGGGCATCGGCACCGTGCTGTTCTTCGCCATCTTCGGCCTGCTGCTGACCCGCCTCGCCCTGCGTCCGCGTCAGCTGCCGCAGCTCGCACCGTCACTGTGGATCCCGCTGGCGCCGGCCGGCGTGCTCGGCTTCGCCCTCCTGAGGCTGCTGCAGTCCGGAGCCGCTGCCGGAGTCGACGGGTTCACCTCCGCCACCGCCGGAGTGATCGTGACCTCGATGGGCATCGGGCTGGGCCTGTGGTGGGCCCTGTTCGCGGGGCTCGAGACGATCCGCCTGAACCGAGAGGGCGGCGTGCCGTTCCACCCGGGCTGGTGGGGGTTCGTCTTCCCCATCGCGGCGATGACCCTCGCGATCACGGCGGTGGGTCAGGCGGTGGACGTGACCGGGATCCTCGTCGTCGGGACGCTGGGCGCCGTGCTGCTGCTCGTCGTGTGGATCATGGTGGGCGTGCGCACCATCGGCTTGGTGCGAGGTTCCGCCAGTCGCTAGCATCGCGGCACGGCGCCTGCTGGCAGGCGAGCTGACGGCGCGCCGCCCCGGAGATCACTGACCTGCCGGGCGACCGGAGGTCCCGCGTCAATGAGCCCCGATCCGATCCCCTTCGTCCCCGCCCTGCCGATCGACGCCGACCGGATGCATCGAGCCGACCCCGACATGGTCCAGGTCATCCTCGGCTACGTCGCCGACCGGCTGCTCACGCCGGAGGTGCCGCTGGACGGCCTCGCCGACCGCGATCATCTCAACGAGATCCTCGACGGGCTGATCGCCGAGGAGGGCCGAGATTTCGAGTCCGTGCTCGACGTCTACGCGAACCACCTCGCGCTCACCGTGCTGTCGGCCGACAGCCCGCGGATGTTCACGTTCATCCCGTCCGCGCCGACCAAGGCGTCCCTGCTGTTCGACATGGTCGTGTCGGCGGCGTCGCTCCAGGGCATCTCGTGGTTCGAGGCCGCCGGGGCGGTCATGGCCGAGAACCAGGTGCTGCGGACGCTGGCCGACATCGCCGGCCTGCCCGCGTCGGCCGGCGGCGTCTTCGTGTCCGGCGGGTCGGCGGGCAACCTCTCGGCTCTCGTCGTGGCGCGTGACACGGCACGACGTCGCAGGGTCGGAGGCCGGACTCCCCGACACCCCCTTGCGCGTCGTGGTCAGCGACCAGGCGCATTCGTCGATCAAGAACGCGCTCAACATCACGATGATGACCGCCCTGGTCGTCGACACCCCGGACGGACGGCTCACCGGCGAGGTGCTGCGCCGGGCGCTCGCGGACGAGGCCGGACCTGGACGACGTCTGCGCGGTCGTGGCCACGTCCGGCACCACCAACGCCGGGATCATCGACGACATCGCGGGCGTGGGCGAGGTGGCCCGCGAGCGCGGCTGGTGGCTGCACGTCGACGGCGCCTACGGCGGTGCGGGGATGCTCGCTCCCGAACTGCGCTCCCGGTACGACGGCATCGAGCAGGCCGACTCCCTCGTCATGGACCCGCACAAGTGGTGGTTCGCGCCCTTCGACTCCGCCGCGCTGCTGTACCGCGATCCGCGGCTGGCCAAGGCCGTGCACACGCAGGACGCCTCGTATCTGGACGTCATCCACGAGCACGACTCGCGACATCAACCCCAGCGACCTCGCCTACCACCTCACCCGGCGGGCCCGCGGGCTGCCGCTGTGGTTCTCGATGGCGGTGAACGGCCTGACCGCCTACCGCCACGCCGTGCAGCACTCCCTGGAGATGGCGCGCTACGCGGCCGCCCGCATCGATGCCCATCCGCAGTGCGAGCTCATCCTCGAGCCCGATCTGTCGGTGGTGCTGTTCCGCCGCCAGGGTTGGGGGCCGTCGGAGTACGAGCAGTGGTCGCGCCGTCTGCTGGAGTCGCAGCGCGCCTTCGTCACGTCCAGCGGCTGGCGGGGCGAGACCGTCGGACGGCTGGTGTTCCTGCACCCGGCCACCACGACCGACATGGTGGACGAGGTCCTCGCCGCCCTCGACTAGGACGCCCTTCGAAGTGCTGGTCGGCCAGTGACGCTACGAGGTCAGCCCGGCCTTGCGCAGGCCCTTCCAGGTGAGGGGGAGCAGGCCGGCGGCCGCGGCGATCTTGATGGCGTCGCCGAGGAGGAACGGGGTCAGGCCGAGGGCGATGGCGGTGGCCCAGTCGACGCCGATCGCGAACTTGAGCCAGGTGACGCCGATCGCGTAGATGACCAGGTTGCCGACGACCATGAGGCCGGCGGTCCTGGCGGCGGAGCGCGTCGCGCCGCCCTCGGCGATGCGCCCGACGATGAAGGCGGCGGCGATGAAGCCGAGGATGTAGCCGAAGCTCGGGGCCGCGAAGCCCGACGAGCCCTCGGCGAACCACGGGACCCCGGCGACGCCGGCGACCGCATACAGGCCCATCGCCAGGACGCCGCGAAGGGAGCCCAGGGCAGCGCCGGTGAGCAGGACGGCGAAGGTCTGCAGCGTCAGCGGCACCGGGGTGAACGGCAGCGGGATGGCGATCTGCGCCGGCGAGCCCGACGAAGGCCGCTCCGCCGACGACGAGGACAAGGCTGCGGGCCCAGGTCTGCGCGAACACGTCGCCGAGGACGCGTGGTTGGGGGGCAGCGATTGCCATGGTTCCTCCGAGGCTGGGGTGACGCGACGACAGAACACTATCGAAACGATCGGGGCGTCGTTGCCTCGTCGACCCCCGATGCGGTTATCCTCGTCACACGTCCACTCGATCGTGTGGGCCCTTCATCGAGACCGCTGGGGAAGGCGACTCTCGAAGGAGGCGGCAGTGACGATCGTGGTGAACGCAAGGGGTGCGTCCGACAACGGTCCCTCGATGGGGCCTGCTCGCGGCGTCGTCTTCATCCATTCCTGCCCTCGGGCGGTCAGTCCGCATGTCGAGTGGGCGCTTGCCCACGTCTTCGGCACCCAGGTCTCGATCGACTGGTCCGAGCAGCCGGTGGCTCCCGGCAGCGTCCGTGCGGAGCTGATCTGGGGCGGGCCGCAGGGCACCGGTGCCCGCATCGCCAGCGCCCTGCACCCGTTCCGTCAGATGCGCCACGAGGTGACCGAGGACCCCAGCCCGGGCCGCGAGGGCGAGCGCTTCTCCTCGACCCCGAGCCTGGGCCTGTTCCGCGCGACCATCGGCGTCCACGGGGACGTCATGGTGGCCGAGGACCGGCTGCGGACCGCGGTCGTCCAGGCGGCCGTCACCGGAGATGCGCTGGAGGACGAGATCGCGCGCCTGATCGGGACGCCGTGGGACGAGGAGCTCGAGGCCTACCGCTGCGCCCACGAGGGCTCGACGGTGCGGGTCCTGCACCAGGTGGTGTAGCCCGCACCCCGGCGCCGTCACTCCGGCGGAGGGGTTCCGTCCGGAGAGTCGAGAAAGCGGGCGACGGCGGCGGTGACGAGGTCGAGGGCGTCCCAGGCGGGCGCCAGATGCGTCAACGGCAGCTCAAGGACGCGAACGAAGTCGTTTGCCGCGCCGAGTGCTTCGAGCTCGAGGTCGAGAACGGCGGGCGCGCCCGACTTCGCGCAGCGGATGATGAGCGTCGGGCAGCGCACGCCGCGGTACATGCGCAGGACGTCGAGCGCACCGTCGTCGGCGAAGGCGTCCGCGAAGAGGTGGCGCGGTGGCCTCCGCTCGAAGTTTCCTGACTGCTGCTCGACGAAGTTGCGCAGCGCCATCTCCCGCCCGTTGGGCGCGGTGTACCCGATGCTTGGATAGATGACGTCGGCAAGCATGTCGACCTGCTGGTCTCGCCAGGTGCGATCACCGGACTCCGGCGGCTCGGTCATGTCGAAGAACGACTGCTTCATCGACTGCTGAAACGTCCGAAACCCGGCTCGGTCGGACTCCGTTCCCAGGGCTACCGCGCCCGGACCGAAGCCGTCGATGCTCACCACGCGGGCATCCGGGTGCCGGCTGCCGTACCACCCGGCGACGAACCCACCCATGGAGTGGCCCACCACATCGACTGGCCCGAGCTCGAGATGCTCGACCACGGCATCGACGTCTTCCGCGGCGTCCTCGAGCCGGAAGTGCGGTGCATCTCCCGACTGGCCACAGCAGCGGATATCGATCGCGATCGTTCGACGCTCCGCCCCCAGGTGCCTGGCATATTGGTCCATGGACACCAGATTCGCGCCGCCGCCGTGGAGCAGCACCAGGCCGCGGCCTGAGCCTCCGTGGTCCCGGTAGGCGATTCTCGTGCCGTCCTTGGCCTGGACCCGGCCTTCGGATTCGTCCGTCATGCGCTCAGCATCGTCCATGCTGGTCACGCAGCGGCACCAGCATCCGCTAGAGCGGGATGTTGCCGTGCAGGCCCCGGACGCCGGGGGTGTCGAGCAGGACCCGGGCCACGGTGCTGCGGGTGAGGCTCGGGCTGACGACCTCGTCGACGACGCCGAGCTCCACCGCCCGGCCGATGCCGCCGGAGATCACCTCATGCTCCGCCGCCAGCTCGAGCTCGACCTGGGCACGGGCATCCTCGGGCACCTCGGCCAGCCGGCGACGGTGCAGGATGCGGATGGCCGCGACGGCGCCCATGACGGCGACCTCGGCGTCCGGCCAGGCGTAGACCTTGGTGGCGCCGAGCGAGGCGGAGTTCATGGCCACGAACGCGCCGCCGTACGCCTTGCGGGTCACGACGGTCACCCGCGGCACGACGCACTCGGCGAAGGCGTGCAGGAGCTTCGCGCCGCGGCGCACGACGCCCTCCCACTCCTGGCCGACGCCGGGCAGGTAGCCCGGGACGTCGACCAGCACGACCAGCGGCACGGCGAACGCGTCGCACATGCGCACGAAGCGGGCGGCCTTCTCGGCGCTGGAGGAGTCCAGGCAGCCGCCGAGCCGCAGGGGGTTGTTGGCGACGACGCCGATGGTCCGCCCGCCGAGCCGGCCGAGGCCCACGACGATGTTCGGTGCCCACCTGGCGTGCAGCTCGACGAAGGTGCCCTCGTCGACGAAGGCCTCGACCATCGGGTGGACGTCGTAGGCGCGGCGCGAGGAGTCCGGCAGGTTCGCGGCCAGGTCGACGTCCTCCACGGCGTCGATGTCGAGAGAGCCCTGATGGCCGAGCAGCGTCGCGAGGGTGCGCGCCTGCTCGAGGGCCGCGGCCTCCGACTCCGTCGTGATGTGGACGACGCCGCTGCGACGGCCATGCGGCTCGGGCCCGCCGAGTCGCTCCATGTCGACGTCCTCGCCGGTGACCGAGCGCACGACCTCGGGTCCGGTGACGAAGATGCGGCCGGCCGGGCCGAGGATGACGATGTCGGTGAGCGCGGGTCCGTACGCGGCACCGCCGGCGGCGGGGCCGAGCACGACGGAGATCTGCGGGACCTTGCCGGACGCCCGCGTCTGTGCGGCGAAGACGCGTCCGACCGCGTCGAGGCTGGCCACGCCCTCGCGCAGGCGGGCGCCGCCGGAGTGCCACAGTCCCACCACGGGAGCGGAGTCGGCGAAGGCGCGGTCGTACGCCGTGACGATCGCGCGGCACCCGGCCGAGCCCATCGCCCCGCCCTGGACCGTCGGGTCGGTGCAGAAGGCCACGACGTGTGTGCCGTTGGCGCGGCCGACGGCGGCGAGCACGCCGCGGTCGTCCTCGGGCGTGATGGCGGTGAACTCGCCGTCGTCGAAGAACGCGGCCAGTCGCACGCGCGGCGAGCGGGGGTCGATCTCGGGCACGGTGGTCGCCGCCTGCGTCATGTCATGCGCTCCTGAACACGAGGGCGACATCGTGGCCGCCGAACCCGAATGAGTTGTTGAGGGCGGCGATGTCGCCCTCGGGCAGGGGGCGAGGGGCGCCGGCGGCCACGTCCAGAGTGAACCTCGGGGTCCTGGTCGTGAGGTTGGCGGTCGGCGGCACCAGGCGGTCGCGCAGGGCGAGCACGGTGAAGATCGACTCGATGGCCCCCGCGCCGCCGAGCAGGTGACCGGTCATCGACTTGGTGCCGGTGACGACGACGTTCGTCGGTGGCCGCCCCGAGGGCGACCCCGGATGGCCACCGACTCCGCGATGTCGCCCTGCGGCGTCGACGTGGCATGCGCGTTGACGTGGACGATGTCGGCGACGGTGAGCCCGGCGTCCTCGAGCGCCTCGGTGATCGCGCGAGCGGCGCCGCGGCCCTCGGGATCCGGCTGGGCGATGTGGTGGCCGTCGGACGTGAGCCCGGCCCCGCCGTAGACGCCGAGCACGGTGGCGCCGCGGGCGGCGGCGAACTCCGCGGACTCCAGGACCATGACCCCGGCGCCCTCGCCCATGACGAAGCCGTCGCGGTCGACGTCGTAGGGCCGCGAGGCGGCACTCGGGTCGTCGTTGCGGGTGGACAGCGCGCGCATGGCGGCGAAGCCGGCCATCGTGATGGGGTGGATGACCGCCTCGGTGCCGCCGCAGACGACGACATCGGCGCGACCGGTCTGGATCATGCGGGCGGCGTACGAGACGGCCTCCGCGCCTGAGGCGCAGGCGCTGACGGGGGTGTGCACGCCGGCGCGCGCGCCGATCTCCAGGCCGACGACGGCGGCGGGTCCGTTGGGCATGATCTGCGTGACCATGTGCGGCGAGATCCGCGAGGGCCCTCGCTCGAGCAGGATGTCGTAGGAGTTCATGAGCGACGTCAGGCCGCCCATGCCCGTGGCGATGACGGCGCCGAGGCGGTCGGGATCGACGTCGGGGCTGCCGGCATTCGCCCAGGCCTCGCGGGCCGCGACGAGCGCGGCCTGCTGCGAGCGGTCGAGCTTGCGGGCCTCGACGCGGTCGAGCACGTCGGCCGGATCGACGGCCATGATCCCGGCGATCTTGGAGGGCTGGACCTCGACCCAGGGCTCGTCGATGACGCGGACGCCGGACTCGCCGGCGAGCAGGTTCCGCCACGTGGTGTCGACGTCCCCGCCGAGGGGCGTGGTCATGCCCAGGCCGGTGACAACGACCTGACGCGTCATAGGGAGACCTCCGGAGTGATGGTCGACGGCGGGGCTGGCGGCACGGCCGGGCTTGCCGGGGCCGCCAGCCTCACCATCGGTGGTCGGGATGACCGATGGCTGGTGCGGCTAGACTGGTTGGCGGCGATGAAGGCGACGGCGTCGCCGACGGTCTTCAGGTTCTTGACCTCGCTGTCGGGGATCTTCACGCCCCACTTGTCCTCGGCCGCCATGACCACCTCGACCATCGACAGCGAGTCGATGTCGAGGTCGTCGACGAAGGACTTGTCGGTCTGGACGTCCTCGACCGGGACGCCGGCCACCTCGTTGACGATGGTGGCGAGGCCCTCGAGAATCTCCTGGCTCATGTGCATTCCTTTCGGTTCTGGTCGTGCGGACGATTGATGCGTGGTGCCGTTCGGTGATCGATCTAGGGGAGAGTAACGACCTGCGCCGCGTACGACGAGTCCGGCGCCGAAGCCGATGAGGAGTGCCGTCCCCCCGTGCGGTGCCTCGTTGTCGTCGAGCATGCGCTGCATGGCCAACGGTACCGAGGCGGCCGAGGTGTTCCCGGTGTAGGCGATGTCGCGGGCGACCGGCACGTGCTCGGGCAGCTTGAGGGCCCGGACCATGGCGTCGGTGATGCGCATGTTCGCCTGGTGCGGGATGAAGGCGTCGAGGTCGTCGGCGGCGACGCCGGCGGCGTCGAGGGCGCGCTGGGACGCCTTCGACATCTCGCCGACGGCCCAGCGGAAGACCTGCTGGCCCTGCATCTCGAGGGTCGGGAAGATCGGCCCGCCGTTCTGCTTGTAGTCGATGAGGGACTGCGTCATCGTGATCGCGTCCTTCTGCGAGCCGTCGGACCCCCAGACGACCGGACCGATGGCCGGCTCGTCCGACGGTCCGACGACCACGGCTCCGGCGCCGTCGGCGAAGATGAAGGCGGTGCCGCGATCGTCCGGGTCGACCCAGTCGGACAGCTTCTCGACGCCGACGAGCACGACGTAGCGGGCGCTGCCGCCGCGGATCATGTCGCTGGCGAGGGCCAGTCCGTAGCAGAACCCGGCGCAGGCGGCGGACAGGTCCATGGCGGCCGCGTCGTTCGCGCCGATCCGGTCGGCGACCTCGGCGGCCGCGGACGGGGTCTGGTACGGGTGCGTGACGGTGGCGAGCATGACCATGCCGACCTCGTCGGCCGCGATGCCCGCCTTCTCCAGGGCCTCGAGTGCGGCGACGGTCGCCATGTCGACGACGGTCTCGTCGGGAGCGGCCCATCGCCGTTCGATGATGCCCGAGCGCTCGCGGATCCACTCGTCGGAGGAGTCGATGCGCTCGCAGATCTCGGCGTTGGTGACGATCCGATCGGGGCGGTAGCCGGCGACGGACAGGATGCGTGCGTGCGGTGCCCCGACGATCGCGTTGATGCGTGCGGTCACGCGTTGGCCTCCTGACCGATGGGGTGCAGCCGGATGATCGGCTGGCCCGGGGCGACCGGGTCGCCGTCCTCGACGAGCCACTCGACGACGGTGCCGCCGTGCGGCGCGACGACCGGGATCGTGTCGCGCAGGGTCTCGACGGTGCCGACCGTCTCGTCCAGCGCGAGCTCGTCGCCGGGCGAGGCGTTCGACGCCAGGCGGAAGGTGCCCTTGATCGGGGCCACGAGCAGGCGCCAGGTGGGCGAGTTGTCGAGGTTGGCCGGCCGGCCGTGCTCGTTGATCAGTCGCCAGGCGGCGGGCAGGTCGTCGGGTGTCTTCAGGGCGAGCGTCTCGACCCCGGGAAGGGCCCGCTTGATCAGGCCGGTGAGGGTGCCGGCCGGCGGGATCTCGATGACGGCGGAGACGCCGAGATCGCCCATGGCGTCCATGCACAGGTCCCAGCGGACGGGGTTGCTCACCTGCGAGACCAGCCGGCCGAGCACGTCGCGGCCGTCGTGGATGACGCGGCCGTCGGCGTTGGAGATCAGCGGGATGCGCGGGTCGCGGGTCGTCATCGACTGGGCGTAGCCGTCGAGGACGTCCACCGCCGGCGCCATGTGGTGGGTGTGGAACGCACCGGCCACCTCGAGCGGCCGCACGCGCGATCCCTCGGGCGGGTCCGCCGCGAAGGCGGCGAGCTGCTCGAGGGTGCCGGCAACGACGATCTGGCCCGCGCCGTTCATGTTCGCGGGCGTGAGTCCGTGCTCGGCGGCCTTGGCGACCACGGCGTCCGGCGTCCCCGCCGAGGACGGCGCTCATGCCGGTGGGGGTGGTCGCGGCAGCGTCGGCCATGAGGCGGCCGCGCTCGCGGACGAAGACCATCGCCTGCTCGGCGGTCAGCACGCCGGAGCCGACGGCCGCGGTGATCTCGCCGACCGAGTGCCCCGCGCCGGCGCCGATCCGGGAGAAGGCGTTGCCCGGGTGCGGGAACAGGCCGAGCAGCGTGACCAGTCCCGCGCCCACGATGAGCGGCTGGGCGATCGCGGTGTCGCGGATGGTGTCGGCGTCGGAGACCGTGCCGTGCTCGACCAGGTCGATGCCCGCCACCGTCGAGAGCCACTCGAGTCGACCACGGACGCCGGGAACGTCGAGCCAGGGAGTCAGGAAACCGGGGGTCTGGGCGCCCTGTCCGGGCGCAACGACAACGAGCACTCTCGTAGCCTTCCGTGGCATGGCGGCGATGGGCGCTGTTGAGGCAGCCAATCTCCCGGCGCTGGTTTTGTAGGAATCCTACAAGGACGCGATTCGGCTACCCGGGCAGGTCGTCGGTGCCCAGCCGCCCGAGCACCAGGCCCACGCGCAGCGTGAAGGCGCCGCGGGCGTCCGTCGGGCTGAAGCCGGTCACGTCGGTGATGCGGCGCAGGCGGTAGCGGACGGTGTTCGGGTGGATGAACATCGTCCGGGCGGTCGCCTCCAGCGAGGGCGTGCGCTCCAGGTAGGTGCTGGCGGTGTCGTACAGGACCACGTCGGCCAGGAGTGCGCGATGCACCAGGGCCACCAGCGACTCCACGGCGTCGGCATCGCCGGCCAGGGCGCGCTCGGGCAGCAGGTCGGCCGCGGACACCGGCCGCGGTGCATCGGCCCAGCCCCAGGCGGCCCGCAGCCCCGACATGGCCGACCGGGCCGCCGCGGGAACCTGCGCGAGCAGTGTCGACCGGTTCGCTCATGACGACCGGCCCCGGTCCGAAGTGCGGTGTCAGCAGCCGGGCGGACTTCATCGGATCGTCCCCGCCCCCCACGACGGCGAGCAGCGTGGTGCCGTGGATGCCGGTGAGCAGGTCCAGTCGCTGGTGCTCGGCCGCCCGGCGCAGCACGTCGAGGGCGGTCTCGGGGTCGCCGAGGGGTGCGGCCCCTGCCATGACGTGCAGCGCGCCGCGCGCGCTCCAGCCCAGGGCGGCAACCCGCCCCAGCACCGACTCGTCGACCTCGTCGCGCAGCAGCGCGTCGACGACCAGGGCCTCGAGACGGGCGTCCCACGCGCCCCGCGCCTCCGCCGCGCGGGCGTACACCTCGGCGGCCGAGAAGGCGATCTCTCGCGAGTAGCGGAGCACGGCCATGCGCAGCTGAGGCTGATCCTCCTGCAGCGCCAGGTGGTCGATCGCCGACTCGACGACCCCGACCGTCGTGCGCACGAGATCGACGGTCTGCTCGAGGGAGATGACGCGGGCCAGCTCGCGCGGCGCAGCACCGAACACGTCCGCGGTGAGGGCCGGGGTGGGCTCGGGCGCGGTGTACCAGTCGATGAAGGCGGTGATGCCCGCCTGAGCGACGAGCGAGACCCATGACCGCTCGTCGGGGCCGAGCTCGCGGAACCAGGGGAGGGTCTCCTCCATGCGCTTGGTCGCTGCTGTCGTCAGCTCTCCGGTGGCGCGCGTCAGGAGCGCGACGTCGGGACGCGGCACGTCGGGGGAGATCGCCGCCACGACCTAGCCGACGTTGATGCCGACGAGACGTCCGACGGCGAAGGTGACGATGGCCGCCCCGGCGCCCCACGAGAGCTGGCGGATGGCGGAGAACACGACCCCGCGACCGGACAGCCGGCCCACGATGCCGCCGACGACCAGCATCGAGATCACCGCCAGCGTGATGGCCAGCGCGAGCGGGATGACCGTCGAGGCGCCCTCGCCCAGGAAGAACAGGTAGGGGATCACGACCACGGAGGCGCCGATGGCGAACGCCACGAAGCTGGAGATGGCGACCTTGACCGGGGAGCCGAGCTCGTCCGGATCCAGGCCGAGCTCCTCGCGGGCGAGGGTGTCGAGAGCCGTCTGGGGATCGGACATGAGCTGGGACGCCATCGACTCGGCCGTCGCGCGATCGACGCCCTTGGCTCGGTAGATGAGCTCGAGCTCCTTCTGCTCCTCCTCCGGCTTGTCGCGGAGCTCGGACGCCTCGAGCTGGATCTCGCGTCGGAACAGGTCGCGCTGACTGGCGACGCTCACGTACTCGCCGGCCGCCATGCTGAAGGCGCCGGCGAGCAGGCCGGCCATGCCGGCGAACAGGACGGTGCTGTTGCTCGTCGAGGCGCCGGCGAAGCCCATGACCAGTGCGGTGTTCGACACCAGCCCGTCGCTGACCCCGAACACGGCCGCCCGGGTCGACCCGGACTTGTCGCCTCGGTGCCACCGCTCCCCGGGGTTGGGGGTGACGACTCGGTGTCCGCGGTTGGAGAGGGGAAGCGGGGTGTCCGCCGGCTCGCCGTTCTCGATCGACGTGCGCATCTGCTGGAAGACGTCGATGTGCTCGCGCTCGTCCTCGGACATCGACGCCGGCGCCTCCGGCTCCGCGTCGTACATCCCGGCGTCTGCGCCCTCGGCCTCCTCCAGATGACGGAGCACGTCGGTGAAGCCGGCGCCCCTGGCCCGGGCCACCATGGCCGCGTCGTTGGGGTCGAGCTGTGTCGGCTTCGGGGGCACGTCGACCCCGTACTCCTTGAGCTTCTCGACCCAGTGATCGGCGTGCTCGTCCTCGATGTCGGCGAGCTCGAGCAGGGCCTCGCGTCGATCGCCGTCGACGGTCTCGGCGAGCGCTCGGTAGAGCATGGACGCGTTGCGCTCGGCCTCCAGGTAGCGCAGGAACCGGCGGGGATCGGACGACATCGTCAGCCGCTGCCCTCGGTGTTCCCGGCGTCCGCGGCGGCGGGGTTGTCGAGCTGGTAGCGCTCGATCGCCTCCGACAGACGCAGGCGATCGACCTGGCCGGCCGCGGCGAGCCGGGCGAGCGTCTGCACGGTGATCGACTCGGCGTCGACCAGGAAGTGCCGGCGCAGCGCCCCGCGGGTGTCGGACATGCCCCACCCGTCGGTGCCCAATGAGACGAAGTCGCCCGGCACCCAGTTGCGGATCTGGTCCTGCACCGCGCGCATGTAGTCCGACACCGCGACGACCGGACCTGGGCGACCCTCGAGTCGCTGGGTGACGTACGCCGTGCGCGGCTCGTCGTCCGGGTGCAGCAGGTTGTGCCGGTCGACCGCGAGGCCGTCGCGCCGGAGCTCGTTCCACGAGGTCACCGACCACACGTCGGCGGCCACGCCCCAGTCGTCACGGAGCAGCTCCTGCGCTCGCAGGGCCCACATCACGCCCACGCCGCTGGCGAGCAGCTGAGCCCGCGGGGAGTCGGCCGAGGACTCATCGGCGGGAGACACCAGGTGCATGCCCCGCAGGATGCCCTCGACGTCGACCGCGTCCGGCTGGGCCGGCTGGGGGTACGGCTCGTTGTAGAGGGTGAGGTAGTAGTAGATGTTCTCCGGATCCTCGCCGTACATCCGGCGCAGTCCGTCCTTGAAGATGTGGCCCACCTCGTAGCCGAACGCGGGGTCGTACGCCACGACGGCGGGGTTGGTGCTCGCGAGCAGGTGCGAGTGACCGTCCTCGTGCTGCAGCCCTTCGCCGTTGAGCGTCGTGCGCCCGGCCGTGGCGCCGAGGACGAAGCCCCGCGTCATCTGGTCGCCGGCGGCCCAGAAGGCGTCGCCGGTCCGCTGGAACCCGAACATCGAGTAGAAGATGTAGATCGGGATCATCGACTCGCCGTGCGTCGAGTACGACGTGCCGACGGCGGTGAACGAGGCGACGGAGCCGGCCTCGTTGATGCCCTCGTGCAGGATCTGGCCGGCCTGGTCCTCCTTGTAGCTCAGCATCAGCTCGCGGTCGACCGACAGGTACTGCTGGCCGTGCGGGCTGTAGATCTTCGCGGTCGGGAACAGGGAGTCCATGCCGAAGGTGCGGGCCTCGTCGGGGATGATCGGCACGAATCGCGCCCCGATCTCCGGGTCCTTCATCAGGTCCTTCAGCAGCCGGACGAAGGCCATGGTGGTGGCGATCGCCTGCTTGCCCGAGCCGCGGTTCATGACCGTGTACGCGTCGTCGGCGGGGAGCGCCAGCGGCGCAGATGCGGTCCGCCTCGCGGGGTAGGAACCGCCGAGGTGGCGACGGGTCTCCATCATGTACTCGATGGCCTCGTCCTCGGGTCCCGGGTGGAAGTACGGCGGGAGGTACGGGTTCTCCTCCAGCTGCGCGTCCGTGATCGGGATGTGGATCGTGTCGCGGAACTCCTTGAGGTCGTCGAGGGTCAGCTTCTTCATCTGATGGGTGGAGTTGCGGCCCTCGAAGTGCGAGCCCAGCGTCCAGCCCTTGATGGTCTTGGCCAGGATGACGGTCGGCTGGCCCTTGGTGTGCGTCGCCGCCTCGTACGCGGCGTACATCTTGCGGTAGTCGTGGCCGCCGCGCTGCAGGCTCCAGATCTCCTCGTCGCGACCAGGCGTCGACGAGCTTCGCCGTGCGCGGGTCCCGACCGAAGAAGTGCTCGCGGACGAACGCGCCGTCCTCGCTCTTGTAGGTCTGGAAGTCGCCGTCCGGGGTGTTGTTCATCAGGTTGACGAGGGCACCGTCGCGATCGCGGGCGAGCAGCTCGTCCCAACGGCGGCCCCACACGACCTTGATCACGTTCCAGCCGGCACCGCGGAACAGGCTCTCGAGCTCCTGGATGATCTTGCCGTTGCCGCGGACCGGTCCGTCGAGCCGCTGAAGGTTGCAGTTCACGACGAAGGTCAGGTTGTCGAGCTCCTCGCGGGCCGCGAGGGAGATGGCGCCGACCGCGTCGACCTCGTCGGTCTCGCCGTCGCCCAGGAACGCCCACACGTGCTGCTGCGAGGTGTCCTTGATGCCGCGATGCTGCAGGTACTTGTTGAAGCGCGCCTGGTAGATCGCGTTCAGCGGGCCGATGCCCATCGAGACGGTCGGGAACTGCCAGAACCACGGCATGAGCCGCGGATGCGGGTAGGAGGGCAGGCCGCCGCCGGGGTGCGAGACCTCCTGGCGGAATCCGTCCATCTGGTGCTCGGTGAGCCGGCCCTCGACGAACGCGCGGGCGTAGACACCGGGCGAGGCATGCCCCTGGAAGAAGACCTGGTCGCCGCCGCCGGGGTGATCAGGGCCGCGGAAGAAGTGGTTGAACCCGACTTCGTACAGCGTCGCGGAGGACGCGTAGCTCGAGATGTGCCCGCCGACCGAGATCCCCGGGCGCTGTGCTCGGTGGACCATGATCGCCGCGTTCCAGCGGATGATCTGGCGGATCCGCTTCTCGAGGGGCTCGTTGCCGGGGAACGACGGCTCGCGCTCGGGCGGGATCGTGTTGATGTAGTCGGTGCTGCGCAGGCTCGGCACGCCGACGTTGCGCTCGGCGGCCCGGCGCAGGAGCGAGAGCATGAGGTAGCGGGCCCGGTAGTTGCCCGAGTTGTCGACGACGTTGTCGAACGACTCGACCCACTCGGAGGTCTCATCGGGATCGACGTCGACGTACTGGGTGGGGAGTCCGCCTGCGAGGAGGGGGTCGCGGTCACGTCCGGGGGTCACGGGAAATCCTTCGACTCGGCCGGACACCGGGATCACCGGTGGCCGGGGGCATCGGATACGAGCGGCTGTGACCTCATCCTTCCGCATCGCCGCGGCAATGTCGCTGAGAGGTCCCAATTGCGCCCGCAGCGTGCTCGGGCGCCTGATCGAAGTGCCGATTGTTTCCGCGAATCCGCGCGTGGTGCTTGCGCACCGGCCCGTCGTCCGGTGGACTACGGGCCAAGGACCAGAGACCGCCGGTCTCTGACTCGAGCCGTGAGACGAGTGAGCGATGTGACCGCCGCTGCGGAGAACGAGGCCCGCGCACGTGCCAGTCGACTCGGTCTGCAGCCGGGACTCACCGTGCAGGAGATCGGCTACGACGCGGACGTCGATGAGGAGTTGCGCGCGGGCATCGAGGAGATCGTCGGCACGGAACTGGAGGACGAGGACTATGACGACGTCGTGGACGTCGTCCTCATGTGGTTCCGCGACGACGACGGCGACCTCGTGGACGCCCTCGTCGACGCCATCGGCCCCCTCACCGATCACGGCGTGGTCTGGCTCATCACCCCCAAGCCTGGCCGCCCCGGGCACATCGAGGCCGAGGACATCGCCGACGCCGCTCCGACCGCGGGGCTGCAGCAGACCAGCACGATCAGTGCCGCGTCGGCATGGCAGGGAACTCGACTGGTGGCCCCCCGGGCCAAGAGGTAGCGTCGGCAACTCCGCCAACCAGGAGTCGCTCATGTCCGCCACGCCCGTCCAGATGGGGCAGCTCGCCCCCGACTTCACGCTCACCGACCAGTACGGGCAGCAGGTCACTCTGTCGCAGTTCCGGGGAGCCAAGAACGTCGTCCTCATGTTCTACCCGGCCGCCTTCACCGGGATCTGCACGTCGGAGCTGTGCACCCTGCGGGACCGCACTCCGGACCTCGAAGGCGACGACACGGTGGTCGTCGGCGTCTCCTGTGACCGCGTGCCGTCGCTGAAGATCTTTGCGACGCAGGAGAGCATCGACTACCCGCTGCTCAGCGACTTCTGGCCCCACGGCGATGTCGCGCGTGCCTACGGGGTGTTCCTCGAGAGCCACGGGATCGCCACCCGCGCCACCTTCGTCATCGACAAGGAAGGCGTGGTGCGCTGGTCGGTCGTCAACGGACCGGGCGATGCCCGCGACATCGATGCCATCTCGGCGGCCGTGGCCGACCTTGCCGCGGCGTCCTAGTCGGGGAGTCGCAGCGCGACCGCCATCACGATGACCGGCAGCGTGGCAGAGGCGAGCAAGATGGCACTGAAGGAACCTGTGGCGGCCTGACCGAGGGAGTAGGCGACCGGCCCCAGGGCACTGGCAGCGACGGCGGCTGAGGTGATCCACCCTCGGATCGATCCGAGATGGACCAGGCCGAAGTGACGGGGGATCTCTGTGGTCTCCACCACGCGGGTCGCGCCTGCGGAGACGCCGATGAGCGCGGCGAAGCCGATCGCTGAGGCACCCGGCGTGACGAAGGCTCCCCACGCCAGTCCGCCCGCCAGCGTCAGCATGGACGCGGCCACCAGCCAGCGCGCGCGGACCCGGTCGGACAGGGCACCGACGAGGAACATGGCGGCGAGGGTCGCGATCGCCTGCGGGATGAAGTTGGCGGCCGCGGCGGCAGGGGAGAGCCCGCGCTCGGTCAGGATGCTGATCTGGTGGAACCCGACCGCAGTGGCAAGCCCGGCATTGAGCGAGACGGCCGCGAGGATCACCCAGAAGAGCAGGGTGCGCCGAGCCTGTGCGACGGTGGCGCCTTCCGACTCCCGAGCCTCGCTATGCAGGGACGGCTCCCCGTCGGGGTGCTGCCCGACGTCGGATGGGCGGTTCCGGATGGCGAACAGGGCCATCGGCACGATGACCGCGAGCACCACGAGACCCTCCACCACCCAGGCCTGTCGCCAGCCGACCGCGTCGATGAGGGCATTGGCCGCGAGCGGGGTGAGGGTGATGCCGAGCGCCCCTGCGGCGCCGACGATCCCCAAGGCCAGGCCCCGTCGTCGCCAGAACCAGCTGGCCACGACCGTGGTGGCCGCCAGGGCCAGCGCGCCCTGGCCGCTCATCCGCAGCAGCACGAATCCGACGGTCAGGCCGCCGAGTCCGGACACCAAGGACAGTGCCAGCAGGACGCCGCCGAACACCAGGCCGATCAGCACCATCGCCCGACGGACGCCGTAGACGTCCATCCCGCGGCCGATCCAGGGCAGCGCGAGCGCTCCGCCGAGGGTGCCGATCATGTAGGCGGTCGTGAGCTGGGTGCGCGTGATGTCGAGCTCGGAGATGAGGGGATCGACGAACACGGAGATCCCGGCCGTCTGCCCCGGACCGGTCAGCGCCAGCGCGATGCTGGCGAAGACCACCATGCGCCAGCCATAGAAGCCGCGCTGTGGAGCGACGATGAGATGAGTCCCGGACAGCACGCGCATGACTGCCCGGACGCTACTCGGTTCCGCGGCTTCGCCGTGGGCCCAGCCGGGACTCGAACCGACGACATCCTCCTTGTAAGGGAGGCGCTCTAGCCAACTGAGCTATGGGCCCGCAGGGAGGCTACCGGCGCGGTCGACGCATACCTATGGTCGGGATCAGGCTTACCCATGATCGGGATCAGGATTCTCGCGAGCACCACTCCGCACGACCGAGGGTAATCTGGCCGACGTGACCGCATCCGTGACCGTGGCCGACGTCGTCGCGACGCTCGAGGCCCGCTACCCACCGGGACTCGCTGCCGACTGGGACGCGGTCGGGCTCACCTGCGGTGACCCAGATGCATCGGTCCATCGGGTGCTGTTCGCGGTCGATCCGGTGATGGCGGTGGTCGACGAGGCGCTGATGATCCAGGCGGACTTGATCGTGACGCACCACCCCCTGTTCCTGCACGGCGTGCACTCGGTGGCCGCCGTGGACCACAAGGGTCGGCTCGTGCACTCGCTGGTGTCCCACGGTGTGGCGCTGTTCAGCGCCCACACCAACGCGGATCACGCCGAGCCGGGGGTGTCCGACGCGCTGGCTGCCGCGCTGGGCCTGACCGGGTGCCGCCCGCTGGTGCCGGAGCCGGGCGATCCCGCCCTGGGGACCGGCCGGGTGGGCGCGCTGCCGCGCGAGGTCACGCTGGCCGAGTTCGCCGAGCAGGTGTCGGCGGCGCTCCCGGCGACGCGGCACGGGGTGCGGGTGGCGGGCGAGGGGACCCAGCTGGTCCGCACGGTTGCCGTCTGCGGTGGGGCGGGTGACGCGTTCCTGGCGGACGCCGCAGCGGTCGCCGACGTGTACGTGACGTCCGACCTTCGGCACCACCGAGCCCAGGACCACCTCGTCGACGGGGGATGCGCTCTCGTCGACGTGGCCCACTGGGCGAGCGAATGGCCGTGGCTTCCGGTCGCGGCTGAGGAACTCCGCGCGGATCTCGCCGTCCGCGGCAGTACGGTGGACGTCCACGTGTCCACGATCCCGACGGATCCTTGGACCCAGCACATAGGGAGCACCCGCTGAACGCCGAACCCTCGATCCAGCTGCGCCTGCTCGAGCTCCAGGACAGCGACACCCGGCTGGCCCAGCTCGACCATCGCGCGCGGACCCTTCCGGACTCGGCGCGCCTGGCCGAGCTGGAGGTACGGCTGGCCCGTGTTCGCGACGAGGTGGTCGCTGCCGAGACGATCGCGAGCGACCTCGAGCTCGACCAGGCGCGGGCCGACCGGGACGTCGCTCAGGTGCTCGACCGCGCGAAGCACGACCGCGACCTGCTCGACTCCGGATCGATCGGCGACCCCAAGCAGCTGCAGTCCCTTCAGTCGGAGCTCGAGTCCCTCGCCCGTCGCCAGTCCGACCTCGAGGACGTCGAGCTGGAGATCATGGAGCGGGTCGAGGGCGCCCGGGCTGCCGTGGCGCAGCTCACCGAGGAGCGCGACGCGCTCGCCGACGAGCGCGAGACGATCGCGACCAGCGTCCACGAGCAGCTGCGCCGCCATCGATGCCGATCGACGCGTCGTCGTCGAGTTGCGTGCGCGACCTCGCGGCGGGAATCCCGGAGGATCTCCTCGGCCTGTACGACAAGATCCGTGCCGATCACGGTGGAGTGGGTGCGGCACCGCTGCACCGCGGCACCTGCGAGGGCTGCCGGCTCACCCTGCCGCCGACCGAGATCGAGGCACTGCGTGCGGCGCCACCCGACGCGGTGGTCCGCTGTGAGGAGTGCCGCCGCATCCTGGTGCGCACTCCCGAGTCCGGCCTGTAGTCCGGGACGGAGGACATGACGCGTTCACTCATCGTCGAGGCCGACGGCGGGTCACGCGGGAACCCCGGTCCGGCGGCCTACGGCGCCGTGGTCCGCGACGCGGTGACCGGGGTCGTCCTCGCCGAGCTGGCGGAGTACCTCGGGGAGGTCTCGCAACAACGTCGCCGAGTACCGGGGCGCCATCGCCGGGCTCGAGCACGCCTTCGAGATCGACCCTGACGCCACGGTCGAGATGCGCCTGGACTCCAAGCTGATCGTCGAGCAGATGAGCGGCCGCTGGCAGATCAAGCACCCGGACATGCGCGAACTCGCACGTCGAGCGCGAGCGGTCTTCCCGCCGGGCAGGGTGAGCTACACGTGGGTTCCCCGTGAGCGGAACAAGCATGCCGATGCCCTCGTCAACGAGATGATCGACGGGGCCCTGCTCCGGCCGTGACGCCCCGATCGCACGAATCGACGGCGCACCGGCGGATGACGATCCTCGCCGAGGACGTGGTCGGCAGCATCGACGTCGAGCTCAGCCGGTCCGTGGCGGAGGGGCTCACCACAGCGGAGCCGCCGCCGAAGGCGATGGTGGGCTGGGCCGATCTCGGCGCGCCGACCTACACGGTGCTCGCTCGGCACGGGGCGACCGCGATGAGCCTGGAGAAGCGGTTCAGCGGGTCGAGGCGGGTTCGACGCCCCGCTGTCGGACCTCGGCGAGGAGCAGGCGCGGGCGCTCGCGCGCGAGCTCGCCGGCAGGGCGACATCGACCGGATCGTGACCTCGCCCTTGCTTCGCACCCGGCAGACCGCCGAGATTGTTGCGGCGGCGACTCGGCTCTGGACGTCGAGGTCGAGGACGGCTTCGCCGAGTGCGGATTCGGCGAGTGGGACGGCCATACCTTCGCCGAGGTGCGCGATCGCTGGCCCGGGAGCTCGAGGAATGGCTGTCCTCGACCGATGTGGCACCGCCCGGGCGGCGAGTCGTTCGCGGCCTGCAACGGACGCGTCACAGCCGCCAGGCGCCGGCTCGTGGCGCGGTATCCGGGGGAGCGGGTGCTGGTCGTGGCGCACGTGACGCCCATCAAGATCCTCGTCAGCCGAGGCGGTGGGAGCACCGCTCGACAGCCTCTATCGGATGGAACTGCCGCCGTGCTCGCTGAGCACCCTGGCCTGGTTCCAGGACGGGAACGCATCGATGTTCAGCTTCGCGGAGTCGGCGCACCTGCGCGAGGTGGTGTCCCCGCACGGAACCTGATCTCGAGCGCGACCAATCGGACCTACGGCTGATCGACGATCACGTCGAGCACGGCCGGTCGGCCTGGGCCCGACACGCCGGGCTCGACTCGGAAGCCGGCGCGGGTCAGGTCGGTCCTCAGCGCGTCAGGGTCGTCGGCGGTCCTTCGGGAGTCCATGAGGCTGCGCACGATCCGGCCCTTCGTGGCCTTGTTGCTGTGACTGACCACGGTTCTCCTGCCGTCGCGTTCCTGCAGGACCCGTACGGCGACCGACCGATGTGCCGCGGTCCGCGGGATCGGACCCGAGGGCGACGTAGGTGGATGAGCGCAGGTCGACGATCAGCCCGTCGGCGGCCTCGATGGCGGCCGAGACCGGGGCTTCCACGCCGTCGTGAGCGGCCCGATGCCGGGCAGCGTGACCCCACCGCTGAGGCGGTAGGCCGGGATGAGGTCATCGGGCCGGACGAGTCCCCACAGCGCGGAGGAGATGGCGACGTGCTCGCGGAGGCGCCGGCGACGGCGAGCCGACATCGTGGCGTAGTCGAGTGCCTCGAACAGGACTCCCGAGTAGACCGAGATCGCCGGTGCGCACGGATGTCGCCGAAGCCCCCGGTTGGCCATCAACTCCCCGCTCTGCGTCGGCCCGAGCCCCAGGACGGCCGACGCCTCCTTCGGGTCCGCGCGCGAGACCTTGATCAGGGCGGCCAGCACCTGACGCCGGGTCTTCGTCAGCTCGGAGAAGGAGAGCGCCGCCAGGTCGACCGGCGGACCCGACAGGGGGGCCGACTTGCCCTCGCTGGGAGGGAGCAGGATGAGCACCCTGCGCAGGCTAGCGAAGGGGTGGCATATGGCGACCGTCGGAAACCTCGGGCACTGGGAGGACCTCGCCGCCTTCCACGGCACCGGTGACGACTCCTACTACGACATCCCCGCGCTCGTGCGCGGCGACATGACGCTGCGCGGACTCGAGGCGGACGCCGTCGCGGCGGCGACTGACGGTCGCGGCGTGGCGGGCCTCAACGTCGCCCACGTCCAGTCGCACATCGGCATCGACTCCATCCACCTGGCCCGCCTGGGCGCGCACGTCACGGCCTTCGACTTCTCGCCCACGGCGCTGCATGCGCCTGCGCGGAGCTCGCCGAGCATGTGCGGGGTCGACGTCCACACGGTGGTGGCTGACTCGCAGGAGCTCGAGTCGCCCGCAGCATGCGCGCTCCCATGGTCGGTTCGACCTCGTGTACGCGACCGTCGGGGTGATCTCCTGGATCGCCGACCTCGAGGCCTGGATGCGCGGGCGCGATGGCGCTGCTGCGGCCCGGCGGCCGGCTGGTCCTGGTCGAGCTGCATCCGCTGCTGTGCATGCCGGAGACGATCGAGCCGCTCGTCATGGACTTCCCCTACGCCAACGACGGCGTGCGTCACTACGAGGGGACGGGGTCGTACGCCAACCCGGACGCGGACCTGGCGTGGTCGATCGACCAGTACGGCTGGTCGCTGGGCGAGACGGTGAACGCTGCGCTTGGCAGCGGGAATGGCGATCGTCAGGCTCGATGAGCACATCGCGGCCCCGTTCGATCCGCGCGGCACCCTGCTCACCCGCGAGGACGACGGCCTGTTCCGACTGCGGGTCGGCGTCGGTCTCGACGGCGGGCCAGCCGAGCCGCTGCCGATCATGTTCACCCTGATCGCGGAGAAGGCGGCGGCGTGACACGGCGGCACCTGCGGCCCTACCCTGTCGGTTGGACGAGCCAGCCGGGTGATCGCGGCGCTTCGGTGCCGAGGAAAGTCCGGACTCCACAGGGCAGGGTGGTGGGTAACGCCCACCCGGGGTGACCCGCGGGACAGTGCCACAGAGAACAGACCGCCAGGAGCGATCCGGCAAGGGTGAAACGGTGGTGTAAGAGACCACCAGCGCCGCAGGTGACTGCGACGGCTCGGTAAACCCCACCCGGAGCAAGGTCAAAAGGGTCGACCGGTCCGCAAGGACCGGATCACCTGCGCAGGCGAGCGGCCCGCTCGATGCCTGCGGGTAGACCGCACCAGGCCGCTGGCAACAGCGGTCGCAGATGGATGATCACCGGTCAGCCTCGGCTGATCACAGAATCCGGCTTACAGGCTGGCTCGTCCCCCGCCCGCATCGCCGCGAACCTCGTCAAGTGCCCGCTGCAGGGTCTCCAACGCCCGGGTCACGGTCGACGCCGATCTCCCGAGTGCCGATTCGACGGCGCCGAGGACCGGAAGGAACTGCATGCCCGCGCGCTCGTGCGCCTTCATTCCCTGCGGGGTCAGGGTCAGCCGGTAGGAGCGACGATCCTCCGCGTTCGCGACGCGGCGGACATGTCCTCGGGCCTCGAAGCGCTTGACGTAGCTGGACACGGTGGTCAGGGGCGCCGCCATCCACTCCGCAAGCTCGCTCGGTGTGAGCGGGTCGGCGCTCAGCACGGAGTACACCGCGAACTCGTCTGCCGTGAGGCCAGACGGCTCGAGCGCGGCATCGAGGAGGGCGGTCGCTGATCGCGACAGCAGCCAGGTGTCGAACAGCACGTTGGTTGCGGACCCGCTGGTGGAAGTGGTCATGACTTGACTGTACTCCTACGAGATCGTAGTATCTAAAGTACTGCGAAAACGTAGTAATACCGACGGCGCAGGCCCATCGACCGATGGGCCGACCAGAAGGAGTGATCGTGACCACGACGGAACGCTTGAACTCAATATCCAGACGACTCGCACGTCGCCCGCTGTTCGTCGCCTCTGGGGCCTTGTGGCTCGGGCTGGCTGCCGTGCTCTTCGCGTGGCCCGGTCGGTTCTCGCTGGCCGCCGTGGCCGAGGCCTGCGGGGTCCCGGCGCCCGACGTGGCCTTTGCACCGAGCGTCGCCGAGACAACCGCGTTCGTGGAGGGCTGCGGGGAGTCCGGTCTCGTCGCCTACCGGGACCTGCAGATCGTCGACCTGCTCTATCCCGCGGCCGGAGCCCTGTTCCTCATGGTCGTGCTCGCGTTCCTGCTGCAGCGGATCATGCCTCGTGCCGCGTGGTTGGCCCTTCTCCCGCTCGCTGCTGCTCTCGGCGACTACCTCGAGAACGCGGCGGCGTGGGTGCTCATCACCGTGGGGCCTGGCGAGGCGCTCTGGGCCGCGTCTGTCCTGCAGGCCGGATCGGCCGTGAAGGTCGTCCTGAGCTGGGGATCCTGGCTGCTCGTCACCGGCCTGCTCGTGGCGCTCGCCGCGAGGGCGGTGTCAGCCCGTGGTGCGTCGTCGACTCAGGCCGTCGGCCTCGGCGGTGAGGTGATCGGCCACCTTCTGGCAGGCCCCGCCCAGGGCCGCGAACTCGCGGGTCGTGAGCTGGTCGACGAGGTGCTCGCGCACGCTGGCCACGTGATCCGGGGCGGCAGCCACGAGCGTGTTCCAGCCAGACTCCGTCAAGGCGGCGAAGGCGCCTCTGCGGTCATCCTCGCAGGACTGGCGCTCGACCAGATCGGCCTTCTCCATCCGATCGATCTGATGGGACAGGCGGCTTCGCGAGGAGAGCGTGGTCTCGGCGAGAGTGCTCATCCGCAGCTTGCGGTCGGGGGATTCGGAGAGGCGGACGAGAATCTCGTAGTCCGCCATCGAGAGTCCGTGCTGGGCCTGCAGGTCGCTGTTCAGCCGATCCTGAAGAAGGAGTGATGCTGAGAGCCACGCGCGCCAGCTGCGCTGCTCGTCCTCGGTGAGCCATCGAGTCATGGCACCGAGTGTAGCGGAACTAGTTGAAATACGTACTTTAACGACGCAGGAACCCTGCTCAGGCGTCCAGGTCCCACACGCGCACGCCACCGAGGATGCCGGACGTGTTGGGCACGATCTCGCCCTTCGTGCCGATGTCGGCGGGGGACAGGTGCTTGGCGTTGCCGCCACCGACATAGAGGTGGTCGAAGTACAGCATGTCGTCGAAGGCGGCGACGGCCTTGCGCACGCGCTTGGCCCAGCGCTCCTTGCCGATCTCCTTGCGCTGGGCATTGCCGAGAGCGATGTCGAAGTCCAGGCCATCGCGGAAGGGTCCATGGGAGAGCTCGAGGTGCGGCAGCAGCGTGCCGTCGTTGAAGAGCGCGGTGCCCACCCCGGTGCCCAGCGTCATGACGAACTCCAGTCCCTGCCCTTGAACGACCGCGCACCCCTGCATGTCGGCATCGTTGACGACCTTGGTGGGCAGCTGGAAGGACTGTGCGAGAGCGTGCGCGAGGTCGAAGCCGTGCCAGGCCTCCGCGAGTTCGTGGTCGCGCTCGCCGCCGTACTCACGTCGCGACAGGGACGGCACCTCGATGACGTGCCCGTGCCTGACCAGGCCCGGGAAGCCGACGGACACCCGATGCACGTCGAGGAACGGGGCGACCAGGTCGATGACGGTCTCGACGAGTCGGTCGGGAGGGCACGGGTAGGGCGTGTCGACCCGCACCCGATCAGTCGTCATGAGGCCCTGCGCATTGACGATCGATGCCTTGACTCCCGACCCGCCGATGTCGATCGACAGGGTCAGGACGTCGGATGGCCAGATCGTCTCCGTCTTCGCCTTGGTCATCTACCAGTTCCCCTCATCGGTGCCGGTCGGGAGTGTGAGGATTTCGCGAGCCCGTGCCAGTGACCAGGAGCGTGTGCTCGAACTGGGCCGTCCACCGGCGATCCTTCGTGACCACAGTCCACGTGTCATCCCAGATGTCGTAGTCGTGGGTTCCCAGCGTGATCATCGGCTCGATGGTGAATGTCATGCCCGGCTCCATCAGCGTCGTGAGTCCGGGATCGTCATAGTGCGGGATCACCAGTCCGGTATGGAACGACGTACCGATGCCGTGGCCGGTGAAGTCGCGGACGACGCCGTAGTCGAACCGGCGGGCGTAGCTCTCGATCACGCGTCCGATGACGCTGATGGGTCGCCCGGGCACCACGGCCTTGATCGCTCGCCGGGTCGCCTCCTTGGTCCGCTCGACCAGCAACCGGACGTCCTCTTCCACGTCGCCGACGAGGAACGTGGCGTTCGTGTCGCCGTGGACGCCTCCGATGAATGCCGTGATGTCGATGTTGCAGATGTCGCCGTCCTCGAGAACCGTGGTGTCCGGAATGCCGTGGCAGATCACCTCATTGAGTGACGTGCAGAGCGACTTCGGGAAACCCCGGTAGCCCAAGGTCGAGGGGTAGGCGTCGTGGTCGCAGAGGAACTCGTGGCCGATCCGGTCGAGCTCGTCGGTGGTGACACCGGGTCGAATCGCGCGACCCACCTCGGCCAGCGCATCTGCCGCGAGTCGCCCGGCGACGCGCATGGCCGCGATCGTCTCATCGTCCTTGCGTTCGGGCCCGGCGTACGGCGTCGGGGCGGCCTTTCCGACGTACTCGGGTCGCGCGATGTGCATCGGAACCGATCGAAGTGATGACACTTTCCCCGGCGTCAGCGATTCGCGGTGGGCAGTGGTCATGGGGGGAGTCTAGATCCGTGCAGGGGTCGCTATGTTTGGGGATGACGGAGCGGTCGAACCGCCCGACGACGACGGGAGCGTTCATGAGCTGGTACTACTGCCTGGTCCATCAGAAGGTGGAACCGCAGGACGGTTGCGCGAATGCGGAGCGCATGGGTCCCTACGACACCGAAGCCGAAGCCGAGCACGCGCTGCAGCTGGCCCACGAGCGCAACGAGGCGTACGACGCTGGCGACGACTAGCCGGGTAGCGGTCGCGTGGATGCGCGACCATCGAACGAGGCAACATGAAGGGGCCCGCACCATCCGGTGCGGGCCCCTTCATCTCGTCGTGTGACGAGCACGTGCCTAGCGCTTGCGCGCGGGTGCCTTGCGCGCTGGTGCCTTCTTGGCAGCAGTCTTGCGCGCGGGTGCCTTGCGCGCTGGTGCCTTCTTGGCAGCAGCCTTGCGCGCGGGTGCCTTGCGGGCCGGTGCCTTCTTGGCGGCGGCCTTCTTGGCGGGTGCCTTGCGCGCTGGTGCCTTCTTGGCAGCAGTCTTGCGCGCGGGTGCCTTGCGGGCCGGTGCCTTCTTGGCGGCGGCCTTCTTGGCGGGTGCCTTGCGCGCTGGTGCCTTCTTGGCAGCAGTCTTGCGCGCGGGTGCCTTGCGGGCCGGTGCCTTCTTGGCGGCGGCCTTCTTGGCGGGTGCCTTGCGCGCTGGTGCCTTCTTGGCAGCAGCCTTGCGCGCGGGTGCCTTCTTGGCAGCAGCCTTCTTGGCCGGTGCCTTCTTTGCGACTGTCTTGCGGGCCGGTGCCTTCTTGGCAGCAGCCTTGCGCGGTGCCGCCTTCTTGGCCGGCGCCTTGCGTGCAGTCTTCTTTGCGACCGCCACGTTGCCTCCCGTGTCGTCGAACTCTGCTCCGTTGCAGAGTTCCCTGGTTACAACTCTGACAGAGCATCGTGCATAAGGCAAAGGCATCCGCGACGCTGCGACGTTGCGTGTCGATGCATCACGCGCACGTCAGTGATGCACATGTCACTCATGCTGTCGTCGTTGTTCGCGTTGTCGTTGCGCTTCCGGGCTTGTGCGATCGTCGTACTTCCACATGGTTGGCAACGCAATTGCGGCGATGCCAACACCGACGACGCACAGGATTCCTCCGGAGAGGAAGGACATGCGCAGCGACGTTAGCGATGCTGCCGTGCTGCTGCGCACCTGTCCGAGAAGTGGTCCGATTGAGTAGCTCAGAAGTTCGATACCGGCCATCCGTCCGCGCATCTCGTCGGGGATGGTCTGATTCCACATGACACTGCGGAAGATGCCGCTGACCATGTCGGCGCCACCGGCGAACGGTCAGGAAGAGGAGTACCCACCACAGTGAGTCGGTGACACCGACGAGGCCGATGCCCACGCCCCACAACGCGGCGGAGATCACGATCGCGCGGCCGTGTCGATGGACCGAGGATGTCCAACCGCTGGTGAGCGTGACAACGAGTGAACCCACTGCGCCGGCCGAGTACAGCAAGCCCAGCGCCCACGGCGCACCGAGGTCCTCGGCGAGGAACGGGAAGAGCGCGTACGGGAATGCGAAGGTCATCGCGATCAGATCGACGGCGTAGGTGCCCAGGAGATCCTTGCGACTCCATGCGTAACGGACGCCTGCGGCGACGTGACGCAGCGATGGGCGCTCATCATCGGTTCGTTCGGCACGGATGCTCCGAAGCCGCCACAGCAGGACGACGGAGATCAGGAACGTGGTGACGTCCACGCCGTATGCGGCGACTGCGCCGCCAGCGCTCAGGAGCAGTCCGCCGATGGCTGGCCCGAGGATGCTGCCGAGCTGCCACCTGATGGACGTGAGTGCGGCGGCCGCTGCCAACTGATCGTGCGCGACGACGCGCGGGATCATGGCCTCGAGCGATGGGCGCTGCAGCCCATCGACGGCCGCGAGCAGCATGGCGACGATGTACAGGACCCACACCTGCGGCGAGGGGAGCAGGCTGTTCACCAGCAGCGCCGCGACCAGCGCGGCCGAGGCGGCCTCGGTGGCGATCACCATCACGCGTCGATCGACGGCATCCGCCAGTGCCCCGCCGTAGAGCCCGAACAGGACAAGTGGCACGAGTTCGGCGAGCCCGATGAGACCGACGGCGAGGAACGAGCCGGTTAGCTGCGCGACCTGGAACGGAAGCGCCACGTAGGTGATCATCGAACCGAGGTAGGTGACCAGCCCGCTGGCGAAGATGAGTCGGAAGTCGCGCGAGGTCCGAAGCGGACTTATGTCGATCCGCATGCGCGAGAGCCGGTCCGTGCGTTGGACGGTCGTCGGGCGTGGACACCGGAGAAGTGTGGCAGGATCGCGGCTCGTGATGAATGAGACGAAGAGCCCGGACCCGCGTCAACTACCTGATGTCTCGCACCTCACGGTGGGCGTCCTCGGAGGGACGGGTGAGCAGGGGCGTGGCCTCGCCCGTCGCCTCGCGCTTGCGGGGCATCGCGTGAGCATCGGCTCGCGGGATGCCGGACGCGCATCCTCCATTGCCGGCGAGATCGGGCTGGATGTGGCCGGCCTGTCCAACGAGGACTGCGCCCGCGCATGCGACGTCGTCATCGTCGCGGTTCCCTGGGAGGGGCACGCCGCGCTGCTCACCGCGCTTCGCGATGCGCTTCGCGGCAAGGTCGTCGTCGACTGCGTCAACCCGCTCGGCTTCGACAAGCAGGGTGCATTCGCGTTGCACGTCGAGGAGGGGTCAGCGGCCCAGCAGGCCGCCGCGATCCTGGACGAGAGTCGCGTCGTCGCGGCCTTCCATCACGTGTCGGCGGTGCTGCTGCTGGACGAGGCCGTTGACTCCATCGACACGGATGTCCTGGTGCTCGGTGACGATCGCGAGGCCACGGACACCGTCCAGGCGCTGGCCGGTCGCATCACCGGGGTCCGTGGCGTCTACGCCGGTCGCCTGCGCAACGCTGGACAGGTCGAGGCGATGACGGCCAACCTGATCTCGATGAACCGGCGGTACAAGGCGCACGCCGGGCTTCGGGTGACCGACGTCTAGGCGAGGAGCGAGCGCAGCGAGCCCCGGAGCCGAGGCGTCATGAGCCCGACGTCTAGGCGAGGAGCGAGCGCTAGGAGTACTCGTGCTCCGACGACGGGTAGGCGCCTGACGCGACGTCCGCACCCCACGCGCCGACTGCCTCCGCGATGACCGATCGCACGTCGGCGTAGCGCTTGACGAAGCGTGGTGCAGGGCCGGCGGTGAGTCCGACGAGGTCCTGCCACACGATCACCTGGGCGTCGGTCGCCGCGCCGGCTCCGATGCCGATCGTCGGAATGGTGAGGACCTCGCTCACGCGGGCCGCCAGGTCAGCGGGGACGACCTCGAGCACGATCGCGCTCGCGCCGGCCGCCTCCATCGCCTTCGCATCCCGCATGAGGAGTTCGCCCGCCTCGCCGCGACCCTGGACGCGGTAGCCGCCGAGCATGTTCACCGACTGTGGCGTGAGCCCCAGGTGCCCGATGACGGGAATGCCGGCACTGGCCAGGGTCTCGACCTGCGGGAGCATGGGTGCGCCGCCCTCGAGCTTCACCGCATGGGCGCCGCCGGTCTTCATGAACGTCGCAGCGGTGTCGAGCGCCTGCGCCGGGGAAGCCTGGTAGGAGCCGAAGGGCAGGTCGGCGACGACGAGTGCTCGCGGTGCTCCGCGGACGACGGCCCGTACGAGGGGCACCAGTTCATCGACGGTGACCGGGAGCGTCGAGTCATGGCCGTACACGACCATGGCGGCAGAGTCGCCGACGAGGATCGCCGGGATGCCCGCGTCGTCGAAGATCCGGGCGGTCAGGGCGTCGTAGGCCGTGATCATCGGCCACTTCTCGCCACGTCGGGTCGCCTCGGCCAGGTCGCGCATCGTGACGCGCCGGCCCTCGGGCATGCCATAGAAGGACATCACCGTTCTCCAATCTCGAGGCTCCTTGCTGGAGTCCCCGGACGCGACAATGATGCCACGGCGCCCCGGCTGTCGCCCAACGGCATGCCGGTTTGTCGCACTTACGCTACGGTGGCGTGTCGAAATGCGATCGAGGCAGGACGAGGAGCGACGTGGACTCCGAGAAGTGGATGACGAGCGGGGAGGGGCACCCTCGCCGTTGGGCGATCCTTGGCGTCCTCGTGGTCAGCCTGCTGATCGTGGTGCTCGACAACACGGTGCTGAACATCGCCCTGCCGACCATCCAGGCGGATCTTCAGGCCACGCCAGAGCGAACTGGTGTGGGCCATCGACGCGTACATCCTGGTGTTCGCGTCGCTGCTGTTCACCTGGGGCGTCATCGGCGACCGCATCGGCCGCAAGAAGGTCCTGCTCATCGGCCTGACGATCTTCGGCATCGCCTCCTTCGTGTGCGCGTTCGCCGATACCTCGCTCCACCTGATCATCATGCGCGCCCTCATGGGCGTCGGCGGCGCCGCCGTCATGCCGACGACGCTGGCGATCATCACCGTCGTCTTCCCGCCCCACGAGCGCGGCAAGGCCATCGGTGCGTGGGCGGGCTCGGTGGGTGCCGCGGTGGCGCTCGGTCCGGTGCTCGGCGGCATCCTGCTGGAGCACCCGGAGTGGAGCAGCTGGTTGACCGGGAACGACTGGGGTTCGGTGTTCCTCATCAACGTGCCGATCGTGATCATCGGCATGATCGGCATCCTGCGGGTGGTGCCCGAGACGCGCAACCCGCATCCGCGCGCTCTTGACCTCATGGGCCTGGTGATCTCGGCCAGCGGTCTCGTGCTGCTGGTGTACGGCATCATCGAGGCGTCATCGACCCGCAACTGGCTGGCTCCGGCGGTCATCTGGCCCATGCTCGCCGGGATCGTCCTCATCGCGTTCTTCCTCTGGACCGAGGCGCGCAGCGATCACGCCAGCTTCGACGTGTCGCTGTTCAAGAACCGCGGGTATGCCGTCAGCCTCACGGCTGTCAGTCTCGCGTTCTTCGCGATGTCGGGCATCACGTTCACGCTGCCCTTCTACCTGCAGATCCTGCGGGGCTACTCGACGCTCGTGGCTGGACTGTGCTTCCTTCCGTTCGCCATCGGGCAGCTGATCGCGGCACCTCGCAGCGCCGCCATGGTCAAGAGGTTCGGCTATCGCTCGGTGATGGGTACTGGGCTCGTCATCGTGGCGATCTCGCTCGTTGCGCTGGCGTTCCTGCAGATCGATACCCCGTTGTGGATGATCCTCGTGGTGTTCTTCCTCTTCGGCTTCGGCATGGGCAACGTCATCGCCCCTGGATCGACCGTGCTGCAGAACGTCCTGCCGCTCGCCCGTGCAGGGGCCGGCTCGGCGGTGCAGAACACGGTGCGCCAGGTGGCCGGTGCGCTGGGCGTCGCGATCATCGGAACCGTCCTGGCCACGCAGTACGCGTCGAACCTCTCGACGGCCCTCGCGTCGTCACCCGTACCGGTGGACCCCGCGGCGGCTCGAGGCCGCGACCGAGTCCGTGGTGGCAGCAGACATCGTCCTCAACCAGGCGGCTGCCGGCGGCATGCCGCAGGGGATCGTCGACACGCTGCGGGCCGGAGCGTACGAGTCGTTCCTGAGCGCGTCGCACGTCGCGACGTACATCTCGGTTGGCGATGGTCGTCATCGCCACGCTCGCGGTGTTCTTCCTGCTCCCGGTCATCACGCCGCCGGAGAGAGGCGATCGCGCGGTCGGCGCACCTGACGATCCGACGGACGCCTTGGTTCTCGAGGAGATGGCTCACTACGGCGAGGAAGCGGCGGAGGAGTACGGGGTCTCCGAGGAGGACCAGACCAGGTGACGTCATCTGTTCAGGAACGTGCCGGTAACAGCGGCGCACGCAAGGGCAGGCCGCGTGACGAGCGCATCGATCGTGGGATCACGGACGCTGCTCTCGAGACACTGGCCGAGGACGGGTTCGAGCGGTTCTGCGTGGAGGCTGTCGCTCAGCGCGCGGGAGTCGCGAAGACCACGGTCTACCGGCGCTTCCCGACCAGGAATCACCTCCTGGCCGGGGCGCTGGAACGCCTCAATGAGGACCTCGGCTCGCGTCCGCGAAGCGGGTCGACGCGGGATCAGCTGCTCGCCGCCCTGGGTGCCGTCCGCCGGCCCCGGGGACGCTCCGTGGGCAGATCCTCATGCATGCCGCGGCTGAGGGGGAGCGGGATCCCGCGCTGGCGGCCTTCGTCCACGAACGGGTTCTGGCCCCACGTCATGCGTCGCTCAGGGAGCTGATTCAGAGCGGGATCGATTCGGGGGAGTTCCGGCCCGACATCGACCCGAACGCGCTGATCCCCGTCCTCGTCGGGCCGATGATGTATCTGGGCATGTGGCGGATGCGCGATGAGGTCCGGTCGATCCTCGACGAGGATGTGGTCGACCTCATCATCAGGGGGCTGACTCGCGCCACCGATTCGTGATCGGCAGCCGGCGGTCACGGCCGAAGGCGCGCAGCGAGATCTTCGTGCCGGGCGGGTACTGACGCCGCTTGTACTCCGCGAGGTCGGTGAGCCGCAGGATGCGCTCGACGAGGTCGGCGTCGAAGCCGTCGGAGACCAGGTCGGCGGCACTGTGATCGCCCGCCACGTAGGCCTCGAGTAGTTGGTCCAGCAGCTGGTAGTCGGGCAGCGAGTCGGTGTCCTGCTGTCCGGGCCGCAACTCCGCGCTGGGTGGCTTCTCGATGCTGTTCGGCGGAATCGGCGCGGTCTCGCCCCGACTCTCGGCGTGCTCGTTGCGCCAGCGGGCCAGCTCCCACACCAGGGTCTTCGGGACGTCCTTGATCGGGGCGAACCCGCCGACCGCGTCTCCGTAGATCGTGGAGTAGCCCACCGAGAGCTCGCTCTTGTTGCCGGTGGCGAGCACCAGGTGTCCCTCGGCGTTGGACAGTGCCATCAGCGTCGTCCCTCGTACCCGCGCCTGAAGGTTCTCCTCGGCCAGGCCGGTCAGGTGGAGGGACTCCTGGTAGGCATCGAACATCGGTGCGATCGGGATGGTGCGGATGCCGATACCAGTACGCGCGGCCAGGTCATAGGCGTCGTCGACGGAGTGCCCTGATGAGTACTTGCTGGGCATTGCCACGGCGAACACGCGCTCGGGTCCGAAGGCGTCGCAGGACAGGGCCGCCACGAGCGCGGAGTCGATCCCTCCGCTGAGACCGAACAGGACGGAGCGGAAGCCGTTCTTCTCGACGTAGTCGCGGAGGGCCAGCACGAGGGCCCCGTAGACCTCAGCGTGGGCGTCGAGTCGCTGCGACTGCGGTCCGGGCGCCGGGTGCTCGTCCTCCGGGTCGATGTCGACGACGAGGAGAGCGGGCTCGAACTGCGGGGCACGAGCCAGCACCGTGCCGTCGGGTGCAACCACCAGTGAGTCGCCGTCGAAGACGAGCTCGTCCTGGCCGCCGATCATGTTGGTGTAGACGAGGACGGCCCCGGACTCGCTCGCGCGCTGCTGGCACAGCGCCAGGCGTGCGTCGTCCTTGTCCTGCTCGTATGGGGATGCGTTCAGGACCGCCAGCACCTGCGCCCCGCGCATCCGCGCCCATGTGACCGGGCCGCCTTCCTGCCAGAGGTCCTCGCAGATCGCGACGGCGACCTGAACACCCTGGACGTCGACGATGAGTGGCTCGTTCCCCGGGACGAAGTAGCGCGCCTCGTCGAAGACGCCGTAGTTCGGCAGGTGGTGCTTGACGTAGCGCGCCACGACCTGCCCGCCACGCACGACGGCGGCCGCGTTGACGGGCGCCCGTCTCGGGCGTCCGGTGGTGGCCGCATGGTCCTCGTCGAGGAAGTCGAGGTAGCCGACCAGGCAGGTGATGTCCCCGTGCCCGTCGACGGCGAGCGCTTCGGCGAGGTCGGTGAGCGACCGGCGGGCGGCCTCCTGGAAGGACGGGCGCAGCGCGAGGTCCTCGACCGGGTACCCGGTCAGCACCATCTCCGGGAGGACGACCAGGTGCGCGCCATGGGTCGCGGCCTCGGCCACGCTCGCCCGTACGAGGCTGGCATTGCCGGCCAGATCCCCGACGGTCGGATTGACCTGTGCGAGGGCGACGCGTAGCGACGGCACGGACCGACACTACTGCCCCCGGTTAACCCCGTTGTAACACGCGGAGGGCCACTATGGGTCCATGGACAAGCAGTCGGAGTTCGTGCTGCGCACGATCGAGGAACGCGACATCCGGTTCGTCAGACTGTGGTTCACCGACGTGCTCGGGACCCTGAAGTCCGTCGCCATCGCGCCGGCCGAGCTCGAGGGCGCGTTCGCCGAGGGGATCGGCTTCGACGGCTCCGCCATCGAGGGCTTCGCCCGCGTCTACGAGTCGGACATGCTCGCCAAGCCCGACCCCGCCACCTTCGCCATGCTGCCCTGGCGCAGCGAGGGACCGGGAGTGGCGCGCCTGTTCTGCGACATCCTCATGCCCGACGGCAGCCCGTCGTACGCCGACCCGCGCTACGTCCTCAAGCGCACCCTGACGAAGGCGGCCGATCTCGGCTTCACCTTCTACACGCATCCCGAGGTCGAGTTCTACCTGTTCAAGGACGCACCGCGGCCGGGAACGAGGCCGGTCCCCGTCGACAGCTACGGATACTTCGACAACACCCCGCACGGGATCGCCCACGACTTCCGACGCAACGCCATCACGATGCTCGAGCAGATGGGCATCTCCGTCGAGTTCAGCCATCATGAGGGCGGCCCGGGCCAGCAGGAGATCGACCTGCGGTACGCCGACGCGCTGACCACGGCGGACAACCTGATGACCTTCCGGCTGGTCGTGCAGGAGGTGGCGCTCGAGCAGGGCCTGTACGCATCGTTCATGCCCAAGCCGCTGCCCAACCATCCCGGCTCGGGGATGCACACCCACCTGTCCCTCTTCGAGGGCGACCGCAACGCCTTCTTCGAGGCCGGCGCCGACCTTCAGCTGTCCAAGGTGGCGCGCTCCTTCATCGCCGGCCTGCTCGTGCACGCGCCCGAGATCACGGCCGTCACCAATCAGTGGGTCAACTCGTACAAGCGGCTCGCCGGCGGGGCCGAGGCACCGGCCTGGATCTGCTGGGGGCACAACAACCGCTCCTCCCTGATCCGGGTGCCGATGTACAAGCCGTCCAAGGGCAACAGCACGCGGATCGAGTTCCGCTCCCTCGACAGCGCGGCCAACCCCTACCTCGCGTTCGCCGTCATGCTCGCAGCCGGCCTGAAGGGCATCGAGGAGGGCTACGAACTGCCGCGCGGCGCGGAGGACGACGTGTGGTCGCTCACCGAGGGCGAGCGCCGTGCCCTCGGCATGAAGCCACTCCCGTCGAGCCTCAACCAGGCGATCCAGGCGATGGAACGGTCCGAGCTCGTGGCCGAGACCCTCGGGCGAGCACGTGTTCGACTTCTTCCTGCGCAACAAGCAGGCGGAGTGGGAGGAGTACCGACGTCAGGTGACGCAGTGGGAGCTGGACCGCTACCTTCCCTTGTTGTGAGCAACCCATCGCCCAGCCCGTCGTCCTGGCGATCCAGAACGATCGCAACGACGCCGGCCGCGCTGGTCGGGCGAGTGGCTCGAGGAGGACGGCCTCCGGGTCGACGTGCTCGGAGCCTGCTTCGGCGAGCCGGTCCCGAGGGAGGTCCCGGCCGGCGTGCACGCGTTGCTCCCGCTCGGCGGCGCGATGGGAGCCAACGACGACGACGTCGCCCCCTGGCTGTCCGATGAGTGCGCTCTGCTCGCGGACGCCGTCGCCCGCGGCATACCCGTGCTCGGCCTGTGCCTGGGCGGCCAGCTGCTCGCGAAGGCGACCGGCGGCGTGGTGGAGCTCGGTCCGATCACCGAGATCGGGGTGTCGTACGTGCAGCGAACCGTCGACGGGCTCCTCGACGAGGTCATCTCGCAGGCGGTACCCCTGCGCGGCGGCGACATCCCCGCCGCCCAGTGGCACCAGGACCACATCACCCAGCTGCCCGACGGCGCCGTCCTGCTCATGACCAACGACGCCTGCCGGGTGCAGGCCTTCCGGCTGGGCGACACTGCGTACGGGCTGCAGATGCACCCCGAGGTCGACGCGGCGATCTTCCTCTCCTGGGCCGACGTCGCCGACGAGGCACTCGAGCGATCGGGGCGGGACGCGCGGCAGGCAGCGCCGAGGTCAGGAGCGTCGAGCACGCACCTCATCGCGGCCTGGCGACCGGTGACCCGGGCCTGGGGTGAGCTCGTCTGGAACGCACAGTGGACTCGCCGCGCCCTCCGCACCATGACTGATCGACGCATCTCCGACACCGGTCGACTGATCCGGATCGGGCTTCAGGACCTCGATCGCGCCCGCCGGCTGTGCGCCTCGCCGCGACTGGCGCCGCTGCTCGCGGACGATGCCGTCGAGGGCGACCTGCTGTCCGACATCGCGGCGGCGGCCGACCCGGACACTGCGCTACTCCTGCTGGTGCGCATCCTCGAGGCGGCCGACGACCGCGAGTGGCGTCGACTCGTCGCGGCGCTGCAGGCCGACGCCGACCTTCGACGTCGACTGATCGACGTGATCGGGATGTCCGAGGCGCTCGGGCGAGTTCATCGCCCGTCATCCCGCGGAGTGGCAGGTGCTGGCCGACGCCGAGGCCCTCGCGACCTCGCCGTCGGCCCGGCAGATCCGCGACGACCTGCTCGTCGCCGTGGGCGCCGACCGCGAACCTGCCCGATCCGGTCGCCGCCGGCGCCGACGAGGCGGTCCTCGACGCCCTGCGCATCGGCTACCGCCGCATCCTGCTCGGGATCGCGGCCCGCGACATCAGCGGTCTGGCCTCGATGGAGACGGTCGCGCTGTGGCTGTCCGACCTCGCCGACGGCGTGCTCGAGGCGGCGCTGGCCATCGCCCGCGCGGAGGTCGGCGACGCCGCGGCGCAGTGCCGGCTCGCCGTCATCGGCATGGGCAAGTGCGGGGCCCGCGAGCTCAACTACGTCAGCGACGTCGACGTCATCTTCGTGGCGGAGGCGGTCGAGGGTGCGGACGAGTCCGGGCGATGTCGCGCCGCGACCTCGCTGGCCAGCGGGCTGATGCGCGCCTGCACGGCGAACACCGCGGAGGGCACGATCTGGGAGGTGGACGCGGCCCTGCGGCCCGAGGGCAAGCAGGGGGCCCTGGTCCGCACCGTCGCCTCGCACGTCGGCTACTACGAGCGCTGGGCGAAGACGTGGGAGTTCCAGGCCCTGCTGAAGGCCCGTCCGGTGGCCGGCGACCTGGAGCTCGGCGTCGGAGTACGTCGATGCCGTCAGCCCGTTCATCTGGAGTGCCGCCGACCACCCGGGCTTCGTCGAGGACGTGCAGGCGATGCGGCGTCGCGTCGAGCAGCACGTGCCGGCGCGGCTCGCGGAGCGCGAGCTGAAGCTCGGTCCCGGGTGGCCTGCGCGACGTCGAGTTCTCCGTGCAGCTGCTGCAGCTCGTGCACGGACGAAGCGACGTCATGCTGCGCAGCCCGACGACGATGGTCGCCCTCGAGTCGCTCGCGACGTGGGGCTACGTCGGGCGCGAGCGATGCCGCCACTCTGGCCGACGCCTACCGATTCCTGCGCACGCTCGAGCACCGAATCCAGCTGCACCGCCTGCGGCGCACGCACACGATGCCCGAGGACGAGGCCGAGCTGCGCCGGCTCGGGCGCTCGCTGGGCTTTCGGCAGGATCCCGTCGGCGAACTCGTCAGCACCTGGCACCGGCACGCCCGCGAGGTGCGACGGCTGCACGAGAAGCTCTTCTACCGACCGCTGCTCCAGGCCGTGGCCCGGCTGGACGCCGGGCGAGGCGCGGCTCAGCCTGGAGGCGGCCGAGCAGCGGCTCGAGGCGCTCGGCTACGTCGATCCGGCGAGCGCCCTGCGCCACCTGCAGGCGCTGACCGCGGGAGTCAGCCGACGGGCCGCGATCCAGCGCACCCTCCTGCCGGTGATGCTCGGCTGGTTCGCCGACGCGCCGGACCCGGACGCGGGCCTGCTCGGCTTCCGCCGGGTGAGCGACGCCCTGGGTGCGACGCACTGGTACCTGCGCCTGCTGCGCGACGAGTCGGCCGCGGCCGAGCGGCTCGCCCGCGTGCTGTCGACGAGCCAGTACGCGACCGACCTGCTGCTGCAGGCGCCCGAGTCGGTCTCGCTGCTGGCTGACGACGCGGACCTGCGCCCGCGACCGCGCGAGGCGCTGCTGGCCGAGGTGCATGTCGGTCGTCGACCGGCACGAGGACCCGGCGAGCGCCGTGTCGACGATTCGCTCGATCCGACGTCGCGAGCTCTTCCGCATCGCCGTGGCCGAGCTCCTCCACGTCGCCGACCCCGAGCAGGCGGGCACGGCGCTCACCGACGTGGCCGTCGTCGCCATCGAGGGAGTGCTGGCCGTGGTCGCGGGCGGCGGTCGACCCGGAGGGCTCGCGTGACTTCGCCGTCATCGGCATGGGTCGGTTCGGCGGCCAGGAGCTCGGCTTCGCCAGCGACATCGACGTCATGTTCGTGTACGAGCCGCGGCCGGGCGTCGATGACGAGGCGGCGCTGCGGGCTGCCGCCGCGATCGCGGAGGAGCTTCGCCGGCTGCTCATGGCACCGAGCGGCGATCCGCCGCTCGACATCGACGCCGACCTGCGGCCCGAGGGCAAGCAGGGCCCGCTCGTGCGGTCGCTCGGCTCCTACGCGGCCTACTACGAGCGATGGAGTGCGCCGTGGGAGGCGCAGGCGCTGCTGCGTGCCTCGTTCGTCGCCGGCGACGACGACCTCGGGGCGGCCTTCCTGGACGTCGTCGACCCCCTGCGGTGGAGCGGAGCCATGACTGACGACGACCTCACCGAGGTTCGCCGCCTCAAGGCGCGGATGGAGTCCGAGCGGCTACCGCGCGGAGCGGATCCCGCCCTGCACACGAAGCTCGGTCGCGGTGGGCTCAGCGACGTCGAGTGGGTGGTGCAGATGCTGCAGCTCGAGCACGCCGACGAGGTGCCCGGGCTGCGGACCACGCAGCACCCTCGACGCGCTCGAGGCGGCGCGGGCGAGCGGGCTGGTCGTCGATCACGATGCCGAGGAGCTGGCGGCGGCGTGGCGCATGGCGACGGCGATGCGGAACGCGGTCATGCTGGTGCGCGGTCGACCGAGCGACATGGTGCCGGTGGACGTGCGCGAGCTGCGGGCCGTCGCCTTCGTCCTCGGCTACCCGGTGGACCAGTCCGGGCGCATGCTCGACGACTACCGACGGGTGACGCGGCGTGCACGGCAGGTGTTCGAGCGGCTGTTCTACGGTGAGGTCGACGAGCTCGACTGACCGGGGGTCGGCGACGAGGCCGACGGGCCGCTCACCGCCGGATCGCTCGTGGCCGGAGTCGCGGGTGCTGGACGCGCCAGGAAGTGGAAGCTGTCGCGCTTGTACGGCTTGAGGAATCGGTCGCAGCCCTCCTGGATCGCCGGATCCAGCTTGCGGCACAACGGGGTGCCGTCCTTCTTGTGCCGGAAGAAGAAGCCGGCGGTCCACCAGTTGTTCATGTCGAGAACCATCGCTCGCTGCACGCCAGCGCCGACCAGCACGTCGGCGAGGCTCTGCGCCGACAGGTACGGGGATCCGACGTAGACGATGCTGCCGTCGGTCCGCTGGCCGATGCGCCGCACGCCAGGCCAGGCTCTCCTTGTCGGTCGTGGCTCCCCACACCACGTTGTCGGCTCCGTTGGCGACCTTGGACTTGCCCTTGTCGACGATGAGGTTGAGGTTCTGGCGGACGACCTCGACGTCCTTGGACATGCGCAGATCGCGGCCCCACTTTCCCACCTCGATCGAGCCGTCCTTGTAGATCACCGTCGACGCCTTGCCGTCCACCAGCTGGCGCACCATCTTCCCGTCGTAGTAGTAGCCGCCTTGGCTGTCGTCGAGGCGGAAGCCGCCGTTGAAGTTCGCCAGCACGTCGGGCCAGTACTTCTCGGGCAGGCGCCGTCCGACGGGTTCGGGCCGCCCGGCTCCTGGTACCCGGGAACGAACTTGGCTGAGGTCGAGCTTGGTGTCGATCCACATGACGGAGGCGTAGTAGCCCGTGTGGACGTCGTCGGCCCGGACCCGCGTCACGTACACGGCCGGTTGTCCGTCGACGCGGGACGCCACCGGCTGCCACTCGCCCTCCTTGGGCTCGGGGTTCTTGACGGGGGAGACGATGGTGGGCGGAGGCAGCAGGTGCGGTCGCAGGGCCTGAGCCGAGGCACCGGTGCCTCCCGAGCCCGCCGGCGCTGTGGAGCTGCCGGGACTGGCGGTCGGGAGGGCGGAGCTCTCGTCCGGGCTGATCAGGACCGGGACCGAGTCGTCCGCGGGCGCCGTCGGCTCGGCCGCCTGCGGGTCCGCCCCCTCGAGGTCGCTGTCGTCTGTTCCCTCGGCATCGAGCGCGCTCAGGTCCGCGGACAGGGTGGGGACGCCGCCCTCCTCGGGCTTGTCCACATAGCGGTAGTAGACGTCCTCGAGTCGGGCCACCAGGGGACCCATGTTGTTGTCCCGCATCCACGTGGCCACCACGACGGACATGGGCTCGCCGTCCGACTCCGACCAGGTGCGCTGGAAGGTCCAGCCGGCCCACACGATGCCCACCAGCACCAGCGCGCCAGCGACTCGCAGGACGATGCCCCAGGTTCCCGGCCGTGACCGGTGCCGGCCGGTCGTCGGCCGGTCGTCGGTCGACTGACCGTCGCCGGTGGTCATGCGCGGCCCTTCTGCGGAGTCGGCCGCGGCATCAGCCCGCCGGTGATGTCAGCCCAGCGCTGCCAGTCCTCGCCGTACTCCTCGTGCAGCAGGCGGTCCTCCCATCGGGACTTGAGCCAGAAGAAGACCAGGATGATGCCGGCGCAGAGCCAGCTCCAGAGGGAGCCGACCGCCACGACGAAGCCGAGCGACACCGAGGAGAACGGCCGTGTAGATGGGGTGACGCACGAACCGGTAGACGCCGTCGGTGCGAAGTCCTGCGCCGCTGATCGGCACCGGCGTGGGGGTCAGCGCCCGCCCCAGATGTCGGCCGGCCACGAGGCCGAGGACCACGCCCGACGACGATGATCAGGAGGCCGACGATGACGGCTGGAGCTCGACGGGGTCCGCCACGGGCAGTAGCACGAGCACGACCAGCAGCGCGAACTGCACGACGACGAGCGTCCAGCCGATCCGTCCTCGATCCATGCGCCCAGTATGGGCTGCGTCACGCGCCGGTCGCCGACACGACAGGCCGAAGGGCGGCCACCCGTAGGTGACCGCCCTTCGTTTCCCTGTGCGCGCGAGGCGAATCGACGCGGAGGGAGCCTGCGACTAGATGTCGTAGTAGAGCTCGAACTCGTGCGGATGCGGACGCAGCCGGATCGGGTCGATCTCGTTCGTGCGCTTGTAGTCGATCCACGTCTCGATGAGGTCGGCCGGGAACACGTTGCCGGCCTGCAGGTACTCGTTGTCCGCCTCGAGCGCCTCGAGGACTGCCGGCAGCGAGCCGGGAACCTGGGGGATCGCCGCATGCTCGTCCGGGGGCAGCTCGTAGAGATCCTTGTCGACCGGCGCGAGCGGCTCGATCTTGTTCTTGATCCCGTCGAGGCCGGCCATGAGCTGGGCCGAGAACGCCAGGTACGGGTTGCTCGACGGATCCGGCACGCGGAACTCGATGCGCTTGGCCTTCGGCGAGCTGCCGGTGACCGGGATGCGGATGCAGGCCGAACGGTTGCGGGCCGAGTACACCAGGTTGACGGGAGCCTCGTAGCCCGGCACCAGCCGGTGGTAGGAGTTGACCGTCGGGTTGGTGAAGGCGAGCAGCGACGGTGCGTGCGCGAGCAGGCCGCCGATGTACCAGCGGGCCACGTCCGACAGGCCGCCGTAGCCGCGCTCGTCGTAGAACAGCGGGTCCGCCGCCCTTCCACAGCGACTGGTGGCAGTGCATGCCCGATCCGTTGTCGCCGAACAGCGGCTTGGGCATGAAGGTCGCCGTCTTGCCGTGCGCCCAGGCCACGTTCTTGATGATGTACTTGAAGAGCATCAGCTCGTCGGCCGCGTGCTGAAGGGTGTTGAACTGGTAGTTGATCTCGCCCTGGCCGGCCGTGCCGACCTCGTGGTGCGAGCGCTCCACCTTCAGCCCGACCTGAAGCAGCTTGGCGACCATGTCGTCGCGGATGTCGGCGAAGTGGTCGACCGGCGGTACGGGGAAGTAGCCGCCCTTGTAGCGGGTCTTGTAGCCGCGGTTGCCGCCCTCCTCGACGCGTCCGGTGTTCCACGCGCCCTCGACGGAGTCGATGTGGTAGTACGACTCGTGCTGGTTCGTGTCGAAGCGCACGTCGTCGAACACGTAGAACTCGGCCTCGGCGCCGAAGTAGACGGTGTCGGCGAGGCCGGTCGACTTGAGGTACGCCTCGGCGTTCGACGCGATGTTGCGCGGATCGCGAGCATACGGCTCGTTGGTGAACGGGTCGCGGATCGAGAAGTTCATGACCAGGGTCTTCGCCGAGCGGAACGGGTCGACGAACGCCGTGGCCGGGTCCGGGATGAGCTTCATGTCGGACTCGTGGATCGCCTGGAAGCCGCGGATCGAGGATCCGTCGAACATCAGCCCGTCGTCGAAGACGGCCTGGTCGAAGGACTCCACCGGGATGTTGAAGTGCTGCATGACGCCGGGCAGGTCGATGAAGCGGACATCCACGAACTTGACGTCGGAGTCCTTGATGTACTTCAGGACCTCGTCGGAACTGTTGAACATGACACCTCCTGCTCGCACGGCGAGCCATGGTCGTGCACCGGGTGGTGCGTTCGCCTCGCACGGGAGTTGATCCCGTCGGGTCGGGGGCGGTCGCCGCCGACCCCTGAAAGGTAGGCAGGGGCGGTGTCCTCGGCGTATCCCGACTGTTTCGGCCGTGTTAACGCTTGTCCGGCTACCGTGGGCCGGTGTCCGACCCCCTGCCCCTGCTGCCGGGCGAGGTCGCCGGCTTCGGCCGCCGACTGGCCGCGATCGCCGTGGACTGGCTGCTGGCGATCGGCATCTCGCTGCTGCTGTTCCGCGAGGTCACGTACGGCTCCCCGGAGAGCTCCGCCGCGATCCTGTTCATCTTCGCGGCCGAGGTGATCCTGCTCACCTGGCTGCTGGGCTCCAGTCGTTCGGTCAGCGGATCCTCGGCATCACGGTGATGCGGACCGACGGCTCCCGGCTCGGCCTCGGGCGCGTGGCCCTGCGCACGCTGCTCATCTGCCTGGTCATCCCCGCCGTGGTGATCGATCCCAGCGGGCGAGGACTGCACGACCGCGCAGTCGGATCAGTGGCGCTACGGACCCACGGGGCGACCTCGACTGAGACCGGATTGCGCCGTCCACCTCGAACGTGAAGCGACTCGCCGCGCCCGCAGGGGAGCGGGCGGGACCACCGAGCCCATCAGGACGATGTCACCTGCCCGCAACCCCCGCCCGAACCGCGGCGTCACCTCCGCCGCATGCGCAAGGTTCGACAGGAAGCTCCCCGTGAGGGCCTCCATGTCCGTCACGACGGCGTCGGACGACCCGTGCCGCACGATTCCGTGCAGCGCGCTCGGACCCGATCCCCAGCCACCGTCGTCCTCGACCCCGAGGATGAACCGCCGCTGGAAGATGTCGCCGGCAAGGATCTCGGCGACGTCGGCGGGCGGGGCATCGACGTCGGCGAGCTCAAGAGCGGGAACGAGGTCCCCGACCGACGCCATCACCTCCGTCGGCGTCGGCACCCGGGCGGCAGGTCCCGTCCGAGTCGCACTGCGAGCTCGGGCTCGACGACGGGCTGATGCCAGGCGGACGTGTCGACCACGATGCCATTCGCGAGTTCGCGCGGAGTCGAGGAGGAAGCCCACGAGCGGTGCGTCGAGGGAGAGCAGTTCGAGTCCGGACGGGAGAGCCGAAGCCGAGCTTCCAGCCGACCTGTGCGTCGCCACCGGCCAGGTGGTCCAGCAGGAGCGCCCGCTGGCGCTCCATGCCCTCAGCGATCCGGGTCGTCAGTCATGCCCGACTTCGTAGCCCGCGTCCTCGAGCGACCCCGCTCCGCTCCAACCCCACACGAGTACGACGTCCTCGTCGGTCGTGTTGCGGAAGCCGTGCCACTGGCCGCGAGGCGTCAGCACCACGTCGCCTTGGCGGGCGGGCGCCTCGCCCCCGTCGTCGGTGTACATCACGCCGCTGCCCGTGAGGACGATCCAGAACTCGTCGGCGTGGAAGTGCCGGTGTCGGTCATGCATGGCGCCCGGTGGCAGCACCGTCCAGCCGAGGAGGAAGTCGTCCGAACCGGCGGTCGCCTTGTCGATGAGGAACTGCACCCGCATGTCCACCCAGCCGTCCTCGCGCTTCAGGCCGGGAACGATCGGCACGTCGGCCAGGTTGGTCACGAAGCGCGTCAGCGGCATCGAGCGATCGTCGGGCTTCATCGGCTGAGTCCGCCGAGTCGGCGGTACGCCTCGTGCGCGACCACGAAGTCGTTGTGATCGATGCCCAGCCCTCGACAGGCGTTCATCATCTCGTTGGCGGACGCGGCCAGCGGGACCGGCAGCCCGAGGGTCCGTCCCTGCTCGAGGACGAGGGTCATGTCCTTCTGCTGCAGCGTCACGTCGGCGAGCGGCTTCTCCGGCATGTTCCCCTCCAGGATGAAGGGCCCGCGGTAGGCGAGCACCGGCGATGCGGCCACGCTGTTGAGGATCGCGTCGACAGCCACCTCCCGATCGACGCCGCCCATCTCCGCGAGCGCGACCGCCTCGCCGAAAGCGATCACCTCCACCATGAGGAGCAAGTTGATCGACAGCTTGGTCTGGACGGCCAGCCCGCTTCCGCCGATGTACGACACCTTCGGGCCGATGGCGAAGAGGATGTGGCGCACTCGCTCGAAACCATCGCGGTCTCCGCCGACCATCACGGATGCCTTGCCCTGGACCACCGTCACCGGGCTCCCCGACAGCGGAGCGTCGAGCATGATCCGGCCCGCCTCGGCGAAGGCAGCGGACACGCGTCGGCTGACCGTGGGCGAGACGGTGCTCATGTCGAGGTAGACGGCGTCGGGGGACAGGCCGTGGATCACGCCGTCCTCGCCGAGGGCGACCGCCTCGCACGGCGGCACCGTCGGTCACGATCGAGAAGACCGCGTCGGCGTCACGTGCGGCGTCGGCCGGGCTCTCGGCCCGGAGCATCCCGAGCGCGACCAGGTCGTCATCCTTCCCCGGCGTCCGGTTCCAGCCCGTCACGACATGGCCTGCGTCGAGCAGCCGCGGCACGATCACCTGGCCCATGTCGCCCAGCCCGATGAATCCGATTCGTGCCATGGCGTCTCCTGGTGTGGGTGAGGTGGTCGTCGAGGTGGGCGCGGACGTCAGACGTCGCCCTGCCCATGGATGTGATAGCTGAGCTCGCGCGCCGGCTCGCGGCCACGGATGTCACGGCCGGTGGGCTCCCAGCCGCAGGCCAGCGCCCCTGGTGCCCACACGGTGGCGCTGACCCCCGGCACGAAGAACTCGGCGAACACCATGTCGGCGTCGGTGTCGTTGCGGAACCAGTGGAGCTCGTTCTCGAAGTTGTAGAGCAGGTCCCCCTCGTGGAGGTCCATCTCCTCGCCCTCGAGCACGGCGGTTCCCGAGCCCGCGAGAAGGTACTGGAAGTGCTCGGCTCCCTCGTGGTGATGTGCTGCGCCGGCGCACCCGGGAGGGTACGTGATCATCTCGCCCTTGACCGCGTGGGTCGCCCAGAGTCCCGGGCTGGCCAGGTAGATGCGCGTGCGTGCGTCGTGCTCGGAGTTCAGCACCGGCTCGGTCGTCCAGTCGAGCAGGACTCGGGCGCCCTCGGCGAGAGCCGGGTCGTCCTCGGCGGCTCGGGGGACCCTGGCAATGAACAGGCGGCTCGGGGCGGCGGCCGTCAGCCGGGCGCCGGCCCCTCGCGCGAGCATCGCGATCCAGTCCGGACTGAGCGGGTCGTCGTCGAGCGAGCAATCGCCGGAGAGGACCTGGATCCAGGCCAGTTCGGTGCCGTCGGTGGCGATGTCGATCACGTCGCCGGGGTCAAGGGCAACGATCTCGATGCTCAGGCGGTCGTCCGCCAGGCGGCCCGGTGGGATCAGGAAGGTGCGTCGCGGGTCGTCGGTGGGCACGGCATCCGCTGCGCGAACGATGAAGGGCATGGCGCTCCTCGGGGTCTCGCCACGAGCCTAGATCCGTCGGACGGCCACCGCAATCGATTGCACAATCAGATCCCGAACGGCGGCGGGTACTCGATCGGGCCGGTGGGGGTCGGACGGTGCAGCGTGAGCGCCTGGAACTCGTCGATGTCGCCGAACGGGCCGGTGACATCGCTCTCCCGTGCCGCCTCGAAGCCGAATCGTCGGTAGTACGCCGGATCACCGAGCACGACCACGAGGCGTTCATCGGCGCTGCGGGCGGCGGCGAGCCCGGCCGTGACCAGCGCGGCCCCGAGACCCTGCCGCTGGAGCTCCGGCGCCACCGCCACTGGTGCCAGGGCGAGAGCGGGTTGCCGACCCACCCGGCATCGCGTGAGGGAAACGTAGCCCGCCACCTGACCGTTCATCACGGCCACCAGGCTCAGCGCCGGCAGCCAGGCAGCGTCCGCTCGCAGGGCTCGGACCAGATCGGCCTCGTCCCGCCGCCCGAAAGCGGCGGCCACCACCGCGTCGATGGCCTCGATGTCGTCGGGCTGCTCTGCGCGGATCAGGGGCGAGGGCATCGGCGGTACGTCAACGAGGTCGGCGCACCTGGCGGGCGCTCGTGGGCATCGGGCCCTTGGGGATCGGCATGGCCGACGCTGCAGTGCCGAGCGCGTCCAGGCGCCGACGGATCTCGGTGATCTCGCCGCCGCGCAGGTTGCGGGGGAGCTTGGTGAGCGCCTTCTGGAGCTTCGTCAGTCGGACCTGGCCCTCGTCGTTGCCGACCTGGATCTCGTAGATCGGCACCTCCGGCAGCCACCGCGCCGTTCGCTTGCGCTCGTTGGCCAGCATCGGGACCACGCGACTGGACGGTCCCTCGGACACCAGGATCACTCCCGGCTTGCCGACCACCCTGGTGATCATGTCCTGTTGCTTGTTGACGGCGACCGCAGGCGTGACGAGCCAGCTGCCCCCGCGGAGGGACTGGATGACGGCAGCGGCCGCCCCCGGCTGCCCGTCGATCTGGCTGTAGGCCGCGCGCATGGCCCGGCGGCTGAACCAGTAGGTCCCCGCGAGCAGGCCCATGGGGATGGCCAGGATGATCGCGGTCAGCCAGTTGAGCCACAGGCCGATCGGGATGGCGATCACGAGCGAGGTCAGCAGGAACAGGCCGCCCACCTCGAGGGGCAGGAAGCGGTAGACCTTCTGCGTCATCGACCAGTTCTGGGCGAGCGAGGACAGGGTGGAGCGAATGCGACCGGCCATGGCGGCAGCCTAGATCAGTGCGGTCAGGGCGGGGCGAGGGTGGGTGGACTCAGGCGGGCGTGCCCGTGCGGGCGCCCATGGCCTGCTCGTACAGGCGTCCAGCGCGGTAGCTGGACCTGACGAGGGGGCCGCTCATGACGCCGGCGAAGCCCATGTCCGTGGCGACGTCGGCGAGTTCGACGAACTCCTCCGGGCGCACCCACCGCTCGACCGGGTGATGCCGCGGCGTGGGGCGCAGGTACTGCGTGATGGTGATGAGCTCGCAGCCGGCGTCGATCAGGTCGCGGAGCGCCTGATGGACCTCCTCGATCTCCTCGCCCATGCCGAGGATGAGGTTGCTCTTGGTGACGAGGCCGGCCGCGCGGGCCTGGGTGATCACGTCGAGGCTGCGCTCATACGTGAAGGCCGGGCGGATGCGCTTGAAGATCCGCGGCACGGTCTCGAGGTTGTGGGCGAGAACCTCCGGCGCGGCGTCGAACACCTGGCCGAGGAGCTCGGGGTTGCCGGAGAAGTCGGGGATGAGCACCTCGACGCCGGTGCCGGGATTGAGGTCGTGGATGTCGCGCACCGTCTGCGCGTAGAGCCAGGCGCCCTCGTCGGGCAGGTCGTCGCGGGCGACCCCGGTGACGGTCGCGTAGCGCAGACCCATCGTGCGTACCGACTCGGCCACGCGGCGCGGCTCGTCGCGGTCCAGCGGTGACGGCTTGCCGGTGTCGATCTGGCAGAAGTCGCATCGCCGGGTGCACTGCTCGCCGCCGATGAGGAAGGTGGCCTCGCGGTCCTCCCAGCATTCGTAGATGTTGGGGCAGCCGGCTTCCTGGCACACGGTGTGCAGGCCCTCGGTCTTCACCAGGGCCTGGATCTTGCTGTACTCCGGCCCGGTCTTCAGTCGCGTGCGGATCCAGTCCGGCTTGCGCTCGATCGGGACCTCGGCGTTGCGGGCCTCGATGCGCAGCAGGCGTCTGCCGTCGGGATCTACCACTGCACGATCCTCTCCAGGTGCCGCTCGACCACCGGAAGCACTTCCGCCACCGGCACGTCCCGCCCGAGCTCCTTCGATAGCGACGTCACGGACGCGTCAGTTATTCCGCACGGCACGATCCGGTCGAAGGACGCCAGATCGCAGTCGCAGTTCAACGCGAACCCATGCATTGTCACCCCCTGCGTGACTCGCACCCCGATCGCCGCCACTTTGCGCTCTGGGCCCTTGTCATCCGCCTTCAACCACACCCCCGAGCGGCCGGTCACCCGCAACGTCTCCACCCCCAGGTCCTTGCACACGTCCATGAGCATCGCCTCGATCCGACGGACATGGTCGACGACCGCCATCGCAGACGGCAGTCGCACGATCGGGTATCCCACCAACTGCCCCGGACCGTGCCAGGTGATCTTCCCGCCACGATCCACGTCCACCACCGGCGTGCCGTCGAAGGGCCGCTCGAACGGCTCCGTTCGCCGACCAGCCGTGTAGACCGAGGCATGCTCCAGCAAGAGCACCGTGTCCGGCCGGTCTCCGGCCACCACCTCGGCATGAACCCGGCGCTGCATGTCCCACGCGAACTGGTAGTCGACGACCTCGGAGCCGAAGCCGACGTGGTCGACGATCAGGCCGGGAGTCGTGGCGGCGGTCATGCGCACAGGGTAGTCGCAGTACTGGATGCCGCCCGTCCGTGCTGTGCCTGTCACCGCCCCCGACCACGGTCCAACGACCCTGTTTTCGACGCCGAGCGTGTGGACACTGGAGATGGAGGTCGATGTCCGAGAACGATTGCGGCGTCAGGAGCGCCGTGTGTCCGCGGCCCACGGAGGGAGGCGACGATGACGAGTCCTACCCGCCGTCCTGAGGGCTACTTCATCGCGGTGGGCATCCCGATCGGCCTGGTCCTGGGTCTGCCGCTCGGGCTGGCGATGGGCCACATCGCGCTGGGGCCGGCGCTCGGCCTGCCGCTCGGGCTCGTCATCGGCCTGGGGCTGGAGCGCCGCTACAACCCGGATCCGATCGTGCCATCCGAAGCCAAGACTCGGGTGCTCAGGCGCGTCGTCCTCATCGGTCTCGTGGTGGGGTTGGCGCTGCTGGTCGGCATCGCGGCCCTGATTGTGTTGCGGTAGCCGATGCAACGATCAGGTGGCGATGCGGACGCCGAGATGGGTGAGGGCGGCGTCGGCGGCGCGGCGGCCGCTCACCATGGCGCCCTGGATGGAGGCCGTGTCTCGGTGGTCGCCGGCCACGAACAGCCATTCGCCCAGCGCCACCGGCTTGCGGATGTCCAACGGGGGCAGCATCGCCGGCAGTGCGTAGCGGATCGGGTAGGTCGCGACGTGCTGCCAGCTTCGGGTGCCGACGCCGTAGAGCTCGGCGAGGTGATTGCGAGCGGCCAGTTCAGCCGCCGCATCGTCGTGCAGCCCTAGCGCAGATGCCGCGACCAGGATGCGGTCGCCGCTCGCATAGGTGGGTGCGGCATGGGTCATGACCACAGCATTGACGAGGGGCCCGCGAGTGCGTCCGTCGACGACCAGGATCCCCTCTCCGCCCGTCAGCAGCGCGGGATCGCAGTCGGCCAGGTAGTACCACGTCGTCACGTCCCGGCCGGTCGGCACGTGCAGCCCCGGCAGCAGGTCCGCCGCTGCGGGACCGTCGGTCGCGACGATCACCGATCGGGAGGTGAGGTCGCCGGCGCTCGTGCCTATCCGGCCGTCCGTCACGGACTCCACCCGCACCCCGCAGCGCACGGAACCCTCGGGGAGGGCATCGCGCAGCTGCTCGGGAATGGCCTGCATTCCCCGGGCCGGCACGGAAGGCACGCCGCGGATGAAGCTGGTGAGCACCAGGTCCAGGAAGCGACGAGAGGTCGCGAGCCGGTCCTCGAGGAAGACCCCGCTCAGGAACGGTCGAACGATCGTCTCCAGGAAGGCGGGGTCGACGCCCGCCGAGAGCAGCGCGACGTCCGACGGCATGTCGGTGCGGCTGCCTCGCGCCGCGGCCGACTGGCGGGCAGTGCCCCACGCGTAGGCGGCGAACCTCAGCTTGCCCGACAAGCGGGCCGGAGCGGCTCGACAGTGCGTCGGGTGCCCAGCGGGGCCGGCGGCGCGGGTCGGCCAGCCGGGTCGGACCCCGGTCGGTCTGGGCGACGACGCCGGGGACGAGGGCCTTCAGGTCGAGGGCCTCGTGGTCGAGGACGCGCGCCGCCTCGGGGTAGGCGGGGTTGTAGAGCTGGAAGCCGCGGTCCAGGAGCAGTCCGTCGACGCGGTCCGTGCGCACCCGGCCGCCGACCTCGTCACCGGCCTCGACGACGACGACGTCGACTCCGTGGATGGCCAGCTGGCGAGCCGCCGCGAGGCCGGCCAGGCCAGCCCCGACGACGACGACGTCATGCTCCTGCGGCACCGGCTACCCCTTGGCGAGTGCGGTGCGGATGGCGGACTCGATCGTGGGGTCCTGGAAGGCGAAGCCGGACTGCTCGAGGACGCGTGGCATCACCCGGGCGCTGCCGAGGATCTCCGTCGAGAACTCACCCAGCAAGGCCTTGATCGCGAACGCGGGGATGGGAGGAAGCCAGCGCCGGCCCATCTGCCCGGCCAGCGTTGACGACACCTCCGCATTGGTGACCGGCATGGGACCGGTGAGGTTGACCGGGCCGCTGAGGTGGTCCTGCTCCAGCAGGAACTGCAGGGCGCACACCTCGTCGCGCAGCGAGATCCAGGACCAGTACTGCTTGCCCGAGCCCAGCCGACCGGCGAGGTTCAGGCGCGCGCCGGGGATCAGGGGCCCGAAGGCGCCGCCGATGCCGGACGTGCTGCCGCCGGCACCCAGCTTCACGACGGAGAGCAGGGGCCCCAGGGTGCTGTCCGGTGCGTCGACCACGAGTCCGGTGCGCGGATGCACGACCCGGATGCCGTCGCTCCGCGGCGGGCGTCTGCGGCCGCTTCCCACGCTCGCACCACGTCGGCCAGGAAGCCGGTGCCGGCGGGCGCCGTCTCGTCCACCTCGCGGTCGCCGGTGTCCCCGTACCAGCCGATGGCCGAGGCGGAGACGAGCACGCGCGGCTTCGGGTCGAGGCTCATGACCGCCCGGACGATGGTGCTGCGTGCTGTCGACGCGGCTCGACAGGATCGTGCGCTTGTAGTCGTCGGTCCACCGGTGGTCGCCGACGCCGGCGCCGGCGAGGTGGACCACGCCGTCGATCCCCTGCAGGGCGTCGAGGTCGACGGTGCCGGCCCTCGGGTCCCAGGTGATCTCGTCCGGCCCGGCGGGAGGGCGTCGCACGAGGCGGACGACCTCGTGGCCGACGGATCGGAGGTGGGGGACCAGTGCCGAGCCGATCAGGCCGGACGCACCCGTGACAGCGATTCTCATGGCCCAAGCCTCTCGCGAAGCGAGGCCGGGCGCATCACAGCCCGAGCTCGGCCTCGAAGGCCGCGTCCTCCAGGCGGGACTTGATGGTGGTCAGGAATCGTGCGGCGTCGGCGCCATCGACCAGCCGGTGGTCGTAGGTCAGGGCGAGGTAGACCATCGAGCGGATCGCGATGCCGTCCTGGCCGTTCTCGTCGGTCACCACGATCGGACGCTTCACGACGGCGCCGGTGCCGAGGATGGCGACCTGGGGCTGGTTGATGATCGGGGTGTCGAACAGGGCGCCACGGCTGCCGGTGTTCGTGACCGTGAACGTGCCGCCGCTGAGCTCGTCCGGGGAGAGCTTGTTGGTGCGGGTGCGGTCGGCGAGGTCGGCGATCCGCCGGGACAGGCCCGCGATGTTCAGGTCGCCGGCATCGCGGATGACCGGGACCAGGAGTCCGCGCTCGCTGTCGACGGCGATGCCCAGATGCTCGGCGTCGAAGTAGGTGATCGTCCCCTCGGCCATGTTGATGGTGGCGTTGACCTGCGGGAACTGCTTGAGCGCCTCGACGGCCGCCTTGCAGAAGAACGGCAGGAACGACAGCTTGACGCCCTCGCGTGCCTCGAAGTCACGCTTGACCTTCGCGCGGAGGCTGGCGATGCGGGTCACGTCGACCTCGACCACAGTCGTCAGCTGGGCCGAGACCTGCAGGGACTCGACCATGCGCTCGGCGATCACCTTGCGCAGCCGGGTCAGCTTCTCGGTTCGTCCGCGCGAGTGGGGACTCGGCCACGGCGGCTGCGGGAGCCTTCGGCGCCGGCGTCGCTGCGGGGGCGGTCGCGGTGGCGCTCGCCGTCGAGGCTGCGGCCGCCTCGTTCTTCTTCATCGCGGCCTCGAGGACGTCGGACTTGCGGACGCGGCCGCCGATCCCGGTTCCGGTGACGGTGGACAGGTCGACGTCGTGCTGCGCTGCCAGTCGGCGAACCAGCGGGGTGACGTAGGCGTCCGTGTTCGCGGCGGGCCCACTCGACGTCGCGGGTGATGACGGGGCAGGTGCGGCGGGTGCCGACGTCGTGGGTGCGGCAGGTGCGGCAGGTGCAGCAGGTGCAGGTGCGGCGGGTGCCGGCGCCGCAGCGCGCCGGGTGCCGACGGACGATGACGCGCCGATCCGGCCGAGCTCCGCGCCGACCTCGACGGTCTCGTCCTCGCCCACGGCGATGGACATCAGCACGCCCGCTGCGGGGGAAGGGATCTCGGTGTCGACCTTGTCCGTGGATACCTCCAGCAGCGGCTCGTCGGCGGCCACGGTGTCGCCGACGGCCTTCAGCCAGCGGGTGACCGTGCCCTCGGTCACGCTCTCGCCGAGGGCGGGCATCAGGACTGCGGTGGAGTCGCCGCCGGCCGCGGCAGGGGCAGGCGGCGTGGCGGCGGGCGGTGCGGCCACCTCGGCCGCGGGCGGCGCGGGCGGCTCGACTACGGGGGCCGGGTCGGCGGCTGCCGGCGCCGCAGGTTCGGGAGCGGACGCTGCCGGTTCGGCAGCCGCGCTCTCGCTGGCTTCCCCGATCACGGCCAGTTCGGCGCCGACCTCGACGGTCTCGTCCTCGCCGACGGCGATCGACACCAGCACGCCCGACGCGGGCGCCGGGATCTCGGTGTCGACCTTGTCCGTGGACACCTCCAGCAGCGGCTCGTCGGCAACGACGGTGTCGCCCACCGCCTTCAGCCAGCGGGTGACCGTGCCCTCGGTAACGCTCTCGCCCAGCGCGGGCATCGTGACGGTGACCGACATCGGTTGCGTGCTCCTTCTGATCTGTGGTGCGTCAGGCGTGGGCGTGGAGGGGCTTGCCGGCCAGGGCGAGGTGCGCCTCGCCCATGGCCTCGTTCTGGGTCGGGTGCGCATGGACCAAGGTGGCGACGTCCTCCGGGTATGCCTCCCAGTTCACGATGAGCTGCGCCTCCCCGATCTGCTCCCCGATCCGCGAGCCGACCATGTGGATGCCGATCACCGGGCCGTCGGTCACCTGGACCAGCTTGATGAAGCCGGTCGTCGCGAGGATCTGGCTCTTTCCGTTGCCGCCGAGGTTGTACTCGTAGACGGCCACGTTGTTGCCGTGCTGCTCGCGTGCCTGGGCCTCGGTCAGGCCCACGCTGGCGACCTCGGGCTCGCAGTAGGTGACCCTGCGGGATGTTGACGTCTGCGATGACGGTGGGGTTGAGCCCGCCGAGCTCCTCGGCGACGAAGATGCCCTGCTGGAACCCGCGATGCGCGAGCTGCAGTCCGGGGGTGATGTCACCCACGGCGAACACGCCGGGAACATTGGTGCGCAGGCGCTCGTCGACGAGCACCCAGCCCCGCTCCATCGCCACGCCCTGCTCCTCGAAGCCCATGTCGGTCGTGTTCGGTCCGCGGCCGACGGCCACCAGCAGGAGCTCGGCATCGATCTGCTTGCCGTCCTCGAGCGTGACGTGCACGCCCGAGTCGTCCTGCGTCGCGGAGGCGAAGCGGACGCCGAGGCTGAAGTCGATCTTGCGCTTGCGGAACGCGCGCTCGAGGGCCTTCGAGCAGGCCTCGTCCTCGTTGGGGACCAGATGGGGGAGTGCCTCGACGATCGTCACGTCGGCTCCGAAGGACTTCCAGACGGAGGCGAACTCCACGCCGATGACGCCACCTCCGAGCACGATGACGCTCTTGGGCACGTAGTCGAGGTTGAGGGCCTGGTCGGACGTCATGATGCGCCCGCCGATCTCGAGTCCCGGCAGGCTCTTGGCGTACGACCCGGTCGCGAGGACGACGTTCTTGCCCGTGTAGCGCTCGCCGTTGACCTCGACCGTGTCCGGCGACACGAGTCGCCCGGCGCCCTCGACGAAGGTCACATTCCGGCTCTTGATCAGGCCCTGCAGGCCCTTGTACAGCCGACCGACGACCCCGTCGCGATACTCGTTCACCTTCGGCATGTCGATGCCGTCGAAGGTGGCCCGCACGCCGAAGGCGTCACTCTCCTTGGCGCTGTCGGCGACCTCCGCGGCGTGCAGCAGTGCCTTCGTCGGGATGCAGCCGCGATGCAGGCAGGTGCCGCCGAGCTTGTCCTTGTCGATCAGGACGACGGACATCCCGAGTTCTGCTGCCCGCAGGGCGCAGGCGTAGCCGCCGCTGCCGCCGCCGAGGATTACCAGGTCTGCATTGGCCACTGTCGCCCACTCCAGTCTCGGGGTTTCGCCATTGTCACGTGACGTGAGGTCACATCCTCCCACCGATCGGGCCGGTGTGCGCATGGCCCCCTGTGGACGATTGGCTCACTGCGGGCTCGCTCCGCTCACTCCTCGCCCTGAGCCATCTCAGCGGCGACCTGGACGAACGTCCGCACCGCGCACCCGGTCGCCCCCTTCGGCGTGTACCCATAGGCGCCCTTCGCGTTGAAGGACGGCCCCGCGATGTCCACGTGGACCCACGACTGCCCGGCAGGCACGAACTCCCGAAGGAACACGCCCGCGGAGAGCATGCCGCCGTTGCGGTCACCGATGTTCGCGATGTCGGCGGTCCCGGAGTCCAGCCCGGCGCGCAGGTCGTCGGGCAGCGGCATGGGCCACATGGCCTCGCCCGCAGCGTCGGCCGCCGCGCAGACCGCGGAGCGGGCCTCGTCGTCGTTGCCCATGACCCCGGCAGTGCGCAGTCCCAGAGCCACGACGGCCGCGCCCGTCAAGGTGGCCACGTCGATGAGCAGGTCGGGCTTGTCCTCGGCCGCCATGCCGAGGGCATCGGCCAGGATGAGCCGACCCTCGGCGTCGGTGTTGAGGACCTCGACGGTCTGCCCGTCGTACATCTTGATGACGTCGCCAGGTCGCTGAGCCGTCCCGCTCGGCATGTTCTCCGCCGATGGCACCCAGCCGGTCACGCGGACGGGAAGGCCGAGCATCGCGATCGCCCGCACCGCTCCGATGACGGCCGCGGCACCGGCCATGTCCGACTTCATCTCGTCCATGTTGAGCGGCGGCTTGAGCGAGATGCCGCCGGTGTCGAAGGTGATGCCCTTGCCGACGATCGCGAGATGAGCACGGGCGCCCTCGGGGGCGTACTCGAGCTTGGCCAGCCGTGGCGGGTTGGCCGAGCCCTGACCGACGGCGAGGATGCCGCCGCAGCCCTCGCGGATGAGGTCGAGCTCATCCCAGATGGTCACCTCGACCGGCAGGTCGGCGACAGCACCGCGGGCGGCCTCGACGAGTGCAGACGGTGGAAGGTGGTTCGGCGGGGTGTTGACGAGATCGCGCGTGAAGTTCACCGAGCCGACGACGGCCGCCACGTCCTTCACGGCCTGCTTCTGCTCGGGCGTCGGCGCGGTCGGCAGCAGGATCGTGATGGTCTGCGCGGGAGCCTTGCGGTCCTTCTTGGAGGCGTGCCGGAAGGCGACGAAGTCGTACGCGCTGAGCAGCGCGGCCACCGACACGGTCAGCAGGGCCTCGTCGTCCGCCAGCGGCAGCGCCAGGGCGACCCGACGGGTGCCGGCCAGGCTGCGCACGGCCTCGCCGACCGCGCGCCGCACCGACTCGGGATCCGCCTGCTTGGCGGCATCGCCGAAGCCCACTGCGACCACGACCGGGGCCTTCATGCCGGCACCGCCGGGGAGCCGGGTGACCTCGCCCGCCTTGCCTCGGGCGCCGAGCGCCGCGAAGGCCTCGGCCAGTCGGGTGCTCGCCGCCGCGGTCAGTCCGGGCGACAGGATCTCGACCTTCTTTCCGCGGCCCGGGCGCGACGGCCACGACGAGGGTGTCCGTGACGGCGGCGGGCTTGGTGTCGGCGAGGGCGATTCTGGCGGTGGGTGTGTGCATCATGACAGCACTGTAATCGTCGGCGAGGCCGCGGACAGGGGAGTGCACGCACTAGGTTCGGGGCGTGAGCGACACACCCCTGAAGCAGACCCCCCTGCACTCGCGGCATGCCGCGGCCGGCGCCAAGACCGCCGACTTCGGCGGCTGGGACATGCCCATCGAGTACACCGGCGTCGTGGCCGAGCACACGGCGGTCCGCACCGCCGTCGGCCTGTTCGACGTCTCGCACATGGGCAAGGTCGCCGTGCATGGCGAGGGAGCGGTCGAGTTCCTCAACACGGTGCTCGCGAACGACCTCGACCGGGTGAGTGCCGGTCAGGCCCAGTACTCGATGCTGTGCAATGAGGCCGGCGGCGTCGTCGACGACCTCATCGTCTACCGATGGTCCGACGACGGGGCCTACGTGATCCCCAACGCGGCGAACTCGGACACCGTGGTCGCCACACTGCGCGACCTGGCGCCGGCGGGCATCTCCGTGGATGACCAGCACCTCACGCACGGCATCATCGCCGTCCAGGGACCCAAGAGCAGTGAGGTCCTCGCGGCGCTCGGCTTCCCCGTGGACCACGACTACATGTCGATGCAGATGGCGCAGTGGCAGGACTCCCCGGTCGTGGTCTGCCGGACCGGATACACCGGCGAGCACGGCTACGAACTGGTCGCACCGAACGACGTGCTCGTCAGCCTGTGGGACGCCCTCGTGCTGCAGGCCGAGCAGGTCGATGGCGTGCCCGCGGGCCTCGGCGCTCGCGACACCCTGCGCACCGAGATGGGCTACCCCCTCCACGGCCAGGACATCAGCCCGACGATCACGCCCGTGGAGGCCATGATCGGGTGGGCGGTCGGCTGGGGCAAGCCGGCCTTCGTCGGCCGCGATGCCCTGCTGGCCCAGAAGGAGGCCGGCCCCTCCCGCCGGCTGCGCGGCCTGCTGGCCCTGGACCGCGGCATCCCGCGTCCGCACATGCAGGTGCGTCGGCCGGACGACGTGGATGCGCTCGGTGGAGCGGTCGTCGGCGAGGTCACGTCCGGGACGTTCTCCCCGACGCTCAAGCAGGGCGTCGGACTGGCCCTCCTCGACTCGTCGGTTGCCGTGGATGACGAGGTGGTCGTGGACGTCCGCGGCCGTGCCTCGCGGTTCCGTGTCGTCAAGCCGCCGTTCGTCGAGCCCAGCACGCGCTAGTCACCGTCGGTCAGCAGGTCAAGCAGGGCGAGCGTTGCGGTGGCGCCGCGCCCGTCATCGTCGTCGAGCATGAGAGGCAGCCCCGGCGTCAAGTCGATCCGGTCGATGGCTGCCATCCTGCCTGGATCCGGTGAGTCCGAGGCAGAGCGCCACCAGCCCTTCGCCCGGAAGCAGAGGCGGTCGGCGACCAGCGCGGCCGCCAGCTCATCGGTCCCGTCGATAAGGCACGGCGTGCGACGTGCCGCGGCCCCGAGCAGCGTCCCGACGGTCGCGGCGATTCCGGTGGCAGCGAGGGCGTCGAGGATGTCGACCGGGGCCCCACGGTGCTCGGTGACGTCCGCGGCACGGTCGCGCACGGTTGCGCACGCCGCCATCCAGTCACGGTCAGTCATGCCCGTCGGCTGCGGCAGGATCCTGGATGCCTCCTTGCGGGTCAGCAGCGAGATCACGGTCCGGGCCGCGACGTCGTCCCGGGGGCTGGCCCGAGGGATCAGGATCGTGGTTCCGCCGTCGACGGCGCGGTCCGCCGCATCGAGGCCGGCACGCAACGCGGCCTCGACGTCGAGATCGGTTGTCTCGACGTGGATCTCGGCGGGCGTCGGTCGCGGCGCCGAGGCGAGGGCACGCCACCAGGTGAGCAGGTCGGCGAGGCGGCCGGAGACATTCGCTGGAATGCCCGGAGGCTCCTGAGCAGTCGCAGGGGCCTCGATCCGGTCAATGACGTCACCCAGGAAGGGTGGGAGTGGCTCGGTCACGGCTCTCCTGTGCGTCCTGCCCGGCGGGACCCGCGCTGGCGCTCGGGCCGGATGGCGCCAAGTATGACGCGCCCGTCGGCTGCGCGAACGTGACCGGGGCCTCGAAGGCGGCACGGCGTGACATCCGACGCAGGGCCAGCAGCACCGGCCGCCCCGCGACGAGGATCAGCACCACGGCGATGATGGCCCGCGGGATGTCGTAGCCCAGCGACGTCACCAGGCAGAAGCGCAGCCAGGCCGCCAGGTTCTCCGAGAGCGGCGCACCCGCGTCGAAGGCGAGCGCGTCCGGCAGTCCAGCCGAGAAGGGCCAGAACCACAGGTTCATGAGGAACCCGTACGCCAGGCAGGCGACCGCCGCATACCCGGCGAGCATGAACACCTCGCGTCGCCCCGAGGCTCGGGGCAGCAGTCCGGCGCCGAGGCCGACCCACGCCGCGGCCAGCATCTGGAACGGGAGCCAGGGCCCGACGCCACCCGTGATCAGGGCGGACGCGAACAGCGAGATCGAACCGAGGGCGAAGCCGAATCCGGGCCCGAGCGCGCGGCCCCCGAGGATCAGGACAGCCCAGATCGGCTCGATCCCGACGGCCCCGCCGCCGAGCGGGCGCAGCGCGCAGATGACCGCGGACAGCACCCCGAGCATGGCGATGGACTTGGCATCCATGCCGCCGTCACTCACCTGCGCCAGCACCACCAGCAGCAGCAGTGGCGTCACGATCGCGAACAGGATCGGCGCATCGGAGGCGTGCGCCACGGCCGACGACGCGGGGTCGGCGAGGAGGGGCCAGGCGAAGGCGATGATGCCGACGAAGGTGACCAGCCCGATCGCCAGCAGCGAGGTCGGGCCCAGTCGAACCGCACGCGTCGTCATCCGGCCACCTCGCCGTCGAGTGCTCCGGCGACCTGGTCGACGGTCAGCCAGGTCTGCGGCGCCAGGATCTTCGCCACCTGAGGCGCGAACATCGGGGAGGACGTCACGACGTCGCGGGTCGGACCGTCGGCGACGACCTCCCCCTCGGCGAGGATGACGACCCGGTCAGCCACGTCGGCCACCAGCTCGACGTCGTGCGTGGCCAGCACGACGGCATGGCCCGCTGCAGCAAGGTCCACCAGGATCCGCGCCAGCCGGGCCTTGGTCGGGTAGTCGAGCCCCCGGGTCGGCTCGTCGAGGAGCAGCAGGGGCGGGCGCGCGGCGAGCACCACGCACAGGGCGAGCAGCAGGCGCTGGCCTTCCGAGAGGTCCCGGGGATGGGTGCCGTCCTCGATCTCAGGCGCCATCAGCGCAAGGAGCGCACGCGCCGTGCCGGCGTCGCAGCCGGCGTCGCGGTCGGCGGCACGGCACTCCTCCGCCACGGTGGTGGCCTCGAGCAGGTCGCCCGGGTCCTGGGGCACGAGGCCGACCTCCCGGAGCAGCGCCGGGCCGTTGAGGGCTGCCGGATCCTGGCCGCCGACGCGAATGACGCCGTCCACGTGCGGGCCTATCCCCACCATGGCGTTCAGGAGAGTCGACTTGCCGGCTCCATTGCGCCCCATCAGGGCGACGACCTCGCCCACGCCGACCGCCGAGTCCACCCGGCGCAGGGCGACCTGCGAGCCGTAGCGGACGGATACCCCGGCCACCTCGACGAGCGGGCGACGGTCGGTCGGCACGGCTCGCAGGTGCGGTACCTGCCCGACGAGGAGGTCCCGCAGCGGCCCGGCGGCCCTGCGGGCATCGCGTACCGAGAGGGGCAGCGGCTGCCACCCGGCGAGCCGGCCCAGCTCCACGACGGGCGGCGCGATCGGGGCGTTGCTCATGATGTCGGCCGGGAGCCCCGACAGCAGCGGCTGGCCGCCGCCCGGGACCACGATCACCTGGTCGGCGTACTGGACGACGCGCTCGAGCCGGTGCTCGGCCATCACGACGGTGACGCCGAGGTCGTGGACCAGGCGCTGCAGGGCGGACAGGACCTCCTCCGCGGCCCCCGGGTCGAGCGCCGACGTGGGTTCGTCGAGCACCAGGATCCGCGGGTGCGAGGTGAGGACGGCCCCGATGGCCACCCGCTGCCGCTGCCCGCCGGACAGCGTCGACAGGGCTCGCGCCCGCAGTTCGTTCAGGCCGAGGAGGTCGAGGGTCTCCTCGACGCGCCGCCGCATCACGTCCGGTGCCAGGCCCAGGCACTCCATCCCGTAGGCGAGCTCGTCCTCGACCGTGTCGGTGACGAAGCCGCTCATCGGGTCCTGGGGGACAACCCCGACCACGTCCGCAAGCTCGCGCGGCGGGTGGTCGGCGGTATCGCGTCCATCGACCACGACATGGCCAGAAAGCGTGCCCCCGGTGAAGTGCGGAACCAGTCCGTTGATGGCGCGCAGCAGTGTGGTCTTGCCCGTGCCGGTGCGACCCACGACGAGGACCAGCTCGCCCTCCGGGATGCGCAGCGAGACGTCGGCGAGAACCGGAGTGGACTGGCCCGGGTAGGTGATCGTGACGTGGTCGAAGACGATCATGCGGCAGCCTCCTCGAGCCGGTTCGTGGGCGCATGGCTCGGGGCTCGCTCCGCTCACTCCTCGCCCTGCGCCGGCGAGACGGTCGAAGCGGCGCGACCCCGACCGGAAGGGGTGGTGCTGTGAGTGCGGGCGTGATGGCGAGGACGACGGCCAGGATGGCGACCAGCGGAAGTGTCGGCCACGAGGGAGGGGACACCGGCGTCTGGAGCCCGGCGACGCCGAACCAGGTCGCCGCCGTCAGCATGAGTGCGACGCTCACGCCGGCCCCGGCCACTGCCCACTCGGGCAGACGCCACGGATCGGGCCGATATCGCGTGCGGACGCTGTTCCGGCCGGCCAGCACCGTGCCGACGGCCGCGGCCGCTACGCCCCCGATCAGCATCGGCAGGCCCATAAGAGTCGGGGCCTCTGCGGCCACCAGCCCGTAGCTGCCCACCGCGGCAGCGACGAGCCCGACGAGCAGGAGGGTTGCACTGGTCCGTGCCTGGAGCCGGGTCGTTGAGCCGCGTCGGCCATAGCCCCGGGAGTCCATGGCTGCCGCCAGCGTCACGCTGCGCTCAAGGGCGCCCTCGAGCACGGGTACCGCCGCGCCCGCGATTGCGCGCGGCCCGCTCGTGGGTCGTCCCCTGAGTCGGCGGGCGGAGCGCAGCCGGTCGACGTCCGTGACGAGCTGCGGAGTGAAGGTCAGGGCCACCACGACGCTGACCCCAAGTTCGTACAGCACCGCGGGCACCGACTTCAGCAGTCGAGTGGGCGAGGCGAGGGAGTTCGCCGCCCCGACGCAGATCAGGATCGTGGCCAGCCGCAGACCGTCGTAGAAGGCGGGCAGCAGGGACTCCGCCGTGACATCGCCCCCGATGCGCAGGCCGGCAAGCCATCCCGGCAGGGTCACTCCGGGCATGCTGACCAGGACGGTCGGTCCCAACGGCGTGCCGAGGACGATCTGCACGAGGACCCGGATGATCACCACGAGGATGCCGAGCTTGACGAACATGGCGAAGGATCGGCCCCACGGGGCGTCCGGTCGCCGGGCGTTGACCACGACCGCCGCGGCGCCGATGAGCAGGAGGAGGATCAGGGGGTTGGTCGTCCGGCTGGCACCGGCGGCCAGTCCTAGCGCCCACAGCCACCAGGCACCTGGATGCAGCCAGCGGGCGTCACCCATGGTCTCGCCCCCTTCGGCGCCCGGCCGCCACCGCGATGGCCGCCGCCGCGATGAGCAGCACCGCGACCGCGATCGTGGCGAGCGGGGAGCCGGTGTCGGGCGGTTCCGGGACGGCCGCAGCGGTGGCGTCGGCGGTGGCGTCGTTCGCCACCGGCTGCCGTCGACGCGGCCGCCGTCAGCGCCGCCACGTCCTCGTCGCCGAGGACCGGGGCGCACTCTCCCTGCGGGTAGGCGTCCAGGGCACAGATCAGGCCACCGTCCGTCTGGACGGCGACGACCGACTGCAGGACGTCGAAGCTTGACGCGTCCTCGGCGGCCTCGACGCAGGAGAGCATCGTGGCCGGCGGCGCCTGTCCCTCGGGCGCGATCGCTGCGGGGCCGTAGTCGATGACGAGCGCGATGCGCTTGTTCCCGGCCTCGGCGGGCGCGGACCCGCAGATCTCGTCGAATGCCGGTGGCGTCCGTGGCGCGTCGGTCGCAGCACCGGACTGCGTCGTGACCGCGAATCGCCACCCCTCGACGGCCCCGTCCACCGGGACCGAGGTGGCTGGGCCCTGCGTGGCGAACGTCCAGGAGTCGTCGTCGGCCTGCCAGTACGTCCAGTAGCGGTAAGCCGAGGCCTGGGCTGGCATGGCCGTCCCGATCGCCAGCACGCCCGCCGCCATGGCGAGGGCGAGCACGATGACCGGGCGGGGAGCCATGTCGCTACCTTCGGATGCTGCCGGCGAGGGTCGTCACCAGGTTCACGCCACCGAAGTTCGTCGGCTGTGAGCCGGTGGCCTCCGCGACCAGGAGGAACAGGCCGAGGTCCCCGGGCACAGGCCCGTCCTCGTTGCGCGTCTCCGTCGGCGCGGCCTTCTTGAGGGCTGCCGTCGCCTTCGCCACTGCGGCTCGCCCCTGGCGGGCCGAGACCAGGCCGAGGATCGCCCAGCCGGTGTTGGTGATGTCGGGTCCGGTTCCGAAGACCGAAGTCAGCGAGCCGTTCGCCCCCAGTTGGGTGGCCAGGTAGCTCGCGGACTTGGCCCTCGCGGTGTTGGCGCAGGGAGCCGCGGCCGCCAGTCGTCGCGGGCCGCTGACCGGGAGTGCACCGGCGATCCCCACGAGACCCTGCGCGGTCGCGGAGCCGTCGACCTTGCCGCCGGCCTGGTACGGGAAGCCACCGCCGTCGGCGCACGAGAACGACAGTCGGCCCAGGAAGAGGCGGCCCTTCCGGTAGGCGGGGGATCGGACGGTCGTGGACCCGGTGAGGACGGAGGAGAGAACGAGCCCGGTGGAGTTGGCGTCCGATGAACCGCCTGGCGACCACGACCATCCTCCGTCGGAGTTCTGCCGACGCAGCAGCCAGGTGGCCGCCTTCTTGGCGGCGCTGGTGATTCGCGTCGATACGGCCTTGGCCGTCGTGGGGTTGTCGCCGAGGGCCGAGAGTGCGATGAGTGCGGTGGCAGTCGAGTTGGTGTCCGGTCCGGTGAAGTTGACCGGGTCACTGGCTTCGCACGGATCGGACAGGTCCGCGCGGTACGCCTGGAACGAGCCGTCGGCACACTGCTGGTCGAGCAGCCAGGTGATGGCCGTGGCGGCGGGTCGGTTGCCGGTGGCGACGAGCCCGGCGATGGCCAGCGACTGGCGGTAGACGCCGTCGTAGGTGGGGTCGCCGGCGCCGTAGAGGCCGACGGTCGCGCTGGGGGCGGCACTGGCCGCCGGGGCGAGTCCGATGGACGTCAGGGCGGTGGCGGCTGCGACTACCGCGACCAGGAGGCGGCGGATAGCGATGAGGGTCATGTGGGTCCTCGGGTTGAGCGGTGCCGGACCGGTGGCGCCGCGTCTCCCTTTGACCAGAGATCCCCGGTGCTGTGTGCACGCGGGGACGGTCGGGTGGAGGCCCGAGCTCCCGTCCCGTTACCTCGACGGATGGAGCCGCTCGCGTTCGCCAGGTGCTCCGACTCACCCCACTGGGGGGAACACGGTTGCGGGACAGCGCCGGGATCTCACCGGACTTCCCCTGGACGTCGAACGAGTGGATGTAGTTGTGGCCTGATCCGACCACGCGGGACAGTCCGGTGTCAAAGGCTCAGGCCGTGTCGTCTATCACGACGTCGATCAGGCTCAGGCTCCGGATGCAGGCTCAGGACTCCGGATGCAGGCTCATCGGGCCGTACGCGACCCGCTCTTCCTCGAGCAACGTGACCTGGTCGACCCCGGCGTCGAGCAGCTCGCGCCACGTCTCGCCGATCCATGTCTCGGCGTCGGCCTGCGTGGGGAACTCCTGGGAGAGGTCCGACTGCCCGTCCGGCGTCGCGCCGGCCGCGGTCTCGATCCGCCATTTCCATGCCATCGAAGGCTCCTTCGCTGTCGGGACGCTAGGGGCGAGGGTTGGGAGAAGTGGTCAACGCCGGATCGCGGGTGACCACGTCGCCGAGGGTCTCGTCGATCAGGGCAAGCACGTCGTCAGGCAGGACGACGCCTGATGCCTTGACGTTCTCGTCGATCTGGGCGGGCCGCGACGCACCGACGATCGCGGACGACACGTTCGGGTTCGCCAGCACCCAAGCGACGGCCAGCTGCGCCGGCGTGAGGCCGAGGTCGCCGGCGACCGGGACCAGTCGCTGGACCGCGGACAGGACGTCGTCGCGCAGCCAGCGGGAGATCATGCTCGCGCCCTCCTCCGAGGCCGTCGCGCGAGTGTCCGCGGGCGGGGCCTGGCCGGGCTGGTACTTGCCGGTCAGGACGCCCTGGGCGATGGGGGACCAGACGATCTGGCTCACGCCCAGCTCCTCGCTGGTCGGGACCACCTCCGGCTCGATGACGCGCCAGAGCATCGAGTACTGGGGCTGGTTCGACACGATGCGGTCCAGACCCATCTCGTCGGCGATGCGGACCGCCTCGCGGATCTGGGGTGCGGACCACTCCGAGACCCCGATGTAGAGCACCTTCCCCTGCCGGACGAGGTCGTCGAAGGCGCGGAGCGTCTCCTCCAGCGGGGTCTCGTGGTCGAATCGGTGGGCCTGGTAGAGGTCGACATAGTCGGTCCGGAGCCGCCGCAGCGATGCGTGGCAGGACTCCATGATGTGCTTGCGGGACAGCCCCCGATCGTTCATGCCCGGGCCGGTCGGCCAGTACACCTTGGTGAAGATCTCCAGACCCTCGCGGCGCTGGTCCTTCAGGGCGTCGCCCATGACCGCTTCGGCCTTGGTGCCTGCATACACGTCGGCGGTGTCGAAGGTCGTGATCCCGGCGTCGAGCGCGGCGTGGATGGTGGCGTGCGCGGTGCGGTCGTCGACCTGCGATCCGTGGGTGACCCAGTTGCCGAAGGTGATCTCGCTGACCTTCAGACCGCTGCGACCCAGATGCCGGTACTCCATGGCGTGCCTCTTCCTCGACGTGGCGCGGTCACGCGCCGGGTGGCGCTACTTGACGATGGGTGCGCCGCCGCGCCGCACGCGCGGCGGAGGCAGCCGCAGGCGCCGCAGCTGCAGGGTGCGGAGCACGGCATACAGCGTGAGCCCCTTGCGGTCCGCGGGATCGGGGACTTCCTGCTTGGCGCGGCGGTTCAGCATGACCAGCAGCACGATGGTGTCGACCGCGATGACGGCGGTGAACGCGAAGAACGCCAGGGAGACGAAGGACTGGATGGCCTGGTTGCGCACGAACCCGAGGACCAGCACCGCGATCGCCACGAAGATGAAGAACTCCGCGACGGTGAACCGCGAGTCGACGAAGTCACGGGCGAAGGCGCGCCCGGGACCCTTGTCGCGGGCCGGCAGGTAGCGCTCGTCGCCGGCCATCATCCCGGCGCGGGTCTTGGCGCGATCCTCGCGGTCGCGCTCGCGAACGGCCTTCTTTGCCGCCTTGGGGTCCTTGGGGATCTTCAGCTGGTGCTTGCGGGCGGCCTCTGCTTCCCGCCTCGATGGCGTGGGCCGACCCTTCGGTGCCTTGGGGTCGTGCTCGTCGATGGGGGTCGCCGAGACCGCGTCGGGTGCGGGGTCCTGCTTTCGTCCGAACATGATTCACGAGCCTAGCCGGTGCGACCGATTGCCCCGCCGCCTAGGCTGGAGTGACGTGCCGGACGACGAAGGGGACCCCGATGGGCCTGTGGCAGCGCTTCACCCTGATCTTCAAGTCGAAGGCCAACAAGGCCCTCGACCGAGCAGAGGACCCGCGCGAGACGCTCGACTACTCCTACGAGAAGCAGCTGGAGCTGCTTCAGAAGGTGCGACGGGGCGTGGCGGACGTCGCCACCAGCCGCAAGCGCCTCGAACTGCAGATCCAGGGCCTGGCGCAGCAGGAGGCCAAGCTCGAGGAGCAGGCGCGTGCCGCCCTGGCCGGCGGTCGGGAGGACCTCGCACGCGAGGCGCTGACCCGGCGCAGCGGACTGCACCAGCAGATCGCCGATCTCCAGATGCAGCTGGCCACCCTGCAGGAGCAGGAGGAGAAGCTGACGGCCGCTGCGCAGCAGCTCCAGGCCAAGGTCGAGACCTTCCGCACCAAGAAGGAGACGATCAAGGCGACCTACTCGGCCGCCGAGGCCCAGACCAAGATCAACGAGGCATTCGCCGGGATCTCCGACGAGCTCGGCGACGTGGGCCTGGCTGTGCAGCGGGCCGAGGACAAGACCGCGCAGATGCAGGCCCGCGCCGGTGCCATCGACGAGCTCGTGGCGTCCGGCGCGCTGTCTGACGTCACGAGCATGGGCAAGGACAACATCACGGTCGAGCTCGAGCGCATGGCGAGTGAGAACGATGTGAACGCCCAGCTCGAGGCCATGAAGCGCGAACTCGGTCCGGGCGGGCCGAAGCCGGAGATCGAGGGCTAGGTCGCAGATGGCACGTACCCGGTACGGCAGTGACCGAGGGCTGTCGGCCCGGATGGCCGGCACCCTGTTCGGCATCGGCCTTCTCTACGTGGTCCTGGCGGCCGTGCTGATCTCGTTCGGGGTCAATGCGATCTTCGTGCTCGTCATCAGCGCCGTGCTGATCTTCGGCCAGTGGTGGTTCTCCGACAGTCTCGCGATGTCTGCCATGCGAGCGGTCGTCGTGACGCCGGAGCAGGCGCCGCAGCTGCACGGCATCGTTGATCGCGTGTGCGCGATGGCGGACATGAAGAAGCCGAGGGTCGGGATCGCCCAGAGCGACGTACCCAACGCATTCGCGACCGGACGTTCCCCGAACCGCTCCGTGGTCGTCGTGACGACCGGACTGCTCAAGCGGCTGGACCAGGAGGAGCTCGAGGGTGTGCTGGCCCACGAGCTCTCGCACGTCGCCCACCGCGACGTGACGGTGATGGCCGTCGCGTCGTTCACGGCGATCCTGGCCGGCTTCATGGCCCGCAGCGCGATGTGGGGATCGATCGGACGCAATCGCGACAACAACATCGCCGTGATGGTGCTCGTCGTCACCGTCGTGAGCGTCGTCGTGTACTTCCTCTCGTACATCCTCATGCGCGCGCTGTCGCGCTACCGCGAGCTCGGCGCGGACCGCGGCGCCGCCCTGCTCACGGGAAAGCCCTCGTCCCTGGCCAGCGCCCTGCAGAAGATCTCCGGCGAGATGGCCCTGATCCCGAACCGGGACCTGCGCCAGATGGAGCCGGTGAGCTCCTTCGCCTTCGCCCCGGCGATCTCCGGGCGGCGCGGCTTCAGCCTGGAATCCATCATGGCGACGCACCCGCCGCTGGAGAAGCGGCTGGAGCAGCTGGCGCGGATCTCCGCCCAGCTCGGCGAGCGCTAGCCCGTGGGCTTCCTCGACGCGGTGCTGGGTCGGCGCAAGGCGGTCGGCCCGAACCTTGACGCCCTGTTCGCGCTGCCGTCGGCGGCGATCACCTTGCAGGTCAGCCTGGACATGCTCCCCACCGGTCGCGGCTCGGTCGCTTTCCGCGCGCCGGAGGGCCGGGCGTTCGCCGACCTCGAGGCGGAGGTGCGACGGCTGCTCGACGCGGACGGCGGCCCGCCCGTCACCGTCGCGCACGACGACTTCGGGTACACGTGGCTGGTCGTCGAGAGCGACCCGATCGACCTGCCGTCGGTCGTGACGGACCTGCACGCCGTCAACACCTCCCTCGTGGAGGCGGGCTTCGGGCCGCAGCTGCTGTGCTCCTTGGTGTCCTTCCGCGACCCGGACGATCGCGCGCTGGCCATGGTCTACCTCTACAAGCGGGGATCGTTCTACCCGTTCGCGCAGGAAGGTGTGGCCGCCGATCAGCGGCGGGACAACGTCCTCGAGCTGCGGGTGCGGGACCTCGTCACGGGGGAGCTGCCCATCGAGCCGGACATGGCCCGGTGGTTCGCGGTCTGGGACGCCCCCGGTAGCTAGCGGTCAGTCCTTGGTGGCGACGCCTCCGGGCAGCGCCAGCATCCGATCGAGCGCCACTCGGGCCCAGTGGGCGGTGTCGCCATCGACCTCGATGCGGTTCACGACGGTGCCCGCGGCCAGGGACTCCAAGGCCCACACCAGGTGCGGCAGGTCGATGCGGTTCATCGTGGAGCAGTAGCAGACCGTCCGGTCGAGGTAGACGATCTCCTTGTCGGGGTTCGCCAGGGCCAGGCGCTTCACGAGGTTCAGCTCGGTGCCCACCGCCCACGCCGAGCCAGGCTCGGCCGCCGAGATCGTCGCGATGATCTTCTCCGTCGAGCCGACGGCGTCGGCCTTCTCGACGACCTCGTAGGAGCACTCCGGATGCACGATCACGTTGACGCCGGGGACCCGCTCGCGCACCTCATCGACCGTGTCCGGCGTGAATCGGCCGTGGACCGAGCAGTGGCCCTTCCACAGGATCATGCGGGCGTCGCGGAGCTGCTCGTGGGTCAGTCCGCCGTTGGGCCGGTTCGGGTTGTAGACGACGCAGTCGTCCAGGCTCATGCCGAGGTCGCGCACGGCGGTGTTGCGACCGAGGTGCTGGTCGGGAAGGAACAGCACCTTCTCGCCCTGCCCGAAGGCCCACTCGAGGCTGCGCTCGGCGTTGCTCGACGTGCACACCGAGCCCCCGTGACGGCCGGTGAAGGCCTTGATCGCGGCGGTGGAGTTCATGTAGGTGATCGGCACCGTGACGTCGGCGACGCCCGCCTCCTCGAGGACTGCCCAGCAGTCCTCGACCTGGCCGATCTCGGCCATGTCCGCCATGGAGCAGCCCGCGGCGAGGTCGGGAAGGATGACCTGCTGGGACGTCGGCGGTGAGGATGTCGGCGCTCTCGGCCATGAAGTGGACCCCGGCGAAGACGATGAACTCGGCCTCCGGGTGGGCGGCGGCCTGCTGGGCCAGCTTGAACGAGTCGCCGGTCACGTCGGCGAACTCGATGACCTCGTCGCGCTGGTAGTGGTGACCGAGGACGAACACGCGGTCGCCGAGTGCCGCCTTGGCGGCCCGGGCGCGCTCGACCAGGTTCGGGGTCCGACGGGGCCGGGAGGTCGCCGGGGCAGTCGACGCCGCGCTCGCTGTCCGGGTCGGACTGATGCCCGAGCAGCAGGAGGGCGAGCGGGGTCGGCTGCGGCTCGGTGAAGGTGTCGCCCATCCGAGAAGTGTGTCACCCCCTCGGTCGGCGTGCGACGCCGCCGGCGCTGCCGGCGTTAGCGCGTTCGCCCCGGATATGAGACTGTTGGGAATAGCCGAGCGGACTCACGGGTTCCCGGCATTCGAGACCATCACCTCCCGCCCGGGAACGTCGAAAGGGACAACGCCATGTCGGCAGACACCACCACGACCGAAGCCCCCGTGACCGACGGCATCCTCCTGACCGAGGTTGCGGCCTCCAAGGTCAAGGCCCTGCTCGAGTCCGAGGGCCGCGACGACCTCGCCCTGCGGGTGGCGGTGCAGCCGGGTGGCTGCTCCGGCCTGCGCTACCAGCTGTTCTTCGACGACCGCAGCCTCGACGGCGACGTGCTGAAGGACTTCGGCGGCGTCGGGCGTCGTCACCGACCGGATGAGCGCCCCGTACCTCAGCGGCGCCACCATCGACTTCGTCGACACCATCGAGAAGCAGGGCTTCACGATCGACAACCCGAACGCGACCGGGTCCTGCGCCTGCGGGGACTCCTTCCACTAGCCAGCTCTCACCCCTGCCGAGTGGCCAGTTGTTGCGGCGTTCCGGCGTCTCCGGAGCCGCGACAACTGGCCACTCGCGGCGTTGGGGGTGCCGGCGCACGGGTAGGGTGACCGCCCGTGGCTGTCCTCATCACCGGATCCATCGCGACCGATCACCTCATGACCTTCCCGGGCCGGTTCTCCGACTCCCTCGTGGCGGACAAGCTCGACAAGGTCTCGCTGTCCTTCCTCGTCGAGGAGCTCGAGGTGCGGCGCGGCGGAGTGGCGCCCAACATCGCGTTCGGGATGGGCTGCCTTGGCCTGCGCCCGGTCCTCGTCGGTGCCGTGGGGCCCGACTTCGCCGACTACGAGTCCTGGCTGCAGCGGCACAACGTCGACACCAGCGGGGTGCACGTCTCCGAGTCGCGGCACACCGCCCGGTTCGTCTGCACGACCGACTCCGAGCAGAACCAGATCGCCTCCTTCTACCCGGGGGCCATGTCCGAGGCCCGCAACATCGAGCTGCGCCCGGTCGTCGACCGGGTCGGCAGGGCCGAGGTCGTGCTGATCGGCGCCAACGACCCCGAGGCGATGCTGCGCCACACCGAGGAGTGCCGATTCCGCGGCTACCCGTTCGCCGCGGACCCCTCCCAGCAGCTCGCCCGGATGGAGGGCGAGGAGATCAAGCCCCTCATCGAGGGCGCCACCTACCTGTTCACGAACGAGTACGAGTCCGCGCTCATCCAGCAGAAGACCGGCTGGGGCGTCGACGACATCGCCGGACCTGGTCGAGATCCGGATCACGACCCTCGGGCCCGAGGGCGCGCGCGTCGAGCGCCGCGGCGAGGCCGCCGTGACCGTGGCGGTCGCCGAGGAGGACCGCAAGGCCGATCCCACCGGCGTCGGCGACGCGTTCCGGGCCGGCTACCTCAGCGGCCAGGCGTGGGGGCTCACCGACGAGCGCTCCGCCCAGCTGGGCGCCCTGCTGGCCACCTACGTGATCGAGACCATCGGCACGCAGGAGTACGAGCTCGCCCGGACGCACTTCCTCGAGCGCATGGCCCGCACCTACGGCGACGACGCGGCCGCCGACGTCGAGCCGCACGTGTCCTGCCCGCGGCCCTGAGCGGCACTGCCGAGCCGCCGGACGAAGCGACCCGGACGATGGCCCCTGACGATCCCGGACCGTGCCTGTGGGACCTGCCGGACCCCGCGGACGCCGAGCCGGGCCAGGACGTGGTCGCCGTCGGCGCGGACCTCGCGCCGTCGACGGTCCTCGCGGCCTACCGCCGCGGCCTGTTCCCGATGCACCTGGAGACCGGCGACCTCGCGTGGTGGTCGCCGGATCCCGCGAGGCATCCTGCCGCTGGACGGGCTGCGGGTCACGCCGCTCGCTGCGCAGGTCGATGCGCCGGTTCACCTACACCGTCGACCGGGCGTTCACGCGAGGTCATGAGCGAGTGCGCCGACGAGCGTCGTGAGTCCGGCTGGATCACCGAGGAGTTCATCGGCGCGTACGCGCCAGCTGCACCGGATGGGGTGGGCGCACTCGGTCGAGGTGTGGCGGGACGGCGATCTCGTCGGCGGCCTGTACGGGATCGAGATCGGTGGCCTCTTCGCGGGCGAGTCGATGTTCCATCGCGAGACGGATGCCTCGAAGGCCGCCCTGGTGACGCTCGTCGAGTTGCTGTCTGCCTGCGGCGGCGGTCCGCCTGCTCGACGTCCAGTGGCGGACCGAGCACCTGGCCTCGCTCGGGGCGGTCGAGATGCCCCGGGAGGAGTACCTGTCCCGGCTGCAGGCGGGCCCTGGACGACGTCACCCTGCCTCGGCGCCCGGTCCTGACCGAGCGCCTCGACCGCCGTCGGGCAGGGCCGACAGAGTGCCTCGACGGTGTCCGCGGGCAGCCGTAGGGCAGCGAGACCCGAACGCTGGCGTCTGCGGCGAGTCCCATCGCGGCCAGGACGTGGCTGGGCATGCGGGTGTCCGACGTGCAGGCCGACCCGCTGGCCACGCTGATCCCGGCTCGATCGAGTTCTCCGACCAGCGCCTCGCCGGTGACGCCCTCGCAGGTGAAGCGTCACGATGTGGGGGAGCCGGTCGATGGGGTCGCCGGCCACCTCGACGCCGGCGACCCGCCGCGGGACCTCGACTCGGATGCGATCGACGAGGTCTCGCAGCCGCTGGTTCTCGGCCTCGACTGACCCCTTGAGGTACTCCAGGCCGGCGGCCGCCGATGCCGCGCCCGGGATGTCCGGGAAGCCGCCGACCCAGCCGCGGTCCGCGGTCTCCTCCGGCGTCCAGCGCACGTCGGGGCGAACCGCCAGGATCCCGACGCCGGCCGGACCGCCCCAGTCACGGGCCGAGGCGGCCAGGACGTCCCACGCCTGGGGGACCGGGTCATGTCCGATCACCTGCACGGCATGGACCAGCAGGGGGACGCCTGCGTCGCGGGCCAGGGCCGCCACCTCGGCCAGCGGCTGGCGGGTGCCGACCTCGGCGTTGGCCGCCTGGACGCACGCGAGCGCGGTCGGCCGTGACAAGGCGTCCTCGAAGGCCGCCAGGTCGAGGCGCCCGAGGGTGTCCACCGAGACCAGATCGACCTGCGTCGGCCCACTGCTCCAGTGGGCTCAGTACGGCCATGCTCTCGACCGCGCTGGCAACGGCGCGCCCCGAGGACGGCCCCGCCGCTCTCAGGAGCCCCTGGACGGCCATGGCCACCGCGGTCGGGCCGGACGAGGTGAAGAACACGTCCTGAGGCCGGACACCGAGGGCTCCGGCGATGCTGGCCCGGGCGGCGTCGAGGATCATCCCCGCCCGACGACCGGCGTGGTGCAGGCGCGCGGGGTCGCTCCAGGCCTGGTCGGCGGCCGCCCGCCAGGCCGTCATCGCCGCCGGCAGGAGCTGGCTGGCCGCCGACCGCATCGAGGTATCCGGGCGGCGGTGCCGGTGCGGGCGGGGGGAGTGGGGAGTCCGCCGGGTCCGCCGTCACGAACCACACGCTAGCCGGGTCCGGATAACGACTGCATTCCGCCTCGTGGGGGTGCCCACATTCCCCTACCCGGGTGCGCTAGTCTGCCCAGCGTCCGACCGACGTAGGAAGGCGATCCGTGCGGCAGTTGAGCCAGGTGCGACCCGCGGGTGCACCGCGCAACCAGCAGGACCGAATGCGCCGTCGTGTGCGCTCCGTCGGCATGGGCCTCGGGGCCCTGGCCGTGGTGCTGACCGCGTCGGGATGCACGGCGAACGAGGTCTTCTTCCTCGACCTGCCTGACCCGGCCACCAAGGAGGGTGCGATCACGCAGAACCTCTGGCAGGGGTCCTGGATCGCGGCCTGGGCGGTCGGCATCGTCACGTGGGCCCTGATGCTGTGGGCGGCGATCGCCTACCGTCGTCGGCACAAGGACGACGTCCCCGAGCAGACGAAGTACAACATCCCGATCGAGATCCTCTACACGATCGTGCCGCTGATCATGATCCTCGGCCTGTTCTGGTTCACCGCCAGGGACCAGAGCGAGATCCTCGCCGTGAGCAACGACCAGGATCAGACGGTCAACGTGGTCGGATACCGCTGGAACTGGGGCTTCAACTACCTCGACGAGGGCGCCTACGCCGTCGGCACGCCGAACGATCCGGCCCTGCTGGTCCTGCCGGTCAACGAGAAGATCCGCTTCGAGCTCACGTCGCCGGACGTCATCCACTCGTTCTGGGTGCCGGCGTTCCTGTTCAAGATGGACGTCATCCCCGGCAAGACCAACGTCTTCGAGCTGACCCCCGACAAGGTGGGCACCTACGCCGGCAAGTGCGCCGAGTTGTGCGGTGCCGAGCACGCTCGCATGCTGTTCAACGTCAAGGTCGTCGAGCGGGCCGAGTTCGACCAGTACATCGCCGATCTCAAGGCCCGGGGCCAGAGCGGCCTGCTCGACACCGGCATGAGCAACGACGACGGCCAGATGCCCGATGAGAGGACGACATGACGATTCTGAGCGACCGCGTCGTTCCGTCGGACCCGACGCCGGCGTCTCCGCACGCCCGCGAAGCAGCGCAGCCTCGGCTCGGCCATCGTCAACTGGGTCACGTCCACCGACCACAAGCTGATCGGCTACCTGTACCTCGGGCTGGCGACCCTCTGGTTCTTCGTGGCCGGGCTCATGGCCCTGGCCATCCGCGCCGAGCTGGCCGTGCCCGGGATGCAGTTCATCTCCCTCGAGCAGTACAACCAGCTGTTCACGATGCACGGCACGATCATGCTGTTCCTGTTCGCGACGCCGCTGTTCGTCGGCTTCGGCAACGTGATCATGCCGCTGCAGATCGGCGCCCCGGACGTGGCCTTCCCGCGCCTGAACATGCTCGGGTTCTGGCTGTTCTTCTTCGGCGGCATCACGGCCGCCCTCGGCTTCCTCACCCCCGGCGGTGCGGCCGCGTTCGGCTGGTTCGCCTACGCCCCGCTGAGCAACGCGGTGTACTCGCCCGAGGTCGGCGGCGACCTGTGGCTGCTCGGGCCTGGCCATGGGCGGCCTGGGCACGATCCTCGGTGCCGTCAACTTCATCACCACGATCTTCTGCATGCGCGCCCCCGGCATGACGATGTTCCGGATGCCGATCTTCACGTGGACGATCTTCGTCACCAGCGTGCTCGTGCTGCTGTGCTTCCCGGTGCTGGCCGCCGCCCTCGCGCTGGCGTTCATCGACCGCAACTACGGGGCTCTGGTGTTCGCGCCGGAGAACGGCGGCGCCATGCTGTGGCAGCACCTGTTCTGGTTCTTCGGGCACCCGGAGGTCTACATCCTCGCGCTGCCGTTCTTCGGCATCGCCAGCGAGATCATCCCGGTGTTCTCGCGCAAGCCGATCTTCGGCTACAAGGGACTGGTCTTCGCCACGCTCGCGATCGGCGCCCTCTCCATGGCGGTCTGGGCCCATCACCTGTACGTGACCGGGTCGGTCTACCTGCCGTACTTCGCGATCATGACGATGCTGATCGCCGTGCCGACGGGCGTGAAGTTCTTCAACTGGATCGGAACCATGTGGAAGGGCTCTGTCTCCTTCGACACCCCGATGCTGTGGACCATGGGATTCCTGATCACCTTCCTGTTCGGCGGCCTCACCGGGCATCATCCTGTCCGCGCCGCCGCTGGACTTCCACGTGTCCGACAGCTACTTCGTCGTGGCGCACTTCCACTACACGGTCTTCGGCACCGTGGTGTTCATGTTCTTCGCGGGCCTGTACTTCTGGTGGCCGAAGATGACCGGCAAGATGCTCGACGAGCGACTGGGCAAGATCCACTTCTGGCTGCTGTTCGTCGGCTTCCAGGTGACCTTCCTCATCCAGCACTGGCTCGGCGTCCAGGGCATGCCCCGTCGCTACGGCGACTACCTGCCGGCCGACAACTTCGAGCTCTTCAACCAGATCTCCACGGTCGGGGCCGCGATGCTGGGCGTCTCCACCCTGTTCTTCATCTGGAACGTGCTGAAGACCTGGCGGACGGCACCGCAGGTCGGGGTCGACGACCCGTGGGGCTGGGGAGGCTCCCTGGAGTGGGCGACGTCCTGCCCGCCGCCGCGGCACAACTTCGTCTCGCTGCCCAAGATCCGCTCGGAGCGACCGGCCTTCGACCTGCACCATCCGGAACTGGCACCGCCAGGCGTCCACCCAGTGGCCGCCGCCACCGCCGCGCCGGTTGAGGGGGGTCAGGCATGAAGGTCGAAGGCCTGCTCTTCTCCCTGGCGGCCGCGTTCTTCATCATCGTCTCGGGGATCTACTGGTACGTCTCTCGCGATCCGATCGGCACGACGGCCCTGGCCCTGTGCGGCGGTCTGGCGTTCCTGGTGGCGTTCTACGTGCTCTACACGGCCAAGCGGGTCTACCCGAGGCCCGAGGACCGTCTGGACGCCGATATCGACGAGGCGGACCCCGAGTACGGGTTCTTCAGCCCGCACTCCTGGTGGCCCCTGGCGGTCGGCTTCAGCACCTTCCTGGTCGTGCTGGGCCTGATCTTCGCGGTCTGGGTGATCGTGCTGGGCGTAGGCCTGCTCATGCTCGCGCTCATCGGCTGGCTGTTCGAGTACTACCGCGGGGACTTCGCCCACTAGCGCCACGCACCAGCCAGCCACGCCACGCAGCGACGGATTCGGCGCCCTCGGGCTGCTGCGGTTACCATGGATCGACGTCCATCGGTTCCCAGGGAGACAGATCGTGGCTTTGCCGGCTCGCAGGCTCGCCTTCGGCATGGGCGGAGTCGTCCTGTTCGCGAGTGCCTGCACGCCCGCAGCGACCGTCCAGTTCCAGACCGTCGTGCCCGGTCAGGAGTCCCGGGCGACCATCAGCGCCGAGCCCTCGGGTCAGAAGAAGGTCGACCCGACCGAGAAGATCACCGTCACGGCGACCGACGGGCAGCTGGCCGAGGTCACGGTCATGGGGCCCAAGGGCGCGCTGAAGGGCCAGATGTCCGAGGACGGCACCACCTGGACGGCCAAGAGGTCCACGCTGGCCTTCGGGTCCACCTACACCGTCGAGGCGACGGCCATCGACCAGCGCGGGAACCCGACGACGACCACCGACGCCTTCAAGACCGTGGAGCCCAAGGCCTTCTTCGCGGGCACCGTCTCCCCGCGAGCCGATGCCACGGTCGGGGTCGGCATGCCCATCACGCTGACGTTCAACCAGGACATCAAGAACAAGAAGGCCGTCGAGAAGGCGCTCGTCGTGTACACGCCGACTCCCCTTGAGGGCGCCTGGCACTGGAACAGCTCCACGCAGGTGCAGTTCCGGCCCAAGAAGTACTGGCCGGGGAACATCGACGTCACCGTGGCCATGAACCTCAAGGGCGTCGAGGGCGCCAAGCGGATCTACGGGGCCAAGAACACCGAGACCACGTTCTCGATCGGGCCGTCCATGATCACCAAGATCGATGCCCAGAGCCCATCAGGCGAAGGTGATCCGGGACGGCGAGCGAGTGGCCAGCTTCCCGATCACCACCGGCAAGGACGGGTTCGAGACCCGATCCGGCGTCAAGGTGATCGTCAGCAAGGAGCGCACCCGCGTCATGGACGCCGCGACCGGCGGCACCGACCCCAATGACCCTGAGTACTACAACCTCGAGGTCGAGTACGCGATGCGCGTGACCTACTCCGGGGAGTTCCTGCACGCAGCGCCCTGGTCGGTCGGCTCCCAGGGATCCGCGAACGTCAGCCATGGCTGCGTCGGGCATGAGCACCGTCGAACGCGCAGTGGCTCTATGGCGAGACCAACGTCGGCGACGTGGTCGTCGTCAAGGGCACCAACGCGGTCCAGAACCTCGGCAACGGGATCACCGTCTGGAACGAGGACTGGAAGGAATGGCTCGACGGCTCCAAGACCGGTTCGTTCATGACCGTGGCCGCACCCGTGGAGACCCCGGAGCCCACCGAGACGGCCACGACTCCCAGCGACCCCGGGTCGCAGGATGGGCAGGCGGACACCTCCACGCAGACGTCGCAGGCGTCCTTCAGCCGCTGACCCCAGAAGCAAGACGAAGGCCCCGGTCCATGGACCGGGGCCTTCGTCTTGCTTGGCTGACTAGTGCTGTGAGCGCTCCTGCTCGACCTGCTCCGCGTTCGTCTCGGGCTCGCCCGGGTGATGCAGGACCCCGCCGTGGAAGGGCCTGATCTGGTCGGCGTCCTCGTAGTCGTGCAGCGGTGCCTCCAGCTCGGCATCGTGCGTCACGTGGGCCTGCCCCGCCTCGATCTCCGCGGCGGATGGCTTGGCGATGTTGTCCGCGTAGAAGAACGTGCTGAGCTTGTGGCGCAGTGCCTGCCAGCGGTAGTGCTTGTTGCGCACCCCGTCGGCATCTGCCTTCTCCGGCGCGGGGAGGGGCAGGTGGTCGGTCTTGGACGTGATGACCGCGAGATCCTTGTCCGACAGCGGCTGGTGCACCTCGATGAACTCGCCGTGGGGCAGGCGCAGGACTCGGCCGGACTCGTAGCCGTGGAGGAGCTTCTCGCGGTCGCGCCGCTGCAGCCCGAGGCAGGCACGGCGCGTGACGACGAACACGATCGGTGGGACGACGAACAGCGTCACCCGCAGGAACCAGATGATCGAGTTGATCGACAGGTCGAAGGCCACGGCGATGATGTCGTTGGCGCCGCCGACCCAGAGCAGCGCGTAGAACGTGATCGCCATCATCCCGAATGCGGTGCGGGTCGGCGCGTTGCGGGGACGGTCCAGCAGGTTGTGCTCGCCCTTGTCCCCGGTGACCCACGACTCGATGAACGGGTAGAGACCGAGGACCGTGAACATGATCCCGGGCAGGATCATCGCCGGAATCAGGATGTTCCAGGAGATGGTCCAGCCGAAGAACACCGTCTCCCAGTTGGGCATCACGCGCAGCGCGCCGTCGAGGAAGCCGATGTACCAGTCCGGCTGTGAGCCGGCGGACACTTGATCGGGTGTGTAGGGACCGAAGATCCAGATCGGGTTGATCGTCACCAGGCCGCCGACGAGGGCGATGAGGCCGAAGACGATGAAGAAGAAGCCACCAGCCTTGGCCATGTAGATCGGCAGGAGCGGGTAGCCGACCACGTTGTCGTTGGTGCGGCCCGGGCCGGGGAACTGGGTGTGCTTCTGCGTCCACACGAGCATGAGGTGCACCGTGACGAGGGCCAGGATCAGGCCCGGAATCAGCAGGATGTGGACGCCGTACAACCGGGAGATGAAGTCGGTTCCCGGGAACTCCCCGTCGAACACCAGGAAGGCCGCCCACGTCCCGACCACGGGCACTGCCTGCATGATCCCGCGGGCGATCTGCAGGCCGGTGCCGGAGAGCAGGTCGTCGGGCAGGGAGTAGCCGGAGAAGCCGGCCAGCAGGCCCAGGGTGGTCAGGACCACGCCGATGATCCAGTTGAACTCGCGCGGCTTGCGGAACGCCCCGGTGAAGAAGACGCGGAACATGTGGACGGCCATGGCGGCCACGAAGACCAGGGCCGACCAGTGGTGCATCTGGCGCAGCAGCAGGCCGCCACGGATGTCGAAGGAGATGTCGAGCGAGGAGGCGTAGGCCTCCGACATCTTGACGCCCTGCAGGGGCACGTACGAGCCGTCGTAGATGACCTCGATCATCGAGGGCTTGTACCAGAACGTGAGGAACACGCCGGTGAGCAGGACGACGATGAAGCTGTAGAGGGCGATCTCGCCGAGCATGAACGACCAGTGGTCGGGGAAGACCTTGCCCAGGTTCCGGGACAGGAACTTGTTGCTCCCGACGCGCTTGTCGACGTAGGTGGCGGTCGCTCCGCCGGCCTTCTCTATGGGGCTGGTGGTGGTCATCCGCGCTCCCAGAAACTCGGTCCGACAGGTTCGGCGAATTCCGCTTTCGCCACCAGGTAGCCCTCCGCATCCACACCGATCGGCAGCTGAGGCATGCGCCGGGCGGCCGGGCCGAACACGACGTTGCCGCTGTCCGCGAGGTCGAAGGTGGACTGGTGGCACGGGCAGAGCAGGTGGTGCGTGCGCTGCTCGTAGAGGGCGATGGGGCAGCCCACGTGCGTGCAGATCTTCGAGTAGGCGACGATGCCCTGGTAGTCCCAGCCATCGCCCTGCTGGGAGCGGATCTCGTCGGGAGCCATGCGCACGAGGATGATGGCCGCCTTGCCGCGCGCGTTGAGGTTGCCCTCGATCTCCTCGACCTCCAGGAGATCCTCGGGGACGGCCGAGATCAGGCCACCGACGGGCAGGTCCTCGGGGCGCACGGGTGCGTACGTGCCGTCCGAGACGATCCGCAGGTCCTCATGCCACAGGGTGGTCGACAGGAGGTCGGCGGGTGACTGCCCCTGCTCGGCGGGTGTCGACGTCCACAGGTCCCTCAGCATGACCACCAGCGGGATCGGGAACAGCACAAGAGCCCCGATCAGCGTGCGGCGGATCATGCGGAAGCGGGCGAAGCCGGACTCGTCCTTGCCCCGCTCGTAGTTGGCGGCGGCCTCATCGGTGGCGGACTGCGGCGACAGCTGATCGTGGCGCTGCTGGACGACCTCGATGTCGGGCATCAGCTTCTTCGCCCACTGGATGGCGCCGGCGCCGATCAGGAAGATCGAGGCGCCGAGGGTGAGCCCGAGGGCGATCTGGAGTGCCCCCACGTCGCCGAAGACCGGGATGTAGATGACGGTGGACTTGTCGATGGCGATGTAGGCCACCACGAACAGGACCGCGAACAGCATCGAGAGCAGGAACATCGACGCGACCTGCCGCTCGGCGCGGCGGGCGGCCTTCGGGTCGGTGTCGGTCGCCCGGGGGCGATGCTCGATGTCGGCCACGGGGGAGTAGCCCAGCTTGGCCTCGACCTCGTGGGTGGCGCTGTCTTGGTGGCCCTCGCGGGGCGAGATATCGGTCATCGTGACTTGATTCCGATCCAGACGGCCGCGCCGATGAGCGCCGCGAAGAATGCAGTGACGAGGAAGACGCCTTCCGTGACGGGTCCGAAGCGGCCCAGGCTCAGTCCGCCGGGGTTCGGCGACTCCTGGAGCGCCCGGATGTAGCCGATGATCGCCTGCTTGTCCTCGGTGGGCAGCTGAGCGTCGCTGAAGACGGGCATGTTCTGCGGCCCGGTCAGCATCGCCTCGTAGATCTCCTGCGGCGTGGACTGCATCAGGTTGGGTGCGTACTTGCCCTGAGTCAGTGCCCCGCCCTGGCCGGCCGCCTGGTGGCACTGGGAGCAGTTGATCCGGAACAGCTCGCCGCCGTAGGCCACGTCCGCATCCGCGTAGTCGAGCTGCTCGGCAGTGGGGATGGCCGGCCCGGGTGCGAGGCTGGCGATGTACGCGGCCATGGCCGCGATCTGCTCGTCGTCGTAGCTGGCCTCGACCGATGGGGCCTGGGCGCCGGGAGCCGCGAGCGGCATCCGGCCGGTGGAGACCTGGAAGTGCACGGCTGCCGCGCCGACGCCGATCAGGGTGGGTCCGCTCTGCGTCCCCTGCGCTTCGAGCCCGTGGCAGGACGAGCACCCCTCCAGGTAGAGCTGGCGGCCGGCTTCGACCTGGGTCTCGGTGCCGACAGCCATAGCGGCTTCGGCCGGCTGGACGCTGGCGACGGCGGCATAGCCGCCGCCGACGACGGCCAAGGCTCCGATCAACAGCGCCGATGCCATGACTGGGCTTCGCCGACGGGCGGCCAGGAACTTCACTCTCGCCGAACCTCTCTGCCGTGGTTGCCGTGTGCGGGTCAGGTGCTACTGCAGGACGTAGATCATGAAGAACAGGGCGATCCACACGACGTCGACGAAGTGCCAGTAGTACGACGTCACGATGGCGCGGGTCGCCTGATCGTGCGTGAAGCGCTTCGTCACGTAGGTGGTCGCGAGGACGAACAGGAAGGCAATCAGCCCGCCGGTCACGTGCAGCCCGTGGAAGCCGGTCGTGAGGAAGAAGGCCGAGCCATAGGCGTTCGAGGACAGGGTCAGTCCCTCGTGGACCAGTTCTACGTACTCGGTGACCTGTCCCGCGATGAAGAAGGAGCCCATGAGGAAGGTGATGATGAACCAGCGTCGCAACCCGCGGACGTCCCCGCGCTCAGCGGCGAAGACACCGAGCTGGCAGGTGACGCTCGAGAGGACCAGGACGGTGGTGTTGACGGCAGCGAACGGGACGTTCAGGAGCTGTGTCTCCTGGGCCCACAGTTCGGGGTTGACGGCACGGAGCGTGAAGTACATCGCGAACAGGGCCGCGAAGAACATGAGCTCGCTGGAAAGCCACACGATCGTGCCGATCGCCACCATGTTGGGGCGGTTCGCCGGCGCATGGGCGTAGGCCTGGGGGATCGTCGTTGCATTCGCCACGGGGGGAGTCTGGCAGATCCGGCGCTCAGTTTCATCGAGACCCCCCGAACACTTGCCTCTTTGTCGCCTCAGGGCCGCGGTCGGTTCCCAGCCAAGCCGGGGAGATGGCTAGAGTTTGCCGCGTGGCGAACGCAGATACCCCCGAAACAGCCCCCGAGCCGACCGTCAGGGTGCTCGTCTACAGCGACGATCGCACGACGCGGCAGCAGGTGATGGCGGCCCTGGGCCGGCGGCCGGCTTCCGACCTCCCCGCGATCGACTATGTGGAGTGCGCGACCGAGCCGGTGGTCATCTCCCAAGCCGACAAGGGCAAGTTCGACCTGCTGATCCTCGATGGCGAGGCGACCCCCGCTGGGGGGATGGGGATCTGCCGGCAGCTGAAGGACGAGGTCTACAGGTGCCCCCCGATCCTGGTCGTTGTCGGGCGCCCTCAGGACGCGTGGCTGGCCACCTGGTCGCGGGCAGATGCCGTCGTGTCCCACCCGATCGACGCCATCGTCATGTCTGACATGGTCACGAAGGTGCTGCGTCGTCGTTTGACTGTCACCACGGCCTCCTGACCCGGTGGCGACGCCTGTCGACGGGGCTCAGGACTGGCCGTCGGTCCTCGCCAGTGTGATCTCCGGGACCGATCTCGACCCGTCGGACGCCCGATGGGCCATGGAGGAGATCCTGTCCGGGACCGCGACCTCCGCCCAGATCGCCGCCTTCGTCGTCGCCCTGCGCGCCAAGGGGGAGACCGCTGCGGAGGTCGACGCCCTCGCCTCGGTGATGCTCGAGCACGGCAGGCTTCTCGACTTCGGTCCCGACGGACGACCGGTCTGCCTCGACGTGGTCGGCACGGGAGGCGATCAGGCCCACCTGGTGAACATCTCGACGATGGCCGCACTCGTGTGCGCTGCCGCTGGCGCGCCGGTCGTGAAGCATGGAAATCGGGCCGCGTCGTCCGCCACCGGCACCGCGGACGTTCTCGAGCGGCTCGGGGTGGTGATCGACCTCGAGCCCGAAGAGGTCGTTTCCAGTCTTCGCCAGGCGGGCATCGCCTTCTGCTTCGCCCCCGTGCACCATCCGGCCATGAGGTTCGCGGGCCCGACCCGTCGTGAGCTCGGGGTGCCGACCGTCTTCAACATCCTCGGACCCCTCACGAACCCCGGTGGAGCGGATTCCGCGCTGATCGGCGCCGCCAATCTCGACCTGGCCCCGGTCATGGCCGACGTGCTCCAGCGCCGTGGTGTGCGGGCCCTGGTCGTTCGGGGCGAGGACGGTCTTGACGAGGTCTCGACCGAGGGGCCAACGCGAGTGTGGGACGTGACCTCCGGGACCGTGATCGAGTCGGTGATCGACGCGGCCGACCTCGGTGTCGCTCGCGCGGACCGCGCGCTCCTTCGCGGTGGCGACAGCGCCCGAAATGCCGAACTGCTCGTCTCGACGCTGACGTCCGGCGCGCCGGCCGGGCCGGACGCCGACCGCGCGGCCGCGATCCGAGACACGGTGGCGGTGAATGCGGCGACCGCCATGGTGGCCTACCGCGCCGCCATCGATGCCGCCGAGGGTCGAGCGGTCGACGGGCGTCCCCTCACGGAGCGCATCGCCGACCAGCTTCCGGCGGTTCGCGAGGTGATCGACTCTGGTCGGGCGCTCGAGGTGCTGCGCGCCTGGATCACGGTGACCGGGAGCCTCAGGCGCTGAGCATTCTGGTGACCGGCCGCGCGTCGACCGGTCCCATGGGCCGGCCGCCGCGGGCCATCTCCTCGTCGTCGTCGAACCGGGTGCGCTGGATTGCGCGACGGACCTCGCCGAGCCGCTTCGAGCAGGGATCCACCGCAGCCGATCGGCATCACCAGCGCCGTGTCGGCGCTGACCAGGCGCACCCCGCCGGACTCGAGCCAGGCCAGCAGCTCGAACGCCTCCTCGGTCAGTCCGGAGGGCACCGGCCCGGCCGGGGGCGGCACATGCTCGGCGGTGGCGACCAGCGCCTCCACGGCCGCCCGTGGGTCGGTCCCAGCGGGTGCCACTCCCGCAGCGGCCAGCCGGCCGTGCCGGATGACGTGGATCTCCCATCCCCGCTCGTCCGTGGGCCGCGCCGCCACGACCTCAGCGGACCGGGAGAGCATGGCCAGTCGATGCGAGCGCACGCTGGCCCCGACGAGATGACCCAGTCGCTCCCGCCAGGTGGCGGCCTCCTCGTACCGCTCCTCGTCAGACAGGCGGCCCATCCGCCTTTCGACCTCGGTCACGACGGCACGCAGGTCACCCGACATGGCCGATCGGACGGCGGCCACCCGCTCGGCGTACTGGACGCGGTCCCCGTGGGCGGTGCAGGGCGCCGGGCACTTGCCGAGCTCGGCCAGGGCGCAGCCGGGGACGGTCTGCCTCGGGCGCTGGGCGATCCTGCTCGTGCAGGTGCGGATCGGGTGCGCGAGGAGGATGGCCTGAGCCGTCGCCTCGGCGGCCGCCCGCGAGGTGAAGGGGCCCAGGTAGCGAGCACCGCTGGCCTCGTCATCGACCACGGCTCGGGTGATCGCGAGTCTCGGCGCGGGCTCGTCGGTCAACTTCAGCCAGGTCTGCTTCTGCGGCCGGGTGGACCGCTGGTTGTACCGCGGCTGCTCGGCGGCGATGAGTCGCAGCTCGCGGACCCGGGCCTCCAGGGTGGTGGCGCAGACAATGGGGACGACGCGCTCGGCGATCCGGATCATCTCGGCCATCCGTCGGCGCTGCTCGGACGCCGTGAAGTAGCTGCGCACGCGGGTGCGGATGCGGCGTGAGGTGCCGACGTAGAGCGCCTCGCCCTCGGAGTCCTGGAAGATGTAGACGCCGGGGAGGTCGGGAAGTCCATGGGCCAGATGGCGCTTGGTTCGTTGTGCGGCACTCACCCGGGACGAGAACGCCTGGAGGTCCTCCAGGGTGCTCACTCCCAGGTCGCCGGCCCGCTCGATCAGCCCGTGGAGCACATCGGCGGTGGCGCGAGCGTCATCGAACGCCCGGTGCGTCGGCGAGACCGTGGCCCGGAAGTGCGCGGCGAGGGTGGACAGCTTGCAGTTGCGCACCTCATCGCGGTGCAGGGCCACGCGAGCGAGACGGGCGGTGTCGACGATGGGCGGGTCCGGCCAGGAGTGACCCAGCTTTGCGCACGCCCCCTTGAGGAAGCCCACGTCGTACGGCGCGTTGTGGGCGACCAGGACGCTGCCGCGAGCGAACTCGAGGAATGAGGGCAGCACGCCGGCCAGGGACGGCGCCGTGGCGACCAGGGCGTCGGTGATTCCGGTGAGCGAGGCGACGAACGGCGGGATCGGCTGGCCAGGATTGACCAGGGTCTGGAACTCCCCGACGACCACGCCCCCTCGCACCTTCACGGCGCCGATCTCGGTGATGCCGGCGTCGACCGGTGCCCCCCCGGTCGTCTCGAGGTCGACGACCATGAAGGTGACCTCGGACAGCGGGGCGCCGAGGTCGGCGAAACTGATCTGGGTCGCGGTGCCGGCTGCGCCCGCCGGTGGAGTACCCATCCCCCGACGCTAGGGGAGGGCCCTGACAAGTCCCCGCAGGCGCGACCGGCGGATCCGATCGACCGGGTCGGTAGAGTCCCCCCGTGGCAACGACCCCGGTGATCCCTGACGAACGGTCGCGCTGGCGCTGCGCCCACTGCGGCAACCTGACGCGATTCGACGTGACCCGAACGACCCGCGTTCGCGAGTTCTGGCACGCGACGATGGGCGGCGAATCGGTGATCGAGGAGACCGAGGTGCTCGCCGAGACAGTCGAATCGGTCGTCTGCCGCTGGTGCGGGGCAGGAGACCGGGTCGAAGTCGTGGCCCGCCCCGAGTTCGGCGGGCCGGCCTCGGAGGGCCCGGGAGACGGCGGTCCCTGACCGTCCCCGCCAGGCACGTCACCCGACGATTCCGCTCGTGGAGATGCTGATCGCGGAGAGGCGCTGTCAGACCCAAGCCGTACCGTCGGATCATGATCATCGACTGTGGCTCATGTGCGGTGGCCGGTCTGGCCTGTGACGACTGCGTGGTCTCCGTCCTGCTCGGCGGACCAGAGTCGACGGTCTCCCCAGGCGTAGGCGATTTACCCGTAATACCCCTTTCACCCGTTTCACCCGTGCCGGCGGTCACCGACGTCGCGGATGAGCACGCCGCGGCACTCGCCGTGCTGGCCGATTCCGGGCTGGTGCCGCCTCTGCGGCTGGTGCCGCGATCTCGGGCAAGCTGACCCGAGCCGGCCTAGGCCCGCCAACGGGGGGATGTGATCCCCGGCACGTCGGGGAACGCTCCACTCGTCCCGCCCGTCCGATCTCGCGTATGGTGATGTTCGTACCTCCGGTAATTCGTCCGCTTAGGGGACATGGACAGGCGGACCGTCACCAATCTGTTACCTTGGACGGACATTGATACGACGCCCGCGCGACGTGCGGGCGTTCCGAGTATCAGGGCAGTTGCTGGACGAGTCAGACGACGAAGGGATACGCGTGCACTCGCGTTTTAGACGGCCTGGCCGGATGCAGACCGCTCTCATCGGACTCGCGTCGGCCGCGCTGCTGCTCACCGGAGTCGCGGTCTCGAGCGCTTCCGCGGCGCCCAGTCGCGACATTCAGCAGGTCCGCGATCAGGTGCGCACGTTGCAGGCCAAGGCCGAGGCGGCCACGGAACGCTACAACTCCGCACGGAACCAGCTCGGCGAGGTCCAGGCGACCCTGGACGGCCTGAAGAAGAAGGTCGCCCGTGAGCGATCGCAGCTTCAGGTGATCTTGTCGTCGGTTGACGACCTGGCTCGGGCGACGTACACCAGCGGCGGCATCGACACGTCCCTTCAGGTCCTTCTGGCGGATGACCCCACCGAGTTCCTCGCCCAGGCGGCTGCGCTCGACCAGGTCGCGAACTCACAGGCGTCCTCGCTGCGGCGTACCCAGACCGCCCGACTGCGCCTGGCGCAGAGTGAGGCGGCCGTCAAGGACAAGGAAGCCATCGCGCAGAACTACCGCGACCAGATGAGCGACTCCAAAGACGAAGCCGCGGCACAGCTCGACGAGGCCGAGGGGATCCTCGCCGGCCTCGAGGCCGAAGAACGTCGCCGACTTGCGGCACTCGCCGAGGAGGAGCGGCAGGCTGGTCTCGCCGCGGCCCGCGCGGCCTCCGCCGCCCTGGGCTCGAGCTCGTCGTTCAACACCAGTTCCGGTGCGTCGGGCCCGTCGAGTGCTGGTGGGGGCTACACCGGCGGCAGCCGAGCGGCCGCTGCCGTGTCATACGCGCTGGCTCAGGTGGGTGACCGCTACGTCGCCGCGGCCTCCGGCCCTGACTCCTTCGACTGCTCCGGTCTGACCATGACCGCGTGGCGGCAAGCGGGCGTGTCCCTGCCGCACTACAGCTACTCGCAGTACAGCAGCACCCGGCGCATCCCGTTGAGCGAGGCGCAGCCGGGCGACCTGGTCTTCTACTTCGGCGGTGGCGTGCACCACGTTGGCCTGTACATCGGCAACGGCAAGATGGTCCACGCTGCCAACCCGAGCAGTGGCGTGCTGGTCTCCGACATCCTCGGGCCCTGGTACAACAACTACTTCAGCGGCATCGGCCGCGTGGTCGGCTAGCCGGCACAACGAGGCGACCCCCGTCGTGACCTCCCGCCCGAAGGCGGGATCTCACGACGGGGGTCGCCTCGTTCTGGTCGCCGGCTGATCCGGCTACGAGTTGATCCGGCTACGAGTACAGGGACTCCACATCGGCCCCGAACTCGGTCATCACGACGTTGCGCTTGAGCTTCAGCGACGGGGTGATCTGCCCGCCCTCCTCGGTCCAGTCGACACTCAGGATCTTGAACTTCTTGATCGCCTCCGCGTGCGAGACCGCCTTGTTCGCGTCGTCCACGGCTGACTGGATCGCGGCGTTCAGGTCCGGATCGTCCACCACATCGGCGACCGTGGCAGCGCCCTTGTCGTTCTGCTTGGCCCAGGCCGGGAACGACTCGGGGTCGATGGTGACGAGGGCGGCAATGAACGGCTTCCCGTCTCCGACGACCATGCACTGGCTGACCAGCCAGTTGGCGCGCAAGCGGTCCTCCAGCACGGCTGGAGCGACGTTCTTGCCGGCTGCGGTGACGAGCAGCTCCTTCTTCCGGCCGGTGATCTTCACGAACCCGTCGTCGTCGATCTCGCCGATGTCGCCGGAATGGAACCAGCCATCCGGCTCCAGCGCCTCAGCCGTGGCGGTCGGGTTGTTCCAGTAGCCGATGAAGATCTGGTCACCGCCCAGCATCAGCTCGCCGTCCTCGGCGACCTTCACCTTGGCGCCCGGCAGGGGCTGGCCGACGGAGCCGATCCGAAGGGCGCTGGGGCGGTTCACTGTGGTTGCGGCTGACGTCTCGGTGAGTCCGTAGCCCTCGAGGATGATGACGTTGATGCCACGGAAGAAGTGCCCGAGTCGAGAGCCGAGCGGGGCGCCGCCGGAGACGGCCCAACGCATCTGGCCGCCCATCGCGTGGCGCAACTTGCCGTAGACGAGCCGATCGAAGAGCGCGTGCTTGAGCTTGAGCACCAGGCCCGGGCCACCTTCATCGATCGCCTTGCTGTAGTCGATCGCAGTCTGGGCGGCGGTGTCGAAGATCTTGCCCTTGCCGTCGGCGACGGCCTTCTGCTGCGCGGAGTTGTAGATCTTCTCGAACACGCGTGGTACGGCGAGCAGGAAGGTCGGCTGGAAGGACGCCAGGCCCGGTAGGAGCTCCTTGATGTCGGCGGCATGACCCAGCCGCACGCCGGCCCGGATGCAGCCCAGTTCGATGGCGCGTCCGAAGACATGGGCGATCGGCAGGAAGAGAAGCGTGGACGAACCCGGAGCCAGGAACACATCGGGCATCCCGTTGACCACGTTGTCGACCTCGAACATGAAGTTCTTGTGCGTCAGCGTGCAGCCCTTGGGCCGCCCGGTCGTTCCCGAGGTGTAGATGATCGTCGCGACGGAATCCGGGTTCAGCGTGCGGCGCCGCTCCTCGAGGGCCTCGTCCGTGACGTCCTTCCCATCCGCCTTGAGGTCGTCGAGGGCGCCGTCCTCGAAGACCCAGATACGGGTGGTCGTGGGAATGTGCACGGAGACCTCATCGAAGGTCCGCTTGTTCTTGTCGCTCTCGAGGAACACGGCGACGGCGCCGGAGTCGCTGAGCATCCATTGGATCTGCTCGGCGGACGATGTCTCGTAGACGGGGACGCTCACGGCGCCCGCGTACCAGATGGCGTAGTCGACCAGAGTCCACTCGTAACGGGTGCGGCTCATCACGCCGATGCGTTCGCCCGGCTCGACCCCATTGGCCATGATGCCCTTGGCGACGGCCTTGACCTCGTCGAGGAACTGGGCGGACGTGACGCCCACCCAGGCGTCCCCGCGGGGCACCGACAGGGCTACATGATCGGGGGTCTTGCTGGCGTTTTCGACGATGTGGTCCACCAGGCTTCCGGTGGTGGGGCTGGGCACGACTGGGGGCAGGGAGAATTCGGTTCTCATACCTTTCACCGTAGGACACAAACGACCCCTTGGCGACCCGTTCGCGGTGGATGGGCGATAGCGGATCCGGCGTGGCATTCTGGGCGCGTGGCCAGCGTGATGATCGTCGAGGAGACCGTCATCCTCGTCACCCGCGAGGTTCTGGCCAGCGCCGTCTCCGACAGTGACCGATGGTCGGGGTGGTGGCCCGACCTCGAGGTGCGGGTGCTGGTCGACCGTGGGGTCGAGGGCATGGGCTGGTCGGTGACCGGCACCCTGGTCGGAACCACCGACGTGCGCTTGCAGCAGCGCGGGGACGCCGTGGTCGTCCAGTACCGCCTGTCGGCCGACCCGACCACCCCGGGCTCGCGCACGGCGCCCCGCCAGATCCCGGACTCGCCTCGTGGCCGCCGCGAGCTCGACAGCCTGCGCCGGCGCCAGGCGATGGCGTGGAAGCGGACCGTCTGGGCGCTGAAGGACGAGTTCGAGGCGGGGGGATAGGGCCGCATGCGCGTGCATGTCACGAGCGACGTCCACGGGGCCTCCCTCGCCCTTGCGGGCGCCGCCGTGGGGTCAGACGTGTTCGTGTGCCTGGGAGACCTGATCTTGTTCCTCGACTACGAGGACCCTGGGCGGGGCATCTTCGCGGACCTCTTCGGGGAGCAGCACGCCCGCGCCTACATCGAGGCCCGCACTGCCAACCGGTTCGATGAGGCGCGCGACCTGAGCAGGGCCGCCTGGGCCCGACTCGGGGTGACCGACCCTGGGGAGAAGTGGAACCTCATGCAGGCGATGGTCCGGGCGCAGTACGAGGAGCTCTTCGACGCGATGCCGTCGCCGGCGCTGCTGACGTACGGGAACGTGGACATCCCGACGCTGTGGCCCGATCACCTGCGCGAGGGGCACGAGGTGGTGGACGGCGGTGTCATCGAGGTCGACGGGATGCGGTGGGGATTCGTCGGCGGGGGACTGGTCAGCCCGATGCGGACTCCCTATGAGCTGACGGAGGACGACTTCGACGCCAAGGTCGCGGCGCTCGGGCCCGTGGACGTGCTGTTCACCCATATCCCCCCGGCGCTGCCGGAGCTCGCGTACGACGTCGTCGCGCGCCGATTCGAGATCGGCAGCCGCGCGCTGCTGCAGTATGTCCGGGAGGTCCAGCCGCGCTACCACCTCTTCGGGCATGTCCACCAGCCGTTGGTCGCACGGACCCGGGTCGGGCGCACGGAGTGCGTGAACGTCGGCCACTTCCACGGGCGCGAGCGCCCCTTCGTGCTCGACCTATGAGCCTCCGCACAGTTCACGTGACTGACGCTCCGACGTACTATCCGAGGATGGCGACCCCGGAGCGCGACATCGTCCTCGACGCCTTGATCGAGGAGGCGCGCTCCGCGTACGCGGCGCGGCGGCCGGTCAGTGCGCAGGCCGATGTCGAGGCGCGAGAGGTCCTCCCCGGCGGGAATACCCGAACGGTGATCTACCACGCGCCCTTTCCGCTGCGCGTGGCGCGAGCGCATGGCTCGCGCATCGTCGATGTCGACGGTCACGAGTACGTGGACTTCCTCGGCGAGTACACCGCAGGCCTATACGGGCATGACGATCCGACTATTCGGGCCGCCATCACGTCGGCCCTCGACGACGGCCTGAGCTTCGGCGCCCACAACACGTACGAACCCAAGCTGGCCCGCGCTCTCGTCGATCGATTCCCCGCGCTGCAACTGGTCCGGTTCACCAACTCGGGCACTGAGGCCAACCTCATGGCGATCTCGCTCGCACGGGCGTTCACCGGACGGTCGGCGATTGCAGTGGTGCATGGCGGATACCACGGTGGGTTGCTCTACTTCGGTGGCGGCGGTTCGCCGGTCAACGCGCCCTACGAGACGGTCGTGGTCCCGTACAACGACAGCGAGACGGCCGGGGCGATGATCAAGGAGGCAGGCGACCGTCTCGCCGCCGTGGTGGTGGAACCCGTGCTCGGCTCTGGGGGATGCATCCCCGGATCCGGTGCGTACCTGCATGCGCTCCAGGACGCCGCCCGCGCCGCCGGATCGCTCTTCGTCGTGGACGAGGTCATGACGTCGCGGCTGGACCCTGCCGGCCTAGCCCACCGCCTTGGCCTGGCGCCGGACCTGCTGACGCTCGGCAAGTACCTGGGTGGCGGCCTCTCGTTCGGTGCGTTCGGCGGCCGTGCAGACGTGATGGCTCTGTTTGATCCCCGCGTTCCCGGCGCGTTGCCGCATGCGGGCACCTTCAACAACAACGTCCTGTCCCTCGCGGCCGGCCTGGCCGGGATGACGGCGGTCCTGACGGACGAGCGCCTGAACGACCTCAATGACCGAGGTGACCGCATGCGCGTGCGACTTGCGGGCGAGTTGGCCGGCACGGGGTGGACGGCGACCGGACGTGGCTCGATGATCGCTCTGCACCCGGTTTCTGGACCCGTCCAGAGCCCTGCGGACCTCCAGGACGCGGACCCGCGTCTGCGCGAGTTGCTCTTTCTCGGCCTGCTGGAGCGCGGCCAGTACGTCGCCCAGCGCGGTTTCATGGCGTTGAGCCTGGCCATCACCGAGGACGAGGCCGACTCCTTCATCGAGGCGGTTCGACAGACCATCGATGCAATTGCTTCGGCTTGCGCGGAGGGATCGGATCCCGCACCGGCGTCCGAGCGATAGCCTTTCGCCATGGCCGACCAGACCGAATCAAGCATCGTCATCGCCGCGGCGCCGGCGGCGATCATGGACGTCATCGCAGATCTCCCCGCCTACCCGGAGTGGAGTGACGGCATCACGTCGGTGAAGGTGCTGAGCGTCTACGAGGACGACAATCGTCCGGCCGACGCCCACTTCAGCCTGTCCTCGGGCGCCATCAAGGACGACTACGAGCTCGAGTACGACTGGGACGGCGACCGCAAGGTGTCCTGGACCCTGACCAAGGGCGACATGCTGACGGCGATGGACGGGATCTACGAGCTCACGCCCAATGGTGATGGCACCACCACCGTCCACTACCGACTCGCGGTCGACGTGAAGATCCCGATGATCGGCATGATCAAGCGCAAGGCCGAGAAGGTCATCGTCGATACCGCCCTCAAGGGGTTGAAGAAGCGTGTCGAATCACGCGCGACTGATTCTGCTTAGCGGGGTAGGAGGGGCCGGTACGTCCACCGTCGCCCTCGCAACCGCGGAGGCGCTGGAAGTCGAGGGTCTCGCGGTCCGTCTTGTCGATGCGTCGTCGGGTGTTTCTCCCGACCCGGTGGTCGTGGACCGACTCGCGTCGAGCCTGGGCCGCCTGGGTGCCGAACTGGGGGCCGACTCGTTGATCCCGGAGGCCTGGGCCTTCCTGCCGGCGGTGTCGAGCCTCTCGGCGCTGCAGCGGATGAGCGCGGGGCTGTCTGATGCGAGCATCGATGCAGTCGTCGTCGATGCGGGCCCACTGTCGTGGGCCCGCGACCTCGTCCAGCTTCCCGCGGCCGCCCTCCGCCTGCTCGATGCGCTGCTGACTCCGAGGATGGCGATGTTCCGTGCGCCCGGCTCGCCGAGGGAAGGCACGGTGTTCGAGTCCCTGTCCGCGCTCCGGCTGGACGTCCTGGCCCTGCGGCAGATGCTGCAGCGACCGACGACCACGCTGCGACTGGTGACCACGCCCGACGAGCGGGCGGTCCGGCGGACCTCGCGGGCCCTGGGCACCTTCGCGATGCTCGGCATCGGCGTCGACGGCGTTGTCGTGAATCGGTTCCCCCGCAAGTCGGAGGGCTGGCCGAAGACCGTCCGGACTGAGGCGGACCAGTGCCTGGACCTGATGGCTCGGGCGGCCGACGGGGTAGAGGTCTGGTCCTCGACGTCGAAGGTGCGACCCGTGCCCAAGGGACGGTCGGCCATGGGGCCGCTGGGCCGGGTGCTCGTGCTGGACGCCGACCAGCTCACCGTGACGGTCGGGGACGAGGAGTTCCGGATGGAGGTGCCGCTGGCCGGCCCCGCCCGGGAGGAGGCCCGAATCGGGCGTCAGGGGGACCAGCTCGTCGTGCAGTTCGACGGGGTGACCCGGTGGATCGACCTGCCCCCCGTCCTGCGTCGGTGCCTGTCCCTTGAGGCGGTGCGCACCGACCGTGGACTGTCGGTGCGGTTCGCTCCGGACCCGGCCACCTGGCGTCAGTCGGAGGTGGCGTCATGACCGAGGAGGGGGAACGCCGGCCCTGGTGGTACTCGGGTGACGGCAGCGACGGAGCTGAGGGCACGGGTGCAGAGCCCGAGCCGGTCGACGGGCTGGTCGAAGAGACCGTGGAGGGGCCGGATCACGGGACGGACGACACCGACGGCGAGGCCGCTCCCGGCATGGACTGGACCCTGCTCGTCGCGGGAGCGCAGCGCATGGTCGACTGGGCAACTGAACGGGTGATGGCTCCGCACGCCGAGCATGGGGACCCGGCGGAGCATCCGCAGTGCGTGGTGTGCCGGACGCTTGTGCTGGTGGGCGACTCCAGCGGGATGGCACCGACCGATCCCGACGAGGGCGTCGAGGAGACCGGTGGCGAGCCCGAGCCGATTGCCTGGATCCCGATTCGCGAGGACGCCGAACGGTCGAGCATCGGCGACTAGGCTGTCCGCCGTGGGCATGAGCATCGGCGTCGACATCGGCGGAACGAAGATCCTGGCCGGCACCGTCACCGAGGACGGCGAGATCATCGCCACGGCTCGGCGACCCACCCCACGGCATGATGCCAACGACGTGCTCGACCTCGTGGCGGAGGTCGTCAACGAACTGGTGGCGAGCACCGACGAATCCTTCGACGGGGTCGGGCTCGGAGTGGCTGGCCTGGTCGATGCGGACCGGTCGAGGGTCTACTTCGCCCCCAATCTGCGGTGGTCCCAGGTGCCCGTGCGCCAGCTCCTCGAGGCGGCAACGGGGCTACCCGTCGTGGTCGAGAACGACGGCAACGTCGCGGCCTGGGGGGAGTACCGCTTCGGGGCCGGGCGCGGCACCACGGAGATGACACTCGTGACGGTGGGCACCGGCATCGGCGGCGGCATCGTGCTCGGAGGCCGGCTGTTTCGGGGAGCACACGGCGCCGCCGGCGAGATCGGTCACATCAACGCCGTCCCCGACGGTCGTCCGTGCGGCTGTGGCCGCAACGGGTGCCTCGAGCAGTACGCCAGTGGGAACGCCCTCGTGCGGGAGGCTCGCGCCCTGGCCGCCGAGCGTCGGTCGGAGGCCAGTGCCCTGCTAGCGCTCGGCGACGGGACGCCCGAAGGGGTTCAGGGCGTGCACGTGACGGAGGCGGCGAGGGCAGGCGATCCCATTGCGATGGAGGCTTTCGCGATCGCGGGTACGTGGCTCGGTCGTGGTCTCGCCGACCTGGCCGCCGTCCTGGATCCCGAGGTCTTCGTGATCGGTGGTGGCGTGTCCGACGCAGGGGACCTGCTGCTTGCCAGCGCCCGCCAGACTCTGGCGGACAAGCTGATCGGGCAGCAGAATCGTCCGTCGCCGGTGGTCAAGACCGCCGAGCTCACCAACCGGGCCGGGCTGGTCGGCGCCGCGGACCTGGCCCGTCAACCAGGCGGCCACTAGCGGCGATCCGATTCCCTGCGTGCCCGCGGCCCGCAAGGAATGATGGCCGCATGCCTTCCCCCTCCGAACTCTCCCGCGCATACATTGCCGCATTCAACGCAGGCGATCTCGACACCCTCATCTCGCTGGTGGACGATTCTGTGGACTTCAAGCGGCCGGATGAGGAAGCACTCTTCGGCCAAAGCTCCGTGCGGGCGCGGTACGAAGAGGACTGGTCCGACCACAAGCACGTCCATGTACACGTGGTCCGCCTTTTCGAGAGCGGTTCGACAACGCTGGCCGAAATCGAGGTTGATGCCGGGCCGCCGTCACACGAGTGGTACCGGGGAGTCGTCATCCACGACTGGAACGCCGAGGGCCGACTCGCGAGGTACCGACTGTATGTCGGAGACACCGAGCGTCCCGACGCGACCGATTGAGCGGACTCGGACGCGTCTGGCAACTATTCCTGCCGTTGTCCCGTTCGCGTGTCGTCGTGGCGCCGGGGCCTGTCAGGCGCGTAGCGTCGCCTCCTGCTACGTGGCACCGAGGGGGCGACGATGACGACGATCGACGAGGACTGGTGGAAGCAGTTCTGCGCCGGCAGACTCCACGGTCAGGCGACAGCCAGGAAGGCCGGCACGGAACCGCCCCGGTCCTACTTCAGTTCGCCGACAACTCACGTGCGCCTGATGGACACTGCCGAACGAAACGATCCCACCTTTGGCTTCGAGGTCGGCTGGCTCGCCGGCTACTACGAGGAGCATTCGCGCCCCTGAGTCGGCCAGCAGTTCACGACCGCGCATTCCGCTGAGGCCGGACCTCGACCGGGCATTCACACGATGGCGCCGTTGTCGCCGTCGTCCTCCCGTTCGTCCTTCATTCGTGCGATGAGGGCGGCGAAGCCACCGACGGTGAGGGCGACGCCGAGCCCGGAGAGCCAACTGTCCCAGCTCAGCAGATTGGTCGCGAGGACCAGGAGCGGGCCGGCGGCGACTGCGGCCCAGGCGAAACGGCCTGCGGTGTCCGAGGGGCGGGGAAGCGGCGGCGGGTGGGGTGGCTCGAAGCCGGCATCGTCCTCGTCCTCGTCGAGGTCGACCGGTTCCTCGAGGGGATCGGGCAGGTCGCCGGTGGCGGCCAGCGGCGGCAGCGAGTTCTCCTTGGGGAACTGCGGGCCGAGGTCGATCTGCCCGCTCAGGTCCGCGACGATCGCGTCCCAGGCACGCTGCTCATGCTCGGGAAGGTCGGAGTCGCGGGTGTTCACGCCGTGAGCCGCCGAACGAACGCGATGCTGTCGCGGACGATGATCGGGGCGTCGTGGTCGAGGGTTGCGACGTGGAACGAGTCCTGGAGGACGATTTCGGTCGTATCTGTCGATGCGACGTTGGCAAGGATGTACTCCGAGTTGGACGCCTCGACCACATGGTCGACGGCACTGCGCAGCAGCAGCAGAGGCTGCGTCACCTGCGGGAGGTTCGTCTTCGTGACCTGCCACAGGTCCGAGAGGGAGTAGGCGGCCTTGAGGGGGATCTTGTCGTAGGCGATCTCGTCCTGGCCCGGCTTGGCGATGTCGTTGCTGATACCGGGGAACGAACCGACGAATCGCTGCAGGAAGGGCAGCAGGTGCCGGTCCCAGCGTTCGGTGTGGACGGCGGGGTTGACGAGCACGATGCCGGTGATGTCGTCGTCGTGAAGCTCGGCCAGTCGCAGCGTGAGTGATCCCCCCATCGACAGGCCCATGACGAAGACCTTGCTGCAGCGCGACTGGAGGTCGAGCAGGTTCCGTTCGGCCTCGGCGTACCAGTCGTGCCAAGTCGTGAGGTTCGCGTCCTCCCACTTGGTGCCGTGCCCGGGCAGTCGCGGCACGCGGACAGTCCACCCCTCTTCGGCGAGTTCGTGTCCCCAGGGCTTCATGGAGGCCGGAGAGCCCGTGAACCCGTGGAGGAGCAGGATGCCGATCTCGTTGCCGTCAGCGGACCACGGCTCGGCGCCGGGCATGACCGTCATGGGATTCCTTCCGTCCAGACCGCTCGCATCGGGCGACCGCCCACTAGTGTGCCATTCGAAGGGAGGGGCGCCGATGCTCTACTGGATCCTGAAGGTCGTGATCGTTGGACCATGGCTCCGTGTGCTGTTCCGTCCCTGGGTGGAAGGCCTGGACCATGTGCCCGACAAGGGCGGGGCGATCCTCGCCAGCAACCACCTTTCCTTCTCCGATTCCTTCTTCCTGCCGCTTGTGGTCCCGCGCCCTATCACCTTCCTCGCCAAGAGCGACTACTTCACCGGGCCGGGGATCAAAGGCTTCTTCACCAAGGCCTTCTTCGCCGGGGTCGGCCAGGTGCCCGTGGATCGCTCGGGTGGCCGGGCCTCCGAGGCCGCGCTGCGTACGGGACTGCGCATCCTCGGCGAACGCAGCCTGCTGGGGATCTATCCCGAGGGCACTCGATCGCCGAACGGGACCCTGTATCGCGGCAAGACCGGCGTTGCCCGAATGGCGATGGAGGCGGACGTGCCGATCATCCCGGTCGCCATGATCAACACCTACGAGATCCAGCCGCCCGGTCAGTTGCGCCCGAGTCTGCGTCGGGTCGGCGTACGCATCGGCCGCCCACTGGACTTCGCCCGCTACGACGGACTCCAGAACGATCGGTTCGTCCTGCGATCGGTCACGGACGAGGTCATGTACGAACTGATGTCCCTGTCGGGCCAGGAGTACGTCGACATGTACGCGACCCGCGCCAAGGAACTCATCGCCGAGGGGTCGCCGGCAGACTCGCGTTCCATGGTCGCCGTCGACGAGGACTGATCGAAGCTCGCTGGCCTCCTACACCGACCAGCGGCGGCTGCGCGCGATCGCCTCGCGCCATCGATCGTGCATCACCTGGTCGATCGGGCCGGGTTCGAAGACGCCGGAGGACCGGCGCGTACTGGCGAGGGCATCGGTCGACGGCCAGACGCCTACCGCCAGTCCGGCGAGGAACGCGGCGCCGAGCCCGGTCGTCTGCAGTTCCGCCGAGCGGTCGACCGCGAGGCGCACCGCGTCGGCCTGAAGCTGGCAGAGCAGATCGTTGATCGCGGCCCCGCCGTCGATCGACAGGCGGTGGAGGGTGACGCCGCCGTCGCGGCGCATCAGGTCGACGATGTCCCGCACCTGGAAGGCGATGGCGTCGAGAGTCGCCCGCGCGATGTGTGCCCGCGTGGTGCCGCGAGTGATGCCGATGATCAGCCCGCGGGCCGTCGGATCCCATTCGGGGGCGCCCAGCCCCGTGAGGGCCGGGACGAAGACCACGCCACCGGAATCGGGGACGCTGGCGGCCAGCTCCTCGATCTCGTCGGCGGAGTCGATGATCCCCAGGCCGTCCCGCAGCCACTGGACGGCGGCGCCGGTCACGAAGACTGCGCCCTCGAGTGCGAAGTCCCGCCGGCCGTCGGGGTGGGCGAGGGCCACGGTCGTCAGCAGGCCGTGACCGGATCGTCGGATGCGGTCGCCCGTGTGGACAAGCAGGAAGGACCCCGTGCCGTACGTGCACTTGGCCGACCCGACCGTGAAGCCGGCCTGGCCGACCAGCGCCGCCTGCTGGTCACCGGCGATCCCGGCGATGGGCAGGTCCAGGCCGAGGAAGGCGTCCGGGTCCGTGCGCGCCAGCGAGCCGTAGGAGGGCACGATCTCCGGCAGGGCCTCGATCGGGACGCCGAACACGGAGCACAGTTCCTCGCTCCAGTCTCCGGTCTGCAGGTCGTACAGCAGGGTCCGGGAGGCATTGGTTGCGTCGGTGATGTGGAACAGCCCCCGGGACATTCGCGCCACGAGGTAGGAGTCCACGGTTCCGACGGCGGTACGGCCGGATTCCACCCCGCTCCAGGCATGCGGGTCGTTCGAGCGGATCCAGGCGAGCTTGGTCGCGGTGAAGTACGGATCCAGGCGCAGGCCGGTGCGCTCGGCGATCAGCGGCTCGTGGCCGTCCTCGCGCAGCGTCTCGCACAGACCGGCGGTGCGCCGGTCCTGCCAGACGATGGCCCGCCGAGGCGCCCCGAGCGTCTCGCGGTCCCACAGGCAGGCGGTCTCGCGCTGGTTCGTGATGCCCACTGCCACGAGGTCGACGTCGGTCGCGGACAGGACCTGTCGGGTCGCCGCGAGGGTCGCGGACCACATCTCGCCGAGGTCGTGCTCGACCCAGCCGTCGGCCGGGAAGTGCTGGGGGAACTCCTGGTATCCGCGGGCGATGACGGTCGCGCTCTCGTCGACGACCAGGGCGGTGATGCCGGTCGTGCCGGCGTCGATCGCGAGGATGGCGGGCATGATCCGACCCTAGTTGCCGCGCGCGGGTCGCGCGGCTCGACCGTCGACCCTCGCCTGGTGATGACAGCGCTTGCACCCGCGGCTAGGCTTGGAGACCTCGAGCCGGGTGGACCGAACCCGGCGGGATCCGGGCCACGAGCCCGCAGACGAAAGGGTGCGTGACCCATGCGCGTCGGAGTTCTCACTGGTGGCGGCGACTGCCCAGGCCTCAACGCGGTCATCCGCGGTGTCGTTCGGCGCGGAGTGACCGAGTACGGATACGAGTTCGTGGGCTTCCGCGACGGCTGGAAGGGCCCGCTCGAGGGACTGACCATGCCGCTGGACATCCCGGCGGTCCGCGGCATCCTCCCGCGCGGCGGCACGATCCTCGGCTCCTCCCGCACCAACCTGGTGAAGATCGACGGCGGCATCGAGCGCACCGAGGAGAACCTCACCAAGCTCGGCATCGACGCCCTCATCGCGATCGGCGGCGAGGACACCCTCGGCGTCGCGACCACGCTCACCGAGCACGGCTTCCACGTCATCGGCGTCCCGAAGACCATCGACAACGACCTGAGCGCCACCGACTACACCTTCGGCTTCGACACCGCGGTGAGCATCGCCACCGAGGCCATCGACCGCCTGCACACGACGGCCGAGTCGCACCACCGCGTCCTCGTCTGCGAGGTCATGGGCCGGCATGCGGGCTGGATCGCCCTGCACTCCGGCATGGCCGGCGGCGCGAACGCCATCCTCATCCCCGAGGTCGAGTTCGACATGGACGAGGTCGTCGGCTGGGTCGAGTCCCGGTACAAGGACGGCTACGCGCCGATCATCGTGGTGGCCGAGGGCGCGCTGCCCAAGGGCGGCCAGCTGGTGACCAAGGACGCAGTCCCTCGACTCGTTCGGCCACGTCAAGCTGTCCGGCATCGGCGAGTGGCTGGCCGAGCAGCTCGAGGAGCGCACCGGGCACGAGTCGCGCTCCGTGGTGCTCGGCCACATCCAGCGCGGCGGCGTCGCCGACCTCGTTCGACCGTGTGCTCGCCACCCGCTTCGGCCTCAACGCCATCACCGCAGTGAAGGACGAGGCGTGGGGCACCATGGTCGCCCTCCAGGGCACCGACATCGTGCGGGTCCCGCTGCAGGAGGCCACCGGCGTCCTCAAGACCGTGCCGATGGAGCGATACGAGGAGGCCAAGTCCCTCTTCGGATAGGGCGTCGCCCGAGGGAGCAGCGCGTCAGGGCACGGGTCGGAGCACTCCGGCCCGTGCCCTAACCTTGTGGGATGCGTGACGCCATCACCTGGCCGGACCTGCCGGCTGCCCAGCAGCCGCCCTGGCCGGATCAGGTCGAGCTCGAGGCCGCTCTCGACGAGCTGTCCACCCTTCCTCCGCTGGTGTTCGCCGGCGAGTGCGACGTGCTGGCGACCCGCCTGTCCGAGGCGGCGCAGGGGCGTGCCTTCGTCCTCATGGGCGGCGACTGCGCGGAGACCTTCGCCGGGAACAATGCCGACTCGATCCGGGCTCGGCTGAAGACCGTGCTGCAGATGTCGGTCATCCTCACGTACGCCGCGTCGCTGCCCGGTGATCAAGGTCGGCCGGATGGCGGGCCAGTACTTCAAGCCGCGCTCGCAGCTGCCTCGAGACCCGCGGAGGAGTCGAGCTCCCGTCGTACTTCGGTGACGCGGTCAACGCGCTGGCGTTCGAGGCTGAGGGCCGTCGTCCGGACCCGCAGCGGCTCGTCCGCGCCTACAACGCGTCGAGCGCGGCACTCAACCTGGTGCGCGCCTTCACCCAGGGCGGCTACGCCGACCTGCGCCAGGTGCACGCGTGGAACCAGGACTTCGTCCGTGACTCGGTTGCCGGTCAGCGGTACGAGGCCATGGCGGCCGACATCGATCGCGCGCTGTCCTTCATGCACGCCATCGGTGCTGACCCGGAGGAACTGCAGCGGGTGGAGTTCTACGCCGCGCACGAGGCGCTGTCCATCGACTACGAGCGGGCGCTGACGCGCATCGACTCGCGGACCGGCCTGCCGTACGACGTCTCCGGGCACTTCCTGTGGATCGGCGAGCGCACTCGCCAGCTCGACGGTGCGCACGTGCACTTCGCGTCGACGATCCACAACCCGATCGGCGTGAAGGTCGGCCCGACGGCGTCGCCGGACGAGGTCGTGCAGATGTGCGAGATGCTGAATCCGGACCGCAGTCCCCGGCCGACTCACGCTGATCACCCGCATGGGCTCGGCGAAGGTCCGCGACGCCCTGCCGAGCATCGTGCAGAAGGTCGACGCCAGCGGCATTCCGGTCGTGTGGGTGTGCGATCCGATGCACGGCAACACCCGCGAGGCCGCGTCCGGCCACAAGACCCGTCAGTTCGACGACGTGGTGACCGAGGTCGAGGGCTTCTTCGAGGTCCATCGCAATCTCGGGACGATTCCGGGCGGTATCCACATCGAGCTCACCGGTGACGACGTCACCGAGTGCGTCGGTGGCACCGGTGGCGTGCTCGAGGGAAACCTCGGGGACCGCTACGAGACCGCCTGCGATCCGCGGCTGAACCGCGAGCAGAGCCTGGAGCTCGCCTTCCTCGTCGCCGACATGCTGATGATGCGCTAGCGATGTCCCATCCGGTCGGGGCGCTTCTGGCCGCCACGTACCGCACGCCCGCGGGGCCCCATCGTCGTTGTCGTCGACCCGCACACTGCGGGTGACCTCGGTCCGACGGAATACGGTGCCGTCGTCGCCTCGACCTACCGGGACCTCGACGACGCGCTCCAGCGGATCCCGGTCGGCTACGACGTGCGCCCGCGCAGCACCGTGCCGTTCATCGCCGACGTCCTCGCGCGCTACGCCGACGGCGACCTCGACGCCCTCGACGAGGTCTCGGTGAGCCAGCCCGGCGGCCCGTTCCAGCAGCAGGCGTGGCGCGCGATGCGCCAGATCAGGGCCGGCAGCATCGACACCTACGCGGGCCTCGCTCGCCGGGCCGGGCGCCCGCGGGCGGCCCGCGCTGCGGGCACGGTGTGCTCGTCGAATCTCGTGGCGCCGTTCATCCCCTGCCACCGCGTCGTCGCCTCGAACGGCCTCGGCGGCTACGGGTACGGACTCGACATCAAGGTGAGCCTGCTCGAGCACGAGGGCGTCCTGCTCTAGGCGGCCCCAACCGCACCTCGGTGTCCAGGTGCTCGAAGCCCATGCGCGCGTACAGGGACGCCCCCTCCTGCGTGGCACCCATCCAGATCACGTCCGGCGTCGGGCCGTCGACCGGCCCCGTCGCGGCGAGCGACGTCGCGGCCGTCGTGAGGGCTCGTCCGAACCCCCGGCCGCGGTGCTGCGGCAGGACGCCGATGCCGGACAGGTAGCCGGTGCCCGCCATCCACCACACGAAGGCGCAGCCGATCGGGGTGTCGTCCAGGCTGGCGACGAGGAAGCCCCGGCGTGGGTTGGTCAGATCGGCAGGTGTCACGAGGAGTCGGGCCAGGTGGTCGTCGGACATCCAGCCTCCGTAGGCGGCCACGACCTCCTCGAGGCTCGGCGCCGTGGAGATGTCGCATACCCGCGACCGAGGCCGGGCCGAGCGCGTCCGCCCGCTCGGCTGGCATGGCGAACAACGGCAGCGAGTCGACCACCGCCAGCCCGGCCATCGCCGCCACCGGCCCCTGGATCTGCGGCGGCACCGACACCCGCCAGCCGGCCCCGTCGGTCGTGGTCCCGCAGCCAGTCGATCGCCTCGGACAGGTCGGCTGCGGGCGGCACCGCCGGTCCTACGACCGCGTTCACCCCCCAGGCGTGCGGAACGCCCATGTCCGACACCGTGACCACGCCGACACGGCCCGCGGCGCGGTGGCCGGCGTCGGAGCCTGCGGTGGCGGCCAGCTCGTGCATCGCGGCCCAGATCCGGTCCTGCATCACACGATGTTCGCCTCGCCGCGCAGCGCGCCAGAGGCGAATCGGTCGGCGGTGAACGGGTGACACGTCGAGGAACGGCTCGATGCCGAGGTAGAGGTCACGGATGACCTCGCCGACCGCCGGCCCCTGCAGGAAGCCGTGTCCGGAGAAGCCCGTGGCGTACAGGAACCGTGACGCGGCGGTGGACTCGCCGAGCAGGGCGTTGTGGTCCGGGGTCACCTCGTACATCCCCACCCATCGGTGTGCGATGCCGACGTCCAGCAGTGCCGGCGCTCGTGCGCTCGATCGCCGCCATCAGGTCCGGCAGCCAGTCCTCGCTGTAGTCGGTGCGGAAGCCCGGCGACTCGCCCTGGTACGACATTCCCATCAGCAGGCCGGGGCCCTCGCGATGGAAGTAGAACGTGGTGCCCGCGTCGATCGTCATGGGCACGGATGTCGGGCAGCAGTGGGAGCAGGCCTGCAGGCAGCGGCTCGCTGATGAGGATCTGACGACGCAAGGGGTCCACCGGCAGGTCGACGCCGGCCATTGCTCCGATGTCCCGCGACCAGGCGCCAGCGGCGCATACGACGGTCGACGTCCCGATGACGCCCAGGTCGGTCTCGACCCCGATGATCTCGTCGCCCCGGGTCCGCATCCCCGTGACCGTGACGCCGGTGCGGATGGTGGCACCGTGTCGCCGAGCGCCCGTGGCGTAGCCGAGCACGACGGACTCGGGAGAGCAGTAGCCGTCCCGCTGGTGGAAGGACGCGGCCAGCAGGCCCTCGCGGGCAACGGCCGGCGACAGCTCGATCGCCTCCCGCGCCGTCAGCATCCGGCTGGGCACGCCCATGCTGTTCTGGAGGGCCACCGACGCCTCGTAGGTCTCGACCTCCTCGGGGGTGCTGAGCAGGAACAGGTAGCCCGGCTGACGCAGGTCGATCTCCTGCCCGGGGCGGTCGGGGAAGCGCTCGAACGCGTCCAGGCCCCGCATGCCGAGGGCGATGTTGACCGGGTCCGAGAACTGGGCGCGGACGCCGCCAGCCGCCTTGCACGTCGACCCGCTGCCGAGCTGTCCCTGCTCGAGGAGAACCACGTCGCGGACCCCGGCCTCCGCCAGGTGGAAGGCAATGCTCGTCCCCATCACGCCGCCGCCGATCACGACGATGCCGGCCGTCTCTGGCAGTGGCACGGTCAGAACCGGGTCACCTTGAGCGGCGCGCCAGCGCGGTCGAACGTGGTCCACTCCCCGACCTGGACACCGGCCTTGAAGGAGCCGGACCGCAGGATCGAGCCGTCGCGGCGGAACCATTCCCAGTGGCCGTGCATCTGGTCGTCCCTGACCTTCCCCGACATCTTCAGGAAGCCGTTGTCGTAGAACTCCCTGGTGTCGCCGGACTTCTTGGGGTAGGTCGCGTTGATCTCGGCGATGCGGGTCTTGAGGATGCGCTTGAGCAAGGGGGCGGGGAACGGCCGGTCGATGGCGAAGTGGATCGAGCCCTTCGTCTGCACGTAGGGCTCCAACTGCTTGGCGAACTCCGTGAGGACGCCGCCGCTGTACGGGAAGATGCTGTTGTGCCGAGTGAAGCCGTCGAGGCCGATCACGGCCACCCCGGATTCGCCGCCGAGCTTGAAGGTCGGCATCCCGTACGACATGACCTCGATGGCCCCGGGCAGCGTCGTTCGGATCACGGCCACGGCGCCGGCCAGGGCTGAGCGCTGGGGATCCTCGAAGTTCTCGAGGTGGTCATCGATAGCCGTCATCCGAAGTTCACCCCCTGGGCCAGCGGAAGGTCGTGGGAGTAGTTGATGGTGTTCGTCGCGCGTCGCATGTAGCCGCGCCAGGCATCCGATCCGGACTCGCGGCCGCCCCCGGTGGACTTCTCGCCGCCGAAGGCGCCGCCGATCTCCGCGCCGGACGTTCCGATGTTGACGTTGACGATCCCGCAGTCGGAGCCTGCGGCCGACATGAACGTCTCGGCCTCGCGCTGGTCGAGGGTGAAGATGCTCGACGACAGGCCCTGGGGGACGCCGTTCTGCAGGGCGATGGCCTCATCGAGGTCCCGGTACGTCATGACGTACAGGAGCGGGGCGAAGGTCTCGCGACGTACCACGTCCGACTGTGCCGGCATGCGCACGAGGGCCGGCCGCACGTAGTAGCCGTCGGGATAGTCCGCCACGGGCACGCGCTCCCCGCCGACGACCAGCGTGCCGCCCCCGGCGACCGCCTCGGCGATGGCCTCCTGCATTCGTTCGAAGGCGGCTTCACTGACCAACGGGCCGACGAGGGTGTCGGCGTCGAGCGGACTGCCCACGGGCAGGCGGCCGTAGACCGCGGCGATCCGCGCGACGAGATCGTCGACGATGGACTCATGCGCGATGACGCGTCGCAGCGAGGTGCACCGCTGGCCCGCGGTGCCGGCGGCGGCGAACACGATGCCGCGCACCGCCAGCTCCAGGTCCGCCGAGGGTGCCACGATCGCGGCGTTGTTGCCGCCGAGTTCGAGGATCGCGTGACCGAAGCGTGCGGCGACGCGTGGGCCGACCTCCGCACCCATGCGCTCGGAGCCCGTGGCGCTGATGACCGCGACCAATGGGTTGTCGACGAGCGCCGGGCCCGCATCGCGCTCGGCCAGGGCCAGGAGATGCAGGTCCTCGGGTGCACCCTGGTCGGTGATGGCGCGATCGAGCAGGGTCGAACAGGCAAGCGCCGTGAGCGGGGCGAGCTCGGACGGCTTCCACACCACGGAGTTGCCGCAGACCAGCGCGATCGCGGTGTTCCAGGCCCACACGGCCGCTGGGAAGTTGAAGGCAGAGATGACGCCCACGACCCCGCGCGGATGCCAGGTCTCCATCAGCCGGTGCCCGGGCCGCTCGGATGGCATCGTCCGGCCCTCGAGCTGCCGGGACAGGCCCACGGCGAAGTCGCAGATATCGATCATCTCCTGGATCTCGCCCAGAGCCTCGGATCGGATCTTGCCCACCTCCAGCGTCACGAGGTCCGCAAGATCCTCCTTGTGCTGCTCAAGCAGGCGTCCGTAGGCCTTGATGAGGAAGCCCCGCACCGGCGCCGGAACGCTCCGCCACTGCAGGAAGGCGACCTGAGAACGATCGACGAGGTCGGACATTCCCTGCGCGTCGACCGCTGGTACCGCGAGCAGTTCCGCACCGCTGATCGGCGAGCGGGCCACGATCCGTGATGCTCTTTCGGCGGCGGTCTCGGGGACTCCGCAGGCGGTCAGGGCGGTTCGGGCGAGATCGGTGAGGTCAGCAGTCGTCATGGGCGCAGTCTGCCGTGCGAACCGCCGCCGGCGGGCGCCGACGTCAGATGATCCGGATCGTCACGGTGCTGCCCTTGGGGATCCTCTTTCCGGCGGCCGGATCCTGGCTGATGACGCGGTTGAGGGGACTGAAGTCACCCTCGACGACGTTCGCCCGCAACCCCAGGCCACGCAGCGTGCTGATCGCCTTGTCGCGCGGCATGTCCACCAGGTTCGGCACGGTCACCGGGGGCGGCCCCTTGGAGACGACGAGGCTGACCCGGCTCCCCGAGTCGACGATCTTGCCCTCCTTGGGCTTGACCGAGATGACGACGCCGTCCTTGACGGTCTCGGAGAACTCCTGGGTCACGGCGGACCTTGAGACCCGCGTCGGAGAGGGCGTTCTTGGCGGCGTTGACCTTGCGGCCCTCGACCTTGGGGACGGGGACCGGCGCGGGACCCTTGCTCACGACCAGGTCGACGGGGGTGGCGGGCTTCACGCTGGACCCGGCCTTGGGGTCGGAGGAGACGATCTCGCCGGCCGCGACCTTGTCGTCGAAGGACTCCTTGATCGATCCCACCGCCAGGTTGGCCGCCGCGATGGCGTCGGAGCCCGCGGCCTGCGACAGCCCCTTGACCGCGGGCACGTCGTAGCGTTCGGGTCCCTGCGAGACGACAGCGGTCACCGTGCTGTCGACCCGGACGCCCTCACCAGGCGCCGGGTCGGTGCTGATGACCGAGTCGGCGGGCACCTCCTCGCTGTACTGCTGCCCGGCGACCTCGAGGGTCAGTCCGACTGCGGAAACGGCTGCCTGGGCATCGTCGATGGACGACGCCACGACGTCGGGCATCTCGACGGTCTTCCCGGGGCCGGCCGCGAGGTACCAGGCGCCGAAGGCCGTGGCCAGGACGGCCAGGACGAGCAGGACGATGAACAGGGGCGCGCGGCTGCGCCGGTACCGAACGGGAGCCTCCGTGGGCCGGGTGACGTTGCCCGCGGACGGCGAGGGGGCGCGCGACGACGCCGAGGTCCGCGGCGTGGGCGGGCCGCCGGCAGTGAGCGGCGTGACCGGCCGGCCGGCGGCCAGCTGCGAGGCCATGCCGACGTCGACGACGAGGGTGTCCTGCGTGTCGACGAACGGGCGGGGCGGCGGCAGCGACGAGCGGACCCGGCGGACATCGGCCAGGAAGTCCATGGCGTTCTGGTAGCGGAGGGAGGGATCGCGCCGCGTTGCCGTGACGACGAGCGCATCGACGTCGGGCGGGATGGCCCCGACGACGCCCGACGGCGGGGGCACGTCGCTGTTGACGTGCTGGTACGCGACGCTGAGCGGGCTCTCGCCGGCGTGCGGCACCTGGCCGGTGATCATCTCGTAGAGCAGGATCCCGGCCGCGTAGACGTCCGATCGGCCGTCGGCCTCGCCGCGCTCGACCTGCTCCGGGGAGAGGTAGGCGACGGTGCCGATGATCATCCCCTGGGTCACGCTCTGGCCGTCCGCCTCGACCGCCCTCGCCAGGCCGAAGTCCGCGACCTTGACCCTGCCGTCATCGGAGATGAGCACGTTCTCGGGCTTGATGTCTCGGTGGACGAAGCCGGCCGCGTGCGCCGCCGCCAAGCGCCTCCAGGACCGGGTCGAGGAAGACCAGGGCCTGCTCGGACGTCAGCGGGCCGTACTGGCGCAGCACGTCGCGAAGGGTGCGCCCGGGGACGTACTCCATCGCCAGATAGATCAGCGGGCCATCCGAACCCTGGTCGTAGACCGCCACCACGTGGCCATGGGTCAGCCTCGCCGCGGCCTTGGCCTCACGCTGGAATCGGGAGACGAACGCCTGGTCGTGAGCCAGGTGCGGGTGCATGATCTTGAGGGCCACGACCCGGTCCAGGCGCAGGTCGAGCGCCTCGTAGACGGTCGCCATCCCACCCCGGGCAAGCAGGGAGAGCACCCGATACCGGCCGTCGACGGTCGTGCCGACGAGACCGTCCTGACCAGACGTCTCCACCCTTGCGAGTCTAGGTTGGCCCGCGGGGACGTCAGGGTTGCCACGCCCTCCTCACCAGCGCTACCCGCTCCTCGACCGGGCCGTGGACCCGTAGGACGTGCACCCCGCGGGGCTCGAGGTGCTCGCGAACCGTCTCAGCGATGATCGCGTCCGCGCGGGACCGGAGATCGGGCCCGTCGCGCTGGGTCCCGTCCGGGGTCCAGGGGACGTCGTCCGCGCACCAGACGACGAGTGCGTACCCGGTGGCGAGATCGACCGCCGGGGCCATCAGGGAGTCGTCGTCGAAGTACAGGCGGCTGTAGACGGCCGTCATGAGGGGTGCCGGATCGGCGACCAGCCAGGGCAGGTGGCAGGAACGGGCGGCGTCGTCCTCGCGGGCCTGCTGCGCGGCCAGGATGGCGGCCTGCTCGTCCTGACGGGGCGGGCGGCCCTCCCGGGCGGTCACCTCCCTGAGGACCTCGTCGCACCCGGCACGCGGGCAGCCGCTCCGCGAGGGCCTCGGCGAGGCTGCGTCTTGCCCGTGCACTCGCCGCCGATCAGGCCGATGCGCAGGGGCGGGTCGGCCGGTGCGGCCATGCGTCGTCACCTCCTGAGCCCCGCGCGAGAGGATGGGCGGGTGGCCCGCCTGTCCTACGTCGCGATTCTCGCATTCGTGCTCGTCGGGTGCCTGTGGCTCGAGGTGGCCCTGCGCACCCGCGTCCTGCGGCGCTGGCGGCGCCTCGTCCTCACCGATCGTGCCCGTGGTGCTCGTCTTCTTCGCCTGGGACGCGTACGCCGTCGCGCAGGGTCACTGGCACTTCGACCTCGACCGCATCCTCGGGGTCTACCTACCCGGGTCGGTGCCGCTGGACGAGGTGCTGTTCTTCATCGCGATCCCGCTCGCGTCGGTCCTCACCCTGGAGGCGGTGCGCAGCGTCAAGAGGCACTGGCGGGTCGGCGACGAGGACCCGGGTGCCACCCCGGGCGAGACGGAGGCGATCCGATGACCTACACGAGCCTGGGGATCCTGGCCGTCGTCCTCGCCGTGGTGCTGGACCTGCTGGTCCTGCGCACGAGGCTGGTGCGCCGTCGGGTCTTCTGGACGTCCTACGCGATCATCGTGTTCTTCCAGCTGGTCACCAACGGCATGTTCACCGGGTTTCGGCATCGTCCGGTACGACGGTGCGGCCATCATCGGAGGAACCTCGCCCGAGACCGGCGCGCCGCCGTTCATCGGGGACGGCCGGCTCGCCTTCGCCCCGGTGGAGGACCTCCTCTTCGGCTTCGCGCTGGTGCTGCTGTCGCTGAGCCTGTGGGTGCTGTGGGGTCGCCGAGGAGTCGACCGCACGCCGATCGCCGGACCGCCGATCTGGCGCGGCGAGGATCCGGGCTAGCCGGCAGGGGGGTTCGGTGCGCCGACCGGCCGTGCCGTCGGGGAACCGGCGACGGGCCCGCACCGCGCGGACCCAGGCCGGGCCGGCGACCGCGAGCCGCCGCCGCATCGGCACCGTCGCCCGGGTCGCGAACACCTCGTAGTCGCGGCTCTCGACCTCGTCGACGATCCCGCAGTACAGGACGCGAGCCGCCTCGATGCAGTCGCGCGAACTCGGGTGCAGCATCTCGACTCCGGGCCGCGACCGCTCCTCGAGTTCCCGCACCCGCTCGACCTGGAAGGCGAGGGCCTGCTTGATCGCGGGCGTCGCGACGCGCTCCTCGAGCATCTCGCGCGTGACCCCGAACAGCGCGAGTTCGTCGAGGGGCAGGTAGACGCGCCCGCGGTCGAGGTCCTCGCCGACGTCGCGCACGAAGTTGGCGAGCTGGAACGCGACGCCGAGGTCGGTGGCGCGGTCGTACGCCTCCGGCGACGGTCGGCTCCAGGATGGGCACCATCTGCAGGCCGATCACCGCGGCGGACCCGTACACGTACTCGTACAGATCGTCGTAGGTGGCGTACTCGGTGACCGTGAGGTCCATGGTCATCGAGTGCAGGAAGGCCTCGAAGTGCTCCTTGGGGATGTCCCAGCGCAGCACCGTGTCGACGACGGCCCGGCACACGTCGTCGTCGGAGTAGCCGCGGTCGACGTCGTCGAGGAAGGTCCGGCCCCATTCGCCGAGCCAGTCCGCCTTCTGCTGCTCGGTCAGGGTGGACGACAGGTCGTCGACGATCTCGTCGGCATACCGCGCGAATCCGTACAGGGCGTGGACGTAGGGGCGCTTCGCCGGGGGCAGCAGCAGGGTCGCGAGGTAGTAGGTCTTGCCGTGGGCGGCGTTCAGCTCGCGGCAGCGCTCGTAGGACTCCCGCAGGTGTGGATCGCTGATGCCGGCGGCGTCCAGCTCGCGGGTGCTCACGCCGGAATCCTGTCACCACGCGGCCACGTCATGGCCTCGGCCCGTTCCTGCTCCTCGGGGGTGGCCGGCTCCAGGGCCGCCTGGCTGGTCGGGTCCGAGCACGAGGCGGCGCTCGTGCGGGGAGGCCAGCAGGACGAGGGCGACGACCGCGAAGGCCACGACGTAGGTGAGGATGTCGGCCACGTCGGCCAGGTTGTCGGCGTTGGTGGAGCTCTCGATCATGCCGTGCACCGTGAAGCCGGCCGTGAGGACGACGACCGCGCGCAGCTCGCGCCGGGTCAACCCGGTCGCCGCGAACAGCGGCAGGAACCACAGCAGGTACCACGGCTGGACGACGGGGCCGAGCACGACGACGGCGCCGAGAGCCAGGGCGGCGCCGCGCACCGGGCTGCGTCCGCCGGGTCGCAGGACGAGGAGGGCGACGATGACGATGGCGACGCCACGATTCCGGCCGTCCGGATGACGGTCAGGGCCGCGGTGGCGTCCTCCGTGAGGCCGAGCAGGGAGGTGGCACCGCCGACCAGCTTGCCCAGCGCCGTCGTGGGCGACAGCCAGGTGAGGACGCCAGACGGCGTGCCGAACGCGGCCGAGACCACCCCGCGCCCCGCGTCGGCGACGAGGAAGACCGAGGCGAGGGTGCTCACGAGGGCGAGCCCGGACAGGGCCCACGAGCGGATCCGGTCCACCCAGGTGCCGTCTCGGCCGGACCACAGCAGGCCGACGAAGGGCAGGGCGATGAGGGCGATCGGCTTGACGGCGACGGCCAGGCTCACCGAGACGGCACCCCAGATGCACCGCTGCTGGGCGGCGAGGGCGAGTCCGGTCACCACGAGGCCCACCATGAGGGCGTCGTTGTGTGCGCCGCTGATGAAGTGCATGAGGACGATCGGGTTGAGCACGCCCAGCCAGAGTGCGCGATCGGGGCTCACCCCGTGCAGCCGGGCGAGCACCGGGACGTAGTAGGCGAGCAGCGCGACGCCGAGCACGGCCACCAGGCGGAAGAGGAGCGCGGCCAGGTAGGCGTTGGGATGCGCGAAGTCGGCGACCGCGCGCTCGACGAGCAGGAACAGCGGGCCGTACGGCGTCGGTGACTCGACCCACATGGGGTCGGCGCCGTCGTCGAACCAGCCGGGGATGACGTCGATCGCCGATGGTCGTGGGGTCGTAGCCGGCGTCGAACACCCGGCCCTGGACGTAGTAGGAGTACACGTCCCGGCTGAACATCGGGGGCGCCAGGAGCAGGGGAGCGGACCAGAAGGCCAGGATCCCGAGCACGGAACGAAGGGAGGGCGCAGGTGCCCCCGGCTCGCGCGACAGGAGCTCGGAGCCGAGCAGCAGCCAGGCCTGGAGGAGCACGGCGAGGCCGATGATGACGAAGGCCGCGGGCCGTGAGGGATCCGGCGAGGGTGCCGCGCAGGGCGCTGACGAGCGGGTTGTCGAGCATGTTCGAGGTCAGCGGAAGCCAGCCGATGCCGAGGGCGCCGACGGCGACGAGGAGGCTCCCGACCAGGCCCGGGAGCCCGTGCCGGACGGCGAAGGGAGCCGGTCGCCTCACCAGCGCCGGGCGCGGGAGCGGTAGGACGGGTCCGGGCCCGTGATCGCGCTCGGCGGCCAGCCGCCCGGACACGAGCACCATCGGCACGCCGACGCCCGGCTGCGTCCCCGACCCGGTGAACACGACGTTCTCGCCCCACAGGTTGCCGGGGCGGAACGGCCCGGTCTGGAAGAACGAGTGCGCCGAGGCGAACGGGGCGCCGCGCTCCATGCCGCGAGCCTGCCAGTCCAGGGGGGTCGTGACGTCCTCGACCTCGATGGCGTCGCCGAAGCCCGACGTAGCCCGCGCTGCTCCAGGGTGCGGACGACCTCGTCGCGGTAGCGCGGGCCCTCGGTCCGCCAGTCGATGGGCGCGTCGAGGTTCGGCGTGGGGAACAGGACGTAGTAGATCTGCTTGCCGTCCGGTGCCAGCGACGGATCGGAGTGCGACGGGTTCGTGACCAGGATGCTCGGGTCGCTCATCAGCCGCTGCTTGTCGATCAGCTCGTCGAACACGCCCTGCCATGAACGCCCGAAGTGGATGTTGTGGTGCGCGATCTTGGAGTACTGCGCGGTGGACCCGGCCAGCAGCAGGAAGCACGACGGCGAGTACGTCAGCCGGCGCACCGACCATGGCTCGCGGCCGAGCAGGTCGCGGTAGGCCACCGGCAGGTCGGGGTTGAGGACGACGACGTCGGCCGGGAATCCGCTCGCCGTCCGCGGTGTGCACGGCGACGGCGCGGTCGCCGACCGTCTCGACCGACGTGACCTCGGTGTCGTAGCGGAACTCGACTCCGTGCTTCTCGGCGGCGGCGGCCATCGCCGCGGGCACGGCGTGCATGCCGCCCTCGGGGAAGAACACGCCGGCGACCGAGTCCATGTAGGCGATGACGGCGTAGATCGCGAGCGCGTCGTAGGGGGAGACGCCGGCGTACATCGCCTGGAAGGAGTAGATCCGCTCGGTGCGCGGGTCCTTGAGGTACTGGCGGACCTTCGGCGTCGAGCTTGCGGAAGCCGCCGAGGGCGACCAGCCGCGCGAGGTCGGGGGTCACCAGGTCGAGCGGCGAGTCGATGTTGCGGTCGATGAAGTCCTTCATCTCGTACCGGTAGAGCTTCGAGACGAAGTCGACGTACGCGGCGGTAGCCGGCCGCCTCCTCGGGGCTGATCACCCGATCGATCTCGTCGGCCATCTGGTCGACGTCGGAGTGGACATCGAGCACGGAGCCGTCGGGGTAGAACGAGCGGTACAGCGGGGCGACCGGCTCGAGGGTCAGCCAGTCCGACATCTCCTCGCCGAGGCAGTCGAAGGCGTCGGCGATCAGGTCGGGCATCGTCAGCACGGTCGGGCCGGTGTCGAAGCGGTAGGTGCCGTCCGGGACCTCGATGTCCAGCCGCCCGGCGCGGCCGCCCGGAATGGACTCGCGCTCGACCACGGTCACCGTTCGCCCGGCGCCGGCCAGTCGCATGGCGGCCGAGAGCCCGGCCAGGCCGGCGCCGACGACGACCACGTGGTCGGTCGGGCCCTTGACGGTCCTCATCGCATGACCTCGTCCTCGCATGACCTTGGCATCAGACGGTCCTCCGGGTGGCGGCATAGGCAAGGCCGGTCGAGGACCTCGCGCGCCTGCGGGTCGAGGTCGGTGGTCGTCAGGGCCGCCAGCGACGTGTCGAGCAGCTCGTCGATCAGCGCCTCGGTGTGGGCGAGGGCACCGGTGGCCTCGATGATCTCGCGCAGCGCCTCGACGCCGTCGGCGTCGAGCCCGGGGTCGCCCGAGATGTCGGCGGATCGACCTCGGCCTGGGCGGGCGTGCTGCGCTCCACCGCGATGGCGATCAGCACCGTGCGCTTGCCCTCGCGCAGGTCGTCGCCGGCCGGCTTCCCGGTCTCGGCGGGGTCGCCGAACACCCCGAGGATGTCGTCGCGCAGCTGGAAGGCCTCGCCGAGCGGCAGCCCGTAGCCGGAGTAGGCGTCGACGACGGCCGGAGCCAGCGCCGGCCAGGGCCGCGCCCAGGTGCAGGGGCCGCTCGATCGTGTACTTGGCCGACTTGTAGCGGACGACCGTCAGGGCCCGCTCGACCGAGCCGCCGCCGCGGGCCTGCTCGAGCAGGTCGAGGTACTGGCCGGCCATCAGCTCGGTGCGCATCTCGTCGTAGACGGCCTTGGCGCGGCCGAGGGCGTCGGGTCGAAGCCCGCAGGTGAGCAGCAGCCTCGTCGGCCCACGACAGGCACAGGTCGCCGAGCAGGATCGCCGCCCCGATCCCGAACGTCTCGGGCGAGCCCAGCCACCCGGCCTCGCGGTGCACCCCGGCGAACCGGCGGTGCGCGGCCGGCAGTCCGCGACGGGTGTCGGAGCCGTCCATCACGTCGTCGTGGATGAGGGCGCAGGCCTGCAGGAACTCGAGGGCAGCGGCTCGCGCGGAGAGCGGCGTCGTCGTCGCGGTCGTCGCCGCCGGCTCCACGCCAGCCCCAGTACGCGAACGCCGGCCGCAGCCGCTTGCCGCCGGCCAGCAGGTCCGTGAGCGCCTCCATCATGGGGGCGAGGTCATCGCTGACCCCTGCGAGGACACCGGACTGGTACGCGAGCACCTCGTCCACGACGCTCTGCACCCGCGTCCGAAGGTCGGCGACGTCGAGGGGTGAGGCGAGGCTGGCGTCGGTCACGGTCCGAGCCTAGGGCCAATCCGGAGATCAGCCGACCCGTACTCTGTGCCCATGGATGCCAAGGACGCCCTGGGGCAGGTCCTCTCGCGTGGGCAGCGTTCCTTCTCGTTCGAGCTGTTCCCGCCCAAGACCGACGAGGGCGAGCGCGTGCTGTGGCAGACCGTCCGCGAGATCGAGGCGCTCAAGCCCACCTTCGTGTCCGTGACGTACGGGGCCGGCGGATCCACGCAGGACCGCACCGTGCGCCTCACCGGCCGGATCGCCGAGGACACCACGCTGAGGCCGGTCGCGCACCTCACCTGCGTCGGGGCCAGCCGTGACGAGCTGCGCGACGTGATCGGGCAGTACGCCGACGTGGGCGTCAACACCATGCTCGCGCTTCGCGGCGACCCGCCGAGCCGGACTGGGCTCCGCGTGGCAACCGCATCCGGGCGGCCTCGAGCACGCGGTCGATCTGGTGGAGCTCATCCGTTCCCTGGGGTCCTTCAGCGTCGGGGTCGCGGCCTTCCCCGAGGGTCACCCCGAGTCGACCGACCTCGACCAGGACGCCCGGGTCCTGGCGATGAAGCAGCAGGCCGGGGCGGAGTTCGCCATCACCCAGCTGTTCTTCCGGGTCGAGGACTACGAGCGCCTCGTCGAGCGTTCCGCGGCGCACGGCTGCACGATGCCGATCGTCCCGGGCATCATGCCGGTGACGAACGTGGCGCAGATCGAGCGATTCGCGGCCCTGTCCGGTGCTCAGTTCCCCGCGGATCTGGCCGAGCGGTTCCACGCGATCGCCGACGACGCGGCGGCGGTCACGCAACTCGGCATCGAGGTGGCTGCGAGATGTGCCAGCGCCTGCTCGACCTCGGTGCCCCTGGCCTGCACTTCTACACACTGAACCGGTCGCAGTCCACGATCGAGGTGTACGAGGCACTCGGACTCGGCGCGTCAACCGGCTAGGTGCGGCCGGGGGGAATGCGATGACGCTCGAGGACCTGGCGCCGGTACTGCTGATCGGCGCCGTGATCGTGCTCGTGTCCGTCGTCGGCGTGCGGCTGGCGGGTCGGCTCGGCGTGCCCGGCCTGCTCCTCTACCTGCTGCTCGGACTCCTGCTGGGCTCGGTCTTCCCGGCCCTGCATGTGCAGGACGCCCAGCTCGCCACGGTGCTCGGCTACTCGGCGCTCGTCCTCATCCTCGCGCAGGGCGGGCTGACCACTCGGCTGGACCAGCTGCGCCCGGTGATGTGGCCGTCGATCACCCTTGCCTCGGTCGGCGTCGCCGTGAGCATCATGGTCGTGGCCGTGCCGCTCGTCATGGTCTTCGACATCACCGTGCAGAACGCGATCATCATCGGCGCCGTGCTCGCCGCCACCGACGCCGCGGCGATGTTCTCCGTGATGCGCCGCATGCGCATCTCGAGCCGCGTGCGGACGCTGCTCGAGGCCGAGGCAGGCTTCAACGACGCGCCCGTCGTCGTGCTGGTGTCGATCGTGTCCAGTGGTGCCTTCGACACCACGCCGTGGTGGCAGATCCCGCTCCTCGTCGTTGGAGAGCTCATCGGCGGAGCCATCGTCGGCATCGGCGTCGGCTTCGCCGGTCGATGGCTGCTGCCGCGCCTGGCCCTGCCTGCGGTGGGCCTCTACCCGATCGCCGCGCTCGCCCTGTCGATCGGCGCGTACGGACTGGCCGACGTCCTCCACTCGTCGGGCTTCCTAGCCGTGTACGTCTCGGCCGTCATGATCGGGTCGGCGGCCCGGCTGCCGCACCGGCGTTCGATCGTCGGCTTCGCGGACGGCCTGGCCTGGATCGCGGAGATCGGGCTGTTCTTCATGCTGGGCGCGCTGGCCGACGTCGGCTCCTTGCCTGCGGAGATCCCGCTGCGCGCTGGTCGTCTCCGGGCTGATCCTCATCGTCGCGAGGCCGGCGGCCTCGCTGGTCTCCCTCGCTGCCGTTCCGGCTGCCGTGTGCGACGATCGCCTTCGCCTCGATCGCGGGGCTGCGTGGCGCCGTGCCGATCGTCTTCGCCGCCATTCCCCTGGGGCTCGGCGTCGTCGGGGCCCAGCTGGTCTTCGACGTCACGCTGATCGTCGTGCTCATCCTCACCATCGTCCAGGTGCCGCTGATCCGTTGGGCCGGGCATGCGCCTGGGGGTCGTGAAGCCGGACGAGGCCGTCGAGCTGGAGCTGGAGAGTGCCCCTCTCGACGGGATGAATGCCCAGGTCCTCGGCATCGACGTGCCGGCCGGCTCCGCCATGATCGGCACCTTCGTGACCGAGGTCGGCCTGCCCGAGGGGGCGGTCATCGCCCTCATCGTGCGCGGGGAGACCGCCATCGTGCCGGATGTGCACACCCGCTTCAGGCCGGGCGACCGGGTGCTCATGGTCACGACCGAGCAGACGCGGGTCGCCGCGGAGGAGCGGATCCGCGACGTCGCCCGTCGGGGCCGGCTGGCGCGATGGCTCGACCCGCGCTAGCGACCGATCAGCCCGGCGACGATCTCCGCGCCCATTCCGACCAGAGGCAGGCCGCCGCCGGGATGGGATGAGCCGCCCACGAGGTACAGGCCCGGGATGGGGGACTGGTTGGCGGGCCGCTGGAAGGCCGCGCGGGAGCCGTTGCTCGACGTCCCGTAGATGGAACCGCCGGGCGCCCGCGTCGACCGCTCGAGGTCGGCGGGGCTCCGGATCTCCCGCCACATGATCCGCTCGCGGACGTCGATCCCGCGTTCGGCGAGCCTGGCCAGCAGGTGGTCGGCGTAGGACTCGGCCCGTCCAGGGGCGTCCCAGTCGACACAGTGGCGTGGGTCCGTCCCGTTGCGAGGGGCGTTGACGAGCACGAACCACGCCTCGCTGTCCTGATCGGGCCGCATGCGGTCGTCGTCCGGCACGCAGACGTAGATCGCAGGATCCGAGGCCGGGTGCGGCTGGCGGCCGAAGATCGCATCGAACTCGTCGTCGTAGTGCGCCGGGAACCACACGTTGTGGTGACGAATCCCGGGGGTGCGGCCCCGCACCGCGAGCAGCAGGACGAAGCCGGACAGAGCGGGAGCGGCCTTCGCGAGGTCGCGCGCCACCTTGCGGGCGCGAGGATCGTTGACGAGGTCGGTGTACACGTGGTGGGCATCCGCGTTGGCGACGACGATGTCCGCCTCGATGGTCTCCCCATCCACCAGGCGGACCCCACGCGCGCGCCCGTCGCGAACCAGGACGCGCTCGACGTCGCAGTCGAATCGCATCGTCACGCCGCGCTCCTCGCACCTGAGTGCGAGCGCGTCCGCGAGCGTCCCGAGTCCACCGCCGAGGTGCCACGCTCCGAACGTCTGCTCCATGTACGGGACGGTGGCGAACACGGCCGGTGCCTTGCGCGGGATCGGAGCCGGAGTAGGTGGCGTACCGATCGAGGACCTGGCGCAGGCGCCAGTCCGCGAGGTACTCGTGGCCGAGGTCACGCAGGGAGGTGAACGGCGCAACCGTCCGCATGTCCGACGGGTTGGCCAGTCGCAGGAGGGTGTGCCAGCCCTCCAGAGGCGACTGCAGGAAGGGCTCCCTGGTGATGCGCCACATCTGTCCGCCGCGATCGATGAGACGGCGCCAGTCCTCCTCGGCGCTGCCGCCGAAGGCCGATCCGAAGGCGCCGGCCGCCTTGGCGGGGTCGACGCCCGGAATCGTCACCGAGGAGCCGTCCGCGAAGTGGTAGCCGAAGGCCGGCTCCACGGGCTGCAGGTCGACCGCCTCCTCGAGCGGGCCGCCCGTCTTGAGGAACAGGTCCCGGTACACCGCTGGCAGGGTGAACAGGCTCGGGCCGGTGTCGAACGCGAATCCGTCGCGGCGGTAGGTGGCCAGCTTGCCGCCGTAGGTTCCGGACTGCTCGAGGACCGTCACGCGGTGCCGGCGCACGGCGAGCCGGGCGGCGACGGCCATGCCGCCGGCACCCGCGCCGATGACGACGACGTCCCTCGGTGTGCCGCCGTTGCCGGTCATCGGTGGTTCCCGCTCGGCGGCGATGGCGACGGGCCGCCCCTTCCAGGAGTTCGTCCCGGCCGAGGTGGCGCTGCCAGGACACGATGCTGAGGGCGACGAAGGCCGCGATCGATGCCGGCTGGCCGGCTGCGTCCGGAATGATTCGCTCGCCGGTGCGTCGGGCGACCATGGCTCGGCTGGCGACACCGGCGGCGTAGCCCAGTGCGCCGATGACGCGGGTTCGCCGGTCGCGGGCGGCCACCGCCGCCAAGGGAGGCACGACGTAGGCCGTGCCCAGCAGGGTGCACACGGCCACCGACCCGGCGGCCCCGTTGAAGGCGGACCACAGCGACTTGCCATAGCCGGCCACGACAGCGTCCGCGCCTTCGTACATCCGGCAGGTGGCCAGGTGCGACCCGTCCACGGTGGCGGTGTGATGCCCCGCCCTCTTCAGGGCGCGCATGAGCGCGACATCCTCGATGACCTGGTCGCGCACGGCGCCATGGCCCCCCACCGACCGGTAGGCGATCGTGTCGACGGCGAGGAACTGCCCGTTTGCAGCGGACAGCGACGGCCGGGTGGAGGTCTCCGCCCACCGCAGCGGCATCGGTCGCGACCCATGACCAGGTCACGAGCGGCTGCACGAGTCGTTCGAGCCAGGAGTCGGCGACCTGTCGAGGGTAGGGCGCGACCATGGCGAAGGCACCGGCCCGGAGGGTGTCGACCACTGCCCGCACGGCGTGGGGAAGGAGGACGACGTCGGCGTCGACGAAGACGAGCGCCGAGCCCGGGCATCGATCGCCAGCCGATGGCAGGCCCACGGCTTGCCGAGCCACCCCGGCGGAGGCGGCTCGGTGCCGACCGCCAGGCGCAGTCGGGGGTCCTGCTCGGCCAGCCGGCGCACGATGGCGGCGGTGGCATCGTCGGAATCGTCGTCCAGCACGACGACGGACAGGTCGGGCACCCCGGTCTGGGCGAGCACCGAGCGGACCGTCGCCTCGACGTGAGCGGCCTCGTCGCGCGCGGGGATCAGCACGGTGACCGGCTCGACGACCTCCGGTGCGTCGGGGGACGGACGGCGCAGGTGCTTCAGGTTCACTGCCGTGTGCACGGCGATGCGCGGCGGCGGTCAGCGTGCTCGCGGTCACCAGCGAGCGGACCGTCCGCGAGGTCACCATGTCGGCTGGCTCCACAGATCGCCAGAGGTACGGAACCATGACGAGTCCCATCGCCACGCCTCCCCAGATCGCGACGCCGGGCCGACCGAAGAACACCAGGTTCGCCAGGATGTTGGACGCGAACACCCAGGTCAGCAGTGTCGTCGGAACCGCGTCCGAGGCCACCTTGCGCGGCAGGCGGTCCAGCAGCCACATCAGGACCATGGCGCTGAGGAACCACCCGAGGTAGTTCTGCAGCGGGATCCCGGGGATCCCGGGAAGCGCCCAGCCGGCGTCCGCCCACGTCCAGTAGCCCTGGCCCACCATCTGGGGGTCGAGGAACAGGTCCCAGGCGGCCAGCAGCCAGCCGCCGAGGAGGGCGGTGCCGAGGGCCGTGGTGGACAGCCGTTGGGCGGCCGAGCAGGCAGGGGTAGGCCATCATCGCCCAGGCCAGGGGGATCACGACTGGGACACCGGCGATGGTCAGGCCGAGCGCTGACGAGTACTCGTAGGTGCCGAAGGGGAAGGACGTGGCCAGTCCGAGGCGTTCGATGAACCAGCCGAAGCCGAGGGAGATGCCGAGGAAGGCGGCCGCCCATCCGGCACCCCGGCTCAGGAAGGCGTGGCTCGCGCTGGCGAGGAAGAAGGTCACGACAGTCAGGATGCTGAGCGCCGTCCGGCTCTGGTCGCCGACCAGCACCCACACGATCTGCCCGAGGATCGTGAGAGCGGCGAACCCCCATGGCAGGTAGGTGATCCACCCCGAGGGGCCGCCGCCTCGATTCGAGTGCGGTCCCGTATAGACCCTGACGCTCACGTCGTCGAGTCTAGGGTTGGTTGCGTGAGCACCCGAGCAGAGATCGTCGACACCGGCTCCCGGTGGGCCAAGGCCGCCCGGATCGACATCGCCGCACCCGCATCGACCATCTTCGATGTGCTCGCCGACCCTGATCAGCACGAGCGCTTCGACGGCTCCGGCACCCTTCAGGGGACGCCTCCGGCCCCGAGCGCCTCTCCATGGGGGCCCACTTCGGCATGGGCGTGCGGATCAAGGTGCCGTACCGGACCGACAACACCGTCGTGGAGTTCGAGGAGGGCCGGCTGATCGCGTGGTGCCACTTCAACCGGCATCGCTGGAGGTACGAGCTTGAGCCGATCGACGAGACGTCGACTCGCGTCACTGAGACCTTCGATGGCCGGACGGCCCTCTTCCCGCCGTCGCTGCTGCTCATCAACGCCTATGCGAACAACCAGGTGGCTGTCGCCAAGACCCTCGTGCGGTTGAAGGAGTACGTCGAAAAGGCTCAGACGTGAGTGTCGTCGTGATCTTCACCTCACGCCGCACGCCGTCCCATGACGCCGAGTACGAGGCGCTGTCGGCGCGCATGGTCGAACTGGTGAGGGACCACCCGGGGTTCGTGGAGATGACCAGCGTCCGGGATCCGCGAACACGTGAGGGCGTCACTGTCGCGTACTTCACCGACGAAGCCTCGGTGCGGGACTGGAAGGCGCACGTGGAGCACGCCGAGGCCCAGCGGCGCGGGATCACGGAGCTTTACGAGGCATACCGGGTTACCGTGGCGAATGTGGAGCGGGACTACGGCTCGACGCCTGACGAGGGGGCGGCTTCGCCATGATGCGACTGTCCCGGCGCTCTGCCTTGGTCCTGGGCGTGGCCCTGCTGATGCTGGCGGCAGGGGCGTCTCCCGCACGATCGACGACGGATGCCCGGCGGCCGCCCATCGTGCTCACCGCTCCGGACACGGCTCCGGCGTTCAGCGCGTTCCCCCTGGAGGTCACCGTTCCGCCGGTGACGACTTCGGTCAGGCGCACCGGCCGCCTGTCCGCGTCCCGCGACGGAGTCACGTTCGTGAGCCTGTCGACGTGGCGCGTCGCCCCAGACGGGCGCAAGTCGTTCAACGTCGAAACGGGGGAGTCGACCGGCCGGGTGTGGCTGCGGGTGACCGTGACCGGGAAGGGGCTCGAGCCCCAGGTCAAGACCACGAGCGTCCGCATCACCAACCCCTATCGGCCCACTGCACCCGACAACGCCGACATCCCGGAGTCGGGAGTGCTGGTGACCGGGTCGCTCTTCGGCAACCATCCCGTCGCCGGGACGCCGGAGTTCGCGGGGACGGTCCGGCTCTGGGACACATCCACGTCGTGGAACCAGATCGAGCGCTCCCGGGGGACGTACTCGTGGCGAGCCCTGGACCGAGCAGTCGCAGCCGCGGAGTCAGCCGGCCAGGAGGTCCTGCTGGTACTCGGCGGCACTCCCGAGTGGGCGGCCATCGGACCGGCTCCGGGGAGTGAGTTCGCCGGGACCGGGTCGTCCATGCCGATGACCGATCCCGTCCTCTTCGAGGAGTACGTGCGGGCGGTGGTGACCAGATACGGCGGTCGCATCGGTGCCTACCAGATCTGGAACGAGGCGAACATCTCGGAGTTCTGGCGTGGGACCCCCGAGCTCATGGCGGACCTCACCGCCCGGGCGTACGCGGTCATCAAGGCGGCGCAGCCCGGCGCAACCGTGGTCGCCGCGTCCACCGGCTCCCGCTGGATCAAGGGCTTCACGGAGTTCTACCCCGAGTACCTGACCGCGCTGGGTGTGTTCGGCTGGCCGATCGACGCGTTCTCGGTCCACCTGTACCCGACGTCGACGGGAACGCCGAGGGATCGGACCTACTTACTGGGCATGATGAAGGTCGCCCTACGGATCGCGAAGGCGCCAACGAAGCCGATCTGGGAGACCGAGATCAACTACGGGATCACCAGCCCGGGCACCGGCGAGCCCGCCCGGACCATCCCGGACGCCGAGATCCCGGCATATGTCTCCCGCACCTACCTGGACTCCCTGCGCTTCGGCATCGCGCGCAGCTACTGGTACGCCTGGACCCCGGAGTACCGGCTGCTCGGCATCCAGATGTGGAACGGCTACCTCGCCACCCGCGCGTATGCCGCCACGCGGGACTGGGTCGTAGGGTCGACGTTCAGCGGATGCTCGACGACAGGAGTCGCTGTGCTGTGCAACTTCGATCGTGACCAGGTCCCGTTCTATGTCGCCTACACCGACGACGGCTCAGTCGGCTCGATCCCGGCGCCGGCAGGAGCCACGGTCGTGACTTCGCTCGACGGTGCAACGGCGCCGGCAGGCGAGCAGATCGCGATCTCCGGGACCCCGGTGAGGGTGTCATGAAGGGCATCTCCACCTTCCTGTGGTTCGACGACCGCGCCTTCGAGGCGGCCGACTTCTACGTGTCCGTCTTCCCGAACTCGCGCATCCTCGGAGACGACGTGTTCACCGACCAGCGACCGGGCAAGGAGCACGAGCGTGGGCGTCGTGTCCTTCGAGCTGGACGGCCGACCCGTTCGCGGCGATCAACGGCGGTCCGATGTTCTCGTTCACGCCGGCGATCTCCCTCGTCGTCTCGTGCGAGGGACAGGACGAGGTCGACTACTTCTGGGAGCGGCTGTGCGACGGAGGCGAGCCGAGCATGTGCGGGTGGCTCGTCGACCGCTTCGGGGTGAGCTGGCAGGTCGTGCCCACCGCGCTCGGCCGGACTGCATCGGCGGGCCCGATCCGGACGGCGCGGCCCGCGCGTCCGCGGCCATGCTGCAGATGGGCAAGCTCGACATCGCCGCGCTGCAGTCCGCCTACGACGGCCGCTAGGCCATCACGCGGCCGCCGGCGCTGCTACTTCGGGCGTCGCTACTTCGGAGGAAGCGTCGCGACGAAGTCGGCGGCGCGCAGCACCCACGGGCGCAGCGATCGACCCTGCAGCCCTGCCGAGCCGACGTAGACGTAGCCCTTCATCGTGCGGCCCGTGAAGTCCATCTCGCGCACATGCGGCCGCGCCAGCGCGCGATCGGCCCCCTCCTGACCCAGTCGAAGCATCAGCTCATCGCCGATGATCCCCACGAACATGTGGCCGTCGAGCATGAAGGCGAGACCGCCGAACATCTTGCGCTCCGTCACGTCCCCGTCGATGTCCGCGGCGATCCGCCGCACGCGCTCTGCCAGTGGTTCGTCGTACGCCATGGCGGTCGCTCCTCCTCGCTACGTCCTGAGGGTCCGAGCCGCCCCGGGGACGCCTCGGGTGCCGGCTCCTTCAACTCGATGAAGACGGTGACCGTGTCGGTCTCGCCGACGTTCTCGCCCGAGTGCACTTGGGCGTCGAGCCACCGGACCTCCCCGGCGGGGATGGAGACGTTCATCTCCTGGTCGCCGTGCACGAGCCGACGGTCGAACGAGCTGAGCGTGACCATGACGCTGTCCGGGTGCTGGTGCGGATGAGTGTGGTCGCCCGGGCGGTCGTGGTACTGCAGGACGCGCACGCGCTCGTTCTCGAACGCGACCGAATACAGCTCCGGGATCGGTCACGACGGGGTCGCGGGCGTTGTCGGGCATGGCGGGCCTCCGATCACTGATGGCGCGATGCCATGGCCCGATCATGACCCTCAGCGGATCCTGACGTGGGCAGAACGCCACTACCCACGCGGCCGCCGTACGCTGGCCCGATGCGGCTGCTGGTCCTCGGAGGCACCGCCTGGCTCGGGCGCGAATTCGCCGTTCAGGCGGCGGCGCAGGGCGCCGACGTCACGTGTGCCGCCCGCGGACGCAGTGGAGCGCCCCCCGAGGGCTGCGCCTTCATCGTCGTGGATCGCGATGACCCGCAACGCTGAGCCCCCTGGTCGGACCGTGGGACGTCGTGGTCGACGTCAGCCGGGATCCTCGCCAGGTGAGCCGGGCGGTCGACGCTCTCGCCTCGCACGCCGAGCGCTACGTGTTCATCTCCACGGGCAGCGTGTACGCCGACCCGTCGGTCGTGGGCGCCGACGAGGATGCGGACCTCCTTGCTCCCTGGCCGGATGGCACGGAGCCCGGGCGACGGTCCCGAGGCGTACGGCGCGGCCAAGGTGCGCTGCGAGCAACTCGTGGTGGACGCGTTCGGGGTCGAGCGCGCACTCGTCGTGCGAGCGGGCCTCATCGGCGGACCCGGCGACGAGACCGGCCGGACGACGTACTGGCCCTGGCGCTTCGCGCGGTCGGGGGACCTGGGTCGCCCCGTCCTTGTGCCGGATGACTTCGGCGAGGCAACCCAGGTGATCGATGCACGAGACCTCGTGGGGTGGGCCCTGGACGCGGCGACCCGAGGCGTCGGGGGGACCTTCAACGCCGTCGGCGACACAGTCAGCCTCGGCGACCACCTGGCCGTCGCCCAGGAAGTCGCCGGATCGGCGTCGCTCCTGCGTGCGGCGGACGGGCGAGTGGCTGCGCGAGCAGGGAGTGACGCCGTGGATGGGCGCTCGCTCGCTGCCGCTGTGGATCGGGGACCCGGACTGGGTCGGCTTCAGCACCCGCAGCAACGCCCGGGCGAAGGCGGCAGGGCTCAGGCTGCGGCCGCTGGCCGAGACGCTGCGCGACGGGCTGGCGTGGGAACTGTCCGGGATGCGTCAGGGGCCACGACGGGCGGGACTCACCGATGCCGACGAGGCCGACCTGCTCGCGCAATTGGGCTGAGGCGCGTCAGACCGCTGGCCGGTCCAGGCGCATCACGATGCAGTCGTCCGTGCCGAACCGTCGGGGTCCGACTTCCACAAAACCCAGGCGTCGGTAGAAGGCGCGCGCCCTGGCATTGCGCGCAAGCGGGTCGATGAGGATGGCGCTCACGTCCGGATCGGAGAAGCAGTGGTCGATCGCCAGTCGCATGCCCTGCGTGCCGTATCCGCGGCCGAGGTCCTCGGCGTCGCCCAGCCAGATGTCGATGGCCCGGAGGCCGGGGTCAACGTCGCCCCAGTAGTGCGTCTCCTCCTCGTGCGGGTCGATCACCTGGATGATCCCGACCGGCCGACCATCGGCCTCGATCATGAACTGCTCGCTCCAGGGCACGCTTCTCCCCAGGTCCCAGACCCAATCCACGACGTCGTCGTCTCCGGAGGCAGCGATCACGTGGGGGAGCGTGTCCCAGCGCTCGAGCAATGGCACGTCGTCCAGGGACGCAGGGCGAAGGGAAACGGGCACCTGGGCATTATGCGACAGCGAGGATCCCGGCACCTTCTGCAATCCAGGCCGCTCACGATGCCGAGTAGGACGCTCGGTAGCCATCGAGGAAGACCTGCAGCATGCCCGATACCAGTTCACCCGCATGCGCGGTTAGGTACGCGTCTTCGTCCGGAGCTGATTCGACGCCCTGAGTCATCATGTATGCGCGGAAGACCGTCAGCATCAACAGGCCGTGCGAGTAGAACCCCCGATCGATGTCCCGGCGACTGTACGCAGGATCGCAGGCATCGGCATACGCGGCGATGACTGCCCGAGCGGTGCGGCTGCCGTCCATCGAATAGCCTCGCTCCACCGCGGTCGACGCCAGGTTGTACGCATCGCTGCCGAGAGCGGCGACTCCGCACAACTGCCAGTCGAGGACACCGACTGCCGATGGACCGAGGATGAGGTTCCCGTGGTTGACGTCCATGTGGCAGAACACCTGGGGGAGTGCGTCCATCCGATCGACGATGGTCGCGAGGTCATCGAGCGTTGGCCGGGCGCCGGCCAGTTGCCTGTGCGTCGACCGGGTCGATGTCGAGACCCAGAGCCTGGTCGATGAGCGTGGACACCAGGTCTTGGTATTCAAGCCATTGCCGCGCGGCGCCGTGGCTCAGCCACGCTGCCGTGAGCAGTGACGCGTCGGCGCTCAAGGCCGCGCTGACGCTGGGCCATGAGGCGCGCGACGTTGCACGTGGATGGCAGATCCCAGGTCCCGACCGATTCGCCCAAGTCCTCGGACCACAGCAGGGCGGTGCCATCCGGCTGACTCTGAACGGCGTACACGTCCGGCACCCTGACGTCACTCGGAAGGAGCTCGACCAGTGGTGATCGCAGGAACTCCGGTTCGCGTAGCCAGTAGTTCCAGTGTTCAACTCCGAGACGAGTCGATGTCCGGCCTTCCGTCGGCGAGATGCTTCACGACGGCAGACCAACTCGCGTCCTTGCCGAGGACTCGGTAGACCCCTCGCGAGGTGGGGTTCCCCGCTCCAGGTGTTAGGGCTGTCACCGTCCACGACTCGGGTTCGTCATGTACCCGTCCGGCCAGGGCCTCGAGAACCGACCCGCGATCGATTCGTTCGTCAAAATCCATCGCGACCTCCGTCCGCACCCTAGGCCGTCCTTGCCTATGCGGGGCGAGAACTGATGGGCCGGTGTCCAAAGGGGCGCGTCCCCGGCCGCTGATTGGATGTGCCTATGGCGACGAGAACGTCGGATGCGCCGCCCGCCACCACGCGGCTGTCGTTCCGCCACTGGCGCGAGTCCGACGCGGCGGCGGTTCTCGACATGTACTCGCGCCCGAGGTGTATCGGTTCCTCGGCGCGACACCCGGCCCCGTGCGGGACCTGGACGAGGCCCTGCGCGTGGATCGAGGCACGCAATGCCCGGACCACGGGGCTGGACGGGATCTGGGCCATCGATCGGACGGAAGGCCGCGAGTCGGCGACGGTGGAGCCGATCGGCACCGCGCATGCTCCTTCCCCTCACGCGCACCGACGGTGAGCCGACGGAGGTTCACGAGATCGGCTGGCACCTGCATCCACAGGCCTGGGGGCACGGCTATGCGACGGAGGCGGCGCGCGCTCTGATCGCCCGCGCCCGACGCGGCGGCCTCGAGCGAGGTGCGCGCGGTCGTCTACGAGGCCAATGCGGCGAGTCGGGCGGTGTGCCGGGGGCTGGGGATGATCGAGGCCGGCGCTCACGGACGAGTGGTACGGCGTCGAGCTCGTCGAGTACCGGCTCGACCTCGGAGCCGGCGTCTCGGTGGTCGCCGCTGCGTGACGACGACTGGGAGGTGCTCAAGGCCCTGCGCCTGACCGCACTGGTCGACAGTCCCGAAGCGTTCGTCCCCGACGTTGATGGGGAGCGTGCCAGCGGCGAGGCCGAGTGGCGTGATCGGATCGCCAGCGACGATTGGGCGGTGGCGCGCTTGGGCGGCGAGCCGATCGGGCTGCTGGCAGTCACCGTTCCGGATGCTCGCCATGCCGCCGACGGCTGGATCCACAGCTGGTGGATCGCGCCGGAGGCGCGGGGTCGCGGAGTGTCCCGGGCGATGCTGGACTGGACCCTCCGCCTTTGCCGGGAGCGCGGATGGTCGCGCCTGGGACTGGGGGTATGGGTCGAGAACACCGACGCGATCGCCGCGTTCACCGCGATGGGCTTCGTCGGGCAGGATCCGCGACCGAGTTCCCGCTATCCAGGGCGGCGCTACGTCGCGATGTTCCGGGACATCGAGTGAGGCGTCAGGCGCCGATCTCAGCCGCCTCGCCCGCCGTGATGCGGAGCAGCTCGTCGTAGGAGGTCGGGAAGACGTAGTGGGGGTGACCGCCTGCCGCCCAGACCTCGTCGTAGCGCGACAGCGCGATGTCGACGATCGTGCGAAGCGGCCTGGGGTGTCCTACCGGAGCGACGCCGCCGATGGCGAAGCCGGTGGCCTTGCGCACCTGGTCGGCGGACGCCTTGGTGATGTCGTTCACCTCCAGCGCCGCGGCGAGCTCCATGGTGTCGACGCGATGCCCGCCGGAGGCGATGACGAGCACGGGCTCGCCGTCGGCGAGGAAGATGAGCGAGCTGGCGATCTGTCCGACCTCGATGCCGAGGGCGTCCGCCGCCTCCTTCGCCGTGCGGGCGCTGTCGTCGAGGGCGCGGACCTCGCCCCGCGCGCCGAGCCCGGCGAGTGCCTCTCGCACCTTGATGACGGACTGCTGCTCGGTGTCCTTGGCCATGGGTCGAGGCTATCGTCGGTTCGGTCGAGTTCCGCGCACGATCCGGCGACGGGATGACATGCTGCCTCTATCTGGCGCAATCGGCGCAGAGTTGAGGAGGAACCACCATGGCCGGCAACGGCTCTCGTCCCTTCGGTGTCACCCTGGTCTTGGTGGTCATCCTGATCTCGGGCCTGTCGCGGTCGGCGCCGGCATCTACCGGCTGTTCAACCGCGACGACGGCATCGGCTGGATCTCCGCGGCAATCACCATCGCGATCGGCCTGATCTACCTGCTGGTCGCCAGGGGCATCGCGAACGGGAGTCGAGGGGCCCGCTTCCTCGTCGCCCTGGTCACCTTCCTGATGATCATCACGTCGGTCTGGGCGCTGTTCGTCAGCCCGGGGCTGTGGCTGACGCTCGTCATCCAGATGGGGCTCGGACTCATCGTCCTGGGCCTGCTGTACAACGCCCGCGCGAGGCAGTTCTTCGGGGCCTAGCGATGGCGGGATCTGCGACGCGGTTCGAGGGCTTCCCGGCCGAGGCCTTCGACTTCTATGAAGCGCTGGCGGCCAACAACACCCGCCCGTGGTGGAACGAGCACAAGGCGGAGTACACGACCTTCGTCCGTGACCCGCTCGTCGCGCTGCTGGACGAGCTGCGCGCGGAGTTCGGGGACTTCCATCTCTTCCGCCCCTATCGGGACTCCCGCTTCAGCAAGGACAAGACGCCGATCAAGGACCATCAGGGCGGGGTCGTCCAGGTCGAGGACGCGATCGCCTACTACGTCCAGCTGTCGGCGAGCGGGCTGATGGTGGCCGGTGGCTGGTACGCGCCGCAGGGTGAGCAGATCGCCCGGTACCGGACGTCGGTGGACGGGCCGCCGGGAGCTGAGCTGGAGCGGCTCGTGCGGTCCATGAAGCGGACGTGGGAGGTGGAGGGCCGGCCGGTCAAGACCCGCCCGCGTGGCATCGCGGCGGACCATCCGCGGCTCGAACTGCTGCGCAACCGCGCCCTGACCGTCGCTCGTCACTATCCGGTGGAGCCGTGGCTCGGCACTCGAAAGGCGCTGACCACTGTCCGCTCCGGCTGGCGCTCCATGCGGCCGTTGATCGAGTGGCTGGCGGACTATGTCGGACCGGCCGCCGATCCGGGCCGCGACGGCTGAGCGCCCTCTGCGTTTCGGCTACGAGGACGCCACGCGCCGGCCACCGCGGTGGCGGCAAGGCCGATCCCGACCAGGATCGCGAGCAGTCCGAGCGCGGCGGAGACCGCAGAGCCGTCGAGCAGGCGGGCGCCGAGCAACAGGCTGGCCGTCGCCAGGGTCATCAGGGCATAGATCGTCACACCCGTCACTTCAGCCTCCCTCGCACCTGCTGACCGTAGCGAGCACGGCTGACACTGCGCTTCGATTCAGCGGGAATCGGTCGTGACGCGGCACGACAACGAGGGGCCGGCCCGCCAAGCGGGCCGGCCCCTCGCCGGGAGGTGTTCGGGCTACTCGCCGCCGAGGTCCCGGCAGTGCGCGTCCCACACGATCGAGCGGGCGCGGCGCACATACGAGCGCTCGGCATGGGCCAGTGAGGAGAGCTGCGAGGCGATCCACGACGTCTTGGTGCCGTCTCCGGCGACTCCCGCCACCGTGCGGCGAAGTCCCACGACCCTTTCGACCAGGCGCGAGCCGTCGCGGGTGACCTGGGTCGCCGGATTCGACAGGCTCGGATCCCGGGAGATGGCCTCGGCGAACGCCCCCGCGGGGGCGGCATCGGCCGCTACTTCAATCGAGAGTCGCTCTCCCACGGCGTCAAGGGTGCGGGCCACGGAGACCCACCAGTCGGCCGTCGGACGGGGATCCTCGGCGAGATCAGCAAGGGACGGGATGGTGGCTGTTCTCATGTGAATCCTCCTTCGGTCGGAGCGGATCGGCACTTGGCGGCCGGACGCACTCTGCGGACGTCGTGACAACCTCACTATGCGGCACGATCCGTCCCGTTGAAGTGCTGCAGCAGTCGCAGTTGAAACCCGTCTTTGTCGCAGAAATGTCACAGTCGATCGGGGCTGTGTCGCGACGTGGAATCGGGCCGTGCCGCGACGTGGAATCGGGGCTGCTTCGCGAAGCGGAAGGGCGGCGTTCGGAGGGTCAGACGTAGATCCGCTCACCCGGCTGCGGCACGATGACCGCGACGTCCCACTCCTCGCGGATCCGGTTGGCCAGGGCCCGGGACGAGGCCTCCTCCCCGTGGTTGACGAACACCTGGGTCGGCTTGGTGCGGCCGGACTTCAGCCAGGCGATCAACTCGCCCGCGTCGGCGTGGACCGAGAAGGCCTCGATCTCGATGATCTCTGCGCGCACGGGCACGTACTTCCCGTGGATCTTGATCTCATGCGCACCCTCGAGCAGCATGCGACCGGGCGTCCCGGCGGCCTGGAAGCCCACCAGCAGGACGGTGTTGTCGCGATCGGGGAGAAGGGCCTTGAGGTGATGCGTGACGCGCCCGCCGGAGCCCATGCCCGATGCCGACACGATGATGCGGGCACCGCCCTGGTCCAGGGCCATGGACTGCTGCGGCGTCGTCGCCTCGTGCAGGTTCGGCAGGTCGATGGCGTCGGGTCCCTCGGCGATCGTTGCCGTGCTGATCTCCGGATCGCCGTTCTGGATCGCGTCGACGTAGACGCGCAGGCCGGCCAGGGCCATCGGGCTGTCCACATGGATGGGCGCCATCGGGATGCGCTGCTGGTCCTGCAGGGTGCGTAGCGCCTTCAGCAGCACCTCCGTGCGGTCGACCGCGAATGCCGGGATCACCACGGTGCCGCCGCGCTTCAGCGTGCGGGTGATGGCCGCGGCCATCTCGTCCATCTCCCGTTGGACGTCGTCGTGCTCGCGATCACCGTACGTCGATTCGATGACGATGGCGTCGGCGCCACAGGGCGGCGCAGGGGCCTCGAGCAGCGGGTGGTTGCCTCGGCCCAGATCACCGCTGAACACGACGGTCCGGTCGCGGATGGAGTCGGTGATGGTGACGACGGAGGAGCCGAGGATGTGGCCGGCGGGGTCGAGGTGCGCCGTCGCCGCGTCGGCAGGATGGAAGTCGACGCCGAACTGGATCGGGCGCAGCAGTGCGATGGCATGCTCGGCGTCGTCGATCCCGTAGAGGGACTCCGGCTGGGCATGCCGCGAGAAGCCCTTCTTGCGCGCCCAGGCGGTGTCCTCCGCCTGCAGCTTCGCGCTGTCGCGAAGGATGATCGGCGCGAGTTCGGCGGTGTTGGGGGAGCAGTACACCGGGCCGGTGAAGCCGTTGCGCACCAGAGCGGGCAGGTAGCCGCAATGGTCGAGGTGTGCGTGGGTGAGGATGACCGACTCGATCGTCGACGGATCGACGGGGAAGGTGTCCCAGTTGCGGGCCCGGATCTCGCGCGGTCCCTGGAACAGTCCGCAGTCGACGAGGAAGAGCCCGGGTCCGGGTCGTTGGTCGGCCGGTTCGTGGGCGGGTTCGTGGGCGGGCCGGCGGGTTCGTGGGCGGGTTCGCGGGCCATGCCGACCTCGATGAGGGTCTTCGACCCGGTCACCGTCCCGGCGCCTCCGATGAAGGTCAGGAACATGATCCAGATGTAGCACGCTGGGCGGCGCCGCGGCAGGGTCCTGCGGCAGGGTCCTGTGGCAGGACCCTGCGACCCCAGTCCCCGGTGTCTGGCGCTGGGGGTTGACGACTGTCAGGGGTGGGGTTTAGCGTTGCGGTTGTTCGAACAGGTGTTCGAACAACCGATCTGAGGCCCGGATTCGCGGCTGGGCCTTGGGCACCACCTCGGCCGCCGGGACCGCCTCGACCCCGGCCTCGGCGGCCGAGGCTCCGGTAGGGGAGGCGGCAGATGAGCCGCCGCTACCGATCGGAGTCGATCGAGGTGGTGGCGGGCGAGAGCGGGGAGCCGGCGGTGTTCCGCTGGCGGGGTCGGCGATATGCCGTGCAGGCCATCGTGGCGAGTTGGGTCGAGGCACTGCCCTGGTGGGCTGGGGAGACCCAGGCCGAGGGGGCGAGCGGTCAGCGACATGTCTGGCGGGTCGAGGCAGCACCACGCACCGGTACCGCTGGTGTGTACGACCTGTACCGGATCCCCCAGGGCCGCCGATGGCAGTGGGGCCTGGAGCGGGTCATCGACTGACGATCGCGAGGAGACCGCACATGGCCATTCCCCGTTCGGCAGATGACCTGCTGACGTCCGCTCGCCGCAGCCTGGCCGAGGCCAGCATCGCGACGACCGCGGGTGAGCGCTATGCCGCGGCGCACCTGGCCGCCCTCCGGGCCGCAGCCGCCGTGCTGGCCGCGCGTGGCCGCCCGTCATCCTCCCGCCGGTCACGAGTGATGAGCGTCTGGGTGATCCTGCCCCAGGTGGCTCCCGAACTGGGGGAGTGGGCGACGTTCTTCGCCGCCGGTGCGCGCAAGCGCGCGGCGGCCGAGGCGGGCCTGGACTGCGTCTCGCACCGGGAGGCCGACGACCTCGTCCGCGAGGCGGACTCCTTCGTCCTGCGAGTCTGCGAGATTCTCGATCTTCCGTACCAGTCCGCCCTGGGCGGCGCGCTGCTGCACGTCGGCTAGCCCGACCAGGTCGGCTGGCCCGACCGGTGGGGACTCGGCACTCCTGTGACGTGCCGAGTCCCTCCATCGGCGAGCCCACTCGTTCCCCCACTCGCTCCATCGCTCGTTCCCCCCACTCGCACTATCGGCTCGTTCCCCCCACTCGCCCAACCACCAGCCAGGAACCTCCATGACCTTCAGCCATCTGCACGTGGCATCTGCGTACTCGCTGCAGTACGGCACCGCCATGCCGCAGGCCCTCGCCGACCGGGCCGCCGAGCTCGGCCAGCCGATCATGGGCCTGACCGACCGTGACGGGCTGTACGGCGCGGTGCGGTGGGCGCTGGCCTGCCGGAAGGCCGGCATCAGACCGATCCTCGGGGTCGACATCGCGATGGAGGAGACGTCCCCGGCGATGCCATCGCAGGTGGCCCCGGGCCGGACCCGGGCTACCCGCTCGCCCGCGCGCGGGGGCGCGTGGATCGACGAGACCCGACCGCGGGTCCTGCTGCTCGCCGCCGACGGGCGGGGGTGGGCATCCCTGTGCCGGCTGGTGTCTGTCGCACATACCGGCGATCACACCGAGCGTGGCCTGCCCTGGCTGACCTGGGCCGCCCTGCGCGAGCACCACGAAGGGGTGGTGGCCCTGCTGCCCGCCGACTCCGAGGTCGGCCGGCTCATCACCACCCAGCGGGCCCATCGCGCCGCCGGTGCGGTCCGGCCGTGGCGGGCGGTCTTCGGCCGCCGGCTCGGCATCGCGGTCACCTCGCACCGCACCTCCGGCCGGCACCGGTATGCCACGGCCACCGCGGCAGCGATGCTCGGGTGGGCGCGGACCGAACGACTCCCGGTGGTGCTGACCAATGCGGTGCGCTACCTGCAGCCGGCCGATGCCCGGGTGGCCGATGTCCTCGACTCGGCCCGCCGCCTGGTCCCGCTGGTCTCCCGGCACATCGACCCGGACAACGGCGAGGCCTTCCTCAAGGACGCCGGGCAGATGGCGCAGGTGGCCGAGGAGATCGCCACCGCGGCCGGGGAGCGTGACGGTCATCGGCTGCTGGCCGACACCCAGCGGCTGGCCGAGTACTGCGCCCTCGACCCGGAGGCCGACCTCGGCATCGGCGAGGTGTTCGTGCCCGAGCTCGACGTGCTGCTCGGGCGGCCGGTACCCCCCGAGTCGGCCGATGCGCAGGCCAGCGCCCTGCTGCGCTCCCGCTGCGAGGAGGCGATCCCGCGTCGGTACACCGGGGGCGCCGATCGCCATCTCGCCACGGAGCGGCTGGCGGAGGAGCTGCAGACCATCACCTACCTGGGCTTCGCCGGCTACTTCCTCACCGTCGCCGAGGTCGTCGAGCTGATCAAGGGCCGCGGCGTGCGCGTCGCCGCCCGCGGATCGGGGGCCGGCAGCCTGGTCAACCACCTGCTCGGCATCTCCGGGGTCGACCCGATCCGGCACGGTCTGCTGATGGAGCGGTTCCTGTCGCCGCTGCGCCGCGCGCTGCCCGACATCGACATCGACGTCGAGTCGGCCCGCCGCGAGGAGATCTACCAGTGGATCTTCGACCGGTTCGGCACCGAGCGCACCGCCTGCGTGTCGATGATGGAGACCTACCGGGTGCGGCACGCAGTCCGCGATGTCGGTGCCGCCCTCGGCATGCCGGCCGGTGAGATCGATGCCTTCGCCAAGTCCTTCCCGCACATCCGGGCCCGTGACGCGCGCAACGCGCTCGCCGACCTGCCCGAGCTGCGCACCTCCGGCTTCGGCCGGCTGGCCGCGGAGGGCCGGCTCGACACCTTCCTCGACCTCGTGGAGAAGCTCGACGGCCTGCCTCGCCATGTCGCCCTGCACCCGTGCGGGGTGCTGCTGTCGGATGCCTCCCTGCTCGACCGCACGCCGGTGGAGCGCAGCGCCGCCGGCTTCGCGATGAGTCACTTCGACAAGGACGATGTCGAGGAGATGGGCCTGCTGAAGCTGGACGTGCTCGGCATCCGGATGCAGTCGTCGATGGCGCATGCCATCGACGAGATCGCGCGCACCACCGGGGAGCGGATCGAGCTCGACGACCATGGGCTCGACGACCCGGACACCTTCGCGCTCGTCCAGTCGGCGCAGACCCTGGGCTGCTTCCAGATCGAGTCGCCCGGGCAGCGCGAGCTGATCGGCAAGTTCGCCCCGGAGACCTTCGGCGACCTCATCATCGACATCTCGCTGTTCCGGCCCGGTCCGGTGAAGTCCGACATGGTCACCCCGTTCCTGCGGGCCCGTCAGGGCTGGAGCGAGCCGGCCTTCCTGCACGACGACCTGCGTCCGGCGCTGGAGGAGACGTACGGCGTGGTCGTCTTCCACGAGCAGGTGCTGCGCATCGTGGCCACGATGACCGGCTGCTCGCTGGCCGAGGCCGACGAGACCCGTCGCACGCTCGGCTCGGTCGACGGGCAGGACGACGTCCGGGCCTGGTTCTATCCGGCGGCGCTGAAGCGCGGCTACGACCTGCCCACCGTCGAGCGGGTGTGGGACGTGCTGCGCGCCTTCGCGTCCTTCGGCTTCTGCAAGGCGCACGCCGCGGCGTTCGCCCTGCCCACCTACCAGTCCGCGTGGCTCAAGGCGCATCACCCGGCCGCGTTCTACGCCGGCATCCTCACTCACGATCCGGGCATGTACCCGAAGCGGCTGATCCTCGACGATGCTCGCAACCGTGGCATCGCGGTGCTCGGCCTGGACATCAACGTGTCCACCGACGTGTACCGCGTGGAGCGGGTCGAGGACGGCGGGCGCGAGGGCATCCGGGTGCCGCTCACCGACGTGAAGGGCATCAGCGAGGCCGAGGTCGCCGGCATCATCGCCGGCCAGCCGTACGCCTCGCTGTCCGACGCCTGGCAGCGCAGCGGGATGTCCCGTCCCACGGCCGAGCACATCATCGTCTCCGGCGGGTTCGACGCGATGTACGGCCTGGACATCCCACCGGCGATGCGACAACGCGGACGCATGACCCGCCGCGACCTGCTGCTCCAGATCGCCGACCTCGAGCGGCTGACCCGTGGTGCCGGCTCGCGCAAGGGATCGGCGCGTGGCTCGAGCACGCACGCGCAGCTGTCCCTCGGCCTGTACGAGGCGCTGTCGGACGATCCCTCGGCGATCGTCGCGTCCGGGCTGCCGGAGATGACGTCGGCTGAGCGGGTCAGCGCCGAGCTGGCGGTGCTGGGCATGGACGTCAGCCACCATGTCGTGGACTTCTACGCTCCGATGCTCGACTCCCTCGCGGCCGACGGGATGGCCCTCGTGCGGTCGCGTGACCTGCTGCGCCAGCGCTCGCGCAGCGAGGTGTTCGTCGCCGGGGTGAAGGTCGCCACGCAGACCCCACCGGTGCGCAGCGGTCGGCGGGTCATCTTCCTCACTCTCGACGATGCGACCGGCCCGGTCGATGCCACCTTCTTCGACGACGCGCAGGGTCCCTTCGCTGGCACGGTGTTCGCGTCCTGGCTGCTGCTCGTGCGCGGCGAGGTGCGGCGCACCGGACCGCGGGGGGTGTCGATCCGGGCGACCGGCTGCTGGGAGCTCGGTGAGGTGCGACGAGCGTGGGTCGACGGCGGACTGTCCATGGTGGCGGCGCTGGTGAACGCCGATTCCGGGACGGCCGACCCTGCGGACCGCCGAACCGACCCGCAGGAGGGTGCTGGTGCATGCCAGCGGGTACCGGCAGTCGCCCTACGCCGACATCAAGCCAGCGGGAGCGGACCCCTCGAGGCCTCCCGCTCCCGCCAAGCTGTGGCACAGCAGCCCGGGGAGCAGTGGGTGGTAGTCACCGAATCGGCGCAGGATGAGAGCAGGATGAGCGCATGAGCCGCAGCCAGGTCCGACGGCCCACCGGCCGCATCGGGTTCGGTGCCGACGATGCCGGCTGCACGATCCTCCATGTCGACATGGACGCCTTCTACGCGTCGGTGTCCCTGCGCACGCGCCCGGAGCTGCACGGCACTGCGGTCATCGTCGGCGGTGGCGGCAACCGCGGCGTCGTGCTGTCGGCCACCTACGAGGCCCGGGCACTCGGGATCCACTCGGCCATGCCGATGTCGCGGGCGCGTCGCGTCGCACCGCAGGCGGTCATCGTCGAGCCCGACCACCGCCAGTACGCGGAGGTGAGCCGCAACGTCATGGCCCTGTTCGGCTCGATCACCCCGATCGTCGAGCCGCTCAGCCTCGACGAGGCCTTCCTCGACGTGTCCGGGGCCCTGCGCCGGCTCGGCAGTCCCACGGCGATCGCCGAGCTGATCCGGGCCCGGGTGGAGGACGAGCAGCAGATCACCTGCTCCGTCGGCGTCGCGACCACGAAGTTCGTCGCCAAGCTCGCCTCGACCCGGGCGAAGCCCGACGGCATGCTCGTCGTGCCGGCCGACCGGGTCATCGACTTCCTCCACCCACTGCCGGTCGGCGCCTTGTGGGGGGTCGGGGAGAAGACCGAGGAGCAGCTCACCCGCCTGGGCCTGCGCACGGTCGGTGACATCGCGAACACACCCGTCGGCACCCTCCAGCGCGCCCTCGGCCAGGCAGCCGGCACGCACCTGCACGACCTGTCATGGGGCCGTGACCACAGGTCGGTCAGCCCGCACGAGCCGGAGAAGAGCGTGGGCAACGAGGAGACCTTCGAGCACGACATCGACGACCCCGAGATCATCCACGCGCACCTGCTGCGGCTGTCCGACCAGGTGGCCGGCCGGCTCCGTGCCGCCGGCTACGTCGGACGGACCGTGTCCGTCAAGGTCCGCTTCGCCGACTTCAGCACCATCACCCGATCCCGCACCCTGTCGCGGTCCACCGACGTCGGCAAGGACATCTACGACACCGTCCGGGGGCTGTACGACGCCCTCGGTCTTCAGCGCGTGCGGATCCGCCTCGTCGGGGTCCGCATGGAGGGTCTGGCCAGCGCCCAGGACTCGCCCCAGCAACTGCTGTTGGGCGAGGAGGAGCACGGACGTCGAGAGGCGGAGGTCGCGGTGGACACCCTCCGGGCCCGGTACGGCTCCGATGCCGTGCGGTCGGCCCGCTTGGTCGATCCGGACCGGCGTCGCCGTGGCTAGCCGGCCGCCGGAAGGTATCGATCACGCCACGGAACGCGGTAATCCGGGGTACAGGTTTCGCTCAGCCGACTTCATGCTTATCCTTGGAGCGTCCCCATCCGATTGGGGCCGGCGAAAGGGGGTTCCTCATGCCCTTGTCTGAGCATGAGCAGCGTCTGCTCGAGCAGATGGAGAAGGCCCTCTACGCCGAGGATCCCAAGTTCGCCACCAGCCTTCGATCCAGTCCCGGTGCGGGTGCCGCACGCGGCCGCGCCGCCCTCGGTGTCCTGGCGGTCTTCGCCGGTCTGGGACTGCTCGTCGCCGGCGTGGCCACCACGATCATCGCCCTCGGTGTCCTTGGCTTCGTCGTGATGCTGGTCGGATCGGTGATCATCTACTCGGCGTTCTCCGCCCGACCCGCCGAGGACCCGGAGACACCCGCCAAGCCCGCGCCGCCCGGACCGTCGAAGTCCTCCGGCTTCATGGACCGCATGGAGGACCGCTGGCGCCGGCGCTCGGAGGACGGCCAGCAGTAGGCCGTCAGTCGCCTCTGCCAGCGGACGCGACTACGCAGTTCCCGTGCCACCGTGCGTACATCCGCACGAACCGCCTCGGCACGCTCACGACTCGGATCGATTCCCTGCCCATGCTGCGCGGGTGCGGCGTACCGCACCTGCTCCACCTGCTCGCGCAACCGCCGCACAGCCTGCGCCGCCGGCTCGCTCATTCCCCGCGAGAGTCGCACGCCGGCCTGGCGTGCAGTGCGGTTCGCAGCCCACGGCTGGCCAAGGTCCAGGGCGAGGTCGGCGACCTCATCCCACGCCCCCTTCACCACGCTCGCGTAGTCGCGACCGTGCAGCCGTCGCCGACGACGAACGACGCGGGTAGCCATCGGGATCGACAGCGCGACGAGGAGGAGTCCCCCCAGCAGCAGGGCGATCGGAAGGACCGGCACATCCCTGCTGGTACTGCGTTCCCCGGCGATGAACTCGAAGCCGCCGGGATCCAGCGGCGCGCGCCGCTCGTCGAAGCCCTCGGGGATACCCTCCGCCGCAGGCTCAGGTGCGTAATCCGGCGCGAGGATGGTGCCGCCAGCGCTCGGTGTCGGCTCGAACCGCGCCCACCCCACACCGTCGAACCACAGTTCCGGCCAGGCGTGCGCGTCGCGGACCGTCACATGCCAGGTGCCGTCGACGTCCTGGGCCCCCTGGGTGAATCCCACGACGACGCGCGATGGAATGCCGAGCGTGCGGGCCATGACCGCCATCGTGCCGGCGAACTGCTCGCAGTAGCCGATGCGGGCGTCCAGGAACTCCGCGATGTAGTCCGCGTCCGCGCCGCTGCGGACGTCAGTGCTGTACGTGAAGTCACCGTCGCGCGTGAACCAGCTCTGCAGCGCCACCGCCTTGTCGTACGGGGTCCTCGCTTGCGCCGTCACCTCCGCTGCCATGGCAGCCACCGTGGGCGACAATCCCCCGGGCAGGTTCAGCTGCGGCCAGAGGTCACCGGTGGCCGCGGATGCGTCCTGCAGCTGCCCCGGCTGGATCTGCGGATCAAGGGCCGCTACCTCGTAGCTCAGTCCGGTCGCCGGCGTCGACTCCGAGAAGGCGACACCGGTCTTGGGGTCCAGGCTCCAGTCCTCCCCGAGTCCATCGATGTCGTCGACGGCCGAGATCGGGTAGGGCAGTGGCAGGTAGGTGTTCTTCAGGCTGTCCACGGTGATCCGGTAGTTGAAGCTCGCGCCGCTTGTGACCCGGTTGCTGGGACTGTCGGCGACCCGAGCCGCAAGCACGTTCCCTGGCAGCGGTACGCCTGGGTCACGTCCCGTCTCCAGGCCGGTCCGCGGCCGCCAGGTGGTGCCGTCGAAATCCTCCAGCACGCTGACGCGCAGGTATGAGGGCGTCGTCGCCTGGGTCTCGTAGGTCAGGACCGGAGTGTCGGTCGGCCGCAGGAGGTCCCGCCGCAGGGAGACCAGAGGGTCGAGGATGACCTCGGCGCTCTCGCCCGCGCCGCCGCTGCCGCCGGGGCCGGTGCCACCGCCGCTTCGCCACGGCGCCACGCCTCCGGCCGGCAGCATGATCGCGGCCGCCGTCGCGACGGCGATCGCCAGGAGTCCGGTGCGCCGGGCGCCGGCAGACAGCCCCCTGATCCGGATCGTGCTCGGCAGTCCCGCCCAGTCGCGGATCTGGTCGCGCTGGTCGCTGGCCAGGATCAACAGCCACCCGGCGGCCGGCAGTGGGAACGCCCACCACGGCGCGCCGGCCGAGAGGATGAGGGCCGGCGCAAGGAACATGGCCAGGAGCGGCAGGCCGGCAAGCAGCGGCGATCGAACCGAGACGAACAGCGTGTCGGTGCTCAGTGCCACCAGCCCCACGCCACCGACCGCAAGCAGCACCAGACCGGGTGAGGTCGCGACTGGAGCGGCGTAGGCCTGCGCATCCTGCAGACCCTGCTGCAGCAGTGCGCGCAGGACGTCCCAGGCCTGGGACGTGGGCAGCAGTCGTGCCCACGCCTCGGACGCGGCATACAGCGTTGTCACGGTGATGAGGAGGCCGAGCGCCTCGACCAGCGGAATCAGGGGGAGCGGCATGCCCAGCGCGCGACTGCCCGCACCCAGCGCAGCGATAACGAGCACCATCGTGACGGCAGGAAGGACCCACGCGAGGTCGACGAACAGCGGGATCAGGCACATCGAAGCGAGGATGACGGCGACGGCGGCCACCGTGGTGTCCGCCAGGCGCGCCCGCTCGCGCACCACCGCCCAGCCGCTCACCGGCTCACCCCCGCCACCAGGCTGGAGCCGGCCGGCGCGATCTGGTTCCACGCCTGGTCGACGGCGGTGCTTCGCGTCCACGAGGTCACGCGCCACCCGCGCGAACGCAGGAAGCCGACCGGTCCCGGGTCCAGGAGCAGGCAACCGGCGAACCCGGCTGTCGGCCGGGTAAGGGCCAGGGCTGACTCCTCCGTGAGTCGGCCCAGGACGGCGACGGTGGCCGTCGCGTCGTCGCTGTCGAAGCCAACGTTGGCCATGGCCGTGTTGGCCAGGCGGACGTCGGCGAAGGCTCCCAGCACCCCGTCCAGGTCCGCCGTACCGGCGCCTCGGGCCTCGACCAGGACGTGGCCGCTGGTCGTGACCACCGTCAGTCGCCAGCCCTGCCGCAGGTAGTGGAGGCAGATGCTCGCGGCCGCCGAGACCGCCCACTCGAACGTCGATGCTGACCCGGTGCCCTGATGGGCGGGCGCGCGATCATCGAGGATCACCGTCATGGCGCTGTGCCAGGCCTGCTCCTCGCGCCGGACCATGATCTCTCCCTGGCGAGCCGTGGCCCGCCAGTGGATGCGTCGCATGTCGTCACCGGCACGATGCTCGCGGGGCAGCAGATCATCGTCGCCGCGTGCGGCGATGGCGCGATAGGTGGTGTCGGCCTGCCCGCCCGGAGTGCGGTTCGCGCCCGGGCTGCCGAGGGGGACGACTCTCGGCGTGACGACAACGGTGTTGGTCGACGTGAATGACCGCGCGGACGATGCCATGCCGAAGGGGTCGGTCACCCGGACGGTCAACGGCCCCACCTGCGTACGCCCACGCTGGCGGCCCGTGATGGGGTAGCGCTCGGACCGTTGGGCCCGCGGCGGGATCCGGTCAAGCAGGACCCGTGACGGCTCTCCCAGGGCCTCGGGGACGGCGTCCTCGAGCAGCAGGACGCCACTTGTGAACCGAGAACCGTTCTCCACGGTGAGAAGGACATCGCCCTGCGTGCCGTAGGGGATCCGGGTGGGCGTGACAGTGCGTGCGCTGCCGAGGACGAACCGGGCCCGCCGGACGACCATTACGCCGATCAGCGGTACGAGGATCAGCAGCAGTGCGACGGCGGTCACGGCCGGCTGTCCCAGACCCCACCCAGCACCGGCGGAGACCACGCCTACGGCGACCAGGGTCCCGCCACGGCGGGTCAGGCTGCGCATGGCCTACGGCACCGTGATCTGCGCGACCACCTCGCCGACCACGTCGGTGGCATTCCTGCGGTCAAGATGAGCCTCGGTCGAGAGCAGGACGCGATGGCTCAGGACTGCGGGGGCCAAGGACTGCACGTCATCCGGCAGCACGTGGTCGCGGCCCTTGAGGAGGCTGAGGGCCTTGGCCGCCTGCAGGAGGTGCACGCTCGCGCGGGGGGATGCGCCGAGTCGCAGGTGCGCCTCGCGGCGGGTGGCGGCGACGATGTCGACGACGTAGCGCTTGACGTTGTCCGATGCATACACGGTGCGTGTCGTCTGGCGCAGTCGGCGGACGGTGGCCGCGTCAGTCACCGGGTTCAGGGCGTCGAGCGGGTCGCTCGCCTCATGCCGGTCCAGCATCGCCACCTCGGCGGCCCGGTCCGGATAGCCAAGGCCGATCTGCATGAGGAAGCGGTCACGCTGCGCCTCGGGCAACGGGTACGTCCCCTCCATCTCGACGGGGTTCTGCGTGGCGATGACCATGAACGGCTGCGGAAGCGGATAGGTGGTTCCGTCGACCGTGACCTGCTGCTCCTCCATGGCCTCGAGCAGGGCCGACTGCGTCTTCGGAGACGCGCGGTTGATCTCGTCTCCGAGGACGACGTTCGCGAACACCGCGCCCGGGCGGAACTCGAACGTGCCGGAGCGCTGGTCGAAGACGCTCACGCCCGTGACATCCCCGGGAAGCAGGTCCGGGGTGAACTGGATCCGATGCATGCTGCAGTCGATGCTGCGCGCCAGCGACTTGGCGAGCATCGTCTTGCCGACCCCGGGGACGTCCTCGATGAGCAGGTGCCCTTCAGCGAGGAGCGCGACCAACGAGAGGCGGATCGCGTCCGGCTTGCCGGAAATGACCCTTTCGACGTTCGCCTCGATCCGGCCCACCACCTCGCGGGCCTCGTCCAGCGCCGCCCCGGCGGACGTGGCATCGATATCGGCGGCGCCTTGGGTTGTGGTCACACCCCATTGTTACCCCAAGAGGCAATCTCGGCATAAGGGAAGGCAGGATGCGCCTCATGAGCGAAGAGACGACGCCCCAGGTGATCCCCGCGCAGCTCGGCCGGTTCTTCGAGGATTTCGAGGTGGGAACGGTCTACCAGCACCCCTTCGGACGGACCATCTCCGAGGCGGACTCGACCTGGTTCACACTGCTGACCTGCAACACGAACCAGAACCACTTCAACGCGCATCTGGCCCAGTCGAACCCGATCACCGGCGGCCGGATCATCGTGAACTCCGGCCTGACCGTGGCCCTCGTGCTGGGCCTGTCCGTCATCGACATGAGCCAGAACGCAGTCGCGAACCTGGGCTGGACGGACATCAAGCTGACGCACCCGGTCTACATCGGCGACACCATCTACGCGGAGTCCATCTGCCTGGACAAGCGGGAGAGCTCGTCCCGCCCCGAGATGGGCATCATCCGGATGAAGACCCGGGGCCTCAACCAGGACGGCGACGAGATCGTCTCGTGGTTCCGGTCCGTCATGGTCCCCAAGCGCACCAGCGGGATCGGGCAGGACTACTTCCCGGCTGCCAAGAACGGGCCGATGGAGATGCCGGGGGAATGACGTGGACACGGGTTCGTCCAGCATGATTGCCCCATGAGCTACGACGAGGTGGATGGCCGCGAGGTCGTGCTCGTCACCCGTCCGGCGCCCGCGGGACCGCCGCACCCGATCGACACGCTGCGTGAGGTCCTAGCAAGCAGCGTGGGCGCCGCCACCTTCACCGCCACGACCTTGGTGTCACTCGTCGAGCAGACGGTCTCCTACGCCGTCACCACGTCGATGAACGCCGCAATGGACCGCATGGTTCCAGCCATCGCCGACGCGATCATCGAACGGCTCGACCTCACGCAGATCGTGCTGACCGCAGGTCGACCTGAACACGATCGTCAACCAGGCACTGGATTCGCTCGATCTCACGCAGCTGGTCATCGACCGGGTCGACGTCAACGCGATCGTCGCGGAAGCCGACATCGATGCCGTCATCGACCGCGTCCCGATCCTGCCGCTGGCCAACTACGTCATCGACGAGATCGACCTCCCGCAGATCATCCGCGACTCGACCAGTGGCATTGCAGGTGACGCGATGAACACGGTGCGCCGGCAGTCCGTGGGCGCCGACGACCTGGTCTCGAGGGTTGCCGATCGGATCGTCTTCAGGCGCAAGGGCCGAAAGGTGGCGGCCCCGAAGGATCCCGATTCCCTTGCCGGCAAGTTCGCCGAGGAGCTCCTCGAGGCCACCCCGCCGCCGGGGGAGGGGGAGAAGCTGCGATGACGACGTTCCGCGAGTACCGCGAGTCGACGGCGAGCGACGCCGCCCCCACCCATCAGGTGCCCAAGCTGCCTTCGGCCGCGGTCGAGTTCCAGGGGGAGCGAGCCGGTTTCGTCACCCGTGCGGTGGCCGCCGGTATCGACGTGTTCCTCGTGTTCCTCACCGTGCTCGGCACGATCGCCGCCCTGTGGATGCTGTCCTTCATCGTCGACCCCGTAACGTCCACTTCACCGGAGACGGGGCAGGGGGAACGCATCCCGAGTGCGGTAGCCATGGTCTTGTACGGCTACGCCCTCAACGTCGTCTACTGGACCGTCGGATGGGCTACCGGGGGCCGCACCATCGGCAACCTGATCATGGGCGTCCGGGTGGTCAACTTCCGCGGCGGGCGCGGTCAGGTGGATCGGCGCCCTCATCAGGGCACTGTTCTGCACGCTGTTCCCCATCGGGCTGCTGTGGGTGATCATCAGCGGCGCCAACCGCTCCGTGCAGGACGTCGTCCTGCGCACCAGCGTGATCTACGACTGGGTGGTGGGGATCCCGGGGCTGGGGCGCGGGCCACGACCGCAGTCTGACGATCGCTCGAGGGAAACCGAGGGCACGAGCAGCACGTCCTAGACTGCGGCACTCGTGTACGAACGGCGAAGGGAACCTGGCAATGAAGAGCAAGGTCGTACTCATGGCGGTGGCGGCGGGAGCCATGGCCCTGTCCCTCAGCGCATGCGCATCCGGTTCGGCGGAGTCGTCGGTGGAGAGTCCCGCAGCCGTGGCAACAGGAGGCGATGTGGCCGGTACCGACGCGATGCGGGCCCTGTGCGACCAGATGGTGGCTGACGCGATGACGCCTGACGACGCCACCGCGCTGGCCGAGAGCAACGGTTTCATCGCCCGGGTAGGGACCATCGACGGGGAGCCCCAAGCCCTCACGATGGACTACCGCGAGGACCGCTTCACCTTCGACGTGGAGTCCGATGCCGTGGTTGCCTGCACCTATGGATAGCCGGAGCATCCCGGCCGCCCGTCGGGCGGCCGTCACCCTCCTCGCGGCCGGTGGGCTGCTGCTCACCGGAGCCAGCGGAGCGACCGCCGCCGACTCGAGTCTCGACATCAACGAGAAGGCGTCCTCGTGGGACATGGCCGCCTCGCGGCTCGGCACCGCGGGATCGCTGTGGGAACCCTCGACCACTGCGAACCTGGATCGGACCCGCCAGGTCTCGGTGATCGCGGACAACCTCGCCTTCGCGGATGGCGTTGCCATTGCCGGCGACACCTACGCCGGGACCCGGTACGGCAAGGGCAAGAGGAGTCTCCTGGTGTCCGAGAAGTGGGCGAACACCGGTTGGGCGGCGGAGCCCGCCTACACCACCAGCATGGCTCGCGTCGGGTCGGTGAACGTGCGACTCGGCGAGCCGGGCACGCAGATCACCGTTCGGGCGCGGGTGTTCGCGAACTGCTTCCCGCAGCCGTCCGACGCTGACCCCACGCCCGTCCCCAAGCGCTTTCGCTGCGAGAAGTCCGATGTGAAGAAGACGGGAGGTGTCCTGATCATGACTGCCCGTCCGCCATCGCAGATGACGGCACCGGGCACGACGTCCATCGTCATGCAGTCGAAGGGGCTGACCTACAAGGAGCTCGTAGCGGCGGCCCGGAGCCTCGAGCAGGTTGCCGGGTCTCCCAGCGATGGCGCTGGATCCGCGCAGATGGTCGGGATGTGTCGGCAGATGGTCGACGGCAGGATGTCGTTCGATCAGGCGAGCGTCTTCGCGCAGTCCAACGGCTATTCGGCACGGATCGGCAGCATCGACGGCCAGCCGCAGGCGGTGACCGCGGACTACCGACCCGACCGGTTCACCCTCGACATGGTGTCCGACGCGGTGGTCTCCTGCACCTACGGCTGACGCGGTCGTTTCACGACACGCGCTTGAACGGCCGTTTCACGACACGCGCTTGAACGGCCGTTTCACGACACGACATCCTTCCGGTCGAACCGGTACACCGCATACGCCACGCACAGCGAGCACCAGACGATCGAGTAGGCGGCGCCGCGCGCCATGTCGGTCCAGGCGATGTCCGTGGCGAGCAGGTCCAGCCACGCCTGCGAGTAGTGGGTTGGCAGCCACTCACGCAGCGACCCCAGAGCGTCGATCGCGTTCAGGATGTTGCTGATGATCACGAGGACGACGGCCGCCCCCACGGCGCCCAAGGGTGCGTCCGTGAGCACCGACATGAGGAAGGCGATCCCGGCCGCGAACAGCAGCGAGATGAAGATGTACAGGCCAATCGCTGCGATGCGCCCGATGGACTCGGGGAGGGTGAACGTGGACCCCAGAGGGGACTGGAGGGGTTCGGTGCCGAAGGCGATCAGGCCGATCGCGAAGGATGCGATCGGCAGCGTGGCGATAGCACCGAAGGCGAGGACCAGTCCGACGATGAGCTTCTGCTTGAGCAGTCGTCGACGCGGAATCGGTGCGGCCAGCAGGTAGCGCAGGCTTGACCACGAGGCCTCGCTCGCGACCGTGTCGCCGCAGAACAGCGCCACGATGACGAGGAGCAGGAAGCCCGCGGCGAAGAAGAACATCGTCACCGTGAAGTTGGCCGCGCCGGCGGTCGCCAGTCCGACGAGATCGGCGCTTCCGCTCCCGAGACGACGACCGCTGTCGGCCTCGGACCCGAACTTCACTGCGAGCGAGACCATCACCGGCAGGGCGATGACGAGCAGGTACGCCACGAGGGTGCGGCGACGGCGCAGCTGTCGGACGAACTCCACGCGAAGGGGCATCGTGGCGCTGGCCCGATACGTAGTGCCGGACATCGTCGCCTCACTCATGACAGCCCCACGGTCAGGTCGTCGCCGACAATCTCCAGGAAGACGTCCTCCAGGCGCTTGCCGGCATGGTCCCGAAGCAGCTCGTCGACGCTGCCGACTCCCATGAGCCGGCCGCGATGCATCACGACGACATCGGTGCACGTCTGCTCGACCTCGCTGAGCAGGTGGGAGGAGATGATCACGGTGCGACCGGAGTCGACATACCGATGCAGCACCTCGCGCATCGCCTTGATCTGCGGCGGATCAAGGCCGTTCGTCGGCTCGTCCAGCATCAGCAGGTCGGGCTTGCCGAGCATCGCCTGTGCGATGCCCAGGCGCTGGCGCATGCCCTGGCTGTACGAGCGCACCCTCTTGTCGATCGCTGAGCCGAGGTCGGCGATCTCGAGGACCTCGTCCAGGTACGAGTCGTCGTGGGTCCGTCCCGCCGCGCGCCAGTAGAGGTCGAGGTTCTGACGGCCGGTCAGGTGCGGCAGGAATCCTGCTCCCTCGACGAGCGATCCGATACGCGACAGCACCGGCGCACCCGCGTAGACCGGTTCGCCGAAGGCCGTGATGGTTCCGGAGGTGGGCCGGATCAGGCCCATGACCATCCGCATGGTGGTGGTCTTGCCAGCGCCGTTGGGTCCGAGCAGTCCCAGGACCATGCCGCGCTTCACGGTGAACGACAGGTCATCGACGGCCAGGTATCCGTCCGAGTAGCGCTTGCTCAAGGTCGTGATCACCAAGGGGATCTCGTGCTCCTCGGGCACCGGGGACGGCGATCCGTGCCGGGGGCGCAGCCGCACCAGCAGCAGCGCCAGCAGCAGGACGATCGCGACCGCCGCCCACCAGCCACCAGTAGGCGGCCACCCCGCCGCTCACGGGTACGGCATCGACCAAGGGAACCGAAACCGCAGGGGAGGCAAGGGTGACGTCGATGAGGCGGGGCTGGAGGGGAAGTCGGTAGGAGAAGTCCGTGGTGGAGATCACCAGCCGCAGCCGGTCGCCCGTGGCGGCATCGGCCACGATTGCGGGGAGCGCGATGGTCACGTCCTGGGGAGTCGTCCCGAGGTCGGGCAGGTACACCGGGGCTACCAGTCCTGACGGCAGTGTCTCGCGGCCGCCAGGAGAGACGATCCGGAGCGACGCGAATAGGGCTGTCGTGTCGCTGCTGTCGTCCGTGGCCGCGACGCGCACGGTCACCTCGCTTGAGCCGGCGATCAGGAGCGGACCGTCAAGCGGAGGGGACTCGAAGTAGGCGGACTGCCCGGGCATCGGACGGTTGACGAGGTCCGCTACGGCGCCACCGATCCCGGGCACCGAGCTGATCGCGGCGGGCACTCCACCCGCAGGGGCCAGCACCCGTTGTGACGGTCCGGCGAACGGGACATCCCGCTGGCTGCTGCCACGGATGCCGGGATACGCCGCCGCAGCGAGAACGATCGGGGCTGCTCCCGAACTCCGGGTGGAGATCGACCCCGAAGTCTGCGTCAGTTCGAACTCGGTTGAGACCGCTGGCCCGCCCGCCAGGTGATCCTCGAACCACGCGGCGACCAGATCGTCGAGTCGATCGGACTCGTCGACCCCGCCGTCGTGACCGCCTCCGTGCCAGACCATCTTCACGGGCGTCTGTGGATGGGCGGCGGCGATCTGCTCAGCATTCGCATTCGCCTGGGCCAGGGGGAACAGGGAGTCAGCCTCACCCGCCATGAGCAGGGTCGGCGCGGTGATGCGATCGGTGACGCTTCCGGGTGAGGACGCATGCATGAGTGCCCTCGACTCCGGTGTGACGACGCCGTCGGCCGCCGCGGATGTGTAGGCGCGGCACCACGCATCGGTGAACCGGCCGCATTCGGTGACGGATCCGTCGCGGTTCACCACGCCGACCCCGAAGAAGTTCCCGGTCCAGAGGTCCTTGAACACCCCCGGAACTGCCGCGGCCGGGTCGCTCCGCCCCGCGCGACTCTGGCCGAACAGCGACGACTCGAGCTCGTTCCAGGTGATGTCCGCCGCGACCGCATCCACGCGCGCGTCATACCCGGCGGTGAGGAGGGCCAGCGCTCCGCCGTAGGACCCGCCCGGCGATGCCCACGACCGGGTCGCCGTCTGAGTCCTGTCGCACGTCGTCACGGGTGGCCAGGTAGTCGATCAGGGCGCTGGCGTCGGCGACCTCGAAGTCCGGCGAGTTCATCGAGATCTCTCCGGTCGAGGTGCCGAAGCCGCGCGCCGAGTAGGCCAGAACGACGAACCCGCGGTCCGCGAGCTGCTGCGCGCGCTCGTCGAGATCCTGGCGGCTCCCCCCGAATCCGTGGGCCAGCACGACGGCGGGCGCCGGGACCTCCGGTGGTGTGTACAGGGCCGCGTCCAGGAGAACTGGCGTGGGGTCCGTGGCCGAGGCTGGCCCTCCCGGCAGCTGCATCTCCTCCGCGGCCGACGCAGGCGCGGCCGTGGCCGTGGCCACAGCCGCGCCGGTGATCACGACGAGGGCGAGGACGAGGGCGTGCACGAAGGCGTGCACAGCCCCTCGTCTCATCCACTCACCCTACGTGGCGGGATCCGATCCCGCGCTCTGCGTGCTCGCCGCGGTGTCCGGAGACGCTGCGTCCGTCGTCGCGGACGCGGGCGTCCGGCGATGTCGCCGGGCCTGTCGCACCGCAATGATGGTGACGGGGATCGCGATGGCGGCCAGCACCAGCAGGAACGGCAGGAAGAACCCGAGAGCTGTGATGGCGACCATGATCAGCGAAACGAATGCGGCCCAGCCACTCTCCAGTCCGGACAGGAAGCCCGGTGCATCCACGTCAGCGATCTGGGTGGTCGGCGAGAGGGAGACCGTGATGGTCGACATAGCCACCTGATCGCCGAGCCACGTCCGCTGCGCCGTCAGCGAGTCGAGTTCCGCCTGCCGCTGCGACAGCTGCGTCTCGATGGCGAGCAGGTCCTCGATCCTGCTGGCCTGGGCCAGCAGTTGCGTCATGCGGTCGATGCTCGTCTCGAGTGCCGAGATCCGCGCGTCCAGATCGACGACCTGCGTGGTGACGTCCTGGGCGTTGACATTGATCGAGTCCACGGTGCCCAGCGCTGAGACGTCGGCGATGAACGCGTCGAGGTCATCCGCTGGTATCTGTGCGGTGATCGTGGAGTAGGTGGAGTCGCCGGTGCTCTGGGTGTCCTCGGATGAGATCAGGCCGTTCCGCTTGCGAACCAGGGCGTGCACGTCGAAGGCGGTCTTGGACACGTCGTCGACGCGCATCGACACGTAGCCGGTCCGAATCACCTGACGTTCCGTCGGCACGGCTGCGGCCGCGGCTCGGTCCTCGACGGCCATCTCCTCGGACAGGGCGGGAGCGCCTCCTTCGACGGATACGCCGTCAGGCATGGACATGTCCATCTCGGCATCGGTCGTCCCTCCGCAACCGGCCAGCAGCGCGGCCGCCGCCAGGACGGCGATGAGCAGTGGTGCAGCCTTTCCTCGCATGGTCTCCTCCTCCGTGAAGCCTCCACCGTTGTTGACGCGAGCGGCGTGAGCGGACGTTCCTGCGCTGAACAACGATTCGGTCACGACCCGCCCGCTACCTTGGAGTCATGGGGCCGTCACCGGGTGCACTGCTCACTCCCCGATACGCCAGCGCGGTGGCCTACTCGGTCGAGGTGCACGCCTCCCAGTTCCGCAAGGGCACGACCGTCCCGTATGCATCGCACCTGCTCGCGTGCTCGTCACTCGTCCTCGAGGCCGGTGGCGATGAAGACCTCGCGATCGCCGCACTGCTGCACGACGCGGCCGAGGACCATGGTGGGGAGCAACGTCTTGCCGACATCGAGGACAGGTTCGGGACGCGCGTCGCCGACATTGTCCGCGACTGCAGTGACTCCCTGGCTCCGGAGGGCCTGGAGAAGCGGGATTGGGAAACGCGCAAGCACGAGCACCTCGCGCGCCTGCGATCCGTCTCCGACGATGCATTGACGGTGTGGGCGGCGGACAAGGTCCATAACGCGCGCGCGATCGTGACCGACCTGCTGATGGCCGGCGAGGAGGCGATGGTGCGCTTCCATGCGTCACCTGAACGCATCCTCTGGTACTACGAAGAGAACCTCGCCTTGCTGGAGGGCCGGCAGGTCAGTGACGTGCTCCTGGTGCCACTGCGGGTCGCGGTGGGGCAGATGCGCCAGTTGCTGCGCGGGGTGCTGGAGTCACCCGAACGAGAAGCGTGACCACTCGCGCTTGCCGGCCCTCAGCTCCGCCCCGTCGATGAAGCGGACCACCGGCTCGGATCCGATGGCGCGAAAGGCGCCGAACGTGAGGTGCGGATCGTCCCAGCGCTCGCCGTCGACGAGGATCTCACCGGTGAGCAGCTCGGCGAGTGCCTCATGCCGCTCGAGTCCGCGCAGGAGGATGTCGTAGCGCTCGCGCGACGACTCCGAAGGCTCACGGTCGGCTGTCGACCCGTCCGCTGACAATGCGTGGTTGCTGTGGATCGTGGCCGGCGACCCCGGGTCGCTGACCCGCGAGACGCGGGTCGGGTCCGCCTCGAAGGTGGCGATGCCGTCGGGTGCGGCAATCGTGTAGGCCTGGGCGACCGCATGAGGGGTGGTCATGAGGAAGTCCTGCGCGGCAGTCAGGGTGGACAACGTGAGCAGGTGCCGGACGACGAAGGCGACTCCCAGACCCTCCTCGTTCGCCGAAGCACGGGGGAGTGCGGTGACGGCTACCCCCAACCCGGATGCGTTTGCACCGCACAGGCCGATCATCCCGGGATAGGCCATCACGAGTGCGACGGGCGCGTCCTCTGGCGCCACTCGCAGCACCAGGAAGCGACCCGTGGTCCAGGCCGGGAGGTCCATGGTCTGGCCGATCTCAGTCGTCGCCGGGGTGCCGGGTCGCGGATCGATCGTCCTGGCGACCGCGGAGCAGCCGGACGAGCGGGTCATGGCCCACACCTCGTCCAGGAAGGTGAGCATCAGGACATCTGCAAGATCGACCCGACTGGCGGTGGCCATGGCCGTCAGTTCCGCCCACAGGTCGGGCGTGAGGTCCGCGGCGGCCCGGGTGAGCGCGCTGGTGCCCAGCCGGCGCCCGATCGCCGTCGGCGAATGCCCCGACCTCGCCAACTCGGTCTTCAGGGCGGTGGCGGCATCGGCAATCCCCTTGCCGTGACGTTGGCCGAACTCCCGACCCCGGTGCAGACCGGGTCCCGCGAGGGTCGTCAGGAGCATGGCTCCAGCGTAGGCGCTGATGGCCTCGGTCTCGGGCATCAGCCGCGGGCGGCGTCCTCCGACCCGGGGCACAGCGACACCAGGTGCAGAACCTGGGTCGCCCGCGTGCACGCCACGTAGACATCGGACCCGCGAATCCCCTGCGCGGCGATCTCGTCCGGCTCGATGACGAAGACATGGTCGAACTCGAGTCCCTTGGTGTCGCGCGCGGTAAGGACGGCGATGGGTGCGTCGATGGCCTCGTCACCGACCCCGAAGCGCTCGTCGGCCGCGGCGAGGAACGACATGAGCGCCTCGGCGCGGCCGTCGGGCACGATGACGCCGATGCGACCGGCATCGGCAACGTGCCGATCGAGGATGAGGTCGGCGAGGTGTACTTCCTCGGTGGTGAGCCGCTCCGTCGGTTGGCCGTCCCGCACGGGTCGTAGGTCGGGGGCGTGGCCGCCGGCGCGCTGAAGCAGCTCGGCCGCAGTGCCGGCTGTCTCCCTGGTGATCCGGTAGGTCACGGTCAGCGAGTGGAGGTCGACATGGTCCCCTGCCCAGTCGAGCGCCTGGTCCCAGGCTCGGGCGCCCGCGGGGTGCGTCGTCTGCTGCAGGTCGCCGACTACGGTCATCGACCTGCGGGAGCACCGGCGCGCGAGAGCATGCCACGCCATTCGTGAGAGCTCCTGCGCCTCGTCGACCACGACGTGACCGTAGATCCAGTCCCGGTCGTTGAGGGCACGCTCGGCGACGGTCGTCGACGGTCGTTCGCGGCTCAGCGGGTCACTGACGTGAAGCTCCTCGTAGCCGTCATCGTTTCGTGCGGCGGGAGCGCGGGTCGGCGCGACCTGCTCCCCCAGTCGCTCGGCGGCCTCGTCGAGCAGGGGGACGTCATCGACGGTCCAGGGTGCCTGCCGGTCGCGCAGCAGCAGCGCCTGCTTGCCTTCGGTGAGCAGCCCCCCGGCCGCGGCGGCGAGCGTCTCTGCGTCGGAGAGGAGTTGAGCCACCAAGCGTTGGGGTGTGATGGGCAACCACATGAGGTTGAGCGTCCGCCGCACGTCGGCGTCCTCCACCAGATCCTGCAGCGCGGCCTCGCGGACATCGGGATCTCCCGGGTCCTCGCCCAGCGCGCGGGCCCGGCTCCGACTCAGGTGCTCGAGCACACGTCGCAGGAACGGGTCTCGATTCGAGTGGAACGTGCCGTTGCGCGGGACACCGCGACGGGCCTCGGCGAGCTGCGCTGCTGTGACGGTCACAGTGACGCCGTCCTGCATCCGCATCGACACGTCGTGATCGGGGATTCGGACGCGGTTGCGAACGGCATTGGCGATCACCTTCACCATGACGAGGTCGCCCTTGATCTCGGCGACCTCCGGTGTGTCGGGTCGGCTCGTCGACACCCCGGGAAAGATCTGGCCGGGAGTGAGCAGGACGACGTCGGTTTCCCCGAGGCTGGGGAGAACCTGGTCGATGTAGCGCAGGAAGGCGTTCGAGGGGCCGATCACCAGGACGCCGTCCTTGGCCAGCCGATCGCGATAGGTGTACAGGAGCCAGGCCGCTCGGTGGAGGGCGATCACGGTCTTGCCCGTGCCCGGGCCGCCCTGCACCACGGTGACCTGGTTCATCGGGCTGCGCACGATTCGGTCCTGGTCGGCCGCGATGGTCGCGATGATGTCGCCCATGCGCCCGTCGCGGGGGGCGGAGACGGCCCGGGCTGCAGCATCCGTCGCGATGGCGGTGGGATCCGACAGGTCTTCGTCCTCGAGGTGCGTGACGGATCGGTCCTTCGTCATGATCCGGCGGCGACGCAAGAGCCCCATCGGCTCGATCGTGGTGGCCTGGTAGAAGCCGGCGGCGTTCGGCGCCCGCCAGTCGAGGAGGAGCGGCTCGCCATCGCCGTCACGCAGCCCGATCCGGCCGATGTGCTGGATCCGGCCGTCGGCGTGGTCGACCCGACCGAAGCACAGTCGCTGCTGCGCCGCCAGGGCACCGGTCAGCTGCTGCGACAGGTTGTCGTAGAGCGCCTGCTTCTCCAGGAGATCCTGACCGGTTCCGGTGCCGGGAGACCGCGCGATCTCGTCCATGCGGGATTGCAGGTGCGTGGCGAAGACCCCGAGGCGGAGGTAGGCGGAGTCGACGAACGCCTGCTCCTCGGCAACGCTGTCCACTTCATCTCCAACTCGGGTGCTGCTTTTCGGGCCTTCGAGTCTGCCACGCTCGGGGCCACTGCGCCGCCGCGGGGCTGTGGACGACCGGGCCGTCCACAGGCGGGTACCGAGGGTCGCCGAACGTCACACCGTCGACATACCGTGACTCTCGCCCGGATCGGGGGAACGGGCGAGGGGGTGTGCCGCCTCAGGTCACAGGAGGGGCGGCACACCCGTGCTCGGCCATCCGGACGTCGGCGCGATGTCAGGGGTGCGCGAGATCATCGCGAAATGGACACTGCTGATGTCGTCACCGTGACCGGATTCGCGATTGTCGGGTTCCTGCTGGGTGCCGCGGCGACGGCTTTGCTCCTCGGCCGAGCCCTGAGCCGGGAGCGAGTGCGTGCGGCTGGGCTCGACGGGGCCCTGGCGTCCATGCGCGCCGACAACGCCGCACTGCGGGACTCCCAGGAGCAGTCACGATCCCTCGAGGGGCTGCTGCAGCCAGTCAGGGACAGTGTCGAGGGCCTCAGGCGTGCCGCGGACGCGGCCAGCCGGGAGCGGACGGCCGCGGAGGCGACGATGACGACGCAGATCGCCGCAGTCCAGGAGCGATACCAGTCGCTGGAGGCCGCGACGAAGCAGTTGGCGGCCGCCCTCGCCGGTGGTCAGACTCGGGGCCAGTGGGGTGAGATGCAGCTCGAAGGACTGCTGGAGCATGCCGGTCTGCTCGAGGGGACCCACTTCACGCGCCAGGACACGAGGGGCGGCCCCGATGGCTCGCTGCGCCCCGACATCGTGGTCATGCTCCCGGGCGGCGGCGAGGTGCTGATCGATGCGAAGTTCCCGTTCGACGCCTATTGGCAGGCCGTCGGCACCGAGGAACCGCCGCGCCGAGACGAACTCATGCGCAAGCACGCGGCGGACGTGATGAGCCGCGTCCGGGAACTGTCGTCGAAGCGATACGCCGACTCGTCGGCAAGCCCGGACTTCGTGGTCATGTTCCTGCCGCTCGAGTCGCTGCTGTCGGCGTCGCTGGACGCCGATGGACTGCTGCTGGAGAAGGCGTTCGATCGGCGTGTGGTCCTGGCCACCCCGACCACCATGCTTGCCCTGCTGCGGACCATCGGCTTCGGATACCAGCGTCAGCTGATGGCGGAGAACGCCGAAGACATCAAGCGCTCGGCCGCCGAGATGCTGTCCCGTCTCGGGGTCCTGGTCGAGCATCTCGACGGAATGCGGCGGGGGCTGGACCAGGCCGTGCGCGGCTACAACCGGTTCGTCGGCTCGTTCGACTCCCAGGCGATGGCCCAGGCTCGCCGCCTGCATGACCTGGGCGTCGATGCGTCGCGAGGCCTGGAGGTCCCTGACCTGATCGAGGCTGACCTGCGCGAATCCGACCCGCGGGCCCTTCGCTAGCGTCAGCGCGTGAGCACGCCGCCCTTCGTCACCCTCCCGACGGGCGTGACTGTGGAGCGGTGGCCGGTCCGAGGGACAGAGCGCGCGGTCTTGCACAGCCGGCTCGCCGACTCGGGCGATTGGGCCTTGCTGGTGCCCGGATTCACGGGCAGCAAGGAGGATTTCATCGCCGTCCTGCCGCTGCTGGCGGAGGCGGGGATTGGCGCCGTCAGCTTCGACCAGCTGGGCCAGCACGAGTCGGACGGTTCGGACGACCGCGATGACTACGCCTTGGAGCTGCTCGCGGCCGATGTCGCCGTTGTGGCTGATCAGGCGATGGCACGCTTCGGCCTCGCGTCGCCTCCCCACCTGCTCGGTCACTCCTACGGAGGGCTGGTGAGCCAGGAGGCGGTTGCCTCGGCTGCCCTTCGCCCTGCCTCGTTGGTACTGCTGTGCACCGGGGGCGGCGCGCTGCCGACCGAGCGATGGCAGGGGCTCCCGGATCTTGTGACCGCCCTCGACCACTCTGACCTCGCCGCGATCTGGCGCATCATGCGCGAGATGGAGGAGGCCGAGGACGTCGTTCCGCCGCCGCCGGACGTCGCCGCGTTCCTTGAACGTCGGTGGCAGGCCAACCATCCTCAGCAGCTTCGTGCCATCGCCGAGTCCTTGATGTCGCAGCCCGCGATCACCGGACGGCTCCGCGCCGTGCTCGACGGACTGAGGGTCACGGTCATGTGGGGTGCGGACGACGACGCGTGGCCCGTCGCCGAACAGGCTGCCCTCGCTGCGGAACTGGGGGCGGAGGCGGTCGAGTTGCCGGGCGTCGGGCACTCCCCGAACGCGCAGGATCCCGGACTGCTGGTCGAGGCCCTGCTACGAGCGTGGGCTCGCTGAGCTGGTCGGGGTCGAGCGGCTGCTCGCACCCGTCGCAGTGGGTGATGGCGCGCTCGCTGACGGGGTGGGGCTCGGCTTGGGCTCGGTGAGCGGGGTCACCGTCGCCTTGCGCTTCTTGTCCAGCAGCACGATCCACAGCTGACCGGGCTTGAAGGCGATCGCGCTGCCGTCCGGAAGCGTGAAGGTGGTGCCGTCCTTGGCCGTGGGCCGGCTCCAGGTGGCCGACCAGGCGAGGCCGTCGCGCATGACCGTTGCCTTGCCAGTGCCGATGGTCTCCGCGTGCGGGGTATTGCCGCCGCCCTTGTCGAAGAATGCGGAGGGCACCTGCTTGACGTACTGGATGACGACCGTGGCCGCGTTCTGTCCGCTCTTGCTGGCTTCAGCGCCCGCACGCAGGTCATTCAAGTACACCGCGTACTGGCCGGTCTTGCGCCGGTACTTGAAGTCGGCCGAGGAGTAGCCCCACTTCATCGAGGCCGACGTCGCGACCAGGCCACCGTCGGGTACCTGCTCGTCGAACACGAAGCCCATGTCGTGCGCGAGGGACGCCTTCGGGGCTCGGGAGAGCGCGACCTTGCCGTCCAGGAAGTAGTTGTACGGCGCGCGCCGGTTGTAGTCCCGGCTGTAGCCGGCTGCACCACGGCGGGGAGAGACGTCGCGGAAGGCCGCAGAATCGAGCACCGGGAACATCTTGCGCTGGGCCCCGGAGTAGGCGAACGCGGGGTGCGTGTACTGGGCGACCAGGTCGATGTCCGTGATGCGGGCCGACCGCACTGGGCCGATGCGGTGGGGGACCTGGCTGGAGAACACGGCCGCGATCCGGGTGATCCCGTACTCGACCTCCTCGAGATAGACGACGTCCGCCCGCTCCAGGCCGGCATGCGGCTGCGCGTATCTGGTGTTGTCCAACTTGACGATCAGCACCGGCTTCGCCCCCTCGGCGGCCCGGCCATCCAACGGCGAGGTGTAGGCGGGCGACGGGGTGGGGGTCGGCGTGGGCGACGGGGTGGGGGTCGGCGTGGGCGACGGGGTTGCCGTGGGGGTCGCGGTGCGGGCTCGGGCTCGTCGTGGTCGAGCTCGCAGTCGTCGGGCCCGCGTCGGGGGGTCCTGCCGAGCAGGCGGCCAGCGCAAGGGCGCACCGATGTCGCGACGAGGACTCGGGGCATCACGTCCGGAGCGTACGTCCCGGACCCGCTTGATCTGGTCATCCCGCCTCCGGTGGCTTCGTGTCCGCGATCTGGCGCTGGGGATCACCGGCTCGGCATGGGGAGGGGGCGGGGAGGCTCGGGGTGGAGGAGATCCTTCGTGTCCTAGGGGAGATGTGGTTGACGGTGGAGGAAAGTGGAGTACAGTGGCGTCACTTGGAGAGACCAGGGTGAGCAGTGGTACGGGTCGGGGAGGTGGGGCTGGTGTTTCTGGGATTCCTGGGGACGCATACGCCGCGCCTGGACGACAAGGGCCGCCTCGTCCTGCCGGCCAAGTTCCGTGAGGGCCTGGCCGGGGGACTGGTGCTGACCAAGGGGCAGGACCGATCGATCGTGGTCTGGCCGGCGGCGGAGTTCGCGGCCTACGCCGAGCGGGTGAACGAAGCCTCCCGTTCCGACCCGAGGGTGCAGGCCTACCAGCGAGTGCTGTTCTCCGGGGCATCGGACGAGATCCCGGACCGTCAGGGCCGGATCACCGTGCCTGCAGCGCTGCGCGAGTACGCCGGCCTTGACCGCGATGTCGTCGTGGTGGGCAAGAGCTCCACCGCGGAGATCTGGGACGCCGCCACCTGGGACACCTACCTCAGCGAGCAGGAGGAGGCCTTCTCCGGCCTCAGCGAGGAGGTGTTCCCCGGACTCTGACACGACGTCGGCGCTCGAACCGCGCGGTGAGGTCTCCTCCCGCTCCTCGCATCGCTCCTGACGCCCCTTCCCCGGCGCCAGGGTCCGCTGGAAACGGCGGGCGGGGACCTGGCCACACGGCCGCAGTGCCACAACTTCATCCCACCCACCCGCGACCTTCACCCGAAGGGGGACAGATGAACACCCTGATCCAGCCCGAGCAACCGGTCCGCAGCGTTCTGCGGTCCACGGGCGTGCTCGGCGTTGCCCTTGTGCTCACGGCCGCGGTGCTCATGGCCCTGGCTTCCGTCGTGGACACCTGGGCCTGAACGATGTCGACATCGACCCGTCACGTGCCGGTCCTGCGGGATCGCGTGATCGCACTGCTCGCGCCAGCCCTCGAGGCCCCCGGCGCGGTCATGGTCGATGCCACCGTCGGGCTGGGCGGTCATGCGGAGCATCTCCTCGCCTCGTTCCCGGACGTGCACGTGGTCGGACTCGATCGGGACCCGGAGGCGCTGCGCCTGTCAGGTGAGCGACTGGCGCCGTTCGGCCAGCGAGTCACCCTCGTCCACGCCGTCTACGACGAGCTGCCCGAGGTGCTGGCCGAACTCGGCTTCGGCCCGGTCCAGGGGATCCTGTTCGACCTGGGCGTCTCATCCATGCAGCTCGACGAGTCCGAGCGCGGCTTTGCCTATGCCCAGGACGCCCCGCTCGACATGCGTATGGATCCCACCACCGGGATGACGGCAGCCGATGTCCTGAACACCTACCCCGCTGCGGACCTGGCGCGCATCCTCCGGCAGTACGGCGAGGAGAGGTTCGCGTCGCGTATCGCGGCGCGGGTGGTCGTCGAGCGCAAGGTCGCTCCGTTCACGAATTCCGCCCGGCTGGTCGATCTCATCAAGGCGGCCATCCCCGCACCTGCGCGCCGCACCGGCGGCAACCCAGCCAAGCGCACCTTCCAGGCGTTGCGCATCGAGGTCAACGGGGAGCTGGACGTGCTGCGACGTGCGATCCCGGCAGCCCTGGACAGCCTCGCAGTCGGCGGGCGGATCGTGGTCATGTCGTACCAGTCCCTTGAGGACCGAATCGTCAAGCATTCCCTCGCGGTCGGGGCTCACCCGGACGTGCCGGTTGGCCTGCCGGTGGTTCCCGACTCGCTGCAGCCCTGGCTGAGGCTGCTGACTCGCGGGGCTGAGGTGGCCGATGACATCGAGGTGGCCGCCAACCCGCGTTCTGCTTCCGTGAAGGTCCGAGCCGCAGAGCGACTGGCGGTGGCGGCATGACCGCGACCGCCCGCCAGCCCGAGCCCCCGGTGGAGTCCGAGACCGACGGAGCCGCACCGGAAATCCGGATCAGCGAGGGTACCGAGTACGCCACCCGCGGGGCCCGCGGTCTGCGGGCATCGCGTCCACATCTGCGGATGGTCTCCCCGCTGCGTCCCGAGCGCGCCAGTCGCGGGGTGTTTGCGCTGGTCGTCACCGGCCTGCTCGTGGTCGGGATGGTCGTCATCCTGGTGATCAACACATCGCTTGCCCAGGGCGCCTTCACGATCAGCGAACTGCAGGCCGAGCGGGCCGCACTCACCCAGCAGGAGCAGACGCTGTCTGAGGTCGTCGCCGCGGCGGGGGCACCGGAGGCCCTTGAGCAGCAGGCTCGTTCGCTCGGCATGGTCCCCAGCGAGAACCCCGTCTTCCTGCGGCTGCCCGGAGGCAAGGTACTCGGCAAGCCGAAGGCGGCCGGCGGCGCGACGTCGATCACTCCACGCCTCCTGACACCGGCCGATGCCACCGCCGCCGAGGCGGTGGACAACGCGTCGGTCGGCACGGACCTGCCGATCGCCCCCGGGCCCGACTACGACCCGGCCGCGGCGGACGCCGCCGCTGCCCAGGCGGCGGCCGCGAACGAGGAGGCACTCGCTGCCGCGGAGAAGTCGGCCGCCAAGGAGAAGACCGCGGCCGAGAAGAAGGCGGCGAAGAAGCCCAAGAACCCCAACGCCGAGAACAATCTGTGGGAGGACGCGACCATCATCGACCTGACCGGGCAGCTCTCGTCGGAGGACGCCGGACTGGTTGCGGTGCCGGTGCCGTGATGGCGACGCGGATCACGCCGGCCCCAGCGCCGTCGCGATATGGACCGCCGACGTGACCCGCAGCGACACTCGCAGTCGGCCCCGGCCCGCCGCCCCTTCACGGGGAGCAGCAGGACGGGGTCCTCGTCGTTCGTTCATCACCCTCGCCGATCCGCGAAAGCGGGGCACGATCCTGCTCGTCGCCACCGGCCTGGTCCTCACGGTCTTCGGCGGGCGGCTGGTGGAACTGCAGGCGGTCAGAGGGGAGACCCTGGCGTCTGCGGCCCTGGACCAAAGACTGCGGACGTCGGAGATCCCCGCGCAGCGTGGCTCGATCCTCGACAGCAGTGGGCAGGCCCTGGCGATCACCTTGGAGGCTCGCAACCTCACGGCGGACCAGACCCTGGTGACGGACCCAGCGGCGGTGGCGGCCCAGCTCAGCCCCATCCTCGGTGCTGACGCGGACGTCCTGGCCACCCGACTCACTGGTGACCGTCGCTTCATCTACCTCACGAAGGGGCTGACGCCGGAGACCTGGGATCGGATCTCCGCCCTGCGCCTTCCTGGCATCTTCAGCGAGCCGGCCGCCCGCCGCGTGTATCCCGCGGGCGACCTCGCGGCGAACGTGGTCGGCTTCGTTGGCGCCGAGGGCAAGGGGCTGGGCGGCATGGAGTACGCCTTCCAGGACCAGCTCGCCGGGACCGCGGGATCACAGACCTATGAGCGCGGACCTGGCGGCAAGGTGATCCCGACGGGTGCGAACTCGATCACGGATGCGGAAGCCGGCACGACGGTGCGGCTGACGATTGATCGTGACATCCAGTACGTCGCGCAGCAGGCAATCGCCCAGAAGGTCGCGCAGTCCCGGGCCGACAGCGGCACCGTCGTGGTCATGGACGCCAAGACCGGGAAGATCCTCGCCCTGGCGACCGCCCCGACCTTCGATCCGAACGACGCCGCATCGGCCACGGATGCCAACCGGGGCAATCGCGCGCTCACCAATGTGTTCGAGCCCGGTTCGACCAGCAAGCTCATGACCCTCGCCGCGGTTGTCAACGAGGGTGCGGCGAATCCCTACTCGGCGTTCAAGGTTCCCGGCGGGCTGAATCGCGGAGGCAAGACCTTCCACGACAGCAGTGCGCATGGCACGCTCCAGCTCACCCTCGCCGGTGTGATGGCCAAGTCCAGCAACATCGGCACGATCCTCGCCGCCGAGCGGATCGGCGGGAAGAAGCTGTCCAAGTACCTCAAGAAGTTCGGTATCGGGGAGCCCACTGGACTCAACTTCCCAGGCGAGCAGGCCGGCTACGTGCCGCCTCACTCCGACTGGTCGAGGACGTCCTTCCCGACCATCGCCTTCGGACAGGGGCTCAGCGTCAACGCCGTCCAGTCCGCCAGCGTCTTCGCCACGATCGCGAACGACGGAGTCCGGATCGCACCCAGCCTGGTGGAGGAGGTGGTCCATGCCGACGGAACCACCGAGGCCCCGGCGGAGCCGAAGCGGACTCGAGTCGTCAGTGCGGGAACGGCCAAGCAGGTGCGGGCCATGCTCGAGGCAGTCGTCGGTGAGGGCGGCACGGCACCCATGGCCGCCATCCCGGGTTACCGCGTCGGAGGCAAGACCGGCACCGCGCAGGCCTACAACGAGAAGTGCCGCTGCTACAGCGGCGTCATCGCATCCTTCATCGGCTTGGCGCCGGCTGATGCACCAGAACTGGTCGTTGCCGTCTCGGTCTTCAACCCGAGGGCCGGACGCTACGGCGGAGAGCTGGGCGGCCCGGTCTTCAAGCGCGTGATGACGTACGCGCTCCAGGCCCGACAGGTTCCGCCCACGGGGACGGATGCCCCGTCGCTGCCGCTCACCTATGGCGGGTAGCGTCATGCCGCCGGCGATGAGGCCGAACACGCGGCCAGTGCCACTGGTCGATGCGATCCCCGAAGCCGCCCGATTCGACGTCCCAGGCGCCCTGATGATCAGCGGCGTCACGCTCGATTCGCGGACGGTGCGTCCAGGAGACCTCTATGCGGCTCTGCCCGGACATGTCACGCACGGTTCTCGGTTTGCCGCCGCGTCCGTCTCCGCTGGAGCCGTGGCCATCGTCACGGACTCCGAAGGTGCGGGCGACTGCGCAGCGCTCGGTGTTCCCGTCATCGTCATGGACCGGCCCCGCGAGAGCCTGGGTCGGATCGCTGCGCGGATCTACGGCGACCCCGCCCAGTCGCTGCAACTGCTGGGCGTCACGGGTACGAACGGCAAGACGACGGTGGCGACCATGGTCGAGGCCGGCCTGAGGGCAGCCGGCCGGACGACGGGGTTCATCGGCACGATCGGGGTGCAGGTCGACGGGGCGTCGCACGAGGGTGCGCGGACGACACCGGAAGCGTCCGATCTCCAGGCGATCCTTGCTGTCATGCTCGAAGCGGGCGTGGACTCGGTCGTCATGGAGGTGAGCAGCATCGCCATCGCGGAGTCCCGAGTCAACGCGGTGCGTTACGACGTCGCCGCGTACACGAATCTGTCCCAGGACCACTTGGACTACCACGGATCGATGGAGCGCTACTTCTCCGCGAAGGCGAGCCTCTTCGCCCCGGATCGAGCAGAACGCGGAGTGGTCGGCATGGACGACTCGTGGGGGCGTCGCCTGATCGACGAGGCCACCATCCCGATCCAGACCTGGTCTCTCCTGGACTCTCGAGCCGACTGGCACGCGGTCCGGAACGGCACTGAACTCGCCATCGTGGAGCCCGATGGGCACGTGCAGCCGCTGGTGGTGCCCATGCCTGGTGCCTTCAACGTCGCCAACGCCATCTGTGCCTTCGCTGTCCTCCGCAACGCCGGGGCGGACCCCGCCAGCGCAGCCGCCGGGATCGCCAACGCGGTGGTGCCGGGTCGCATGCAGGTCGTGGGGGAGCGTGCCGGGATTCGCGGCATCGTGGACTACGCGCACTCTCCGGATGCCATCGCCCGTGCGCTCATGGCAGCCCGCGAGGACGTGGACGGGCGGATCATCGTCGTGGTCGGCGCGGGCGGCGATCGAGACAGGGGAAAGCGTGCGCAGATGGGCGGCGTGGCGGCGCGCCTCGCGGACGTCCTCATCGTGACGGACGACAATCCCCGTTCAGAGGACCCCGCGGAGATTCGGCAGGCGGTGCTGACGGGTGCGCGGGAGGTGGCGCCGCACGAGAGGGCGGAGATCCAGGAGGAAGGCGACCGCCGGCAGGCCATTACGGTGGCGGTGGGGATGGCCGAGGCGGGAGACGTGGTGCTGGTACTGGGCAAGGGACATGAGCAGGGGCAGGAGTCGGCGGGCGTGGTCCTGCCCTTCGACGATGCGACTGTGCTGCTCGGTGCCCTCGATGACAGGTCTGGCCCATGATCGCGATGTCAATCGCTCGGATCGCCGATGTCGTGTCCGGCACGATGGTCGGCGCGGACCCAGAGGTGCTTGTCCAGTCCGTGGTCGCGGACTCGCGCGCGGTCGCGCCCGGCTGCATGTTCGTGGCCATCAAGGGCGATCGCGTCGATGGTGGGGACTTCGCCGCCGGGGCCTGTGCGGTCGGCGCCGTTGCAGTCCTGGCCGACCGCGCGCTCACCGACGATGAGGGCAGGGCGATCCCCTGCGTGGTCGTGGACGATCCGGTCGAAGCGCTTGGCAGGCTCGCAGCCTGGGTGCGGTCGTCCCTGCTCTCCTGCACGGTGGTGGCGATCACGGGCTCAAGTGGAAAGACCAGCACGAAGGACCTTGTCGCGAGCGTCCTCGCCGGCGTCGGCAGCACTGTCAGCGCGGCGGGATCCTTCAACACGGAGGTGGGGCTCCCGCTGACGGTTCTCACTGCTGACGACCAGACCCGTTTCCTGGTGCTCGAGATGGGCATGCGGGGCGAAGGTCACATCGCCTACCTGGCAGACATCGCCAAGCCGGACGTCGGCCTCGTCGTGAACGTCGGGTCCGCCCATCTGGGGATGCTCGGCTCGCGGGAGGCCATCGCGTCCGCGAAGGCCGAACTGATCCGCGCGCTCCCGGCGGGAGCGGTCGCAGTGCTGAACGGTGACGACCCGCTCGTACGCGCGATGGCGCGCGAAACCTCCGCACGAGTCGTGACCTTCGGCGAGGGCGCCGATGTGGACGTTCGCGCCACGGACGTGCGATTGGACTCGGGTGCTCGGCCGAGCTTCACCCTGACCGACATGGCCACCGCGGCAGGGCAGCCCGTCTCCCTGCAGTTCAGCGGAGAGCACTACGTGTCTAACGCACTGGCGGCCGCCGCCGTGGCCCTGAGCGTGGGGGCCTCGCTCGAGCAGGTCGCCGACGGGCTCCGCGGGGCCGAGCCCACCAGCCGGTGGCGCATGGAAGTGCGGGTGGCTCCGGGCGGATTCACGGTGGTCAACGATGCCTACAACGCCAATCCTGAATCCATGCGAGCGGCGTTGAAGACGCTGGTCGCGATGGCTGCTGGCCGCCGCACGTGGGCGGTCCTCGGCGAGATGCTTGAGCTCGGCGATTCGTCCCGTGATGAACACGATGCGATCGGTCGGCTCGCGGTGCGGCTCGACATCTCGCGACTGGTCTGCGTGGGTGAGGGGACGCGCGTCATGCATCTGGGGGCGAGCAACGAGGGTTCGTGGGGTGAGGAATCCGTTCACGTTCCGGACGTTGCCGCCGCGATTGCCCTGCTCAGGGCGCAGGTGGGCCCGGACGACGTCGTGCTCGTCAAGGCCTCGCGAAGCGTGGGGCTCGAGCGCGTCGCCGAGGCGCTCCTCACCGATGAGGAGGCCGGACCGTGAGGCTGGTCGTCATCGCGGCGGCCATTGCCGCCATCGTGTCGTTGATCGGCACCCCCCTGCTCATCCGCATACTGGCGCGGCACGGGTACGCACAGGCGATTCGCGCCTCCACCGACGGCGAGACCTACCCCGATCACGAGAGCAAGCGCGGGACCCCGTCGATGGGCGGCGTGGCCATCCTGGTGGGCGTCATCGCCGGATACTTCCTCACTCATCTGGTCGTGTGGCGCCCGCTCACGGCTTCCGGGCTGCTCATCCTGTTCCTGATGGTCGGCCTCGGCATCGTCGGTGTCGCAGACGACTACCTGAAGATCTTCAAGCAGCGCAGCACCGGACTGCGGGCTCGAACCAAGCTGGTCGGTCAGGCCATCGTCGCCTTCGCGTTCGCCTACCTCTCCCTGCAGTTCCCGAATGGGGAGGGCATCGCGCCGGCATCCATGGCCGTCTCGTTCCTCCGGGACACCGCCATCGTGCTGCCGATGGGTCTGTTCCTCCTGTGGATCTGGTTCCTCATCACGGCGACAACCAACGGCGTCAACCTGACTGACGGCCTCGACGGCCTCGCTACCGGTGCTGCCTTTGCCTCGTTCCTGGCCTACGTGCTCATCAGCATCTGGCAGTACGGGCAGAGCTGCTTCTTCGAGCAGACGTCGTTCTGCTATGACACGGCCAATCCCATCGACCTCGCCATCGTTGCCGCGGCAGCGGCTGGGGCAACCTTCGGCTTCCTGTGGTGGAACACCGCACCGGCGCGGATCTTCATGGGCGACACGGGGTCGCTGGCCCTCGGCGGTGGCATCGCCGGACTCGCGGTGTTCACGCGGACGGAATTGCTCCTCCCGCTGATCGCGGGCCTGTTCCTCATCACCACGGTCTCGGTGATCCTGCAGGTCGGCTCGTTCAAGCTGACCGGGAGACGCATCTTCCGCATGGCACCCCTGCACCACCACTTCGAGATGCTCGGATGGCCGGAGATCCAGATCGTCGTCAGGTTCTGGATCGTCCAAGGACTCTGCATCGGGGCCGGACTCACGCTCTTCTACGCCGAGTGGGTCCGCGCGTGACGTCGGACGCCGCTGCGGACAGGAGCGCTGCCGATCTGAATCGTCTATCACGATGGGACGAGTGGTCGGTGACGATCGCCGGTCTGGGAATCGCCGGATTCGCCTGCGCGGACGCCCTCATCCAGCTGGGTGCCCGCGTCACCGTGCTCGATGCCGGCGACGGACCCAAGCAGCGGGAGCGCGCGGAGATCCTCGGGATGCTCGACGCCCGAGTGCTGCTGGGACACGAGGGACCGGCACCGGATGGAACGGATCTCCTGGTGGTGTCGCCGGGCCTGCCGCCCTCCGCGCCGGTGATCGTCGATGCCCAGGACCGCGGGATCCCGGTATGGGGCGAGCTCGAGCTGGCGTGGCGGCTGCGACACCCGGACAACGCGGCCGCGTGGCTGTGCGTCACCGGCACCAACGGGAAGACGACCACGACGCTGATGCTCGAGGCGATGCTGCGCTCGGCGGGATACCGCACTGCGGCCGCGGGCAACATCGGCAACTCACTCGTCGACGTCGTCATGCACGACGAGCTGGACGTGATCGCGATCGAGGTGGGGGCACCGCAACTGCCCTTCGTGTACTCGATGAGCCCGGTGGCCTCGGTATGCCTGAACATCGCGGACGATCACCTGGACCACTTCGGTTCCGTGGCGGCCTATGTCGACGCGAAGGCGAAGGTCTACGAGCGCACGCAGGAGGCGGCGGTCTACAACGTCCAGGACGAGGCCACCCTGCGCATGGTCGCAGGAGGCGGATGTGGTCGAGGGCTGTCGCGCCATCGGCTTCACCCTGGGTATCCCCGCGCGTCTCCATGCTCGGCGTGGTCGATGACCTCATCGTGGACCGGGCGTTCATCGCCGAGCGCGCCGAGTCGGTCCGCGAGCTGGCCACGATCCACGACGTGCATCCCCTGGCACCGCACAACGTGGCGAACGCGCTCGCCGCCGCCGCCCTGGCACGAGCCTTCGGAGTCCCGCCAGCCGCAGTGAAGGAGGGCCTTCGCTCGTTCGTCCCCGCGGACCATCGGATCGCGACCGTGGGGACCGCTGAGGGCGTCACCTATGTCGACGACTCGAAGGCGACGAACACGCACGCCGCGCAGACCTCGCTGTCCGCGTACGACCCCATCGTCTGGATCGCGGGCGGGCATGGCCAAGGGGCAGGAGTTCGACGACCTGGTGCAGTCCTCGCGCCACCGTTTGCGCGGCGTGGTGCTGCTCGGTGTCGACCGCGGCATCCTTGCTGATGCGCTGGCCCGACACGCGCCGGATGTGCCGGTCATCGTGGTCGAGAACCCCGAGACTGGTGCCATGGTCGACGTGGTCCAGCACGCCGCATCGCTCGCCAGACCGGGGGACACCGTTCTCCTGGCGCCTGGATGTGCGTCGTGGGACATGTTCCGTGACTACACCGAACGCGGCCGGCTCTTCGCCGAGGCAGTGATGTCGCTTCCCGGCTTCGCCGGTCCGGTAGCGGGCACCGGCGGGGGCGCCGGATGAGCGAGACGACGTCCCGTGACGAGCACCGATCCGCTCAGGCTGAAGCCCCGAGCCGACTGGCACTCCTGCTGAACCACCCGCTCAGCACCTACTACCTGCTCCTCGGCACCACGCTGCTGCTGCTCGTGCTGGGTCTGATCATGGTGCTCTCGGCGTCCAGCATCGAGAGTTTCCGAGTGTTCGGTTCGGCCTACACGCTGGCCCAGAGACAGGCGTTGTTCGCCATCCTCGGCGTTGTGGCGATGCTCTTCGCGGCTCGCACGTCGGTTCAGTTCTGGCGGGGTTTCGCGTGGGTCCTCTTCGCGCTTGCGTTCGGCCTCCTGGTCGCCGTGCTCGTCATCGGCGTCGAGGTCGCCGGGCAGCGGAACTGGATCGAGATCATCGGCCCGTTCCGACTGCAGCCCTCGGAGTTCGCGAAGCTCGCGCTCGTGGTCTGGGGGGCGAGCCTGCTCTCAAGGAACAGCAGGCAGCTCGAGACCTGGCGATCGCTTCTGATCCCGCTGCTCCCGGTCTCGGGCGCCATGATGGTGCTGGTCCTGATGGAGGGCGACTTCGGCAACACGCTGATGCTCGCCGCCATCACGATGGGCATGCTCTTCGCCGCCGGCGCACCGCTGCGACTGTTCGCGATCCTGATGTCGGTCGGCGCCTTCTCGATCCTTCTGCTCACCCTGGCGGCGCCCTACCGCATGCAGCGCTTCACCTCGTGGCTGGATCCTGGCGCTGATCCGCTCGGCTTCGGCTGGCAGCTCACCCAGGGTCAGTACGCGCTGGGCACCGGCGGCTTCTGGGGAGTGGGCCTCGGGCGCGAGCCGAGAGAAGTGGGGCTCGCTTCCCGAGGCGCACACCGACTTCATCTTCCCGGTGATCGGGGAGGAGCTCGGGCTGGTGGGTTCGCTCGTCGGTCCTGGCCCTGTTCGCTGTGCTCGCCTTCGCCATCTTCCGGCTGTCGCGCAACACCCGGGATCCCTTCGTCCGCCTCGCCTCCGCCGGCGTCGGGTCGTGGATCGTCATTCAGGCCGTGATCAATATCGGGGCGGTACTCGGCCTGCTCCCGATCACCGGTGTGCCGCTTCCTCTCGTCTCCTACGGTGGGTCCTCGCTCATCCCGACCCTGGTCGCCCTGGGGATGCTCATGGCCTTCGCCAAGGCCGAGCCCGATGCCCGCCGGGCCCTGCGGCGCAGGAGCACGGCGGACTCGCTTCGGCGGCGCTGACGTGCATGTCGTCCTCGCCGCCGGCGGAACGGCCGGGCACATCGAGCCCGCCTTGAACGTGGCAGACGCCCTGCGTCGACTCGACCCGTCGATCGGGATCACCGTGATCGGCAGCGAGCGAGGTCTCGAGGGCACGCTCGTTCCGGCCCGTGGCTACGACCTCGTGACGCTGCCCAGCGTGCCGACTGCCGCGGCGGCCGAACACCGACCTCCTGCGACTGCCTTCCCGGATGCGACGGGCGGTCCAGCGCGCGACGGCGGTGCTCCGCGATCGATCAGCCGATGTCGTGGTGGGCTTCGGTGGCTACGCGTCCGTGCCCGGCTACCTCGCCGCGCGTCGCACCCGCACCCCGCTGGTCATCCACGAGGCGAACGCGCGGCCGGGCCTGGCCAACCGGCTGGGTGCGCGCTGGCACGAAGCACGTCTACTCATCCGTTCCCGGCGCGATGCGTGGCGCTCGTCCCATGGCTCTGCCCCTTCGGCACGAGATCGCCACGCTCGACCGACAGGCAGGGCGGGGCGCAGCGCGGCAGCACTTCGGGCTGTCGCGCCGACGCCCCCGTGCTACTCGTCTTCGGGGGATCGCAGGGCGCGATGCGCCTCAACACCGTGATCGAGCAGGCGCTTCCCGGCCTGCGGAGGCGGGGGATCGAGGTCCTTCATGCCTTCGGCACCCGTAACGACGCCGCCGGCGCCGTCTCCGGGGTACGTGCCCGTTCCCTACATCGAGCGGATGGACCTGGCCTACTGCGCCGCGGACCTCGCGGTGACAAGGGCGGGGGCGATGACCTGCGCCGAGCTTGCCGCCGTCGGGCTGCCCGCGATCTACGTGCCCTTCCGATCGGGAACGGCGAGCAACGACTCAACGCCCTGCCGGTCGTGGCGGCCGGGGGCGGCCTGATCGTCGACGATGCGGAGATCACTGCGGAGTGGCTCACCGACGTCGCTGCCGGAGTGCTGGAGGATGGGGAGCGGCTGCACGCGATGGGTGCGGCCGCGTATGAGCATGGCGTGCGGGACGCCGACGAACAACTGGCCCGCATCGTCCTGCGGGCGGCATCGGGAGGTGCGGAGTGACGGAGCCAGCGGCCCTGGGCCGGGTCCACATCGTGGGCATCGGCGGCGCTGGCATGTCGGGAATCGCTCGCATCATGGTGGCTCAGGGACTCGCCGTGTCCGGGTCCGATGCCAAGGACTCCCGTCGCCTGCAGGCATCTGCGCGCCATCGGCGTCGAGGCCAGGGTGGGGCATGACGCCGGCATTCGTTCGCGGGCATCGACGCGCTGGTCGTGTCCACGGCCATTCCCGAGGGCAACGTCGAACGGGCGGCCGCCCGCGAACGTGGCATTCCCGAGCTCAGCCGGGCCGAGGCGCTGGCCGGCCGTGATGGCTGGCACGCGGGGCGTCGCGGTGGCCGGGACGCACGGCAAGACGACCACCACGTCGATGCTCACCGTGGCGCTTCAGCACTGCGGGGCGGACCCGTCGTTTGCGATCGGCAGCGAGTTGAACGAATCCGGCTCCAACGCGCATCTCGGCTCCGGCGACGTCTTCGTCGTCGAGGCCGACGAGAGCGACGGCGCCTTCCTGTTCCTCGGAGCCGATCGCCGGGATCGTGACCAATGTCGAGGCCGACCACCTGGATCACTGGGGGACCTTCGAGGCCATCGAGGCGGCGCTTCCTCGAGTTCGCCACCGGCATCCGTGACCGTGACGGATTCGTGGTCGTGTGCGTCGATGACCCGGGTGGCGCCCGTCTGGCCGAGCGCTGCCGCGAGGCCGGGGTCGACGTGCGGACCTACGGAGAGTCGCTCGAGGCGGACTACCGGCTCAGCGACGCGCGTCGCACCGACGCCGGGTGGGCCTTCGACACCGTCCACAACGGGGTGCGCCTGGGCGAGATCGCGCTCGAGGTCCCCGGCAAGCACAACGCGCTCAACGCGCTGGCGGCCTTCGTGACCGGCCTCGGTCTCGACTACTCCGCATCGGACCTCCGGGATGGCCTGGCGTCTTTCAGCGGCACCCGGCGCCGATTCGACTTCAAGGGGCAGGTCGACGACATTCGGGTGTTCGACGACTACGCGCATCACCCGACCGAGATCGAGGCCACGCTGCGGGCGGCCCGCGACGTCGTCGGCGATGGTCGGGTCGTCGTGGCCTTCCAGGCCCACCACTACTACCGCACGGCCATGTTCGTCGAGGAGTTCGGCCAGGCCCTCGGACTGGCCGACGAGGTGGTCGTGCTCGAGGTGTTCGCGCCCGGGGAGACGCCGATCCCGGGTGCCAGTGGTCAGACGATGGCGTCGCACGTTCCCCTGCCTGCCGCGCAGGTCGTCTTCGAGCCGTCGTGGTCGGCGGTTGCAGGTCATCTGGTCGATCGTGCGCGGCCCGGCGACCTGATCATGACGCTCGGTGCCGGCGACATCGGCATGATCGGGCTTGAGGTCCTCGATCTGCTGCGAGCCCGGCAGGGTCGGCGCATGAGGGCACCGACCGTCGACCGACCGGTCACCGCTGACCTGTCCGATCGTCGTCCGCGTCGCCGTCGCCGGATGCGCATCTTGGGATTGGTGCTCGCCGCCCTCGTCATGGCCGGCGTGGTCTGGCTGGTGTGGTTCTCCTCGGTGCTCGCCGTCAAGCAGGTGCGCGTCGTCGGCGTCGAGGACGATCGGGCGCAGGCAGTGCTGCGGGCCGCGACCGTTCCGCGTGGAGTTCCGCTGGCGACGCTGGACACCGAGGCCGCCCGCCGTGCCGTGCTGGGCCTGGACTGGGTGGAGTCCGCGGACGTGCGACGGGGATGGCCCAACGAGATCGTCGTCGCGGTCACCGCACGAGTCCCGATCGCGGTGCTGGCCGGCGCGAACGATGGTGCGGCCGTCGACGCCACGGGACGGGTCTTCTCGCCGGAGGGAAACTGGGCCAAGGGCCTGCCCACCGTGCGCGCGCAGGACGTCGGGCTGGAGGCGGCGATGTCCGTACTGTCCGCGCTGCCGGCCGACCTGGCTGCGCCGGGTGGTGTCGCTGTACGCGACCACGCGAGACGACGTCAGCCTGACCCTGCGGTCCGGCGACATCGTCCGGTGGGGGAGCGCCGACCAGGCCGAGTTCAAGGCTCGAGTGCTCCGGGCCATCATGAAGCGCAAGGCCGATGTGTACGACGTGTCGGCGCCCGAGCTGCCGACGACCTTCCGCTCCCGCTAGCCCGCCCTGAGCGAACCACCGCCCCAGGGGTTACCGCGATAGCGGCGGCCGCAGGAGTTTCCGCGCTAGCGGGCCCCGCCCGGAGGGGTTGCCGCGCTAGCGGTCCGAATCCCCGCCGAAATCCTCGACTTCGTCGAAGATTTCGGCCGTCACTTGCGTAACAGGCGTTTCTACCCTTACCCTCCCGCCGGCCGCAGGCAGGTTGATTTCTAAGCCTCTTGTTGAGGTTGAGGGTTTGTGGCCAGCACACGCATCGGGTGAGAAGGCCCGGGGCACCGGATGAGAGGACGGGCGGCCGTGGCGGCTCCGCAGAACTACCTGGCAGTGATCAAGGTCGTCGGCATCGGCGGCGGTGGCGTGAACGCCGTGAACCGCATGATCGAGGTCGGACTCAAGGGCGTGGAGTTCATCGCCATCAACACCGATGCGCAGGCGCTCCTCATGAGCGACGCCGACGTGAAGCTCGACATCGGTCGCGAACTGACGCGCGGCCTCGGCGCCGGCGCCAACCCGGAGGTGGGCGCGAAGGCGGCGGAGGACCACCTCGAGGAGATCGAGGAGGTGCTCAAGGGCGCCGACATGGTCTTCGTGACCGCGGGCGAGGGCGGCGGCACCGGCACCGGTGGCGCTCCGGTCGTGGCTCGCGTGGCTCGGTCACTCGGTGCTCTGACGATCGGCGTCGTGACCCGCCCGTTCGGCTTCGAGGGGCGTCGTCGCCAGTCGCAGGCCGATGTCGGCGTCGACAACCTGCGCGCCGAGGTCGACACCCTCATCGTCATCCCGAACGATCGACTGCTGTCGCTGGCCGACCGGAACATCAGCGTGATCGATGCCTTCCGCCAGGCCGACCACGTCCTGCTGCAGGGCGTGTCCGGGATCACCGACCTCATCACCACTCCGGGCCTGATCAATCTCGACTTCGCCGACGTCAAGAGCGTCATGCACTCGGCCGGTTCCGCCCTGATGGGTATCGGCTCGGCGCGCGGTGAGGACCGCGCCGTCGAGGCGGCCGAGAAGGCCATCTCGAGTCCGCTGCTCGAGGCCGGCATCGACGGAGCTCACGGCGTCCTGCTCTCGATCTCCGGCGGCAGCGACCTTGGGCTGTTCGAGATCAACGAGGCCGCGCGCCTCGTCGCCGACGCCGCACACCCCGATGCCAACATCATCTTCGGCGCAGTGATCGACGACACGCTCGGCGACGAGGTTCGGGTGACCGTCATCGCTGCTGGCTTCGACGGCGGTGAGCCGCCGGCCAAGCGTGCCGGCGGGTCGACTGCTCGCCTGCGCGACGGAGACACCGGCGAGGTGCCGGCCGTCGTGGCTCCGGGCTCGCGGACGCTGTCGCAGCCCCGGACCATCGTGTTCGAGGACAGCGACGACGACCTCGACATCCCGGACTTCCTGAAGTAGCGCTCCCCGGACGATGTTCCCGATCGCCGCAGGACTCGTCCGATCCACCGGTGGCCGCCCATCCTCATGGGCGGCCACCGGTCGTTCGGGAGGGGTCAGCCGCCCGCCGTTCGACTCCCTCAACCTTGCGGGCTACGTCGGGGACGACGGCGATGACGTCGCTGGTCAACCGTCAGCGGCTCGCGGCAGCGGTCGGTGCGTCGGCGGACCGTGCAGCGGTCATGGACGCCGTCCACGGGGCGTCAGGTCGCGGTCGGTCGCCGGTCCTGGAGTGGTCGCCGGAGTCGACGGCCTGGTGACCCAGGAGCCCGGACTCGCGATCCTCGCTCTCGGTGCGGACTGCGTTCCGCTGGGGCTCGTCGGGGATGACGGCCGAACCATCGGGGTGGCGCACTGCGGGTGGCGGGGTCTTGTCGTCGACGTCGTGGGCTCGATCCTGTCGGTGCTGCACGACCACGGATGCGGCGTCGCGTTCGCCGTGCTCGGACCTGCGGTGTGCGGCGCGTGCTATCCGGTGCCCCCGGAGCGGGCGGACGAGGTTGCCGGCCACTGCTCGGCCGCGGTGCGCGCCGCCGCCCTCGCCACCTGCGCGGACGGCCAGCCCGGCGATCGATGTGCGCGGGGGAGTGCGAGCCCGGCTGCTCGAGCTCGGAGTGCAGGATCACGCGATCATGTCGGCCGGCGGCTGCACCGTCGAGGACCCCGACCTCTTCTCGTATCGCCGGGACGGCATCACCGGTCGTCAGGGCATCGCCGTCTGCCTGGCTGGCGACGCGGTCGGCGATCTTGCGAGGATGGCATCCTCATGACCGCCCAGGACGATCGCCGAAGCTCGACGTGACCAGATCCAGCAGGGCCTGACAGCCGTGCGAGCCCGGATCGAATCGGCCCGGCTGGCAGCGGGACGGTCGGACCGCGTCGACCTGGTCGTCGTCACCAAGACCTTCCCCGCCACCGACGTCGAGATCCTCGCCACGCTCGGCGTCACGGACGTCGGCGAGAACCGGGACCAGGAGGCGGCCGCGAAGAAGGCGTCCTGTGCATCCGCGGCTTCCGGACTGCGGTGGCACATGATCGGCCGCCTGCAGCGCAACAAGGCGGCATCCGTCGCGCGCTGGGCCGATGTCGTGGAGTCGGTGGACCGCCCGGAGGTGGCGGTCGCGTTGGCCCGCTCGGCCCAGGCCGCTGGCCGAACCCTCGAGGTCCTCGTCCAGGTGGCGCTGGACGATGCCGCCACGGCCGGATCGGGGCGGCGCCGATCCGGCGAGCGTGCTGGCGCTGGCTGAACTGGTGGCCCAGGAGCCGGGGCTGAGACTTCGCGGAGTGATGGGGGTGGCCCCGTTCCCCGGCGACCCTGACGAGGCGTTCGCGCGTCTCGAGGCGACCGCCGATCTGTTGCGCGGACGCTGGTCCGAGGCCGACCGGATCTCCGCCGGCATGAGCGGTGACCTCGAGTCGGCGATTCGCCACGGTGCGACACAGGTGCGGATCGGGGGCGCGGTACTCGGTCAGCGGCCCCGTGTGCAGTAGCGTCAATACATTGATGGCGTCACACGCCGAACACAGGAGGACGAGAGGCAATGGCTGGCGCGATGCGCAAGATGGCCGTCTACCTCGGTCTCGTCGAGGACCACGGCGACGATGCCTACGACGAGTACGACGACTACGAGGCCGCCCGCAAGGGCAGCCGAGAGTCGCGGACGCCACCCGCGGGGCTACGACGACCGCTACGACGAGCGTCCCGATGACCGCTATGCCAGTCGCAGCGTGCGCCCCATTCCGGACACCCGCGCCGTCCGCACCTTCCGCAGTGACGGGGCGGCACCGAGCCGACCGACCTCGGCGCCCCTGGCGGACCGACGGCCCACCTACGCCCCCGACATCAGCCGGATCGAGACGATCCACCCGCGCAGCTACAACGACGCGCGCCGGATCGGCGAGGACTACCGCGAAGGCGTTCCGGTCATCATGAACCTGTCCGAGCTCGAGGATGCCGACGCCAAGCGCATCATCGACTTCGCGGCCGGCCTCGTGTTCGGCATGCGTGGTTCCATCGAACGAATCACCAACAAGGTGTTCCTGCTGTCGCCGGTCAACGTGGACGTCGGTGACGAGGCCCGGGCGCAGATCGCCAAGGACGGGTTCTTCAACCAGAGCTAGTCACGCAAGTCGAGTCGACGGTCGTCGACGTGAGCAGGGGAGTGTCTACATGACCGCCGTCGGGCAGGTGCTGGCGACGGTCCTGTGGCTGTACTGGCTGGTCATGATCGGGCGGCTCGTCCTGGACCTGGTCCAGGCCTTCGCCCGCAGCTGGCGCCCGACCGGGGTGCTGCTGCTCCTGGCCGAAGCGGTCTACACGATCACCGACCCGCCCCTGAGGGCACTTCGTCGGGTCATCCCGCCGATCCGGATCGGGACGGTGCAGTTCGACCTGGCGTTCTTGATCCTCCTGATCGGACTGCAGATCCTGATCAACCTGGCGCTCCTGCTCTAGCCCGCCCCCGACAAGTTGAACTGCCCAGCCCGATCCGCGAAGAGAGGTCACTTTCGATGCCGCTGACTGCCGCAGAGGTGCGTGCCACCCAGTTCTCCACGACCCGGATGCGCGCCGGCTACAACATGGACGAGGTTGATGCCTTCCTCGACATCATCGAGGCGGACGTCGCCCAGTACGCCGATGAGCTGCAGCGCTCACGCGACGGCGAGGCCGTGCTGCGCACTCAGTGCGATCAGCTCCAGGCCCGGCTGACCATGGCCGAGCAGCGACTCGCGGAGGCTGAGCAGCAGTTGGCATCGGTCCGCGCCGGGGTGACGGCCGTCGCGCCCATCCCCGCGGAGCCGGAGATCCCGGAGGAGCTGAAGGCGCACCTCGACGACAACCCCGATGCGGCGTCGGTGCTCGCCGTCGCCCAGAGCACGGCCGGCGAGATCGTCCGGCACGCCGAGGCCAAGGCGCAGTCGATCCGGGCCTCGGTTCGATTGATGCTGGCCGAGCAGCTCGCCGATCTGGACCGGGGCTAAGCCCGAGCGAGCGCGAGGCTCACCGGCAGTTCGGTCTCGACGTCCACGGCGCTCGCAGGAGCGCTCGATTCATCGAACGAGACCGCCAGCACCTCGGCGGCGATCGGGTCCGTGTGCTCGACGAGCGCCCGCCGCAGCTCGCCGTCGGATGTTGACCACCAGACCCGGATGCGGTCCGAGACCTCCAGGCCAGCCGTCTTGCGGCCCTCCTGAAGCGTACGGACGATCTCGCGGGCCAATCCCGCCCGCCGCAGTTCGTCGTCGATGTGCAGGTCGAGCGCCAGGCTCTCGCCGCCTTCAGTGACGACCGCCCAGCCCTCGCGGGGAGTCTCGGTGACCAGGACGTCGGCCTCCGTCACCTCGACCGCGCCGAGCTCCGCGGTGGGGACCGTGGCGGTCCCAGTGGCGCGCAATGCCGCGACCAGTTCAGCGGGGTCGGCGGCGGCGATGGCGGCCGCCACGACGGGAGTCTGCTTGGCATACCGCTGGCCCAGGGCGCGGAAGTTCGCCTTGACCGAGACGTCGACGAGTCCGGCGGTCTCATCGGCAAGGGACTCCAGCAGCTGGACGTTGAGCTCCTCCGCCACCTGCTGACGCAGGGGGTCGGGCAGCGTCGTCCACCCGGAGGCGGAGATCAGGGCTCGTCGAAGGGGCTGCCGGGTCCGCACCGAGGACGAGGCGCGGGCGGCCCTCCCGAGCTCGACCAGGCGACGGACCAGGGCCATCTGGTCGGCCAGCAGAGGATCCAAGAGGGCCGGATCCACCTCGGGCCAGGCCGCCAGGTGCACAGAGAGCGGGGCCGACGGGTCGGTGGTCCGGAACAGGTCCTGCCAGACCCGTTCGGTGATGAATGGGGTGAACGGCGCCAGGCACAAGGTCACGACCCGGAGAGCCTCGTGCAGGGTGGCGAGCGCGGCCGGGTCGCCGTCCCAGAACCGGCGGCGAGAACGCCGGACGTACCAGTTCGACAGATCGTCGACGAAGGTGGAGAGCAGCCGCCCGGCCCGCTGGGTGTCGAACGACTCGAGCGCCTCGTCGACGCCGCGCGCCAGTGCCTGGGCCTCGGACAGAACCCAGCGGTCGATGACCGGACGCTCGCTCGGCGGGGGAGCGCCGTCGCTGGGCTGCCAGCCGGCGGTCCGTGCGTAGAGCGACTGGAACGAGACGGTGTTCCAGTAGGTGAGCAGCGTCTTGCGGACGACATCGGCGATTGCTGCGTGGCCGACCCGGCGGGCCTGCCACGGCGATCCACTGGCCAGCATGAACCACCGCACGGCATCGGCGCCGTGATCGTTCATGAGGGGGATGGGCGCCAGGATGTTGCCCAGGTGCTTGCTCATCTTGCGGCCGTCCTCGTCGAGGATGTGACCGAGGCAGACCACGTTGCGGTAGGAGGACTCGCCGAACACCAGGGTGCCGACGGCCATGAGGGTGTAGAACCACCCGCGCGTCTGGTCGATCGCCTCGCAGATGAAGTCGGCCGGGTACTGGTCGGCGAACGCATCCGCGTTGTGGTGCGGGTAGCCGAGGGCCGCGAACGGCATGGCCCCCGAGTCGTACCAGCCGTCGATGACCTCCGGCACGCGTCGCGCCTCGGCTCCGCAGTGCGGGCACGGGAGCGTGATGTCGTCCACATACGGTCGGTGTGGATCGGTCTCGGTGACATCCTGCCCGGAGAGCTCGCTCAACTCCGCCAGCGACCCGACGGCAGTGAGGTGCCCCTCGGGACAGCGCCAGATCGGCAACGGCGTGCCCCAGTAGCGGTTGCGGGACAGGGCCCAGTCCACGTTGTTGGTCAGCCAGTCGCCGTAGCGGCCCCACTTGATGGTTCCGGGAAACCAATTCGTGTGCTCGTTCTGCTCGAGCAGCTCGTCCTTGATGGCCGTGGTTCGGATGTACCAGGACGGCTGTGCGTAGTAGATGAGCGGGGTGTGGCAACGCCAGCAATGCGGATAGGCGTGCTCGTACGGCACGTGGCGGAACATGAGGCCCCGCTGGACGAGGTCGTCGACGAGTGTCTCGTCGGCCTTCTTGAAGAACATCCCGCCGACGACCGGGACGTCGTCGTCGAAGTGCCCGTCGGGGCGGACCGGATTCACGACCGGAAGGCCGTAGGCACGGCAGGTCACGAGGTCATCGGCTCCGAAGGCCGGTGCCTGGTGCACGAGACCGGAGCCGTCGTCGGTGGTGACGTAGTCGGCGAGGATGACGTAGTGGGCGTCTGGGATGTCGACGTAGTCGAAGGGACGCTGGTAGGGCAGGCGCTCCAACGAGGCCCCGGGCATGGTTTCCAACACCGTCGAGTCCTCGCCGAAGAGGCTCTCGATCAGCTCCTCGGCGACCACGAGAGTCTCGTCGTCTGCGGTGCGGACGACGGCATACGTGGCGCCGGGCTTGACCGCGACCGCGGTGTTGGACACCAGCGTCCATGGGGTGGTCGTCCAGACGAGCAGCGCCACGCCGGGGTATCGCTCGCTGAGCTCCGTGTCGGGGGAGATCGGGAAGCGCACGTAGACGGACGGGTCGACGACCGTCTCGTAGCCCTGGGCTAGCTCGTGGTCGGACAGTCCCGTCCCGCACCGCGGACAGTAGGGAGCGACCCGGTGATCCTGGACGAGCAGGCCCTTGTCGAAGATCTGCTTGAGGGACCACCACACGCTCTGGACATAGTCCTTGTCCATGGTCCAGTAGGCGCCGTCCATGTCGACCCAGTAGCCCATGCGCCGGGTCATCTCGGAGAACTCGTCGACGTGACGGAGCACGGACTCGCGGCAGCGCGCGTTGAACTCGGCCACGCCGAACCGCTCGATGTCGCCCTTTCCGCTGAAGCCGAGCTCCTTCTCGACGGCCAGTTCCACTGGCAGCCCGTGGCAGTCCCAACCGGCCTGGCGAGGGACGTAGTAGCCCTTCATCGTGCGGTAGCGGGGGAACACGTCCTTGAAGACGCGGGCCTCGACGTGGTGGGTGCCCGGGGTGCCGTTCGCCGTCGGGGGTCCCTCGTAGAACACCCAGGTCGGTCGACCCTGGCTCTGCGCCACCGAGGCCGCAAAGACGTTCTCGTCATCCCACAGGTCGAGGATCTCGTGTTCCATGGCCGGCAGGTCGACCTGCGCTGGCACGGCCCGGTACATGGGTCCTCCGAGATTGGGGTGGATGCGAGCCGTCAGGATATCGGCGCGGCTCCCCACGAACTCACACGCCTTGGCTTAGCATCTGCCGGACACCACGTGTGTCGGTCAGGCACGCTCCCGTCCCGGCGGGCCGCGACGAACAGGGGACCCTATGGCGAAGTCATCGAAGCCCGCGAAGAAGGCGGCCCCGGCCAAGAAGGCGGCGCCCGCGAAGAAGGTCGCGAAGAAGGCGGCGCCCGCGAAGAAGGCGGCGCCCGCGAAGAAGGTCGCGAAGAAGGCCGCGCCGCAAGAAGGCGGCGCCCGCGAAGAAGGTCGCCAAGAAGGCCGCGCCGGCCAAGAAGGCGGCGCCCGCGAAGAAGGTCGCCAAGAAGGCCGCGCCGGCCAAGAAGGCGGCGCCCGCGAAGAAGGTCGCCAAGAAGGCCGCACCCGCCAAGAAGGCGGCGCCCGCGAAGAAGGTCGCCAAGAAGGCAGCGCCCGCCAAGAAGGCCGGCACCCGCCAAGAAGGCCGCACCCGCCAAGAGACGGCTGGTGGTGCGCGAGGACGAGACACCGTGGACGGCGAGGGAGCTCGCCGCCGTCGAGGACGAGCTGAACGGCGACCTGGTCAGGCTGCTTGAAGAGATCGCGACCGCTGAGGAGGGACTCGCTGACCTCATTCGTGACTCCGGAGACGGAGCCGGCGACGATCAGGCTGACGCGGGAAGCAAGACCTTCGAGCGCGAGCACGAAATGTCCCTGGCCAACAACGCCCGCGACATGGTTGAGCAGGTGCAGCACGCCCTGCACCGGATCGAGACCGGCACCTACGGCATCTGCGAGAACTGCGGCAAGCCGATCGGCAAGCACCGGCTGCAAGCCTTCCCCCGCGCCACTCTCTGCCTGGTGTGCAAGCAGGCCGAGGAGCGTTACTAGCGGCGCAAGTAGGCTGGTCCAGTGACCGCCCCCTCCGACCTGCCCGAATCCGAGGCGGAGGAATCTCGGCCTGAGGTTCCGCCGGAATTGCGCCATCGCAGCCTGATCATCCTGGCGTCCGTCGCCGCGGCGGTCGTCGTGCTGGATCAGTTCTCCAAGCACTGGGTGGTGTCCACGATCGCCCCCCGGATGGAGTCCGGCGAGGGGCCGTTCGTCTTCCTGGGGGGCTTGCTCAAGCTGACGTACACCGAGAACACCGGGGCCGCGTTCTCCATGGGGGCCGGGTACACGTGGATCTTCTCCATCGTCGCGGTCATCGTCGCGGTCGTCATCCTGCGCTCGGCGCGGCGGCTGGGCAGCGTCGGCTGGGCGATCGCCCTGGGCGGCCTGCTGGGCGGCCTGCTCGGCAACCTGATCGACCGCATCACGCGACCGCCGGGTCCTGGACTCGGCTACGTCGTGGATTGGATCCAGCTGCCGAACTTTGCCGTCTTCAACGTCGCGGACATGGCCATCGTGGGTTCCGCGGCGCTGATGGTGCTGCTCTCCCTTCGCGGGATCGACTTCGCCGGAGGCCCGCGCTCGTGACGGAGCGCCTGCTCCCCGTGCCCGACGGCCTCGCCGGTGAGCGGCTTGACGTGGCACTGACGCGCCTGCTCGGCCTGTCGCGGTCGCGCGCTGCGGAACTCGTCGCCGAGGGGGCGGTCCTCGTCGATGGGCGTCCGGGAGTCAAGTCGGATCGGCTGCTTCCGGGATCGCTCCTGTCGGTCGACCTGCGCGAGCCCGCCGTCGAGCCGACCGGCCCACCTGAGCCGGTGCCCGGGATGCGGGTGCTCTACGACGATGACGACGTCGTCGTGGTTGACAAGCCGGTGGGCGTGGCCGCCCACCCGAGTCCCGGTTGGACCGGTCCGACCGTGGTCGGCGGCCTCGAGGCGGCCGGCTACCGGATCAGCACCTCCGGGGCCGCGGAGCGTCAGGGCGTCGTCCACCGCCTTGACGTCGGCACCTCCGGGGTGATGGCCGTGGCAAAGAGCGAAGGCGCCTACACCAGCCTGAAGCGGCAGTTCAAGGAGCGCACGGTCGACAAGACCTATCACGCGGTCGTCCAGGGGCACTGCGACCCGCTCAGCGGGACCGTCGATGCGCCGATTGACCGGCATCCGCAGCACGACTACAAGTGGGCGGTCGTCACGGGCGGCAAGCCGAGCGTGACCCACTACGACACCCTGGAGGCCTTCCCGCACGCCTCCTTGCTCGAGGTGCACCTGGAGACTGGGCGCACCCATCAGATCCGGGTGCACATGGCGGCGCTCCGTCATCCGTGCGTGGGCGACGTCACCTACGGAGCCGATCCCGGGCTGTCCAAGAGACTGGGGCTGACGAGGCAGTGGTTGCACGCGGTGCGGCTGGGTTTCGATCATCCGACCACCGGCGAGCGGATCGAGATCGTCAGCGAGTACCCGGAGGACCTTCGGGTGGCATTGAACCGGCTCCGCTCCGGTGTGTGACGCCGCCGCCGTCGGCCCGGAAAGTTAGGGTGGGTCCGTGCCCCCCGCCGAGCAGTTCGTGCACCTGCACGTGCACACCGAGTACTCGATGCTCGACGGCGCGGCTCGGCTGCCCGACCTGTTCGACGAGGTCGAGCGCCAGGGAATGACCGCGGTCGCGATGACCGATCACGGGAACCTCTACGGCGCCTTCGAGTTCTACAAGGGAGCCCGCGACCGGGGGCTCAATCCGATCATCGGGCTCGAGGGGTACTACGCCCCGCAGGGCCGGTTCGAGCGCCGACCCTTCGACTTCGGCGGCGGCTTCGACGAGGGCACCCCCGAGGACCCTGGGGCCGGTCGTGGGAAGCAGAACTACGCCCACATGACTCTCTGGGCCGAGAACACGGCCGGGATGCACAATCTCTTCAGGCTCTCGAGTCTGGCCAGTCTCGAGGGCTACTACCACAAGCCACGTTTCGACCGGGAACTCCTCGACCGGTACGGGTCCGGGCTCATCGGCACGACCGGCTGCCCCAGTGGTGAGGTCAACCGGTGGCTGCAGGCGGGCAACTACGACCGTGCGCTGGCGGCGGCCGCGGACTTCCGTGACATCCTCGGTGCCGGCAACTACTTCTGTGAAGTCATGGACCACGGACTGGCGATCGAGCGGCGATTCCGCGAGGACCTGCTGCGCATCGCCCGGGCGCTGGACCTTCCGCTCGTCGCCACGAACGACCTGCACTACGTGCACGCCTCCGACGCCGACACGCACGATGTCCTCCTGTGCATCGGCACCCGCACGACGATGGACGATCCGAAGCGATTCCGCTTCGACGCCCGCGACTTCTACGTCAAGTCGGGCGCGGAGATGCGGCAGGTGTGGGCCGAGCTGCCCGAGGCGTGTGACAACACCCTCCTGATCGCCGAACGCTGCCACGTCGAGTTCAACGAGGGCGCGAACCTCATGCCGCAGTTCCCCGTGCCCGCGGGGGAGAGCGAGGACTCCTGGCTGGTCAAGGAGGTCGAACTCGGACTTCAGCGCCGGTACAACAATGCCGTTCCCGACAACGTGCGCCGCCAGGCGGAGTACGAGGTCGGCGTCATCATCCAGATGGGCTTCCCGGGCTACTTCCTGGTCACGGCCGACCTCGTACGGCACGCCAAGGAGAGCGGCATCCGCGTCGGACCCGGCCGCGGATCTGCCGCCGGGGCGATGATCGCCTACGCGCTGGGCATCACTGAGCTCGATCCGATCAAGCACGGGCTGCTGTTCGAGCGGTTCCTCAACCCTGAGCGCATCTCGATGCCCGACATCGACATGGACTTCGACGAGCGGCGCCGGTCGGACATGATCCGCTACGCGACTGAGACCTACGGCGAGGAGCGGGTCGCGCAGATCGTCACCTACGGGTCGATCAAGGCGAAGGCCGCGATCAAGGACAGCGCCCGCGTACTTGGCCATCCCTATGCCCTCGGCGACCGGATCACGAAGGCGATGCCCCCCGCGGTGATGGGGAAGGACGTGTCGCTGTCCGGTGCCTTCGACCCCAAGAACCCCCGGTACGGGGAGGCGGCCGAGTTCCGGGCGCTGTACGAGTCGGACGAGGATGCCAAGCGAGTCGTCGACACGGCCAAGGGCCTCGAGGGACTCAAGCGCCAGCCCGGCGTCCATGCCGCCGGTGTCATCCTGTGCCGGGAGCCCCTGCTCGACGTGCTGCCGGTCTGGCGACGCGAGCAGGACGGCGCGGTCATCACCCAGTTCGACATGGGCGCCTGCGAGTCCCTCGGACTGCTCAAGATGGACTTCCTGGGGCTGCGCAACCTCACGGTTCTTGACGACTGCCTGCGCAACATCGAGACGAACCGCGGCGAAGTCATCGTGCTGGAGGAGCTCGGGCTTGACGACCGACCTACCTACGACCTGCTGACGAGAGGCGACACGCTCGGCGTCTTCCAGCTGGACGGCGGCCCCATGCGGGCCCTGCTGCGGTCCATGCAGCCGGACAACTTCGAGGACATCTCCGCCGTCCTTGCGCTGTACCGACCCGGGCCCATGGGCGCCAATGCGCACAACGACTACGCCGACCGCAAGAACGGCCGCAAGCCTGTCGTGCCCATCCATCCCGAGCTGGCGGAGCCCCTGCAGGAGATCCTCGGAGACACCTACGGCCTGATCGTCTATCAGGAGCAGGTCATGGCGATCGCCCAGAAGCTGGCGGGCTACTCGCTGGGCGCCGCTGATCTCCTCCGACGGGCGATGGGCAAGAAGAAGAAGGAGATCCTCGACAAGGAGTTCGTTCCGTTCCGCGATGGCATGCGGGCGAATGGCTACTCCGACGGCGCGATCAGCACCTTGTGGGAGATCCTCGTCCCCTTCTCCGACTACGCGTTCAACAAGGCGCACACCGCCGGATACGGGCTCGTGTCCTACTGGACCGCATTCCTGAAGGCGAACTACCCCGCCGAGTACATGGCGGGGCTGCTGACGTCAGTCAAGGACGACAAGGACAAGTCCGCCGTCTACCTCAATGAGTGCCGGAAGATGGGCATCAAGGTGCTGCCGCCGGACGTCAACGACTCCGACTTCGACTTCACGCCACGCGGGACGGACATCCGGTTCGGGCTCTCGGCCATCCGCAATGTCGGCGGCAACGTCGTGGAGTCCATCCTGGTGACGCGGCGGCGGGTCGGCAGGTTCGCCGACTTCCACGACTTCATCGCCAAGGTGGACGCATCGGTCTGCAACAAGCGGGTGGTCGAGTCGCTGATCAAGTCCGGGGCGTTCGACTCACTCGGCCACACCCGGAAGGGCCTGGTCCAGATCCACGAACTGGTCGTCGATGCCGCCGTCGACATCAAACGGGCCGAGTCACATGGGCAGTTCGACCTCTTCGGAGGGCTTGAGGCCGACGACGACGAGGCGTTGGTGCCGCGGGGCGACATCCCGGTCGGGGAGTGGGAGAAGTCGGTCCTGCTGGCCCACGAGCGGGAGATGCTCGGTCTGTACGTGTCCGATCACCCGTTGCACGGAGCCGAACGGGTCCTCGCCCAGCTCACCGATCGGACGATCGCGGCCGTCATCATGGACGAGCACGCGGACTCGACGGTCGCCACTGTGGGCGGACTGGTCACCTCCGTTCAGCGAAAGACCACCAAGAAGGGCTCGCCCTGGGCGATCGTCACCCTGGAGGACCTCGAGGGCGCCGTCGACATCCTGGTCTTCCCCCAGACCTACACCGCGGTCAGCACGCTGCTCGTGGACGACTGCGTCATCATCGTCCGGGCTCGGGTCGACCGCAGCGACGACGACGGCGTCCGGCTGATCGCGCTCGAGGTATCGCAGCCAGACCTCACCGAGGCGACCAGTGGCCCGGTTCGGCTCAGCATGGCCGCCTCACGGTGCATCCCGCCGTTGGTGGACCGTCTGAAGGAGATCCTGGCCGGGCATCCCGGCACCACCGAGGTCCACCTGCACCTCACCGGAGGGGCGAAGACCACGGTGCTGCGGCTCGACGATCGCTTGCGCGTGACGCCCTCGCCGGCCCTCTACGGCGACCTCAAGGCGTTGCTCGGCCCAAGCTGTCTGGGATAGGGCCTGCATGAACGGGAGACGCAAGGCCCCCGCGGTCATCCTCGCGGGCCTCATCGTGGGCGCAGTGAGCGGCATGGCTCTTGGCGTGGTGTGGTGGCAGCTGGCCCCGCGGGTGCCGTTGGTCGTGCAGCCCGGTGTCAGCTTCCCCCAGAACTACCAGCCCGAGGGCTACCTGGCGTCCGACGTGGCATTCGGGCTGCTGGCCGCCATCGCCGGCGTTGCCATCACCATCGGGTTGGCCAACATGCGCCGTGACCGCCTGCTGAGCGTCCTCGTCGCCGCCCTGCTCGCCAGCGCGGTGGGTACCGCGGCGATGTGGTTCGTCGGTACCCGGCTCGGGTCCGTCGACATCGAGGGACTGAGTGCGACGACCACCGAGGATCTCGTCATCGACGCGCCCCTGAATGTCTCGATGCCGGGCATGTTCGTGATGTGGGGGCTGGCCTCGGCGGCCGTCGTCACAATCCTCGCGCTGGGAGACTGGGTCAGCGAGGTCCGTGCCGCGCGTCGCGAAGCCCGAGCGTCCTAGCCGCGTCCGATGGGCGCGCAGGTGGCGTTGGTGATCGCCACGAGGTCGGATGGCGACAGGCCGACGTCCAGGCCGCGTCGACCGCCACTGACATAGACCTGGTCGAGGACGAGGACGCTCTCGTCCACATAGGTGGGCAGCGCGCGCTTCTGTCCGATCGGGGAGATCCCGCCGATGACGTAGCCGGTCAGCCTCTGGGCAGTGGCCCGGTCGCACATCTCGGCCCGCCGTCCGCCGGCCGCCACCGCCAGCGCCTTCAGGTCCAGGGTGCCAGCAACCGGTACGACCGCGACCACGGCCGACCCGTCGACCTTGGCCAGCAGCGTCTTGAACACCTCGAGCGTCGAGAGGCCGAGCGCGTCCGCTGCCTCGTGGCCGAAGCTCTCCTGCCGCGGGTCGTGGTCGTACGAGTGCGTCGTGAAGGCGATGCCGGCCCGCGACAGCGCGACGGTCGCGGGCGTGCCCTGCTCGCGCCTGGCCACGTCAGTTGGCGGACGGGGCCACGCCCGGGATGTCGATCGCCGGGACGGCCGACAGTGCGGAGATCAGGGCCGTCTCGCGAGCGAGCAGCGCCCGGGCGAGGGTCAGCCGTTCGGCGGTGGATCCGGCGGACAGCAGGAGCTGCCGCTCCTCGGAGGGCAGCACCATGGCTGCCGTGACGAGGTAGGAGAGCACCGTGGGGTCGTCGGGGAGGTCCGTGTCCTCGTCCGGTTCGGCCGGCGAGACGACCTGCCCGCTGAGGGCGGCCCGGTAGGCGTGGAAGCGCGCGGCCACGGGACCGGCCAGGAGGGCATCGGCCGGGTCGGTGACATCGTCCAGGAACTCCACGGTCCCTCGCAGTAGTGGCTGCCGGTCGTCGAGGTCGACGAGCCGGAACCGCCGGCTCCCGGTCGTGACGACGTCGTAGCGACCGTCGTCGTGCCGGTCCGCCTGCCGCAGCACGGTCGCGGTGCCCACGGGGTACAGCGCGTCCACGCCATCCCGGCCGACCTCGCGGCCCTCACGCACGGCGACGATCCCGAACTCCCGCTCGTCCTCGTCCGGGATCGCGAGCAGTTCCTCCACGAGCTGCCGGTAGCGGGGCTCGAAGATGTGCAGCGGCAGCACCAGTCCCGGGACCAGGGGGGTGTTCAGCGGGAAGAGCGGCAAGGTCGCGGGCACCATGGCAGCGTAAGGTAGATGCGTGATTCGTCGCATCGACCTTCGCGGTTCGCACGCTGATCCGCGGGCTGTGATCCCGCGGGCGGCGATGGACGTCGCCGACGCCGAGGCGCATATCCGGCCGATATTGGGCGACGTGCAGACGGAGGGTGCCTCGGCTGTCCTTCGGTGGACGGAGAAGCTCGACGGCGTCCGACCCCCGTCACTTCGCGTTCCGGCGGAGCGACTCGAACAGGCCGCTGCCGATCTCGATCCGACGGTGCGGGCGGCCCTGCTGGAGTCCATCTCGCGGGCGCGGAAGGTGCATGCTGACCAGCGGCGCGTCGACACCACGACCGTGGTCGTTCCAGGCGGGTCCGTGACCGAGCGTTGGCTTCCGGTCGAGCGGGTGGGTCTCTACGTTCCCGGTGGCCGGGCCGTGTACCCCAGCAGCGTGATCATGAACGTCGTCCCGGCACAGTTGGCCGGCGTCCCGTCGCTGGCTGTTGTCTCGCCTCCCCAGCGAGACTTCGACGGATGGCCGCACCCGACGATCCTCGCCGCCTGCGCCCTTCTCGGGGTGGAGGAGGTCTATGCCGTCGGGGGCGCCCAGGCGGTCGCGATGCTCGCCTACGGCGTCGACCTGCCCGGGGGTGGCCGCTGCGAGCCGGTCGACCTCGTGACCGGGCCCGGGAACATCTACGTCACCGCGGCCAAGCGGGCTCTGCAGGGCATCATCGGGATCGACTCCGAGGCCGGACCCACGGAGATCGCGATCCTGGCCGACGACACCGCGGATGCCGCCCACGTGGCTGCCGACCTGATCAGCCAGGCGGAGCACGACGTCGTCGCCGCGGCGGTTCTGGTCACCGACTCCGAGCCCCTTGCCGATGCCGTTGAGTCCGAGGTCATCCGCCAGGTCTCGTTGACCAAGCACATCGAACGGATCACCGAGGCGCTCACGGGTACCCAGAGCGCCATCCTCCTGGTCGACGATCTGGAAGCGGGGCTGCGGCTCGTCGACGCCTACGCGGCAGAGCATCTGGAGATTCACACGCGCGACGCGCGCGAGTGGGCCATGCGGGTGCGCAACGCCGGGGCCATCTTCGTCGGCACCTACTCGCCCGTGTCATTGGGCGACTACGCGGCGGGGTCGAACCACGTCCTGCCGACCGCGGGCTCCGCGCGCCACTCCTCGGGGCTGTCGGTGCAGTCCTTCCTCCGCGGGATCCACATCGTTGACTACGACGAGTCCGCCCTCCGCGACGTCGCCCCGCACGTGCTCGCGCTGTCGTCCGCGGAGGACCTGCCGGGCCACGGGGATGCCATTCGCATCCGGGTGGCGACCCGCGGCGACCGCGAGTGAACGCCGAGTTCGAGCCCCCGATCCGAGCGGACCTGGTGGGCGTCTCCTCGTACGGCGCGCCGCAGTTGGACGTGCCGGCGCGGCTCAACGTCAACGAGAACCCGTTCAGCCTGCCGCCGGACCTCGCATCCGCCATGGGCGCGGCGGTCGCACGGGCCGCCGGAGGCCTGAATCGGTACCCGGATCGGGATGCGGAGGAACTGCGACAGGCCCTGGCGGACTATGTCGCCGAGGAGTCGGGGGTCCGAGTTCCCGCATCGCAGGTCTGGGCGGCGAACGGATCCAACGAGGTCATGCACCACCTGTTCCTGGCCTTTGGCGGTCCGGGTCGCCTGGCGATCACGTTCGACCCGACGTACTCCATGTACCCGGAGTACGCGCGTGACACGTTCACCGATCTCGAGGCGTACCAGCGGATGGACGACTTCGGAATCGACGTGGCCGCCGCCGTGGACGTCATCCGGCATCGCCGGCCGACACTGATCCTGCTGACGTCCCCCAACAATCCGACCGGAACCGCGCTGCCGCTGGGCGACATCCGGGCGATCGGCACGGCCGCGCTCGGGGTGAACGCCATGGTCGTCGTCGACGAGGCCTACGCCGAGTTCCGGCACGACGACGTGCCCAGCGCATGCTCCCTGTTCCGAGAGCTCCCGAACCTGATTGTGACCCGAACGATGAGCAAGGCGTTCGCGCTGGCCGGCGCGCGAGTGGGCTACGCCCTGGTTGCCGACGCCCGTGTCGTCGAGACGCTGAAGGTCGTCCGGCTGCCCTACCATCTGTCGGCCGTCACCCAGGCGATCGCCATGACGGCCCTCCAGCACGTCGGCATCCTGCAGGCTCAGGTGGACCTCCTGCGGCGCGAGCGGGACGCCCTTGCCGATTGGCTGGCGGAGCAGGGCTTCACCGTCGCCCCCAGCGACGCCAACTTCATCCTGTTCGGCATGTTCGCGGATCGCGCTGCCGTCTGGAACGGACTGCTGGAGCGAGGTGTGCTGATCCGGCAGACGGGACCCGACGGGTGGCTGCGGGTCTCGGTGGGAACGCCCGCGGAGAACGATATGTTCAGGCGGGCGCTGCTGGAGACGACCAGCTCCGACGATCAGGAAGGCCGCAGATGAGTCGCACCGCGCGCGTCGAGCGCAGCACCAAGGAGAGCAGCGTGCTCGTGGAGCTGGAACTCGACGGGACGGGTTCGAGCACCATCGAGACGGGTGTCCCCTTCTTCGATCACATGCTGTCGCAGCTGGCGAAGCACGGCGGGCTCGATCTCGTGGTGAGGACCTCCGGTGACCTCGACGTCGATGCTCACCACACCGTCGAGGACACCGCTCTCGCCGTCGGACAGGCGATCAACGAGGCACTGGGCGATCGTGCGGGCCTTCGACGTTTCGGAGACGCCCTGGTGCCGCTGGACGAGTGCCTCGTGCAGTCAGCCGTCGATCTGTCCGGCCGGCCGTACCTGGTGCACGAGGAGCCCGACCTCGTCGAGTTGATCGGCAGCTACGACACCACGCTGACACGACACATCTGGGAGTCGATCGTGGCTACGGCGCAGATCACGCTCCACGTGCGGGTGCTCTCCGGGCGCAACGCGCACCACGTGGTCGAGGCCCAGTTCAAGTCGGTGGCTCGGGCGCTGCGCGCCGCCGTCGAGGTCGACCCCCGCGTCGTTGGCGTCCCGTCGACCAAGGGCACTCTCACCCCACCGGCGTCGTGACCTCCGTCGTCGTCCTCGACTACGGATCCGGGAATCTGCGGTCGGCCCAGCGAGCGCTCGAACGCGTCGGGGCCGACGTGGTGGTGACCGATGACTTCGACACCGCCATGGCGGCGGACGCGCTGGTCGTGCCGGGCGTCGGGGCCTTCGCGGCGTGCATGGAGGGGATCCGGGCCGTGCGCGGCGACGTGATCGTCGACCGTCGGCTTGCCGGCGGCCGACCGGTCCTGGGGATCTGCGTCGGGATGCAGGTGCTGTTCGAGCGGGGCGTGGAGCATGGGCTCGAGACCGACGGACTGGGGGAGTGGCCCGGGGTCGTCGAGGAGCTCCGAGCAGACGTGCTGCCGCACATGGGCTGGAACACCGTGCGTGCACCGACCGGCTCGACGCTCTTCGCCGACGTGCGTGACGAACGCTTCTACTTCGTCCACTCGTACGCGGTCACGGACTGGACCCTCGGGCAGCGGGATCCGCGCCGACTCTCGCCGCTGGTCAGCTGGACGCACCACGGCCAGGACTTCGTGTCGGCTGTGGAGAACGGCCCGCTGTGCGCCACCCAGTTCCATCCCGAGAAGTCCGGCGACGCGGGCGCGACCCTCCTGGAGGCGTGGGTCCGCTCGGTCCGGTAGCGACGGCCCGTTGGATAGGCTCGCCGGGTGATGAACTCCCCGCCGAAGGCCCTGGTCCTGCTCCCCGCTGTCGACGTCGCGGACGGCCAGGCGGTCCGCCTGGTTCAGGGCAGGGCCGGGACGGAGACGAACTACGGCTCGCCCGTCGAGGCGGCTCGCTCATGGGTCGAGCAGGGCGCTGAGTGGATCCACCTCGTGGACCTCGATGCCGCCTTCGGCCGCGGCACCAACGCGCCCCTGCTCGCCGAGGTGGTGCGCGACATCCGCTCCTCCGTGCGAGTCGAGCTCTCCGGCGGCATCCGCGACGACGAGTCCCTCAAGCGTGCGCTGGAGACCGGCTGCGAGCGGGTCAACCTCGGAACCGCGGCACTGGAGGATCCGGATTGGACCGAGAAGGTCATCCGCGAGCACGGCGACCGGATCGCCGTCGGGCTCGACGTGCGGGGCACGACCCTCGCGGCGCGCGGGTGGACTCAGGAGGGCGGAGACCTCTGGGAGACCCTCGGTCGCCTGGACGCGGCGGGCTGCGCGCGATACGTGGTGACCGACGTCGCCAAGGACGGCACGATGCACGGACCGAACTTCCATCTGCTCAAGCAGGTGTGCGAGGCGACCGACCGCCCCATCATCGCCTCGGGGGGCATCGCCCGGCTGGAGGACCTCCACAAGCTGGCCGACATGGTGCCGCATGGGATCGAGGGGGCGATCGTGGGCCGCGCGCTCTACGACGGCGCCTTCTCGCTGGCCGAGGCCATTGCCGCCATCGAGCCGCGGTACGACCCCTACGAGTGGGGACCTGCGCGCCCGTGAGCGTGGCGGTCCGGGTGATCCCGTGCCTCGACGTCGATGCTGGCCGCGTCGTCAAGGGAGTCAACTTCGTCGATCTCCGCGATGCCGGGGATCCGGTGGCCCTCGCGACGGCATACGGGAGGGCGGGAGCCGACGAACTGGTGTTCCTCGACATCACGGCCTCGAGCTCCGACCGGGAGACCACCTACGAGGTGGTGCGCCGGACGGCAGAGACAGTGTTCATCCCGTTGACGGTGGGGGGCGGTGTCCGGGAGCCGGAGGACTTCAACCGGCTGCTCCGCGCCGGAGCCGACAAGGTCAGCCTGAACACCGCCGCCATCCGCACCCCGACCCTGCTGAGCGAGGCCGCCGAGCGGTTCGGATCGCAGTGTGTCGTGCTCAGCGTGGATGCCCGACGGTGCCCGGACGGCGTCCATACGGCCAGTGGCTTCGAGGTGACCACCCACGGCGGGCGGCAGAGCACGGGAATCGACGCAGTCGAATGGGCGATCGAGGGTGCCCGTCGGGGCGCCGGGGAGATCCTGCTGAACTCGATGGACGCCGATGGCACCGAGGCGGGCTACGACATCCCGCTGATCGAGCTCGTGCGCCGCGAGGTGTCGGTCCCCCTCATCGCCAGTGGCGGCGCGGGCCGGGTCGATGACTTCGTCCCCGCGGTGCAGGCCGGTGCGGACGCCGTTCTCGCGGCGAGCGTCTTCCACTTCGGCACGCTGTCGATCGCCGAGGTCAAGGCCGGGATAGCGGCGGCCGGATACCCGGTTCGCGAGATCGGCAACGGTTGACGGATGAGATTGGCGTTGACGAGATGAGATACGCGTTGACGAGTTCGGCTAGACGCTGAGGGAAGCGGACTCGAACGCCGCCACGGCCGCGGGATCGCCCTCGACCTCGAGCTCCACCTCGCGGCGGCCGTAGCTGCGGAGCAGGAGCTCCTGAGCGGTACCGCGCAGGGTCACCATGGGTTCGCCGGAATGCGCCACGTGGCTGGCTCCTGAGCCGTCGGTGCGAACAAGCGTGACCCCGACCGGAACCCGGCGGTAGGTGAGCCGGGTCAGCTGGCGCAGACGCGACCACAACTCGTCAGCGAGGCCCGCAGGCAGATCGCGCGGCTCCCAGCCCGGTTGGGCTCGACGGACGTCCTCGTGGTGGACGAAGTACTCGACGAGGTTGGCCATGCCCTCGGCGCCGGGCAGCGAGAAGACCGAGAGGGTGGGGGGCCCGGTGCGCACCCGTCGGACGAGCTCCGGGTAGGGCTGGGTGGCGGCCGCCCGGGTCACGCGGTCGGTCCACCCGGCCATGGGGGAGAACACCAGGCCGATGCCGGCATCGGGTCGAGCCTCCCGCACCACGAGATGCGCTGCGAGGTCCTTGGTGGTCCACTCGCCGCAAAGCGTCGGTGCATCGGGGCCCTCGACGAGCATCAACTCGGCAAGGTCACGGCGTTCTCGTCTGGCGTGCTCCGTTGAACTCATGCCTCGATCCTCCCCCATCCGCCGGTGGAGTCCTGGGCTGGCCCGCACCCCACCCGCGGTGGTTCATGGCGAACGGCAGAATGTGCGCATGTCGCCCGAGCAGATCGATGCCTTCCTCGCCCGCGCGCGGTTCACCGACGAGGGGCTCATCCCGGCGATCGCCCAGCAATGGGACAGCCGTGAGGTGCTGATGATGGCCTGGATGACCCCCGAGACCCTGCGCGAGACGCTCGACACCGGGCGGGGCGTGTACTTCAGCCGCAGCAGGGGGGCACGGTGGGTCAAGGGTGAGACGTCCGGCCACGTCCAGGCCGTGCGCGAGGCTCGGCTCGACTGCGACGGCGACACGGTGCTGCTGCTCGTCGATCAGACCGGTGGGGCGTGCCACACAGGCGATCGCTCGTGCTTCGACGCCTACGGTGCCGAGGTCGGCGAGGACGGGGAGGAGTCATGACTGACTTCACCGGCGCGGTTGCTCCGGACCTGGCGACCTTCCGCGCGCTGGCGCGGGAGAGGCGCGTCATCCCTGTCGTGCGCCGACTGCTGGCCGACGGAGTCACGGCCGTCGGACTCTTCGAGGCGCTGTGCGGGGATCGCGCCGGCACCTTCCTCCTTGAGTCCGCGGAGCAGGGTCGCAACTGGTCCCGGTACTCCTTCATCGGCGTGCGCTGCGCCGCCATGCTGACCCAGCGGGGAGACGAGGCGGTCTGGCTTGGGCGGGCGCCGCGCGGAGTACCCGGGGGCGGGAGCGCCGTGGAGGCGCTGCGCGACACCATCGACCTCCTGCGCACCGACCCCCTTCCCGGCCTTCCGCCGCTCACCGGCGGCCTGGTCGGGTACCTGACCTACGACGCTGTGCGGGCGTGGGAGCGGGTGCCGGACGACAATCCGGACGAACTGGGCATCCCGGATGTGGGGTTCCTCCTGGCGACCGACCTCGCTGTGCTGGACCACGCTGACGGCTCAGTGCTGCTGATCGCGAACGCGATCAACTACGACGCCTCGGACGAGCGGGTCGACGATGCCTGGCGTGACGCCGTGGCTCGCCTGGACGGCATGCAGGCCGAGCTTGACGGATCCGCAGATCGTGGGGATCTCGACCTACGACGCCTCCGCCCCCATCGACGTGCACTCCTCGACGCCGGCCGCTGCAGTACCTGCAGCAGGTGGATGAGGCGAAGGAGTACATCCGGGCGGGCGATGCCTTCCAGATCGTCCTCTCCCAGCGATTCTCGGCGCCCTGCGCCGCCTCCGCCCTGGACGTGTACCGGATCCTGCGGGCCACCAACCCGAGTCCCTACATGTACTTGATCAGGGTGCCCGCCGACGACCAGGGGCGCGCTGACGAGGTGTCCGGCGCCCTATCCGACGAGGTCGCGTTCGACATCGTCGGATCGTCACCCGAGGCGCTGGTCACCGTGACCAGTGGCCACTGCGTGCTCCATCCCATCGCCGGGACCCGGCCACGCGGATCGACCCCGGAGGGCGATGCCGCGCTCGCCGAGGAGATGAGCAAGGACGTGAAGGAGCGGGCCGAGCACGTCATGCTCGTCGACCTTGCGCGCAACGACCTGGGTCGCGTGTGCGGTCCTGGAACCGTGTCGGTTGTCGACTTCATGAGCGTCGAGCGGTACTCCCACGTCATGCATCTCGTGTCGACGGTCACCGGAGACCTGGCCGAGGGGCGGTCCGCCTACGACGTCCTCGCCGCGACCTTCCCCGCCGGAACGCTGTCCGGTGCGCCCAAGCCCCGTGCGATGGCCATCATCGACGAGCTGGAGGGGCTGCGGCGCGGCCTGTACGGCGGCTGCGTGGGCTACTTCGACTTCGCCGGGAACCTGGACGCGGCGATCGCGATCCGAACCGCCCTCATCAAGGACGGTGTCGCCTACGTGCAGGCCGGCGCCGGGATCGTGGCGGACTCCGTGCCCGAGGCCGAGGCAGCAGAGTGCGCGAACAAGGCGGCAGCCGTGCTGCGGGCGGTGGCGGCCGCTCAGACGCTGCGGTCGGGCACCTGACGGTGTCGATGACGGCGCGGCGCGAATACGGCATCGCCATGGTGGGCCTGCTGGCCGGGGCCGGGCTCCTGCTCCTCGCCTACGGATTGACCTGGGCCACCGCTGAGGTGCCGATTCTGGCTGGCGTGGACGACAGCGTCCAGATGCGGGACTTCTCCGGCCGGGATCTGTTCCCGGCAGCCGCCGTGGCCGGATGGGTGGGTCTGGCCGCCGTGGCCGGAATCGTCGCGACGCGCTCGTGGGGGAGGGTCGGGGTGGCGGTGCTCGCCACGCTCGCGGGCGTGGCCGGAGCGGCTGGCGGGGTGATCTTCGGGTTCATGCCGCGGATGGTGGTGGACGACGCCGTCAGCGCGTTGCAGGGTGCCGAGACGTATGTGATGTCGAGCCCGACCCAGGCCTGGATCGTGGCCGTCGTCTGCGGACTCATCGTCGCGATCGCCGGCGGTTGGACGGCGATCAGGGGTCGTCGGTGGCCCTCCCTCGGCAGCCGGTACGACCGCGCGCCCGCCGCGGCGTCGAGGCCCAGTGATTGGGAGGCTCAGGACTTGGGTCAGGATCCGACCGACGATCTGGTTGAATGACGCCATGTCTCAGCAGCCCGCCGTTCAGGCCCAAGCCGCGCACCACGACGACCATGGTTCGACACCCGCCGCGTGGACGGCCGTGGCGATCATCGTGATCGCGTTCATTGTCGGGACGCTGGCGATCGTCCTGGGCAACTGGCCGATGTTCTGGGTGGGCGTCGCGCTGGTCGTGGTCGGCGCTGTGGTCGGCAAGGTGATGGCGATGATGGGGCTGGGGAAGAAACGCGCCTGATCGAGGAGTGAGCGAAGCGAGCCCCGGAGAATCGGGCCGTGGGTGCGCCCTGATCGAGGAGTGAGCGAAGCGAGCCCTGAGCGCTCCTTACGGCGAATTGACGGAACGCTGACGACATTCGCACCGCGGCAGGCCATCCGATGCACCGACGTCTGACAGGCTGGGTGCCGTGACTGCCGATGCGCGTGGACTGATCCTCGTTGTCGAGGACGAGCGAGCGATCTCTGACCTGCTGCGCCTGTACATCTCACGCGAGGGCTTCGGCGTCCACGTCGCGGCCGACGGCCGTACCGCGCTCACGGCAGCCCGCACCCTGCACCCGGCGGCGATCGTCCTCGACGTCGGACTCCCCGAGCTCGACGGCACGGAGGTGTGCCGGCAGCTGCGTGCCGAGGGCGACTGGGTGCCCATCCTGTTCTGCACGGCGCGCGACGACGAGATCGACCGCGTGCTCGGGCTCGAGCTGGGCGCTGATGACTACATCACCAAGCCCTTCAGTCCCCGCGAGGTGGTGGCCCGGATCAAGTCCGTGGTGCGCCGGGCCTCGATGGTCTCAGCGGATGATGCGCCGCTGACGATTGGGTCAGTCCAGGTGGATCTCGTCACCCGCCGCGTAGCCGTCGACGACCGGCCCGTGTCCTTGACGGCGACCGAGTTCGACCTCCTTGCCCACCTGATGCAGAGCCCGGGGCGCGTGTTCACCCGCGAGCACCTGCTGTCGGAGGTGTGGGGGTATGCCGCGGTCGTCGGCACCCGGACCGTGGACGTCCACGTGGCACAGGTGCGCGCGAAGCTCGGTGATGCGAGCCCGATCCGCACGGTCCGCGGGGTGGGCTACTCGGCGGAGCTGCCGGGGAAGGGATGAGCGCCGCGCCAGCCGCGGCCGCCGGGCAGCATGCCCAGGCCGGCCGGATGAGCCTGGTCACTCGGACCGTCCTGCTGACCTCGGCCATCGCGGCCATCGCGGTGCTCGTGGCCGGCCTCTTCTCCTACCCGCTGGTCCGTTCGGCCGCGGAGAGCCAGACCCGTGCCGACCTCTCCCGGCTCGCCGACCTGACGGCAACGGCTCTGGATCGCGGCCCCACCGACCGCGACCAACCGCTGCCTCGTCCACTCATCTCCGCCCTGCAGGCCGAGGAGATCACCGGCTACCTGGTTGCGCAGGGCGGGCCGCCGCCCCCCGGTATGTCCGAGGAGGAACTGGCCCAGGTGATGGCCGGTACGCCGGTGTCCTCGGAGGGGCTGACGCCCGACGGTCCGGTTCTCGTCGAGGCCCGACCCCTCGTGGATGGCGGGGCCGTCGTCCTGGAGCAGCCCTTCACCGTCGTGGGCGTGGAGGCCATCGAGGCGGTTCGTCGTATCGCGGTGGCCCTGCTGCTCGGCCTGCTGATCGCCGTGCCGATCGGCTACGTGGCCGCACGACGGCTGACCCGGCCGCTGCGGGCGGCTCGGGACGCGGCCAACGAGATGGCGGCCGGCTCGCGAAGCGTCACGCTGCGGCCAGAGGGGCCGATCGAGATCGCCGACATCGCCGAGTCCCTGAACCGGCTCAACTCCGCCCTCGTCGTGTCGGAGGGACGGCAGCGGGAGTTCCTGCTTTCCGTCTCGCACGAGCTGCGGACGCCCCTGACGGCGGTCAAGGGCTACGCCGAGGCCCTTTCCGATGGGGTGATCGAGGGCGCCGACGTCCCGAGGACGGGGGCCACGGTGGCCGCCGAGGCAGCCCGCCTGGATCGCCTCGTCTCCGATCTGCTCGACCTTGCCCGACTGGGCGCGGTCGACTTCCACATCGCGCCGGTCGACGTGGACGTCGCGGAGATCGCCGAGGACGCTGGAGCCGTGTGGCGGGACCGGGCGCAGCGCGAGGGCGTGACCGTGGAGCTCGAGCTGCCCGAGGAGCCATTGGTCGCGCGGACCGACCCGATCCGCGTGCGTCAGATCATCGACAACCTCGCCGAGAACGCGCTGCGGGTGTCGCCGCCCTCGTCGGTCATGGTGCTGGCGGTCCGGCGTGAGGACACGCAGGCCGTCGTCGAGCTTCGCGACAGCGGGCCGGGACTGACCAGCGACGACGTGTCCGTGGCCTTCGAGCCCGGCGTCCTGCACGAGCGGTATCGCGGCGTGCGACCCGTGGGGACCGGGCTCGGCCTCGCCCTCGTCGGTCGCCTCGCGCTCGGCCTCGGCGGATCGGCCGAGGCGGGCAGTTCGCCCGAGGGAGGGGCACGATTCACCGTCCGTCTTCCACTCACAGAGCCCGACTCCCGCGTATCGTCGTGGCATGGCCCCTGAGCGCTCCGCGGTGTTCGCTCCGGACGATGTCGTCGTGGAAGCGCGCACCGACACCCGTCCGCGGGCGCGACGGCTGGTCGCCCCGCTGGTCACCCTCGTGGGAGTGCTGGCCGGCCTGGGCTACCTGGCCGCCGTGGATCCCAACCAGCCGGGCCACTACCCGCTCTGCCCGACGCAGGCCCTGTTCGGGGTGGATTGCCCGGGCTGCGGAATCATGCGCGGCACCCACGACCTGATCACCGGCAACGTGGCCGGGGCGCTGGATCACAACGTGCTCCTCGTCGTCTTCGTGCCGCTTGCGGTGGTGCTGTGGGTGCGCTGGCTGAGACGGACGTGGCGCGGCGAGGAGGATGCGGTCACCTACGAGCAGTTCCGCCGGCGCAACACGATCACCGTGACGGTGCTCGTACTGGTGCTCGCTGTTCGGGGTGGTGCGCAACTTCGTCCCGTTCTTCGGTTCCGGCATCGGCTAGGTGCGCCGGACCGCCGGCGTGGGGTGCGGAGACCCGTGGCTACTCTTGGCGGGTGAGCGTTCTTGACGACATCATCGCCGGTGTGCGCGAGGACGTCGCGGCACGGATGGAACAGGTGCCGCTGGATGAGCTGAAGACCCGGGCACTGAGCATTCCGGCGGCGCGCGACGTGGCCGCGGTGCTCGCCGACGACGATGTCTGCGTCATCGCGGAGGTGAAGCGCGCGAGTCCGAGCCGGGGGCCGCTCGCCGACATCGCCGATCCGGCGGCGCTGGCCCTCGAGTACGAACTGGGCGGTGCGCACTGCATCAGCGTGCTCACCGAGGAACGCCGGTTCGGAGGATCGCTCGCCGATCTCGCGGCTGTGCGCGCGGCAGTGGACATCCCCGTGCTGCGCAAGGACTTCATCGTGACCAGCTACCAGCTGTGGGAGGCGAAGACCTACGGAGCCGACATGATCCTGCTGATCGTGGCGGCTCTCGAGCAGCCGGCGCTGGTGAGCCTGATCGAGCGGACCCACAGCCTCGGGCTCACCGCCCTGGTCGAGGTTCACGACGAGCACGAGATCGATCGAGCGGTCGATGCCGGCGCTCATGTCATCGGCGTCAACGCGCGGAACCTCAAGACCCTCGACGTCGATCGCGGGGTCTTCACCCGCGTGGCAAGCCGTATTCCCGACTCCTGCATCAAGATCGCCGAGTCCGGGGTTCGCGATCCCCACGACCTCATCGTCTACGCGGAAGCCGGCGCTGACGCGGTCCTCGTCGGCGAGAGCCTCGTGACGGGCAAGGATCCGCGATCGGCCGTGCACGATCTCGTGACGGCCGGCGCGCATCCCGCGCTGCGGCACGGGCGTCACTGAGCGACGATGGGGACGACAACGAGCATGGGCACGTCGGACGCATCGGTCGGACCTCCCGGGGCACTTCGGCCCGTACGGCGGGCGGTTCGTGCCGGAAGCCCTCACGGCCGCTCTCGACGAGCTGGACGCGGCGTTCCGGGCGGCCATCATCGATCCCTCCTTCACCTCGGAGCTGGCCGAGCTCGAGCGCACCTACACGGGGCGCCCCAACCCGCTGACGCCGGCCCGGCGGTTTGGCGAGCTCTGCGGTGGCGCCCGGGTCTACCTCAAGCGCGAGGACCTCAACCACACCGGCTCGCACAAGATCAACAACGTGCTCGGTCAGGCGCTGCTGACGCAGCGCATGGGCAAGGAGCGGGTCATCGCCGAGACCGGCGCGGGCCAGCACGGCGTGGCGACCGCGACGGCGGCCGCGTTGATGGGCCTGGAGTGCACGGTCTACATGGGGGAGGAGGACACCCGCCGGCAGGCGCTCAACGTGGCGCGCATGAAGCTGCTTGGCGCGGAGGTCGTCCCGGTCACGGCCGGCAGCCGAACCCTCAAGGACGCCATCAACGAGGCCATGCGGGACTGGGTCACCACCGTCGATCGCACCCACTATGTCCTCGGTACCGTCACCGGGCCGGCGCCCTTTCCCGACCATGGTGCGGCACTTCCACGAGGTCATCGGCCGCGAGGCCCGCGAGCAGATCCTCGCGGCCGAGGGCCGGCTGCCCGATGCCGTCGTCGCGTGCGTCGGAGGCGGGTCGAACGCGATGGGCATCTTCAGTGCCTTCCTCGACGACGCCGAGGTCCAGCTGCGGGGCTACGAGGCTGGGGGCGAAGGGGTCGAGACCGGTCGTCACGCCTCACGCTTCGCGGCCGGCAGCCCGGGCGTCCTTCACGGCGCCCGCACCTATGTCATGCAGGACGAGTGGGGCCAGACGCTTCCCTCCCACTCCATCTCCGCCGGGCTCGACTATCCCGGCGTGGGCCCGGAGCACTCGTGGCTTCACGACACCGGCCGAGCCGTCTACGAGCCGGTCGACGACTCGGAGGCCATGGAGGCGTTTGCCGCACTGTGCCGGACGGAGGGGATCATCCCTGCGATCGAGACGGCGCACGCGCTGGCCGGGGCCATGCGCCTGGGGCGAGAGCTCGGACCACAGGCGGTGATCGTCGTGAACCTCTCGGGCCGTGGGGACAAGGACGTCGAGACGGCGGCGAAGTGGTTCGGCATCGATCTGAGCCACGGATGACCGCCGCGCTCGCGGACGTCTTCGCCAAGGCCAGGGGCGAGGGTCGCGCCGCCCTGATCGGCTACCTGCCAGCCGGCTTCCCCACCCCGGGCGCGTGCGTGGCCCTGATCGGGGCGATGGTGGAGTCGGGCGTGGACATCATCGAGGTGGGCCTGCCGTACTCGGACCCGCTGATGGACGGACCGGACATCCAAGCGGCCGTGGACCGCGCACTCCGCGGCGGCACCACCCCCGACGTGGTCCTCGACACGGTCATGCGGGTCAGCGCCGCGGGCGCCACGGCGGTCGTCATGTCGTACTGGAACCCCATCGAGCGGTTCGGGGTCGGGCGGTTCGCCGACCGGCTGGCCGGCGCGGGCGGTCACGGAGTGATCACCCCCGACCTGACGCCCGAGGAGGCCGGGCCGTGGGTGGAGGCGACCACCGCGGCCGGTCTCGACCGAATCTTCCTCGTCGCGCCGTCGTCGACCGACGAGCGCATCGCGACCGTCGCGTCCGCGACGTCGGGCTTCCTGTACGCAGCGTCGACGATGGGTGTGACGGGTGCTCGGACGCAGGTGAGCTCCGCCGCTCCCGAGCTCGTCCGGCGGTCGCGGGCCTTCACCGATCTGCCGATCGCCGTCGGGCTGGGCGTCTCGACCGGTGAGCAGGCCCGCGAGGTCGCGGCCTATGCCGACGGCGTCATCGTCGGCTCCGCGTTCGTGCGGGGAATCCTCCGGGCGACCGACGAGCAGGCCGCGCTGGATTCGGTTCGCTCGCTCGCTGCCGATCTGGCGCGAGGCGTCCGCGGGGCCTGAGGGCTGGAACCGACGGAGCCCTTGAAGCGTCAACCAGAGCAACACCGTACGGTGTACTGACACCATTGCCCGTGCCCGGCACCCGGGGGCGGCGAGGACCGGGAGAGAGCGTCCATGAGCGAGGCCGGAAAGAAGCGACGTGACCGTGCAGCGGCGGCACGGGAGGCCGCCAACAGCGACGAGCGCCGCCGCGAGCGGTTGGTCCGCGTCATCGGCGCGATCACCGTGGTCGTGGTGGTGCTCGGCATCATCGGCGTCGCGGTCATCGCGAGAAACTCGACGACGACCGCCGGCGCGGTTGATGCGCCCAGCGCCGACCCGAACGCGCCCCTGCCGACCGGAGTCCTCCCCACGGACGACGAGCGTGCCTACGGCGTTCCCTACGGGACGGCGAGCGCGGACGCCCCTGTGCTCGAGATCTGGGAGGACTTCCAGTGTCCTGCCTGCGGCGCCGTGGAGATGGCGAACGGCGAGGGGATCGCCGGCCTGGCCGAGGCCGGCACGGTTCAGTTGATCTGGCGTCCGACCACCTTCCTCGACAGGAACGTGGGCAACGACGCGTCGGCACGCGCCGTGGCGGCCTGGGGCTGCGCCATCGACGCCGGCAAGGCCCGCGAGTACCACGACACGGTCTACGCGAACCAGCCCGCCACCGAGGGCGACGGCTGGACCGACGAGCAGCTGATCGCCTTCGCCGGCGATGTGGGCATCGCGGGCGCAGAACTCGAGACGTTCACGCAGTGCTTCACGGACCGCACGTACACCGGCTGGGCGGCCAACAGCACGGATGTGTTCTACACCAGCAACATCCCGGGGACGCCGCTGGCGAAGCTCAACGGCGTCGAGGTGCCGACCGAGACGCTGGTGGACCAGGCCGCCCTCGAGGAGCTGGTCGCCGGAGCGGCGAGCGCCCCGGCCGCGTCACCCTCGTCCTCGTGATCCCACTCAGCATCCCCAGCCCCGATCAGGGGGTATGGAACCTCGGCCCGCTGCCCATCCGGGCGTACGCACTGCTCATCGTTGCGGGCATCATCCTCGCGGTCTGGTGGGGCAACCGGCGCTACGTTGCCCGTGGTGGGGCAGCGAGCACCATCACCGACATCGCGATCTGGGCGGTCCCGTTCGGGATCGTCGGCGGACGCCTGTACCACGTCATCTCCGACCACCAGCTCTACTTCGGGCCCGGGGGAGCCGGCTGGGTGGCGGCCCTGCGGATCTGGGACGGCGGCCTGGGCATCTGGGGCGCCGTCACGCTCGGCGCCCTCGGCGCCTGGATCGGTGCCCGCAGGTCCGGTGTGCTCCTTCCGCCGGTGGCGGATGCCATCGCCCCTGGCATCGCGGCCGCACAGGCGATCGGACGGTGGGGGAACTGGTTCAACCAGGAGCTGTTCGGGCGGCCGACCGACCTGCCCTGGGGTCTGGAGATCTCCGCCGCCAACCGGCCGGCCGGCTACGAGCAGTTCACGACGTTCCACCCCACCTTCCTGTACGAGTCCCTCTGGCTCCTGGGCATGGTGGCGGTCCTGGTGTGGGCCGACCGCCGATTCCGGCTCGGTCACGGCCGGGTCTTCGCCCTCTACGTCCTCCTGTACTGCTCGGGCCGGATCTGGATCGAGGCCATGCGCATTGACAGCGCCAACACCGTGCTGGGGCTGCGCCTGAATGTCTGGACAGCACTGGTCGTGGGATTGGGCGCGCTGGCCTACCTGGTGATCTCGTCGCGGTTGCGGCCCGGTCGCGAGGACGTGCTGACCCGGGCCCCGGCTGAGCCGCAGGAGGACGCGGCCGCCGTCACCGACGCCCCTGACGCGCTCGCGGACGAGGCGGTCGTCGACGGGGCGGCGTCGGACCAGGACGGACCGGGCGTCCGGTAGGGTGTCCGCCGCGGGCCAACGTCGTCCCGTGGTTGGCCGTGCGACCCCTGGGTCGTGCGTGGTTGCGCGGGTTCTCCCGCGGCCCTGAGCTCCGGACGACGAATGGACTTTCGATGTACACCTCTGCTGCGCATCCCGCCCCCGAAGGGCTGTACGACGGCCTCGCCGAGCACGACGCCTGCGGCGTCGCGTTCGTCGCCTCGCTCACGGGCGACTACTCGCATGACATCGTCGACCAGGCGCTGACCGCGCTGCGCAACCTCGAGCACCGCGGCGCCTCGGGCTCCGAGCCGGACAGCGGTGACGGCGCCGGAATCCTGATCCAGGTGCCTGACCGCTACTTCCGCGAGGTCGTGGACCTCGACCTGCCGCCGGCCGGGCACTACGCGGTCGGCATCGGCTTCCTCCCGGAGGACGAGGTGGCCGGCGGCGTCGTCCGCGAGGGTGTCGAGGCCATTGCCGGGCAGGAGCGGCTGCGCGTGCTCGGTTGGCGCCAGGTGCCGATCGATCCGAGCATGGTCGGGGCAACCGCCCGCAGCGTGATGCCGTCCTTCTGGCAGCTGTTCGTGGCGGGCCAGGACGGCGGGCCGCAGGGCCTCGAGCTCGACCGCCTCGTCTTCGGCCTGCGCAAGCGGATCGAGCACGAGCTGGGGGTCTTCTTCGCGTCGTTGTCATCCCGGACCATCGTCTACAAGGGCATGCTGACGACCGGGCAGCTCGAGCCCTTCTATCCGGAACTCTCGGACCCTCGCGTCGAGTCGCGGCTCGCCCTCGTCCATTCGCGGTTCTCGACCAACACCTTCCCGTCATGGCCGTTGGCCCATCCGTATCGATTCGTCGCGCACAACGGCGAGATCAACACGGTCCGCGGGAACCGGAACTGGATGCAGGCTCGCGAGGCGATGCTGACCTCCAGCGTGCTCGGTGGCGACGTGACCCGGCTGTTCCCGATCTGCACGCCGGGCGGCAGCGACTCGGCATCCTTCGATGAGGTGCTCGAGCTCCTCCACCTCGGTGGCCGTTCCCTGCCGCACTCGGTCCTCATGATGATCCCGGAGGCGTGGGAGAACAACCCTTCGATGGATCCCGCTCGCCGTGCCTTCTACGAGTTCCACTCCACCTTCATGGAGCCATGGGACGGCCCCGCGAACGTCTGCTTCACCGATGGCACCCAGATCGGTGCCGTCCTCGACCGCAACGGACTTCGCCCGGGACGGTTCTGGGTCACCAAGGACGGTCTCGTCGTCCTGGCCTCGGAGGCGGGTGTCCTCGACGTGGATCCCGCCGACATCATCCGCAAGGGACGGCTGCAGCCGGGCCACATGTTCCTGGTTGACACCGAGGCCGGCCGGATCATCGAGGACGAGGAGATCAAGGCCGAGCTCGCCGCCGAGTACCCCTACGAGGAGTGGCTGCGCGCCGGACTGATCCACCTCGGCGAGCTGCCGGAGCGCGAGCACGTGGTGCACACGCCCGAGTCGGTTGCCCGGCGCCAGCAGATCTGGGGCTACACGGAGGAGGAGCTGCGGCTCATCCTGGAGCCGATGGCCCGCACGGGGATGGAGCCGCTCGGGTCGATGGGGACCGACACCCCCATCGCCGTCCTGTCGACTCGCCCGCGGATGATCTTCGACTACTTCTCCCAGCTGTTCGCCCAGGTGACCAACCCGCCGCTCGACGCCATCCGCGAGGAGATCGTCACCTCCCTGTCCAGCATCATCGGACCGGAGGGGAACCTCCTCGAGCCGACTCCGGCGCACGCCCGGCAGGTGGTGCTGCCGTTCCCGGTCATCGACAACGACGAGCTGGCCAAGGTCCTGCACATCAACGCCGATGGCGACCTCCCCGGGTTCGCCGGCATCCGGATCAGCGGCCTGTACCCCGTCGCGGGAGGTGGGGAGGCGCTCGAGCGGAGGCTGAACGAGATCTTCCATGAGGTCGACGCCGTCATCCGGCAGGGCAAGCGCTTCATCGTCCTGTCCGACCGGGACAGCGACGCCGTCAACGCGCCGATCCCGTCGCTGCTCCTGTGCGCGGCCGTCCACCACCATCTGGTCCGCACCAAGACCCGGACGATGGTCGGCCTCCTCGTGGAGGCGGGGAACGTCCGCGAGGTGCACCACGTCGCGTTGCTGATCGGCTACGGCGCCGCCGCCGTCAACCCCTACCTGGCCCTCGAGACCGTCGAGGACCTGTGCAACCGGGGCGTCATCACCGAGGTGTCGCCGGAGAAGGCGATGCGCAACGTGATCAAGGCACTCGGCAAGGGGGTCCTGAAGGTCATGTCGAAGATGGGCGTCTCGACGGTGGCGTCCTATCGCGGCGCCCAGATCTTCGAGGCGGTCGGGCTCTCCCAGTCGGTCATCGATGCCTACTTCACCGGTACCGCGTCGAAGCTCGGGGGAGTCGGCCTCGACGTCCTCGCCGAGGAGGTGGCGCAGCGGCATCAGGTGGCATACCCCCCGTCAGGCATCTCGCCGGCCCACCGGACGCTCAATGTCGGCGGCGAGTACCAGTGGCGTCGCGAGGGCGAGCCGCACCTCTTCGACCCCGAGGCCGTCTTCCGGCTGCAGCACTCCACGCGCAACAAGCGCTTCGACATCTTCCGCCAGTACTCGCAGGGGGTCGATGAGCAGTCGGAGCGGCTGATGACCCTGCGCGGGCTCTTCAAGTTCAAGGAGGGCGAGCGCGAGCCGGTGCCGATCGACGAGGTCGAGCCGGCGTCATCCATCGTGGCGCGCTTCTCGACGGGGGCGATGTCCTACGGGTCCATCTCGCAGGAGGCGCACGAGACCCTCGCGATCGCCATGAACCGGCTCGGGGGCAAGTCCAACACCGGCGAGGGAGGCGAGGATCCCGAGCGGTTCCTGCCCCTGGCGAACGGCGACTCGAAGCGCTCCGCGATCAAGCAGGTGGCCTCGGGGCGGTTCGGGGTGACCAGCGAGTACCTCGTCAACAGCGACGACATCCAGATCAAGATGGCCCAGGGGGCGAAGCCTGGCGAGGGCGGCCAGCTGCCCGGGCACAAGGTCTACCCCTGGATCGCCAAGACGCGTCACTCGACGCCCGGCGTGGGACTCATCTCGCCGCCCCCGCACCACGACATCTACTCGATCGAGGACCTGGCGCAGCTCATCCACGACCTGAAGAACGCCAACCCGCGCGCGCGGATCCACGTGAAGCTCGTCGCCGAGGTGGGTGTCGGGACGGTCGCGGCGGGAGTCGCGAAGGCGCACGCCGACGTCATCTTGATCTCCGGGCACGACGGTGGCACGGGAGCGGCACCGCTGACGTCCCTGAAGCACGCCGGCGCGCCATGGGAGCTCGGACTGGCGGAGACGCAGCAGACGTTGCTGCTCAATGGCCTGCGCGACCGCGTCGTCGTCCAGACCGACGGCCAGCTCAAGACCGGGCCGCGACGTGGTCATCGCGGCGCTGCTGGGGGCCGAGGAGTTCGGCTTCGCCACCGCACCTCTCGTGGTGAGCGGCTGCGTCATGATGCGCGTGTGTCACCTGGACACCTGCCCTGTCGGCATCGCCACCCAGAACCCGGTGCTGCGCGAGCGCTTCACCGGCAAGCCTGAGTTCGTCGAGACCTTCTTCGAGTACATCGCCGAGGAGGTTCGCGAACTGCTCGCCTCGCTCGGCTTCCGCAGCCTTGAGGAGGCCATCGGCCGATCCGAGATGCTCGACGTCGAGCGGGCGGTGCATCACTGGAAGGCATCCGGCCTCGACCTGGAGCCCATCCTGCATGTCCCGGCAGTGTCCGAGACCGTCGCTCGTCGACAGACCACACTGCAGGACCACGGCCTGGACGGCGCGCTCGACCGCCAGCTCATCGAGCTGTGCACGCCGGCGCTCGACGCAGGTGAGCCGGTCCGGGCCCAACTGGCGATCCGCAACGTCAATCGGACCGTCGGCACCATGCTCGGTTCTGAGGTCACGCGCCGGCACGGCGGCGCTGGCCTGCCGGACGGGACGATCGACCTCACCTTCGTCGGTTCGGCGGGGCAGTCCTTCGGTGCCTTCCTGCCCGCCGGCATCACGCTGCGCCTGGAGGGCGACGGCAACGACTATGTGGGCAAGGGCCTGTCGGGAGGTCGGCTCGTGCTTCGGCCGGACCGGGCCTCGACGCTCATCGCGGAGGACCACATCATCGCCGGGAACGTCATCGGCTACGGAGCGACCAGCGGCGAGATCTTCCTGCGCGGACGGGTCGGCGAGCGATTCTGCGTGAGGAACTCCGGTGCAACGGCCGTCGTCGAGGGCGTCGGCGATCATGCCCTTGAGTACATGACCGGCGGCACGGTGGTGATCCTGGGGTCCACGGGTCGCAATCTCGGCGCTGGGATGTCCGGTGGCGTGGCCTTCGTGCTCGATCTCGATCCGGGCCTGGTCAACACCGAGATGGTCGATCTCGATCCACCGAGCGAGCAGGACGTCGAGCAGCTCCAGCTGCTGATCCGTCGTCACGCGGAGGAGACGGAGTCCGCCCCGGCCACGGCACTCCTCGCCGATTGGCCGGCGTTCGCCGAGCGGTTCACACGGATCATGCCCAAGGACTACAAGCGGGTGCTTCGACTGCGTGCGGAGGCCGAGGAGAAGGGGATGGACCCGATGGTTGCGGTCATGGGAGGCCTCAATGGCTGATCCGAAGGGATTCCTCAAGGAGGCGCGCGAGCTGCCCGCCCGGCGCCCCGTCGACGTGCGGATCCAGGACTGGCGCGAGGTCTACGAGCCGTTCGACGGCCAGCGGCTCGAGCGGCAGGCCAGCCGGTGCATGGACTGCGGAATCCCGTTCTGCCACAACGGGTGCCCACTCGGCAATCTCATTCCCGAGTGGAACCATCTGGTCTGGGAGCACGACTGGCAGGACGCGAGCGAGCGGCTGCACGCGACCAACAACTTCCCGGAGTTCACCGGTCGGCTATGCCCTGCTCCGTGCGAGACCGCCTGTGTCCTGGGCATCAATCAGGACCCCGTGACGATCAAGCAGGTCGAGGTCTCGATCATCGATCACGCGTGGGACGAAGGGTGGGTCACGCCTCAGGCGCCCGCACAGCTGAGCGGCAAGACGGTCGCGGTCATCGGTTCTGGTCCGGCCGGGCTGGCGGCGGCGCAGCAGTTGGCGCGCGCCGGTCACACCGTGGCCGTCTTCGAGCGCGCCGACCGCATCGGTGGGCTCCTGAGGTACGGCATTCCCGAGTTCAAGATGGAGAAGTGGCATCTCGACCGGCGGCTGTCGCAGATGGCCGCGGAGGGCGTCAAGTTCCGCCCGGGGGTCGAGATCGGCATCGACATCACCGGGTCGGACCTGCGCAAGCGCTACGACGCGGTGGTGGTGGCGATCGGGGCCACCTCGTGGCGCGACCTTCCGGTGCCCGGCCGCGAGCTGGACGGCGTGTTCCAGGCGATGGAGTACCTCCCGCTGTCGAACCGCGTCCAGGAGGGCGACCTCGATGTGTCGCCGATCGACGTCAACGGCAAGCACGTGGTGATCATCGGCGGCGGCGACACCGGGGCCGACTGCCTCGGCACCGCTCATCGTCAGGGCGCCGCGTCGGTGACGCAGCTGGAGATCCTCCCGATGCCGCCGTCGGTCCGACCCGACGGCCAGCCGTGGCCGACCTACCCGATGACCTACCGGGTCACCAGCGCACACGAGGAGGGCGGAGACCGGCTGTTCGCCGTGTCGACCGAGCGATTCGTGGACGACGGCAACGGCCGGCGTGCGGGGACTGCAGCTGGTCGAGGTGGAGACGCACGAGGGCCGCTTCCGCCCGGTCGAGGGGAGCCAGCGGGAGATCCCGGCGGACTTCGTGTTCCTGGCGATGGGTTTCGTCGGTCCCGAGAGCGGCGGCCTGATCGAGCAGCTCGGACTCGGGCTGGACGAACGAGGAGCCATCGTCCGCGACGCCGGCTACCGTTCCGAGGTGCCCGGGGTCTTCGTCGCCGGCGATGCCGGCCGTGGCCAGTCCCTGATCGTGTGGGCCATCGCGGAGGGCCGCGCCGCGGCCGCCGCCGTCGATGCGCACCTCATGGGAAGCACCAACCTGCCGTCACCGATCCCGGCGACGGCCCGGCCCCTGCTCGTGTGACCCACCTCACTCCTGCAACCGCTTACGGATAGGGTTCTGCTCATGCGTCGCGCCAAGATCGTCGCCACCCTCGGCCCCGCCACCAGCTCGCTGGAGTCCATCCGCGGACTCGTCGACGCGGGGATGGACGTCGCCCGCCTCAACCTGTCACACGGCAAGCACGAGGACCATCTGCGCGCCTACGACAATGTGCGAGCCGCCGCCGACGCCGCTGGCCGCGGCGTCGGCATCCTGGTCGACCTGCAGGGGCCGAAGATCCGCCTCGGCCGGTTCGCATCCGGTCCCGTCCTACTGGAGAGCGGAGCGGAGTTCATCGTCACCACGGACGACGTGCCCGGTGACGCGACCATGGTCTCGACGACCTACGAGGGCCTCCCTCAGGACGTCACCCCCGGAGACCTGGTCCTCGTCGACGACGGACGGATCGAGCTTGAGGTCACGGACGTACGCGGCCCCAACGTGCACACCAGAGTCCTCGAAGGCGGTCGCGTCTCGGACAACAAGGGTTTCAACCTGCCCGGCGTCGCCGTCAGCGTCCCCGCACTGTCCGAGAAGGACAAGGAGGATCTGCGCTGGGCGCTGCGCACGGGGGCCGACCTCATTGCACTCTCCTTTGTTCGCAGCGCCGCCGACGTCGCCGAGGTCCACGAGATCATGGACGAGGAGGGCGTGCGACTCCCGGTGCTCGCCAAGGTCGAGAAGCCGCAGGCGATCGACAACCTCGAGGAGATCATCGCCGCGTTCGACGGTGTCATGGTCGCTCGCGGGGACCTTGGCGTGGAGCTGCCCCTCGAGATGGTGCCGCTGGTCCAGAAGCGGGCAATCCACATGTGCCGTGAAGCCGGCAAGCCGGTCATCGTGGCGACCCAGATGCTCGACTCGATGGCAGTCGCCAACCGCCCGACGCGCGCCGAGGCGAGCGACGTGGCCAACGCCGTCCTCGACGGCGCCGATGCGCTGATGCTCTCCGGCGAGACCAGTGTCGGGCGATCACCCCAACCTCGTCGTGGAGACCATGAGCCGGATCATCGAGCACGTCGAGATTGAGGCGCTCGGCGAGCTCCCGCAGCTGGCCGATCCGTGGACGGGCTCGACTGCTCGTGCGCTCACCCATTCCGCCGTCGACGTCGCTGCCGGTGTCGACGCCACGCACCTGATCGCCTTCACCGAGACCGGCTCGTCGGCACGGCTGATCTCCCGTTGGCGTCGTCGGACCCCGCTGCTCGCGTTCACGCCCAATCCACGAGTCCGCAACCAGCTCTCCTTGGTGTGGGGAGTGGAGTCGTTCCTCGTACCCCAGGTGCAGCACACCGACGACATGGTGGTCCAGGTGGACAAGGCGCTCCTCGACATCGGGCGGGCCACCATCGGTGATCGAGTGGTGATCGTCGCCGGCGTTCCTCCGGGCGTTCCCGGGACGACCAACGGCATGCGGGTGCACAAGATGGGCAGCGGCGGCAAGGGCAGTGGCGTCTGACCACGACCCGCTCGAAGGCCGTCTTGGCGGGCCGCTAGGCTCGCAGTGACCGACATCCTTTAACACCCGTCCTGTGAGGCGGGGAAGGGAGTCAGCATGGACATGGAGCCATCGCTGCGCGCGCACGTCGTCCTTGACGAAGCCGATATCGGCCGCGCCATCCGGCGCATCGCGCACGAGATCGTCGAGAAGGCCCGCGGATCCGAGTCGCTGATCCTGCTGGGCATCCCCACCCGAGGCGTCGCCCTCGCCCAGCGCGTCGCCACGGCCATCGCATCGATCGAGGGCACCGAGGTTCCGGTCGGCTCCCTCGACATCACCCTCTACCGCGACGACCTTCGCATGCGCCCGGCGCGGGCGTTGGAGCCCACCACGATCCCGCCCGGTGGGGTGGACGGCAAGACCGTCATTCTCGTCGATGACGTGCTGTACTCCGGTCGAACGGTGCGGGCGGCACTCGACGCCCTGAGCGACGTGGGTCGACCGGCCGCGGTCCAGCTCGCGGTGCTCGTCGACCGCGGCCATCGGGAGCTGCCGATCCGTCCCGACTACGTCGGCAAGAACCTGCCGACATCACTGGCCGAGCAGGTCCGCGTCGAGGTCGCCGAGGTTGACGGAGCCGATCGGGTCACGATCCTGGGGGTGGAACGGTGAAGCACCTGCTCTCGGCGGGGGACCTCAGCCCCGAGGAAGCCGTCCTCATCCTCGACACGGCGGCCGAGCTCGCGGTGCTCACGGATCGCTCGGTCAAGAAGCTGCCGACGCTGCGCGGTCGCACGGTGGTCAACCTGTTCTTCGAGGACTCGACGCGAACCCGGATCTCCTTCGAGGTTGCCGCGAAGCGGTTGTCCGCCGACGTCATCAACTTCGCCGCCAAGGGTTCGTCAGTGTCCAAGGGGGAGAGCCTCAAGGACACGGCCCTCACCCTGGAGGCGATGGGGGCCGATGCAGTTGTCGTCCGGCACGGGTCGTCAGGCGCGCCGCATCGACTGGCCACCGCGGGCTGGATCGGCGGGTCCGTGGTCAATGCCGGTGACGGCACCCACGAGCACCCCACTCAGGCCCTGCTCGACGCCTTCACCATCCGACGGCACCTGCGTGACGGAGCCGGCGACCTCGTCGGGCCTCCGCGTGGCCATCGTCGGTGACATCCTGCACAGTCGAGTGGCGCGTTCCAATGTCCTGCTGCTGCAGGACGCTCGGGGCGCACGTGACGCTGGTTGCGCCGCCCACCCTCATGCCGTTCGGCGTCGATTCGTGGCCCAGCGCGGTCAGCTACGACCTGGACTCCGTCCTCCCAGAGGTGGACGCCGTCATGATGCTGCGCGTCCAGGGCGAGCGCATGCAGGCCGCCTACTTCCCATCCACGCTCGAGTACTCGCGCCGGTACGGGCTCGACTCTCGCCGCATGTCCCTGCTGCCCGGGCACGCCATCGTCATGCATCCGGGGCCGATGAACCGGGGCATGGAGATCTCCGCCGACGTGGCCGACTCACCGCGGTCGGTCATGGTGGAGCAGGTCGCCAACGGAGTCTCAGTTCGCATGGCGGTCCTGTACCTGTTGCTCGGCGGCATGAAGGAGGAGATCTGATGGCGACGGCCAGCGAGGCGGCGACTGGGGGCCGCAGCACGGTCCTGCGCGGGGTGCGCCCCTATGGCGAGGACCCCGTCGACATCGTGATCGCCGATGGGGTCATCACTGAGCTCGCACCTGCCGGGTCGGGCTCCGGAGACATCATCGACGCCGACGGGCTCGTCGCGCTGCCGGGGTTCGTCGACCTGCACACCCATCTGCGCGAGCCGGGCCGGGAGGACGCGGAGACGGTGCTCACCGGATCGCGGGCGGCGGCCCTCGGTGGATTCACCTGCGTGCACGCGATGGCGAACACGAACCCCGTCGCGGACACGGCAGGCGTCGTTGAGCAGGTGTGGCGCCTGGGCCAGCTCGCCGGCCTGGTGGACGTGCGACCGGTCGGTGCCGTCACGGTCGGCCTCGGTGGCGAGCGGATGGCGGAACTCGGCGCGATGGCCGACTCCGCGGCCGCGGTTCGGGTGTTCAGCGACGACGGCAAGTGCGTCCACGACGCGGTGCTGATGCGGCGTGCCCTGGAGTACGTGAAGGCGTTCGATGGCGTCGTGGCCCAGCACTCCCAGGAGCCCCGCCTCACCGAGAGCGCACAGATGAACGAGGGCGAGCTGTCCGGCCGGCTCGGTCTGGTCGGCTGGCCGGCCGTGGCAGAGGAGGCGATCATCGCCAGGGACGTGCTGCTCGCACAGCACGTCGGCTCCCGACTGCACGTCTGCCACGTGTCGACGGCCGGCTCGGTCGAGGTGATCCGCTGGGCGAAGGCCAGGGGAGTGCGGGTGACCGCGGAGGTGACCCCGCACCACCTCCTGCTCACCGAGGACCTCGTCTCGACCTACGACCCGCTGTTCAAGGTGAACCCCCCGTTGCGGACCGACGAGGACCTCCGGGTCCTGCGAGAGGCGCTGGCCGACGGCACCATCGATGTGATCGCCACGGACCACGCTCCTCATCCGCACGAGGACAAGGACTGCGAGTGGGCGGCCGCCGCGATGGGCATGCTCGGCCTCGAGACGGCCTTCAGTGTCGCGATGGCCACCATGGTCGAGCCTGGGCTGCTCGGCTGGCGTGATCTCGCCCAGCGGATGTCCGTCGTTCCAGCGGCCATCGGCGGCGTGCGCACCCAGGGACATGACCTCGTGGTCGGAGCGGTCGCGAACATCGCCGTCGTCGATCCGTCGGCCAGACGCGTGGTCAGCCCAACCCGGCTGGCGTCGAAGAGCCGCAATACGCCGTATGCCGGACTCGACCTGCCCGGGCGCGTGGTGCACACCCTGTTCGCGGGCAGGCCCACCGTGCTGGACGGGGAACTGGCGTGATCATGCGTGCCCTGGTCGGTTCCTTCGGAATGCCGACCGCTGACTACGCCGAGCAGGCGCAGGTCACGAACTGGCCGGCGCGGATCGGGCTGGTCGTCGTGATGCTCGGGCTCATCGCCCTCGCGCTGTGGGGCATGCGCCGCGGCTGGGAGAACCGCCGTCGTCGTCAGGCCGACATTCCCGAGCCCCCCGCTCGGCCGCCGATGGACGCTGAACTCGGCGAGTCCGTTGAGGGGCTCTTCGCCGGGACCGGCACCGCCGGCGACTGGATGGATCGGATCGTGGTCTTCGACCTGGGGGTCCGCAGCAGGACGGCGGTCTCGTGGGGTCCGGCTGGCATCTGGTTCGCCCGCCAGGGCGCTCGGGACCTGTTCATCCCGTCGGCCGACATCACCGCGGTGCGGTCCGACCGCGGCGTCGCCGGCACCGTTCGCTCGCGCGACAGCATGGTGGTCGTCACCTGGCGACTCGGGGGGCGGCTCCTGGACACCGGCTTCCGGGCGGACGTGACGTCCGCGCATGCCACTGTGTTGGATGGGTTCGTGGCCACATTCGCGACGGGAGTGCAGTGATGACGACCGGTGCGGGCACGCGCGGAGACGTGCGAACGATCGTCCCCGCTGTCCTCGTCCTCGAGGACGGGCGCACGATGCACGGCGACGCCTACGGTGCCACGGGGACGACGTTCGGCGAGGCGGTCTTCTCAACCGGGATGAGCGGGTACCAGGAGACCCTGACGGATCCGTCGTACCACCGTCAGGTCGTCATCATGACCACGCCGCATGTCGGCAATACCGGCGTGAATGACGAGGACCCCGAGTCGGCGCGGATCTGGGTCTCGGGCTACGTGGTCCGCGACCCGTCCCGTATCGCCTCGAACTGGCGCGCCACCCGAGGGCTCGAGGACCAGCTGGTCGAGCAGGGCATCGTCGGGATCAGCGGGATCGACACCCGAGCCCTCACCCGCCACCTGCGCGAGCGCGGGGCCATGCGGGTCGGGATATTCAGCGGGCCGGACGCGGAGCGCACGCCGGCCGAACTGCTCGCGAGGGTCCAGGGCCAGCCCGGAGATGGCCGGTTCCGACCTCACCGCGGACGTCACGACGACCGAGCCCTACATCGTCCCCGCCGTCGGCGAGCGCCTGTTCACGGTCGTGGCCGTCGACCTCGGGATCAAGTCGATGACGCCGCACCAGATGGCCTTGCGAGGGATGGACGTGCACGTCGTGCCGTCGACGGTGAGCCTGGCGGATGTCCGCGCGCTCCATCCGGACGGCGTCTTCTTCTCCAACGGCCCCGGCGACCCCGCGACGGCGGATCGGGCAGTGGCGCTCATGAGTGCCCTCCTGGCCGACCGGGTCCCGGTGTTCGGGATCTGCTTCGGCAATCAGGTCCTCGGACGGGCGTTGGGACTGGGAACGTACAAGCTTCGGTACGGACATCGCGGCATCAACCAGCCGGTGAAGGACCTCTCGTCGGGCAGGGTGGCGGTCACCGCGCACAACCATGGCTTCGCCGTCGACGCGCCCCGCACCGGCGAGTTCGAGACCCCGCACGGCAGAGCAACGGTGAGCCATGTCTGCCTCAACGACGACGTGGTCGAGGGTCTGCGCTGCCTGGACGTGCCCGCCTTCAGCGTCCAGTACCACCCCGAGGCGGCCGCCGGTCCGCACGATGCCTCCTACCTGTTCGACGAGTTCGCCGCCATGATGACGACCGCACGAGCAGGACGGGACCACTGATGCCACGCCGCCAGGACATCGAGTCGGTCATGGTGATCGGCTCCGGGCCGATCGTCATCGGGCAGGCATGCGAGTTCGACTATTCCGGCACCCAGGCGTGCCGCGTGCTGCGGGCGGAAGGGCTGCGCGTGGTGCTGGTCAACTCCAACCCCGCGACGATCATGACCGATCCCGAGTTCTCCGACGCCACCTATGTCGAGCCGATCACGCCCGAGTTCGTCGAGCGGATCATCGCGAAGGAGCGCCCGGACGCGCTGCTGCCGACCCTCGGGGGCCAGACGGCGCTCAATGCCGCCATGGCGCTTCATCGCAACGGCGTGCTGGCGAAGTACGACGTCGAGCTGATCGGCGCGGATGTCGACGCCATCGAGCGCGGCGAGAATCGGGAGATGTTCCGGCAGATCGTGGCCGATGTCGGTGGGGAGAGCGCCCGTTCGGCGGTGTGCCACTCGCTCGACGACTGCCTCGCCGCCGTCGACGACCTCGGCTATCCCGTCGTCGTGCGGCCGTCGTTCACCATGGGCGGGGCCGGCTCGGGAATCGCCTACGACGAGTCGGACCTGCGGCAGATGGCGGGGGCGGGCCTGCAGGCCAGCCCGACGACAGAGGTGCTGCTGGAGGAATCCATCATCGGATGGAAGGAGTACGAGCTCGAGCTCATGCGGGACCACCACGACAACGTGGTCGTCGTCTGCTCGATCGAGAACCTCGACCCGATGGGCGTGCACACGGGCGACTCCATCACCGTGGCCCCGGCCCTGACCCTGACCGATCGCGAGTACCAGCGCCTGCGCGACCTTGGTATTGACATCATCCGGGCAGTCGGCGTCGATACCGGCGGCTGCAACATCCAGTTCGCCGTCAATCCGGATGACGGCCGGCTGATCGTCATCGAGATGAACCCCCGTGTGTCGCGTTCGTCTGCGCTGGCGTCCAAGGCAACCGGGTTCCCGATCGCGAAGATCGCTGCGCGGCTTGCCATCGGCTACACGCTCGACGAGATCCCCAATGACATCACCCGGGAGACCCCAGCGTCGTTCGAGCCGACCCTCGACTACGTCGTGGTCAAGGTGCCTCGCTTCGCGTTCGAGAAGTTCCCGCAGGCTGACCCCGTTCTGACGACCACGATGAAGAGCGTCGGCGAGGCCATGGCCATCGGGCGCAACTTCCCCGAGGCCCTGCAGAAGGCGCTCCGGTCCCTGGAGAAGCCGTCCGCGGTGTTCTCCTGGCCGGCCGAACCTGCCGAGGTCGATCTCCCCGCGCTGCTGGAGTCGATGCGCATTCCCCATGACGGCCGGCTGTCGCAGGCGCAACTCGCCCTGTGGGCGGGTGCTGGCATCGACGCTGTGCACGACGCGACCAACATCGACCCGTGGTTCCTGGACCAGGTGTGCCAGATCAACGAGATCGCGGACGCCGTCCGAGCAGCCGAGTCCCTCGACGCGCGGGAACTCATGCGAGCGAAGCGCATGGGGTTCTCCGATGCGCAGCTCGGCGCCCTCCGCGGGCTCGCCGAGGGGGAGATTCGCGAACTGCGTCACGAGCTCGGTGTCCGGCCGGTCTTCAAGACGGTGGACACGTGCGCGGCTGAGTTCGCTGCACTGACGCCGTACCACTACTCCTCGTACGACGAGGAGACCGAGGTCGTACCGAGCAGCCGCGACAAGGTGATCATCCTGGGCTCCGGTCCCAACCGGATCGGCCAGGGCATCGAGTTCGACTACTCATGCGTGCACGCCGCCCTCACCCTGAGCGAGGCCGGCTACGAGACGATCATGGTCAACTGCAATCCCGAGACGGTCTCGACCGACTACGACACCTCTGACCGGCTGTACTTCGAGCCCCTCACCCTGGAGGACGTCCTGGAGGTCGTGCACGCCGAGTCCCAGGCCGGGCACCTCGTGGGGGTCATCGTGCAGCTCGGCGGGCAGACGCCGCTGGGCCTGGCGCAGCGGCTGAAGGACGCGGGGGTCCCGATCATCGGCACCAGCCCTGAGTCGATCCACTTGGCCGAGGAGCGGGGAGCGTTCGGGCGGGTCCTCGCGGAGGCCGGCCTCATCGCCCCCCGGCACGGCACCGCCCGCACGTTCGACGAGGCCCAGGCCATCGCCGCAGAGGTGGGGTATCCGGTCCTCGTCCGACCGAGCTACGTCCTCGGCGGTCGTGGCATGGAGATCGTGTACGACGACGCCATGCTCGGCGACTACCTCGAGCGCTCAACGGAGATCAACTCCGAGCATCCGGTGCTCGTCGACCGCTTCCTTGACGACGCGGTCGAGATCGACGTGGACGCGATCTACGACGGCGAGGAGCTGTACCTGGCGGGGGTCATGGAGCACATCGAGGAGGCCGGTATCCACTCCGGCGACTCGGCCTGCGCACTTCCGCCGATCACGCTGGGCCAGCAGGACGTGGACCGCATCCGGGCCTCGACCCTCGCCATCGCCCGCGGCGTCGGCGTGCGCGGCCTCCTCAATGTGCAGTACGCGATGGCGGGGGACGTCCTGTATGTGCTGGAGGCGAATCCGCGGGCCTCGCGAACCGTCCCCTTCGTGTCGAAGGCAACGGCAGTGCCGGTGGCCAAGGCCGCCGCGCGCGTCATGGTCGGGCAGACCATCGCCGACCTGAGGGCAACGGGGATCCTTCCTGCCTCGGGCGATGGCGGCACCATGCCAGCTGGTGCCGCCATCTCGGTGAAGGAGGCGGTGCTTCCGTTCGGCCGCTTCAACGGGGTCGACACGATCCTTGGACCCGAGATGCGGTCGACGGGTGAGGTGATGGGGATCGACGACTCGTTCGGCATCGCCTTCGCGAAATCGCAGGAGGCGGCCTACTCCGGAGGCCTGCCCACCTCGGGGACGGCATTCGTCTCCCTCGCCAGCCGGGACAAGCGCTCCGCGATCTTCCCGATCAAGCGCCTCGCCGATCTCGGCTTCCGCATCGTCGCCACGGCCGGAACGGCCGCCGTCCTGCGACGCAATGGCGTTCCGACCGAGGAACTGCGCAAGCAGCACGAGGGTCGCGGGCCGAATGGCGAGCCCACGACCGTCGACGCCATCATGGCCGGAGACGTCCAGTTGATCGTCAATACGCCCTACGGCGTCGGACCGCGTCTGGACGGGTACGAGATCCGCACGGCCGCCGTCGTCAAGGGGGTGCCGTGCATCACCACGGTGCAGGGTCTTGCGGCTGCCGTGCAGGGGATCGACTCCCTGCAGCATGATGAGCCCACGGTCCGCTCCCTCCAGGAGCACGCGGCCGACCTCGACGCCCTGCGTGCAGCGAGCGCGTCGTGACGCACCGACCGAGCGAGAGGGGCGCGTAGTGGCCGTCCAGGTCAAGGGAGAGGTCCTCGACATCCGCCGGTCGGGGGCGTATCACGTGCTGTCGATCACGGCCCCCGGCATCTCAGACGTGGCCCGCCCCGGTCACTTCGTGACTCTCGGGATCGGCGGTGAGGAGTCGAGCATGCTGCTGCGCCGCGCCTTCGCGATCCATCAGGTGAAGTCGCGCGGCGTGTACGGCGGCACTCTCGACGTCGTCATCGGCGTGCACGGCAAGGGGACCCGATGGCTCGCGGATCGACGCCGCCACGATGCCATCGACATCGTCGGCCCGCTCGGTCGGCCATTCATCCTCCCCAAGGAGCGAGTGGCGTGCGTCCTCGTCGGGGGTGGCTACGGCTCCGCGCCGCTCTTCATGCTGGCCGAGCAGCTGCGCGAGCGCGGATGCCGGGTGGACGTCGTCATGGGCGCTGCGACCGAGGAGAAGCTCTTCGGTGTGCTTGACCTCAAGCGCCTCGCGTCCACCCTGACGATCACGACCGACGATGGCTCCCTCGGGGAGCGCGGCCGTGTCACGGACGTGCTGCCGGAGATCATGGACCGCGTCGACGCAGCCGTGGTCTACGCCTGCGGACCCATGCCGATGCTGCAGCGGGTCGCCGAGGTGGCCGAGGAACGACAGGCCCACAGCCAGTGCGCGGTCGAGGAGGCCATGGCCTGCGGGATCGGCGTGTGCATGACCTGCGTGCTGCCGGTGGTCGGTGAGGACGGCGTCACCCGGATGCTGCGCTCGTGCGCGGAGGGACCGGTGTTCCGCGGCGACCGCGTCCGCTGGTCCGACATCGGCACGATCCCGCCCGACACTCTCGGCGCCCCGGTCGAAGGAGGTCACTGATGACACGTGCGCTGATCTCGCAGGGACCGCTCGCCGGTGACGAGCCGCTGGCCAACGTCGACATGTCGACCGACCTCGCCGGCGAGGAGCTGCCCAGTCCGGTCCTCACGGCTTCCGGCTGCGCGGCCGCGGGGCGCGAACTGGACCAGTTCTTCGACATCACCGCGATCGGGGCCATCGTCACCAAGAGCGTCATGCTCCAGCCCCGATCGGGGCGTCCGACGCCACGCATGGCCGAGACGCCCAGTGGAATGCTCAACTCGATCGGTCTGCAGGGTCCGGGTATCGACCGGTTCATCGATCACGATCTCGCGTGGCTGAACGACCGCGGTGCTCGCACGATCGTGTCCATCGCCGGGGGAACCGTTGACGAGTACGCGAAGCTGGCCGCGCGCCTGCGTGTCGCGCGGGGGATCTCGGCGATCGAGGTCAACATCTCGTGTCCCAATGTCGAGGATCGCGGTCAGGTCTTCGCCTGCAACCCGGTTTCGGCGGCCAACGTCATCCAGGCGGTCAAGCGGCACAGCGAACCGCGCATGCCGATCTTCGCGAAGCTCTCCCCGGATGTCACTGACATCGTGTCGGTGGCGGAGTCCGTCGTACGGGCGGGCGCGACGGGCGTGTCCGTCATCAACACGCTGCTCGGCATGGTCATCAATCCTGACACGATGCGGCCACACCTGGCTGGCATCACGGGCGGACTCTCGGGCCCGGCGATTCGCCCGGTGGCCCTGCGATGCGTATGGCAGATCCGGCAGGCGTTCCCGGACCTGCCGATCATCGGCATGGGCGGGATCCGCACCGGCCTCGATGCCCTGGAGTTCATCCTCGCCGGTGCCAACGCCGTCTCCGTCGGCACCGTGGTCTTCCACGACCCGTCCGCCCCCCTTCGAATCCACACGGAGCTGCACCGAGCGCTCGGGGAGCGGGGTTTCGCTCGCCTGACGGATGCGATCTCCTACGCCCATCGACCCGCGGATCCCGTGGCGGAGGTGGAGGATGACCTTGACTTCATCGCGGAGTAGCGCGGAGTTCGCCCCGATCGCCGTCGCGATGGATGCTCCGAGTCTTGACGTTCTCGCCGATTGGACGGCACGCGTGGCCCCGGTCGTCTCCACGGTGAAGGTGGGACTCGAGGTGTTCTGCCGCGATGGCGCGACTGCGGTCACGACTGCCCGCGCCGCAGCCGAGTCGGTCGGACACCCGGGGATCGAGATCTTCCTGGACCTCAAGTTGCACGACATCCCTGCCACCGTCCGCGGCGCCGCCTTGGCCGTGGCCCCGCTCGCGCCCTCATACCTCACGGTTCACGCCTCGGGCGGCGCGGCGATGGTTGCGGCGGCCGTTGAAGCGCTGCCGGACACCCGGATCACGGCGGTCACCGTGCTGACCTCGCTGGACGAGGCGGCTCTCGCTGAGATCGGGCTGGGCGGTCCGGCGCGCGAGGCCGCGGTCCGCCTGGCCCGCTTGGCGGTCGACGCCGGAGCGCGCGCCATCGTCTGCTCGCCCCAGGAGGTTGCCGCGATCCGGGCCGTCGTCCCGGCGGACATCACGCTGATCACCCCCGGGGTGCGGCCGCCGGGAGCCTCGCTCGACGACCAGCGGCGGGTGGCCACGCCCGCGCAGGCTTTGGCTGACGGCGCCGACCTGCTGGTCATCGGCCGCCCCATCACCGGAGCTGACGATCAACGGGCCGCGGCAACGGCGATCGCATCGGGGCTGGCATGAGCGTCCCCACGCGGTCACCGGAGCAGCGGGCTGATGCGCTGGCGGCTGCGCTGGCCGCCCGGCAGGAGCGCGCTCGCCTGCGTGCCGCCCTCAAGTCCCGCGAGATCGACGCGGTCGACGTGATCCTCGGTGCGCCGGACCATCCGCTGTGGGCCAGCGTCAAGGTCTCTTGGCTGCTCGAGTGCGTTCCGGGAATCGGCGAGGTGCGGGCCGAGCGGATCATGACGTCCCTGCGCATCGCCCCGTCCCGACGGGTCCAGGGGCTGGGCGAGCGCCAGCGGCAGGCGCTGCTCGCCGAACTGGGCGAGGCTCCGTGACGCCGGCGCCCCTGGTCGTGGTCTCCGGCCCATCCGGCGTGGGGAAGAGCACGGTCGTGGCGAAGGCGCTGACCCTCGAGCCGAGCATCTGGCTGTCCGTGAGCGCGACGACTCGGGCCGCTCGGCCCGGGGAGGTCGACGGACGGGAGTACTCCTTCGTATCGGACGACCGATTCGATGAGCTGGTGGCGACCGGCGGCCTCCTCGAATGGGCGGCCTTCGCCGGGAACCGCTACGGCACGCCTCGTGAGCCGGTGGAGCAGCGTCGAGCCAACGGCACCCCGGTCCTCCTCGAGATCGAGGTCCAAGGGGCCCGGCAGGTGCGCGAAGCGGTTCCGGGTGCCCTGCTGGTGTTCCTCGCCCCTCCCTCGTGGGCCGTGCTCCGCGATCGACTTCTGGGCAGGGGCACGGAGTCGCCGGAGGCGGTCGAACGCCGCCTGCAGGCGGCGAAGGACGAACTGGCGGCCGCCGATGAGTTCGATGCCGTGCTCGTGAATGCCGATGTCAGAGAGTGCGCCCAGTCCTTGGTAGCATTGGTGGCTGATCCGACGAGCGTCCCGCGGGGACGCGTGCCCCACCCCGACATACCGATGAATGAGGCCTCCACGTGAGCAGTGCCATCCGCCCCGAGGGCATCACCCATCCCTCGATCGACGCGTTGCTGGAGCGCACCGACTCCAAGTACTCGCTGGTCATCTACGCGTCCAAGCGAGCCCGCCAGATCAATGCGTACTACTCCCAGCTCGGCGAGGGCCTGCTGGAGTACGTCGGGCCCCTCGTCGAGACCCACGTCCAGGAGAAGCCACTGTCCATCGCCCTGCGCGAGATCGACGCGGGACTGCTGAGCAGCGAGCCGATCAGCGAGGACGCTGAGGAGACCGTCGTCGTCGCCGACGACATCGACAGCTGATCCACCTCACCGAGGCCGGAGCACCCATGGACCCTGATCCGATGGGAGCCCGGCCTCGTTCCACGTCCCCCCGTGTCGTCCTCGGCGTCGCGGGCGGCATCGCGGCGTACAAGGCGTGCGAGGTCCTGCGCGGCCTGACGGAGTCCGGCTGCGATGTGACCGTCGTTCCCACGCCCGCCGCGCTGAAGTTCGTCGGCGCCGCCACGTGGTCGGCGCTCTCCGGCAAGCCGGTCGCGACCGACGTCTGGCAGGACGCGCACCGGGTTCCCCACGTGCGGCTCGGCCAGGAGGCCGACTGCATCGTGGTCGTGCCCACGACCGCTGACCTGCTGGCCCGCGCCACGCACGGGATCGCCGACGACCTCCTGACGAACGTCCTGCTGACGGCGCGGTGCCCCGTCGTCCTCGCCCCCGCCATGCACACCGAGATGTGGGAGCACCCGGCCACGCGCAAGAACGTCGAGGCGCTGAGAGAGCGCGGCATCCTCGTCCTGGACCCGGCGGAGGGCCGGCTGACCGGCACCGACTCGGGCCCGGGCCGACTGCCGGAGCCCGCAGCGATCGTGGCGGCCGTCCAATCGGTGCTTCGCCGCGGTCCCGCCGCACCACTCGACCTCGCCGGGCGATCAGTCGTGATCAGTTCAGGGGGGACCCAGGAGCCCTGGGATCCGGTCCGGTTCATCGGCAACCGAAGCAGCGGTCGCCAGGGCGTGGAGCTCGCCCGAACGGCGATCGCCCGGGGAGCTCGCGTGACGCTGGTGGCCGCGCACATGGATGTCGAACCGCCGGCCGGCGCCCGGGTCGTGCGGACCGGGACGGCCGAGGAGCTGCGGGACGCCATGCAGTCCGAGGCAGCGGGCGCTGACGTCGTCGTGATGGCTGCCGCCGTCGCCGATTTCCGCCCCGCTCAGGCTGGGCAGCACAAGCTGAAGCGCGGCCAGACGGGGCCGGACGTGAGCCTCTCGCTCGTGGAGAACCCGGACATCCTCGGCGAGCTCGTCGCTCGCCGCGGCGAGGGGAACCGCCCCCTCATCGTCGGATTCGCCGCCGAGACCGGGGACGACGACCGTGACGTGCGCACGCTGGCCCGCGAGAAGCTGGCCCGCAAGGGCTGCGACCTGCTGGTCGTGAACGACGTGTCGTCCGGCCAGGTCTTCGGCAGGCCGGACAACGAGGTGACCATCCTCGTCCGGGACGGTGGAGAGCTCGAGGTGGCCCGTGCTGACAAGGCCACGATCGCCGACGCCGTCTGGGACGCCGTGGTCAGGGCGTTGTCCTAGCGGGTCGCTAGACTGGCGCGTCGCCGTCAGGAACCAAGGATCAAGGGAGTGTTGTGTCGCATCGCCTGTTCACGTCCGAGTCCGTTACCGAGGGCCATCCCGACAAGATGGCCGACCAGATCAGCGATGCGATCCTCGACGATCTCCTGCGGCAGGACCCGCGCAGCCGGGTAGCGGTGGAGACGATGCTCACCACGGGCCAGGTCCACGTTGCCGGCGAGGTCACCACGACGGGGTTCGCCGATGTCATCGACCTGGTGCGTGCGACCGTCCTGGGCATCGGGTACGACTCGTCGACCAAGGGCTTCGACGGAGAGTCGTGCGGGATCTCTGTCTCGATCGGCAAGCAGTCGCCGGACATCGCCCAAGGCGTGGACGACGCCATCGAGGAGCGCGCCGAGGGCAGCGTCGACCCGCTGGACCGGCAGGGTGCCGGCGATCAGGGGCTGATGTTCGGATTCGCGTGCGACGACACTCCTGAGCTGATGCCCCTGCCCATCCACATCGCGCACCGGCTGGCCGAGCGGCTCACCGAGGTGCGCAAGGACGGGACCGTGCCCTACCTGCGTCCGGACGGCAAGACGCAGGTCACCATCGCGTACGACGAGAACGACCGGCCGGTGAAGATCGACACGGTGGTCGTCTCTTCGCAGCATGCTCGCGACGTCAACCTCGACACGATGCTGGCGCCGGATATCCGTCGACACGTCGTCGACCCCGTCCTCGACCTCGTCGACCTCGACTCCCGCGACTACCGTCTTCTGGTCAACCCGACCGGCCGATTCGAGGTCGGCGGCCCGATGGGCGATGCCGGCCTGACCGGCCGGAAGATCATCGTGGACACGTACGGCGGCATGGCCCGCCATGGCGGAGGCGCCTTCTCGGGCAAGGACCCGTCGAAGGTCGATCGCTCGGCCGCCTACGCCATGCGCTGGGTGGCCAAGAACGTCGTCGCCGCCGAGCTGGCGACCCGATGCGAGGTCCAGGTGGCCTACGCCATCGGCAAGGCGCATCCGGTCGGCGTGTTCGTCGAGACCTTCGGCACCGGGGTCATTCCCGATGAGCGGATCCAGTCCGCCGTTCTCGAGGTGTTCGACCTCCGGCCGGCGGCCATCATCCGCGACCTCGACCTGCTGCGCCCGATCTACCGCGTGGCGAGCGCCTACGGCCACTTCGGGCGCCCGCAGGGCAGCAACTGGCTGCTGGACGCCGAGGACCCGGCCCATCGGACCGCGGTCGGCCCCACGTTCACGTGGGAGAGCACCGACCGGGCCGATGCGCTCAAGGCCGCTGCGGGGTCCTGACCCTGAGCCACGGTCCATGACCGCTCCGGACGCCGCCGACCAGCTGTCGCTCGTCCCGGCCCCCCGCGCGCGTTCGCGCCGCGTGCGTAAGACGGTGGAACTGTCGGACGCGGCGCCGGTCGCGCAGGTCATGGTGGATGCCCGAGTTCCGCATCTGGATCGGGTGTTCGACTACGCGGTCCCGGCGGACGTGGCAGACGGTGCGGTACCCGGGGCGCGAGTGCGGGTGCGGTTCGCCGGGCGGCTCACCGATGGGTTCGTGGTGGGCCGACTGTCCTCCGCCGAGCATGCCGGTGACCTGAGGCCGCTGGAGCGCGTGATCGGCGTCGAGCCGGTGCTCACCCCGCAGACCCTCGAACTGGTCGGGGAGGTCGCCGAGCGGTACGCGGGGACCTTCAGCGACGTAGTGCGAGCGGCGGTGCCACCACGTCACGCCCGGGCCGAGGGGGCCGTCATCGCCCCCACGGACTGGACGCTCGATGGGGCTCCCGATCGGTCAGCGCGCTGGGACGCCTACGAGAACGGCGGCATCCTGCGGCAACGACTGTCCGCTCCGTCGGCGGGTCCCACAAGGGCAGTGTGGTCCGTGGCCCCGGCGACCTCGTGGGCAGCGGACGTCGGTGCGCTGATCGACGGAGTGCTCGGCCAGCCGCGCGGCGGCGTGATCGTTGTGGTGCCTGACGCCGCGGACGTGGATCGCGTCGTGGCCGAGCTCGAAGCGGCCCGCGCTGCCGGCATCGTCGCGACGCTCACCGCCGACCAGGGGCCCGAGCGACGCTACCGGCAGTTCGTCAGGATCCTGCGCGGCGGAGCGCGCGTCGTGGTCGGCACCCGCGCGAGCGTGTTCGCTCCGATGCGTGATCTGCGCCTCGTGGTCGTCTGGGACGACGGCGACGACGCCCTGGTCGATCCGCAGGCCCCCTACTGGGACGCCCGTGACGTGGCTGCCCTGCGATCTCATCTGTCCGGCTGCGACCTGGTCGTCGGATCGCCGGCCCGTTCGGTCACGACCCAGCAGTGGGTGGAGTCCGGCTGGGCGCACTCCGTGACGCCGTCGCGGGCGACCGTCGGTGCGCTCGCCCCATCCGTGCGCGCCCACTCCGCAGAGGACGCCGCCCGAGACGAGGCGGCCGCCGCCGCTCGGATTCCCCACCGGGCGTGGGAGGTTGCTCGCGCGGGCATCCGCGAGGGCCAGGTCCTGGTGCAGGTGTCGCGGCGCGGATACCTGCCGGTCGTGTCGTGCCAGTCGTGCCGCGAACTGGCCCGGTGCTCGTGTGGCGGGCCGCTGGCACTCGCGGCCGGAGCGTCGACCCCGCAATGCTCGTGGTGCGGCGCTCTGGTCGGCTCCTGGTCCTGTCCCTCGTGCGGTGGGCGGCGCCTGCGTGCCGTCGCAGTCGGCGCCGAGCGAACCGTCGAGGAGATCGGTCGAGCCTTCCCCGGTATCCCCGTTGTTTCGAGTCATGCCGGGCACATGGTCCCTCGCGTCCTGGACGAGCCCGGCATCGTGGTGGCGACGCCCGGTGCCGAGCCCGCGTGCGACCCCGGCTACCGCGCCGTCCTCCTCCTTGACGCCCGCGCACAGCTTGCGCGCCCCCAGCTCGACGCTCCTGAGGATGCGGCTCGCCGCTGGTTCGTGGCGGCCGGCCTCGCGGCGCCCGGCGCGCCCGTGGTCGTGACGGCGGACAACGCGGTTCCGGCGGTTCAGGCACTGGTCAGGTGGGACGCGCCCTGGCTGGCCGCCCGCGAGCTGCGGGACCGGGCAGGTGCGGGTCTGCCGCCCGCCACCCGCATGGCCGCCCTGCTCGGGGAGGCGGCCGACATCGTCCTCGTGGCGGAGTCGCTGACCGTGCCGCATCGGCTGCTGGGCCCGGTGCCGACTCCGGAGCGTTCCGACCCGCCGCGGCAGCGTGGTCTGGTGGTCGTGGCCCGAGAGCATGGGGTCGAGCTGAGCCGGCAGCTGCGCGCGATCACCGCCACCCGGTCGGCGCAGGCGAAGTCCCGACCCGTCCACGTGCGGATGGATCCCCGCGACATCTGAGCCGTCTTGGCGGTTCGGTCGGCCCTCATGCCGCCCCATAGACTGCACGCATGGCCATCCAGCCGATCCGCCTGTTCGGCGATCCCGTCCTGCGCACGCCGGCGGCCCCGGTCGAGACCTTCGACAAGGAGCTGCGCAAGCTCGTCAAGGACCTCACCGACACGATGATGGACGCCCCCGGGGCGGGCCTGGCCGCTCCGCAGATCGGAGTCTCGCTGCGCGTGTTCACCTACTGGGTGGACGAGGAGCCCGGACACCTGATCAATCCAGACCTCGACCTCTCCGACGAACTGCAGGATGGTGAGGAAGGCTGCCTGTCCCTGCCCGACCTGTCCTTCGACACCCGCCGCTCGCTGCGCGTGGTCGCCAAGGGCATGAACATGCACGGTGAGCCGGTGGTCATCGAGGGCAGTGACCTGCTCGCGCGGGCCGTCCAGCACGAGACCGACCACCTCGACGGCATCTTGTTCATCGACCGGCTGGACCCGGAGATGCGCAAGGAGGCGATGCGGCAGATCCGCGAGGCTGAATGGTTCGGTCAGCCCGCTCCAGCGGTCCAGCTGAGCCCGCACACCATCTCCTCCCGCTGGCTGTAGTCCACGGATGCGCTGCGTCTTCGCGGGCACGCCAGGGGCGGCGGCCACGTCATTGCGTGCCCTCCTGGATTCGCGGCATGAGGTGCTTGCCGTCATCACGCGCCCAGACGCGCCCGCCGGGCGCGGCCGTCGCCTGCTGGCCTCGCCCGTTGCGGTTCTCGCCCGGGAGGCGGGGATCGACGTGTTGGCGCCGACCTCGATGCGCGACGACGCCGTCATCGCTCGGCTTCGCGAGCTCGAGCCCGACTGCGCTCCGGTCGTCGCCTATGGGGGGCTGGTCCCGCCGGTGGCCCTCGCCATCCCCGCACACGGCTGGGTGAACCTGCACTTCTCGCTCCTGCCCGCCTGGCGAGGGGCGGCGCCCGTCCAGCACGCGATCTGGCGCGGCGACGACATCACCGGGGCGAGCACCTTTGCCCTGGAGGAGGGACTGGACACCGGTCCCGTCTACGGGATCGTGACCGAGTCGATTCGACCCGATGACACGTCCGGCGAACTGCTGAACCGGTTGGCCGAGGTCGGCTCCGGGCTCCTGGTGGCGACCCTGGACGCGATCGAGGCGGGCACCGCCCATGCGATCGCCCAGACCGGCGAACCGTCGCTGGCTCCCAAGCTGTCCGTCGACGATGCGCGGATTCGCTGGGACCTGCCCGCCCTCGCGGTCGATCGACAGGTGCGGGCGTGCACGCCGGCCCCGGGCGCCTGGACGAGTTCCGGCGACGATCGGCTGCTCCTCGGCCCCGTGACCATCGTCACGGATGACGAGCAGTTGGCGCCCGGGGAGCTCGCGGTGGGGAAGCGGGAGATCCGCGTCGGGACGGCGACCGCCCCCGTGTTGTTGAGCACCGTCCGCGCTGCCGGCAAGCGTGAGATGCCCGCGGCTGACTGGGCTCGGGGTGTGCGGCTGGCCGACGGGGACCTGTTCCGATGACGGACAAGCCACGCGCGGCGGCGCTGGAGCTCCTTCGCGCGGTTCGCGAGGAGGACGCCTACGCGAACCTGGTCCTGCCGCAGTTGCTGCATGGTTTCGGGCTCTCCGGTCGCGACGCCGCCTTCGCCACCGAGCTGGCCTACGGGACGCTGCGAGGTCAGGGCTGGTACGACGCGATCCTCTCTGAGTGCGTGACCCGGCCCTGGCAGAAGGTCGAACCGGGGCTCCGTGACGTCCTGCGCATGGGCGCCCACCAGTTGCTGTCCATGCGGGTGCCGGATCACGCGGCGGTGGACTCCTCCTGTGACCTCGCTCGCGGAGTGGGCACCCGATCGGGTGCCGACGCCCGGGCCGGTTTCGTCAACGCGGTCCTGCGCAAGGTTGCCGCCCGTGATTCGGAGGCGTGGGCGGTGCTCTTGCAGGGGGAGCGCGCCGCTGACGACGTGGAATGGCTGTCCACCCGCTGGTCGCATCCGGTCTGGATTGTTCGCGCCCTGCGAGATTCGCTGGGGCCTCGACGAGACGAACTGGTCGAACTGCTCCGAGCGGACAACGTGCCTGCCCGCCCATCCCTGGTAGCGCGTCCAGGACGGATGTCGGTGGACGAGCTGATCGATCTGCCTGAGGTGGACGCGGGGCGGTGGTCGCCACTGGCCGGCACGCTGGTCGAGGGCACGCCGGACTCCCTGGCCTGCATCCGGGACGGTCGAGCGGGGGTCCAGGACGAGGGGAGTCAGCTCGTCGCGCTGGCCCTGACGCGTGCGTCAGTCGAGGACGACACCGGGACGTGGCTCGACGTCTGCGCCGGACCGGGCGGGAAGGCCGCCCTGCTGGACGGGCTGGCGCGCAGCGCCGGCGGGCATCTCGTGGCCGTCGAGCAGCACCAGCACCGGGCCGACCTGGTCAAGCGCTCCTTCGCGCCGGGCTCGTCGTCCGTGGTCGTGACCGGCGATGCTCGTCAGGCGCCCTGGGGCGAGATGTCCTTCGACCGGGTGCTCGTCGATGCCCCCTGCACGGGGCTGGGGGCGCTACGACGGCGCCCGGAGTCCCGCTGGCGCCGCACCCCGGCCGATCTGGCCGCGCTGGGCACCAGCCAGCGCGATCTCCTGCGCAGCGCCCTCGATGCGGTGCGCCCCGGCGGCGTGGTCGCCTACGCGACCTGCTCGCCGCATCTCGCCGAGACGGAGTTCGTCGTCGCCGACGTCCTGCGGGAGCGCGCGGATGTCGACCTCGAGGACGCTCGGGATCTGCTCCCAGAACTCGAGGATCGTGGTGACGGCCCGACCGTGCAGATGTGGCCGCATCGGCATGGGACCGATGGGATGTTCCTCGCCGTGCTGCGCAAGCGCCCAATTCCCAGCGGCACGCGTGGACGCTGACGGCTCCCAATAGGCTGCCGACCGTGGGTATGCAGATCTCGCCGAGCGTCCTGAACGCCGACCTCGCCAGCCTCGCGGAGGAGGTGCGACGGGTCGAGGCAGCCGCCGATTGGATCCATCTCGACGTGATGGACAACCACTTCGTCCCCAATCTCACCTTCGGCCTTCCGGTGGTGGAGAGCCTGCTGCGGCAGATCAGCATCCCGGCCGACTGTCACCTGATGATCGAAGACCCCGATCGCTGGGCTCCTGGCTTTGCCGAGGCCGGCGCGGGCAGCGTCACCTACCACGTGGAGGCGGCCCGGAAGCCGCGCATGGTGGCGAAGGACATCCGAGCGGCAGGCGCGAGGGTGGGCGTCGCCGTGAAGCCCGGGACGCCCATCGAGCAGGTCGCCGGTCTGGTGTCCGTCGTCGACATGATCCTCGTGATGACCGTCGAGCCGGGTTTCGGCGGCCAGTCGTTCATGGCCGACATGCTGCCCAAGGTACGAGACGCCCGTCGCCTCGCGGACGCAGCCGATGTCGATGTGTGGATCCAGGTCGATGGCGGAGTCGGTCCCGACACGATCGACCAGTGCGCCGCTGCCGGGGCCGACGTCTTCGTGGTGGGCTCGGCGGTCTACCGGTCGCCCGATCCGGCGGTCATGGTGGAGCAGCTGCGCGCAAGCGCGGAGAACGCTGCCCGTCCGTGACCCAGGACGGCTCCTGGGCGGCGGCCATGCACGAGGCCGTCTCCTTGGCCCAGTCGGCCGATGCTCCTTACGGTGAGAACCCCCGGGTCGGTTGCGTCATTCTCGACCCGGACGGACGCGTGATCGGGCGCGGTCATCATCGTGGGGCCGGCACTGAGCACGCCGAGGTCGCGGCCCTCGCCGACGCCGGGGATCGGGCTCGGGGTGCCACCGCTGTGGTGTCGCTCGAGCCCTGCCGGCACACCGGTCGGACCGGGCCCTGCACGACCGCGCTCATCGACGCGGGGGTCGCGCGAGTGGTCTATGGGCAATCCGACCCGACCACGGAAGCCGCAGGGGGCGCCGACGTGCTTCGTGCCGCCGGCATCGAGGTGGTCGGTGGCGTGGAGGTCGCGGCTGCCCAGGCGGTCAACGAGGCGTGGACGTTCGCCGAGGTGCACGGGCGACCGATGGTGACGTGGAAGTCGGCTGTGTCCCTCGACGGCCGCGTGGCCGACGCGGGAGGCGGCCCCACTGCGATCACCGGTCCGCAGGCGCGCGCCCGCGTGCACGAGTTGCGCGCCCAGGTGGGGGCGATCATCGTCGGGACCGGGACCGTGCTGGTCGATGACCCGGCGCTCACGGTGCGACGCGACGACCCGTCAGCCTGGCCCGCGCCGTTGCGGGTCGTGGTGGGGTCCCGGCCGATCCCGGCGGGTTTCCGGGTTCATGACGGGACCGCCCCGTCCCTGTTCCTCGACGAACCAGATCCCCGCGCGGTCCTGTCGCTCCTCTTCGAGCGCGGCGTGCACCACGCCCTCCTCGAGGGCGGCCCCACCCTGGCGGCGGCCTTCCTGACCGCCGGCGTGGTGGATGTCGTCGAGTGGCACGTCGCTCCGCTCCTGCTCGGAGCCGGTCCCGTCGCCTTGCCGACCGTCGCAGGCCGCGGCGCGCTGGGAGTCGATGTGCTCGAGGTGGGCGCCGTCGGGGAGGATGTTCGTATCGTCGGGCGCGTCAACTACGGCAGTGCGGAGAGCTAGGTGTTCACCGGGATCGTGGAGGAACTGGGATCCGTGCGTGCGGTCATGGACCTCGACGATGCGGCCCGCCTGGAGATCACGGGACCTCTCGTGACCTCGGATGCCGAACCGGGTGACTCGATCGCGGTCAATGGAGTGTGCCTGACGGTGGTCGCGCTCGACCAGGGCGGCTTCTCGGCTGATGTCATGAAGGAGACCCTGGACCGCAGTGCCCTCGGGACACTCGTGGCCGGTTCGCCCGTCAACCTCGAGCGAGCCGCACGGCTCGACTCGCGCCTGGGCGGCCACATCGTTCAGGGCCACGTCGACGGTGTCGCGACCGTTCGCGGCATCGAGCCGGCGGAGCACTGGACCACCGTGACCTTCGACCTCCCGGCGGGGCTGTCGCGCTACATCGTCGAGAAGGGCTCGATCACCGTGGACGGCGTATCGTTGACGGTCGTGGCCGTCGACGATGCCTCGTTCGCCGTGTCGCTCATCCCGACCACGCTCGCTCACACGACGTTGGGTTCGCGCCAAGCCGGCGACCGGGTCAACATCGAGGTCGACGTGATCGCCAAGTACGTCGAGCGACTGATGGAGGGAAGGTCCGCGTGATCCCCGCTGATGAGCTGTTCGACAGCGAGGCCGAGCCGGCCAAGCCGGGAAGCGGACCTAAGACAGCCATCGTCCCGGAGGGCAGCGACTCGGGCGAAGTGCGACTGGACCCCGTCGAAGAGGCCCTGGCGTCGCTGCGGTCCGGCCGCGCGATCGTCGTGGTCGACGACGAGGACAGGGAGAACGAAGGCGACCTCATCTTCGCCGCAGGGGCGGCGACCCCCGACCTCGTCGGATTCATGATCCGCCACACCTCCGGCTACATCTGCGTCGCCATGACCGGGGCCGACCTCGATCGGCTCGGCCTTCCCCCCATGACGCTCGTCAACGAAGATCGCAAGGGCACCGCCTATGCCGTGTCCGTCGACGCGCGCGATGTGGAGGCGACCGGCATCTCGGCAACGGATCGCGCCCGCACCATCAAGGTGCTGTCCGACTCGGCCACCGAGTCGTGGGAGCTCACCCGCCCGGGTCATGTCATGCCGCTGCGGGCGGTGCCCGGCGGGGTGCTGCGCCGAGCCGGGCACACCGAGGCGGCGGTGGACCTGGCGCGCATGGCCGGGATGTCGCCGTCCGGCGCGCTCTGCGAGCTGGTCAACGACGACGGCACCATGATGCGTGCCCCGCGATGCCGCGCTTTCGCCGACGAGCACGGCCTGGTCATGATCTCGATCGCCGACATCATCCGGTACCGCCGCCGCACCGAGAGCCTGGTCAAGCGCGTGGCGCAGACGCGCCTGCCCACGGAGTTCGGCGACTTCACGGCCTACGGCTACAGCAGCGACACCGACGAGTCCGAGCACATCGCCCTGGTCGCCGGGGACATCGGGGACGGCCAGGACATCCTCGTCCGGGTGCACTCCGAGTGCCTCACCGGCGACGTATTCGGCTCCTACCGCTGCGACTGCGGTCCCCAGCTCCACACCGCGCTGCGACGGGTGGCCGAGGAGGGCCGGGGTGTCGTCCTGTACGTCAAGGGTCACGAGGGTCGAGGTATCGGACTCCTGCACAAGCTGCGGGCCTACACGCTGCAGGACCAGGGCCGCGACACGGTCGACGCCAACCTCGAGCTCGGCCTGCCGGCCGACGCACGCGACTACGGAACCGGAGCCCAGATCCTTGCCGATCTCGGCGTCCACAGCATGCGGCTGCTGACCAACAACCCCGCCAAGCGGGCCGGACTCGAGGGGTATGGACTGACGATCATCGAACGGGTTCCGTTGGAGATCCACCCCAACGAGCACAACGCCGTCTACCTGCAGACGAAGGTCGACCGGATGGGGCATGAACTGGGCGGCACGATGGAGGAAGCGCCGTGAGCGGATCGGGTGGACCGACGATCGGGGTCAGCGCGGACGGACTGAGGGTGGCTGTCGTGGCGGCCTCCTGGCACGACACGGTGATGGATGGCCTGATCGCGGGTGCCACGCGCACCTGCGCGGCCGCGCATGCCGAGGCGACGGTGATCCGCGTCGCGGGGTCCTTCGAGCTCCCGGTGGTGGCTCAGGCGTGTGCCGAATCGGGGGACTATGACGCCGTGGTCTGCCTCGGCGTGATCATCCGTGGCGGAACACCGCATTTCGAGTTCGTTGCCCAGGCCACCACTGACGGGCTGAACCGGGTCGCGCTGGACACCCGGACGGCGATCGGCTTCGGGGTCCTGACGTGCGACGACGAGGACCAGGCCCTGGATCGTGCGGGGCTGCCTGACTCGCGCGAGGACAAGGGTGCCGAGGCGACCTGGGCCGCGCTGATGACGGCACTAACCCTGCGTGATCTGCGCGCCGAGGGTCGCCAATAGGCTCATCCCGTGAAGACCTTCGACGAGTTGTACGCAGAACTGCTCCGCAAGACCTCCTACGCCGACGAGGAGTCGGGAACCACCCGCCTGGTCGCGTCCGGCGTCCACGAGGTGGGCAAGAAGGTCGTGGAGGAGGCAGCTGAGGTCTGGATGGCCGCCGAGCACGAAGGCAAGGATCGCGCGGCCGAGGAGATCGCCCAGCTGCTCTACCACGTTCAGTGCATGATGCTGGCCAGCAAGGTCAGTCTCGAAGACGTCTACCGCAGGCTCTGACCCGTGCTCCGTGTCGCCGTCCCGAACAAGGGACAGCTTGCCGAGCCGGCTCGGAGCATGCTCACCGAGGCGGGCTACCTGCGTTCGGCGAGCACCCGCGAACTCGTGGTCCACGATCCCGACAACGACGTCGAGTTCTTCTTCCTGCGGCCTCGCGACATCGCGATCTACGTGGGTGCGGGCACGCTCGACGCCGGCATCACCGGACGAGACATGCTGCTGGACTCGGCGGCCAGCGCCGACGAGGTGCTGTCCCTCGGATTCGCGCCGTCCACCTTCCGGCTGGCCGCACCCCGGGGGAGCGCGAGCTCTCCGGCCGACCTCGCCGGGCGCACCATCGCCACGTCGTACGGCGGGCTGCTGGAGGCGTACCTGTCCCGCGAGGGCATCGATGCCCGGGTGGTCAAGCTCGACGGCGCCGTCGAGAATGCCGTGGCGCTGGGGGTCGCGGACGCGGTAGCCGACGTGGTCGCCACCGGCACGACGTTGCGCCGGGCCGGGCTCGAGCTGGTGGGGGAGCCGATCCTGGTGTCCGAGGCCCTCGTGATCCGCCGGACGGGTGCGCCGCAGGTGCCCGCCGTGGACACCTTCGTCCGGCGCCTGCACGGCGTCATGGTGGCGCGCTCCTACGTCCTGGTGGACTACGACATCCGCACCGAGCAGCTCGAGCGGGCGTGCGCGATGACGCCGGGGATCGAGTCGCCGACGGTCTCCTCCCTGCACGACCCGCTCTGGTCCGCGGTGCGGGCGATGGTGCCGGTGGCCGACGTGCACCGGGTCATGGACGAGCTGTACGACCTCGGGCGCCCGCGGGATCCTGGTCACCGATATCCACGCCTGCCGGCTGTAGTGACGCACAAGGCCTCGCGCGTGGTTCGCGCTCGCGCTACGTGATGCGGGTGCCGCGACGCAGGGCCGGCACCGTGGCGAACTGCATTGCTCCGGCGAGTGCCATGAGGGCGAACACGACCTCCCATGAGCCGAACGAGTCGAAGAGGGCGCCCGCGACGAGCGGCCCCATGGCGCCGACGAGGTAGGTCACCGAGAAGGCCATCGCCGTCAGTCGCGCGGATGCGTGCGCATCCGCGGCGAACTCGCTCAGGAGGGCCAGTCCCATTGCGAAGCCCGCGCCGAGGGCCGCTCCGAAGACGGTGACGGTAAGGACGGTGAGGGTGGTCGGCGCCAGTCCGATGACGATGATGCCGAGCAGGACCACGGTGAGGAGGGCCGCGTAGAGCGCGCGCCGGGCCGGGGTCCGCTCGGCGATGGCGGGCATCACGAGTGCCGCGATCACCTGGCTCACCGTGAACGCGCCGAACAGGAAGCCGGCCTCGGCTGGGGACCAGCCGCGGTCGACGTAGGACGGCGCGAGCCAGGCCAGCGACGTGTAGAAGATGATCGAGTTGAAGGTCAGGTACAGCGTCAGCGCCCACGCTGTTCGGTTGCGCCAGGGCAGGTCGCGGATTCGGACCGGCGAGGCAGCGCCGCGGTGCTTGTCCTCGCGCCCGCCCTCGACCACCCACCAGATCACCAGGCCGAGCGCCGCCGGCACCGCCCAAACGGCGAGGGCGGCCGGCCACGAGCCCAGCCAGGCGGCGAGCGGCACCGTGAGTGCTCCGCCCAGGGCGGCGCCGATCATCATGGCCGCCGTCCAGAGCCCTGTCGCGTAGCCGACAGCTGACGGCAACTGCTCCCGGACGACGCTCGGTACGAGCCCTGCCGCCAGGGCGATGCCGATTCCGGCGACGAGGACCGACGCCGGCAGGACCCCGGGGACGGTGGCGAACAGGCGCGCGGCGATCGCCAATGTCAGCATGGCGAGGGCCAGGGCGACCGTGTGCCGTCGGCCGATCCGACGGGCGATTCGGGGCACCACGAGGGCGAAGGCGCCCATGCAGATCACGGGGATCGTCGTGAGGGCCCCGATGGCGGCGCTCGACCACCCGGTGGCTTCCTGGATGTCCGTTTCAAGGGCGGGGACGCTGGTCAGCGCGATGCGCAGGTTGAACGCGACCATCACCAGCGCCGCGAGGATCAGCCATCGCGGGCGGGCATGCGCAGTCGCGGTCACCGGCCGATTGTGCTCCCGTACGCTGACCGCGTGGCGGTCGGGGCGGGACGGGAGCCGGGCGCCCCGGAGGCGGTGGAACCAAGGGACGAGTCGGTGGAACCACAGGGGACGAGTCGGTGGAACCAAGGGACGAGTCGGTGGAACCAGGTCGAGGCCGTTCGCTGGCCGCCCCTTCATTCGCGGGAGACGACGGAACTGCCGATCCTGAGGTGCGAACCCTCATCGCGGCGGCCGCTGCCGGGGAGCTGCCCGTTCTGACGGTCGCCCGGAAGCTGCGCGATGCGCGACTGCTCGCATCCGTGGTGGCGGTGCTGGACGAGGTTGACGAGGCAGGCGGCGACAAGGACAGCCACATGGCCGTGGTGTCGATGGTGAACGACCGTGGTGAGAAGGGCCTGCTCGCCTTCTCCGCGTTGGATTCCCTGCTGGCGTGGAACGCACAGGCGCGGCCAGTGCCGGCACTGGGCCGTGACACGGCGCGGGGCGCCATCGACGACGGGGCCAAGGCCGTCATCGTTGACGTCGCGGGACCCCATCGCCTGGCGATCGAGGGAACGGCCCTCGCGGCCCTGGCCGACGAGATCGACCTGGCCCGAGTCACCGCGCTCGTCCAGGCGGCGCTCGCGCCCCTCACCTCCGACGGATGGGCCGAGGCAACTGTCGTGGACGGGCGGGCGCCCGATGTCGGTGCTGACGTCGTCGTCCACCTGAGTGCAGCCGCGGGGGGTCATCCCGACGGGCGACTGCTCGGAGACCTCGCGCGACAGGCCGCAGGCATCATCGCCTCGCGACCGGACATCCAGCGGCTGGTTCCCGGCGGGATCGGCGGTGACCGCGACCTGACGTGCGAGGAGTGCCTCAGTAGACCGGGCCGGTCAGGTCCTCGCCCGGGCCCTTGCCGGGGTCGTCCGGGATGGGGGAGGCCTCGCGGAAGGCGCGCTGGAGGGCGGTCAGGCCGTCGCGCAGCGGAGCGGCGTGCATGCTGCCGATCATGGGCGCCGCCGCAGTGACCAGTCCGGCCAGTGAGCCGATCAGGATCCGCGCCTCGGCGAGGTCGGCGGGCCGGTCGTCGTCCCCCAGCCCGCAGGCGACCGCGGCCGCGGACATCAGGTGCATCGCGACGGTGAGGACGACCTCGACCGCCGGCACGTCGGCGATGTCGAGGCGCCCGTCCCGGTCGGTGCCCGCGATTTCAGGCAGCTCGCTCATGGCTGGTACTGTGGCAGCCGATCGATCCGGTGGCATCACCGGGTCGCGCAAGCGGAGTCCTCGACTCCCACCTGCGGACCGCCTGCACCATCAGGTCCCGTGGGTCACGGCATGCCGGCCGTCTGTCGGCTGGAGCATGCCTGCCGAGGCCTTCGTGCGCGCTGCGCCGAGGGCCTCCTGCCTTCTCGGAGCGGGTCGACCCGTACTGGAAGCGAGGAGGCGCCATCAGCGTCGAACCAAGGATCAATGACCGGATCCGTGTGCCCGAGGTCCGTCTCGTCGGACCCAATGGCGAGCAGGTCGGGATCGTCCGCATCGAGGACGCCCTGCGCCTGGCCCTGGAAGCCGATCTCGACCTCGTCGAGGTGGCGCCCATGGCCAAGCCCCCAGTCTGCAAGCTGATGGACTTCGGCAAGTTCAAGTACGAGGCCGCGCTCAAGGAGCGCGAGTCCCGTCGGAACCAGACCCACACGGTCATCAAGGAGATGAAGCTCCGCCCGAAGATCGACCAGCACGACTACGAGACCAAGAAGGGTCACGTCGAGCGGTTCCTGAAGGCGGGCGACAAGGTCAAGATCACGATCATGTTCCGCGGACGCGAGCAGAGCCGACCCGAACTCGGTCTGCGCCTGCTGGCCAAGCTGGCCGAGGACGTGACTGAACTCGGATTCGTCGAGGCCACGCCCAAGCAGGACGGTCGCAACATGATCATGGTCCTCGCGCCGCACCGCAAGAAGTCCGAGGTCGCCAAGGATCGCCCCGCTGCCGTGGCGGAGCAGGAGCACGACGCGGCGCTCGCGGATGCCGAGACCGCCTGACCCGCACCGGCCCCGCACCACCCCAGACCACCCGGCCCCACCGGCCCGGCCAGGAAGAACGAAGGAAGAGTCATGCCGAAGCAGAAGACCCACAGTGGCGCCAAGAAGCGGTTCAAGGTGACCGGCTCGGGCAAGATCACCCACGAGCAGACCAACCGCCGCCACCTGCTGGAGGTCAAGTCCAGCAAGCGGATGCGCAGGCTGGAGGGCGACAAGGTCGTCGCCAAGGCCGACCAGAAGAAGGTCAAGCGCCTTCTGGGTCATCTGACCCGTCCCCTTCCCAGCCGACCTAACGCAGACAGACTCAGGAGAAAGCCATGGCACGCGTCAAGCGCGCAGTCAATGCTCAGAAGAAGCGCCGCGACATGCTCGAGCGGGCGTCCGGCTACCGCGGCCAGCGCTCCCGGCTGTACCGCAAGGCCAAGGAGCAGGTCACCCATTCGATGGTCTACGCCTACGCGGACCGTCGGACCCGCAAGGGTGACTTCCGTCGCCTGTGGATCCAGCGGATCAACGCCGGCTGCCGCGCGAACGGCATGACCTACAACCGCTTCGTCCAGGGCCTGAAGGCCGCTGGCGTCGAGGTCGACCGTCGCATGCTCGCCGAGCTGGCCGTCAACGACGCGCCGGCATTCGCCGCGCTCGTCGAGGTGTCTCGCGCGTCGCTGCCCGCCGCAGCTGCCTGATCGAGTTCCCGTGCCCGAGAGGGTGACGTCGGCGAAGTCCGACCGAGTCACCGCGGTGCGTGTCCTGCACGCCCGTCCAGGGGCGCCGCAAGGCCGGACGGTTCGTGGTCGAGGGTCCGCAGGGCGTGCGCAGTGCCCTGGCCGCCGGTGTCGTCGTCCGTGACCTGTTCATGGACGACGAGGCCGGTGTTGACCTGCCGGACATCGTCGCGGCGGCTGGCGCGCGCGGGCATCGCCATCACCTGGACCAGTCCCGAGGCGCTCTCGGCCATGGCGGAGACCCGCCAGCCGCAGGGCGTCCTCGCCGTGTGCGACCTCCTCGCGGACGGCGACCTCGATGCGGTGATGGCAGCAACGGGACCGGTCGTGGTGCTCGACGCGCGTGACCGACCCGGGCAACGTCGGCACCGTCATCCGCACGGCGGACGCCGCCGGCGCCGTCGGCGTGATCCTGACCCGCGGTTCCGTGGACGTCCACAACGGCAAGGTCGTCCGGTCGACCGGCGGGCTCGCTGTTCCACCTGCCGGTCATCGGCGAGGCTGACCATCGAGGAGGTCGTCGCGGCGGCGAGCCGGCAGGGCCGCGCCATCGCGGTGCTGGCCGCCGACGGCGACGGAGGACCTCTTCGACGCCGCCGATGCGGCCCTCGTGTGCCCCCGGACCTGCTGGATCGTGGGCTCGGAGGCGCACGGGGTCGAGCGAGGCCGCGAGGGCCGCGGCACCTGTCCGGTCCGGATCCCCATGCAGGGGAGGGCCGAGTCGCTCAACGCGGCGGTGGCGGCGGCCGTCGTCCTCTACGTGGCCGCGCATGCGTTCCGGACCCGTCGGCGGGGCGTCGATTCGGGCCCCGACGTCCTTTGATGACAGACTGAGGCCCATGGCAGATCCGTCCGCGTACACCACGCTGCCCGTCTTCGAGGAGACCGGCTACGTCATCCTCGACTCCTACGACCAGGCCCAGGACCCCCGGGAGTGGGAGGACCTGACCTTCGTCGACTGGAAGTCCTCCGGCGACACCCGATTCGCACCGCTGGCGAGCGCCTACGGGGACATGGAGTGCAACGGCTTCTGGAACCACACCCCGCCGAAGACCGACAAGGACGGCGTCTGGGTGCCGGCCAACGTCGACGTCGCCCCCCGGCTGGTCGCACGCGCGCAGGAGCCCGGGGTCAACATCGGCCGCTGCCGAGTCATCGAGCTTCAGCCCAACAGCTACGGCGATGCCCTCTACAACCTGCACCGCGACGACAACAACCGCCTGAACCCCGAGGGCACCGGCTGGATCGTCCGGGGGTTCTTCAACCTCACCGACAACCCCGACGCGGTGATGATCCTGCGCGAGGATCGCGACGATCCGGCGACCGAGACCCGCATCCCGCTTCCGGCCGGCGCCCAGGCGATCATCGACACCCAGCGGCTCTGGCACGCGGTGTGGCACCCGGGTCCGGATCCGCGCTACTGCCTGATCACCTCGTGGGAGTGCGGCCCCGGGCTCGACGCCTACATCACGGCGAAGAACGGCCGCCCGCGCTTCGACACCGTGCCGCTGGATCCTGCGGTCGCGGCGGAGGGCGAGGCGCACGCGCAGCGCAGGCGCGACGAGCGGGCCGCTGCACTCGCGGCCCGCGGCGCCGACCCCACGTTCGGCGATGGCAGCCTCTCGGCCGGCCCCGCCATGGAGGAGTACTCCGAGGCCTGACGGCCCTCGCGCCGCCTGACCCGCCCGCGATGGATCGCGGGCACTGGAGTTCACGAGTGGCCGCCCTGACCAGAGGAGCCACTCCTCCCGACGAAAGGAACGAAGAATCGTGACCACCGCCACGCCGGTCGCGTCGGTGTCCTACGACGCCGTCCTCGACGAGCTCGAGGCCGAGGCGATCCACATCTACCGGGAGACGGCGGCGGCGTTCAAGAACCCGGTGCTGCTCTACAGCATCGGCAAGGACTCCTCGGTCCTGCTGCACCTGGCCATCAAGGCCTTCGCCCCCGCACCCATCCCGTTCCCGGTCATGCACATCGACACGGGCTGGAAGTTCCGCGAGATGATCGAGTTCCGCGACCGTCGGGCCGCCGAGCTCGGGCTCGACCTGCGGATCGCCCAGAACCTCGCGGCGATCGAGGAGGGCGTCACGCCCTTCACCCACGGCACGCACGAGTACACGCGCCTGATGAAGACCGTCGCCCTGCGCGAGGGCATCGACCGCTACGGGTTCGACGCGGCCATCGGCGGTGCCCGGCGCGACGAGGAGCGCAGCCGCGCCAAGGAGCGCATCTTCAGCCTGCGCGAGCCCGGGCACCAGTGGGATCCGCGCAAGCAGCGACCCGAGTTCTGGCGCACCGCGAACACGCAGTTGGCGCCTGGCCAGTCGATGCGGGTCTTCCCGCTGTCCAACTGGACCGAGCTCGATGTCTGGAAGTACATCCAGCGCGAGGACATCCCGATCCCGGACCTGTACTTCGCCAAGCCGCGCCCGGTCGTCGAGCGCGACGGCGTCCTGATCATGGTCGACGACGAGCGGCTCCCCCTGCTCGAGGGCGAGACCCCCGAGATGCGCGTGGTGCGCTTCCGCACCCTCGGCTGCTACCCGCTGTCGCGGCGCGGTGGAGTCCACCGCCGACACGATGGAGCAGCTGGTCGCCGAGATGGCCGGAGCAAAGTACTCCGAGCGCTCGGGACGCCTCATCGACGGCGAGGGCGGTTCGGAGTCCATGGAGGGCAAGAAGAAGGAGGGCTACTTCTAGTGGCCGGCACGAGTTCCACCCGAGACCTGACCCCCGTCCTGCACCTGGTGACGTGCGGCTCCGTCGACGACGGCAAGTCCACGCTCATCGGTCGTCTGCTGGCCGAGACCGACTCGGTGCCGCTCGACACGCTCGAGTACGCCCGGCGGACGCGCCGCGGCGGCTCGACGATCGCGGTCGGCGAGATCGACTTCTCGCTCCTGACCGACGGCCTCGAGGCCGAACGGGAGCAGGGCATCACCATCGACGTCGCCTACCGGCACATGAACCTGCCGAACGGCCGCCGGGTGCTGGTCGCCGACTCGCCGGGGCACGAGCAGTACACGCGCAACATGGCGGTGGCAGCATCCAACGGCGACGTCGCCGTCCTCATGGTCGACGCCGCCCGCGGTGTGCGGGCCCAGACGCATCGCCACCTGACCATCTGCGCCCTGATGGGCGTCAAGACCGTCATCGTCGCCGTCAACAAGATGGACCTCGTCGGCTACGAGCACGCGACCTTCGAGGAGATCGTCGGCATCGTGCGCACGACCGCGGCGCGCCTCGACGTCCCCGAGGTGATCGCGATCCCGGTGAGCGCCTTCGTCGGCGACAACATCACCGAGCCGAGCACCCAGATGCCCTGGTACACCGGGACCGACTCTGCTGCGCGCGCTCGAGGAGTGGGAGCCGGTCGAATTGTTGGGCGAGCAGCCCTTCCGCTTCCCGGTGCAGTTCATCGTCCGCGCCGAGGGCAACTTCCGCGGCTACGCCGGCACCGTCGTCTCGGGTCGCGTCTCGAAGGGCGACCACGTGGTGATCGCCGACTCGGGGCGGTCCGCCGTGATCGACCGCATCGTCACCTACGACCTCCACGTCGACGGGCACATCGCCGATCTCGAGTCGGCCGAGACGGGGCAGGCCGTCACCATCACGCTCGATCACGAGGTCGACGTCACCCGCGGCGACGTCATCGCCGGCGGATCCGGCGAGCAGCCGCAGCCCGCCGACCGTTTCGCGGTCGACATGGTGTGGCTGGGCGAGGAGCCGCTCGCGCACGGGCGCTCCTACCTGCTGGTCTCCGGCTCGCGCTCGGTGCCCGCCACGGTCACGAACGTGCGCCACCGACTCGACGTCGTCGAGGGTCACGAGCACGCAGCCCGCATCCTCGAGATGAACGACATCGGCCGGGTCGAGGTCGCCACCGACAAGCCGGTGCCGATGGATGCCTACAGCGTGGTCCGCGACACCGGCGGGTTCCTCCTCGTCGATCGCGTCACTGCGGACACCGTCGCTGCCGGCATGGTGCGGCACGCCATGCGGCGCTCGACCAACGTCGTCCGGCACGACTACGCGGTCGACGACGAGGCGCGTCGGCTGCTCATGGGGCACGACGCGAAGGTGGTCTGGCTGACCGGCCTGTCCGGCGCCGGCAAGTCCACGATCGCGGACGCGGCCGTCCGCAAGCTGCACGCGCTCGGCGTGCACACCTTCGTCCTCGACGGCGACAACGTGCGCCACGGCCTGAACAAGGACCTCGGCTTCACTCCCGAGGACCGCGCCGAGAACGTCCGCCGCGTCGCCGAGGTGAGCAAGCTCATGAGCGAGGCGGGCATCGTGGTCTTCGTCGCCCTCGTCTCGCCGTTCGTCGGTGACCGGCGAGCCGCACGCGAGCTCTTCGAGCCGGGGGCCTTCCTCGAGGTCTACGTCGACACCCCGCTCGACGTCGTCACCGAGCGCGACACCAAGGGCCTGTACGCCAAGGCGGCCCGCGGTGCCCTGCCGAACCTCACCGGTGTCGGACAGGAGTACGAGCCGCCGGAGTCGCCGGAGCTGGTCCTGCGCGGCACCGGCGACCTCGATGCCTCCGTCGACGCAGCTCGTACGCGCAGTCCTGGGCGAGTAGTCGCGCCGAGTAGCCTCAGCACGACCCGATGACGAAAGGCACCGCCGTGTCCGGCCCCAATACCTCGTTCGACCCGAAGCAGGTGGCGAGCCTGGACGCCGACGCGGTTGCTGGCATGGTCGAGACCGCGCTGGCCGCCATCGCCGACGCCTCCACCCTCGCCGACCTCAAGGACGTGCGGCTGGCCCATGCCGGAGATCGCTCGCCGCTGGCCCTGGCCAACCGCGAGATCGGCGCCCTTCCCCCTGCGGCGAAGGCCGAGGTCGGAAAGCGGGTCGGTCAGGCCCGCGGCGGGTCAAGCAGGCGCTGGAGTCCCGTCAGGCGGAGCTCGAGGACGAGCGGGACCAGCGCGTCCTCGTCGAGGAGACCGTCGACGTCACACTGCCCACGGATCGCCAGCCGATGGGCGGGCGGCATCCGCTGACCAGCCTGATGGAGCGAGTGGCCGACGTCTTCATCTCCATGGGCTACGACATCGCCGAGGGCCCCGAGGCCGAGGCGGAGTGGATCAACTTCGACGCGCTCAACGTGCCGCCGGATCATCCGGCCCGGACCATGCAGGACACCTTCTTCGTCGGGATCGCCCGACAGCGGCGTCGTCCTGCGCACGCAGACGTCGCCGATCCAGATCCGGGCGATGCTCGACCGTGAGCTGCCGATCTACGTCGTGGCGCCGGGGCGGGTCTTCCGCACCGACGAGCTGGATGCCACTCACACGCCCGTCTTCCACCAGATCGAGGGCCTGGCGGTCGACAAGGGCATCACGATGGGCGACCTGCGCGGCACCCTCGACCACTTCGCGCAGTCCATGTTCGGCGAGGGCATCCACACGCGCATGCGTCCCTCGTACTTCCCCTTCACCGAGCCCAGCGCCGAGGTGGACCTGGAGTGCTTCGTCTGCCGTGGCGAGTCCGTCGGCAATCCCGACCGGCCCTGCCGCACGTGCGGCAGCGAGGGTTGGATCGAGTGGGGTGGCTGCGGCATGGTGAACCCGCGCGTTCTGCAGGCGGTCGGCATCGATCCCTCGGTCTACCGCGGATTCGCCTTCGGCATGGGCGTCGAGCGCACGCTCATGTTCCGCAACGGCGTGAGCGACATGCGTGACATGGTCGAAGGCGACGTGCGGTTCACGCTCGCGTTCGGGGTGGAGGCCTGATGCGCGCGCCACTGTCCTGGCTCCGGGAACTCGTCGACATCCCCTCCGGTGAGACCGGCCGCGACGTGGCCGCCCGTCTGATCCGAGCCGGCCTCGAGGTCGAGACGGTCGAATCGATCGGTGCCGGGGTCGAGGGCTCACTGCTGGTGGGTCGGGTGCTCGAGGTCGAGGAGCTCACCGAGTTCAAGAAGCCCATCCGCTGGTGCCAGGTCGACGTCGGCGTCGAAGCCGGCGGCGTCCGCGGCATCATCTGCGGTGCGCGCAACTTCGTCGAAGGCGACCTGGTGGTGGTGGCGCTGCCGGGCACCGTCCTTCCCGGCGGCTTCGAGATCGCTTCGCGCGCCACGTACGGCAAGGTCTCCGACGGCATGATCTGCTCGGAGCGCGAGCTCGCCCTCGGCGAGGACCACGACGGCATCATGGTGCTGCCTGCCGACGCGGGGGAGCCCGGCGACGACGCAGCTCCGATCATCGGTGTCGGTGACGAGGTCCTCGACATCGCGATCACCCCCGACCGCGGCTACGCGCTGTCCATCCGTGGCATCGCCCGCGAGGTGGCGATCGCCTACGGGGTCGCGTTCGACGATCCCGGGGTGGCGCTCGCCGACCTCCCGGCCCCTCTTGCGGATCGCGCGCCCCAGGAGTGCGGCACCGAGGACCCGAGCGGCTGCGACCTGTTCACGATGCGGACGATCGTGGAGTTCGATCCGGCGGCTGCGTCTCCGCTGTGGATGCAGCGCCGCCTGGTCGCGTGCGGGATGCGCCCGGTCTCGCTGGCCGTCGACGTCACCAACTACGTCATGCTCGAGCTCGGACAGCCCCTCCATGCCTACGACATGGACAAGCTGCAGGGCACGGTGCGGGCGGCTCGGGCCGTCGGACGGCACCGAGTTCGAGTCACTGGACCACGTCAAGCGCGAGTTGACCGCGGAGGACCTGGTGATCGTCGACGACACGGGCGTCATCGGCCTGGCCGGGGTCATCGGCGGCCTCCACTCCGAGATCGACGACGCCACGACGAGCATCGCCTTGGAGGCTGCGCACTTCGTTCCTGAAGTGGTCGCCCGCGCCGGGCGGCGCCACAAGGTCACCAGCGAGGCGGGCCGCCGCAACGAGCGCGGTGTCGACCGCGATCTGGCGCCCTACGCCTCGGCTCGCGCCGCGGCCCTGCTGCTGGAGTTCGGTGGCGGGCACTACGTCGGCATGACGGCCGTCGAGACCCCTGCGGCCCCGGTCGTCATCGCCCTGCCCCTCTCCGAGCCCGGGGACGTGGCCGGGATGGAGATTCCTCGGGCGACGGTCGTGACCCTTCTCGAGGCGATCGGCTGCGAGGTGGACGAAGCCGACGAAGGGCAGGCGCTCGTCTCGCCGCCGTCCTGGCGTCCTGACCTCACCGACGCCATCGATCTGGTCGAGGAGGTCATCCGGCTCAACGGCTACGACCTGCTTCCCTCGACGCTGCCGGCCGCACCGCTGGGCCGGGGACTGACTCGCGGACAGCGACTGCGTCGCCGTGTGGGCATGGTCCTGGCCTCGCGCGGAATGGTGGAGGTGCTGACCTACCCCTTCGTGGGGCCGGCGGAGCTCGACGCCCTGCGGCTCCCCGAGGATGACACGCGCCGGGTCACCCCGCGGCTGGCGAATCCGCTGTCCGAGGAGCAGCCGTATCTTCGCGGAACCCTGCTCCCTGGTCTGATCTCGGTCGTCCGCCGCAACACCGGTCGCGGGCTCACTGACGTCTCCGTGTTCGAGATCGGCGCCGTGTTCGTCGGCGATGTGGCCGTCGAGAGTCCGGTCCGACCGCCCGTCCACCGTCGTCCGAGTGCCGCCGAGTGGCAGGACCTGAACGATCTCCTCCCGCATCAGCCGACGCAGGTCGCGGCCGTCCTCAGTGGCCACTTGGAGCCTGAGGGCTGGTGGGGGCCGGCCCGACCGGCGATCTGGTCGGATGCCATCGAGGTCGCGCGCATGGTCGCCGAGGCGTGCGGCGTCGAGTTGGAGGTGTCGGCGGGCGACGATCCGGCCTTCCATCCCGGTCGGTGCGCGGCGCTGTCCGTGGGCGAGCTGCGCGTGGGTGCCGCCGGGGAGCTCCATCCGCGGGTCGTGGAATCGAACGGGCTCGCGGAGCGGACGTCAGCCATGTGGCTCGACCTCGACGCGGTCATCCACGCCGCACCGGACGTGCGGCCGGCCCCCCAGGTGGGCACCCAGCCGCTGGCGAAGGAGGACCTGGCCGTCGTCGTGGACCGGGCTGTTCCGGTCGCCGAGGTGCTCGTCGCGGCTCCGTGAGGGCGCGGGGGAGCTGCTGGAGTCGGTGCGCCTGTTCGACGTGTACGAGGGTCCGCAGGTGCCCGACGGCAAGCGGTCGTTGGCCTTCGCCCTCCGATTCCGAGCCTCCGACCGGACCTTGGACGCGACCGAGACGGCGGCGGCCCGGGATGCGGCCCTCGCTTCGGCCGCCACCCGCTGTGGGGCCGTGCTGCGCTCCTGACCGGATGCGACTGATCGGCAGGTCGGCCCGTCGTGGACTGACTATGCGTGTATGCGTATGCTCATCGCATGATTCGTGCATCCGTGGCCGGGGCGTCCGGCTACGCCGGTGGTGAGCTGCTCAGGCTCATCGCGGCCCATCCCGACCTCGAGCCGGCCGCTCTGGCCGCCGGCTCCCGTGCCGGTGAACCCCTGTCGGCCGTCCACCCGAACCTGGTCGGCCTCGGGGACCTGACCCTCGTGGCGACGGCGCCCGACGTCCTGGCCGACGCCGACATCGTCTTCCTGGCACTGCCGCATGGGGAGTCCTCGACCCTGGTGGCGCAGCTGCCGGCCGACCTGCCGGTCGTCGACCTCGGGGCCGACTTCCGCCTGACGGACGGCGCGCAGTGGGAGCGGTACTACGGGGGGGCGCACGCCGGTACCTGGACTTACGGACTGGCGGAGCTGCCCGGACAGCGCGCGACGATCGCCTCCTCGACTCGGGTGGCGAATCCGGGCTGCTATGCCACCGCCGTGGCACTGGCCCTCGCGCCGTTCCTCGCCGCGGACGTCGCAGAGCCGGACGATGTTGTCGTGGTGGCGGCGTCGGGAACCTCGGGCGCCGGCCGCAAGGCGTCGGACGCGCTCCTGGCGACGCAGGTGATGGGTTCGATGTCGGCCTACAAGGTCGGGGGAGTGCACCAGCACATCCCCGAGATGGAGCAGTCGCTCTCGGCGGCCGCCGGAAGACCCGTCACCTTGTCCTTCACCCCCCTGCTGGCTCCGATGCCGCGGGGGATCGTCGCGACGTGCACCGCGCGGGCCGCGGACGGACTCGACGGGGCAGCCGCCCGAGCGCTGCTGACGGCCGCCTATCGGGACGAGCCCTTCGTGCATGTGCTGCCGGAGGGACAGTGGCCGCAGACGTCGGCGGTCGCCGGCACGAATGCGGTTCACCTGCAGTGCGCCGTCGACGCGCATTCCGGACGCCTGACGGTGGTGAGTGCCATCGACAACCTGGGCAAGGGTGCGGCCGGCCAGGCCATGCAGAACGCCAACCTGATCCTCGGTCTCGACGAGGGACTCGGCCTGACGTCGAATGGAGTTGCGCCATGACCGTCACGCAGCCCGCAGGGGTTCCGCGCGGCGGGAGTCACGGCCGGGCTCAAGGCGTCCGGCAAGCCCGACGTTGCTCTCGTGGTCAACGACGGGCCGCTCCAAGTCGGCGTGGCCGTGTTCACTGCCAACCGCTTCGCCGCCGCGCCCGTCCTGTGGTCGCGGCAGGCGGTGGCGGACGGCGAGGTGCGCGCGGTGATCCTCAACTCCGGAGGTGCCAACGCGTGCACCGGTCCCGAGGGCTTCGCCGACACTCACCGCACCGCTGAGAAGGTGGCGGAGGCACTGACCGCATCGGGCGACGAGATCGGCCCGGGCGACGTCGTCGTGTGCTCGACCGGCCTCATCGGCGAGCGGCTGCCGATGGACCTGCTGATGTCCGGCGTGGATGCCGCCGTGGCTGGCCTCGCCGACGATGGCGGAGCCGACGCCGCTGTCGCCATCATGACGACGGACACTCGACCCAAGACCTCGATGGCTGCACGCGACGGCGTGACGGTCGGCGGCATGGCCAAGGGCGCCGGGATGCTGGCTCCCGCGCTGGCGACCATGCTCGTCGTCGTCACCACGGATGCCGTCGTCGATGCTGAGACTGCCGATCGCGTCCTTCGGCGGGCCACGGCGATGTCGTTCGACCGCATCGACTCGGACGGCTGCATGAGCACCAACGACACCGTGCTGCTGATGGCGAGTGGCGCGTCGGGAGTGACTCTCGACGAGGACACCCTGGAGTCGCTGGTCACTGACGTGTGCGCCGACCTCGCGCTGCAGCTCATCGGCGACGCCGAAGGCGCTACCAAGGACATCGCGATCACGGTGGTCAACGCCGCCTCGGAGTCCGACGCGGTCGCGGCGGCGCGCTCGGTGGCGCGCAGCAACCTGCTCAAGTGCGCCATTCACGGCGAGGATCCGAACTGGGGACGCATCCTGTCCGCCGTGGGCACCACGGACGCCGTGTTCGAGCCGGATGGCGTCAACGTCGCCATCAACGGCGTGTGGGTGGCACGAGCTGGCGGGGTCGGCGATCCGCGGGAGGACGTTGACATGTCCGGCCGGATCGTCCGGATCGTGGTCGACCTCTCGAGCCGGCGGAGAGACAGCGACGGTGTGGACCAACGACCTCACCGCCGACTACGTGCACGAGAACTCTGCCTACTCCACCTGACGACGGGCGATGACATGACCGATCTGACGAACGCCTCCGCCAAGGCCGCCGTGCTCGCCGAGGCGTTGCCGTGGCTCGAACGTCTGCACGGGTCCACGGTGGTGATCAAGTACGGCGGCAACGCCATGACGGACGACGCACTCAAGGCCAGCTTCGCCGAGGACATCGTCTTCCTGCGGCTGGCTGGCCTGCGCCCCGTCGTCGTGCACGGCGGGGGTCCGCAGATCAGCGAGATGCTGGGGCGGCTGGGCGTCGCCTCCGAGTTCAAGGGCGGCCTTCGCGTCACCACGCCGGAAGTCATGGACGTCGTCGGGATGGTGCTGGTCGGCCAGGTGCAGCGTGAGCTGGTCGGACTGATCAACGAGCATGGTCCGTACGCCGTCGGCATGTCGGGGGAGGACGCGCACCTCTTCACGGCTCAGCGACGCGAGGCGATGGTGGACGGGCAGTCCGTCGACATCGGGCAGGTGGGCGATGTCGTCGCGGTGCGGCCCGACTTCGTCACTCAGCTGTTGGACGATGGCTTCATCCCGGTGGTGTCGACGGTGGCGCGTGACACCGACGGGGTCTCCCACAACGTGAACGCCGACACCGCGGCCGCGGCGCTGGCGATCGCCCTGTCGGCGGAGAAACTGGTCGTCCTGACGGACGTGGAGGGCCTGTACGCCGATTGGCCGAACGTCGAGTCCGTCATCCGCACGATTGGAGCGGACCGCCTCCGCGGGCTCCTCCCGACGCTGGAGAGCGGCATGGTCCCGAAGATGGAGGCCTGCCTTCGAGCGGTCGAGAGCGGCGTCCCCCGTGCGCACGTCATCGACGGTCGCATCGCACACTGCGTGCTGCTCGAGGTCTTCACCGACGCAGGCGTGGGAACCATGGTGCTTCCGACGGAACCCGTGGACGATGTCGCGGGGCTGGTCGGATGACCGCCGCCACTCCGTGGGCGCAGCGGTGGCAGTCCGCACTGATGGACAACTACGGCACGCCACCGCTGATGCTCGTCCGCGGCGAGGGAGCCAGGGTGTGGGACGAGGACGGCGTCGAGTACCTCGACCTGCTCGCCGGAATCGCCGTCAACTCCCTCGGGCACGCACGATCCCCGGATCGTGGCGGCGGTGTCCGGTCAGCTGTCGACGATCGGCCACACGAGCAACCTGGCGGCGACCGAGCCCGCGATCGCCCTGGCCGAGCGCCTGGTCAGCCTGGTCGAAGACCCGACCGCCCGGGTCTTCTTCTGCAACTCGGGAGCCGAGGCGAACGAGGCCGCCTTCAAGCTTGCTCGGCTCACCGGCCGCACCGGGATGGTGGTGGCCGGCAACGGCTTCCACGGTCGCACGATGGGCTCGCTGTCACTGACCGCGCAGCCGGCCAAGCAGGATCCCTTCCGCCCCTTGCCCGGTGACGTGACCGTGGTGCCGTACGGCGACGTCGACGCGCTTCGGGCGGCGGTCGATGCCGACACCGCGGCCATCGTCCTCGAGCCGATTCAGGGCGAGGCCGGGGTCGTCGTCCCGCCCGAGGGCTACCTCGGTCAGGCGCGGTCGATCGCCGATGCCCGCGGTGCGCTCCTGGTGCTCGACGAGGTGCAGACCGGGATCGGTCGCACTGGTTGGTGGTTCGCTCACCAGCGGGATGGGATTCGCCCGGACGTGATCACACTGGCAAAGGGGCTCGGCGGCGGGCTGCCGATCGGCGCCTGCATCGCGACCGGGGCGGCGGCCTCGTTGCTGACCCCGGGGTCGCACGGCTCGACCTTCGGCGGGAATCCAGTGTCGTGCAGTGCCGCCCTGGCCGTGCTGGACGTCATCGAGACCGACGGACTCCTGACGCGCGTCAACCGCGCTCACGACGTCCTCGCAACCGGGCTCGTCGAACGGTCGCACGGCCTCGTGTCGGCTGTCCGTGGGCGCGGACTCCTGATAGCGGCGGTCCTGAACGCTCCGTGCGCGAGGGAACTCGAGCGGGAGGCGCGCTCGGCTGGGATCATCGTCAACGCCGTGACCTCCGACGCGATTCGGTTCGCCCCGCCCCTGACCATCACCGATGTCGACCTCGCCGAGGCACTCGACCGATGGGGCTCGGCGTGTGCGGCGATCGCCGAAGGAGCCCCGGCATGACGTCCGCGACCGGGTCACCACGAACGGCGACGGCCCGCCGGGCGAGGATTGCCGCGCTGATCGCGACCCATGCCGTGGGATCCCAGGAGGAGCTGGGACACCTGCTCGCGGAAGAGGGCATCACCGTGACGCAGGCGACGCTCTCCCGGGACCTGGTGGCCATCGGGGCCACGAAGGAGACCGACGAGGACGGCCACCTGCACTACGCGCTGGACGAGGCAGCCGCCGGAGACACGTCGATCCCCCTGGCCGGGGCGGATGCGCATCTCGCCCGCATCTCCAACGAGCTGATCGTCCGGGCCGAGGCGGCGGGCAACATCGCCGTCGTGCATACCCCGCCGGGGGCGGCGCAGTTCTTCGCGGGGCACCTCGACCGCAGCGCGAATCTCGGGATCGTCGGATCCGTGGCAGGCGACGACACGGTGATCATCGTCATGCAAACGCCGGAAGGTGCATCCGCGCTGTGCACTACCCTCCTGCGGATGGCTGATCAGAGGAGAACATCGTGACGAACGGCCAGCATCCCGACGAGACGGCTGCCGACACCCCCGGCCCGACCCGTCTGTGGGGCGGCCGGTTCGCCGACGCTCCCTCCGACGCGATGTCGGCGCTGAGCCTGTCGACGCACTTCGACTGGCGCCTGGCTCCCTACGACGTGTTGCAGACGCGCGCACACGCGAGGGTGCTGCATGGTGCCGGATTGCTGACCGACGAGGAGCTGGCGTCGGTGGTCAGCGCCCTGGATGACCTGGCGACAGAGATCTCTGACGGTTCCTTCATGCCGATTCCCGCCGACGAGGACGTCCATACCGCCGTGGAGCGCGGGCTGATCGAGCGGCTCGGGGACCTCGGCGGCAAGCTGCGCGCCGGTCGTAGCCGCAACGACCAGGTGTCCACGGACTTCCGCCTGTACCTGCGCGACCACGTCCGCCGGATCGTGGTGGCGGTCACCGCCCTGCAGGACGCTCTGCTGACGCAGGCGGAGGCCCACGTCGACACCTTCTCGCCGGGATTCACGCACCTTCAGCACGCCCAGCCCGTCTCGTTCGGGCATGAGCTCGCCAAGCATGTGCATGCCCTGGGCCGCGACGTCGAGCGCCTTGGGGACTGGGACGGGCGTGCCGCTCGCTCGCCGCTCGGCGCGGGCGCGCTGGCGGGGTCGAGCCTTGGTCTGGATCCGCAGTCGGTCGCCCTCGACCTCGGCTTCGACTCCGCCCTCGGCAACTCGATCGATGCGACCAGCGACCGCGACTGGGTGGCCGAGTTCCTCTTCGACGCAGCCATGATCGGCGTCCATCTCTCCAGGCTCGGGGAGGAGGTCATCTTGATGTCGTCGCGTGAGTTCGGGTGGGCCACGCTGCACGACTCGTGGTCGACCGGTTCGTCGATCATGCCGCAGAAGAAGAACCCAGACGTCGCCGAGCTTGCTCGTGGCAAGTCCGGGCGCCTGATCGGCAATCTCACCGGACTGCTGGCCACCTTGAAGGGCCTGCCCTTCGGCTACAACCGGGACCTCCAGGAGGACAAGGAGCCGGTGTTCGACACCGTGGAGCAGCTGCTCCTCGTCCTGCCCGCGATGACCGGCATGATCGCCACGCTGCGCTTCGACACGGAACGGATGGCCCGCTCGGCTCCGGAGGGTTTCGCCCTCGCGACCGACATCGCCGAGTGGCTGGTGCGCAACGGCGTGCCGTTCCGGGAGGCGCACGAGATCGCGGGCGCCTGCGTGCGCGAGGCCGAGGCCGCCGGCGTCGAGCTGTGGGACCTGACGGACGAGCAGCTCGCCGCCCTGTCTCCGTGGCTCACGCCCGAGGTGCGCGGGGTGCTGAGCGTGCGCGGATCGCTCGACTCGAGGTCGGCGTTCGGCGGGACGGCTCCCGCGCAGGTTGCCGAGCAACTGGCCGACCTTCGCGCGATGCTCGGCGAGCAGCGCGTGGGCTGGTCGTGACCCGGGTGGGGATGTAGCAGCGCGTGGGGTGGATGCTCGTGATCGCGCTGCTCGCCGTCGTCGTGCTGGCTCTGCTGCTGCGCGAGCCGATCGCCGAGCTTCGACGGCGGCGACGCGCGCGAGTTCAAGAGCGCAAGCGGGAGTGGCGGCGGCAGCGGGAGGCGGATCGCGAGCAGCGTCGCGTCGATCGCGCGATGAACCCGGCGAAGGCGGCCGCCAAGAAGGGGCCGCCGAAATGGCAGCAGGTGTCGCAGCGGCAGGGCGCCAAGTGCTGGCTGTGCGGCACCCGTGCCTATTCGGATGACCGGCGGCGGGTCGGTCCCGGAACGGACCAGTTCGGTGCCACGTTCCCGACCGTCGACTATGTCGTGCCGATTGACGGGGGAGGCACGTACGACATGGCGAACGCGCGCATCGCACATCGCGCCTGCGCGGAACGGCGACGGGCCAACCCGGGACACGAGACCTTCCGTCCGCCCCAGCGGACCTACCCGGCGTGACCGGCCGCCGACCGTTCGTGGCGGCCAAGGGTAGCCCGGAACAGGCCAATGAACTGCCCATGGTCGGCGTGGAGCCGTGATGTGGGGCGACAAGGGGGCACCATAGGAACATGACGCCGATTGAGTGGGTGCTGCTCGGGGTCGCAGCAGTGTCCTTCCTCGCGCTGATCTTCTTCAGGGCCTCGCGGCGGCACTGGCCGATTGTGGTGTTCATCGGCCTCATCGCGCTGCTCGGACTGCTGCTGATCTCGATGGGTGTGGATTGGCGCGAGTGCCAGCGGGTCGGCCTCGACTGCCTGCGGTAGGCCGGGATTCCCAGGCGGGTCACGTCCCGCCCGGACGCCTGCCGCGCTAGCGTGCCGCCATGCGAATGACCCTTGATGTCGTGCCGACGGGGCGAACCACCGCGACCGTGATCCTGAACCAGGAGCAGGTCGACGCGGTGAGGGGCAAGCCGGGGAGAGGGCGCGTTCCGCTGGCGATCACCTATGAGGGGCAGGTGTTTCGGACCAGCATCTCGGTGTACCGAGGCCAGTGGATGATGGTCGTGAACGAGGCCATGCGCGAGGGGGGCATGAAGCCGCCGGGCACGTACCAGGTCGACATCGTCATGGATACCGCGGAGCGAACGGTCGAGATACCGGTTGATCTCGAGGACGCCCTGACCGCTGCGGGACTTCGCGAAGCCTGGGACCGGCAGTCCTACACGAACCGCAAGGAGTTCGTTCGGGGTGTCGTCGAGGCCAAGAAGCCCGAGACGCGCACCCGCCGGATCGAGAAGGTCGTCACCACCTTGTCCGAATGACCACTCGTGACCTGTTCGCCCAGCATGCGACCCTCGTCGCCCCGCTGCTGCTGGGTGCACTGCTGACGTCCCGCATGGACGGGCGGTCCGTCGTCGTCCGGCTGACCGAGGTGGAGGCGTACGGCGGCGAGGGCGAGGACCCCGGCTCGCACGCCTACCGGCGACGCACGCCGCGCAACGCGACGATGTTCGGCCCTCCCGGTCACGCCTACGAGTACTTCACGTACGGAACCCACTGGATGCTGAACGCTGTCACGCAGCCTGCCGGGACTGCCGGGGCAGTCCTCCTCCGCGCGGGGGAGGTGCGTCGACGGGGTCGAGGTGGCACGGGAACGTCGTCCCACGGCGTCAGAGGACCGCGACCTCGCCCGCGGTCCGGCCCGTCTTGCGATGGCCCTCGGCATGCACGGCGTGTCGGACGGCGTCGACCTGCTGTCGCGTCGGTCGCCGCTTCGGCTGACGCTCGTCGCCCCTGCTGACGGCGGAGCGCATCGGGGTGTCGGCTCGGACCGGTGTCTCTGGAGCGGGCGCGTTGACGCCGTGGCGGTTCTTCCTGACTGATGAGCCCATCGGTGAGTCCCTACCGCCGGGCCGCTCGCTGACCTAGGTTCGTGTCCATGACCCTCGACCTCGAGCGCGGCAGCGAACGCGAGCATGCTGGAGGCGCACCTCGACGCGAATCGCGCCACCGTGGTCCGGAAGGTGACGGGCCTGTCGTGGGAGGACGCGACCCGGCGGCTCGGACCCACGCCGACGAGCGCCGCCGGCATCCTCAAGCACCTGATCAACGTCGAGCGATGGTGGTTCCGCCACAACCTGGCCGGCGAGCAGGAGGTGCCATTCGACTGGACGGACGACGACCTCGACGCCGAGTTCGCCATGGCCCCGGGCGACACCGTGGCCACACTGCTGGCGGACTACGTCGTCGCCTGCGACGAGAGCCGGCGGATCGCCGCGCGGCACGGGCTCGAGGATGTGAGTGCACGGGACTGGCACGGTCGGGGACGGCCGTCGTTGCGGTGGATCTACGTGCACATGATCGAGGAGCTGGCCCGCCACAACGGCCATCTGGACATCTACCGCGAGCTCATCGACGGGGAGACTGACCGGGACCTGTGACCGTCCGATTCCCGTGGGCCGACCGGTACGGAAGGATGACGCCCGTGTCCACCATCATCGACGAACTCACCTGGCGCGGGCTGATCGCGCAGAGCACCGACCTCGACGCGCTGCGGGCGGCCACGGCTGCCGGTCCGGTCACCCTCTACTGCGGCTTCGACCCCACCGCACCGAGCCTGCACCTGGGCAACCTGGTCCAGATCCTCACGGTGCGGCGCTACCAGCAGCATGGGCATCGCCCGCTGGCCCTCGTGGGCGGTGCCACGGGACTGATCGGCGACCCCAAGGAGACGGGGGAGCGCACCCTGAACCCGCGCGATCTCGTGGAGGGGTGGGTGGCGCGCATCCGTGAGCAGCTCGACCGCTTCTACGACTTCGACGGGCCGAACGCGGCCATCGCGGTCAACAACCTCGACTGGACCGAGGGCCTGTCCGTCCTGGAGTTCCTCCGCGATGTCGGCAAGCACTTCAGCGTCAACCGCATGCTCGATCGCGAGGCGGTGGCGGCACGGCTGGCCGGTGCCGGGATCTCGTACACCGAGTTCAGCTACCAGCTGCTGCAGTCCTTCGACTACGTCCAGCTCCTCCGGCGGTACGGATGCACGCTGCAGACGGGCGGATCAGACCAGTGGGGCAACATCGTGGCGGGCGTGGACCTGATCCGCCGCATGGAGGGCCAGTCGGTCCACGCCATGACCACACCCCTCATGACGAAGTCCGACGGGACGAAGTTCGGCAAGACCGAGTCAGGGACCATCTGGCTGGATCCGGAGCTCACCAGCCCCTACGCGTTCTTCCAGTTCTGGCTCAATGCCGACGATCGCGACGTGGCCAGCTACCTGCGCACGTTCAGCTTCCGGACGCGGGAGGAGATCGACGGGCTCCTGGCGGCCACCGCGGAGCGCCCGCAGGAGAGGGCGGCTCAGCGCGCCCTGGCCAGCGAGGTCACGGCCCTGGTCCACGGAGACAGCGAGCGGGACGCGGCGCAGGCTGCGGGTCGGGCGCTGTTCGGCCAGGGGGATCTGGCGGACCTACCCGCCACGACCTTGGCGGCCGCCCTGGTCGAGGCCCCACACGTCGAGATCGCGGCGGAGCGAGGTCATCGACGGGCTGCTGCCGTCGTACGACGACCTCTTCGCGAGGGTGGGACTGGCCGCCAGCAAGTCGGCGGCGCGTCGCACGATCGACGAGGGCGGCGCGTACGCGAACAACGTCCGCGTGACCGATCCGACGGCGCAGCCAGCCCGTAGTGACCTACATCACGGGGAGTGGCTGGTGCTCAGGCGCGGCAAGAAGGCCTTCGCGGGCGTCCGCGTGGCCTCTGCCTGACCGCATCCCGGCCCAGCCCCAACCTTCCGCGAGTGGCCAGTTGTTGTTGCGGTGCAAGGGTTTTCATCCGCAACAGCTGGCCACTCGGCGGACCGGTCGCGGGGGCGTGCGGGGGTCCGCCGAGCAGCCGCCGGCCCGGATTTGACCCTGCCGAATCCGGCGGCGTATAGTCAGGACACCGCAACGGAGTAACGGACACCAAGCCGCACTTCTCGCTAGCGGGGACTGAGTCCCCGTGAGAGTGCGCCAAGCAAGGCCGGTCCTGCGGGAACTGACAGACCAGGTGGGGCTTCAACACGCTGCTCGCAGCGCTTTGACTCTCCCAACCGAAGTGTGTAAGTTTGGAACGTTGCCCCAAAACGAGGTCGAAAGCCTCGCAGAGGTGCGCTTCCGCTCCTTGAGAACTCAACAGCGTGTCACATGTCAATGCCAATTAACCCCGTTCTGGGGCAGGGCACTGGTCACCGACCAGAACGCCGGCTCGCAGACGGATTCCTTTGGTAGAAATATGAGCACACAGCTCATTCTCTGCCAGTATCAAAACAATTCATTTATGGAGAGTTTGATCCTGGCTCAGGACGAACGCTGGCGGCGTGCTTAAC
>CAVOYT010000003.1:0-2500 GCA_963700745.1 uncultured bacterium | reverse complement strand
AAGAATGAGCCTGCGAGTTAGCGATACGTGGCGAGGTTAACCCGTGAGGGGTAGCCGTAGCGAAAGCGAGTCCGAATAGGGCGATTGAGTCGCGTGTTCTAGACCCGAAGCGGAGTGATCTACCCATGGCCAGGTTGAAGCGACGGTAAGACGTCGTGGAGGACCGAACCCACCTAGGTTGAAAACTGGGGGGATGAGCTGTGGGTAGGGGTGAAAGGCCAATCAAACTCCGTTATAGCTGGTTCTCCCCGAAATGCATTTAGGTGCAGCGTCACGTGTTTCTTGCCGGAGGTAGAGCACTGGATGGGCTAGGGGGCCTACAAGCTTACTGAACTCAACCAAACTCCGAATGCCGGTAAGTGAGAGCGTGGCAGTGAGACTGCGGGCGATAAGGTTCGTAGTCGAGAGGGAAACAGCCCAGATCACCAACTAAGGTCCCAAAGCGTGTGCTAAGTGGGAAAGGATGTGGAGTTGCATAGACAACCAGGAGGTTGGCTTAGAAGCAGCCACCCTTGAAAGAGTGCGTAATAGCTCACTGGTCAAGTGATTCCGCGCCGACAATGTAACGGGGCTCAAGCACACCACCGAAGTTGTGACATTCACACATGGCTCGGCCTCTTTGAGGTCCAAGCGTGTGGATGGGTAGGGGAGCGTCGTGTGGCCAGTGAAGCGGCGGGGGAACCCAGCCGTGGAGGCCACACGAGTGAGAATGCAGGCATGAGTAGCGAAAGACGGGTGAGAAACCCGTCCGCCGAATGACCAAGGGTTCCAGGGCCAGGCTAATCCGCCCTGGGTAAGTCGGGACCTAAGGCGAGGCCGACAGGCGTAGTCGATGGACAACGGGTTGATATTCCCGTACCGGCATTAAGACGCCCATGACGAACCCGGTGATGCTAAGGGCAGGAAAGTCCGGAACCCTTCGGGGGGATGGACCGGAGCGCCCGAACCGAACCAGTAGTAGTCAAGCAATGGGGTGACGCAGGAAGGTAGCTCAACCGCGGCGATGGTAGTCCGCGGCTAAGGTTGTAGGGCGAGACGTAGGCAAATCCGCGTCTCACATAGCCTGAGAACTGATGGGGAGCCGATTGAGGCGAAGTGAGTGATCCTATGCTGCCGAGAAAAGCCTCTAGCGAGTCTTAAAGCCGCCCGTACCCCAAACCAACACAGGTGGTCAGGTAGAGAATACTAAGGCGATCGAGTGAACTATGGTTAAGGAACTCGGCAAAATGCCCCCGTAACTTCGGGAGAAGGGGGGCCGCAACTGGTGAGGGGACTTGCTCCCCGAGCTGGAGGCGGCCGCAGAGACCAGGCGGAAGCGACTGTTTACTAAAAACACAGGTCCATGCAAAGTCGCAAGACGACGTATATGGACTGACGCCTGCCCGGTGCTGGAACGTTAAGGGGACCGGTTAGACCTTTCGGGTCGAAGCTGAGAACTTAAGCGCCAGTAAACGGCGGTGGTAACTATAACCATCCTAAGGTAGCGAAATTCCTTGTCGGGTAAGTTCCGACCTGCACGAATGGCGTAACGACTTCCGCGCTGTCTCAACCATAGACTCGGCGAAATTGCACTACGAGTAAAGATGCTCGTTACGCGTGGCAGGACGGAAAGACCCCGGGACCTTTACTATAGCTTGGTATTGGTGGTCGATTCGATTTGTGTAGGATAGGTGGGAGACTTTGAAGCTCGGACGCCAGTTCGGGTGGAGTCAATGTTGAAATACCACTCTGATCGTATTGGCTGTCTAACCTCGATCCGTGATCCGGATTAGGGACAGTGCCTGGTGGGTAGTTTAACTGGGGCGGTTGCCTCCCAAAGAGTAACGGAGGCGCTCAAAGGTTCCCTCAGCCTGGTTGGCAATCAGGTGTCGAGTGTAAGTGCACAAGGGAGCTTGACTGTGAGACCGACGGGTCGAGCAGGGACGAAAGTCGGAACTAGTGATCCGGCGCATGCTTGTGGAAGCGGCGTCGCTCAACGGATAAAAGGTACCCCGGGGATAACAGGCTGATCTTGCCCAAGAGTCCATATCGACGGCATGGTTTGGCACCTCGATGTCGGCTCGTCGCATCCTGGGGCTGGAGTAGGTCCCAAGGGTTGGGCTGTTCGCCCATTAAAGCGGTACGCGAGCTGGGTTTAGAACGTCGTGAGACAGTTCGGTCCCTATCCGCCACGCGCGCAAGAGTCTTGAGGAGACCTGTCCCTAGTACGAGAGGACCGGGATGGACGAACCTCTGGTGTGCCAGTTGTCCTGCCAAGGGCACTGCTGGTTAGCTACGTTCGGTAGGGATAACCGCTGAAAGCATCTAAGCGGGAAACCCGCTCCAAGATGAGGACTCTCACCGGGTAACCGGGTAAGGCCCCCAGCTAGACGACTGGGTTGATAGGCCGGATGTGGAAGTGCGGCAACGCATGGAGCTGACCGGTACTAATAGGCCGAGGACTTGCCTCACACTTTTAACTCGCGTCCACTGTGCGGTTCCCGAGATTCGGTCGGGAACC
>CAVOYT010000002.1:0-410750 GCA_963700745.1 uncultured bacterium | reverse complement strand
TGGTCGATGTGACCGATGGTGCCGATGTTGACATGCGGCTTGGTGCGCTCAAACTTGGCCTTCGCCACCTGAGTTCTCCCTTGTTGTTAGCCGTCCGGCGGTGTCGCGGATCGGTTGCCTTCGTACTGTTCCGTTGTGTTTCATGATCCGCGACTATTCGCCGCGAGCCTTCGCGATCATCTCCACCTGCACGTTATGCGGAACCTGTGCATAGGATCGAACTCCATCTGTAACTGACCCGCCCTGGGTGCGGCTACGAAGGTCTCCCACGTAACCAAACGTCTCGGACAGCAGAACCCGCGCCTTGACGACCCGCGCACCCGAACGCTCCTCCATGGCCTGGATCTGGCCGCGGCGGAGGCCAGGTCGCCGATCGCGTCGCCCATGAAGTCCTCGGGCGTGGTGACCTCAACGGCCGTCGTCGGCTCGAGAATCACCGGACCGGCCTTGCCGCTTTCCTTGAACGCCATCGAGCCGGCGATCTTGAAGGCGAGTTCGGACGAGGTCGACGGTCGTCGTAGGCGCCGTCCTGGAGCGTCACCTTGATGTCGACCATCGGGTAGCCGGCGAGGACGCCGTTCTCCATGGCCTCCTGGCAGCCCGCGTCGACCGACGGAATGTACTCGCGCGGGATGCGACCGCCGGTGACCTTGTTCTCGAAGGTGTAGCCACCGTCCTCGGAGTCCGACGGACCGATGTCGATCTGGACCTTCGCGAACTGCCCCGAGCCACCCGTCTGCTTCTTGTGGACGTAGGTGATCTTGTCGATCTGCCTGGTGAGGGTCTCGCGGTAGGCGACCTGCGGCTTGCCGACGTTGGCCTCGACCTTGAACTCCCGCTTCATGCGGTCGACCAGCACTTCGAGGTGCAGCTCGCCCATGCCGCCGATGATGGTCTGGCCGGTCTCCTCGTCCGAGCGGACGTGGAAGGTGGGGTCCTCCTCGGCCAGCCGCTGGATCAGCGACTCCGAGCTTGTCCTGGTCACCCTTGGTCTTCGGCTCGATGGCGATGTGGATGACCGGCGCCGGGAAGCTCATGGACTCCAGGACCACCGGATTGGCCGGGTCGCACAGGGTCTCGCCCGTGGTGGTGTCCTTCAGGCCCATGACGGCAACGATGTCGCCGGCGCCCACCGAGTCGATCTCCTCACGCTTGTTCGCGTGCATCCGGTAGATCTTGCCGATCCGCTCCTTGCGCTCCTTGACGGCGTTCAGCACCTGGGTGCCGGTCTGGAGGCGGCCGGAGTAGACCCGCAGGTAGGTGAGCTTGCCCAGGTGCGGGTCGGTCATGATCTTGAACGCGAGCGCCGCGAAGGGCTCGGAGTCACTGGGCTTGCGCTCGAGGATGACGTCCTCGTGGCCGGGCTTGTGGCCTTCGACGCTCGTGACGTCGAGCGGGGACGGCAGGTACGCGACCACTGCATCGAGCATGGGCTGGACGCCCTTGTTCTTGAATGCCGATCCGGTCAGCACCGGAGTGAGCTTGTACGCGAGGGTCGCGCGACGGATGGCCGCCTCGATCTCCTCGACTGTGAACTCCTCGCCCTCCAGGAACTTCTCCATCACGGCGTCATCGGCCTCGGCGAGGGTCTCGAGCAGCTTCTCGCGGTACTCCGCGGCCTTCTCCACGAGATCGGCCGGGATCTCCTCGACGGCGGAGTCGTCGCCCTTCTGGGTCTCCCCGCGCCACGTGAGGGCGCGCATGCCGACCAGGTCGACCACGCCGAGGAAGTCACCCTCGTTGCCGATCGGGATCTGCAGCACCAGCGGCGTCGCGCCGAGGCGGTCCACGATCATGTCGACGCAGCGGTAGAAGTCGGCGCCGGTGCGGTCGAGCTTGTTGACGAAGCAGATGCGCGGGACGCTGTACTTGTCCGCCTGGCGCCAGACGGTCTCGGACTGGGGCTCGACGCCCGCGACCCCGTCGAACACCGTGACGGCGCCGTCAAGGACGCGAAGCGAGCGCTCAACCTCGACGGTGAAGTCGACGTGACCGGGCGTGTCGATGATGTTGATCGTGTGGTTCTTCCACTCGCAGGTCGTCGCGGCCGACGTGATGGTGATGCCGCGCTCCTGCTCCTGCTCCATCCAGTCCATCGTGGCCGCGCCCTCGTGGACCTCACCGATCTTGTAGTTGATACCGGTGTAGAACAGGATCCGCTCGGTGGTCGTGGTCTTGCCCGCGTCGATATGAGCCATGATCCCGATGTTGCGGACCTTGGCCAGATCGAGGCTGGTCTGGGTAGACACGATCAGTTCTCCGTTACTTTCGCAGTGAGGTGGTGGGGACTACCAGCGGTAGTGCGCGAAGGCCTTGTTCGACTCCGCCATCTTGTGGGTGTCCTCGCGCTTCTTGACCGCGGCGCCGAGGCCGTTCGATGCATCGAGGATCTCGTTCATGAGGCGCTCGGTCATCGTCTTCTCGCGACGCTGGCGCGAGTAGCCGATGAGCCAGCGCAGCGCGAGGGTGTTGCTGCGCGCAGCCTTGACCTCGACCGGGACCTGGTAGGTCGCGCCGCCGACGCGGCGGGAGCGGACCTCGAGGGTCGGCTTCACGTTGTCGAGAGCGCGCTTGAGCGTCTGGACCGGGTCGGTGCCGGTCTTCTCGCGGCAGCCCTCGAGGGCGCCGTAGACGATCTTCTCGGCGGTGGAGCGCTTCCCGTCCAGCAGCACCTTGTTGATCAGCTGGGTGACCATGGGGGTGCTGTAGACCGGGTCGATGACGACGGGGCGCTTGGCAGCGGGTCCCTTGCGAGGCATTAGCCCTTCTCCTTCTTCGCGCCGTAGCGAGAACGTGCCTGCTTGCGGTTCTTGACACCCTGGGTGTCAAGGGCGCCGCGGATGACCTTGTAGCGAACGCCCGGCAGGTCGCGAACACGGCCGCCGCGAACGAGCACGATCGAGTGCTCCTGCAGGTTGTGACCGACACCGGGGATGTACGCCGTGACCTCGACGCCTGAGCTCAGGCGGACGCGCGCGACCTTGCGAAGCGCCGAGTTCGGCTTCTTCGGGGTGGTCGTGTAGACGCGCGTGCAGACGCCACGACGCTGCGGGCTGCCCTTGAGGGCTGGCGCCTTGTTCTTGGAGACCTTGTCCTGCCGGCCCTTGCGGACCAGCTGCTGGATGGTTGGCACTGTTGCCTTCCTGCCTTCTCGTCGAGTTGCCGTACTGCTCAGTCAGGTGGTGCTAGTCAGTCAGGTGGTGCTGCTCGTTGCTGCGTCGTACGGTCCTGCTCCCCGACCCACGCGGTCGGGTGTGTCGCGGCTCTCGCACGCGTTCACACCAACCAGATCGCGGGTGGACCCCAGCGGCGTGAGCCACTCGCGTGCGCCGGCTTCTCCTGGACAGGTGACCATCGGTCACCGGAAGCGGGGGAAGCCACGCACGGTGGGGCGTGCCTGAGGGGTCAGGCACGAGGACCAAGGTTACCCATGGCCCGTCATGAGAGTCAAAACGGGGTCGGGGCCACGCTCACCGGACGCCCTGCGGACCGCGCCGTGGCCCGCTGAAGCACCCCGCGAAGGCTAGTTCACCCCGTCCATGCTGCCCGCGACGATGGCGAGCACGAGGAAGAAGACACCGACGACGGCGGCCGCGGCCCACACGCCGATATTGACCCACGACACGATCCGTGCAGCGGTGACCAGCCCCGTCCCCTGGATCCTCCCGTTCGAGGCAGCGATCTCCTTGTTCGCCATCGACGCGAGGACGAGGGCGACGATCGCCGGGATGATCGGGCACACCGCCCACGAGACGATCGCGAGGATCAGAGCGATGATGGCGTTGCTCGACGTCTCCGCGGGAGGCGGGTACGCCGGCGCGCCGGGCGGCGGGGCCGCAGGTGCTCCGGGTGGCGGGTACGCGGCCGGCCACGCGGTCGGCGCGGCGTCGGCCGGCGGGTACGCGGGCGCGCCGGGCGGCGGGGCCGCGGGCGCAGCCTCAGCCGGCGGGTACGTGGGCACAGCCTCGGGGGTGGCCTCGATGGGCGGCGAAGGCACCTCGCCAGGGGGCGGCGGGGCCGCAGTCGGATCGTTCTCGGGGACCGGAGGCATCTGCTCACTCATGACGCCACCCTACCCGCGGCGGCACCGACACGACAGAACGCCGGCGTGGCCCACCCGGGGCCTGCCACGAATGCCGAACGGCCCGGACGAAGTACGTCCGGGCCGTTCCAGCGTGCGCTAGGCGTTGTAGCCGCGGTACTCGAACTCCTCGAGCGGAACGGCCGCGCCCGACGTGGCGCCGAAGGCGCTGTAGTCGAGGTCCTCGTAGCCGCCGAAGTTGGCGTACATCGCCGCCTTGGCCTCCTCGGTCGGCTCGACCTTGACGTTGCGGTACACCGGCATGCCGGTACCGGCGGGGATGAGCTTGCCCAGGATGACGTTCTCCTTCAGGCCCAGCAACGGATCGCTCTTGGCGTTGATGGCCGCGTCGGTGAGGACACGGGTCGTCTCCTGGAACGAGGCCGCTGACAGCCACGACTCGGTCGCGAGCGACGCCTTCGTGATGCCCATCAGCTCCGGACGGCCCGATGCGGGCTGGCCGCCCTCGGCCACGACGCGACGGTTCTCCGCCTCGAAGATGGACCGCTCGATCAGCTCGCCAGCGAGGAACTCCGAGTCTCCCGACTCGACGATGATGACGCGCTTGAGCATCTGGCGCACGATCACCTCGATGTGCTTGTCGTGGATCGACACGCCCTGCGAGCGGTAGACCTCCTGCACCTGGTCGACCAGGTGCAGTTGCACCTGACGCTGACCGAGGATGCGCAGGACCTGCTTCGGGTCCACGGCACCGGCGACCATCTGCTGGCCGACGGCCACGTGCTGGCCATCCTCGACCAGCAGCTTGGCCCGCTTGGAGACCGGCTGAGCGATCTCCTCAGAGCCGTCGTCCGGAACCACGACGATCTTGCGGGTCTTGTCCGTGTCATCGATGCGGACCCGACCGCTGACCTCGCTGATCGGGGCGACGCCCTTCGGGGTGCGAGCCTCGAAGAGCTCGACCACGCGGGGCAGGCCGTGCGTGATGTCCTCGCCGGCGACGCCGCCGGTGTGGAACGTGCGCATGGTCAGCTGCGTGCCGGGCTCGCCGATGGACTGCGCGGCGACGATGCCGATGGCCTCGCCCACGTCGACCAGCTTCCCGGTCGCCATGGATCGGCCGTAGCACATCGCGCAGGTGCCGACGGCGCTGTCGCAGGTGAGGACCGAGCGGACCCGGATCTCCTCGACGCCCTGGGCAACGAGCTGCTCCATCCGCGGCGTCGTGAGCTCCTCGCCCGCCGGTGCCACAACCTTGCCGTCAAGCTCGACGTCGCGAGCCAGCGTGCGAGATGCAACGGCCGTGTCGAGATGCTCGACCGGACGCAGTGCGCCGTCCACCTTCTCGCCGATGGCGACGACGGCGCCACGGTCGGTGCCGCAGTCGACCTCACGGATGATGACGTCCTGCGACACGTCGACGAGGCGACGGGTGAGGTAGCCCGAGTCGGCGGTCCGCAGTGCGGTGTCGGCCAGACCCTTGCGGGCACCGTGCGTGGAGATGAAGTACTCCAGGACCGACAGGCCCTCGCGGAAGTTCGACTTGATCGGGCGGGGGATGATCTCGCCCTTGGGGTTGGCCACCAGGCCGCGCATGCCGGCGATCTGCCGGACCTGCATGAAGTTACCGCGGGCGCCGGAGTCGACCATCATGTGGACGGGGTTGGTGGGCGGGAAGTTGTCCTGCATGGCCCGGGCGACTTCATCGGTGGCCCGAGTCCAGATCTCGATGAGCTCCTGACGACGCTCGAGGTCGGTGATCAGGCCTCGTGCGTACTGCTTCTCGACCTTCTCTGCCTTCTCCTCCGCGTTCGCCAGCAGGCCAGCCTTGGCCGGCGGGGCGATGACATCGGAGATCGAGATGGTCACACCCGAGCGCGTGGCCCAGTGGAAACCCAGGGCCTTGAGCTGATCGAGGGTGTTGGCGACCTCGACCTTCGGGTACACCTCGGCCAGCCGGTTGACCGTCAGGCCCAGGACCTTCTTGTCGACCTGGACGTTGACGAAGGGGTAGTCGTCCGGCAGCGCCTCGTTGAACAGGGCGCGACCCAGCGTGGTCTTCAGGACGAAGGGCTGACCCGGCTCCCAGCCTTCGGGAGCCTCGAAACCGGCCGGCGGGATGCCACCCTCGAGGCGGATCGACACCGGGGCCTGAATGGACAGGCTGCCCGCGTCGAACGCCATGAGTGCCTCCGCCACGGAGGTGAACGAGCGTCCGTCGCCCGTGGTGTCGGCGCGATCCGACGTCATGAAGTAGATGCCCAGCACCATGTCCTGCGTCGGCGTCGTGATCGGACGGCCATTCGCCGGGGACAGGATGTTGTTGCTCGACAGCATGAGGATGCGGGCCTCGGCCTGAGCCTCGGCCGACAGGGGCAGGTGCACGGCCATCTGGTCACCGTCGAAGTCCGCGTTGAACGCGGTGCAGACGAGCGGGTGGATCTGGATGGCCTTGCCCTCGATCAGCTGGGGCTCGAAGGCCTGGATGCCGAGGCGATGCAGCGTCGGTGCGCGGTTGAGCAGCACCGGGTGCTCCGCGATGACCTCCTCGAGGACGTCCCACACCACGGGGCGTGAGCGCTCGACCATGCGCTTGGCGCTCTTGATGTTCTGGGCGTGGTTGAGGTCCACCAGTCGCTTCATGACGAACGGCTTGAACAGCTCCAGCGCCATCTGCTTGGGCAGGCCGCACTGATGCAGCTTGAGCTGCGGGCCGACGACGATGACCGATCGACCTGAGTAGTCGACGCGCTTGCCGAGCAGGTTCTGGCGGAAGCGACCCTGCTTGCCCTTGAGCATGTCGGACAGGGACTTCAGCGCCCGGTTGCCCGGACCCGTCACGGGCCGACCACGGCGGCCGTTGTCGAAGAGTGCGTCGACGGCCTCCTGCAGCATGCGCTTCTCGTTGTTGACGATGATCTCGGGCGCACCAAGGTCGAGCAGCCGCTTGAGGCGGTTGTTGCGGTTGATGACGCGACGGTAGAGATCGTTGAGGTCCGACGTGGCGAAACGGCCACCGTCGAGCTGCACCATCGGGCGCAGGTCCGGCGGGATCACCGGGACGGCGTCGAGGACCATGCCCCGGGGCGAGTTGGACGTGCTCAGGAAGGCCTGGACAACCTTGAGGCGCTTGAGGGCGCGGGTCTTCTTCTGACCCTTGCCGTTCTGCACAACCTCGCGCAGCACCTTGGACTCGGCCTCCAGATCGAAGGACTCCAGTCGCTTCTGGATGGCGGCGGCGCCCATGCCACCGTCGAACCAGCGGCCGTAGCGGTCGCGCATCTCCCGGTAGAGCATCTCGTCGCCCTCGAGGTCCTGGACCTTGAGGGTGCGGAACCGGTCGAAGATGCGATCGAGGCGCTCGATCTCGGTGTCGGCCTTGCGACGGATCGAGGCCATCTCGCGTTCGCCGGACTCGCGCACCTTGCGGCGCACGTCCGACTTCGCGCCCTCAGCCTCGAGCTCGGCCAGATCGGCCTCGAGCTTCTGCTGCCGGGTCTCGATGTCGGAGTCGCGGCGATTGGCAATCTGCTTCTTCTCCACTCCGAGCTGGTTCTCCAGCGTCGGTAGCGCCTCGTGACGGCCCTCCTCGTCAACCCACGTGATCATGTAGGCAGCGAAGTAGATGACCTTCTCGAGGTCCTTCGGGGCGAGGTCGAGCAGGTAGCCGAGGCGACTCGGGACGCCCTTGAAGTACCAGATGTGAGTGACCGGAGCGGCCAGCTCGATGTGGCCCATGCGCTCACGACGCACCTTGGCACGCGTGACCTCGACGCCGCATCGCTCGCAGATGATGCCCTTGAAGCGCACGCGCTTGTACTTGCCGCAGTAGCACTCCCAGTCACGGGTGGGCCCGAAGATCTTCTCGCAGAACAAGCCATCCTTCTCCGGCTTGAGCGTGCGGTAGTTGATCGTCTCGGGCTTCTTCACCTCGCCGTAGGACCAGGTGCGGATGTCCTCGGCCGTGGCCAGGCCGATGCGCAGTTCGTCGAAGAAGTTGACGTCAAGCACGTTGGGTGTCCTTCGCTTGTTTCGGTCTTCGGTCAGTTCGGGATCGGGGCGGCAGCCGGGTGGCTACAGCTCTTCGACGCTGCTCGGCTCACGACGGGACAGGTCAATGCCGAGTTCCTCGGCTGCGCGGAAGACATCGTCATCGCTGTCTCGCATCTCGATGGACATGCCGTCGCTCGACAGCACCTCGACGTTGAGGCACAGCGACTGCATCTCCTTGACGAGAACCTTGAACGACTCGGGGATGCCCGGCTCGGGGATGTTCTCGCCCTTGACGATGGCCTCGTACACCTTGACGCGGCCGAGCACGTCGTCGGACTTGATGGTCAGCAGCTCCTGGAGCGCGTAGGCCGCGCCGTATGCCTCGAGCGCCCACACCTCCATCTCGCCGAACCGCTGGCCACCGAACTGCGCCTTGCCGCCCAGCGGCTGCTGGGTGATCATCGAGTACGGGCCGGTCGACCGTGCGTGGATCTTGTCGTCGACCAGGTGCAGCAGCTTCAGGATGTAGATGTAGCCGACCGCGATGCGACCGGGGATGGGCTCGCCGCTGCGTCCGTCGAACAGGTCCGCCTTGCCGTCCGGACCGACCAGCTTGAGTCCGTCGGCCGTGGTGCGCGTGGAGTCGAGGACGAGCGAGAGCTCCTCCTCGCGAGCACCGTCGAACACCGGGGTCGCGACCTTGGTTCCGCGCGGCACGCTCTTGACCTCGTCCGGAAGCCTGGCGGCCCGCACGTCGGTCGGGTCGACCTCCCAGCCGGCGGCCGCCGCCCAGCCCAGGTGCGTCTCCAGGATCTGGCCGATGTTCATTCGACCCGGGACGCCCAGCGGGTTGAGGACCACGTCGACCGGCGTCCCGTCCTCGAGGAACGGCATGTCCTCCGGAGGCAGGATCTTCGCGATGACGCCCTTGTTGCCGTGGCGACCGGCGAGCTTGTCACCCTCGGTGATCTTGCGCTTCTGCGCGATGTAGACGCGCACCAGGCGGTTGACCCCCGGCGGGAGCTCGTCACCCTCGTCGATGTCGAAGACGCGGACGCCGATGACCTTGCCGGACTCGCCGTGCGGCACCTTCAGTGAGGTGTCGCGAACCTCGCGGGCCTTCTCGCCGAAGATGGCGCGCAGCAGGCGCTCCTCGGGAGTGAGCTCGGTCTCGCCCTTGGGCGTGACCTTGCCGACCAGGATGTCTCCGGGGACGACGTCCGCACCGATGCGGATGATGCCGCGCTCGTCCAGGTCGGCGAGGACCTCGTCCGAGACGTTCGGGATGTCGCGGGTGATCTCCTCCGGCCCGAGCTTGGTGTCGCGGGCATCGACCTCGTGCTCCTCGATGTGGATCGAGGACAGGACGTCGTCCTGCACGAGCCGCTGGTTGAGGATGATCGCGTCCTCGTAGTTGTGCCCCTCCCAGGACATGAACGCCACGAGGAGGTTGCGGCCCAGGGCCATCTCGCCCAGCTCGGTGGACGGGCCGTCGGCCACGATCTGGCCCTTCTCGACCCGCTCGCCCTCGCTGACGATCGGCTTCTGGTTGAAGCAGGTGCCCTGGTTGGACCGGTGGAACTTCTCGAGCCGGTAGGAGTCGTAGCCGCCGTCATCCGTGGCAACGGTCACCATGTCTGCGGCGACCTCCGACACGACTCCGGCGTTCAGTGCCTTGATCACGTCGCCGGCGTCGTAGGCGGCGCGGAACTCCATGCCGGTTCCGACCAGCGGTGCCTCGGCGCGCAGCAGCGGAACCGCCTGGCGCTGCATGTTGGATCCCATGAGCGCGCGGTTCGCGTCATCGTGCTCGAGGAACGGGATCATGGCGGTGGCAACAGACCACAGCTGACGGGGCGAGACGTCCATGTAGTCGACCTCGTCCGGGAGGATGTAGTCGACCTCGCCGCCCTTGCGGCGGCACAGGACACGGTCCTCGGTCATGGTGCCGTCCGCTGCCAACGGGGTGTTCGCCTGCGCGATGATGTGCAGGTCCTCCTCGTCCGCGGTCAGGTAGTCGACCTTGTCCGTGACCTTGCCCTTGACGACCTTGCGGTACGGGGTCTCGACGAAGCCGAAGGCGTTGATCCGGGCGTAGGTCGCCAGCGATCCGATCAGGCCGATGTTCGGGCCCTCAGGGGTCTCGATGGGGCACATGCGCCCGTAGTGCGACGGGTGGACGTCGCGGACCTCGAAGCCTGCCCGCTCGCGGGACAGGCCGCCGGGCCCGAGGGCCGACAGGCGACGCTTGTGGGTGAGTCCCGACAGCGGGTTCGTCTGGTCCATGAACTGCGAGAGCTGCGACGTGCCGAAGAACTCCTTGATCGACGCCACCACGGGGCGGATGTTGATCAGGGTCTGCGGCGTGATCGCCTCCACGTCCTGGGTAGTCATGCGCTCGCGCACGACGCGCTCCATGCGGGACAGTCCGGTCCGGATCTGGTTCTGGATCAGTTCGCCGACGGTGCGCAGGCGACGGTTACCGAAGTGGTCGATGTCGTCGGTCTCGCACGGCACCTCGCCGCGGGGCCCGTCGATGGTGGTGAGGCCAGCATGCAGCCGCACGATGTACTCGACCGTCGAGACGATGTCCTCGACCGTAAGGACGCTCTGCTCGAGCGGAAGGTCCAGGCTCAGCTTCTTGTTGATCTTGTAGCGACCGACCTTGGCGAGGTCATAGCGCTTCGGGTTGAAGTAGAAGTTCTCCAGCAGGTTGCGGGCGTTGTCGACCGTGGGCGGCTCGCCCGGGCGCAGCTTGCGGTAGATGTCGAGGAGGGCATCCTCCTGGCTGGCGTCCTTGCCGATCTTGTCGTTCTCGAAGGTGGCCATGAAGGTCTCGTACTGGCCGAATCGCTCGATGATCTGCTCGTTCGTCAGCCCGAGCGCCTTGAGGAGCACCGTGACCGGCTGCTTGCGCTTGCGGTCGACGCGGACCGCGACCAGGTCCTTCTTGTCGATCTCGAACTCCAGCCACGCACCACGGCTGGGGATGATCTTCGAGACGTACACATCCTTGTCGGTGACCTTGTCGACCGAGCGCTCGAAGTACACGCCCGGGGAGCGCACCAGCTGGGACACGACGACGCGCTCGGTCCCGTTGATGATGAAGGTGCCCTTGTCGGTCATCAGGGGGAAGTCACCCATGAAGACCGTCTGCGACTTGATCTCGCCAGTCTCGTTGTTCATGAACTCGGCAGTCACGAACAGCGGCGCCGCGTACGTGAAGTCCTTCTCGCGGCACTGGTCGACGGTGTACTTGGGCGGCTCGAAACGATGATCGCGGAAGGACAGCGACATCGATCCAGCGAAGTCCTCGATCGGGCTGATCTCCTCGAAGATCTCCGTCAGGCCCGAGGACTGGGGGATCTCGGTGTTCCCGGCCTCGATCTGGGCGGCCACGCGGGCGCGCCAGTCGTCGCCGCCGAGGAGCCAGTCGAAGCTCGCCGTCTGGAGGGCGAGCAAGTCCGGAACCGCGAGCGGCTCACGAATCTTGGCGAAGGAGACCCGGTTCAAACCCGGGGAGAGGGGCGTTACGTCGGAACGCGAGGGGGCCAAGACTAGTTCCTTCCACGGTGCGCTGCATCTGTGTTGCGCCGCGCCCATGCCAGAGAAGCCCCAACTGTCAAATCCGCTAGTGGCGGCAGGTGACGGCTCGGGTTCGGAAGGTTGGAGGGCAGCGCAAAGAGGCAGTCTACCCGTTGGGCACACCGCTGTCCACACCGGTGTCCTGGCGACGCTCACCCTCGACCCGGTTCGGTGATCCCGGCGGCGACAGCGAAGCAGTGCCGGAAGCATCGAGCGGGTCCTCGTTGAGCGGGCCGGAGCCCGGGACCAGCCGCGCAATCGAAATCACGCGCATGAGGATGGTGACGCGCCAAAGCGGAAACGTCAAGCACCAATGGGGTTTTCCCCCGATCCCGATGCCGTCTCGTGACCATCCCGTGACCCCGTGTAAGGTACTTGCATGCAGCAAGCATCTGAATGGGCCCATTCATCGACGGCCGCTCCCGGGACGACGGGTGCCCGAGCAGTCGCGACCGCCGCCGCCTCGAACCCCACCATGGCCGGTCTGGTCGGCGTGCTCGTCGACTTCATCATCGCGCTGCGACGAGGTCATCCGGACGCCGCAGGGCCGGCCCCCGTGCTGGTTCGCCTGGCTGCCGACGGCCCGATGCGCGCCTGCGACCTCGCCGAGCGACTGCACCTCGACCAGTCCACCGTGAGCCGCCACGTCTCCGCCCTCGAGGGCGAGGGGCTGGTCATGCGGGAGCCGCACGACCTCGACCGGCGGGCCCACCTGCTGGCGCTCACCCCGGACGGGGCCAAGGCAGCCACCAGCGCCGTCACCACCCGGGTGCACAGGTACGAGTCCGCCGTGGCCGACTGGCCCGAGGACGACGTCGCCGAGCTCACCAGGCTCCTGAACCAGTTCGTAGCAGGGCTCGATGCCCTTGAGAGGACCTCCACGTGACCGAGACCACCCCGGTCGGACGCTCCAGCGAGCCCGACCCGATCGCCACCCCGGATCCCGAGGCGACCCTCATCGCAGAGGGGGCACCCGACCACGACCTCATCCACGGTGGCCGGCTGGGCCTGACCATGGGCGCGCTGATGCTGACCATGTTCCTCGCCGCACTGGACCAGACCATCGTGTCGACCGCACTCCCCCGCATCACGAGTGACCTGAACGGGCTGGCGCAGCTGTCCTGGGTGGTGACCGCGTACCTGCTGGCCTCCACGGCCTCGACCCCCATCTGGGGGAAGATCTCCGACCTCTACGGCCGCAAGATCATGCTGCAGGCGGCGATCATCATCTTCCTGATCGGCTCGCTCCTCGCCGGCGCATCCACCTCCATGGGGATGCTGATCCTCACGCGGGGCATCCAGGGCCTTGGCGGCGGCGGACTCATGGTCCTCGTCATGGCAGTGATCGCCGACATCATCCCGCCGCGCGAGCGCGGCAAGTACACGGGCCTGTTCGGCGGAGTCTTCGCGATCGCCAGCGTCGCCGGCCCGCTCCTCGGCGGCTTCTTCGTGGACAGCCTGTCGTGGCGGTGGATCTTCTACATCAACCTCCCGATCGGGATCGCCGCATTCATCGTCATCACCGTGGTCCTCCAGGTACCGCAGCGGAAGGTCAACCACATCATCGACTACCTGGGGGCGGTTCTTCTCGTCGCCGGAGTCAGCAGCCTCCTTCTCATCTTCGAGTGGGGCGGCCAGCGGTACGACTGGTCGTCGCCCGAGATCATCGGGATGTTCACGCTGACCGTCGTGCTGCTGACCGTGTTCGTCATTCGGCAACTGCGCGTCCCTGAGCCGATCGTCCCGATGGGCCTGTTCCGCAACCCGGTCTTCCGAGTGAGCAGCGTCATCGGCTTCATCGTGGGCCTGGCCATGTTCGGCGCGATCGTGTTCATGCCGCTGTTCCTCCAGCTGGTCCAGGGATCCTCCCCCACCCAGGCTGGCCTCCAGCTGCTGCCGATGATGGCTGGACTGCTTATCGCCTCGATCGTCTCCGGTCGCCTCATCTCGCACCTCGGCCGGTACAAGATCTTCCCCGTCATCGGCACTGCCCTCGCGGCGATCGGCATGTTCCTGCTGTCCACCATGGAGGTGGACACGCCCTACTGGCAGCTGGCCGTGTACCTCTTCATCCTCGGGGCGGGCATCGGCAACGTCATGCAGGTGCTGATCATCGCCGTCCAGAACTCGGTGAACCCGCGGGATGTCGGGGTCGCCACCAGCGGCTCGACGTTCTTCCGCTCGGTCGGAGGGACCATCGGTACCGCCCTGTTCGGCGCGATCCTCACCTCGCGGCTCACGTCGGAGCTGATGAGCAACCTGCCGTCGAGCCTGGCCAGCACGGCGAACGTGGAGAGCATGACCAGCGCGATGAACAACATCGCGGGGCTGCCCGCGGACGTCAAGCCGCTGGTGCTCGACGCGTTCACGACCGCCTTGAGCTCGGTGTTCCTCGCGGCCGTACCGATCCTCATCGTGGGATTCGTCTTCGCGCTCATGCTCAAGGACATCCACCTGCGGTCCGACCACGACACCGAGCACCCGCCGGTGCTGGTCGAGTAACCCCCGCCCCTTCGTTGAGCGTGCAGACGTTGGGGGCCTGAGCTCGCGAAGGGCCCCAACGTCTGCACGCTCAACGAGCCGGTGGGGGACGAACGAAGGAGGGCCGACCCGATGGGCCGGCCCTCCTTCGTTCGTTCGTGGAACTACTTCAGCGTGACCTTGGCGCCAGCGCCCTCGAGGGCCTCCTTGGCCTTCTCGGCAGCCTCCTTGGACACCTTCTCCAGGATCGGCTTCGGGGCGGCCTCGACCAGGTCCTTGGCCTCCTTGAGACCCAGGCTGGTGAGCGCGCGCACCTCCTTGATGACCGGAATCTTGTTGTCGCCGGCCGCCTCGAGGATGACGTCGAACTCGTCCTGCTCGGCAGCAGCCTCGCCGGCGCCGCCCGCGGGGGCAGCAGCGGCAGCCACGGCAACCGGAGCGGCCGCGGTGACGTCGAAGGTCTCCTCGAACATCTTCACGAAATCGGAGAGCTCCAGCAGCGTCATTTCCTTGAACGCGTCGAGAAGCTCGTCGGTGCTGATCTTCGCCATGATGGCGTCCTTTCGGGTAAATCCGGCCGAGGGCCGGGTGGGCAATTAGCCCTCGGTGGTTTCCTCGACGGCCTGCTCAGCGGGCGTCTCGGCTTCGGTAACTGTCTCTGCGGATGCATCGACGTCGGTGGTCGCCTCGGGGGCCTCGGTCTCGGCCGCAGCCTCGACGGGGGCCTCATCGGCTGGGGCGGGAGCGTCATCGGCTGGTGCAGCAGCCTGCTCTGCGGGGGCCTCGGCAGCGGCGGACGGATCCGCCTCGAGCTTGGCCTGCAGTGCGCCCAGGGCGCGCGCGGTCTTCGAGAGCGGGGCAGCGAACAGGGCGGCTGCCTGCGACTGCTTCGCCTTCATCGCACCGGCGAGCTTGGACAGGAGCACCTCGCGGGACTCCAGGTCTGCCAGCTTCTGGATGTCGCCCGCGCTGAGCGGCCTGCCATCCATGAGCCCGCCCTTGATGACCAGGGCGGGGTTCTCCTTGGAGAAGTTCCGGATCGCCTTGGCCGCGTCGACCGCATCGCCCTTGACGAACGCGATCGCGCTCGGCCCGGCGAGGAGGTCGTCGACGCCGGTGACGCCGGCTTCCTTGGCAGCGATCTTGGTCAAGGTGTTCTTGACGACCGCGTAGGTGACCGTGGATCCGAGCGTGCGACGCAGCGTCTTGAGCTGCGCGACGGTCAGACCCCGGTACTCGGTGAGCACTGCCGCATTCGACGTGCGGAAGTGGTCGGCGAGCTCGGCGACGGTGTTCGCCTTGTTCGGCCGGGCCATGGGGCTCCTTTCATGTCGCCCCAGGAATGCAGAACGCCCCGGCGCAGGCGCACGGGGCGAGAGCACGAGGATTCGCGCTTCTTCCAGTTCACCTGCGCGGGCCGCCCACCTTCGTGGGGCCTTCGACCGGCTGCAGTCTCCTGCGGCCGGCGACCAGCGGTCTTCGGTGGGGTGAGCGTACGCGAAGGGCGGGCCCGGAGCCAAATCGGTCCGGGCCCGCCCTCCCTCACGTACTACCTGATCGTCAGCAGCGGCCGCGGCAGTGCCGGCGGCTCGTAGCCCCCGTCGCCGTTGACGCCGACGGTCGACCACATCAGGGCGTTGGCATTCCTGACGCCCCTGCTGTTCATCTGCCTCATGATCCGGTTCAGCGCCGAGACCGCATTCACGACCTGGACACCGCCGTCAACCGTCCAGTTGCAGTGCCCGACGCCGGAGTTGGCGCCGGCTGCGGATGCTGCCGCGTCGGGGCTCTTGGCGTCCGGCGCGAACACCGTCCAGCCGTTTGCCGGAGGCACGGTGTAGTACTGGCCCACCAGCGGCGTGACGCCCTTCTTCTTGGCCGACGCTGCGAGCCGCGAGGCGTACCAGCCGGAGTTGCCGACGGGCACGATCGGGTCATAGGTGTCGGCAAGCAGCACGGTGGGCATGTTGTACACGCCCGCGGGAGCCGGCAGGGAACGAACGGCCCTTACGGCCGCCACACTGGCCCGGAACCGGGCCGTGGCATTCCCTCTGGTGGAGTCCAGTGTCGCCAGCATGGTGTTGAGCGGGCTGGGGATCACCGTCGTCGCGTTGAGGGTGTCGCCGAACTCGCCACGCTGCTCGTCGGTGAGCAACTTGGTGTACGACACCCTGACGTTGTCGGTGAAGTTCGCCGACTGATCGGCCGGGATGCCGGCAATGAGCCGGGCCCGCTGCTCGAGGTCGTAGCGCACCATGATCCCGAGTGCCGCAGCGGCACCGACGTTCTGGAGCATCGCGGCAGCGGTGCTCGCACCCGCCGACGCCGGCTGGTAGCCACCCGCGAGGGCGGCCGCCGTGCCGAGGGTGGCGAAGGCCGGGTTGACCGTCACGCCGTCATAGACCGACGAGACCGTCGGCTCGCCGGCCATCAGGCCACCGAGCAGGTTGGCCTGCGCGATCGGGTAGCCCAGCGCCGACGATCGACAGACTGTCCCGACGCGACGCCACCGAGGGTCTGCAGCACCGTGGCGAGGTCGGTGAGGGCCTCGGCGTAGCTGCCGTAGTTCGCGACCTTCAGATTCGGCGCGATCAGCGACTTCCACGTGAACAGGACGGTCATGGCGTTGGCCATGGCGGCCTCCGGTCCAGCGAGGACGCCGCACGTCGGCAGCAGCCCGGCCACCTTGCGAGGGTTCTTCTCCGCCACGGTCGCGGAGACGAAGCCGCCGAAGGACTCACCCCACACGACGAGCTTCTTGACCCCCTTGATGGCGCCGGAGTTGATGTGGCGGATCAGCAGTTCGTCCGCCTGTACCGCCTCGGGCGAGGCCCAGCCCTGTCGGGCATAGCCCACCCCGCTCAGGGCATAGCCCTGGTCGAGCAGGGCCTGCGCGATGACCTGGTTCTGCGCGACCTCCGCGGTCCCCGCCCCGATGTAGGCCACATCGGTCCCGAACGTCGACGAGAACGCCGGGAACGAGATCTTCTGGTAGCTCGCGCTGTTGGCCAGGCCCAAGGGAACGGCCAACGCGGCAGGGATGGGAGTGGAGATGCGATATCCGTGATTCCACAGCAGCACCGTGCCGTTGAACTTCGCCGGCATCTGGATCTTGAATGCGGTCGAGCCGAGGGAACCGGTCAGCGCACCCTCACAGGTGGCGCCGAGCTGGCAGGCAGTGGCCGCTTGCGCCGGCGCGAGAGCCGGTGCGGCGACCAGAAGCAGTCCTGCCGTCGTAATCGCCGCGACGATGCGACGCATGAACGTAGTCTTCATCAGGATCCCTATCTACGGCAGGAGCTTGCGGGTGGGGGCGCCAGGACGGAAGACGGCCTTTCGTGCCTTGCCGGTCGCTGCGCTGGTGGCAATGAGGATGTAGTTCGTCTTGCGGATCAGCTGACCTGACCCGTTGTACTGACCCATGTAGTAGCCAGTGAGACCCTGATGCGATCGCGAGCTGATTCGCATGGGGACGACCGCCGCGGAGCGGAAGCTGGACGCCTTGGTCTGCAGTGCGTTGATCAGGCCCTTGCGGGTCAGGTTCGGGCCGGCGGCCTTCAGCGCCTGCGAGAGCACGTAGGCGGTGTTGATGCCGTAGTAGGTGTAGAAGTTCCACGGCAGGCCGTTCTTGTCAGCAATGACCTTCATCTGGCTGACGAAGGCGTTCTTCGTGTCCTGGATCGGGACCAGGAAGCTCGGCGAGTAGATCCCGTTCATGAGCGCCCCGGTGCTGGCGCCCAGCGACGAGCCGAGGACGGACGGGTCCGAGCCGACCGACGTGATCATCCACGTTCGGCTTGAAGGCGGCCTTGGCCGCCGTGCCCAGCATCTGGGCGGTTGCGGAGGTCACGCCGAAGAAGACGACCAGCTGGCAGCCATCCGACTTCATCTTGGTGATCTGCGACGTGAAGGGGGCGACCTGCTGGCCGGAGAAGTACGAGACGGTGGTCGCGAACGTCATCCCGGCCGCCTTGAAGCCCTTCTCGGCGTTCTCGCCGAACTCGCCGTCCTGGAAGAACAGGCAGCGCTTCAGTCCCTTGAGAGCGGAGTTGCCCTGGATGTAGGAGGCCATGACCTTGGCCTCGACCACGTACGACGGGAAGTACGGGAAGGTCGTGGGGTACTTGCTCGGGTTGTCGAAGTTCGACGAGCCGGTGTTCACGAACACGTCCGGGATGCCACGGCGGTTGAGGTCAGCCACGACGGCGGAGTGCGTGGGTGTGCCGAGGGCGCCGAACATCGCGAAGATCTTGTCGCGGAGGATGAGCTCGCTCGTCGCGCTCTTGGTCTTGGCCGGGTTGTACTGGTCGTCCTTGACGACGTACTTGATCTTGCGGCCGTTGATGCCGCCATTGGCATTGACGTAGTCGAAGTACGCCTGCGCAGCGGGGGCGACGTCCTTGTAGCCCGGGGAGGCAGGGCCGGTGAGTGGTGTCGTCGTACCGATCACGATCTGGGTCGAGCTCACGCCGGGGTCGGCAGTCGCGACTGCAGCTCCCGACGGTGCAGCCGCGGCCAGCGCGAACGCTGCCACGACACCGAATGCGACCGTGCGGGTCGCGATACTTGTGCTCACTGGTTTCCTCTCATCGGCCGGGCTGGGTGCCGGTATGTCGAAGTGTGTTCCGTCGAGATGCTGGTCATCGTTGGTCGTCGTCGCCTCGCCGTGACTGCGTCCGGGGCGCAGCAGTGGCGCCCCAGCCGTATCAAGACCGGAACGTATGCCTCACGGACTCCTGTTGCAACCGCTATCGACTAACGGCTTCGAGACGTTCTCGCGGCCACGCGCGATACAAGCGCTTGCAGGGTTCCGACGATGCCGCCCGGCGCGATCAGCACCACCAGGACCACGAGCAGCCCGTAGATGAGATTGGGCGCGTTGTTCGTGACCTGCTCGTTCCAGCCACGGTCGTTCGACAGACTCAGGACGAACTCGGGCAACCAGACCAAAAGCACCGCGCCGATGATCGCGCCGACGAGGGACGACCTGCCACCGAGGACGATGCCGACCAGGAGGGAGAGCGAGAGCCCGAGGCCGAACGCCCCCGGTCCGACGTAGGCGAGGATCTGCGCGAACACCGCTCCCGACAGGGCAGCGAAGACGCTGCTCACCACGAAGGCAGACACCTTCGAGCCCGCCGGGGAGATTCCGGACACGGCGGCCGCGATCGGGTCGTCCCGCACGGCGCGCCACACCCGGCCCTGACGACCGCGCACGAGATTGAGCGCGACGAAGCCGACGATGCAGGCGACCGCCACCGCCAGCGACGCCTGCCACCGCTCGAGGATGAAGCCGACGTCGATTCCGTCGGTTCCACCGGTCAGGTCCGTCGCGCCCGGATCGACGCCACTCAGATCCAGGCTGGACGCGTCCGGACTCGCCCCGTCCGACGGGAAGTTGTCCACCGTCAACAGGTCATCCGGCGACACCGACGCATCCCCCGACGGGAAGTTGTCCACCGTCAACAGGTCATCCGGCGACACCGACGCATCCCCCGACGGGAAGTTGTCCACCGTCAGCAGGTCATCCGGCGACACCGACGCATCCCCCGACGGGAAGTTGTCCACCGTCAACAGGTCATCCGAGCCCGCGGTCGGGGCGTCCGACGCCAGCGGATCCTGCCCGGTCGGCAGCTCCTCGACGAACTGATCGGTCTCTGCCTCCACAATCGGCGCGTACCCGCCGTCGGGGTAGGGAACCGTGATCTGCAGGCCGGTCTCCCCGCCGAACAGGTCGGGGAACCGGTTGGCGATGGCCGGGATGCCGACCGCGATCCCGAGCGTCAGACCAGCCAGATAGGGGCCGCGCAGCCGGGCACCGAGCACGCCGATCAGCAGGCCGAAGACCAGTCCCCCGACCGCGGCGAACACCATCGCCCAGACGGCGTTCATCGGGATTCCGAGGATCGGTACGGTCTCCCAGTTCAGCGTGGTGAGGGCGAACATGTAGCCGCCGATGGCCATGAGCGCGCCATTGCCCAGCGACACCTGACCCGACAGGCCGACGAGGATCACCATGCCGAACATCGCCGTCGCGTACATCGCCACCAGTGCGATGTAGTAGTTCATGAGCGGGTCCACGGTGTTGTTGACCCACGTCATGCCCAGCCAGATCGCAATGACCACAGCCGCGTGCAGGACCAGTCGAGCGCCCGGGAGGCGCGTGAGCTCACGCATGCGTCCCCCTAGACCGATCGGGCCTTGTTGTGGCCGAAGATGCCGTCCGGCTTGATGGCGAGGTTGAGGGCCAGCAGCACGAGCGCGACCACTGGTGCGTTGGACGAGTCGCTGTACCCCGACACGATGGACAGGATCAGGCCGGTTGCGATGCCCATGGAGACGGCGCCGATCAGGCTGTCCAGGCCGCCGATCACCGCCGCGGTGAAGGCGAAGACGAGCAGGATGTCGAAGCTGTTCGGCGACAACGTGGAGGCAGGGCGCCACGAGGACACCGGCAACCGCGCCGACGATGCCCGCCAGGGCCCAGCCGATCGTGAGCGTCCGACTGACGCGGACCCCGGAGAGTCGCGCGACCTCGGGATTGAAGGCGGTGGCGCGCATGGCCAGGCCAAGGGACGTGCGGGTGAACAGGAGCGTCAGCGCAACGACCATCACCGCCGCGAACCCGATCACGATCAGGTCGTAGGCCGTCACCGGCCACTCTCGACCGAACAGCGTGAGGGCCGTGTTGCCGAAGGGCTGCGGATACGCCTGGCTGTCTCCGCCCCAGATCATTCCCGCCGCCGCCTGCAGGGCGATGAGCACACCGAAGGTGGCGATGATCGCACCGGACGTGTCCATGCGCTTGACCGGTCGGAGCACGAGGTACTGGACGATGACGCCGAGGATCGCACCCGCAACGATGGCCCCGACAAGGGCGAACAGCCAGGATCCGGTCAGCGTCTGCAGCGAGAGCGCGATGAAGGTGGTGAACATCGCCTGACCGACCTGGGCGAAGTTCACCACGCGGGTGGCGCGCCACGTCAGCACGAGAGCCAGCGCCATCAGCGCGATGATCGCGCCGGAACCGATGCCGCCCAGGACGTAGTCGACGAACTGCGTCATCGACGTCGCCCCCCGCCGCCTAGTAGCCCAGGTACGCATGGCGCAGCTCCTCATGCGAGGCGATGTCGGCGGCGCTGCCCGCCATGACAACCTGACCGAGATTGAGAACGACGCCCGTGTGCGCCACCCGCAAGGCGGTGACGGCGTTCTGCTCGACGAGCAGGACGGCGATGTTGGCCTCGACCGCCAGGCGCTTCACCAGCTCGAGGATCTGGGTGACGATGAGCGGCGCGAGGCCGAGCGACGGCTCGTCAAGGAGCAGGCATTCCGGTGCGCACATCAGCGCGCGCCCGATGGCGAGCTGCTGGCGCTCACCGCCGCTCAGCGTGTCGGCACGCAGGCTGCGTCGCTCCCCGAGCACGGGGAACAGGTCGAAGACCTCGGCCTGCGAGGCCGCGCGATCGGCGCGACCGCGCCACATGCCGCCCAGTCTGAGGTTCTCGTCCACAGTCAGTTCCGGAACCGTCGAGCGGCCCTCCGGTACGAGTGAGACTCCCATCCGCACAACGTCTTCGGCCTTGTGCCCGGTCAGCACCCGTCCGTCCAGCGTGGCCGAGCCCGAACCCGGCTTGACCAGGCCGGCGAGGGTCCGCATCAGGGTGGACTTGCCGGCCCCGTTCGCGCCGATCACCGACGTGACCTCTCCGCGCGGGACCTCGAGCGACACGTGCGACAGAGCTTGTACCGGTCCATAGCTGACGGAGAGATCGGTGACGGACAGCATCAGGCGGCCCCCTCGTCTCCGAGGTAGGCGGCCAGGACGGCCGGATCGTTGCGCACTTCGTCGGGTGTGCCGGATGCGATCACCCGTCCCGCGTCCAGTACCCAGATCAGGTCGCACACCTCCATCACGAGCTCCATGTGATGCTCCACGAGGAGGACAGTGCGCTCGGGCACCCAACTACGGATCAGCCGCTCGAGGTCGGCCATGTCGGCGACCCCGATGCCGCCGGCCGGCTCATCGAGCAGCAGCACCTTCGGATCGGACACCAACGCCCGCGCCATCGCAACCTTCTTCTGAACCGGATACGGCAGCTCGCCGGGCAGCCGATTCGCCTCGTCCGCGATCCCCATTTCCGCCATGACGTCCAACGCCCGGGTCCGAAGCCGCTCGGTCTCGACGTCGGTCCATGGCATCGCCAGGGATTGCGACAGGAGGCCACTTCGCACGTGCGATGACCCGCCGATGACAACGTTCTCGAGCGCGCTCAGGCTGGCGAACAGGCCGACGCCCTGCAGAGTCCGTGAGATCCCCATCTTGGTCAGCCGGTGGGCACGGATGTGCTTGAGCGGCCGGCCCTCGTAATGCACCTGGCCGGAGTCCTGCTTGAGGAATCCGCTGATGACGTTGAAGACCGTGGTCTTGCCCGCCCCGTTCGGGCCGATCAGTCCGGTGACCTTGCCCTGGGGCACCTCGATGCTCACGCCGTCGAGGATCTGCAGGCCGCTCAGCTTGACTCGGATATCGGTCAGGCGGAGGAGAGCGTCATCACTCAAGGCGTGCTCCCCTCACCACGAACGCCAAGACACTTGCGCGGACCCCAGTCCGCAAGTGTCACGCCGCAGGCAGGGTCGGTCAACCGGAACGGGAAAACAAGAAGCGGCCCGTTTTGCACCGGACCGCTTCCTGAGAATGTCGCGTGGGCTAGACCTCGTCCTCCGACATGAGGTTCTTGACACGGTTCGGGTCGAGCGGGACGCCCGGGCCCATCGTGGAGGACATGGTGGCCTTGCGCACGTAGCGGCCCTTCGCAGCCGAGGGCTTCAGCCGCATGATCTCGTCGAGCGCAGCCCCGTAGTTCTCCACCAGAGCCTCGTCCGAGAAGGAGGCCTTGCCGATGGGGAACGCGAGGTTCGAGTGCTTGTCCACGCGGAACTCGATCTTGCCGCCCTTGATCTCGTTGACCGCCTTGGCGACGTCCATCGTGACGGTGCCGGTCTTCGGGTTCGGCATCAGGCCGCGCGGTCCGAGGACCTTGCCCAGGGTGCCCACCTTGCCCATGAGGTCGGGAGTCGCGACAGCCGCGTCGAAGTCCGTCCAGCCACCCTTGACCTTGTCGATCATGTCGTCGCCGCCCACGAAGTCGGCGCCGGCGGCGCGTGCCTCGTCAGCCTTCTCCCCGTTGGCGAAGACCAGGACCCGGGCGGTCTTGCCGGTGCCGTGGGGGAGGTTGACGGTGCCGCGCACCATCTGGTCCGCCTTGCGGGGGTCGACGCCAAGGCGCATCGAGACCTCAACGGTGGGATCGAACTTCGTGGCCGTGGTCTCCTTGACCAGGCGGACCGCCGTGAGCGGGGCGTACAGCTCGTCGGGGTCGATCTTCTCTACTGCGGCCCGGTAGGCCTTGCTGCGCTTCATCTCTGCTCCTTCGCAGGTTGTGGTTGGCGAGCCGCGCTGGCTCTCCCACGCGTGGGGTGGTGATGTGCCGGCGGGTCAGCCGGCGACGGTGATGCCCATCTGACGCGCCGTGCCCTCGATGATCTTCATCGCGGCGTCGACGTCGTTGGCGTTGAGGTCGGGCATCTTGGTCTCGGCGATCTCACGGCACTGAGCACGCGTGATCGAACCTGCCTTGACCTTGGGGGCGTTGCCCGAGCCCTTCTCGAGGCCCGCGGCCTTGAGGATGAGTCGGGACGCCGGCGGCGTCTTGAGCGTGAAGTCGAACGAGCGGTCCTCGTAGACCGTGATCTCGACCGGGATCACATTGCCGCGCTGGTTCTCCGTGGCCGCGTTGTAGGCCTTGCAGAACTCCATGATGTTGACGCCGTGCTGACCCAGCGCGGGGCCGACCGGCGGCGCCGGGTTGGCGGCCCCAGCCTGGATCTGCAACTTGATCAGGCCGGCAACCTTCTTCGTCTTCGGTGCCATGGTGTGTCGGGTCCTTCGTTGTCGTTGCCCCGGAAGGCGGCGCCTTCTGGGGGTGGTGCGGTGCTGCTAGTTCTTGTGGATCTGGCTGAAGGCCAGCTCCACGGGGGTCTCGCGTCCGAAGATCTCGACCAGGCCGGTGACCTTCTGGGCCTCGATGTTGATCTCGGAGACTGTGGCGTGCAAGGTCGCGAACGGACCATCGACGACGGTGACGGAGTCACCGACCGCGAAGTCGACCTCGATCTGCTCGGCCGGGGCGACCCCACCGCTGGTGGGCGTCCCGCCGGCGGCGGCCGACTTCTTCTCAGGAGTCGGAGCCAGGATGTTGACGACCTCGTCGAGCGACAGCGGCGCAGGCTGGTGCCCGTGGCCCACGAACCCGGTGACGCCCGGGGTGTGCCGAATGGCTCCCCAGGACTCGTCGGTCAGCTCCATGCGGACCAGCACGTACCCGGGGAACTTGTTCCGCCGGACGAGCTTTCGCACGCCGCTCTTGATCTCGGTGACCTCCTCCATCGGCACCTCGACCTGGAAGATGTAGTCCTCCATGTTCATGGTGGTGATGCGGGTCTCGATGTTGCCCTTGACCTTGTTCTCGTAGCCGGCGTACGAGTGGATGACGTACCAGTCGCCCGGGGCCGTGCGCATCTGCTCACGGAAGGTGGCGACCGGGTCCTCGTCCTCCTCCTCGTCGTCCACGCGTCCTCACAGCGGCGTCCTCGACGGCCTCGACAGCCTCGGCGTCCTCGACGATCTCCTCCGCCTCCTCGACGGTCTCGATCTCCGCGGCCTGCTCGACGACCTCCTCGGCCTCCTCCACCGCCTCCTCGGCCTCGATGATCGCCTCGGCGACCTCCTCGGCGGGCAGCTCAGCGGCGGCGTCCTCAACCGCGTCGGTCACGGCGGGCGTCGTCGCGAACGGGTCGGTCGTGGGGGACGTGAGGTCCTGATCGGACACGGTGGTCAATCTCCTTGAGTCGAGTGCGGGGAAGCCGGGAGTCGGGGTGACGTCATCCGAAGACGAACAGCACTCCCCTGGTGAAGACGTAGTCGAAGGCGGCGATGATCCCGGCCATGACCAGGACGAAGAAGACCACGACCGTGGTGTAGGCGATCAGTTCCTTGCGGGTCGGCCAGATGACCTTCCGCAGCTCGGCGACGACCTGCCGGATGAAGAGGGCAAGACGGGAGAACACGTTGCCCCGGGACTGGTCCTTCGGACCATGTCCGTCCGACCCACGGTCGGGTAGGGCGTCGGTGTCGGTCATACCGTCCAACCTCTCAGTGCCGGCTCGCGGGCGGCTCCCGCAAGCGGTTCTTCGTCGTGCCTTCGCAGGGCCGGAGGGACTTGAACCCCCAACCGCCGGTTTTGGAGACCGGTGCTCTACCAATTGAGCTACGACCCTTCGGAGCCGTGGCCCCGATGACGCGTCGGAGGGCAGGCTGCCGCCGACCTCTTTCGCGGTGGGAGTCTACGGGCCGCCCCTCAACGTGGTCCAATCCGGTCCCGCACCCGGGGCTGCCGCTGGCGGTCCTCGGGCTGCAAGGATGGGCGCATGAGCGAACGCATCTCCCGTCGAATCGCCGCCATCACCGAGTCCGCGACGCTCGCCGTGGACGCCAAGGCGAAGGCCCTGAAGGCCGCCGGGCGACCGGTTATCGGATTCGGGGCAGGTGAGCCCGACTTCCCGACCCCCGGCTACATCGTCGACGCCGCGATCCTGGCCTGCGCGGAGCCCCGCTGGCACCGCTACACCCCCGCCGGCGGCCTGCCCGAGCTCAAGGAGGCGATCGCGACCAAGACCCTTCGGGACTCCGGCCTGGCGGTGACGCCGAGCCAGGTGCTGGTCACCAACGGGGGCAAGCAGGCGCTCTACAACGCCTTCGCCGCGCTGCTCGACCCGGGCGACGAGGTGCTGCTGCCGGCCCCCTACTGGACCACCTACCCGGAGTCCATTCGGCTGGCCGGGGGCGTCCCGGTCGAGGTGATGACCGACGAGACATCCGGCTATCGCGCCACGGTCGAGCAGCTCGAGGCGGCACGCACCGAGCGCACGAAGCTGCTCGTGTTCGTCTCGCCGTCGAACCCGACCGGGGCCGTCTACTCCCCCGCGGAGGTCGAGGCGATCGGCCGGTGGGCAGTGGAGCACGGCCTGTGGGTGGTCACGGACGAGATCTATGAGCACCTGGTGTACGGCGACGCGGTGTTCTCCTCGATGCCCGTCCTCGTCCCCGAGCTCGCGGACCGCTGCGTGGTGGTGAACGGCGTGGCCAAGACGTACGCCATGACCGGCTGGCGCGTCGGCTGGATGCTCGGGCCCGCCGACGTCGTCAAGGCCGCCACCAACCTGCAGTCGCACGCGACGTCAAACGTGGCCAACGTCTCCCAGATGGCGGCCCTCGCGGCGGTCACCGGGGATCTGTCGGCCGTGGACGAGATGAAGGTGGCCTTCGACCGGCGGCGCCGGCTGATCGTCGACCTGCTGGACGCCATACCCGGCGTTGCCTGCCCGACCCCGGAGGGTGCCTTCTACGTCTACCCGTCGGTGAAGGCCCTGGTCGGGCGCACGATCCGCGGACAGGCGATCGAGTCGTCGGCGGGGCTGGCCGGCGTGATCCTCGACGAGGCCGAGGTCGCGGTCGTCCCCGGCGAGGCGTTCGGCACGCCGGGCTACCTGCGGCTGTCGTATGCCACGTCCGATGCGGACATCACCGAGGGCGTGACCCGCATGGCGGCCCTGCTCTCCGAGGCTGCCTAGCCGACCGCGGAGCGCGTTCGCGCAGTTCGGCGGCGGCCGTCGGTCACAGCGAGCAGCCGACGGTGCGCACCTCGGCCTGGAGCGTGATCCCGTATCGCTCCTCCACCCGCGCCCGGATCCGACGGGCCAGTTCCAGCACGTCCTCCGCGGACGCCCCGCCCCGATTCGTCAGGGCAAGGGTGTGCTTGCTGGACATGGCGGCCCGGGCCGGCGACGCCAGCGCGTACCCCTTCGCGATCCCGGCGTGCTCGATCAGCCATGCGGCGCTGAGCTTCACGCCTTCGTCGGCCGGGTAGCGCGGGCACTCCCCTGGGACGGACGCCGCGACAGCCGCGCCTGACCACCGGGTTGGTGAAGAAGGACCCGGCACTCCAGGTGTCGTGATCGGCGTCGTCGAGCACCATGCCCTTGCCGGACCGCAGTGCCAGGACCGCGGTGCGGATCGCCGCCACCGGGGCCTCGCCGCCAACCGCCACGCCGAGGGCTCCGGCCAGCTCGCCGTAGCGCACCGTCCCGAGACCGTGGGGGGCCAGGCGCATCGCGACGGACACGATCACCCATCGATCAGGATCGCGCTTGAAGACACTCGTCCGGTAGCCGAAGCCGCAGTCGCCGGGCACGAGGTCGACGACGGATCCGGATCGGCGATCGAGGGCGCGCACGGACGTGATCACCTGGGAGACGTCCTGCCCGTAGGCGCCGACGTTCTGGATGGGCGTGGCGCCGGTGCGCCCGGGTATCCCGGAGAGCGCCTCGACGCCGCTCCAGCCGCGCGCCACCGCGAGGGCCACGACGGCATCCCACTCCACGCCCGCACCGACGACGAGGTCGACGCTCGACCCGTCCTCGTCGATGGCGATACCCGGGATCGCCACCTCGATCACCACGCCAGGGAAGCCGGCATCGGCCACCAGCAGGTTGCTGCCGCCCCCGAGGACGAGGACCGGGACGGCGTCACGATCGGCCCGCACCACGGCCGCAACGAGCGCGGGCTCGGAGTCCGCGGTGATCCAGGCGTCCGCCGCCCCGCCGACGCGGAGCGTCGTGTGCTCGGAGAGTCTCGGGCGGTTCATCACGGCGCCACCCTAGGCGAGGCGAACGACCGCCTGGGCCTTCGCCAGGACCGTCACGTCCTGGCTCTTCACGGTGAGGGTGACGACCACCGTCGAGTCGTCGTTCTTGGCGGACACCTTGGCGGTCACGTCGACCGTGGCGCCCTCGTCGTCGTCGGGGACCACGACGGGGCGGGTGAAGCGCACGCCGTACTGGAGGAGCGCTCCGGGGTCACCGATCCAGTCGGTCACGACGCGGCCGCCGAGGGCCATCGTCAGCATTCCGTGGGCGATGACGTTCGGGCAGGCCGACCTCCCGGGCCACCCGTTCGTTCCAGTGGATCACGTTGAAGTCCCCCGAGGCGCCCGCGTAGCGCACGAGGGAGGCCCGATCCAGGTGGAAGGACTGGGCGGGCAGTTCGGTGCCGACCTCGACGTCGGCCCAGCGGACGATGGACGCCATGGCTACTCCTCCTCCGGTCCGCGGGAGACCAGGAGCGAGGTCGTGGTGACCACGTGCTCGCCCGACACCGTCGCGATGTCGCTGCGGGTGGTGATCATGTCGTTGCCCGCGACAGTCCGGATGCTCTCGATCGTCACCGAGACGACCAGTTCGTCGCCGGCCACGATCGGTCGCGAGTAGTCGAACCGCTGCTCGCCGTGGACCACCCGCGTGTAGTCGAGGCCGAGGTCCGGGTCGTGCACGACCACTCCGCTGGCCTGCATGGCGATGATCACCGCGAAGGTCGGCGGTGCGACCACGCCGGCGTACCCGAGGGCGGCGGCCGCCTCGGGGTCGTGGAAGACCGCGTGGTCCTCGCCGATGGCGGTCGCGAACTCGCGGACCGTCTCACGCCCGACCAGGTACGCCGGCCCGGGCGGGTACGTACGACCGACGAACTCCGGATTGAGTGCCATGGACTCGCGCCGACGCCGGTAGCGGCTAGCGGGTTTCCTTGTGGTTCGTGTGCTTGCCGCAGTTCGGGCAGAACTTCTTCGCCTCGAGCCGGTCAGGGTCGTTGCGGCGGTTCTTCTTGGTGATGTAGTTGCGGTGCTTGCATTCCTCGCACGCCATCGTGATCTTGGGGCGAATGTCCGTGGCCTTGCCCATGGTCTTCCTCTTCCGTGTGGTCCTCCCAGCAGGGGAACCTGCCGAGCGCGATGGTGGTGCTGGTCATGCGGGGTCGTGCGATCGAGTAGCGGAGGCCGGACTTGAACCGGCGACACAGCGATTATGAGCCGCTTGCTCTACCAACTGAGCTACCCCGCCATCAATGGGACAACTTTCGCCCCATCGAGCCCCTTCCGGGAATCGGACCCGGTACCTCGCCCTTACCAAGGGAGCGCTCTGCCAATGAGCTAAAGGGGCGGAAAGCCACGCAAGCGTACACAGAGCCGTCGTGCGACCGGAAATCGAGGGCCGGTCTGCGGTCCGCGCCCGAAACGGGTTGACTACGACCATGCCCGATTCCCTGAAATGGTCCGCCGACGACATGCCCGACCTGACCGGACGGGCGGCCGTCGTCACCGGAGCCAACTCCGGAATCGGCTTCGAGGCGGCGCTCGAGCTGGCCCGGCACGGGGCCGCCGTCACGCTGGCCGTCCGCAACGCGGACAAGGGAGCCCGCGCCCGTGACCTGATCCTGGCCGCCGCTCCGACCGCGCTGGTCGAGGTCGAGGCACTCGACCTCGCCGATCTGGCGTCCGTGCGCGCCTTCGCGGACCGCTGGTCGCATGGACACCCCGATGGCCTCGACCTGCTGATCAACAACGCGGGGGTCATGGCTGTCCCGCAGCTGACCACGGCAGACGGCTTCGAGATGCAGTTCGGGACGAACCACCTCGGGCACTTCGCCCTGACCGGACTGCTGCTGCCCGCGCTGGTCGCGCGCCCCAGGTCGCGGGTCGTCACCGTGTCGTCGGGCGCCCACCGCTTCGGGCGCATGAACTTCGACGACCTCATGGGCCGGCGCAAGTACCGCTCATGGGGTGCCTACGGGCAGAGCAAGCTCGCCAACCTGCTCTTCACCGCCGAGCTGCAGCGTCGGCTGGACGCGAACGCCGTCCCGATTCATGCCATGGCCGCCCACCCGGGCTACGCCGCCACCAACCTGCAGGCCGTCGGACCCGAGCTCAGCGGACGGTCCTGGCTGCGCCAGCCGGTCGAGCTGATGAACCGGATCATCGGGCAGTCCGCCGCGATGGGAGCGCTGCCCACGCTGTTCGCCGCGACCGCCCCCGGCCTCCCCGGCGACAGCTACGTCGGACCGGACGGGTTCATGGAGCAGCGTGGTCATCCCCGTCTCGTCGATCGGTCCTCCGCCGCCAAGAACCGCGCCGACGGCCGACGACTGTGGATCGAGAGCGAACGGCTCACCGGCGTCACCTACCCCCTGGAGGTCTCATGACCGCAGGTCCGACCTCGCCGTCCTGGCGGATGCCCGCTGAGTGGGAGCCGCACGAGCGCACCTGGATGGCCTGGCCATCGTCGGGATACACCCTCGGCGAGACGCCGGAGGACGCCATCGAGGCGCGGGCGTGCTGGTCGTCCGTCGCCAACGTGATCGCCCAGTTCGAACCGGTGACGATGGTCGTCGACCCGTCCGATGCTGAGACGGCTCGACAGTGGCTCGACCCGTCCGTGGTGCTGGTCGAGGCGCCGCTGGACGACGCCTGGATGCGCGACATCGGCCCCACCTTCGTTCGAGGATCGGACAATGAGATCGCCGGAGTCGACTGGGTGTTCAACGGCTGGGGCGCGCAGTCGTGGGCGTCGTGGGACAAGGACGCTCAGATCGCCGGCCGGGTGTGCGCGGACATCTCGATCCCCGTCGTCGCGTCCGCGATGGTCAACGAGGGCGGCGGCATTCACGTGAACGGCGACGGCACCGTCCTGCTGACGCGAACGGTGCAGCTCGGCGAGGGTCGCAACGCGGACTGGACCCAGGCCCAGGTCGAGGATGAGCTGCGTCGAACGATCGGCGCCGAGGCATTCATCTGGCTCGACCGGGGTCTGACCCGCGACTACGACGAGTTCGGCACCAGGGGGCACGTCGACATCGTCGCCTGCTTCAGCGACCCCACGACCGTGCTGTTCCACGACCAGCGCAACCCCGAGCATCCCGACTTCGCCGTGAGCGCAGAGGTGCGTGCGCTGCTCGAGGCCCAGCCCGGTCTTCGCGTCATTGCGGTGCCCGCCCCGGAGACGCTGCGGGACGACGATGGCTGGGTCGACTACAGCTACATCAACCACTACGTCTGCAACGATGCCGTGATCCTGTGCGCCTTCGACGACCCGGGCGACGAGCGGGCCGCCGACATCCTGCTCGAGGCCTACCCCGGCCGCGAGATCGTGCTGGTCGACGCGCGCCCGCTCTTCTCGCGAGGCGGCGGAATCCACTGCATCACCCAGCAGCAGCCGACCGGGCGGCCAGAGTGACCGGCGGGCACGACCTTGCCGAGCTGCTGGCCACGCTGAGACCGGTCGTCCGGGCAGGCGAGTTCGTGTTCGTGTCCCTGTCGGAGACTCCAACGGTGGAGTGCGAGGTGACCGTGCGCGAGGACGAGGGGCTGACGTGCGTGGTCCGTCGAGAGATCGCCGACGACCTCGGGTGGCCCTACGACTTCGTGGCCGGGTGGATCACCCTCCGCGTGCACTCGGCGCTAGCGGCCATCGGTCTGACGGCCGCCGTCAGTGAGGCCCTGACCGAGAGCGGCATCAGCTGCAATGTCGTCGCCGGCTACTTCCATGACCACCTGCTCGTGCCGATCGACCGCGTCGAGGACGCGATGACGGCCCTGGAGGTCCTCAGCTCCGGCGCGTAACGCGAGCCCTCTCGACATTCGCGCGGTGCAACTCGGCGTTGTCCGGGTCGAGGATCCTCGGGTCGTCCGACGCCCGCCCCTGCACGAGGGCGTCCAGGTATCGCAGGTCGGCCTCGAAGCGGGTGCCCGGGTCGTCGGTCGGAGTGCCGTGCCCGGGAATCAGGATTCGTGCTCCAGCCACGGCCGCACGCAGGCTCTCGAGCCCGATCAGGTACGTCTCCAGGCTGCGGTCGTCGCTCGCCGGCATCGGCAGCTCGACGTCGCTGAGCATGTCCCCCGCGAGGAGCACGCCGGTCTCCTCGACGATCACGGCCAGATGCGCGGGGGCGTGCGCGTCATGCACCACGCACCGGGCCTCGGGGCCCTGCCAGGGCACGGTCCCGTCGGGCAGCGGCACCAGCCGACCGGCGATGTCGATGAGGTCGGGGGTGAGGTACTCGGTCAGCGGGGCCAGCAGCCGGTCTCGCTCCTGCGCCAGGTGGGCCACCGTCCCCGGTGACGACCAGCGCGGCACGTCCCCCAGGTCCGGATGCCACATGACGTGGTCGTAGTGCTCATGGGTCGCCAGACCCGCCACGCACGTCACGCCCAGCACGCCGAGATCCGACGGGATGGCGGCGAGCTCGTCCGGGTCCCACGCGGGGTCGACGACGATCCCGCCGCCGAGTCCGTCGAGCAGCACCGTCGATGTCGTCTGGTAGCGCCGCGACGTGGCCACCCACACGCCGGACGCCACCTCGATGAGGCGGGTGGGCGTGTCCATGTGGGCACGGTATCGCCGGATCCCGGGACACCCCGGCGTCGAGGCGCAAGTCGGTGCCGGCGCTCAGGCGCGTCTCAGGGCGATCTCGTCGAGCAGCGCCGGGTCCACGCCGAAGTCGATCGCCGCGCGACGGATGTCGATGCCCTCCTCGACTGCCTTCCGGGCGATCTGCGCCGCCCTTTCGTAGCCGATCCTCGGTGCCAGGGCAGTGACCACCATGACCGAGCGATCGATGTTGTCGGCCAGTCGATCCTCGTCGAGCGCAACCCCCTCCACCAAGTAGCGTCGGAAGGCATCGACTGCCTCGGCGAGGAGGACTGCGGACGACAGGTAGTTGCGGATCACGATCGGCCGGAACGCGTTCAGCTCGAAGTTGCCCTCCGCACCCGCCATCGTGACCGTCGTGTCGTGCCCGAAGACCTGCAGGCAGGCCATCATCAGAGCCTCCGCCTGACTCGGGTTCACCTTGCCGGGCATGATCGTCGAACCCGGCTCGTTCGCCGGGATGTGCAGTTCTCCCAGCCCCAACCGTGGACCGGAAGCAAGCCACCGCAGATCGTTGGCGATCTTGAACGCGCTGACAGCGACCGACTTCAGCGCGGCATGGGCGTGCACCATCACGTCCAGGGTCGCTTGCGCGGCGAACGCATTTCTGGCGGGCGTGAACGGGTAGCGCGTCGACTCGGCAAGGAAGTGCGTGGCGTTCCGAGCGAATCCCGGCGGCGCATTGAGCCCGGTCCCGACGGCCGTCCCTCCCATAGCCACCTCGAGCAGGTCGCGTCCAGCGGTCTCCAGGTCGTCCTTCGCCCGCAGCAGCGACGCTGCATAGCCAGACCACTCCTGTCCGACGGTCAGGTGGGTCGCGTCCATGAGGTGCGTTCGGCCGACCTTCATGACGTCAGCCCACGCGGTTGCATGATCGTTCAGGCTCCGGTGCAACTGCCCGAGCGCGGGCAGTACCTGCAGGACGGTCACCTCATACGCCGCTAGATGCATTGCGGTGACGAAAGTGTCGTTGCTGGACTGACTCATGTTCACGTCATCATTGGGGTGCAGGAGAGACGTTGATCCGATCCGGCCGCCCAGCAGCTGCGTCCCGCGGTTTGCTATGACTTCATTGACGTTTGCGTTGGTCTGTGTGCCCGATCCGCTCTGATACACGCCGAGCGGGAACTCCTCGTCGAGATGCCCGGCGATGATCTCGTCACAGGCGCGGACGATGGCCGCTGCCTTCCACTTGGGCAGTACACCGGCGGCGACGTTGGCCATGGCGGCCGCCTTCTTCACATGGCCGTAGGCCCGGTACACCTCGAGCGGAAGCCGGTCCCGGCCGATGGCGAAGTGCTCGAGGGCACGCTGCGTCTGCGGTCCCCAGTACCGACTCGCCGGAACCGGAACGGGCCCCAGCGTGTCGGTCTCGGTACGCCACCCCGTCTCCCCGGTACCGATCGGGACGTTCACCAGGGGACGGGGTTCGGGATCCTCGGGGGAGCCGCGTGCGAACTCATCCGGCGGCGCGCCCGCGATGCCTCGCTCTCCCAGACCTCCATCGCCAGTTCCTCCAGTGTCGCCCCAAGGCGAGCGTGATTCCGGCTCGGCATGCTCCATACCTCGTTCATCGAATCGCCGTCCTGTCTTCCGTCCTGTCTCTCCGTCCTGTCTGGTTGGCCCGCCCGCGGGCTAGCTCGCAAGCAACTCGTCCAACGCGGTTCCCTCGTCCGAGAGGCGGTCGGCCCCGATCGCCCGCCCACTGAGGATCAATGACTCGATAGCGCCGGCCACACCCCACACGTTCATGTTCATCCCCGCCCGCACCCTTCCCTGCGACATCCAGAACGCGATGAACTCGTGCTCGTCGGGCCGCCCACGGATGACGACCTCGTCGAACTCCCCAGCGGTCACGAAACCCGTGTACTCCAGCCCCATGTCGTACTGGTCGCTGTAGAAGAACGGAAGGCGGTCGTAGGTAGCCTCGAGGTCGAGCAGCCCGCGCGCCGCCACCGGCGCCTGGCGCATGGCGTTCTCCCAGTGCTCGACCCGCACGCGTTGCCCGAGAATCGGGTGGAACGCTGATGCGACGTCGCCGGCCGCGAATACGTCGGGATGACTGGTTCGCAAGTGAGCGTCCGTGACCACACCATTGTCGACGTCGAGACCCATGTGGCGGGCAAGCCCGTCCGCCGGGTCCACGCCGATCCCGACTACAACCAGATCCGTGGGAATGGCCTCACCGGACGCCAGCCGGACATCGGCAACCCTGCCCTCCGACGCCCCGCAGTGCCTCGACCTGCACTCCGGTCCGCAGATCCACGCCATGATCCACGTGCAGCCGGGAGATCGTCGACGCGACCTCCTTCCCCAGCAGGGCACCCAGCGGCAGGGCGGCGCTCTCGAGCAGCACCACCTCGAGTCCCCGAGTCCGCGCGGCCGCCGCGGTCTCCAGGCCGATCCAGCCACCACCGATGACGACCACCCGCGAGGCGTGATCGAAGGCCGCGGAGAGTCGTTCGGAGTCATCCAGGCCCCGTAGGTAGTGCACGCCGGACAGACTCCGCTCCGGGAACAGCCAATCTGCGAGGAATCGAGCCGGTGCACAGCAGAAGTCGATCGAAGGGCAGCGATGAACCGTCCTGCATCGTGACGCGGTGTGCGTCGATATCCACATCCGTCGCGGGGCGGGAGGTGATCACATCGATGTCGTTGTCCTCGTACCATCCCGCCGGATGCATCGTCAGGTCCGCGCGCTCGGTCGATCCGATGAGGTAGCCCTTGGACAAGGGCGGACGCTCGTAGGGCAGGTGCGGCTCCGCGCCGACCATGGTGATGGCACCGGCCCAGCCCTCGCCACGCAGGTGTTCGGCGGTGCGGGCGCCTGCCGGCCCTGCGCCGATGATGACGATCCTCCGGTTGTCGGCCATGGCGAACCTCCCACCTGCTCGGTCGCTTCCTCACCATCGTGCAGGGATCGGCGACCAGCGCGACAGGTCCGATCTGACCATTGACCACGCAGGTAAGGCATGCCTAACCTTGAAGGACGGTGTCCGAGCACACCTCGCGCTCGGCCACCGGGGCACGACGCGGGAGGTGATTCCGGTGAGCACATCGTCGTGGTGGGTCCGGGTAGCCAGACAGGTCGCCTACTGGCCTCAATGGCTCGCCCTGAGCCTGTGGGGTCCGGCGACGCAGGACCGCACGTCCGACCCCCTTGAGCAGCTCAAGCGCCGCTACGGGCACCCGGCGGCGCCCTGACCCGATGCAGAGTGCGGGCCCGATCCGATGAGGACCGGGCCCGCACGCGTGGTGGCAGGTGAAGGATTCGAACCTTCGAAGGCAAAGCCGACGGATTTACAGTCCGCTCCCATTGGCCGCTCGGGCAACCTGCCGTGACGCAGGCAGCAGGATACACAGGGATACCGGCGCGGCCGCCGGGGTCACTCCCCCAGCGCGCGACCGACAGCCGCTTCAAGGGTCGGCTCGACGGTCACCCCTGCCGGGAAGCCGGACGGCGAGCTCGGGACGCCGACGAACGCGATCCCTGCCTGACGCGCCGCCTCCTCATCCCAGGACGAGTCACCGATCATGGTGGCATCCGCCGTCGATCCGCCAAGGCGGCTGCATGCCGCGAGCAGTCCATCGGGCCACGGCTTCGGCCGGATCGACGCGTCACGACCGACGACGAGGTCGACCGGCTGCCCGGGTCCCACCCCGATCCCGTGGGCGATCAGAACCTCGGTGGCGACATCGACGGGCAGCAACGTGACCACGGCCACGGGCACGCTCCGCAGAGCATCCATCGAGGCGGTCACGGTAGGCATCGCGACAGACTGCGGGATGGCGGCGCGCTCGTGCTCGGCGATGACCGCCGACATCTCGTACCAGCGCGAGTCGCCCAGCATCGAGTGCAGCACCGCCATGCACGCCTGAGTCGGACGGTCCCAGTCCGTGTCCGGGACGTCGGCATCGCTCCATGCTCCGATCAGCCGCTCGACGTCGGCGAGGGCTCCGGCATAGTCGGTGTAGGACTGCAGATCGACGAGTGTCCGGTCGAGATCAAGCAGCAGCATGGGCGACGTCACTGTGCGAGGGTATGCGCATGCTCGACCCTCGTCACGCGATCCTGTTCGAGCCGGTGACGATCGGCCCCAAGACGCTGCCCAACCGCTTCTACCAGGTGCCGCATGCGTCCGGGTTCGGCTCCGGCAAGCCACGCACCCAGGCCGCCTTCCGCGGGATCAAGGCCGAGGGCGGCTGGGGCGGGGTGTGCGTCGAGTACGCGCCGGTGTCGGCCGACGCCGACGAGGCGCCCTACGTGGCGGCCTACATCCGCGACGAGCGCGACGTGGCTGCGCTGCGACTCACGTCCGACGCCATCCACGCCCACGGCTCGCTGGCCGGCCTCGAGCTCTACCACGGCGGCAACTCGAGCGCGAACGTCTCCACTCGGCACACGCGCATCGCGCCCAGCCCGTCGACGGCCAGCATCAGATGGGGTTCCACGGCCCGCGAGATGACCCTCGACGACATCCAGCGCGTCCAGGCCGACTTCGTGGCCGGTGCCCGGCGCGCACGCGACGCCGGCTTCGACATCGTCTACGTCTACGGCGCGCACGGCTATCTGCTGACCCAGTTCCTGTCCACGTGGTCCAACCGGCGCACGGACGGCTACGGCGGGACGCTCGCCGGCCGGGCCCGGTTCGCGCTCGAGACCCTGGAGCAGGTGCGCGACGCCGTCGGGGACGACTGTGCCATCGCCACCCGCATCTGCGTCGACGGTCGCCGGGAGATCAAGGGTGTCCGGATCGAGGAGATGCTCGAGTTCGTCCGCATGGCCGACCCGCTCGTCGACCTGTTCGACGTGACCGTCGGCTCATGGCCGGAGGACTCCGGGACGTCCCGCTACTACCCCGAGGGCCACCAGCTGCCGTGGACGTCCCGGGTGCGCGAGGCCACCGGCAAGCCGATCGTCGGCGTGGGCCGCTACACGAGCCCGGACCAGATGGCCGCCGTCATCAGGTCCGGCGACTTCGACCTCATCGGCGCTGCGCGACCCGCGATCGCCGACCCGTTCCTGCCGCGCAAGATCGCGGAGGGGCGGCTCGGCGACATCCGCGAGTGCACCGGGGCCAACGTCTGCATTCTCAAGGAGGAGGACTTCGGCCACGTCGGCTGCGTCCAGAACGCGACCGCGGGAGAGGAGTTCCGCCGCGGCTGGCATCCGGAGAGGTTCGACCCCACTCCCGAGCCCGGAGCGGGCCGTACTCGTGGTCGGCGCCGGCCCGGCCGGGATGGAGGCCGCCATGGTGCTGGGCAGGCGCGGCTTCGCGGCCGTGCACCTCGTGGACGCCGAGGACGAGATCGGCGGCCGCATCCGCTGGACCCGGCGACTGCCCACGCTCGGCGACTGGGGACGCATCGCCGACTGGCGACAGCACGCAGCTCGACCAGCTCGCCAACGTCGACGTCATCACCGGTCGGTCCCTGTCGGCGACGGACATCCTCGACTACGGCGCCAGCATCGTCATCGTGGCCACCGGCAGCCGCTGGTCCGACGACGGGACGCAGCCGGGGCGCGCGCGCCCGATCGACGATGCCGCCGGATCGCTGACGCCTGAGCGGATCATGAAGGGCGATCGGCCCCGCGGCCAGCGCGTCGCCGTCTACGACTGCGACGGCTACTACGTCGGACCGGGCATCGCTGAGCTGCTCGCCGGTGAGGGATACGACGTCCACCTCGTCGCGACCGATGCCGTGGTCTCGCCCATGTCGGACGGCACCCTCGAGGGGACGATGCTGCGGCAGCACCTCCACGACGTCGGCGTCACGATGCATCCGGGCATCACCGTGCTCGCCCGCACGCCCATGGGAGTCTCCGGCGAGACCGCAGTACGGCGATCCGTGGAGTCTCGACGTCGACGACCTGGTCCTGGTGACGCACGAGGTGCCCGTCGACACGGTCTACCGCGAGCTCGTCGCCGACCCCGACGCCCTGCGCGAGGCGGGCATCGAGCAGGTGCACCTCATCGGTGACGCTCAGTCCCCGCGATGGATCTCCGAGGCGGTCTTCGACGGGCATCGCCTCGCGCGCGAGCTCGACGGCCCGGATCCGACGTTCCCCGCCCCGCTCCTGCGCGACCAGCCCGTCTGACCGCGCCGCCTCCCCTGACAGAATGTCCCGGTACCCGAGGAGGATCCATGGCTGACAGCAGCTTCGACATCGTGTCCAAGGTCGACCGGCAGGAGGCGGACAACGCCCTCAACCAGGCGGCGAAGGAGCTCTCGCAGCGCTACGACTTCAAGAACACCGGGACCACCATCGAGTGGAAGGGCGACCTCGCGGTCGAGATCACCTCGGGCACCGAGGAGCGGGCGAAGGCCGCCCTCGAGGTCTTCCGCGAGAAGCTCATCAAGCGAGGGCTCAGCCTGAAGTCCTTCGAGGCCGAGGAGCCCAGGTCCTCGGGCAAGGAGTACAAGATCGGCGGCGTGTTCAAGGCGGGGATCAGCCAGGAGCACGCGAAGAAGCTCGGCAAGCTCATCCGCGACGAGGGACCCAAGTCGGTCAAGACCCAGATCATGGGCGACGAGCTGCGGGTGACGAGCAAGAGCCGCGACGACCTGCAGGCCGTGCAGGCCCTGGTCAAGGGCGCCGACCTCGACTTCGCGGTGCAGTTCGACAACTACCGCTAGATCCCAGACCGACGGGCCGGTGACGGTTCCGACACGGCGAGGCTGACCACCCGATCGCGGCCGAGGCGCTTGGCGGCGAACATCGCCTCATCGGCGCGCGCGATCATCTCGTCCACGGTCTCGCCCGGGTCGATCAGCGTCACCCCGATGCTGATGGTCGTCTCGAGGTCGCCCTCGCTCGTGGGAACCGGCGCCTTGTTGGCTCTGCGCATCTTCTCCGCCACCACCTCGGCCTCGGCAATGTCACTGATTCCTTCGAGGATGACAACGAACTCGTCTCCGCCCATCCTCGCCACGGTGTCCCCCGAGCGCACAGAGGCCCTGACTCGCTCCGCGATGGAGCGCAGCACGTCGTCGCCAGCGCCGTGGCCGTACCTGTCGTTCAGCTGCTTGAACCCATCCACGTCGATGAACAGGACCGCACCGCGGCCACCGGGTCGCCGGACCTCCTCGACCGACGACGTTGAGGCGGTCCAGTGCCTCATTGCGGGTGAGCACTCCGGTGAGGTCATCGAACCGGGCCCGGCGCTCGAGCTCACGCTCCGTTCGCACCTCGGCATCGATGGTCCGGAACGAGGCCGACACTCCGTCCGGGCGGCCGCTGGCATCGAGGTAGAGCTGAGCGTGGAACTCCTGCCAGTGATAGGTCCCGTCCCGCGCGAGGACTCGGGACCGTAGGAGGGTCGCGTCCCCGCTCTCGATTCGTGCGCGAGCGGCTTCCATCTCCGGCCGGTCGTCCGGGTGCCAGAACTCCGTGATCAGGTGCCCGATCCACTCGTCCGGACTCCAGCCCAGCATCACGCTGAGCGACGGCGAGATCCAGAGGATCCTGTCCCCGCGGACATGGACCACCACATCCGATGAGTTATCGGCGAGCAGCCGGTACCTCTCCTCGGACGCCTCCATGGCCGCTCGAGCCTCATGCTCGGTCTGGACGTCACGCCACCCCGCGACTCGCCCGACGGGCACACCCGAGTCGTCGCGCAGCAGCTGCACGTGCGAGACGATCCATCGGTAGCCTCCGCTCGCAGCACGGAGGCGCGCCTCGTAGTTCAGGGCACCGCTCTCGACCAGCTGCCCCTGGGCAGCCAGGATGTCCGCCAGGTCATCGGGATGGATGAAGTCGAAGACGCGCCGCCCGACCATGTCGCCTGGGGCCCATTCCAGAAGTGACGTCACGGATGGCGACACCCAATCGATGACCCCGTCGACGTCGGCGTGCGCCACGACGTCCGTGGCGTTCTCCGCAAGCAAGCGGAAGCGGTGCCGTTCGGAGTCCAGCTCGGCCCGGACCGACCTGACGTAGCGAGCGAGGAGCGCCGCGACGACGCCGGACAGGATGAGCACGGTCAACCGACGGAAGACCTCGCCCGCGGAGTAGCCATTCACACCACTTGAGATCAGGGCAAGGACGATCGCCTCCACCGTCAGCAATGCGGTGAACATCGGACTCGCGAGCACGACCGAGCCGACGACCGGGATCACGAGGAAGCCGAGCAGCACCACGTCCGCCGAAGTGACCGCGTCCGCCCCACCGAGAACCAGTACGGCGGCCGCAAACGCCCAGGCGGGCCAGCCGCGCGCGATGGAGTGGAGATCAGACACGTAGTCACCCCCTGGCGACAGTATGCCGAGATCGACAGGGGGAAGGGCCGCTCGTGGAGGAAAGGCCGTGTCGCTAGTCAGGTATCGGCAGAGTCCCCAGGTCGCCCTCGATCACGCCCCGGTCGTCGTCGTCCTCCAGATCCACGGCCAGCGCATAGGCCGCGTTCCGCTCGGCACGCGCCCCGTCCATGTCCCCGGCGATCGCGAGCGCCCGCGCCATGGCCTCATGCGCGGATGCCTCGACGAACGGGTCCACCCCGTCCACGGCGCTGATCTCGAGGCAGCGCCGTGCGTGGAACAGCGCCGGCTCCGGGCGACCCAGTGCCGCGTACACCCGACTGCACTGCCACTCCCCCACGGCCTGCTGCTCAGGTCCGCCCACGCGGCCCCAGTGCCACCGACTGGCGTGCGCCGCATGGATCATCGCGGCGTCCTGCTCGGGCGTGCGGTCAGCGGTGTCAAGCAGGGCCCACACGTAGTTGAACAGCTCGGATGCGAGGCGTCGCTCCTCGAGCAGATCCATCGGAGTCAGGCTGGACAGGTCACTCATGCGGCACCCACCCGGCGAGTCGTTCGGTGTCGTGGACCAGGTCGGCTCGGTCGCGTGCGCTGTAGTCCACGTCCGGAGCCCACTCGAGCGCGTCGAAGGGGCACACGTCGACGCAGATCCCGCAGTACATGCACAGGCCATAGTCGATGGTGAAGTTGTCGAGGACGCTGACGGTGCGCGGCCGACGCGCACCCGGCTCGCTCACCTCCTCCGGATGGCTGTCAACGGTGATGCACCAGGAGGGACACTCGCGAACGCAGATCATGCACGAGGTGCACGCCTCGGGAATCAGCGCAATGACGCCGTGCGGGGTGGTCATGTCGCCTCCTGCTGCAGCCAACCCTCGGGCACGCCGGGGGGCTGGTGGCGACGCGAGGACCTGCGTCCGGTCTCGGGCTCCGAGGCGCCGGGCCACGGGGTCACGACCCGGGCGGCGAGGACCGTGGACTTGAGCAGGGGCGGGGCACCGAGCATCGTCCGGCGCAGCAGCGGCCGGGGGTCCGGGTGGCCATCGAACACGATCCCGAACATCTCAGCGGTCTCGCGCTCATGCCAGGAGGCCGCCGGGTACACGGAGGCCAGGCTGGGCAGCCGCGGATCTGCGGTGGGCACGAGGGTCGTGACCAGCTCGACGGCGGCGGGCTCAACGACGTGAGCAGGGTCGACGACCCGAACGAGCACCTCGACACCCTCGCCGCGGTCGATCCCCGTCAGGAGGTCGAGGTAGGTCAGACCGGCGGCGTGGAACCCGGACAGGGTGCCGAGCCAGTCACCTCGGTCGACCGCGGTCATGATCCGATCCCGCCGTGAAGGGCGACCGACCGAAGTCCGGCGACAGGGCGTCTGGGCGGGGCGGGCACCCTGCGATGTACCGCTCCACCGAGACCAGCTGGTCAACGCCCTTCGTCACCGTCGGGGCATCCCAGTACGGCCCGCCGGTGCCCGCGCAGGCCCCGAATGACACGACCGCCGTGTCCGCCGGCAGGTCAGCCAGGACGGCCCTGACGGCCGGCACGAGGGCATCCGTCACCGTGCCCGCCACGAGCAGCACCGTGCGATCGGCCTCGGCAGGTTCCCGGTCGTCCTCGACCAGCAGGCCCATCCGCACCGCCGACTCGACCTCCATGGCGCAGCACGCCAGGCCGAGAGTCGCCATGACGACCCGCACGTCTGGCACGTCCGCGAGCCGGAAGACCCGCCGGGCGCTCAGGGTGCCGATCACACCGGTCACCCTATTCCGGCCGCCCGCGCGGTCCGGCAATCCGGCCCAACGGCATGCACACTTCAGCGAGGCGAGCAGGCCCGGATCTCGCTGAGACAGCATTGAGATACGGTCGCGACGTTCAACGGATTCGGGTGTAGTCTCGTAGGAAGTCCTAGCATCTATCCGTGACGGCTGTGGGACCGCGGTGCGAACCGCCCGATCTACGCACCACAAGCCCGATCAAGGGGAGCCAGTGAGCAAGCAGGTCGTCAGCCTCCATCGCGTCGTCATCAGGTTCGCCGGGGACTCCGGTGACGGCATGCAGCTCACCGGGGACCGATTCACCTCCGAGACCGCAGGGCTCGGCAACGACCTCTCCACGCTGCCCGACTTCCCGGCCGAGATCCGCGCGCCAGCCGGAACCGTGCCCGGGGTCTCCGCATTCCAGCTGGCATTCGCGGACCATGACATCACGACTCCCGGCGACGACCCCAACGTGCTCGTCGCCATGAACCCCGCGGCCCTCAAGGCAAACATCAACGACCTGCCTCGGGGCGCGGATCTCATCGTGAACACCGACGAGTTCACCAAGCGCAGCCTGGAGAAGGTCGGCTACACGAGCAACCCGATCGAGGACGGCTCACTCGACCAGTTCAACGTGCATGCGGTCGCGCTGACGTCGCAGACGGTCGAGGCCCTCAAGGAGTTCGACCTCACCAAGAAGGAGGCCGAGCGCGCCAAGAACATGTACGCGCTGGGCCTGCTGTCGTGGCTGTACTCGCGCGGCGCCGACGGCACCCGCGACTTCCTCAAGCAGAAGTTCGGCAGCAAGCCCGAGATCCTGGCCGCCAACCTGGCCGCGTTCGAGGCCGGCTGGTCATTCGGGGAGACGACGGAGTCGTTCTCCATCCAGTACGAGGTGGCCCCGGCCGCCCTCCCCGCCGGCCTGTATCGGAACGTCAGTGGCAACCCTGCGCTGGCCTTCGGGCTGATCACCGCCGCCCAGCGGTCCGGGCTCCCGCTGTTCCTGGGCTCGTATCCGATCACCCCCGCCTCGGACATCCTGCACGAGCTGGCCAAGAACCATCGCTTCGGCGTGATGACCTTCCAGGCCGAGGATGAGATCGCCGGCGTCGGCGCGGCGATCGGCGCGGCCTACGGCGGCGCGCTGGCCGTGACGACCACGTCCGGACCGGGCATCGCCCTGAAGTCCGAGTCCATCGGTCTCGCCGTCTCGCTCGAGCTGCCGTTGATCATCGTGGACGTGCAGCGCGGCGGACCGTCGACCGGGCTGCCGACCAAGACCGAGCAGTCCGACCTGCTGCAGGCGATGTTCGGGCGCAACGGCGAGTCCCCGGTCCCGATCGTCGCCCCGCAGTCGCCATCCGACTGCTTCCACGCCGCCCTGGAAGCGGCGCGGATCGCCGTCGAGTACCGCACCCCGGTGTTCCTGCTCTCCGACGGATACCTGGCCAACGGCTCCGAGCCGTGGCTCATCCCCGACGTCACCACGCTCCCCGTCATCGACCCCGGCTTCGCGACGGGGCCCAACCACGTCGCAGAGGACGGCACGGAGGAGTTCTGGCCCTACCTGCGCGAACCCGACACCCTGGCGCGGCCCTGGGCCGTGCCCGGCACTGCGGGTCTGGAGCACCGGATCGGCGGCCTGGAGAAGGCAGACGGCACGGGCGAGATCTCCTACGACCCGGAGAACCACGACCGGATGGTGCGCCTGCGCCAGGCCAAGGTCGACGCGATCGCCGACACCATCCCCGACCTGGTCGTGGACGACCCGAGCGGCGACGCCGAGGTCCTCGTCCTCGGCTGGGGATCCACGTACGGGCCGATCGGCGCGGCAACCGAGATCACGCGTCGCACGGGCATCAAGGTGGCCCAGGCGCACCTGCGGCACCTCAACCCCTTCCCCCGCAACCTCGGCGATGTCCTGCGTTCCTACCGCCGGGTCCTCGTCCCGGAGATGAACCTCGGCCAGCTGTCGATGCTCCTACGGGCGAAGTTCCTGGTCGACATCGTCGGCATCAACCAGGTGCGCGGCATGCCCTTCAAGTCCACGGAACTGGTCGAGGCCATCACCGCCGCGATCGAGACGCTGGCGTCCGACCCCACGGCCGACGAGACCCTGTGAGCAGCGAGATGACCAACACCTACCCCTCCCTGAACCTGGTGCCGAAGAGCGACGTCGAGCTCAAGGCCAAGGACTTCAAGTCCGACCAGGAAGTGCGCTGGTGCCCCGGCTGCGGCGACTACTCGATCCTGTCCAACGTCCAGTCCTTCCTGCCCGAGCTGGGTCTCGCACGCGAGAACATCGTGTTCATCTCCGGGATCGGCTGCTCGTCCCGATTCCCGTACTACATGAACACCTTCGGCATGCACTCCATCCATGGTCGCGCCCCGGCCATCGCGAGCGGCCTGGCGATCAGCCGGCCGGACCTGTCCATCTGGGTGATCACCGGCGACGGGGACTCGCTGTCGATCGGTGGAAACCACCTGATCCACGCCCTGCGTCGCAATATCAACCTGAAGATCCTGATGTTCAACAACCGGATCTACGGACTCACCAAGGGCCAGTACTCGCCCACGTCCGAGCAGGGCAAGATCACCAAGTCCACGCCCGAGGGCTCGCTCGACTACGCGTTCAACCCGGTGTCCCTCGCCCTCGGTGCCGAGGCGACCTTCGTGGCCCGGACGATCGACTCGGACCGCAAGCACATGACCGAGGTGCTTCGACAGGCGGCGGCGCACGAGGGTTCGGCGCTCGTCGAGATCTACCAGAACTGCAACATCTTCAACGACGGTGCGTGGGAGCCGCTGAAGGACAATGACGTCCGCGACGACGTGACGATGCGCCTGGTCCACGGCGAGCCGATCCGTTTCGGCAAGGACAACGAGAAGGGCGTCATTCGGACCTCGGAGGGGCACATTCGCGTCGTTCAGGTCGCCGACTTCGGCGAGAGCGAGATCATCCACCACGATGCGCACGCCCGAGACCCTGGCCTCGCCTTCGCTCTCTCCCGCCTGTCGAACCCGCGGACGCTGGAGAACACGCCGATCGGCGTCTTCCGCGACATCAGCCGGCCCTCCTACGACCGCCTGGTTCGCGAGCAGATCGCCGACGTCATCGAGAACAAGGGGCCTGGCGACCTCCAGTCGCTGCTGAACGGCAGCGACACCTGGAACGTCCTCTGACTCGTCTGCGCGTCCCCACCTCCCAGGCCGGGATCGGCATCCTCCTCGGCTTCATCGCCTACACGCTCTGGGGGCTCTTCCCGCTCTACTTCCACCTGCTCGACGACGTGTCCCCGGTGGAGATCGTCGCCAACCGCGTCGTGTGGTCACTGGTGTTCCTGGCCGTACTCACCGGCGTGACGCGGCAGTGGGCCCGGACCTGGCGGGCCGCGCACTCGGCGCGCAACGTGGGGATGCTGGCACTCGCCGCCGCCTTCCTCGCCGTCAACTGGGGGGTCTACGTCTGGGCGGTCGTGTCCGACCAGGTGATCGAGGCATCGCTGGGCTACTTCATCAACCCCCTCATCTCGGTGGCGCTCGGTGTGCTGCTCCTGCGCGAACGACTGCGACCCGGGCAGTGGACGGCGGTGGCGATCGCGGTGGTCGCGGTCGCGGTCCTGACCGTGAGCTACGGCCGACTGCCGTGGATCAGCCTGATCCTGGGCTTCTCCTTCGGCATCTATGGCCTGCTGAAGAAGCAGGTCGGGGTCGGCGCCGTGGAAAGCCTGACGATCGAGACCGCCGCGCTGGCGCCGCTCGCCCTGGGGGTCATGGCATTCATGGCCGCCTCCGGGGACGCCGCCATGACGACCGACGGCACCTCGACGGTCATCCTGCTGGTGCTGCTGGGACCGGTGACGGCGATCCCGCTCCTCGCGTTCGGCGGGGCCGCGACGCGCATCCCGCTGTCCACGCTCGGCCTCATGCAGTACTTCACGCCGGTGATCCAGTTCCTGCTCGGCGTGTTCGTCTTCGGCGAGGCCATGTCCGCCAGCCGCTGGCTCGGCTTCCTGCTGGTCTGGATCTCCCTCGTCGTGATGACCGTCGACGGTCTGCGGCACGCGCACCGCGGACGCAACCGCGCTGATGCCCTCGAGGTGATGGAGCCGGACTGACGCTCGCCGTCCTTCGAGACGCATGGGACGTCGGATAGTGCGATAGTGAGATGTCTCATCCGCGAATCTGGGGAGTCGCGATGAACGACGGCCCGGGACCGATCCGCAGTAGTTCTCTGCGCCTTTTCCGGCGCCAGGTCGGCTGGGCCGGGGTTCTGACGGTCCTCTTCGCCATTGCCTTGGCTCTGCCAGCGTTCGTCTTCTTCTCCGACCCGGTCCACTACGCCGTGCTCCACCTGGTTCTCGAGTTCACCTCGATGGCCATCTCCCTCATGATCGTGGCCCTGGCATGGAACCTGCGGCGCCAGGAGATCAACAGCCAGATCATCGTCATCGGGTTCTTCTCCTTCGGTGTGCTGCTGATCGACCTCGTGCACACCCTGTCCTTCCCCGGCATGCCCGACTTCGTGACCGAGGCGTCGGCGCAGAAGGCGATCACCTTCTGGCTGAGCGGGCCGGGCCATCGCCGCGATCGGCTTCCTGGTGCTGGCCCTGGTGCCCAGCCGGCACTGGTCACCGCGGATGTGGATCCCGGGGCTGGTCGTCATCGCCGCCGCCTGCGGCGTCGTGTGGTGGGTCGGGCTCTACCGGATCGAGTGGCTCCCGGACTTCTTCATCCCCGGGGAAGGCCTAACCGCCACGAAGCGCTTCTCGGAGTACGTCCTTTCGGCGATGTATGCCCTCGCCGCTGTTCTCCTCGCCCGCCGGGCAGCACGTGAACGCAGCCACGAGCTCGCCTGGCTCGCCGCCTCGGCCTGGACCCTGACCCTCGCCGAGCTCTTCTTCACCCTCTACGTCGACGTCACCGACGTCTTCAACCTGCTTGGACACCTGTTCAAGGTGGCCGCGTACGTCATGGTGTACCGCGCGATCTTCGTCGCCGGAGTACAAGCCCCGAATCGGCAGCTGGCCAAGGAGAGCTCACTCCTGCGCTCGCTGATCGACTCCGTGCCCGACCTGATCTCGTACACCGACCCGCAGGGACGACTGCTCGGGGCCAACCGGGCATTCGGCGAAGCGATCGGCATGGAACCGAAGGACGTCGTGGGCCGCAGCCCCGTCGACGTGTACTGGGCGACCGGTCACGGCCGCTCCGCCCTCCCGCGAATGTCCGACACGGCCAATCGGTTCGAGGAGACCCGTCTCGACGACGACGGCACCGTGCGCTATCTCGACACGCTCCAGACCCCCTACTTCGACGAAGACGGGAATCGGCTCGGCGTCATCGAGATCAGCCGCGACATGACCGCGCAGAAGGCTGCCGACGCGCGCATCCGGCACCTGGCGCTGTTCGACCAGCTGACCGGACTGCCCAACCGGACCCTGATGAACGAGCGGGCCACGGCGTCCTTCGCCAACGCGGAGGATCGCACCCAGGCGCTGGTCATCCTCGACCTCGATGACTTCAAGGTGATCAACGACACCGTCGGGCATCGGGTCGGGAACCTCATCATCAACGAGACGGCCCAACGGCTGGCGTCGGTGGCGGGTTCGAGCCTCATCGTGGCCAGGCTGGGCGGCGACGAGTTCGCTCTTCTGGCCCCTCACTCGACCCTGGAGGAGGCCGCGACCCTGGTGAAGCGCGTGCTGGGCGTGATCGACGCGCCCTTCCGCATCGAGGAGTACGACCTCGCGCTCACGGCGTCGGCCGGCATCGCCATGTTCCCCACCGATGGAACGACCTTCGACGAGCTCGCTGCCCATGCCGATGCGGCGATGTACCGGGCCAAGCAGGAGGGGCGGCACACCTACCGGTTCTTCAGCGGCGACATGCTGCTTCGATCCACCGAGCAGTTCGCCCTCCTGGCCGCCCTCCGGCGCGCGATCGAGAACGACGAACTGGTCGTTCACTACCAGCCGCAGTGGTCCCTCACGAACGACGCCGTCGTCGGAGTAGAGGCGCTGGTTCGCTGGCAGCACCCCGAGCTCGGTCTGCTCCATCCGGCCGACTTCATCGAGCTCGCCGAGGACAGCGGGCTGATCCTGCAGATCGGCGAGTGGGTGCTCAACCGGGCCCTGGCGGACACAGTCCACTGGGACGAGGCAGGGGGGTCGCGCATCAGCGTGGCGGTCAACGTGTCCGCCGTCCAGTTCCTCCAGACCGACCTCCTGGAGCGGGTCCGAAGGGCCCTCCTGCGCAGCGGCCTGGAGCCCGGGAGGCTGGAGCTCGAGATCACGGAGACGGTCGCCATGGCGAACCCCGAGAACGCTGCGGTGGTCTTGGAGCACCTGCACGACATGGGGATCAGGACCGCCATCGACGACTTCGGCACCGGCTACTCCTCGATGGCCTATCTGCGCCGATTCAAGGTCAACGCCCTCAAGATCGACCGCTCGTTCGTCGAGGACCTGGGACGTGGCGCCGACGACGAGGCGATCGTGCTCGCGATCATCGAGTTGGCGCGCGCCCTGCGCTGCGCGACCGTCGCCGAGGGCGTCGAGACCCGAGAGCAGCTGGACTTCCTACGCGCCCACGGCTGCGACGTGGCTCAGGGGTTCCTGCTGGGCCGGCCGGTTCCGGCCGACGAGATCCCCGCCCTGATCAGCTCAACCGGTACGAGAGACCACGTAGTCGCACAGTAGGGCCAGCACATCCCGCGGAGGTCCCGGGGGAAGCTGCAGCAGGAGCTCCCGGGCCGAGTCCGACCACGTGTGGGCCTGCTTTCTCGCTTCGTCGATGGCCGGGTGGGCGCGCAGGAGCATCAGCGCCTCGGCGTGCTCATCGTCGTCGGGGAGGGGACGGCTCAGGAGGTCCTTGAGCCGCGCGTCCTTCGGGTCCGGGCTCATCAAGGCGATGAGGCCAGCCAGGGTGGGGATCCCCTCGCGGAGATCGGTACCGGGCGTCTTGCCCGACTGCATCGACTCGGACGTGATGTCGACCAGATCGTCGGCCAGCTGGAACGCCACGCCGATCCGCTCCCCGAACTCGGTCATCACCTCGACGTGCTCCGACGACGCGCCCGCCATCAAGGCGCCGTACCGCCCGGACGCCGCGATCAGGGACCCGGTCTTGTCGGCGATGACCTGGAGGTGGTGCTCCACCGGGTCCTGCTCCGCACGCGGCCCGATGGTCTCGCGGATCTGACCCGTGCACAGGCGCTCGAAGGTGTGCGCCTGGATCCGGACCGCTTCGGGTCCGAGGTCGGCGAGGATGCGGGAGGACCGAGCGAACAGGAAGTCTCCGGTGAGGATCGCGATCGTGTTGTCCCAGCGCGAGTTCGCCGAGGGGGCACCACGACGCAACTGGGCCTCATCCATGACGTCGTCGTGGTACAGCGTCGCCAGATGGGTGAGCTCCACCACGACGCCGGCCGGCACGACGCCCCAGGCGTACGGGTCCCCGAACTGCGACGCCAGCAGCACCAGGAGTGGTCGAAAGCGCTTTCCGCCGGCATCGACCAGGTAGCGAGATGCGTCCGCCACAAAGGGGTCGTCGCTTGCCACCGCGTCGCGCAGGCCGTCCTCGACCCGCGCCAGACTGGACGAGAGGCTGGTCTCCAGCCCCGCGTCCGGAAGCGGGAGCCCCAGCAGCGCGTCGGTCATCTTGGCAACGTACTACCTGATGAAGACGTCCGCTTGGTTCACCAGTTCGAGCACCGGCTGCGGGACGATGCCGAGAACGATCGTCACCGTCGCTCCTGCGGCCAGGGCAATCGTGGTGAACGCCGACGGCACGACCACGGATGCGGTCTCCGGCGTGGGATCGGAGAAGTACATGAGGACGATGACGCGGACATAGAAGAAGGCCGCGATGACGCTGGCGATCACGCCGATGATGACCAGCCAGGTGGCGCCACTGTCGATCGCCGCCGTGAAGACGCCGAACTTCCCGATGAACCCACTCGTGAGCGGGATGCCCGCGAGGGCCAGCATGAACAGCGAGAACACGGCTGCCACGAGGGGCGACTTCTTCCCGAGCCCCGCCCACTTGGACAGATGCGTGGCCTCACCTGAGGAGTCCCGCACCATCGAGATGACCGCGAAGGCGCCGATCGTCGTGAATGCGTAGGCGATCAGGTAGAAGATCGAGCTCGCGAGGCCCTCGCGCGACACCGCGACCACGCCGACCAGGATGAAGCCCGCCTGGGCGATCGACGAGTAGGCGAGCATGCGCTTGATGTCGGTCTGGGTGATCGCGACGATCGAGCCGACCAGCATCGTCAGTGCCGCGATGATCCACAGCATCGGCTCCCAGTCCCAGCGCATTCCGCCGAGGCTCACGTAGAGGACGCGCAGAAGGGCACCGAAGGCCGCGATCTTGACGGTGGCCGCCATGAAGCCCGTGACCGGGGTGGGCGCGCCCTGGTAGACATCCGGCGTCCACTGGTGGAACGGGACGGCCGCCACCTTGAACAGCAGGCCGACCAGGAGCAGGGCCATTCCGATGGCCACGAGGGAACCCTCGCTCGGCTTGGCCGACAGGGTGTCCGCGATGGCCACGAGCGACACCGAGCCGCTGTAGCCGTAGAGCATCGCCATGCCGTAGAGGAAGAACGCGGACGAGAAGGCGCCCAGCAGGAAGTACTTGAGCGCGGCCTCCTGCGACAGCAGGCGACGACGCCTGGCCATGCCGGCCAGCAGGTAGAGCGGCAGGGACATGACCTCGAGGGCGACGAACATGAGGAGCAGGTCGTTCGCCGCCGGGAACACGAGCATGCCCGTGAGCGCGAAGAGGAAGAACGGCCAGATCTCGGTCTGCAGGTAGCCGCGCTTGGTGAACTCCTGCTCGTCCTCGGAGCCCGGCAGCGCCGACGCGCGCGGCGCGAACGCATCGCCCAGCGGGTCGATCGACCGCTCCGCCATCAGCAGTGCCGACAGCAGGGCGATCACGAGCAGGGTGCCCTGGAGCACGAGGGCCGGGCCGTCGATCGCGATGGCGCCCTCGCCCGTGACCAGCCGGGTGCCACGGAGGTCGACGACCACGACCAGGGCCGCGAGCACCGACGCCGATCACCAGGACGAGCTGTGTCGGGCGACGGCCGCCTCGCGGCACGAACGCCTCGACGAGAACCGACACCACGGCCGCGCCGAAGATGATGAGGATCGGCGCGATCGCGTAGTAGTTGATGCCGGGCGCCGTGAAGGTCGTCTCCGTCTCGGAGACCACCGACAGTGCGTGTACCAGGGCGCTCACTGGTCAGCCCCTTCCGCAGGCAGGACGGCTGAACTGATCGTGGGCACCGGATCGGTCGCTCCGATGCTCGTCATCACCCGGTCCACCGCCGGGTTGATGACGTTGAGCAGTGGCGCCGGGAAGATGCCGAGCACGATGGACAGCGCGGCGATCGGCACGAGGGCCGTGATCTCCCGGCCCCGCAGATCCGACATGGTCTCCAGCCCCGGCTTCACCGGACCGGTCATCGAGCGCTGGTAGAGGCGAAGGACGTAGGCCGCCGTGATGACGATGCCGACAGTGGCGAGGGCGCCGACCCACAGGTAGCGCTCGAACGTTCCCAGCAGCACGAGGAACTCGCCGATGAACGAGACGAGCCCCGGCAGGGCCAACGACGAGAGCGCAGCGATCATGAAGAAGCCGGCCAGCACAGGTGCCGGCTTGTTGACGCCCGAGTAGTCGGAGATCTGGCTGGAGCCGTGGTTGCGGTCCATGAGGAATCCGGCCGTCAGGAACAGGGCGGCCGTGGAGAGGCCGTGGGCGACCATGTAGACGACCGATCCGCTCTGGCCCTGCGTCGTGAAGACGAAGATGCCCAGCGTGATGAAGCCGAAGTGCGACATCGAGGAGTAGGCGAACAGCCGCTTCATGTCGTTCTGGCTCAGCGCGACGAACGCGCCGTAGAAGATGCCGATCAGCGCCATCCCGATGACGACCGGAGCGTAGAAGTCCGACGCGGCCGGGAAGATCGGCAGGCAGTACCGGATCATGCCGAAGGTGCCGACCTTGTCGAGCACGCCCAGCAGCAGGACCGATGTGCCGGGCTTCGACTCCGCGGCCGCGTCCGGCAGCCAGGTGTGGAACGGCCACAGAGGGGCCTTCACCGCGAAGGCGAAGAAGAAGCCGAGGAAGAGCATCTTCTGCACGTCGGGGTCGATGTCGAGGCCCGCGAGGGTGATGAAGTCGAAGGTGCCCGTCCCGGTCATCTGCGCCGAGACCACGTACAGGCCGATCAGCGACGCCAGCATGAACAGGCCGCCGACGAGGCTGTACAGCAGGAACTTCACCGCCGCGTACGACCGCTGGACGCCACCGAAGCGCCCGATCATGAAGTAGACCGGGATCAGCATGACCTCGAAGAACACGTAGAACAAGAACACGTCGGTCGCCGCGAAGACGCCGATCATCAGCGTCTCGAGAACCAGGATCAGCGCGAAGTAGCCCTTCACCGAACCTCGGTTGTCGTCGACGTCCTTCCATCCGGCCAGGATGACGACGGGGACCAGGGTCGCGGCCAGCGCCACCAGGACGAGCCCGATGCCGTCGACGCCCACCGAGTAGGAGATGCCGAAGGCCGGGATCCAGGGATGCGACTCCACGAACTGGAAGGGCTCGGGCGAGTCGCCCTGGAACTGCAGTGCCATCAGCACCGTCAGCACCAGCGTCGCGAGCGAGACCACCAGGGCGACCTGCTTGGCCAGCAGGGTCCGTCCGGACGGGAGAAGGGCGACCACGATGCTGCCGACGAGCGGCACCACCATGAGGGTGGTCAACCACGGAAAGGTAGTCACGACACCCTCACCAGGACCAGGGCGAGGACGACCAAGACGGTGCCACCCACCATCGACAACGCGTACGAGCGGGCGAAACCGGTCTGGTAGCGGCGCAGCCGACCGGAGAGGCCGCCGACGAAGGCCGCGCTGCCGTTGACGAAACCATCAACCGCCTTGTTGTCGAACCAGACCAGCCAGCGCGATGAGTAGTAGGTCGGCTGCACGACCAGGACATCGTTGACCGCGTTCCCGTACAGCTCGTTGCGCGCCGCTCGAGTGAGCCACGAGCCTCGCGGTGCGGTGATCGGGACCTCTCGCCTGGCGTACATCAGCCAGGCGATGACGACGCCGACGAGCACCAGCGCCAGGGTCGTGACCTCGTAGACCCACGAGGGCAGCGGAAGCGGGTTGGTCTCGATGCCCACGACCGGTTCGAGCCAGGTCTCGATGTCGCCCCAGTAGACGAGGGCCACGCCGCCGAAGGCGGCGCCGATGGCCAGGATGATCAACGGGATCGTCATGACCTTGGGCGACTCGTGCGGATGCGCGTCGTCCTCCCAGCGGGCCTTGCCGAAGAAGGTCATGGCGACCATGCGGGTCATGTAGAAGCCGGTGAGCCCTGCCGCCAGCATGGCGAGGATGCCGATGATCGGACTGCGCTCGAAGGACGCGTGAATGATGTCGTCCTTGGAGTAGAAACCGTCGAACGGCGGGATGCCGATGATCGCCAGGTAGCAGACGATGAACGTCGACGACGTGATCAGCATGAGCGCCCGCAGCCCTCCGTAGCGGCGCATGTTGACGTTGTCCTTCATCCCGTGCATGACGGAGCCGGCCCCGAGGAACAGCCCAGCCTTGAAGATGCCGTGCATGAGCAGGTGGAAGATGGCGAAGACGTAGCCGATGGGCCCGAGGCCGGCGGCCGTGATCATGTAGCCGATCTGGCTCATCGTCGAGCCGGCGAGCGCCTTCTTGATGTCGTCCTTCGCGGAGCCGATGATCGCACCCATCCACATGCTGATCAGGCCAACCACGATCACTGCGATGGCCGCCCATTCGGCAGCCGTGAAGATCACGTTGCTCCGGACGATCAGGTAGACGCCGGCGGTCACCATCGTCGCCGCGTGGATGAGCGCCGACACCGGGGTCGGGCCCTCCATGGCGTCCAGCAGCCAGGCCTGGAGCGGGAACTGCGCAGACTTGCCGCACGCGGCCAGCAGCAGAGCAGCCCGATGGCGGTCAGGGTCCCCTCGCTGGCCTGGTCAGCAACGCCGAACACCTCGTGGAACGAGACGGACCCGAAGGTCACGAACAGCAGCATGATCGCCAGGCTGAGGCCAACGTCGCCGACTCGGTTGATGACGAATGCCTTCTTCGCCGCCGCGGCCGCCGACGGCTTGTACTGCCAGAAGCCGATGAGCAGGTAGCTGGCCAGGCCGACGCCTTCCCACCCGACGTAGAGCAGCAGGTAGTTGTTCGCCAGGACGAGCAGCAGCATCGCCGCCACGAAGAGGTTCAGGTAGCCGAAGAACTTGCGCTTGTTCTCGTCATGGGCCATGTAGCCCAGCGAGTAGATGTGAATGAGCGTTCCGACGATCGTGATGAGCAGCACGAAGACGATCGACAGCTGGTCGAGCTGGAACGCCACGTCGGCACTGAAGTCGCCCACGAATACCCACGAGAAGAGCGTCTGGTCGAAGGTGCGCTGCTCCGGGGAGTTCTGCATCATCCCCAGGAGCATCAGCACCCCGATAACAGCGGACGCACCGACCGTGAGCACCCCCAGGTACGGGCCCCACGCATTGGTGCGGCGGCCGCCGAACAGCAGGATCGCCGCCCCGGCAAGGGGCAGGGCGATGAGCAGCCAGATGAGGGAGAACACCCCCTCGGCGGGCATGAGCTCTGTCACGTTGCGGTCCTATCCTTCGTCGGTTCTCGAGAGTCGGTAGTGGGTCAGTACTTGAGCAGGTTCGGTTCGTCGATGGAGGCCGATCTCCTGGTCCGGAAGATCGTGAGGATGATCGCCAGGCCGACCACGACCTCGGCAGCGGCGACCACCATCACGAAGAAGGCGACCACCTGGCCGTCCAGGTTGCCGTTCATCCGCGCGAAGGCGACGAAGGAGAGATTGGCGGAATTGAGCATCAGTTCGATCGACATGAACACGACGATCGCGTTGCGTCGGACCAGGACTCCGACACCGCCGATGCTGAAGAGCACCGCCGAGAGGATCACGTAGCTGGAAGGGTTCATTCGCCTGGTCCCTCCGTGATCTGCCGGACCTCGTCGAGGTCGGCCTTGTCCACGGGTCGCTCGTCGCCCCGCGCCCGGACCGGATCGGGGACGCTGAGATCGCTGGTCCCGCCATCCGGCAGAAGCGCAGGTGTGTCCACGGCGTTGTGACGGGCGAAGACGCCGGGGTTGGGCAGGTTCCCGGGATGGCCGCCGTCACGGAAACGCGCGATCGACAGCGATCGCTGGGAGGCGACGTCCTTCCAGCGGTCCCGGTGGGCCAGCACCATCGCGCCCATCGCAGCCGTGATGAGCAGGGCCGAGGTGAGCTCGAAGACGAGCAGGTACTGGGTGAAGATCAGGTTGGCGATGCCCTCGACGTTCCCGCCGTCCACCGCGTTCGCCTCTTCGAGTCCGACGGTGGTCGAGTCCGCGAGGCCGCTGCCGATCCCCCACACCAGGAGGATGCCCAGCCCGAGTGTCATCAGGATGGCCGCCAGTCGCTGGCCCTTGATGGTCTCGATGAGTGAGTCGGACGAGTCCACGCCGACCACCATCAGGACGAACAGGAACAGCATCATCACCGCGCCCGTGTAGACGATCACCTGGACCATTCCGAGGAAGGGCGCGGAGTTGGCGACGTACAGGACGGCCAGGTTGATCATCGTCAGGGCGATCCAGAGGGCGCTATGCACGGCCTTGCGAGAGAGGACCATGCCGAGGGCACCGGCCACCGCGAGGATGGCGCAGACCCAGAAGACCACTGCCTCGCCGGTGTTCATGTCGGTCGCAGCATCGGTCACGAGACCACCTCCTCTGCCGACGGCGTCCGGCCGGTCGTGGCCTGCTCGGGCGACGCTCCCTTGACGGTGTTCGCGTAGTAGTCGCGCTCCGTGGTGCCGGGAACCATGTCGTGCGGAGGAGCGACCATGCCCGGAAGCAGTGGGGCGAGCAGGTCCTTCTTCTCGTAGATCAGCTTCGCGCGGCTGTCGTCGGCGAGCTCGTACTCGTTCGTCATCGTCAGCGCCCTCGTCGGGCAGGCCTCGATGCACAGGCCGCAGAAGATGCAGCGCAGGTAGTTGATCTGGTAGACGCGGCCGTAGCGCTCACCGGGCGAGAACCGCTCCTCGGCGGAGTTGTCTGCGCCCTCGACGAAGATCGCGTCGGCGGGGCAGGCCCACGCGCAGAGCTCGCAGCCGATGCACTTCTCCAGCCCATCGGCCCAGCGGTTGAGCTGATGACGGCCGTGGAACCGTGGCTTCGTCGGCACCTTCTGCTCGGGGTACTGCTCCGTGACGACCTTCTTGAACATCGTCAGGAAGCTGACCCCGAACCCCCGGATCACCTGGGGGGTCTCAGCCATGATGGTCCTCCACATCGGTGGCGTCGGACGATGCGTCCGGTTCGGCTGGCGCCGGTTCCTGGACGATCGTGGTGCCCTGCGCCAGCGATCGGCGCGAGGTGTAGACGAACTGCTGCCCGGGCATCGGCGGTACCGGGAATCCGCCTGCCGTCGGCTCGAACGTCGCCGTCAGCGCATCCGCCTCGGCCTTCGCCTCGGCTTCCGCCCGCCGGTCCTGACGCGTCTGGAGGAGCCAGGAACCGACGAGGAGGATGGCGATGAGGGCGGCACCGAAGATCAGGATCTCCGTGGTCGTGATGGCGACCTCGTTGCGCAGGACGCGAGCAACGGAGACGATCATGATCCACCCGATCGAGACCGGGATCAGCACCTTCCAGCCGAACTTCATGAACTGGTCGTAGCGCATCCTCGGCAGGGTCCCGCGCAGCCAGATGAAGACGAAGACGAAGATCTGGACCTTGATCAGCCACCACAGGAGCGGCCACCAGCCCTGGTTCGCGCCCTCCCACAGGGACAGCGGCCACGGGGCCCGCCAGCCGCCGAGGAACAGCGTGGTGGCCATCGCGGAGACCGTGACCATGTTGATGTACTCGGCCAGGAAGAACAGTGCGAACTTCAGCGACGAGTACTCGGTGTGGAAGCCACCGACCAGTTCGCCCTCCGCCTCCGGGAGGTCGAAGGGGGCGCGGTTGGTCTCGCCGACCATCGACGTGCAGTAGATCAGGAACGACGGCAGCAGGATGATCGCGAACCACACCGGCTCCTGCGCCGCCACGATCTGCGATGTCGACATGGAGCCGGCGTAGAGGAAGACCGCCACGAACGACAAGCCCATCGCGATCTCGTAGGAGATCATCTGCGCGCTCGACCGCAGTCCGCCCAGCAGTGGGTAGGTCGAGCCGGAGGCCCAGCCGCCCAGCACGATCCCGTAGATGCCGATCGACGCGATGGCGAGGACGTACAGGACCGATACCGGGAAGTCGGTCAGCTGGAGCGGTGTCTCGGTACCGAAGATCGACACGGTCGGCCCGAACGGGATGACCGCGAACGCGAGGAAGGCCATCGTCGCGGAGATGACCGGCGCCAGCCAGTACACCGCGAGGTGCGCCGACTTCGGGATGATCTCCTCCTTGAGCGCCAGCTTCATGCCGTCCATCAAGGACTGCAGGAGGCCCTGAGGCCCAGTCCGGTTGGGTCCGATGCGGTTCTGCATGCGCGAGACGACGCGCCGCTCCCACCAGATGGTGAACAAGGTCAGCAGCACGAGCATGACGAAGATCGCCAGCACCTTCAGGATGACCAGCCACCAGGGGTCGGTCCCGAACAGGCCGAACTGAGAACCGGTCACGCCGCACCTCCGGCGGATAGCTGGACGGCAGCGCCGGGCACGGCACCGAGGTCGGCATGGATGTGGCAGCCCGGCGAGTTCATCGGTACCCAAACGACGTGGTCGACGACGTCAGCGACCTGGATCGGGAGGGTCAGCGAGCCCGCCGGACCGGTGATGGTCACGGCATCGCCCAGGCCCTGGGCCGTGGCCGCGGACATCATGGCGACGGTCGGGCGTGCGGTGGCTGCGAGGTGCGGCTCGCCCTCCTGCATCACTCCGGAGTCGAGCAGCTGGCGCCAGGAGGCCAGGGTGACGCCATCGCCATCGCCGGCGCTGGCGTCGGCGGGAGCGTTCGCCGGAGCCTCCACCCGACCTCCGGTCCACGGACCGAGGCCGCCGAGCTCGGCCCGGATGGCGGTCACGTCGGCGGGCATGGGCACGCCCATCGCTTCGGCGATCATGGACAGGACGCGGGCGTCGGACATCGTCAGCGCATCGCGGAACACCTGACCGAAGGGGCGTGGACGGCCCTCCCAGTCGAGGAAGGTGCCGGCCTTCTCCGTAACCGCAGCGACCGGGAGCACGACGTCGGCCAGGGCGGTCACCGCGGAGTGATGGTTCTCGAGCGACACGACGAAGCCCGCGCCCTCGACCGCCGCCAGCGCGAGGCCGGGATCGGCGAAGTCACCCAGCTCGACGCCGCCGACGAGGAGGGCGGACAGCTCCCCGTTGCGTGCGGCCTCCAGGATCGCCGGGCCGGACAGTCCGGTAACCGATGGCAGGGCCTCCGGCTCCACGCCCCACGCGGCGGCCACCTGGCCGCGCGCCTGCACGTCAGTCAGCGGGCGACCGCCGGGCAGCAGCCCCGCCAGGGCACCTGCATCCAGTGCGCCGCGCTCTCCCGCCCGGCGCGGAACCCATGCCAGGGCCGCCCCGGTCTCACGGGCCAGATTCAGTGCTGCTGATGGCGCGCCCGCTGATCCCGCGACGCGCTCACCTACGAGGATGACCGCGCCCGGCTGGGCCAGCAGAGCGCGCGTCTCGTCGTCGAGTCGACCCAGGGCCTCGGCCTCGGCGCCCGGCCGTGCCGGGACCAGGCGACCGGACATCTTCTCCAGGCCGACGGAGGCGACGGCACCGACCGACACGACCGCGGTGCCGGACCGTGCAGCCTTGCGCAGCCGCAGGAACACGATCGGCGATTCATCCTCCGGCTCGAAGCCGACGAGGAGGACGACCGGGGCGCTCTCGAGAGCCTCATATGAGACGTGCACAGGCGTGCCGGCGACGCTCGAGGCGAGGAAGGCGGTCTCCTCGTCCGACGTCTGCCTGACGCGGAAGTCGATGCTGTCGGAGGACAGCGCCGTGCGCGCGAAGCGTCCGTAGGCGTAGGCGTCCTCCACCGTGCTCCGGCCGCCGACGAGGACGCCGACCCGACCGTCGGCCGACGCAGCGAGGCCGCGAGCGGCGAAGTCGATGGCCTCCGGCCAGGAGGCGGTCCGCAGTTCGCCGTTCTCGCGGATCATGGGCGACTCGAGCCGGCCCTGCGTCTGATACGCGAAGGCGAAACGGCCCTTGTCGCAGTTCCACTCCTCGTTCACGTCCGGGTCGTCCCAGGCGAGGCGCCGCGTGACCACGCCACGCCGGTAGTCCGTGCGCAGTGAGCACCCGGAGGCGCAGTGCTCGCACGCGGTCGGCACCGAGACGAGATCGAACGGGCGGGACCGGAAGCGGTAGGAGGCGCTGGTGAGTGCACCGACGGGGCAGATCTGGACGGTGTTGCCCGAGAAGTACGAGTCGAATGGCTCGTCCGACGCCGTGCCGACCTGCTGCTTGGCACCGCGCTCGAGCAGCTCGATCATCGGGTCGCCGGCGATCTGCTCGGCGAACCGGGTGCACCGCGCGCACGAGACGCAGCGCTCGCGGTCGAGCAGGATCTGCGCGCTGACATTGATGGGCTTCTCGAACTCACGCTTCGCCCCGGTGAACCGGCTCTCGGGACGGCCGACCGACATGGCCTGGTTCTGGAGCGGGCACTCGCCGCCCTTGTCGCATACCGGGCAGTCGAGCGGGTGGTTCAGGAGCAGGAACTCCATCACGCCCTCCTGCGCGACCCGCGCGACCTCGGAGGACTGCTGGGTGTGGACCTGCATGCCATCCGCCAGCACCTGGGCGCAGGCCGGCTGCGGCTTGGGCATCCCGTCGATCTCGATCAGGCAGGCCCGGCACGCCGCCACCGGATCGAGCAGCGGGTGGTCGCAGAACCGCGGGATCTCGATGCCGAGCTGCTCGGCCGCACGGATGACGAGGGTGCCCTTCGGCACCCGCATCTCCACCCCGTCGATGACGACCGAGATCGTGTCGACCGAGACCTCGACCTCGGAGCCCGGCCCGACGACGCCAGGAGTGGGCCCCGAGGGCACGTTGTTCGTGATGGTCATCGCGCAACCGCCCCTGCAAAGACGTAGGAGGCAACCGGATCGAACTGCTCGTCGGCTGACGTGGTGGTGGCAGCCAGGAACTCGTCTCGGAAGTACTTCAGCGCGGCCGGGTAGGGCGTAGCCGCCGCGTCGCCCAGTGCGCAGAAGGACCTACCCATGATCTGGCCGCAGAGCTCGACGAGCTCCTCGACCTCGGAGTCGGTGCCGTTGCCGTGCTCGAAGCGCTCGAGCGTGCCGGTGATCCAGTAGGTGCCCTCGCGACAGGGAGTGCACTTGCCGCACGACTCGTGCTTGTAGAACTCCAGCCACCGGGTGACTGCCTTCACGACACTGACGGTGTGGTCGAAGATCATCGGCGTCCCCGTGCCGAGCATGGTGCCCGCCGCCGCCATGTCCTCGTAGGTCATGGGGACGTCGAGGTGCTCCCCGGTCAGCATGGGGACCGAGGATCCGCCCGGCAGCCAGAACTTCACTTCGCCGCCGTCGCGAACACCGCCCGCGTACTCGAGCAGCTCGCGCATCGTGATGCCCAGCGGGGCCTCGTAGATCCCCGGGCGATTGACATGACCGGACACGGCGAACACCTTGAAGCCGGGTGACTTCTCGGTGCCGAACTGCCGGAACCAGTCGACACCTCGGTCGACGATGTAGGGGATGTTGCAGATGGTCTCGACGTTGTTGATGACCGTCGGCGCCGCGTACAGTCCGGCGACGGCCGGGAACGGCGGCTTCAGCCTCGGCTGACCTCGGAAGCCCTCGAGCGAGTCGAGCAGCGCCGTCTCCTCGCCGCAGATGTAGGCGCCGGCACCGGAGTGCACAACGACGTCCACGTCGAAGCCCGAGCCCAGGACGTTGGTGCCGATGAACCCGGCCTCGCGGGCCTCGCGGACGGCGTTGGCCACCCGGCGGATCGCCTCGGGCACCTCGCCACGGATGTACACGAAGGCGTGCTTGGCGCGGATCGCGTACGCCGTGATGATGACGCCCTCGATGAGCGCGTGCGGATTCGCGAGCATGATCGGGATGTCCTTGCAGGCACCCGGCTCGGACTCATCGGCGTTGACGACCAGGTAGTGCGGGTTGCCGTCGTTCTGCGGCACGAAGCTCCACTTCAGGCCGGTGGGGAAGCCCGCCCCGCCGCGCCCCCGCAGGCCGGAGTCCTTGACCAGGCCGATCAGCGCATCCGGGTCCTGCTTGAGGGCAGAGGTGAGGGCGCGGTAGCCCCCGTGGCGCTGGTACCCGGCCAGGGTGAACAGCTCAGGATCGTCCCAGTGCTCGGTGATGACTGGCGTCAGCGGCATCGCTCAGCCCTCCTGTCCCGTGTTGGTGGGATCGGACGTCCGGGGAGTGGGCAGGCCCGGGGCGGTCATGCCGCGCTCCTTGGCGACCGTGAGGCCGGCGAGCATCTTGGCGTCGACCGGCGTGCCCTCGGCGGCCAGGCCGTCCTCCGGGAAGGCGAGGGTGCGCTCGGTGGCCCGGAAGTCGCGGATCACCGGGCCCCGGGTCGACTGGACCGGCTCGCCCCGGTCGAGGCGATCGACGATCTCGACGGCTGAGGCAGGAGTGACGTCGTCCATGTACTCCCAGTCGACGGTCATCACCGGCGCGTGCGTGCACGCGGCCTGGCACTCGATGCGCTCCAGCCAGAACCGCCCGTCATCGGTCGGGGTGTCGTGCCCGACCCCGAGCCGCTCGCTGAGCGCCTCGTACACGGCATCGCCGCCGAGGAGTCCGCACAGGGTGTTGGTGCACACGCCGATGTGGTGCTCGCCCACCGGGCGACGCTTGTACATCGTGTAGAAGGACGCCACCGCCGTCGCCTCGGCGGCGCTGACCCCGACCTCCTCGGCGCATGCCGCGATGCCCTCGGGCGTCACCTCGCCCTCAAGGCTCTGGACGAGGTGCAGCATCGGCATGAGAGCCGACCGCGAGCGGGGATACCGCGCGGCGAGCTGCTGCATCTGCTCTCGCGTGCTCTGGCTGATGGCCATGTCAGTTCGTCTCTTCGCTCTCTGTATGCCTAGCGGTCCACGCCGCCCATGACCGGATCAATGCTCGCCACGGCGGCAATGACGTCCGAGATCATGCTGCCCTCGCACATCGCTGCCACCGCCTGGAGATTGTTGAATGACGGATCGCGGAAGTGGATCCGGTACGGCCGCGTGCCACCGGAACTCACGAGGTGGCACCCGAGCTCGCCCTTCGGCGACTCGACCGCGGTGTACACCTGGCCGGCCGGCACCCGGAAGCCCTCGGTGACCAGCTTGAAGTGATGGATCAGTGCCTCCATCGACTCCGACATGATCTCCTTGATGTGCTCGGGCGAGTTCCCCTGGCCGTCGCTGCCGATGGACAGATTGGCGGGCCAGGCGATCTTCTTGTCCGCGACCATGACCGGGCCCGGCTTGATGCGATCCAGGCACTGCTCGACGATGCGCAGCGACTGCTCCATCTCGTTGATGCGGATGAGGAATCGCCCGTACACGTCGTTCGTGGTCTCCGTGCAGACGTCGAACTCGTAGTTCTCGTAGCCGCAGTAGGGCTCGCTCTTCCGCAGGTCGTGCGGCAGTCCGGTCGCCCGGAGGACGGGGCCGGTCATGCCCAGCGCCATGCAGCCGGTGAGGTCGAGGTATCCGACGCCCACCGTGCGACCCATCCAGATGGAGTTGCCCACCAGGAGGTTGACCGTGTCCTTGAGCCGCTTGCGCAGCAAGGGGATCGTGTCGCGGATCTTCTCCACGCCGTCCTCGGGCAGGTCCTGCGCCACGCCTCCCGGACGGATGTAGGCGCTGTTCATGCGAAGCCCAGACACCATCTCGAAGATGTCGATGACCAGTTCGCGCTCGCGGAAGCCGAACTCCATGGCCGTGAGCGCGCCCAGCTCCAGGCCGCCGGTCGCAAGGGCGACCAGGTGCGAGGAGATCCGGTTGAGCTCCATCATCATCACTCGGATGATGGAGGCCCGCTCGGGCACCTGATCGGTGATGTCAAGGGCCTTCTCGACGGCCAGGCAGTAGGCCGTCTCGTTGAACATGGGCGTCAGGTAGTCCATGCGGGTGACGAACGTGACCCCTTGGACCCAGGATCGGAACTCCATGTTCTTCTCGATGCCGGTGTGCAGGTAGCCGATACCGGCCCGGGCCTCGGTGACCGTCTCGCCATCGAGCTCGAGGATGAGGCGCAGGACGCCGTGCGTGGACGGGTGCTGCGGGCCCATGTTGACGACGATGCGGTCCTTCTCCCCCTCGGGAGCTCCCGTGACCGTGTCCCAGTCGCCGCCGGCGACGGTGTAGACGCGGCCCTCGGTCGTCTCGTACGAGCCGGCGTAGGGATCGCCCGTCTCGTCGGACTGGGCGTCCGCGCTCGTGAAGGTGACGTTGTCGGTCGACATCAGTTGTACGACCTCCGCTGGTCCGGGGGCGGGATCGTGCCGCCCTTGTACTCGACGGGGATGCCCCCGAGCGGGTAGTCCTTGCGCTGAGGATGGCCGGGCCAGTCGTCCGGCATCATGATGCGGGTGAGGGCCGGATGACCCTCGAACTCGATTCCGAAGAAGTCCCATGTCTCGCGCTCATGCCAGTCGTTCGCGGGGTACACCGCGACGATCGAGGGAATGCGGGCATCCCCATCCGGCACCGAGACCTCGACGCGGATGCGGCGGTTGTGCGTGACGGACATGAACGGGTACACCGCGTGCAGCTCGCGGCCGGTCTCGTGCGGGTAGTGCACGCCATTGACGCCCAGGCACAGTTCGAACCGCAGGCCCGGCTCGTCCCGCAGGGCCGTCACGAACGTGACCAGGTGGCTACGGCGGACGTGGTAGGTGATCTCGTCGCGATAGATGACGACCTTCTCGATGGCGTCCTGTGCCGGCAGTCCGCGATCGACGAGGGAGAGCTCCAGCTCGTCGGAGACCTCGTCGAACCAGCCACCGTAGGGGCGCACGGCCGGCGCCGGCATGACGATGGGCTCGACCAGGCCGCCGAAGCCGCTGGTGTCGCCGCCTCCGGCGGCGCCGAAGGCGCCGTGGCGCACGCCGATGATGTCGAGCTCGCGGACGCCCTCAGGCACCGCGGGAACGGACCCCTCGCTCATCGCATCAGGCCCTTCATCTCGAGCGTGGTCGGCGCCACGAGCGCGGCGGCCTCAAGGTCGAGGACCTCGGCGCGGCGATGAGCGCCGAGCTTGGTGTCCTGGATCTTGTCGTGCAGCTTGAGGATCGCGTCGAACAGCATCTCCGGGCGCGGAGGGCAGCCGGGGAGGTAGATGTCGACGGGCACGACATGGTCGACGCCCTGCACGATCGCGTAGTTGTTGAACATCCCGCCGCTGGAGGCGCAGACGCCCATCGAGATGACCCACTTCGGGTTGGGCATCTGGTCGTAGATCTGCCGCAGCACCGGAGCCATCTTCTGGCTGACGCGGCCAGCGACGATCATGAGGTCGGCCTGACGGGGCGAGGCGCGGAAGACCTCCATGCCGTAGCGCGCGATGTCGAAGCGCGGTCCGCCAGAGGCCATCATCTCGATCGCGCAGCAGGCAAGACCGAACGTGGCCGGCCACAGCGAGCCCTTGCGGGCATAGCCGGCGAACTTCTCCACCGTCGTCAGCAGGATGCCGGACGGCAGTGCTTCCTCAAGTCCCATGATCCCTCTCCGGTCAGTCCCACTCGAGTCCGCGGCGACGCCAGACGTAGGCGTAGACCACGAGGACGGTGATGATGAACAGGAACATCTCGATGAGCCCAAACAGCGCGAGCTGGTCGAAGGCGACGGCCCAGGGGTACAGGAACACGATCTCGATGTCGAAGACGATGAACAGCATCGCCGTGAGGTAGTACTTGACGGGGAACTTCCCGCCGCCGATGGGCTGCGGCGTCGGCTCGATGCCGCACTCGTATGCGTCGTACTTGGCTCGGTTGTAGCGCTTCGGGCCGGTGAAACTCGCAGCAGTGACGGAGAAGACCGCGAAGCCGAGTGCGAGGAGACCGAGGACGAGGATCGGGGTGTAAACGTTCAAGCCCGCATCTCCTCACGGTTTGCGCATTTGTGAATCACTTCACGACCGACGAAAGCATAGTGGGCGTCCGTCAACGCTTTCACCCCCCTTCCGAAGGCCGCGGACGTATCCCGCGGTGAAGCGCCACGATGCCCCCACTCAAGTTCCGCCACTGGACCCTGCCCCACCCGGCCTCGATGAGGTCCGCCGCCATGGCCTCCTGGTCGGGCCACGCCCTGATCGACTCCGCCAGGTAGACGTAGGCATCGGGGTTCGACGACGTGCGCTTCGCCACCGCCGGAAGCGCCTTCATGAGGTACTCGGTGTACACGGTCCGGAACGGCCCGAAGGTCGGGTGGGAGAACTCGCACACCACCAGCCGTCCGCCGGGGCGGACGACGCGCAGCAGCTCGCGCAGCCCGGCCATCCGGTCGTGGATGTTGCGCAGCCCGAACGAGATGGTCGCGGCATCGAAGGCACCATCGCGAAACGGGAGGTTCATGCCGTCCCCGGCCACGAACGGCAGGTACGGCAGCCGCCTCTTTCCCACGCTCAGCATCCCCATCGAGAAGTCGCTCGGGACCACGAATGCTCCCGCCGAGGCGAACGGAACGCTCGAGGTCCCAGTGCCGGCGGCCAGGTCGAGGATGCGTTCCCCTGGCCGTGGCGCAACGGCGTCGACCACCGCTCTACGCCATCGCCTGGTCTGTCCCAGGGCCAGGACGTCATTCGTCAGGTCGTACCGCTCAGCCACCTCGTCGAACATGGCGGCAACGTCAGTGGGGGCCTTGTCGAGGTCGGCGCGAGACACGTCGCGATCCTTTCACCCCGCCGGATATGCCGTCCGATCGGAGTCGCCCTACGCTTTGGGCGTGACCTCCCCTGTGCCGTCGGCAGCTCTGCCGAGCGAGCAGCAACCGGAGCCGATCTTCGTCACCACGCGGCCTATCGCCGATCCCGTCGAGCTCCTGGCGCGGCTGCCTGCCACGGACCCCGTCGCCTGGGTCCGCCACGGCGAGGGCCTGATCGGCTGGGGCGTGGCCGCGCGACTCGAGGTCCGAGGCGACGAGCGCTTCAGCCGCACGCAACGGTGGTGGTCGACGCTGTGCGCCTCCCTGGAGATAGACGACACCGTCGCCATGCCGGGCACCGGCCCCGTCGCCTTCGGCTCGTTCTCGTTCGACGCCGAGTCCGGTTCCTCGATCGTGGTCGTGCCCCAGGTGGTCGTCGGGCGCCGCGCCGGTCAAGCCTGGGTCACCGTCATCGGGCGCGAGCGCGGGGCGCGGGCCGCCCTTCCACCGGTGTCGGTGCCCGAGAGTCCCGTCTCCCTGACGTGGGCGGAGGGGAGCCGCACCCCCATGGAGTGGCAGGCTGCCGTCGGCGAGGCGGTCCGGCGGATCAAGGCCGGTGAGCTCGACAAGGTCGTGCTCGCCCGCGACGTCGTCGCCCACGTGGACGGTCCCCTCGACGCGCGCCACCTGCTGCTGCGACTCGCTGACGCCTATCCCTCGTGCTGGACGTTCAGCGTCGGAGACCTCGTCGGAGCAACCCCGGAACTGCTCGTCCGGCGCACTGGCGATCTCGTCACCAGCCGTGTCCTCGCCGGCACGGTCCGCCGGCGGGGGGACGATCGCACCGACGCGGGTCTCGCCCGCGCCCTGCTGGCCAGCGGCAAGGACACCGCCGAGCACGAGTACGCCGTGCACTCGGTCGCCAAGGCACTGGCCGCCCACTGCACCGACCTGGACGTGCCGAGCACCCCGCACGTCCTGGAACTGGCCAACGTCCAGCATCTGGCAACCGACGTGACCGGTCGGCTGGCCGACTCGGCCACTGTCCTCGCCCTCGCCGCCTCACTGCATCCCACCGCCGCCGTGTGCGGGACGCCGACCGAGCGCGCGCTGGCCGTCATCCAGGAGCTCGAGGGCATGGACCGCGGGCGGTACGCCGGACCGGTCGGCTGGTTCGACCGCCACGGCGACGGCGAGTTCGGCATCGCGCTTCGGTGCGCCACCGTGGACGCCGAGCTCGGTCAGGTCCGCTCGTTCGCCGGCTGCGGCATCGTCGCCGGCTCCGAACCGGCCGACGAGCTGGCCGAGTCCGTCGCGAAGCTGGTCCCCATCCGCGACGCCCTCGAAGTCGACTGACCGCCCGCCTCGCTCGGCGCTACGCAGTCCGCGGTCAGAGCTCGGCGGTCTGGCAGACCACGGTCGAACCGAACTCGTGGTCGGTCGTGGTGACCCAGTCAAGGCCGGTGGCCTGAAGCAGGCCCAGCATCGCCCGGTTGTCTGCCAGCACGTAGGCCACCAACCGGGTGAAGCCCATCCGCCGGCCCACGTCGATCAGGTGCTCGAGCAGGACCCGGCCCACGCCGGCGCCCTGCCACGCGTCATCGACGATGAGGGCGATCTCCGCGGCGTCCGTATCCCCAGGGCTGATAGGAAAGACGTTGCCCAGGGCGATGACGACGTCACTGACGTCCGTGACGACGAGAGTCGCGCCCCGGTGCCCTCCACTGATTCTGCGCAGGTTGTCCTCGCGCCAGTCGTTCATCGGCGTGAAGTAGCGCTGGTACCGGGATTCCGGCGAGCACCGCTGGTGCATGAGTTCCACGCCGTCGGTGTCCTCGGGGCGGCCGAGCCGTACTGAGACGGCCCGGCCGTCGCGCAGGTTGTCGCGCCAGCCGTACCCGTCCGGTTCGCCACGCGCCTCGGCCAGGGCGGCGACCAGTTCCAGCAGCGCTGAAGCGCGGTTCCGCTCGGTGCGGGTGAACGGTGCCTTCACCCGACGCAGGATCACGTGACGCTCGGGCGTCCACTGCAGGCGCTGGATGAAGTCGGAGGAGTCGTCCCCCACCGCGGCCGTCGTCACTTCCCAGGAGTCAGCCAGCACCAGGTCGGCCACGGCGTGCGGGGCGGCGTCCGGATGCTGTGCGAGCCGGGCGGACAGATGCAGGACCCGCGTGGCGATGTCTCCCGCGTCGTCCTCCGTCCCCCGCGTAAGGATCACGTCGGAGCCGACCGACGAGATGCCGTGCGCGATCGTGGCCCGGTCGACGTCGACGGGAGACGACAAGAACAGGTCGACCAGCTGCTGGCCCTCCGGCAGTTGGGCGGTGAACAGGCTCACGACGTGCACGCGCAGCACCGAGAGCACCCGGAGCAGCCGGGCGGTCGACGACGGCGAGCTGGGCATGGTCACCCGGGCCCGCCAGCGGGTCGACGGGCCGTCCACCTCGTCGGCGTCCTCCGCCGCAAGGGCCTCCAGCAATCGCGCGGTGAGCGCCGTCCAGGACCGCGCGTCGCTCCAACGCTCCGAAAGCGGGGCGAGCATGGCCAGACCCAGGCCCACCGCGATGAGGTGCAACGCGGCCGCATCGTCGGTGAAGGCCTCGTCCCCCTCGGCATCGTGGTCGGTGCCGGTCCGCAGCTGCCGGATGACCTCCTGAGCCGCGTCCCACCGCAGGCCCAGGCGCTCAGCCATGACCTGTCGGGTCGCCTCGTCGTACGGAGCCGCGACGATCGCCTGCAGCTCGATCGGGTCCCAGGCCGCGCCCGGGTCGCCGAGCACGTCTCTGGCCGCGCGCAGCAGGGCCTGCAGCGCCGGCTCGCTCGGGCGCGCGGCCTGGGCGGCCATGTGCTCTGCCACCGGCGGGAAGGGCAGGCCCATGAGGACCGCTCGCAGCAGGTCGATGCGGTGGCGACCCACTCCCGTCACGGTCCGCAGCGGCACGTCGGCGGCTCGCGCGATATCACGGCGACCGGCGTTGGCGATGCTCTTCTCGGTATAGACCTCTTGGGCAGCCGCAATCACGCGGTCGCGCTTCTCGGGGTCTAGTGACATGGCTCCACGCTACGCCGAACCGAGTGCCTCGCCGACCGCGCGCTGCACGTTGACGAGGACTTCGGCCTCGCGTTCCCTCGAGCAGGTGCGCGCGACCACGATGCGTACGCCGCCCGTGCCGACCGCGTCGTCCACCGCGTCGACCAGCTCGGTCGCGGTCGTCGCCACGACGGCGGGGATGCCCGCCGCCTTCGCGACCGTCAGGAGGTCGATCCCCAGTGGAACGCCGAACACTCGCTCGAAGCCCTGAGCGTGCTCCGGTGCCCCCTGCTCCAGCGACGAGAAGATCCCTCCCCCGTCGTTGTCCGTGACCACGATGGCCAGATCTGGGCGCTCCTCCTCCGCCGGCGCCAGCAGCCCGTTGCTGTCGTAGAGAAAGGTCTGGTCGCCCATGAGCGCCAGCGCACCGGCCCCACCGTTGCGCTGCAGGGCATTGGCGGCCCCCCATGCGCTCGACAGGCAGCCGTCGATGCCGGACGTTCCGCGGTTGCCCAGGATCACCGCCTCCTGCACGGTATTGGCCGCGAACGAGCCGAGGTGGCGCACCGACCACGAGGCGCCCACGTAGAGCAACCCGCCGTCGGGCACGGCGTTGGCCGTGATGCGGGCCACCTCGATGCCGGTGAGCACGTCGTCAGGCGAGAACAGGGCCGTCTCGACTGCGGCGGCGGCAAGCACGTCGGCCCGCTGCCACGACTCCAACCATGTCTCGTCAATCTCCGCTTCGGTGGGCGGCAGGGGAACGGACGCCACCACGACATCCGCGGTGCGCGTCGGATCGCTCCACTCGGGGCGCGAGTCGACGGCCACGTGCAGCGCGGCCGAGCCGATCATGCGCAGCACGGAACGACTCAGGCCGATGCGCCCCACCGTGAGGACGAGGTCCGGCACGTGCGACTCGGCGAACGCGGTGTCGGCGAGGAGCAGGGTCCCGTGCGACAGCGCGGTCGTGCATCCGGCCCCGTTGCCACTTGGCTCGGCGATGACCGGCCAGCCGAGCGCGTCGGTCAGCTCGTCGGCGAGCTCGACGGCGTCCGGGTCGTCGTGGTCCCCGAGGACGACGACCCCGCGAGCAGGGACGTGCACGTCACCGAGCAACGCGTCGAGGACGTCGTCCAGGGGCGTACTCATGCCAGCGACGAGCCGGGCGTCCGCCGTCCACGGCCGGCCGTCCGGACGACCCTCGAGCTCCTCGACCCACTCGCCCCCGCCAGGCACGAGCGGCTCGGCGAACGGGACGTTCAGGTGGACCGGGCCAGGACGCACTGCGTCCGTCGAGGCGGCCACCATCCGGGCGACGGTCGACCGCCAGTAGCGCACGAGTCCGGTCTGCCTCGTCGCGGTGGCCATGTCGACGACCAGGCGCACGTCCGACGCGAAGACGCCCGGCTGCCGGATGGTCTGGTTGGCCCCGACCCCGCGAAGCTGGGGCGGCCGGTCAGCGGTCACCGCGATCAGCGGGACCCCGGACTGGTCGGCCTCCACGATGGCCGGATGCAGGTTGACGGCAGCGGTGCCTGACGTCGTGACCACGATGGCGGGCACGCCCGTGACCTTCGCTATGCCCACCGCGAGATACCCCGCCGAGCGCTCGTCCAGCCGTACGTGGAGGGTGATCTCGCCACGTTCCTCGGCGGCGGCCAACGCCAGCGCGAGAGGCGTGGAGCGAGACCCCGGGGACAGCACCGCGTCCGTGATGCCGCAGCGCAGGAACTCGTCGACCATCACGGTGGCCTGCGCCGTCGAGGGGTTCACGTCACCAGCCTTTCACGTGCTGTCCGAGAGCAGCCAGCCACTGCGCTGCCCGGCACCGGCAGACCACGCCGCAGCGAGTCGTGACCGCCACCAGGACGCCCGATCGTCCGAGAGCCGGTCCCGCGCCGCGAGGAGGGCCGCCAGATCCGGCGCGGTGCGCCCGACGAGCAGGACGCCGCCCTGCGGGACTCGCGGGTGCTCGACGACGTCGGCCGCCAGCAGGGCGCCGGTGCCCAAGCCGCAGGCGTACGGCAGGTCGGGCAGCGCCGCAGCCGCGGCCAGCGCCACGTCGAGCCCGACCGTGCTGTCGAGCGACCCGCTGATGACGACCGGCACGTCCATAGCCTCCGCCACCCTCAGGGTCGCCGCCACCCCACCGAGTGGAGCCGGCTTGAGCACGGCCACATCGGCGTAGTCGCCCACCCGGATGGCCGCGGGATCGAGGGCCTGACGAATCGTGTCGTCGACAGCGAACGGGAGATCGACGAGTCGCCTCAGCTCGCGCATCTCCTCAGGCGTGCGGCACGGCTGTTCGACGTACTCGATGCCGTACTGTCCCAGCCGCCGCAGCGCGACCGCGCCGCGCGCGACGTCCCATGCTCCGTTGGCGTCGATGCGGATCGCTCCACGTCCACGGCCCACCACGGTGTCGAGCACGTCACGGACGCTGGCGACCCGAGCCTCGTCGTCGGCCAGGCTGTCCGACCCGACCTTGACCTTGACGGTGCGACAGCCTCGGTCGAGCACGGCCTCCCGCGCCAGGGTGGCCGCATCGGCGGACCCGACACCCGGCACGATCGCGTTCACTTCGATCTCGCCCCGGAGTTCTTCTGGGAACCGGCCGAAGGCAGACTCGAGGGCGCTGTCGAGCCAGCGGGATGCCGCCGCGTCGGTGTAGTCGTCGAACGGCGCGAACTCGCCCCAGCCCGACGAGCCCTTGATGAGCATGCCCTCTCGGACGTCCAGTCCGCGGAAGCTCCGACGCAGCGGCAGGGCGAACGGCACCGCCGCCTCGAGCAGTGCCCGCAGGAGACGGTCCTCGTCCATCAGGGGCGCTTGGGGAACTGCCGGAAGTCAGGCTTGCGCTTCTCCTTGTAGGAGTCCCGGCCGTGCTGCGCCTCCTCCGTCATGTAGAACAGCAAGGTCGCGTCGCCGGCGAGCTGCTGAATGCCCGCGAGTCCGTCATCCGCCGCGTTGTGCGAGGCCTTCAGCATCCGCAGCGCAAGCGGAGACATGTCCAGCATCTCCCGAGCCCAGGCCACCGTCTCGATCTCCAGGTCCTCGATGGGGACGACCGAGTTGACGAGCCCCCAGTCGTAGGCCTGCTCGGCTCCGTACTGCCGGCAGGTGTACCAGACCTCGCGGGACCGCTTCTGCCCCACCGTTCGAGCCAGCAGACCCGACCCGTAGCCGCCGTCGAAGGAGCCGACCATGGGGCCGGTCTGCCCGAATCGAGCGTTGTCCGCGGCAATCGTCAGGTCGCACACCACGTGCAGCACGTGCCCACCACCGATGGCGTATCCCGCGACCATGGCGACGATGGGCTTGGGCGTGCGCCGGATCTGGATCTGCAGGTCGAGGACGTTCGAGGCGGCCGATGCCCTTGAGCGCCACCTCGTCGTCGCCGAGGTAGCCGTCGTTCCCGCGGATCACCTGGTCGCCACCCGAGCAGAAGGCGAGATCGCCCTGGCCCGTGAGGACGATCACGCCGACGGAGTCGTCGTCCCGCGCGCGATTCATCGCGTCCTGCAGCTCGAAGAGGGTCTGCGGGCGGAACGCGTTGCGCTTCTGCGGGCGGTTGATGGTGATCTTGGCGATGCCGACATCGTCACCCGTGGACAGCTCGTATCGGATGTCGGTGAAGTCCCCGACGGACACCCATTCGCAGCCCGGGCGCATGGACGAATGTGACGGATCCTGCAGCGCCGGCGAGCCCTCCGGGGCCACGGGCGGAAGCACGTATCGGGTACGGGTATCCATGGGCGGCAACCTATCGCCCTACGCTCCTGCCGATGCCCCGTCCTCGCCTGACCGCCCGCGCGACGCCTCCCCCGACCGAGGGAGGCCGGATGAGTCGCGCGCTCACTCGCGTCCCGGTCCCGCCGGGCGCCGAGGGCCCAGCGCGACTGCTGCCGGTCCTGGCTGCCGCCCTGGGCGGCGGTGGCGACGCGATCGCGCCGGTGCCGACGGTCTCCGCGACGGTGTCCAACCAGTACGTGATGGCGTTGCTCTCGGCTGTGCGCGCCGACGACGTCAACCACCCTCTCGAGTCCGACGAGGTCGCGGTCGTCATGGCCACCTCCGGATCCACCGGCGCCCCGCGGGGCGTGCTTCTCACGAGCGCACAGCTGACCTCGATGACGGCGGCCGTCCAAGGCGAAGGTGCGCGGCCCCAGTGGATCGCCGCGCTGCCCGTGACCTCCATGGGCGGCCTCAATGTCCTCATCCGCGCACTCGCCGCCGACCGCGAGCCCATCGTGCTGCCCAGCATCGGCGGCGCTGGGCCGTTCACGGTGGCGCAGTTCGCAACCGCCGTGGAGACCGCGGCCCGCTCCTCGAATGACGTGCGAGTTTCCCTGGTGCCGGCCCAGCTGTCCCGCCTGCTGTCCGAGGACGTCGGCATCGCCGCTCTGCTGCACTGCACGTCCGTGCTCGTGGGTGGTGCCGCCACCCGCCCCTCCCTCGCGGCCAACGCCCGAGAGCTCGGCATCGCGATCACCACCACGTACGGCGCCACGGAGACCGCGGGCGGCTGCGTGTTCGATGGGCGCCCACTTCCCGGCGTTGCCGTGACTGCCGACGGCTCGCCCGGTGCCCTCACGGTGAGCGGACCGTGCGTCGCACTGGGATACCGGGCCGAACCCGAGCTCACCCGCGAGCGGTTCACCTCCGCCGGGTTCCGCACGCCCGACCTCGGCGAGGTGCAGGCGGACGGCCGGATCGTGGTGGTGGGGCGTGCGGACGACGTCGTGATCATCCGGGGGACCAACGTCTCCCCGCTCGCCGTCGAGCGGGCTGTCGGCGACCTCCCGGACGTCGTGACCGCCGCGGCCGTCGTCGTCGTGCCAGCGGGCGGCGAGCCGGTCCTGCACGTCTTCGTCGAGGTGCGGGACGCCGCCGCAGGAGTCGAGGACAAGGCCCGGGCCGAGGTGGAGCGATGCCTGGGACCGGCGGCGCGCCCCGTCGTGCATCGGGTCAGCGGGCTCCCGCACCTGCCGAATGGCAAGGTGGACCGCCTGCTCCTCCAGCAGCAGGCCGCCGACGAGGGGACACGCTGACGTGGCAACCGGACGAGAGTGGTACGAGGGTGCCCGACCGCGCACCCTTCCGGCCGCGATCGCTCCGGTCGCCGTCGGGGCCGGCCTGGGCGCGTGGGCCAGCGCGTTCGACGGTGGTCGCGTCCTCCTGGCCCTGGTCGTGTCGGTGGCGCTGCAGGTCGGCGTGAACTACGCCAACGACTACAGCGACGGGATCAAGGGGACCGACGTTGCCCGGGTGGGCCCGGTGCGGCTCGTCGGGCAGGGGCTCGCCGCACCGTCGCGGGTCAAGGCGGCGGCCCTCATCTCCTTCGGGGTCGCGGCCGTGGCGGGACTGGTCCTGGTCGTGCTGACCGCCCAGTGGTGGCTGCTCGCCGTCGGCGCCGCCAGCATCGCGGCCGCGTGGCTCTACACCGGCGGGCCGCGGCCCTACGGCTATGCCGGGCTCGGCGAGGTCTTCGTGTTCGTCTTCTTCGGTCTCGTGCCAGTCATCGGTACTGCCTACGTGCAGACCCTGACGATCACGGCACCCGATGTGGTCGCGTCCGTGGGGGTCGGGCTGCTGGCCTGCGCGATCCTGGTCACCAACAACCTTCGTGACATCCCGGGCGACACCGTCGCGGGCAAGACAACCCTGGCCGTCCGGCTGGGGGACGCCCGGACGCGGGTGCTCTACACCGCGATCGTCGTCGCGGCGATCCTCGTACCGCTTGGCGTGGCCGCACTCACCTCGCCGTGGGTGGCGCTGGCGTCACTGACGGGACTGCTGGCCGTGCGTCCGGTCCGCGTCGTCAGGAGCGGCGCCCTCGGCCCAGCCCTCATCCCGGCGCTCAAGCTCACCGGGCAGCTCTTGCTCGTCTACGGCCTGGCGCTCGGAGCCCTGCTCGCCCTCCCCTGACGACCCCTCCGATGCGTCGTCACTTGTGGCGACTTCCGGCGGACTCAAACCCGCCACGAGTGACGAGGCATCGGGGTCTTCGTCGTCGTCCTCCGCTCGGGCGCTGGCCTCGATCCGCTCGTTGAGCCGGCCGAAGAACCCGGCCGCCGCCACGCCGACCCGTCCGCGCTGGCGGTCGAGCAGGACCAGGCTGATGGCCCCGGAGACCAGGAGCGCGACCACCGCCGCCCACACCCCGTGGATGGGCGTGAGCAGATTGACGGCCATCCAGATTCCCAGGAAGACGGCAATTCGGAGGACCGTGTAGACGACGATTGCCATGAGCGTCGATCCCCGCGCTGCTGCCACCCCGCTACGGTACGCCGCGGGATGCTGCCGGCCGGGGTGCGGGGCGGGCGACGTGACATAGGCTGTTCACCAGTGGGACGACGGGAGGACGGGCGATGCTGAGAGTCGTTGGCGTGCTGCTCGCTGTCGCCATCTACATCTACTTCATCATCGACGTCCTGCGCACCCCGCGGGGCGAGACCCGCACACTGCCGAAGTTCGTGTGGCTGCTGGTGGTCGTGCTGCTGCCCCTGCTCGGCGGCCTCATCTGGCTCGCTCTCGGACGGGTCTGGCCGTCGCCGGGAGCGCGGTTCGGCCGGCGGCGCGGGCCGCTGGCGCCCGACGACGACCCGAGGTTCCTCAAGGAGCTCGGTGACGACGTGTGGGTCAAGAAGATGGAGCAGCGCCGTCGCGGCGAGGAACCCTCAGTCTGAGGTTCGGCTACATGCCCGCGTACGAGTGCAGGCTGTTGACGAAGATGTTCACTCCGAAGTAGTTGATCAGGAACGCCGCCCATCCGGCGATGGCGATCCAGGACGCCCGGCTCCCGCGCCAGCCCGCCGTCGACCGAGCGTGCAGGTAGGCGGCGTACACCACCCAGGTGATGAAGGCCCAGGTCTCCTTGGGGTCCCAGCCCCAGTACCGGCCCCAGGCGTTCTCAGCCCAGATGGCGCCCGCGACGACGGCGAACGTCCACAGCGGGAAGGCGAAGGCGAGCACCCGGTTGGTCAGGCCCTGGAGGCGCTCGCTGCTCGGCAGCCGCGTCGTCCATCCCGTGACCTCGGTGGTGCCCTGCCGACGCTCGACCCTGCCGCGGACCAACGACAGCCCCGCGGTGGCAGCAGCGAACGTGAAGGCCCCCGAGCAGATGATCGCGGCCGACACGTGGATGACGAGCCAGTAGGACTTCAGCGCCGGGACCAGCTGCGCCGCCTCCGTGTACAGGACCGTGACGGCCATGCCGAGGGTGAGCAGGGCAGGGATGACGACGAACAGCCCGAGCCAGCGCAGATCGCGCCGCAGCGACATGAACAAGAAGACGCCGAGGATGCCCAGGGCGGCAGTGATGGAGAACTCGTACATGTTCCCCCACGGCACCCGTCCGGCCCAGACGCCGCGGAGCACGACTCCGACCAGGAGGGTGAGGAACGACAGCCAGGTGAGGGACATCCCGATGTTGGCGGCCCGACGACCGGGATCGGTGGAGGTCTCCGGCTCGGGTGCGCGGGTGATGACGGCGGCCCCGCCGGCGCTCTCGACGACTGTCGCCGCAGCGTGGGTGGCCACCGGCTTCCGCCTGCCCGCCGCGAACGAGGCGGCGAAGAAGATCATCGCCAGGGCCAGGGAGACCATCGAGGCGTAGACCGCCGCATTGCTCGCCTGCGCGAGTTCCACGCTCGTCACGATGTGCTCCTCTCCGGCCCGGTGCTCTGCGACTCCCCCAGCTCCGTCGCCAGGGCCGCCACGTCCTCCGGAAGATCAGCCGCCTCGTTCTTCGCCAGCCCGGCGACCTGCACGAGAGTACCCGTCGTCGTCGGCGGGCACCACCTTGACCCACACTCGGCGGCGGCGCACGAAGAGCGACAGCATCAGCCCCGCGATCGCGATGAGTGACGACACCAGCGCCAGCTCCTTGCCCGGGTCCTGGGCGATCTGGAACGAGGCCCACCGTTCGAAACCGACGAACTCCACGGACCCGGCCCCCTCGGGCAGCGTCCATGTCTCGCCCGGGAGCAGGGACTCCAGGCCGAGCTGCGTCATCGCCGACGTGTCGATCGTGTAGACGCTCTGCGGCCGGCCGCTGTCCAGACCGAGGTCTCCAGTGAAGGCGGACAGGAAGACCGCCGGGTAGTCCGGCGCCGGGAACGTCGAATGCGGTCCGCGGACCTCGTCGAGCGCAGCGGTCGGGAGGAACAGGCCGTTCAGACCGAGCGCGGGTTCGGAGTCCGGGATCTTCACGACGCCGGTGGACGTGAAGTTGCCGTCCTGCGGCAGGAACACCACGGTGTCGTCGAACACGACGGCCCCCGTGGAGTCGCGCACGATCAGGTGCGGCGCGTAACCGTGGCCGACGAGGAACACCTTCGCCCCGTCGACGGCCAGCGGTTCGTTGACCTCGACAGTCGTCTGCACCGACGCGGCATCCGGACTCGATCGGTAGGTGAGGTCGGCCTCGAACAGGCGGGGCGCCCCGCGCTGCGCATCGCCGCGCTCGAAGTCGACGTTGAACTGATCGAGGGTGAAGGAGAACGGCGCAAGGTCATCCGCACTGACCAGTCGGCCGCCACCCCATGCGTCGTACTGGGTCAGGGTGTTCGAGAAGCCCGAGCCCTCTCGGACGATGACGTTGCCCTTCCACCCGAGCAGCCCGCCCACGGCCACCGCGACGAGGATGAACAGCAGGGCGAGGTGGAAGACCAGGTTCCCCGTCTCGCGGGCATAGCCCTTCTCGGCGGCGACCCACTGACTGCCGTCCACCTCGGATTCGCCTCTGCGCACCCGCCATCGCCGGCCGCGCAGATATGCGTATGCCGCGTCGAGCGATGGCCTGCGGGTCCTGGGTCGTGGTGAACTCACGGGCAACGGGCAGCCGGGTCATCCGGCGCGGGGCCGGCGGCGGTGGGGCGAGCAGAGACTTCGCGTGCTGGCGGATCCTGGGAAGGACACAGCCGATCAGCGAGATGAACAGCAGCAGGTACACCGCCGCGAACCAAGGTGAGGCGTAGACGTCGAAGAAGCCGGCCCGGTCCAACAGCGGGCCGATGCCCGGGTTGTCGTCCAGCCATTGGTCCACCCGCAGTGGGTTGACGCCGCGTTGCGGAAGGACGGATCCGGGAATGCTGGCAAGCGCGAGGAGGAACAGCAGGATCAGCGCCGTGCGCATGCTGGTCAGCTGCCGCCACATCCAGCGCAGGAAGCCGACCGAACCCATGGGCGGGAGCGGTCGCTCCGCGGGGAGGCCGGAGGCCGCGTCGTCGCTGGTCGCCGGTTCGGGGATCACCGTCACAATGCGGTCTCGAATCCTGGCACCTGCACGCGCAGCCAGATGGTGAAGTCAGTCCACAGGCCGGTGACCAGCAGGATGCCCACGAGGACCAGCATGCCGCCCCCGAGCCGCATGACCCACACGTAGTGGCGTCGCACCCATCCGATGGCCCGCGCCATCTTGCTGAAGGCGAGGGCGAGCAGGACGAACGGCAGCCCCAGGCCGAGGCAGTAGACCAGGGAGAGCGCGGCTCCGCGAAGGGCGCTCGCCTCCGAGAAGGCCAGGCTCTGCACGGCGGTGAGCGTCGGACCGATGCATGGCGACCAGCCGAGCCCGAACAGGATTCCGAGGAGCGGTGCCCCCGCGACCCCCCACGTCGGCATCCGATGGAATCGGTATTCCCGTTGCAGGCCCGGGATGATGCCGATGAACGCCAGTCCCATGAGGATCACCACGACACCGAGGACGCGGTTGATGACGTCCGCGTACTCGAGCAGCAGCGATCCAGCGCCGCCGAAGAGCGCGCCGTAGCTCACGAAGACGACGCTGAAGCCCAGGACGAACAGCAGGCTGCCCGTGAGCACCTGGAACCGGCGGCCCTTCGTGTCGGCCAGTTCGGCACCGGTGAGACCGGTGATGTACGAGACGTACCCCGGCGCCAGCGGCAGGACACACGGACTCAGGAAGGCGACCATCCCGGCGGCGAACGCGATCGGCACGGCCACCCACAGTCCGCCGCTCGTGACGAGGTCGCCGATGCCGTCCACTAGTTCGTCCCTGGCGCGAGCAGCGGCTCGATCAGGCCCCGCAGAGAGGACTCGCTCACCTTGCCGAGTGCGCGACCGGCGACCCGCCCCTGTGGATCGATCACGATGGTCGACGGGATCGCCTGCGGAGGAAGGGAGTCCCCGAACAGGAGCTGGAGCCGCCCGTCGCGATCGATGACATTCGGATACGGGATTCCGAACCGCTCGACGAAAGCGCGCGCCGGAATGTCCGAGTCGCGGGTGTCGAGGCCGACGAACTGGACCCCTGATCCCTCCAGCTCCGTGGCGAGCGCCGCGAGGCCGGGTGCCTCGGCCCGGCAGGGGGCGCACCAGGAGGCCCACACGTTCAGCACCACCACGTCACCCAGGTGGTCGGCGAGCCGGAACTCCTCGCCGTCCAGCGTCTGGCCGACGACGTCCGGAGCGGGCGCGCGGTCGGCGGCGGGAACGAGCACGAGGGAGCCGTCGCCGGCCACGAACCCGCTGTCGGTTCCTGAATTCGCCGCCGAGGACGAGGCGCAGCCGGTCAGCAGCAGTACCAGGCTCACGAGCAGGAGCGGGACTGCCGCGGCGGCCGATGCCGCGTGCGCGCGACGGTTCTGCATGGGCCCGGTCAGGCCCCGGCGATCTTGCTTGCCTTGCCCAGCAGATCCCGCGAGGGCTCGGTGTAGGTGATCGCCACGAGCTTGTCCGCGTCGTAGGTCAGCGACGTCAACGAGGCGAGGGTGCACTGCCGGCTGCGCGGGTCGTGCCAGAGCCTGCGGTCCTCGGCGGCCAGCCGGGCGACCCACACGGGCAGTTGGTGGCTGACGAGTACGGCCTCGTGTCCTCGAGCCTTGTCCCGGGCCGCCGCGATGGCGCGGTGCATGCGCTCGGCCACGTCCGTGTACTTCTCCCCCCACGAGGGCTTGAACGGGTTGTACAGGTGCCGCCACGCGCGCGGCTGCCGCAGGACGCCGTCGCCCGACACTGACCCGCTGCCCCTCGAAGACGTTGTCCGCCTCGATCAGGTCGGGGTCGGTCTCGATCGCCAGCCCGTGCCGCTCCGCGATCGGGGACGCGGTCTGCTGCGCCCGTTCCATCGGCGACGACACGACCAAGGTGACGTCGTGATCAGCGAGGGCGTCGGCCGCCCGCAGCGCCATCTGCTGGCCCAGCTCGGACAGGTAGTAGCCGGGAAGGCGTCCGTAGAGGACTCCCTCCGGATTGAAGACCTCGCCGTGCCGAAGGAGGTGGACGGTCGTACGGTCCCCGGCGCCAGCCATGGTCAGGTCGCCTTGCGGCGGGCGGTCGCACGACGCCGACTCGGGCGCCAGGTGCCTTCGCCGGCCTCGACGGCCGCCATGCGCAGCGACTCACCGTGCGCGGCCAGGGCCTCGACCAATCCGATCGCGGTGCTGGTCTCGGCGAGGACATCGACCCGAAGGCCGTGCTCCTCGGCCGCCTTGGCGGTCTGCGGTCCGATGCAGGCCACAACCGTGGAGTGGTGCGGCTTCCCGGCTATGCCCACCAGGTTGCGGACGGTGCTGCTCGACGTGAACAGGACCGCGTCGAAGCCGCCCGTCTTGATCGCCTCGCGGGTCTCGGCCGGCGGCGGCGCGGCTCGGACGGTGCGGTACGCCGTGACGTCCTCGACCTCCCAGCCGAGCTCGGACAGGCCAGCCGCCAGGGTGTCGGTCGCGATGTCCGCGCGGGGCAGGAAGACCCGGTTGATGGGGTCGACCAGCGAGTCGTACGGGGGCCACTCGTCGAGCAGGGCACTGGTGGTCTGGTCCGCGGTCGGCATGATGTCGGGACGCACGCCGAACTCGATCAGGGCGTCTGCGGTGGGCTGGCCGACGGCAGCGACCTTCAGGCCGGCGAACGACCGGGCATCCAGGCCGTACTCCTGCAGCTTCTCGCGGATCGCGCGCACGGCATTGACAGACGTGAACCCGATCCACTCGTAGCGTCCGGACACCAGTCCGTGCACCGCACGATCGATCTGCTGCGGAGTGCGCGGCGGCTCCACCGAGATCGTGGGGACCTCGATCGGGATGGCGCCATGGCCGCGAAGGAGGCCGACGACGGAGCCGGCGTGGTCCTGCGTGCGCGGGATCAGGACCCGCCAGCCGAAGAGCGCCTTGACCTCGAACCAATCGAGCTTCTCTCGCTGCGACACGACATCGCCGACGACAAGCAGACCGGGGCCGGACTGGCGAGCAGCCTTCGTCGCGGCGGCGATCTCCCCGAGCGTGGAGACGATCGTTCGCTGGTCGACGGTCGTGCCGCGCCGGGTTGCCGCAACCGGCAGGGTCTCGCTGGCGCCGGCAGCCACCAGGCGTGCGGCGATGTCGGACGCACGATCGGCACCGTTGAGGAACACCACCGTCGTACGCGGAGTGGCGAGGTCGGACCAGGGCAGATCGGTGTCGTTCGCATCCACGATGCGCACCTGCCGGACGCGACCGCCCGTGAGGCCGAACCCTGAGTACGCCGGGACGGCATTGACCTCGCTGACGCCGGGCGCCACCTCGAAGTCGATCCGCGCCTTGCGCAGGGCACCGGCCTCGTGCAGCAGCGATCCGTCGATGACCGGGTCACCTGAGATCAGCCGCACGGTGTTGCGCCCCTCGCGGGCCGCGCCGATCACCAGGGCACTGCGCCCGGCCTGGTCAAGCGGAAGGCCATTGGCGTCCACAGCGACGACGATCTCCGCGCCGGGGCCGACGTGGGCCCGGGCGACCGCTACGGCGTCGGAGTCCACGACGACGATCTCCGCGGCCGCGATGAGGGCGGCAGCCCGGAGGGTGAGCAGATCGGGGTCGCCGGGACCAGCCGCGACCAGGGAAACGGTGCCGTGTACCGGCTTGCGGCGCACCTTGGCCGGCGCCTCCGCCACCACGACCGGCTTGACGGCCTTGACCGGAGCAGCCTTCTTGGCAGGCTGCTTCGATGCCGGCTTGCTCACCGGCTTGGCAGCGGCCTTCTTGGCGGCCGGCTTCGCGGGGGCGGCCTTCTTGGCGGCCGCGTTCGACGCCGTCTTGCCCACCGGCTTGGTCACCGGCTTGCTGGACCGGCTTGGACGTGGCCGACTTCTTCGTGGCCGACTTGCTGCTCGCGGTTGTCATGCGTTGATCGCCTCTCCCAGCGACTCTGGATCAAATGACGGGGTCTTCGGGTGGAGCAGTTCGTCGCTGCGCCGCTGCTCGTGGAACGCGAGGATCTGCAGCTCGACGGCGAGATCGACCTTGCGCACCTCCACGTCCTCGGGAACAGACAGCACGACGGGGGCGAAATTGAGGATGCTGCGGACTCCCGCGGCAACGAGCCGGTCGGCTACGTCCTGCGCGGCCTCGGCCGGAGTGGCGATCACGCCGATGTGGGCGCCCCCCTCGGTGACGACGGCCTCGAGATCGGTCATCGGGCGCACGACCGTCTGGGACCCCGGGATGCCGAGGCGTTGACCGACGACATCGGGATGCGAGTCAAGCAGCCCCACGACGGCGAAGCCGCGCGAGGCGAAGCCGCGGTAGGCGACCAGTGCGTGGCCGAGGTTTCCGGCGCCGACGATCACGACGCCCCAGGGCTGCGTCAGTCCGAGCTCGCGGGAGATCTGGTACGCCAGGAATCGCACGTCGTATCCGACGCCGCGGGTCCCGTACGAACCCAGGTGGGACAGGTCCTTGCGCAGCTTCGCAGACGAGACACCGCAGGCCTGGGCGAGCTCCTCAGACGAGACCGTGGAGATCCCGGCGTCCGACAGCTGGCCGAGCACGCGGTGGTAGATCGGCAGCCGGGCGATGGTGGCCTCGGGGATGTCCCGTGAGCCGTCACGGCCTCGGTTCGGCCCGCCGACGACCGGAATGACGGCCGAGCGGGGCGATCGGGCTGCAGGCACGGCTCTCCGGGGGGAAGTGTGGATCCTTGGGGCCGAACGGGCTTCCGGGCCGGTGTTCGACGCCCATAGATTAGGCATGCGCGCACGAAGTCACAAAGTTGACCGGACGTTTGCGTCCGACTATCGGAATACCGAGTAGGGCTAGCCCGGTGCGGGGGTCGCCAGCGCGGTACGAAGCCGCACCGGGTCGACCCGCCAGAAGTCGTGCGGGCGGCCATCGACGAGGATCACGGGGATCCGCTCCCAGTATTCGTCGTACAGCGCCGGGTCCTCGAGGATGGACTGCTCGAGCCAACCGTCGCCGGTCTCCGCGCACACCGCGGCCACGACCGCCCGGGCCTCATCGCACAGGTGGCAGTCCGGCTTGCCGATCACGGTGACGCGCTCCGGTCACGAGCCGTAGCCTCCGTCGCCGTACACGTCCCGCAGGCGACCCTTCGCCACCTTCCCGGTCGCCGAGTGCGGCAGGGTGGGCACCACGCGAATCGTGGACGGGCACTTGAACCGGGCGAGACGTCCCGCGCAGTGCTCCGCCACCTGGTCGGCCGTGACGCTGGCCCCCGGGCGCGGAACGACGAGGGCGGTGACCGCCTCACCCGTGACGTCGTCCGGAACCCCGACCACCGCCGCCTCCGCGACCCCATCAAGGTCGTCGATGACCAGCTCGATCTCGCGTGGATAGACGTTGAAGCCGTTCACGAGAATGACCTCGCGTCGGCGGTCCACGACGTGCAGGTCGCCGTCCTCGTCCGTGTAGGCGACGTCGCCGGAGCGGAACCAGCCGTCGGCGTCCGGCCCGCCCGCCCCGTCCGGCCAGTAGCCGTTGAAGACCGAGGGTCCGCGAACCCACACCTCGCCCGGGTCCCCCTCATCCACATCCGAGTCAGTCTCATCCACCAGCCGGATGTCCAGTCCCGGCAGCGGCTGGCCCACTGAGCCGGCCTTGGGCGTCCCGGACACGAGGGTGGTGGCTACCACCGGGGCCGTTTCGGTCATGCCATAGCCCTCGAAGATCTCAAGACCGGTGAGCTCGGCGAACGTCTCGAAGACGCGGACGGGCAACGGCGCACCGCCGCTCGAGAGCATGCGCACGGTGGACATCCCCTCCCGCAGTCCGGGAGTCGCGCACCAGGCCTGGTACATGCCGGGGGCGCCCGCGATCGTCGTCACCTGGTTGTCCGCGATCAACTGCAGCGACTCGACGGGGTCGAAGCGGTCGCTCAGCACGCAGGTCGCGCCAGCCGCGACGGCCAGGCCCAGCGCCGTGTTCAGGCCGTATACGTGGAACATCGGCAGCACGATGAGCACGACGTCGTCGTCCACCACCGCCGGCGGGTCCGTGAGCGCGAGCAGCATCTCGATATTCGCCCTCAGCGCCCCGTGGGTCAGCATGGCCCCCTTCGGCCGCCCGCTCGTACCGGCGGTGAACAGCAGCAGGGCGAGCACGTCGGGCGACGTCGCGACCTCGGCCAGGACGGACTCCTCTCCGCTGCTCATGATCGCCGCCCAGTCGGGTCCCGAGGTCGCGCACGACCTCGCAGCCGGGAAGCGCAGCAGACGCCTCGACGCCCACCTGCTCGGTCGATGGCTGGACCAGAAGCATCCGGACGCCGGCGTCGGCCACCATCACCGCCACCTCCGCGCTGGTGTACGCCGGGTTCAGCGGAACGCTCACGAGGCCAGCCCGCGCCGCGCCGTAGTAGGCGATGACGAACTCGTAGCAGTTGCCCAGGAGCATGGCGATGCGATCCCCGGCGTGGAGCCCGCGCTGCACCAGCCCGGCGGCGAACGCGTCGGCGGCCCGATCCACCTCCGCCCACGAGTAGGTGGCCCCACCCGCGGCGATGCACACGGCATCCGGATGACGCTGGGCGGACGCGCGCAGGAATCCCGCGATGTTGGCGTTCACTGTCACCCTTCCTCCGTTCGATCCCGAGTCTGGCACAACGTTCGGCGGCTCTGGGTACTCTCGGCGTGTGAACGAGCCCACCCAGCCCGACGTCCCCCCTGCCGAGGTACGTCGAGACGTCCTCTCGCGGTACCGCCAGGCGGGCCAGGCCTCCGCCGCCGCCGCGGTTCCCGGCCACTCGGAGAACATGACGGCCGACGCAACCGGCGCGGCCTTCTTCGACGTCGACAACACGCTGATGCGCGGCGCGAGCAGCTTCCACTTCGCCGTCGGCCTCGCCAGGCGCAACTACTTCAGCGGGCGGGAGCTCGTCGGCTTCGGCGTGAAGCAGGTGAAGTTCGTCCTCAGCGGGTCCGAGGACGTCGAGGACATGGCGTCCGCCACGGAGGCGGCGCTGTCCTTCGTCGAGGGCCGGCCCGTGACCGAGCTCGAGCACCTCGCCGAGAACATCTTCGACGAGAGCATGGTCGACAAGCTGATCCCCGGCACCCTGGCCATCGCCCAGGGACACATCGACGCCGGGCAGCAGGTCTGGCTGGTGACCGCCACACCGGTCGAGCTGGCCACCGTCATCGCCAAGCGCCTGGGCCTGACCGGTGCGCTGGGGACCGTCGCCGAGGTCCGGAACGGGATCTACACCGGCCACCTCGAAGGACCGCCGCTGCACGGACTGGCCAAGGCCGAGGCCGTGCGCGCGATCGCCGAGCGCGAGGGCCTGGACCTGTCCCGCTGCTCGGCCTACTCCGACTCGTCCAACGACATCCCCATGCTGTCGCTGGTCGGCCATCCGGTGGCGGTGAACCCGGACTCGACGCTGCGGGCGCACGCCCGCGACAACGACTGGAAGATCCGGGACTTCCGGCGGCGCGAGCAGTTCAAGCGGTTCGCGCTTCCCGCGGTCTCCGGGGCCGGCGGTATCGCAGTGGGCATGGCGGTCGGCTACGCGGCCGCGCGCAGTCGACGCACGGGCTAGCGCCACTGAGCGAAGCGGCGCCTCAGTGCCCGAACGAGTTCGGGTGCGTCACGTCACGCTCGGTGCCGTCCAGGGCGCTGATGGCATCCAGGTCCGTGGCCGCAAGGACGATGTCCTGTGCCGCCAGGTTCTGCTCGAGCCGCTGCCGGTTCGCCGACTTGGGAATCGTGCACACGCCCTGCGCGACGTGCCAGGCGAGCACGACCTGACCGGGCGTGCAGTCGTATCGGACGGCCATCTCCTCGAAGATCGGCTGGCGCAGCAGGTCGTTGCCCTGGCCGAGCGGCGACCATGACTGCGTCACGATGCCGTGGGCCGTGTTGTAGGCGCGTGACTCGACCTGCTGGTGTCGCGGGTTCATCTGGATCTGATCGAGCGCGGGCGTCACTCCGGTCGCGGCGATGACGCGGTCGAGGTGCTCGGGCAGGAAGTTCGAGGTGCCGATGTGACGCACCAGACCCTGCGTCCCGCAAGGCGATCAAGCCCTCCCACGCGTCGACATACCTGTCGTGGTCAGGGTTCGGCCAGTGGATGAGCATGAGGTCGAGGTAGTCGACTCCGAGCTTGCCGGCGCTGTCCTCGAAGGCCTGCTTCACGCCGGCGACGCTGTGGCTGTGGCGGTCGAACTTGGTGGTGATGAAGACGTCCTCGCGCGGCAGCCCGCTCGCTCTCACGCCACGACCCACACCGGTCTCGTTGCCGTAGGCGAAGGCCGTGTCGACAAGGCGATAGCCCAACGCCAGGGCCTCGGCGACCACCTGCTCGCACTCAGCATCGTTCATCGGCCAGGTCCCCAGGCCGATCGTGGGGATCGATCCGCCGTCCGAGAGGGTCATCTGCATGGGAGAACCGTATTCGCCTGGCTCATGGCGGGCTCGGACCGCGGTCAGCCGAACGCGGAGGGCCGCTTGACCAGGAGCCGGTAAAGCGACTGCTGGATCTGCTCGCGGACCTGGTCGGTGAGGTTGAACACGACCATGGGGTCATCCGCCGAGCCCTCGGGGAAATGATCGGTTCGAATCGGCTCCCCGAAGTGGATGAGCCACTTGCTCGGCAGTGGCACCATCCCCAGCGGCCCCAGCCACGGGAAGGTGGGCGTGATCGGGAAATACGGCAGCCCGAGGATCCGGGCCACGGTCTTGGCGTTGCCGATCATCGGGTAGATCTCCTCGGCTCCCACGATCGCCGTGGGGATGATCGGCGAGCCGGTGCGCAGGGCCGCCGCAACGAAGCCGCCGCGGCCGAACCGCTGGAGCCGATAGCGCTGGCCGAACGGTTTCCCCACTCCCTTGAAGCCCTCGGGCCAGACGCCGACGAGCTCGCCGGCCGCGAGGAGGCGCTCCGCATCGGGGTGGCAGGCGAGGGTGTGGCCGGCCTTGCGGGCCACCTCACCCATGAAGGGCGTCTGGAAGACGAGGTTGGCGCCGAGCATGCGCAGATGGCGATGAGCCGGATGCTCGTCATGCAGGGCGACCTGAGCCATCGCTGAGTCCATTGCGATCACGCCGGAATGGTTGGCGACCACGAGTGCCCCCGAATCCGACGGCACGTTCTCCAAGCCGGTGGTCTCGACGCGGAACCAGGACCGGTACAGCGGCCGAAGCATCGCAAGCAGCACCCGGTCGGTGAGCTCGGGGTCGAAGCCGAAGTCATCCACCGAGTAGTCCCCGGCCAGTCGGCGGCGCAGGAACTCCATCCACCCCTCGTCGTCCTGCGGGATCTCCGCATCCGTGATGACCTCGGGTGGATCCACGGCCTCGGTATCGACGGCCGGTCGTCGACGTGCCGGCCGCGCGACAGGCGGCGCCGGCTGCGGGCCGGTGTTGCCGACTGCTCGCGCCGCCTTCGACGGGCCGAGCGGAACGGGCTGGCGCCCTGGCTCGTCGGCCGAGCCGAACGGGATGATGTCCGCGTCAGGCAACGCCCACCTCCCCCATCGCATCGGTGCCCCGAGAGAACGCCATGAAGGCATCCTCGCTGGTCCACACCGGGGTGAACCCCAGGGTGCGCCGCATGGCCCGCGTGTCGAGCGCCCGTCCGTACGTCAGGTAGCGCACTGCCTCGGGGGAGAAGTCCGCCATCCCGGTCGCGCTGAGGCTGCGCCCAAGGGGCCCGAACATGATGCTGGGCACCGCCATCGTCGGGCGCCGCGACCGACGCACGGCCTGCGACAGCATGATGACGCCGTCGCCCGCGACGTTGAACGTTCCCTCACGCGTAGACACCACCGCCGCGCGGATCGCCTCAAGCCCATCGTCCTCGTGCACGAACTGGAGCCGTGGGTCGAAACCGAGCACAGTCGGGATCATGGGCATCGAGAAGTAGGCGGTCAGCGCTGTCTGGACGCGGGGACCGATGAAGTTGGCGAACCGGAGGGTCGTGACCGACACATCGGGACGACGACGCGCGAAGCCGCGAACGTACGTCTCCACCTCGACAGAGTCCTTCGCCCAGCCCGACGAGGGTGCGTGCTTCGGCTCCATGTCCTCGGTGAACTTGGCCGGGTCCTTCGGACCGGACCCGTACACCGCGGCTGTCGACTTCACGATCAGGGACCGCACGCTTGGGGTCCGTTGGCAGGCCGCGAGCAGCTGCATCGTCCCGATGACGTTGATCTCCTTCATCGTGGACCGGCCACCAGCCTGCTTCGGCGTCGCGATGACCCCCATGTGGACCACGGTGTCGACTCCGGCCTCACCGAGGACCTTGGTGATCACCGGGTTGCGGATGTCCGCCCGGACGAAGTGCGTGCCGGACAGGGGGCGCGGTGGGGCCACGACGTCGACACCGATCACGGTCTCGACGGCGGGATCAGCGGCAAGCAGGTCGGCCATGCGACCGCCGAGGTACCTCGATACGCCCGTGACGAGCACGGTGCGTCCCATGAGACCTCCTGATGCCGGACTACCGGAGGCGACTACTTCTTGTTACGGCGCTGGACCCGGGTGCGACGCAGCAACTTGCGGTGCTTCTTCTTCGCCATCCGCTTGCGTCGCTTCTTGACCACTGAGCCCATCAATAATCCCAATCTCGTTGCCTACGTATGGAGACTCAACCCTACCGTCGCCCCCGTGGGCGAACCGACTCGGTAGCGCTCGACTGCGATGGGGGTCAGGCGGTCTCGACGAACGAGTCGCGCAGGTAGTCGTGCACAGCCTGCTCAGGCACGCGGAAGGAGCGTCCCACCCGGACCGCAGGCATGTCGCCGTTGTGGACCAGGCGGTAGACGGTCATCTTGGACACGCGCATCATCGCGGCGACTTCCGCCACCGTCAGAAAGCGCACTTCCGCGAAGGCCCGATCAGGGGTCGTAGACATCTCACACCGAACTCTCTGCCCCGGACCGTCCCGGCTTCCCCTCCGGAGACACACGGCATCAGGCGTTGTGAAGACTAGTGGCCCGTGGTGTGGTTGGGAAAGTTGAATGGGGAAATTGGCCCCCTGCCCCCTTCCGCGGGCAGTCGTTCAGAACCACAGGCTCGGCTCCGCGGTGAGCCCGTAGTGCGGGAAGACGGCCTCCCGAGTGGCCATCACGGCCCGGTCGATGGCGTCATCCGGATTGAAGCCCTGGTCGAACGGCCGCGGCCACGGCTGCCGACCGTCGGTCATGCGGCCGGGGGCCTGCCGACCCAGCGCCTCGAGAACGTACTCGTGGAAGCCCTCCGGCACGGCCGTCTCGGGCTCGATCGGATGACCAGTCGCCTCCGCGATCAGGTGGGCCCAGGCGCGGGGAACGACGTCGACCCACTCATAGCCGCCACCGCCGGTCGCGATCCATCGGCCGCCCGCGTACCGGTGCGCCCATCGGTGCAGGGCCTCGAAGGCCATCCGTTGGCCGTCCAGGGAGATCAGCAGGTGCGCCAGCGGATCCTCGAAGTGCGTGTCCACCCCGTGCTGCGTCACGAGGATCTGCGGGGCAAACGCCTCGAGGACCTGGGGAACCACAGCGTGCAGGGCCCGCAGCCATCCTTGGTCGTTCGTGCCCGCGGGCACCGCGATGTTCACTGCCGATCCCGGGGCTGACGGTCCCCCGGTCTCGGAGGGCCATCCAGAGCCCGGGAACAGTGTCTGCGGACTCTCGTGCAGGGAGATCGTGAGTACGCGCGGGTCGTCCCAGAACATCGCCTGCACGCCGTCCCCGTGGTGCACGTCGATGTCGACGTAGGCGATCCGCTCGATCCCCTGGTCGAGGAGCCAGGCGATCGCCACCCCGATGTCGTTGTAGACGCAGAACCCCTCGGCGGCCCCGGGCATCGCGTGGTGAAGGCCGCCGGCGAGATTGACCGCGTGCTCGACCTCGCCAGCGTGCACGGCGCGGGCCGCCATCAAGGTTGCCCCCGCGACACGGCTGGACGCCAGGTGCATGCCCGGGAAGACCGGATCATCCGGGGTGCCCAGCCCGCGAGCCTCGTCGTAGAAGTGCGGATTGTCGGAGGCGGCCTGGACTGCCGCCACGTACTCGGGCTCGTGGACGCGCAGGATGTCCGCGTCGTCGACCGGTTCGATCGGGGTCAGCATGGTCACGCTGCTGGGAGTGAAGAGCCCGAAGTCGGTCGCCAGCCGCATCGCCAGTTGCACGCGGATCGGCGCCAGGGGATGCCCTGGGCCGAAGTCGTACTCGGCCAGGCGCTCATCCCAGGCGATGCCGACCCGGTCGCTCACGGTCAGCCTCCCGACAGTTCTCGACTGCGATCCCGCGCCGCGATGATCCCGGCAACGATCCCCTCACGCACGCCACGATCCTCCATCGTGTCGATCGCGGCCGCGGTGGTGCCGTGTGGAGAGGTCACATTGCGGCGCAGTTCCTCCGCCGGCTCGTCGCTCGCCTGCAGCAAGGTGGCGGCGCCCAGGATCGTGTGGTTGACCATGCGTGCGGCCGTGGTCGCATCCAGCCCCAGGCCGACGGCCGCGGACGTCATCGCCTCGGCCAGGAGGAACACGTAGGCAGGGCCGCTGCCGGAGACCGCCGTAACCGCATCCTGCAGGCTCTCCGGCACCTCCACGACCTCCCCGACGGCCGCCAGCAGTGCCGCGACCGTCGCCACCGCCTCGGCCCGGCAGCGCAGCCCAGGGCTGATCCCGGTGACGCCGCGATCGACCCGGGCCGGCGTGTTGGGCATGGCGCGCACGACATCGACTCCATCGGCGACGCGCTCCTCGATCGTGGCCGTCGGGATGCCGGCGGCGATCGAGATGACGATGGTCCCCGGCGCCAGTGCGTCGGCGACCTCGTCGAGCAGTGCGGTCATGTCCTGCGGCTTAACCACCATGACCACCACGTCAGCGCCCTGCACGGCGTCAACGGGTCCGCGGATCTCGACGCCGTGCCGTCGACGAAGATCCTCCGCGCGCTCGGCCCGCTTCTCGGCCACCACGACCTCGGGATACGGGTCGACGTGGCGCAGGAACCCGCTCGCGAGCGTCTCCCCCATCACACCGCCGCCCAGCACCGCTATCCGCATGGAGTGTCTGCCTTCCCGATTCCGGCTGCTATGAGGCGCCCGGCAGGAGCGACCGCACGGCGGCCGCGATCGAGCTGGGCTGTTCCGCCAAGCCTCCCACGAGTCGCTCGAACCAGTCCGGGCCGTATGGGATGTACACCCGCACCCGCTCGCCGTCCGCGCGCAGCTGCTCCTGAGCGCCCTCCTGCCTGCCCATGAAGAACGCGAACTCGTAGGTCTGCGGAGACCGCTCGTAGCGACGCGCGAGGCTCTGGACGATCTCCACGAGCCGCGAGTCGTGCGTCGCGAAGGACGGCTCCCCATCCCCGGACAGCAGTGTCTTCGCGCATCGCACGTAGGCCTTGTCGACCTCGATGGGCTGGGAATGCGCTGACTGCGGGTCGCCGCGATACGCGCCCTTGACGAGCCGGATGCGTCGGTGTGCCAGCCGCGCGCAATCCGCCTCCGTTCGGCGCAGGGTGGCCGCGAGCGTCAGGCCCACCGGCAGTCCCGCCGCCCAAAGTTCCTCGGCCCAGGCGACCGTGACGTCGGCGTCGGCCAGCGGACCCATCCCCACCATGAGCGTGACCCGTCCGGCCGCAGCCTGCGCCGCCAGTTCCCCGAGGCGCTTCCGGGCGGTGTCAGTCTTGATGCCGGCACCCAGCCCCAGCGCCTCGGGGAACACCGTCACCTCGCACACGTCCACGAGGCCGGCCGACACGATCCCGCCGATCAGGTCCGAGTAGTCCGCCGACACCCGCTGGGCGTCCTCGTCCGACTCGATCGTCGGGGCTGCGCGCTCGAGGCTGACCCAGAACCCCTGGTCGCTGAGCTGGACGGCCACGTCGAGCGCGGAGTCGAGCGTCTCGCCGCCCACCACTCGCTTGACGACCTCGCGGGCACCGGGAGCCCGGTTGATCAGGCCACCCAGCGCCTCATTCCTGGCCACCGAGCGGAGCGCATCCCTGATCACGCCGTGCCCGGCCGTCTCGTCGGGTCCAGCAGCACCTGGATCGTCGGCCCCACGAGGGCGACGATCTCATCGTCGGTCGCCGACGCGAGCGGCTCGATCCGCAGCAGGTAGCGGGACGCGGCGATCCCGACGAGGTAGGAGGAGATGACCGCGACCCGCATGCGGGCATCGGGAACGCCCACGGCCGCCACGACTCGATCGACCACGGTGCTCTGCAGGTACTCGGCGACGAAGCGCAGCTGCTCCAGGGCCGCAGCGTCGTCGGTCCCCGGGATGGTGACCCGCGCGGCGGAAGTCGACACGCTCGCGGCGGCGTCGGACTTCAGCAGTCGCGCGAGGTCGTCCCGGACCTGCTGGTCCCCCATCAGGGTCAGCACCATGCGGACCAGCCGGTCCCCGAGTCCGTCGAGTCCGGGGGCGATCAGCTCCGGCACAGCCTGCCCGGGGTCGAAGGGCAGGCGCATCGCGGCGGCGAACAGTCGCTCCTTGTTCGTGTAGAGCGACTTGACGACTCCGGGTGCGACCCCAGCGGCGGCCGCGACCGACTTCATCGTCGTGCTGGCGTAGCCGCGGGACGCGAAGGCGAGCCGGGCGGCCTGCAGCACCGCACCCGCCGCGTCCTGCGGGCTCACGCTCGGGACCACCACGACTCCAGACTAGGCGGCCGGAGGCCCTGATCCACGCTCGTCGCCGAGATGACGACGGGCGAAGGCGAGGGCCTCGGACAGGTCAGCCGCACGGGTCAGGCGATCCGGTGCGCGGCGCGTGCTCACCTCTGCGATCACCGTGCCGGAGAATCCGCGGTATGCCAGCTGCTGGAGGACCTCGGCCACCGGCTGGTCGCCACGACCGGGGATGAGGTGCTCGTCGCGCGCCGAATCGGTCCCGTCTGCGAGGTGCAGATGTGCCAGGCGGTCGCCCAGATCGGCCGCCATCTGCACCGCGTCACTGCGGGAGACTGCCGTGTGCGACAGGTCCAGCGTCGTGTGCGGGTAGTCGTCGTTTCGCACGTCCCAGTCGGGGAGATAGGCGCCCACCGAGCCTGGTCCGGCCCGCCACGGATACATGTTCTCCACGGCGAATCGGACATCGGTCTCCGACTCCATCCGGGCCAAACCGCTCACGAAGTCACGGGCGTAGTCGCGTTGCCACCGGAACGGCGGATGGACGACGACCGTGCTCGCTCCGAGCCGTTCGGCCGCGTCCTGGGCCCTCACCAGCTTGCCCCACGAATCGGTCCCCCAGACCCGCTGGGTGACCAGCAGGCAGGGCGCGTGGATCGACAGGATCGGCACCCCGTAGTGATCGGTGAGCGCCTTGAGGGCATCCGGATCCTGGCTGGTCGCATCGGTTCCGACCATGACCTCGACCCCGTCGTACCCCAGCGCAGCGGCGAGCTCGAAGGCCGCCGCCGTGGTCTCGGGGTAGACCGAGGAGGTGGACAGGCCGATGCGGAACTGGCGGGTCATGCCCGCCGCCATCGATCCGTCACGAGGGTGGCGATCCACACGAGGAACGCTCCGACCAGGCCCGCGCCCACCGCGAACACGCTGTAGGGCTCGGCCGCCAGGGACAGCTCGAAGAAGTTCGAGAAGAACGGGATGAACATCACGCCGAGGAACATCACGATCATGAGCAGGACGATGCCCAGGCGCAGCAGATTGAGCGGCCGGGCCGACTGCAGCAGGACGGCGGTCGCGACAATGAACAAGGTGGTGGTCGCGGCCGACTGAGCGGCGAGTTCGGCGTCGCTGACCGGAACGCCGTCGGCGATGATGAGCGCCCGGCTCACCACGAAGCTCGAGATTGCTGCCGTAGCCGCGATCACGCCGGAAGGCACGGCGAACAGCAGGACCCGCCGCAGGAAGCCAGGGCGGAACCGCTCGGTGTTGGGCATCAGGGCCAGGAAGAACCCGGGGATCCCGATGGTCAGGGCGCCGATGAGGGACAGGTGCCTCGGCAGGAACGGGAAGGTGATCGCCGTGATCCCGACGATGACGGACACGATAGCGGCGTAGAACGACTTGGTGAGGAAGACGTCGGACACCCGCTCGATGTTGCCGAGCACACGCCGGCCCTCGGCCACCACGCTCGGCATGACCGACCAGCGATTGTCGAGCAGCACCAACTGGGCCACGGCACGCGTGGCCCCGGATCCCGAACCCATGGCGATGCCCAGGTCTGCACTCTTCAGCGCGAGCACGTCGTTCACGCCGTCGCCGGTCATCGCGACCGTGGAGCCCTCCAGATGCAGGGCATCGACCATCTCCTGCTTCTGCGCCGGCGTCACGCGGCCGAAGACGTTGGCCGCCGAGACCTGGGCGGCCAACTGCTGGGGGTCGGCCGACAAGGTCCGTGCATCGACCGGATCCTGCGAGCCGGGGACGCCGGCCTGCCGCGCGATGGCCCCGACGGTTTCGGCATTGTCGCCCGAGATCACCTTCACGGTCACGTTCTGCTCGAGGAAGTAGGCGACCGTCTCGGCCGCATCCGGGCGCAGCTGCTGGTCGATGACCACCAGAGCGACCGGGTCGGATGGCCCTGCACCGTGGTCCGCGGAGGGCGTCCCGCCGGCCGAGGCGAGCAGGAGCACCCGCGCGCCGTCGGCCGCCAGTTGGTCCGCGCGCGACCCCACGGCCGCATCGTCCGGTGCCAGGATCTCGGGTGCGCCCAGGAGCCACGTGCCGTGCCCGTCGAATGAAGCGGCCGACCACTTGCGGGCGCTCGAGAACGGCACGGCACCGGTGACCGACCAGCCGGGCGGCGAGTAGCGCTCCGCGACCGCCTCGAGGGTCGGGTTCGGATTGTCCTCACTCGCCCCCATCGCGCCCAGCACCGCCGCCAGGTCCTGTTGCGGTTCGCCGAGAGTGACGACGTCGCGGACGTGCATGCCCGGTTGCGTCAGCGTCCCGGTCTTGTCGACGCAGATCGTGTCGACCCGCGCAAGCACCTCGACCGCCGGCATGTCCTGCACCAGCACCCGCTTCTGTGCAAGTCGGATCACCGACACCGCCATCGCGATGCTGGTGAGCAGGACCAGGCCCTCGGGAACCATCGTGACGACGCCGGCGATCGTCCCGCGGATCGCCTCGTTGACCGGCAGCTCGGCCCGCACCAGCTGTGACCACAGCAGCAGCAGTCCGACCGGGATGAGGACGAAGGAGATCACCCGGATGAAGCTGTTGATGGCGTCGCGGAGCTCGGAATTGGTCAGGTGGAACTTCTTCGCCTGCTCCGTGAGGCCCGCGGCGAAGGAGTCGCGGCCGACGCGGGTGGCGCGGTAGAGCCCGGAACCGGCGACGACGAACGACCCGGACATCGCCTCGTCCCCGACCGCCTTGTCGACCGGGTCGGCCTCGCCGGTGAGGAGGCTCTCGTCGATCTCCAGGCCCTGGCTCGCCAGCAGGATCCCGTCGACCACGAGCTGGTCACCCGTCCGGAGCACGACCAGGTCATCCAGCACGAGGTCGCCCGGACTGATCTCCTGGTCAGCGCCATCCCGCCGCACCACCGGCTTCGCCTCCCCCAGCACCGCCAGTTTCGCCAGTGTCCGCGCGGCCCGGTACTCCTGGATGATGCCGATCCCGGTGTTCGCCACGATCACGAACCCGAACAGCGAGTCCTGGATCGGTGCGACCGCCATCATCACGATCCACAGCGACCCGATCAGCCCGTTGAACCACGTGAACGTGTTCGCCTTGACGATGTCACCGAGACTCCGGCTGCGGGCGTCCGGCGCGGCGTTGATCTCTCCCCGCGCCACCCGCTCGGAGACCTCGGCCGAGGTCAGGCCGTCCAGTCGTTCGGTGACCGCCTCGCTCACAGGGGAAGGCCGTCCAGCCGGCGCAGGATGATTCCCTCCCGCAGCGCCCACGGGCACACGGCGAGCTCCTCGAGCTCGAGCAGGTCCATGGCGGCTTCGGCGACGATGGCCCCTGCCACCATCTGCTCGGACCGCCCCTCGGAGACGCCCGGGATCTTGCCGCGCTGGGACGCGGTCATCGACGACAGCCTCGGCACGATCTGCTTCACGTCCTCCGCCTTCAGCACCCTGGGCACGTGAATACCCTCGCTTGACGGGGGCGCTCCGGCAATGCGGGCCAGTTGCCGGAAGGTCTTCGAGGTAGCCACCGCCAGGCGCGGCTCGCCGACCCGACGGATCCGGCCCACCACCTCGGCGATGCTGGCGCGGGCATGGCGCCGCAGGTCTCGCACCGCGTCCGGATCGGGCGGATCGGAGGCGAGGAAGTCGCGCGTCATGCGCCCGGCCCCGAGGGGCAGCGACACGGCGACATCGGGCTCCTCATCCGATCCGGTGGCGATCTCGAGGGAACCACCCCCGATGTCAAGGTTGAGGATCCGGCCGCTCGACCAGCCGAACCACCGACGCACCGCCAGGAACGTCATCCGGGCCTCGTCCTCGCCGGACAGGACCTCGATGTCCAGACCGGTGTCGAGGCGAACCTGAGCGAGAACCTCCTCGCCGTTGGTGGCCCCACGGATCGCTGACGTGGCGAAGGCCATGATCTCCGTGGCGCCCATGTCCTCCGCGAGACCCTGGCCGCGAACGATGAAGTCGACCAATTGACCGACGGCAGCCTTGTCGACGCTCCCGTCCGCGCGCAGGTGCTCGGACAGGCGCAGGGGCATCTTCAGTTTCGAGGCGGGGACCGGCGCAGCGCCGTAGTGTGCGTCGACCAGCAGTAGGTGGACGGTATTCGAGCCGAGGTCGAGAACGCCGAGTCGCACGGGTCGAAACTATCGGGACGAGGACCGCCGCGCAGCACTGCACCGACTTCCACGGGAGCGTCACCGGCAACCCGTAGGCTGCCGTCATGCCTGAGGTGCCGCTTGGCTTCCCCCGTCAGTGGGTCGAGTTCGTCGACCCCGCCAATCCCGGTCACCTCATCAAGGCAGACCTGACCTGGCTCACCTCACGGTGGACCTGCATCTTCGGTCGGGGGTGCCAGGGCATTGACGCCAGCCGCACCGACGCGGGGTGCTGCGTCCACGGCGCGCACTTCTCCGAGAAGAAGGACCGCAAGCGCGTCGCACAGTGGGTCGAGAAGCTCACTCCCGAGCAGTGGGAGCACCACCGCACCGGACACAAGAAGGGCTGGACCGAGAAGGAGGACGGCGAGGAAAAGACCCGCGTGGTCAAGGGGGCCTGCATCTTCCACAACTCCGAAGGCTTCCCCGGCGGGTACGGGTGCGCCCTCCACCACCTGGCCGCCGCGGAGGGCGTCTCCTTCATCGAGACCAAGCCCGAAGTCTGCTGGCAGCTGCCCGTCCGTCGGTCCTATGAGAGCCGCAGCATCGAGGACGGCACCGAGTACGTCGTTGTCGTGCTCGGTGAGTACCAGCGTCGCGACTGGGGGCCCGGCGGTCACGACTTCCACTGGTACTGCACCGCCAACACCGACGCCCACGTCGGAGCCGAGCCGGTCTTCGTGTCGAGCCGCGACGAGATCGTGGCCCTGATCGGCGAGCCGGCCTACGAGGAGCTGGCCCGCCTGTGCCGTGCCCGCACCCTCCTGCTCGAGCAGGGTCGGTTCGACCTCGGCCTGTCCCCGCATCCGGCCGATCCCCGATAGCTCGATGGCCCGCGCCCAGTCCGCCCCCTATCGCTGCACTGACTGCGGCTGGACCTCCCCCAAGTGGGTCGGCCGCTGCGGGGAGTGCCAGGCCTGGGGCACGGTCGACGAGGTCGGAGCGGTCCGGGCCCGCACGACGGCGGCAGTCGTCAGTCGCAGCCCGGCGGTCCGCATCGGGGAAGTCGACGTCGCCACGGCCCGTTCGGTCCCCACCGGCATCGACGAACTCGATCGGGTTCTTGGCGGCGGCTTCGTACCGGGCGCCGTGCTGCTCCTGGCCGGCGAGCCCGGCGTCGGCAAGTCCACCCTCCTGCTGGAGACCGCGGCTGCGTGGGCCCGGTCGGGCCGACGAGCGCTGTACGTCACCGGCGAGGAGTCTGCAGCCCAGGTCCGGCTTCGAGCCGAGCGGATCGATGCCGTCGCCGACGAGCTGTTCCTTGCCGCCGAGACCGACCTCGGCAGCGTCCTCGGGCAGCTGGACTCGGTGGCCCCAACACTCCTGGTCCTCGACTCCGTCCAGACCATCTCGAGCTCCGACGTCGACGGGGCCGCCGGCGGAGTCACGCAGGTAAAAGAAGTGGCCGCCTCGCTCATCGCCGTGGCGAAAGCGCGCGACATCACCGTCGTCCTGGTCGGACACGTCACCAAGGACGGCTCCGTGGCGGGGCCTCGCACCCTGGAGCACCTCGTCGACGTCGTCCTGCACTTCGAGGGTGACCGGCAGGGGCCCCTGCGCCTCGTGCGGGCGGTCAAGAACCGGTACGGGGCGGCCGACGAGATCGGCTGCTTCGAGCTGGTCGACGACGGCATCATCGGACTGGCCGACCCCAGCGGGCTCTTCCTGGGCGACCGGCAGCAAAACGCTCCCGGGACGTGCGTGACCGTGACCATGGAGGGTCGTCGACCTCTCATCGCCGAGGTCCAGGCACTGATCGCGCCCTCGTCCGCCCCTCAACCGCGCCGGGTCACCAGCGGCCTGGACTCCTCGCGGATCGCGATGATGCTCGGCGTGCTCGAGCGGCGGGCCGGAGTGCGCCTGGCCACCGCCGACTGCTTCGTGGCCACCGTCGGGGGCGTCCGCCTCACCGAGCCGGCCACCGACATGGCGGTGGCCCTCGCCATCGCCAGCAGCGCATCCGACGTCGCTCTTCCTCCTGGACTGGTGGCCTTCGGGGAGATCGGGCTGGCCGGCGACGTCCGACCGATCTCTGCCCTCGACCGCCGACTGGCAGAAGCCGGCCGCCTCGGCTTCACCGACGTCATCGCCCCGGCCCGCGCGCTGCGGGCCCGCGGAACCCCACCCGTGCCCCCGGCGGGCATGCGGATGCACGAGGTCGGGTCAGTGCACGATGCCATCAGCACCGTTCAACGCCTCTCTCGCGCTACGGTGCCCGGACGAACGTGACGGGGAGAGCCAGATGAGCACCGACGCTGCTGCCGACGCCCGCTTCCGCGACGTCCTCGCGATGGTGGCCCCCGGCACCGCCCTGCGTGACGGGCTCGAGCGCATCCTGCGGGGCCGCACGGGTGGTCTCATCGTCCTCGGCTGGGACCGACCCGTGGAGCAGGTGGCGAACGGCGGCTTCGTTCTCGATGTCGCCTTCTCCGCCACCCGCCTGCGAGAGCTGTCCAAGATGGATGGCGCGATCGTGCTTGACGCTGAGGCCCAGACGATCGTCCGTGCGGCGGTCCAGCTCATGCCCGACCCCGCTCTGCCCACCGAGGAGACCGGCACCCGGCATCGCACGGCGGACCGGGTGTCACGCCAGACCGGACGTCCGGTGATCAGCGTGAGCAAGTCCATGAACATCGTCGCGATCTACGTCGATGGCCGGCGGCACGTCCTCGAGGACTCCGGCGAGATCCTGTCGCGCGCGAATCAGGGGCTGGCAACCCTGGAGAGGTACAAGTCGCGCCTCGACGAGGTCAGCGGCACCCTCTCTGCCCTGGAGATCGAGAATCTGGTGACCGTGCGCGACGTCTGCGTCGTGGCCCAGCGCGCGCAGATGGTGCGGCGGATCCGGCGGGAGGTCGCGAACTACGTTCTCGAGCTCGGCACCGAGGGTCGGCTGCTGTCCCTCCAACTGAATGAGCTGGTGGCGGGGGTCGACGCCGAGCGGGTGCTCCTGGTGCGCGACTACCTGGTCCCCGCCAACAATCGACGGCGTCGCGGCGTCGATCGTGCCCTCGAGGCACTCGACAACCTGACGGAAGGCGATCTGCTCGAGCTCGGCAAGGTCGGCGGCGCCTTCGGGTTCGCGGACACGCCCGAGGCCCTGGAGTCCACGGTCAGCCCGAGGGGATTCCGGCTCCTGGCACGCGTGCCCAGGCTGCCCGAAGTCATCACCGACCGCATCGTGGGGCACTTCGGCGGCCTGCAGAAGCTGCTCGCCGCGACGACGGAGGATCTCCAGCAGGTCGAGGGTGTCGGCGAGACGCGCGCCCGATCGGTGCGTGATGGGGTCTCCAGACTGGCGGAGGCGAGCATCCTCGACCGCTTCGTCTAGCCCGACCGGAGATCGGCAGGGGGTCGGCTGATCAGGAGTTCTTGTTGGTCAACGCGAACGGCGTCGGCTTGCTGGTGACCTTGCCATTGCGCCCGACGAGGTCGTAGCGCCCAGCCTTCGCGGCAGCGCCCTCGCCGTTCGGGCAGTCCTTCTGCGTCAGGCGACCGTTCCAGGTGATGCTCGAGGCGACCTTCTCGCCAGGCTCCAGCACCGAGACCTTGCTCTTGTTGCTTGCGTTGCAGTCGTCGCTGGACCAGACGTGGTACCCGCCCGACGTGATCTCGAGCTCGTTGGCCTTCGGGCCCACGTCCCGCTTGCAGGCGACGTCGCCGCTGTTGATGATCGTGAGGGTGAGTCGCGGCGTGGAACCGACCGGATAGGTCGACGCGTCGGTGGTGGCCTCCACGGTGATTGCCGAATCGAGGCATTCCACGGGCTCGGCGTCGGCCGTGGCCGCGGGTGCGGCGCTCGACGACTCGCCGGGCACCGCCGAGGCCGATGCCGAGGGCTCATCCGTCGTGCCCGATGCCGGCTCCGAGCCGCCCCCGAGCAGCGATCCGAGCAGCCACCACACGGCGACGACCAAGGTCACGATGACGAGGATGATCGCGGCACGCCGAATCCAGTACACCGATGCCGGCTCCGGACCGGCCGGGTGCATGAACGTGCTCACGGGTCCACGGTACTGCGCCATCCGTGCGATCGTGAAACGATCACGATGTGGCGTCAGAAGGGGGTGGTCCGGTCGATCGGGCACTTGTCTCGGCCCTGATCCGCTGGTTCGACGCCAACGAGCGCCCGCTGCCGTGGCGTTCGACCTCGCCGTGGGGCGTCGTCGTCAGCGAGTTCATGCTCCAGCAGACCCCCGTCGACCGCGTTCTGCCCGTCTGGCACGCATGGATGGAACGGTGGCCCGAGCCCGCGGATCTCGCGGCCGCGAGCGTGGCGGATGCGCTCCGCGCCTGGGGTCGGCTCGGCTACCCGCGTCGCGCCCATCGCCTCCACCAGAGCGCCGTCGCGATCACTACCCTGCACGGCGGGGAGGTGCCCGCCGACGAGACTGCGCTGCGCGCGCTTCCTGGCGTGGGCGAGTACACGGCCGCCGCGATCCTGGCCTTCGCATTCGACCGTCGGTCGATCGTCCTCGACACGAACGTCCGCCGCGTGGTCGCGAGGACCGTCCAGGGGGCGGCCGGACCGACCGCCCACATCACGAACGCCGAGCGCCTCCGGGCGGACGAGCTGTGGCCGCGCACCCACCGGCGCAGCGCCCGCTGGTCGGCGGCCGTGATGGAGTTCGGCGCGGTCGTGTGCACGGCTCGAGCACCGGCCTGTGACGCGTGCCCGGTGTCGCGCAGGTGCGCCTGGCTGTCCGCCGGACGGCCCACGTCGGACCAGCCGACGCGAAGGCAGCAGCTGTACGTCGGCAGCGACCGCCAGGCGCGCGGTCGCATTCTGGCAATCCTCCGCGAGAGTCCAGACCCGGTCCGGGCGAGTGCCGTCGAGGCAGCCTGGCCGGATGTCGTGCAGCGCCAGCGCGCACTCGCGGCCCTGCTGGCGGAAGGTCTGGCGGAACGCCAGCCGGACGGCCGCCTAGCCCTGCCGGGCTGACGGAGACTGCGTCGGTCACGCGGAGGGGACGCCCACCGTGGTCCCCGACATCGTCGCGTCGGCCTTCTGCCAGGCCCGAAGACCGTACTGGGTTCCAGTCGGCACCGACGACTTGCCCTTCGCGCCCGCGAGGTCGGTCAGGCTGTTGACCCGCAGGACCTCCGTGCCGTTCACCAGCGCGACGAAGGTATCGCCCGACATCGTCACCGATACCTCGTTGTCGACCTGGGGGTCGAAGCCCGCGGGGAAGGACGACATGGCCAAGAGCGTTTCCGTCCCGCCCTCCCAGATCTTGAGTGCGAACCTGTTTCCCATTCCGGGATCAACCTGGAACGAGTATCCCGAGGGCACTGTCCGCTTCGACGAGTCCGGCGTCGCCCGCAGCCACACGCCATAGCCGTAGCCGGTCACTCCCTCCGGGAGGATCAATCGCATGGTCGACGTCAGCGTGATGTCCGGGTCCGTCCACGGCGTGGCGTTCATCACGCTCGTGTTCTGCCAGGTGGCGTTGGCCGCACGCGTGGTCTGCACCGTCGTGCCATTGATGAGCGCCTGGCCGCTCAGCACCGCCCAGTCGGCGGCGGTGAGGGTCCGCGGCACCTGAGTCCCCGCGGCCTCGACGGCGCCGCCGGTCTCCTCGGTCGCGCTCCCTGATTCCGACGTCGTTGCGCCGGGAGCCACTCCCTCAGACGAGGATCCTCCCCCTGCCGCTGCCGGCTCGGCCGGCGCTCCCCCATCAGCAAAGTAGGCCGCCTCGTTCACGCCCTCAGAGGAGGCGAGCGCTGCCCGCGCGGAGTCGACACCGCTCGTCACTCGGGTCCCCAGCATCCCGACCGCGGCCACAATGGCTATGGCCACCGCCCCAACTACCAGTCCCGTACTCGACGGCGGTAGCCCCGACTTCGCTGCGGCACGCCGACCCGAAGGTGCGCATGGCAATCGCCTCCTTACCCCCTAAGCCAGCATCCCCCCGTGCGGGCGCCGAGTCCCCATCGCCTCCGGCTATATCCGGCTACAGACTCGACGCTCCTGGCGATGGCTAGGGCGCGGGTTCGGCCTCCCTCGGCAGCGGCTCGCGATCGCTGGTCCGGATCAACGTCCGCGAGCCCAGGGGGGCCGCCAGGCGGACATCGGCCCACCGCAGGTCGCCCCCGATGCTCGTCACCGGGCACGAGCCGGTGCGCGACCTGGTCACCGAGGCGTCCACCTCGATCCGGTTGCTGCGCTCGAACGCCACCACCGAGATCTCGTCGTCCCTGCACAGACCGGTCTCGGGAAGGCGCACGGCCACCTGGACGACCGACGGGTCGGCGGTCACCCGGTAGGCGACGGCGTCCAACGGGGTCGTGCTCTGGCCCAGTACCCGAAGCGGGCCCACGCCACCGGCGAAGCCAGCGAGCACGATGAGCACCACGATGGCGACCACCGACGCGATCAGCCACGTCAGCCAAGCCGGCCAGCCCGAGCGGGGACGGTCGAACTCCCTCATCCCCGGGATGAGGGGCCCGCCCGCCACGGTGCCGACCGCTCGAGTCAGCCGGTCAGCGAGTCACCCTCGGCGGAACCGGCGGTCTCGACCGGCGGCACGTCGGGGAGTTCGCCCTTGGGCATGGCCGTGAAGGTGAAGGGCTCCTCGGAGTCGTCCACCGCCACGTCGACCAGCACGATGGATCCGGGGTTCATGTCGCCGAAGAGCATCTTCTCGCTCAGCGGGTCCTCGATATCGCGCTGGATGGTGCGGCGCAGCGGACGCGCGCCCAGGCTGTTGTCGTACCCGCGATGCGCGAGCAGGGCCTTTGCCGCCGGCGTGAGCTCGATGGCCATGTCCTGCTCCTCGAGGCGATGCTCGAGGTTGTTGATCATCAGGTCGACGATGCTCACGATCTCGGTCTCGGTGAGCTGGTGGAACACGATGACGTCATCGATGCGGTTGAGGAACTCCGGGCGGAAGTGCTGCTTGAGCTCCTGCTGCACCTTCGACTTCATCCGCTCGTAGGCGCCGTCGTCGTCGTTCTCCGGCGCGAAGCCAAGGGTCTGACCCTTCGACACGTCACGGCTGCCGAGGTTCGTCGTCATGATGATGACCGTGTTCTTGAAGTCGACGACGCGACCCTGGGCATCGGTGAGCCGCCCCTCCTCAAGGACCTGCAGGAGTGAGTTGAAGATGTCCGGGTGGGCCTTCTCCACCTCGTCGAACAGGACAACGGAGAACGGCTTGCGGCGCACCTTCTCGGTGAGCTGCCCACCCTCTTCATAGCCCACGTACCCGGGCGGTGAGCCGAACAGGCGTGACGCCGTGTGCCGCTCGGAGAACTCGCTCATGTCGAGCGCGATCAGGGCGTCCTCGTCGCCGAAGAGGAACTCGGCCAGCGTCTTGCTGAGCTCGGTCTTCCCGACACCCGACGGGCCGGCGAAGATGAACGAGCCGGAGGGCCGCTTCGGGTCCTTGAGGCCCGCGCGGGTGCGGCGGATGGACTTCGACAGCGCCTTGATGGCCTGCTCCTGGCCGATGACCCGCTTGTGCAGCTCCTCCTCCATGCGCAGCAGTCGCGCGATGTCGTCCTCGGTGAGGTCGGACACCGGAATGCCGGTCATGAGGGCCAGGACCTCGCCGATCAGCCGCTCGTCGACCTCGGCGACCACGTCGAGGTCGCCCGCCTTCCACTCGCGCTCGCGCTCGACCTTCTCGGCGAGCAGGTTCTTCTCCTGGTCGCGGAGACCCGCGGCCTTCTCGAAGTCCTGGGCGTCGATCGCCGACTCCTTGTCGCGGCGCACCGTGGCGATCCGCTCGTCGAACTCGCGAAGGTCCGGCGGCGCGGTCATCCGACGGATTCGCAGGCGAGAGCCCGCCTCGTCGATGAGATCGATCGCCTTGTCGGGAAGCTGACGGTCGGAGATGTAGCGATCCGACAGCCGAGCGGCCGCCTCCAGGGCGCCATCGGTGATGGAGACGCGGTGATGCGACTCGTAGCGGTCGCGCAGTCCCTTGAGGATCTCGACCGTGTGCGGAACGTCAGGCGCATCCACCTGGATCGGCGCGAACCTTCGCTCGAGAGCAGCGTCCTTCTCGACGTACTTGCGGTACTCGTCGAGGGTGGTCGCACCGATCGTCTGCAGCTCGCCGCGGGCGAGCATCGGCTTGAGGATGCTGGCTGCGTCGATCGCGCCCTCGGCGGCACCGGCGCCTACGAGGGTGTGCATCTCGTCGATGAACAAGATGATGTCGCCGCGGGTGCGGATCTCCTTGAGCACCTTCTTCAGGCGCTCCTCGAAGTCGCCGCGGTAGCGGCTGCCGGCGACCAGAGCGCCGAGATCGAGCGTGTAGAGCTGCTTGTCCTTGAGGGTCTCGGGCACCTCGCCCTTCAGGATGTTCTGCGCCAGGCCCTCGACGATGGCGGTCTTGCCCACGCCGGGCTCACCGATCAGGACCGGGTTGTTCTTCGTGCGGCGCGACAGCACCTGCATGACCCGCTCGATCTCCTTCTCCCGCCCGATCACCGGGTCGAGATTGCCCTCGCGAGCGGCCGCGGTGAGGTTGCGACCGAACTGGTCGAGGACGAGCGAGGTGGACGGCGTGCCCTCGGCCGGGCCTCCGGCCGCCGCCGGCTCCTTGCCCTGGTAGCCGCTGAGCAGCTGGATGACCTGCTGACGGACGCGGTTGAGGTCCGCGCCGAGCTTGACGAGGACCTGGGCGGCGACGCCCTCGCCCTCGCGGATCAGGCCAAGGAGGATGTGCTCGGTGCCGATGTAGTTGTGGCCCAGCTGGAGGGCCTCACGAAGGCTGAGCTCCAGGACCTTCTTGGCGCGCGGGGTGAAGGGGATGTGGCCGCTGGGGGCCTGCTGGCCCTGGCCGATGATCTCCTCGACCTGCTGGCGAACCGCCTCGAGGGAGATGCCCAGGCTCTCGAGGGCCTTGGCTGCGACGCCCTCACCCTCGTGGATCAGGCCCAGAAGGATGTGCTCGGTGCCGATGTAGTTGTGGTTGAGCATGCGCGCTTCTTCCTGCGCCAGCACCACGACCCGTCGCGCCCGGTCGGTAAACCTCTCGAACATCCCTCGACTCCGTCCCTCACCCTGCTCGTGGGTGAATGTTAACCGCGCGGGGTTACGCCCCTTGCCACCATCCAACCGTGGATTGCCGATCCGTGTTCCGCCGCTGCTAAGCCCACCGCGAACACTGCGGCCCGATCGCCCCCGACCTCAGCCGGTCACCCGCGCCCCGGACACCGGTCCCACCGCCCGCCGGACCGTCCGGCACACCCCCGCGGCGGTCAGCGCCACCGCGATGTCCAGCGCGTGCTCCTCGTCCCGGGCCACGAAGGCGCAGGTGGGACCGCTGCCGGAGACGATGCCGCCCAGGGCCCCGTAGTCCTCGCCTACCTCCAGGGTCTGGCGCAGCTGGGGACGCAGGGACAGGGCCGCCGGCTGGAGATCGTTGTGGAGGGCCTTGCCCAGCAGCACGGCATCGCCAGCGCGCACCGCCTGCATCAGCATGTCCGAGACGTAGGGTTCGGGCACCTTCCGACCGCCGCGCAGGCGATCGCACTCGCCGTAGACCTCCGGAGTCGACAGCCCGCCGTCCGCGACCGCAAACACCCAGTGGAAGGAACCGCGGGAGAGCACCGACGTCAAGTGCTCACCCCGGCCGGTGCCGATGGCGATGCCCCCGTGCAGGGCGAAGGGCACGTCCGATCCGAGCTCGCCGGCGAGCGCCATCAGTTCCTCGCGAGGGGTCGACGTGCGCCACAGGGCGTCACACGCGAGCAACGTCCCCGCCGCGTCCGCGCTCCCACCGGCCATCCCACCGGCGATCGGGATCGACTTGTGAACGTGCAGCTCGACGGACGGCTCCACCTCGGCGTGATCGGCCAGCAGGGCCGCGGCCCGGTAGGCGAGGTTCCGCTCGTCGAGCGGAAGCTCGCCCTCGCCCTCCCCCGAGATCGTCAGGCTGATTCCGTCACCGGACGCTGTGCGCGCCACGATCTCATCGCACAGGCCGACGGCCTGGAACACCGTGGCGAGCTCGTGATAGCCGTCGGGGCGCGGCGGACCAACCGACAGTTGCAGGTTCACCTTCGCCGGCACGCGAACGGTGACGGATGTGGGGGCCACGCCCTGAAGGCTATGCCGTTCCGGGGGGCGAAGCGCGTTCGCTGGAGAGGGCATCCGCCAACCGGGCGAACGCCGTGACGTCAAGCTGCTCACCTCGCGTCGACGGGTCGATTCCCGCTGCGACGAGTGCTCTCTCGGCCGCCGCCGGTGAGCCTGCTGTCGAGGCCAGGGCCGATCGCAGGGTCTTGCGGCGCTGGGCAAAGGCAGCGTCGATGACTGAGAAGGTGGCCTCGCGCCCAGCGGCCGACTCCGGGGGCTCATCGCGGGTCAGCCGCACCAGTCCCGATTCCACATGGGGCGTCGGCCAGAAGACCGAGGTGCCGACGTTGCCCGCCGATTCGACCCGGCAGTACCAGCGCGCCTTGACGCTGGGCACGCCGTAGACCCGGCTCCCGGGCGGGGCCACGAGGCGATCGGCCACCTCCTTCTGCACCATGACCAGAACGGTGCGCAGCGTCGGGAACCGCTCCAGCAGGGTGAGGACGACCGGCACCGCCACGTTGTAGGGCAGGTTGGCCACGAGCGCAGTCGGGGCCTCAGGCAGGTCGGTCACGCGCAGCGCGTCCGCCTCGATGACCTCGAGGCGCTCAGCCAGTTCGGGCAGCCGCTCGGCGACCGTGCGGGGCAGCCGAGCCGCCAGCACGGGGTCGATCTCGACGGCGAGCACCCGGCGTGCGTGCGGCAGCAGGGCGAGGGTCAGGCTGCCCAGTCCGGGGCCCACCTCCAGCACCACATCGTCATCGTTCAACCCGGCCACGCGGACGATTCGGCGCACGGTGTTCGGGTCCGTCACGAAGTTCTGTCCGAGCCTCTTCGTCGGACGGATGCCGAGTTCGGTCGCCAGGGACCGGATGTCGCCGCCGCCGAGCAGCCCGTCGTCGGACGCGCCGGTCACCATGCCCCAAAGGCACGCTGCGCGTTGTCGAACAGCAGCCGGCAGAGGTCCGCGTCGGCGGCTCCGCGCTGCGCGGCCATGAACCGCACCGTGTGCGGCATGAGGTAGGAGGCGTTCGGCTTGCCCCGATGGGGCACTGGCGTCAGGTAGGGCGCATCCGTCTCGACCAGGAGCAGTGCGTCCGGGACCACGGCCAGGGCTGCCCGGAGACCGTCGTTGGCCTTGTAGGTGATCGGGCCGGCGAAGGACATGAACCAGCCCCTCTCGGCGCAATGCCGGCGCCATGTCGGCATCGCCGCTGAAGCAGTGGAAGACGACCCGATCCGGCGCCCCCTCGCCTTCCAGCACGGAGATCACGTCGTCGTGCGAGTCGCGATCGTGGATGACCAGCGTCTTGTCGAGCTCCTTGGCCATGGCGATGTGCCGCCGGAAGGCATGCTGCTGCACCCCATGCAGCTCCTCGCCCGTGCGGAAGTAGTCCAGTCCGGTCTCGCCGACCGCCCGGACCACGTCCTCCCGAGCCAGGACCGCGATCTCGTCGAGCGCTGCGTCGAGCGCCTCCGCACCGTCGCGCTCGTGGATGCGGGCCGCGTCATTCGGATGGACGGACACCCCGACGACCACGTTCGGGCGCGTGCGCGCCATCTCGACCGATGCCCGCGCGTACTCGACGTCGCACCCGATCTGGACCACCTTGGTGACGCCGACGTCGCCGGCCAGTGCCAGCAGCTGGTCAGCGTCGGGCGCTGCCTCCCCGTGCAGGTAGCGGTCGTGCAGGTTCAGGTGGGTGTGCGAGTCGATGACCGGTGACGGAAGCGGCTCCGGCGGCTCCCGGCTGGGTCATTCGGCCTTCGTCGATCCGCGGGAAGAGCGACTCGCCCTTCGTGACGGCGGTACCGGGAGGGAGCTGGCCCCAGCGGGCCACGTCGGCGATCCGCTGCTCAACGATCGGCCCCAGCTGCGCGTCCGCGCCGAGCTGATGCCACAACGACGACATCGCCTTGGGCATCAGCGGGTTGTAGAGGACGGCGACGGCCCGCAGACGACTCGCAGATGGTGTAGAGCACGACGTCGAGGCGGGCGGCGTTGGCGTCGTCCTTCGCGAGCACCCACGGCTCCTGCTCGGTCACGTAGCCGTTCACCCGATCGACGAACTCCTTGATGGCGACGATGCCCGTGGAGAAGTCGAGGTCGAGGAAGGCACGGTCGGCGATGGCCGCGGTGTCCGCCAGCGCGTCGATGATGACGCGCTCCGGCGCATCGAAGTCGTGGGCCGCCGGCAGCGCCCCATCGCGGTAGCGAGCCACCATCGCCGTTCCGCGAGAGGCGAGGTTGCCCAGGCCGTTGGCCAGCTCCGCCGTGTAGCGGGCGTGCATGTCCTCCCACGAGAACGATCCGTCCTGGCCGAACTGGATGGCGCGGAGGAAGTAGTAGCGGAAGGCGTCCGACCCGAAGGTGTCGATGATCTGCTCGGGAGCGATGCCGGTCAGCTTCGACTTCGACATCTTCTCGCCGCCCACGAGCAGCCAGCCGTGCGCGAACACAGTGCGCGGCGGCTCGAGGTCCGCAGCCATGAGCATCGCCGGCCAGTACACCGCGTGGAACCGCAGGATGTCCTTGCCCACGAGGTTGACGTCCGGAGGCCAGACGCGGCTGAAGCGCTCGGCGTCCCGGGTGCCCGCGTCCGCGCCATACCCGACCGCGGTCGCGTAGTTCAGGAGCGCGTCGAACCACACGTAGACGACCTGCTCGTTGTCCCAGGGCAGCGGGATGCCCCAACTGACGCTCGACCGCGACATCGAGATGTCGACCAGCCCCTGTCGGATGAAGGACATCACCTCGTTGTAGGCGCTCCTCGGCTGGATCGCCTCGGGGTGCGCCTCGTAGTGGGCCAGGAGGCGGTCCTGGAAGGCGCTGAGCCGGAAGAACCAGTTCTCCTCCTGGAGCTGCTCAACCGGTCGACCGTGCACCGGGCAGACCTGCTGGCCCTCGTACTCGCCCTCACCGGGCAGGAGGTCGCCGGCGAGCTTGAACTCCTCGCAGCCCACGCAGTACGGGCCCTCGTAGAGGGAGGAGTAGACGTAGCCGTTGTCCCGGACCGTCTCCCAGAAGCGCTGAACCCGCTCCTTGTGACGCGGCTGGGTGGTGCGGATGAAGTCGTCGTTTGCAGCGTCGACCGTTCCAAGGACCGGGAGCCAGGACTCCGATACCAGTCGGTCGACCCACTCCTGGGGGGTGACCTGCCCGGCGTCGGCCGCGCGCTGAACCTTGGTGCCGTGCTCGTCGACGCCGGTGAGGAACCAGACCTCCTCACCGCGCTGCCGATGCCAGCGGGTGGCCACGTCACCTGCCGTGGTCGTGTATGCGTGACCGATGTGCGGGGCATCGTTGACGTAGTAGATCGGCGTCGCGAGGTAGAACGCCTTGGGATCGGCCATGGCGCCGATCCTATTGTTCGGGGCGCTTCGCCCGGATGACAGCGTCGTACACCTCACGCCGTGGAACGCCGGCGCGCTTGGCCACCTCCGCGATGGCCGATCGCCGATCCAGTCCCGCCTCCTCGTCGGCGCGGACGGCCCCGACCCAGCCCTCCTCGCTCGACAGCCCCGCCGCCGCTCGGCGCTCGACGTCGCTCGCCCCAGCGACGACGACCGTGATCTCGCCACGCACGCCCTCCCCCGCCCAGGCCGCGAGCTCGCCGAGCGGCCCGCGGCGCACCTCCTCGTACGTCTTCGTCAGCTCCCTGCAGACGGCCGCGCTACGTCCGTCGCCCAGCCCCGCCGCGAGGGCCTCGAGCATGGCGGCCAGCCGGTGCGGCGCCTCGAAGAAGACCATGGTGCGCGGCTCGTCGCTCAGGTCCGCGATCCGCGTCGCCCGCTCGCCCGCCTTGCGCGGCAGGAACCCCTCGAAGCAGAACCGGTCGACCGCCAGGCCCGACACGGCCAGGGCCGCGAGCACCGCGGAGGGACCGGGCAGGACGGTCACGGGGACCTGCCGCTCGATGGCGAGGGCCACGAGTCGGTAGCCGGGGTCGCTGACGGTCGGCATCCCGGCGTCGGAGACGACCACGACGACCGCGCCCTGCTCGGCGTGGGCCACGAGCTCCTCTGAGCGCTCGCGCTCCACGGCGTCGTAGAAGGAGACGATCCGGCCCGGAAGGGTGATCCCAAGGTCGGCGGCGAGTCGACGAACCCTTCGCGTGTCCTCGGCGGCGATGACGTCGGCGGTGCTCAGCGCCTCGATCGAGGCGTCCCGACGCGTCCGCGGGATTGCCGAGCGGGGTCGCCGCCAGGACGATCCGACCGGTGCTCACTGTCCCATCCTGACAGTGAACGTAGTCTGTGCGCGTGAGCGCGACGGAGGTCGAGGAGCCCCAGGCGGCCCCCGAGAGCCCGCAGGCGCGCTTTCCCCGTCGCGACGAGGCGTCCCTGCCGGAGCGGCTGCGCGTACCGATGCCGTCGAGCGGCATCCGCGGATGGATCGGGCCGATCATCGTCACGATCATCGGCGGACTGCTGCGGCTGGTCGATCTGGGCCGGCCGCACGCCCTCATCTTCGACGAGACCTACTACCCCAAGGACGCGCTCGGCCTCCTGCAGTACGGGTACGAGCAGAAGTTCGTCGAGAACGCCAACGACCTCATCCTGGAGTCGGACGGCAACTGGCGCGCCCTCGACCTGTTCACCTCCGACCCCGCCTTCGTCGTCCACCCACCCCTCGGGAAGTGGACGATCGCGCTCGGCGAGCAGCTGTTCGGGGCCACCCCGTTCGGCTGGCGGTTCGCCGTCGCCGTCCTCGGCACGCTGTCGATCCTGCATGGTTGCGCGCATCACCCGACGCCTGACCCGATCGGACCTCATCGGGACGCTCGCCGGGCTTCTCCTGGCCGTCGAGGGCATGCACCTCGTCATGAGCCGCACCGGTCTGCTCGACATGATCTTGATGTTCTGGATCCTGGCTGCCTTCGGGCTCCTGTTGATCGACCGTGATCGGACGCGCGCGCGCCTCGCGGATCTGGTCAGTCGCGATGGGCTCTCGGCGATAGCCACCGAGTGGGGGCCTCGCCTCGGCCTGCGGCCATGGCGCTGGGCCGCGGCCGTCACCCTCGGGCTGGCCTGCGGCGTCAAGTGGTCGGCACTGTGGTTCGTGGCCTTCTTCATCCTCATGACGCTGGTGTGGGACGTGTCCGCGCGACGCGCCATCGGGGTTCGACGTCCATGGGCGGCCACGGTCCTGCGCGATGCCCCCGCCACCGGACTGTCGATGCTGGCGATCGTCATCGTCGTGTACCTGTCGTCGTGGACGGGTTGGCTCCTGACCGACGGCGGCTGGTCACGGGACTGGGCGGCCGACCATCCGGACTCCCTCGTCCCAGAGGCGCTTCGTTCGCTGTGGCACTACCACGCGGAAGCCTGGCGATTCCACATCGGACTCAACTCGGACCACCCCTACAACAGCAACGCACTCTCGTGGCTGTTCCAGGCGCGGCCCACGTCGTTCTACTACGAGAGCATCAAGGACGGCTCGCTCGGCTGCCCCACCGACAACTGCTCGACGGCCGTCACCGCGCTCGGCAATCCGTTCATCTGGTGGTTCGGCATCGCGGCGATCATCCATCAGGCGTGGCGGTGGCTCGGCCGACGCGACTGGCGTTCCGGCGCGGTCCTCGTCGGCATTGCCGCCGGGTGGGTGCCGTGGCTGCTCTACCTCGACCGCACGATCTTCACCTTCTACACCGTGGTGTTCGTGCCCTATCGTCGTCATGGCCGTGGCCATGACCCTCGGGGCGATCCTGGGTCCCGCGGATGCGCCCGCGCGGAGTCGACGGGACCGGGCCGTCGCGGTGACCGCCCTCGTCCTGGCCATGGTCCTGGCCGGCTGGTGGTTCTACCCGGTGTGGACGGGAGAGGTCATCCCCTACGACGGGTGGCGCATGCGCATGTGGTTCTCGACCTGGGTCTGAGCAGCGCGACGAACGGTCACCAGTCGAGGTCAAGTCCGTGGCGTCTGCTGGGGTTGCGGACCTCGCTGCGACCGGTAACTTCATTCCTGGCCCGGCTGGGTCGCGGCACATCCCACACACTCAGGAGAGCACATGGGCATCATGGACGGCGCGAAGGACATGCTCGGCGGCGCCAAGGACCAGGTCGACGGCGCGGTTGACGCGGCCGCGGACGCGGTGAAGGAGAAGACTCCCGACCAGGTCGACGGTGCCGTGGACCAGGGCGCGGACCTGGCCAAGGACGCCATCGACAAGCAGCTCGGCTGATCCCACCGAGACGACAGTGAAGGCCCGGCCCTCCAGGGGCCGGGCCTTCACAACGTGGAGCTGAGGGGACTCGAACCCCTGACCCCCTCGTTGCGAACGAGGTGCGCTACCAGCTGCGCTACAGCCCCTTGCGGTGCGCGCACAGGGTAGCAAGCAATCCGGCAGGTCCCGAAACGGCTACTCGTTGACGGCGCGACGGCTGTCTTCGCGTACCACCGGGATCTCCGCGGTCATCGCCGCGTGATCGATCTCGGAGGGATCGGCGAGTGGCGCAGACCTCGGTCGACTGCGCATGGCCTGTGCGGTCTCGACCATCGCCGAGCCGGTCCACTCGCCCGGTCGGGAACGATCGATGCCGCGCGGCACCGCCGATGCCCGCGGGGCGGTGACGTAGGTGGGGAGCGTGGTGGGGACGGCATCCCACGAGTCCTCGTCGTCCCAGGCGTTCCAGTTCTCCCAGTCGTCCTCGTCCTGCGCACGCAGGCGCCAGTGCGGGAACGCTGTCGGCATCCTCGACGGCTCGGCGGCTCGGGCGGCGAGCCGTGCCCGACGAGGAGCGGGCTGACGCGGTCAGCGAGGCGGCCAGGACGAATGCGACGACCGGCAGCGCCGCGAGGATCGGGGCCCATCTGGGCAGGACACCGACGATCGCCAGCACCAAGGTGACCAGCAGGATCACCGTGAGTGCTCCGAGGACGATGGCACGTCGGGTCGCGGCCGTCTGGCGGACGAGCTCGCGCTCGTAGTCGGGGTCGAGTCCGAGCGGGGGTCGTTCAGTCGTCGGTCGCGTCATGCGAGCCTCCGGTTCGGCTGTGCGCCGGGGGGACGGGGTCATCTCCAGGTCGCGCTCATTCGAGCAGATAGCCGTCTGTCGCGTACTGGACCTGGCCCTGACTGCCCAGCGATCTCATCGCGGAACTGAACCGAGCAGTGGAGCGGACCTCACTGATCTGGTCATGCCGCCGAAGCCATATGGGGATCAGGACAGCGGCCCACAGGGCAATGATCACGACGTAGATCAGGCCCGTCACGTGGTGAACGTTAGGCGTTCACGAGGGAAACGTGAGGGAGGCGAGCGACGAGTCCGTCGGCGTGTCGCGCTGCAGTCAGCGGAACTGATCGCGGTAGTGCGCCAGCACGCCGTCCGGGAAGTCGCCCGCGTACACGACGTAGGTGACGTGGTCACGCCAATCCCCGTCGATGTGCAGGTACGCGGCCCGTTCGCCCTCGAGTCGCAGCCCCAGTTTCTCGACCACCCGGAGCGACGCGGCGTTCTCGGGCCGGATGTTGATCTCGATGCGATGCAGCTTCAGTGCGTCGAAGCAGTGGTCGCAGGCCATGGCCACGGCCACCGGCATGATCCCCCGACCGGCAACCCGTCCGTCGATCCAGTAGCCGATGTAGGCGGCCCTCAGGGATCCCCAGGAGATCCCACCGACGGTGAGCTGGCCGGCGAGGCTGCCCTGGTAGGTCAGCGCCCAGGGCAGGGTGCGCCCCTCACGCGCCTCGCGCTTCAACCGCCGCACCATCATCCCGAAGGTGGGGACGGCATCCCCCTGGACTTCCCCCTCTGGCGGCAGCGTGGCCTCCCAGGGCCGCAACCAGTCCAGGTTGCGCTGGCGGACCGCACGCCACTGGCGAGCGTCGGACTGCTTCAGTGGCCGCAGTGAGATGTCGCCCTGAGTCAGGGTGACCGGCCAGAACCCGGTCGTCACGTCCCGGCGACGAACGCCGTCAGCCACTCGCGCAGATCCGGACCGAGGTCCTCGCGCTCGGAGGCCAGGGTGATCACCGCCTGCAGGTAGGCCAGCCGATCACCGGTGTCGTAGCGACGACCGTGGAAGACGAACCCGTGCACGCCGCCGCCTTGCTCCACGGGCATGGCGGCGAGCGTGCGCAACGCGTCGGTCAACTGGATCTCGCCGCCGCGTCCCGGAGCGGTCTCCTTGAGCACGTCGAACACGGCGGGGTCGAGCAGATAGCGGCCGATCACCGCGAAATCGCTGGGCGCCGAGCTGACGTCGGGCTTCTCGACCAGGTCGGTCACGTCGACGACGTCGTCGACGTCGGTCGGCTCGGTCGCGGGACAGCCGTAGAGCGAGATCGACTCGATCGGCACCCGCATCAGGCAGATCACCGATCCGCCGAAACGGTCGCGGATGGCCGACATCTCGGTGAGCACCGGGTCGCGCGGATCGATCAGGTCATCGCCGAGCAGGACGGCGAACGGCTCGTTGCCCACGTGGCTCTCGGCCATGAGCACCGCGTGCCCGAGGCCCAGGGGATCGCCCTGGCGCACATAGTGGATGCGGGCGAGGTCAGACGACTCGGTGACGCTGTTGAGGCGCTCGAGGTCGCCCTTGTCCCGAAGCACCTGCTCGAGCTCGAAGTTGCGGTCGAAATGGTCCTCGAGCGGCCGCTTGCTGCGGCCCGTGATGAACAGCACGTCCTCGAGGCCCGCCGCGACCGCCTCCTCCACCACGTACTGGATGGCCGGCTTGTCGACGACCGGGAGCATCTCCTTGGGGGTGGCCTTGGTGGCCGGAAGGAACCGGGTACCCAGACCGGCTGCTGGGATCACCGCCTTGCGCACGCCCGCATTTCCGCTCATGCCCCGACCCTAGAGGATGACTCGGGCACGATGACCCCATGAACATGCACGAGGCCAAGGCGCGGATGCGGTCCGAGATCCGGGCGGCACGCGCATCGCGCGGCGACGCGGATCGGGCTTCGGCCGCGCAGTCGCTCGCCCGCAACGGGATGGCGATGCTCGCCGAACTCCCTCAGGTTTCAGTCCTCACCGGCTACCTGAGCCTGCCGACCGAACCGGGCCTTGATCCGCTCATCGCCCTGGCGTGCGCGGCGGGTCTCGCAGTTCGGGTGCCGCGGATCGAGGGGCGCGACCTGGCGTGGGTCGACTTCTCGCCCGGTGATCCGGTGCGCTCGGGTCCGATGGGGATCCGCGAGCCCACGGGTGCCGTCCACGGTCTCACCTCCGTCGGCGTGATGTTCCTGCCCGGCCTGGCCGTCGGACGAGACGGGTGTCGACTCGGCCAGGGTGGCGGCTACTACGACCGGACGCTGTCGGGGATCCCGACGCACGACGACGGCGGCCCGCTCCGGGTGATCGTGCTCTTCGACGACGAGGTGGTCGATGCGGTGCCCGCGGAGCCGCACGATCGGCGCGTGGACGCAGCGCTGACACCGCTCGGCGTCACGTATTTCTAGTCGCGGGAGTGTCAGACCCCCGGCCTAGTCTCGACGCATGTCGTTGACCCTTTCGAGGCCCCGAGAGGTGCTGGTCGACGACCCGATCGTGGGACGACGGGCTCGAGGAGCTGATCTGGGAGCAGCGCCATTTCGCAGCACCAGACGCGCCGCCGCCTTCGCGCCCGTCCGGACTGTCGATGCCCACCCTCGACGCCAACGATCTCTCGGTCCCCGAACGTGTCGACGCGCTGGTCCGGCTGCAGCGCATCGCATCGCGGGTCGCAGCACTGGAGGCTGAGTTGCTCGTGTCGCTGGTGGGCGCCTCCCCGGTGAACCGCGACGTCGTCGTGCTGGACCGGGTCACGGACAGCGAGCGGACGCTCACGCTCACCGACGAGATGCGCGAGGAGGTCGCGCTGGCGATGCGTCGCAGTCCCGGCCAGGTGCGCGACCAGGTCGATAGGGCCCGACTGCTTGCCAACTACCTGCCGGCCACCCGCGCCGCACTGAAGGAGGGCTGGCTGTCGGCGCAGCATGCGCGCGTGATCTGCGAGCAGGCGACGCGGCTTCGGGATGCATCGGACCTCCACCGACACGTCGTTCGCCAGTGCCTGCGCGCTGCTCGAAGGGCGGGTGGTCGATCGGGCCGCGGACCTCACCGTGTCGAAGACCCGGGAGTTGGCCCGGCGGACGGTCGAGGCGATCGACCGGGATGCGGCTCGGCGGCGGCGAATGGCAGCGCGTCGTGAGCTCGACGTCCGGACCTACGCCGAGGATGACGGCATCGCCGTCCTGTTCGCGCGACTGACGGCCGTCGACGCGGCGCGCGTGCAGGCGGCCATCGAGTCCCGTGCCCACGACCTCACGACCACCCGCGACGGCGAGACCACCCGCGACGGCGAGACGGCCGGTGCGCGACGAGCGTCGGCCCTCGTCGAACTGATCTGCGATCAGAAGCCGGCACGGCCCGGTCGGCGTGGAGATCGGAGTGGTCGTCGACCTGCCCACGCTCCTCGGCCTGGCCGAGGCCGCCGGCGCGGATGGCGGGCGGCGAGGCATCCTCCATCGACGTGTCGGCCGTCCGCGAGGTGCTCGACAGTGCCGAGCGTTCCGGTCACCCTTCGGCGATTGGTGAGTGACCCGGTCACCGGTGCGCTGGTGGACCGGGGGCGGCGGTCGTATCAGGTCACCGGGCCGTTGCGCGAGTTCCTCATCACCCGCGACGGAACCTGCCGCTTCCCCGGGTGCGGACGCCGATCGGACCGCTGCCAGATGGACCACGCCCTGCCCTGGGAGGACGGCGGCCGGACCGACATCGAGAATCTGGGCGCACTGTGCACCAGACACCACCAGCTCAAGACACATGGCGGCTGGGAGATCACCTCGTCCGATGCTGACGGGTCCTGCAGGTGGCGTTCCCCCGCAGGACAGGTGGCCGCCGTCCCGGCCCGCCCACTTCTGCCGCCGCCCGAGCCGCCTCCCGACCCACCGCCCGAACCCGCCCCGTTCTAGCGAGCTAGCTCGTCGCAGTGCTCGGTCTCGAGCATCTGGACGTCGACCCTCGCCGCTTGGCCGAACGGCCCCTCGCGGCAGGGCGAAAGGCCCTGACGATGCGCTCTGGCGGAGAGGATTGTCGGGAGAGTGCGAGGCACTCTGGTCGAAACGACGACGCTGCTCCCGTGTGGACGGGCAGCGCGGGCACCACTGCGGTCGAGTACGGCCTGATCATCGCCGGTGTCGGGGTCGCGATCATCGTGGCCGTTGGCTTCCTGGGCAGCCGGGTGGATTCGCTGTTCTCCGGGGTCCGCTTCGGCACCGCGGCCGTCACGATCGCCGCCCCGAGCCCGCGGGCCCGGCCCCAGCGGCGTGATCTTGTCCCCCTGGTCCGGCACCCGATGGCCGGTGGCACGACCGTCACGGTCGTCGGCCGCGATTTCCTGCCCGGCGCGACCGTCCAGTTCGGCGCACTGCCCGCCACCATCACCAACCGCGAGGAGCGCTGGAACGGCGACATCTGGCTCACGGTCCTGCTCGCCGGCGACGTCGCCGCCAGGCACCCCGATCGCGTACCGGTGACCGTCCGGAACCCAGACGGCCAGACGGGGACCATCTGACCAGCACCGGATCCGTCTACGGCCGCCGCGGCTCTGAACTCGGTCACTCCGTCAAGCGGACCGCTCGCCGGCGGCGAACGAGGTGACGATCGTGGGCTACGGCCTCGCTCCCGGAGCCACTGTCTCGTTCGGCTCGGCTCCAGCCACGGTGCTGTCGCAGTCGGCGGACGGCCAGACACGATCGTGGTGCGGGTCCCGGCCAGGGCCACGTACCGGAGGAGTCACGGTCCGGCGTGACGAACACATGACGGCCTGTCCGCCACACGCACCTACACCTACGCCTAGGGCGATGCCGGGTTCAGCATCAGCGTGTTGATCGCCGCAGCGTCGATGGCCTGGCGCGTGTAGGCCCAGGGGTACTGCGCGCCGGAGACCCACGAATCGACCTGGTCGGCGTAGTTCGCGTTGTAGGCGTGCCCGCTGGCTCCGGTGAGGTTGACCCACGTTGACGCATCGAAGTTCGACAGGTCGACCACCTGGCGCATGCTCGGCACCCAGTTGACCTCGTAGCCGTCGACCGGGGTCCAGCCGGTTGCGTCGACTATCGAATGCCCGCCGGCCGTCTCGACGGGCCCTCGGTTGAAGATCGCCTCGATCGGGCCGATTCCGCTGTCCCCGAGGGTCTGGTTCTGCAGCAGCAGGGTGTGCAGCGCGCCCCAGCGCCACGATGTGGGCTCGCCGCCAAGGGTGTCCGCGAGTTCGTCGGCGGCCGCGGCCATCGCCGCCTGCAGGGTCTGATCGCGCGTCTCCCGATCTGTCGTGGTCTTGTCGTCCCACCAGTAGTCATCCGGTGAGTCCCAGATGTTCTTGATCACCTGCCAGTACTGGTCACCTCCGCTGGCCTGGATGAGCTCGGTGTCGGCGGCGGCGTCGAACATGCGGGCGACCATCTGGCTCCACACCGCGTTGAAGTAGGCGGCCGCGGCGGAGTCGGTCGGCTGGCTGAAGTCCCAGCCGTCGAACAGGGCGACCGCATCGGCGGTCGCGTCGGTGGTGGGCAGTTCGAGCAGACGCGGAGCGAGGAAGGAGGCGAGCTCGTTGCGGGAGTCCATCTGGATCTCGCGCATCCGGTTCGCGTCGACAGTCGCCCCGCCCGCGGTCGCCTCCTCGATCAGGTCCACGATGCGCTGGCTGCGGGCGCCATAGGACCAGTCGTCGGTGATGAAGAAGGGGTAGTCGGGGCCGATCACGGCCTGGTTGGCGGTGACGATCCAGCCCTCATCCGGGTTCAGCACCGACGGGAGCGCGGTGAACGGGATCGTGCCCTTCCACTGGTAGCGGGACTCCCAGCCCGGGATCGGCCACTTGCCGTCGTATCCCTCGCGGATCGGAATGATTCCGGGCGCCTGGTAGCCGATGTTGCCCTCGACGTCGGCGTAGATCAGGTTCTGGGCGGGCGCGCCGAGCAGCGTCGCCGCGTCGCGGAAAGCCTCCCAGTCCGTGGCGGTGTTCAGCGCATCAAAGGCGTCGAACGTGTTGGTCGGCTGAAGCGCCGTCCACCTCAGCGCGACCGCGTAGCCGTCCCCCCGCGGCGGTGGCGCCTGTCGCGTCGCCACCGACCCGGGCGCGGGCACCGGGGCATCGGCACCGACCGCCGTGTAGGTGTCGATGTCGGCCACATCTGAGATGACCGGCCCGTCGACGGTCTCGCGGACGGTGATCGTCACCGGCTCACCGCCAGCGACCTCGATGACCTCCTCGCGGGTGGTCATCGCGATGCCGGCGCCGTCGACCACATAGGTGTCGCCCTCGACCTGCTCCAGGACCAGGTCGGTGACGTCGGGGCCGAGGTTCGTGAATCCCCAGGCGACGGAGCCGTTGTGCCCGATGAAGACGCCCGGCAGCCCGGACATCGTCCATCCGGCCACGTCGTAGTCGCACTCATCGTTCGGGCGTCGTGCAATGCAGGCCCGACTGGTACCACAGGCTCGGCATCGTCGGTCCGAGATGCGGGTCGTTGGCGAGCAACGGCATTCCGGTGATGGTCTTCTCTCCACTCACCACCCACGAGTTGGAGCCGATGCCCGGGCCGGACTTGCCGAGCCAGGGCTCAAGCAACGCGGAGGCTCGCTTCACGTCGAGCAGCGCCTCGCGGACGAGCGGCGGCGCGGCCGCGCCCTTCGCGGCGGCCACCGGGGTCGCGTCCTGCTCGAAGACGCCGTTGACCACGGCACCGCCTTCGACAATCGGCCGGTGCTCGGCGAAGGGATACGGCGGGAAGAGCGTCTCGGTGTTCTCGACCCCCGCCGAGGCGGACATGATGGCGCGGTAGACCTCGTCATCCATGTTGCTGCGCAGGTCCCATGCCAGCGCCTTCAGCCACGCGACCGAGTCGGCCGGCTGCCAGGGCTCGGGGCGCGTAGTCCGGGTTCTGCAGGCCGAGGACGGCGTACTCCAGGCTGATCCGGTCGTCCGCATGGTCGGCGAGGTAGGCATTCACGCCCGCGGAGTACGCGTCGAGGATCTGTCGCGACCGCTCAGTGAGGAGGGGTATCTCCTGCTCGGCGATGCGACGCCAGCCGAGCGTGCGCAGGAAGGCGTCGGTCGACACCTGGCTCTCGCCGAACATCTCCGACAGTCGGCCGGCCGTGATGTGCCGCCGGACGTCCATCTCCCAGAACCGGTCCTGGGCGTGCACGTACCCCTGCGCGAAGAACAGGTCGGGGATCGTGTCGGCGTAGATGTCGGGGATGCCGAGGTCGTTGCGGACGACGGTGACCGGTGCCCCCAGCCCCGGGACGCTGACCTCGCCGGAGGTCTGCGGGAATGAGGCGCGGACGGTGTGGACGGCGAACAGGACCACCCCTCCCAGCAGGAGGACGACGACGAGGCCGACAATTCCGAGGATCCGCCAGAAGGTGCGCACGCCCGCACGCTACAAGTCAGCCGACCGCCAAGCGCGCCAATTGCCACGCAAGGAGGAACAGGCCGACGCAGGCGATCGGCATCACGAGGACGGCGGCCCAGAACGCGGTTCGCTCGGTGGACCACAGCCGGTCGGCCTCCCAGGCGAAGCCGGAGAAGGTGGTCAGCGCACCGCACACGCCCACCAGCAGCAGCACCCGAAGGTCGCCAGTGGTCGTGGCGAGGACGATGCCCGCAATGGCCGAGCCGGCCCCATTGACGACCAGCAGGCCCCACGGGAACTCCCGAGGGGGGTCGACCCCCGCTACCCGGTTCGTGACCGCCCGGTCGACGGCGAACCGCAATGGCGCGCCCACGGCTCCTCCGACGAGAACGGCAAACCACGCGGTGATCACGACGCCGTCCTGACGGCCAGGGTGCCCAGACGCACGGCGAGCAGGCCGAAGACCATCGTGACGCCCACGTATGCCGCGGCGACCAGGATGCGACCCGCGTCGAGCAGCAGCCCGGTCTCCAGGGCCAGGGCCGAGAACGTGGTGAACCCGCCGAGGATCCCGGTGATCAGGAACGGCCGCAGCCACCAGGCCCCTCGGCCCACCGCGGGGGACGCGGCGATCGCGCCAATGGCCACGCACCCGACCAGGTTGACCACCAAGGTGGCCCACGGAAACTGCGACGGATCCCACGAGCCGATCACGAGTGCGACGGCATAACGCCCCAACGCGCCGATGGCTCCCCCGAGCGCAATCACCGCCGCCTGCTTCACATCGACGAACGGTACGGGGCGACCCGGATTGCGTCGACGCGGGCCGGCGGGGCACAATTAGCACTCGGTGGGGTTGAGTGCCAGCCTTGCCGTCCCTGATGCACCGGAGGACCTGTGCCTACGTACGAGTACGCCTGCTCGTCCTGCGACACCACCCACGAGGTGCAGCAGAAGATGTCCGACCCCACGCTGACCGTGTGCCCGGTGTGCGGGAAGCCGACTCTTCGGAAGCTCTTCTCGGGCGTGGGCATCCACTTCAAGGGCTCCGGCTTCTACCGCACCGACTCTCGCGACGCGAAGTCGTCGTCGGCCGCGCCCTCAAAGGACAAGCCGGGTACCTCCGACAAGTCGTCCGGGTCCTCGTCGTCCGACAAGTCGTCGGGTGGCTCAACCTCGGACAAGTCGTCCGGGTCCTCGTCGTCGGGCCAGTCGTCCGGGTCCTCGTCGTCCGACAAGTCGTCCGGGTCCTCGTCGAGCTCCTCCTCGGGATCGTCGGGATCGGGATCCTCCGCCGCCTCCTAGCCTGTGGACAGCGGTTCGACCGCAGATCCTTGCTCGCCTAGCGTCGGGGCATGCTCCAGGACCCGCGACCTGCCGCCCGGCGACTCCTGCGCCGACGACGACGTCCCATCGCTGCGGCCCTGGCCGGTGTCGGGGCACTCCTGGCCCTGACCACCCTGCGCGGAGCCCCCGTTCCGGCCGCCGCGGAACTCCCCCTTCGACCAGGCAACGACCTGAACCCGGGCGAGGTCGTCGTTCCCGTGGTGCTCGCCAACAGTGCCGTCGCCTCCGTGCTGTCCATTGGCGACATCGTCGACATCCTGGGCTTCTCCGATGCCGAACCGCCGACGGCGGCCGTCATCGCCCGGGAGGCACGGGTGTTCGACCTGCCGACCAGCTCATCCTTCGCCGGGTCCGCATCGGCCATCGTCCTCATGGCCGTCCCCGAGCGCGACGCCCTGCCCCTCAGCGCGGCCTCAGCAGGCGACGGAGTCAGCGTGGTCCTGCGCGGTCGCTGACGATCCCGTAGATTCTCCGCCGTGGTTGGCGCGGTGCCGGCCCGCGCATCCACACAGGAGAAGACATGCTCAAGGGTTTCAGGGACTTCATCATGCGAGGGAACGTCATCGACCTCGCGGTCGCAGTCGTTGTCGGTGCCGCCTTCGCAGCACTCATCAGCCGCGTTCTCGGAGGCGCTCATCCTGCCCGTGGTCGGGATCTTCCTCGGCGGTGGCGTTTCTGCGGGAACCGTCGAGATCAACGGTCAGGTCATCGACTTCACGATGATGATCAATGCGGTGATCGTCTTCGTCATCACACTGGCGGTGATCTACTTCATCTTCGTCGTGCCCATGAACAAGATGAAGGACCGGTTGAGCAAGAAGGACGAGGCCGATGCGACTCCCGCCGACGAACTGCTCCTGGCCGAGATCCGGGACCTCCTGAAGGCACAGCAGGGTCGCGAGTAGGCGGCCCGTTCGTCCGACCGGTTCAGGAGCCGTGGTGGGGCGGCACGTCGGCGAGCAGCCGCTCATCGAGGCTGCCGAAGCCGCCGGCCTCGTCCGATGTCACGTCCGGGACGAGATCACGTCCGGCCGCACCGGCAGGCGACGCTGCTCGGGTTGATCCGAGGTCGATCAGCGATTCGTCGATCGCCGCCGCGAGCGTGTTGAGCTCGTCACGCGTGATGACGAAGGGCGGCGAGATCTGCACGGAACCGTCTGCGAGCCCGCGGGTCAGCACGCCGCGGTCGCGCAAGGCAGCGATGAGGCGCGGCATGACGGTTGCGTCGCCGCTCAGCACCTGCGGATCGATCGTCACGGCGCCGAGCAGCCCGACGCCCGACCGCACGTCAGAGACCCACGAATGGCTGCGCAGCGGCACCAGGGCAGCAGTCAGTGCGATCTGCAGCCCGGCCACCCTCTCGACCAGGCCCTCGTCCTCGATGATGTCGAGGTTCGTCATCGCCGCCGCCGCAGCGCTGGCGTGTCCTGAGTAGGTGTACCCGTGACGCCAGAGTGATCCCGGCGATTCCCAGAACGGCCCGGCCACCGGCGCCCCGACCAGGACTGCGCCCATCGGGAGGTAGCCGGAGGTCAGGCCCTTCGCGGTCAGCACGAGGTCGGGCTCGAGCTCCTCGGAGGCGAACATGCGCCCCGTGCGTCCGTAGCCGGTGATCACCTCGTCCGCGACGAACAGGACCTCGCGGTCCCGACAGATCTCGCGTACGGCCGACAGGTAGCCGGGCGGCGGCGGGTACACGCCGCCCGCCCCGATGACCGGCTCGCAGAAGAAGGCGGCCACGTTCTCGCGCCCAAGCTCGTCGATGCGCTCCGCCAGCGCCTGCGGTTCGTCCCACGCGACGCGCGCGACTGCGCCGTCCAGCGGGCCGTACCCGTCGCGATTGGCGACGATGCCGGCCAGCGACGTGCCGGCCATGTGCATACCGTGATACGCCCGGTCGCGCGTGATCACCACCGTACGGTTCGGCTGCCCGACCAGGTTCCAGTATCGGCGCACGAGCTTCACGGCCGTGTCGACGGCATCGCTTCCCCCGCTGGTGAAGAACACCTTCGCGTCGGCCATGGGCGCCATGGCCGACAGGCGGTCCGCGAGCTCCATCGTCGGGCGGGTGGCCATGTCCCCGAAGTTCGAGTACGCGGCGATGCTCGACATCTGCCGGGCGACGGCATCGCCGATCTCCGTGCGGCCGTGCCCGACGTTGCAGAACCACAGGCCCGCTGTGGCATCGAGATAGTCACGACCGTCCTCGCCGGTGACATATGACCCGTGCCCCGAGGCGATGACGAAGTCGTGCCCGGCGACATCAGCCATGTTCGCGAACGGGTGCCAGAAGGAGGAGCGACCTGACGACATGGCCGCACTCTAGGGGCGCGGTAGCGTCAGAGCCATGACTGGACGGGTAATCCTCTTCGGCGCCACGGGCTACACCGGTCGCCTCACGGCCGAGGTGATGACCCGCGCCGGACTCGCGCCGGTGCTGGCCGGACGCTCAGCGGAGGCGCTCGTCGACCTGACCGGCGAGGTGGCCGGGCTCGGCCCCATGGACGCCCCGCCCACCTGGCAGCAGGCGGACGTGACCGATCCGGCCAGCGTGCGCGCCCTGGTGACCAGCCCGGACGACGTCCTGGTCTCCACCGTCGGGCCCTTCACCCGTCTGGGTCGACCGGCGGTCGAGGCCGCGATCGACCAAGGGTGTGCATACGTCGATTCGACCGGCGAATCAGGATTCATCCGCAGCGTGTTCGAGGATGACGGCCCCCGGGCCACGTCCACGGGAGCACGGCTGCTGACGGCCTTCGGGTACGACTACGTGCCCGGCAACCTCGCAGCCGCACTGGCCATCGGCGAGGCTCGGCAGTCGGGTCGCGTGCCCGTCGCCGTCGAGGTCGGCTACTTCGTACGCGGATCCATGAGCATGAGCAGTGGCACGCTGGCCACGTCGGCAACCATGGTCACGGCACTGCCGCTCGCCCTGCGAAACGGGGTCGTCGTCGAGGGTCGTGGTCGCGTGGCGACGTTCGACGTGGACGGCCACCGTCGTGATGCGATGACCGTAGGGGGCAGCGAGCCGTTCACGCTGTCACGACTCGACCCCGGAGTTCGCGACGTGGACGTGTACCTCGGCTGGGCGGGCCGCATGACACGGGCCGCGCATGCCGCAGGCTCCGTCCTCTCCCTCGGGTCCCGGATCCCCGGGCTCGGCGCCCTGATGGGCGCGGGGATCGCCAAGGCGGTCGGCACGACGACCGGCGAGGGACCCGACGCGACGCAGCGGGCCGGCGCGACGACGGTCGCCGTCGCCCGCGTCATGGACGGCGTGGGTCGAGAGCTCAGTCAGGTACGCGTGGAGGGACCGAGCCCGTACGACCTGACCGCCGAGCTGCTCGCATGGGCTGCCGCGATGCTCCTCACCGGGCGGACCACCTCGGCGGGCGCCCTGGGCCCCGCCGATGCCTTCGGCGTCGAGGCACTCGTTGGCGGCTGCGCCGACCTCGGACTGCGTCGTCACACCCGCTCAACCGAAGAACAGGGTCAATGAGATCGGCGCAATAGATCCTTGCGTGTTTCCCATGACCATCAGCATGAGCAGCAGGCAGGCGAGAACCGTGGCCACGCCAAGCAGGAGCAAGGCTGCCTCCTTGAGCCTCCACCTCGCAGCATGGTCGCGGGACTTCCTGATCAGTGTGCGCCAGATGAGAGCGCTGAGGGCGAGGAACACCAGGAGCAAGACGCTGGTGACGATTGCCTTGGGCCGCTGCCAGGCAAGGCGATCGTCGATCCTGCTCTGGACGACAGACGGGGTGTCCGGGCTTCCCGATTGCAGCCACGCATTGACGGACCGGTAGAGGTCATCCGTCTGCGTGCCAGCCTTCGGCGTCCCGAGCATGCTGATCGATCCCGCGAATCCTGGCCGAGGGTTCACCACGGTGCTGACGTTGGCTGCAACGACCAATGCCAGGAACAGGCCGACCAGGACGCTCAGCACGCCGAAGAAGAAGTACGTCTTCTTCTCGAAAGTCCACTTGCCCGTGTCTGCCTTCGGTGCTCCCCTGAAGCGTGTCCAGAAAAGGACGGCCAGCAGGATGAGGCCCAGCAGGAACAACGTGCCGATAATCACGAGAACGACGTGGTACGTCGTGTAGTCGTCCATGAGCATGTTCAGGGCAGGGTTCGACTCTGTACCTGATCGCAGCATTTCGCGCAGGGTCTCCTGGAGCGTGCTGTCCACGACAATTGCCTCACATGGTCTCGGCCCGAGCGACGTGCCCGCAGGGGCAGAGTCTCTCAACTACTGTCGTCGTGTGCGTGAGGACGAATGGAAACTCCGGGCCGCCCGGCACGCCGAGCGGGTCCGCCCCTGGGTGGACGCCCGTCTTTCGCGCCGAGCCGAGGGCCGGAAGCATGCCATCGACGACTTCCTCTTCGACTACTACCCCTTCTCCCCCGCCAAGCTCAGCACGTGGCACCCAGGATTCGGAGTGGTCCTCGAAGGCACCGCCGCGGACTGGTACCTCTCCACACCGGGCTACACCCGCGTCGATCAGGGCGTCACCGCGGACCTGGCCCGCCTGACGAGCAAGCTGCCACGGCTTGAGGTGGCGATTCGCATCCTGAAGGGCACAACTTCGCGGACGCCCGTCACGGGCTGCTTCGGTCTTCATGAATGGGCGATGGTCTATGGCCTCACCCAGGAGCAGGTGCGGCACGCATACCTCCCGCTGCGCATCAGCCCGGCCGAGGTGTCCGCCACGGTGGAGGCGGTCGGACTGCGATGCACCCACGTCGATGCCTTCCGCTTCTTCACGCCCGAGGCCATCCCCCTCAACGCCCTGGAGCCGACTCGGGCGACTCAGCCGGAAGTCGAGCAGCCAGGGTGCCTGCACGCAGCGATGGACCTCTACAAGATGGCCAGCTGGTTCTCACCCCTCGTCAGTTCCGACCTCGTCATGGACTGCTTCGAGAACGCCGCGCGGGCCCGACAGCTCGACATGCAGGCTTCGCCCTACGACGTGTCCGGGTACGGACTTGCGCCGATTCCGGTGGAGACGCCTGAAGGCAGGCGCGAGTATGCCTCCGCTCAACAGGAACTGATCGGAGCCACCGACCCGCTCCGCGCCCGCCTCTCGGAGGTCCTCGCAACACTCCGCTCTGAGGCAGGATAGGGACGTGTCATCGGACGGTCGATCGTGGACTCTGCTGACGAACCATGGGCGCATCCTGCTGATGCTGGACCGCACGCCGGACGCTCGACTCCGAGACCTGGCCCAGGAGGCGGGGATCACCGAGCGATCGGTCCAGAGCATCATCGCCGATCTCGAGCAGTCCGGATACGTCACCAAGCAGCGAGTCGGACGGCGCAACACCTACCGGGTCAATCGACGGCAGCCGTTCCGGCACACCGCCGAATCGGGCCACCGCGTCGGGGAACTGCTCGACCTGTTCGAAGAGGACTGATCCCCGCCTCCATGCGTGCCGCCTATATACGATTTGCAATACCGGAAATTTACCTCCAGTATAGGGCCCACCCCGACCCTGGAGCAGCCTCATGGAACTCTCCGACAGCCTCGATCTCGCCCTGGTGAACCTCACCTCCGTGCCGGTCCTCGCTTTCGTCCTGGGCGTGCTGGCCATCACCGTCCTGCGCGCCGACATCCGGCTGCCCGACCCCGTCTATCGGGGCATCTCGATGTACCTGCTCCTGGCCATCGGGCTGAAGGGCGGGGTCGCGCTGCGCGAGTCGGGCGTGCAGGACGTCGCGCTCCCGGCTGTGGCTGCGATCGCCCTCGGCCTGCTGATCCCCCTGGCAGCCTTCCACGTGCTCGGTGTCGTCACTCGTCTCGGCGTGCTCGACCGCGGAGCCATGGCCGCCCACTACGGATCGACGTCGCTGGTGACCTTCACCGCGGCCCTGGCCCTCATCCAGACCGTGGGCCTGCCCGTCGAAGGGCATGTGGCAACACTCGTCGTGATCATGGAGATCCCGGGAATCATCGTCGGACTCGCCCTGGCCCGACGTGCGCCAGCCCGCAAACACGCGCTGGTCCGCGCCGGCGGACCCTCGGATGAGGGCACCGAGCCCGCCACGGGGCTGACCGCTGAGCCCGACCAGGAGGATCCCGGACGAGACACCGGCTTGCGGGGCGCGCTGCGCGAGGTGCTCACCGGGCCGACGGTGCTGCTCATGGCTGGCGGCCTGGTCATCGGGTACGCGGCGGGCCCCGCGGGCTATGAACCGGTGTCCCCCCTGTTCACCGGGTTGTTCAGCGGAGCGCTCGCCCTCTTCCTGCTGCACCTGGGCGTGGTCGCCGGGGGGAGGTTGTCCTCGATCCCCGCGGCGGGTCTGGGCCTGATCGGCTTCGCCACGATGTTCCCGCTCGTCGCCGGCTCCGCCGGGGTCCTTGCGGGGGCGGCCGTAGGGATGTCGACCGGGGGGGCCGCCATCCTGGGCGTCCTGTGCGCCAGCGCCTCCTACATCGCCGCGCCAGCCGCCGTCGGCCTCGCGCTGCCCCGAGCAGACCAGGGCCTATGCCTGTCCAGCAGTCTTGGCCTGACCTTCCCCTTCAATCTGGTGATCGGCATACCGCTGCTCGTCACCCTGGCCATGGCGGTGACCCAACCATGACGACGTCACGGCAGAACGCCTCCGATCTCGTGCGGTGGGAGACCGAGCATCTCTCGGATCTCTCCCTCGGCTATCCGGCCAACCACTTCGCGTGGAAGCTGGTCCTTGCGTCTGCGCGCGCGCAGGCGGCGACGACGTTGGTCGAGATAGGCGTCGGACGAGGCAACGGCGTCGCGCACGTTCTCGACGCTGGCATGCAGTTCGCTGGGATCGATCGCGACTCCGAGTGCGTCGAGGTCACCCGGGCTGTTCTCGCCGGCCTCGGCGCAGATCCCGGCACCGTTGTCCATGCAGACATCGAGGATCCCGGCTCGCTCCTTTCCCTCCCCGGCGCGGGGTCCTTCGACACACTCATGGCCCTGGGTGTCATGCCGCACGTCGAGGATCCTGTTGCTGCGGTTCGCGCCATGGCGGCCCTCGTCCGCCCGGGCGGAGAGCTGTTCCTCGAGTACCGCAACAGCCTGTTCTCCCTCATCACGTTCAACCGGCTGACGCGCCAGTTCATCATGGATGACCTACTGGGCTCGGTCTCCGAGCAGATGCGCAGTCGGGCGGGTCGGTTCGTGGACGGACGCGTGGACTCGTCCATGCCGCCGCTGCGCGCGGGGGCTTCGGATGCCACGTACGACAATCCGCTCGCACTGCCTGGCTGGTTCGCTGCACTCGGTTTCGACGAGGTGTCCGTGCACCCCTTCCACTACCACGCGGCCATGCCTGCGCTGGAGGGCGAGGAACCGCAGGCGTTCCGCGACGAGTCCCTGGCGCTGGAGTCCGACACGAGTGGATGGCGCGGCCTGTTCCTGTGCTCGGCATTCCTGGTCCGGGTCGTGCGACCTGCACGGGTCTAGGCCCGGACCCTCTCCTCGGATCCGCGGTTCGCTGATCGATCCTTGACGATCCCCCGGGGGCCGAAGGTGAGCACGATGACCGCCACCGCGAGCAGGACCGCACCCGCGACCACCACCGACGAAGAGACACCACTCGCGAAGGCCTCGTTGGCGGCCGTGACCAGTTCCTGCCCGCGAGGACCGAGCTGGTCCAGCGGTGCCATCTGGACGAATGCGATGGAGTCCCGGGCTGCCTCCGCAGCCTGTTCGGGCAGTCCGGCGACCGCGTCAGCCATGCCATTCCGGTAGCCGCTGTTGAGAACGCTGCCCAGCACGGCGATCCCGAAGGCGCTGCCGACCTCACGGGCCGTGTCGTTGACCGCGGAAGCGACACCCTGTTTGCTGGTCGGCAGCGCGGAGACGATGGCGGTCGTCGCCGGAGTGCCGGCGAGACCCATGCCGAGGGCGAAGATGACCAATCCGATCGCGAACTGCCAGTAGACCATGTCGGTGCCCAGCCGCGAGATGACGAAGAAGCCGAGCGCGATGAGGGACAGCCCGAGAGCACCGACGCGGGCGAAGCCGATGCGGTCGGCCAGTCTCGGGGCCATGCGGGCGGTCGGGATGAGCACGAACGGCATGGGCAGCATGCACGTTGCGGCGCCCAGAGCGGAGTACCCGTTCACGAACTGCAAGTACTGCATGACGATGAAGAAGAAGCCGAAGGCCGCGAAGAACTGCGCGGTGATCGACAGCGACCCCGTTCCGAAGCCACGGAGCAGGAACAGGCGCGGGTCGAGCATCGGGGACTTCTTGCGCAGCTCGAGGAGAACGAAGGCGACCAGGGCCGCCGCGCCCAGGATGAGGGCGCCGACCACCCAGGGATCGTCCCAGCCCGCCGCCGGGCCCTCGATGATGCCGAACACCAGCGCAGAGACCGCGACGAGCGACAGCAGCGCGCTGATCGGATCAAGCGTGGGCGGGTGGGGATCTCGGCTTGAGGGGATGACGGCGATGGTGCCGATGAGGGCAATCACCGCGAGGACCACGTTCATCACGAAGAAGGAGTTCCAGGCGAACCACTCCAGGAGCAGGCCAGCGCCGAAGAGGCCGATCACCGCGCCGCCGCCGGCCACGCCGACCCACACGCCGACCGCCTTGCCGCGCTCCTCGGGCGGGAACGAGGTGGTGATGATGGACAGCGTCGTGGGCATGACGAACGCGGCGCCCACGCCCATCAGGGCGCGGTACACGATCAGGAGGGTGGGGTCCGACGTCATCGCCGCAGCGGCTGCCGCCAGACCGAAGATCACGAGGCCGACCATGAGGATGATGCGTCGGCCGAACCGGTCGCCGACCGCACCGGAGAACAGCAGGAGCCCGGCGAAGACGACCGTGTAGGCGTCGACGATCCACTGCAGCTCGGCTGAGCGTCGCGCCCGTCTCCACGGCGAGGCTCGGCAGCGCCACGTTGAGTCCGCTCACGGCCGACACGACCATCATCAGCGCGACGGCCACCACCGCGAGAATCGCGCGACGGCGACGGGGGCTGGTGATCACGACGGGCAGATCCTCGGTCATCCGGACTCCTCGGCTCGTTAATTCCACGCTAGTGGAATTAGAGTAGCCGGTGTGATGGCAAGTCGGCAAGGAGTCAGGTGGGCATGATGACGCCGTGACCGGACCCGTCCGAGCCGGCCGTCGGCCGGGTCGCCCCGACACCCGCGAGCAGATCCTGGCCGCGGCGCGACAGCTGTTCGCCGACCTGGGCTACGACCGCACCACGATCCGCGGGATCGCCGAGGCCGCCGGGGTCGACTCCCGACTCGTCACGCACTACTTCGGCTCCAAGCAGCGGCTCTTCGTGGCGGCGGCCGAGCCACCCATCGACCCTGAGACGGTGCTGCCCACGCTGCTTCAGGACGCGGACGACCCGGCTGCGGCCTTCGCCGGCTTCATCGCCGCCTTGTTGGACGATCCGGACTACCAGCGACTCTCGACCGGACTGATCAGGGCGGCCGCCTCCGAGCCCGAGGCGGCGGACATGGCGCGGGAATTCCTCAAGGAACGGGTACTCGTGCCCGCCGCGCGACTGCTCGGTGCGGACGCGCCCGAACTGCGGGCGTCACTGCTCGCCGCTCAGATCGTCGGGCTGGTGTTCACGCGCAACATCATCCGGTTCGAACCGTTGCTCACCCTGAACAGGCAGTCACTGGCGGCAGCCCTGACTCCGGTCGTCCGCCACTATCTGTTCGAGCCATTGAGCTAGCGACGCAAGGTCGCGTCGATCAGCGAGGTCCCGGCGTGGCCTTCTTGAAGTTGCGCCACGGCCCAGGCAGCAGCCAGATGAACATCCCGCAGATCCAGACGATCAGGGTGCCCCAGACCCAGCCCCACCCACTGATGTTGAGGGAGCCCCAGGGCAGCAGGTCGGTGATCAGCAGCGCCAGGAAGGTCGCGATGAGGCCGGTGAGCGCGACGATTGAGCCCGCGTTCCGGATGAGGAACTTCAGGACCAGCCACGTGAACAGGCCGCTGAGGATGGCAAAGATGACGAGGCTGATGAAGAACCCGGTCGCGCTCTCGAACTTGAAGTCATCCTTCAGGATCAGGGAGGCAAGGATGAGACCGATGGCGTTGCCGCCGAGGCCGAGGAGCCAACCGAGAAGGAATCGAGGCATGGCGTCAGGGTAGTGCTCCGCAGCCTCCTCGGCTATCTCCTTGCGTAGGACAAATTCACCAGGCCACTTGGCCAGTGCCGGACCCCCGTCAAGGTGAGGGCGGCGAGTGGCCGACCCGGATGGAAGAGCGGTCGACCTGAACCCAGCAACAGTGGCACGACGGTGATGGTGAGGTCGTCGATGAGGCCTTCCTCCAGGAACGAGCCGATGAGCAGCCCGCCATCGACGTAGACGTGCTCGAGCCCCATCTCCTGCCAGGCCGCGTATGCCTGACGCGGGGTCGGTCGCCAGAACGTCACGCCGGTGCGCGGCTCGGGCGTGGTGCTGGTGAACACGAACACCTCACGCTCACCGAAGGGAAGGGGGTCCAGATAGGCAATGTGGTCGTAGGTTCCGCGGCCCATCGCCAATGCATCAACGGTGGACATGAACTCCTCGTAGCCATAGTCCTCGTCCGCGCGCGCAGCCCGCTCCAGCCAGTCAAGGCTCCCCTCCGACGTGGCGATATAGCCGTCAAGGCTGCACGCGATGAAAACCGACAACCGCGTCATGGTCCCTCCTTCCACCCACTGTCGGGCTAAGCCGATCGCCTACCAACGAGGCAGCGACTTCCCGGGATTGAGGATGTTCTCCGGGTCCCACGCCTGCTTGATGCGCGTGTGCAGGCCCGCTGCAAGATCGTCCAACTCGCGACCCAGCCCGCGCTGCTTGAGGTTGCCGATGCCATGCTCGCCGGTGACCGTCCCACCCAGCTCGAGTGACACGTCGAGGATGTCGTCGAAGGCGAGCAGTGCTCGGGCCGAGGCGGCCTCGTCGCCACGATCGGTCACGATCGTCGGATGGAGGTTCCCGTCGCCCGCGTGCCCGAACGTGCAGATCGTGACGTCACGCGCTTCGGCAATGCCCTGGATGCGCACCATGGCCTCCGCCAGGTTCGAGCGCGGCACGGCGACGTCGTCGAGCAGCCAGTCCCCGAGGTCCTCCATCGCGAGGATCACCATGCGACGCGCGCCGAGGAGCATCTCTGACTCCTCCTCGTCCTCGGAGCGGTAGCCCTCCCGGGCGCCGTGCTCCTCGCAGATCTGCAGGAGCCGGTCGGCGTCCGCGAGAGCCGCACCGTGCGCGCCGTCGGTCTGCGCCACCAGCAGTGCTCCCGCATCGACGTCCAGTCCCATCGGCCGCCACGCCTCGACCACCCGGAGGGTCTGCTGGTCCATCAACTCGAGCATGCTCGGCGTGAGCTCGGCCATGATCGCCGTCGTCGCCCGGCCGGCACTCCCCACCTCGTCGAACACCGCGACGGCCGTCGTGGCGCGGCGGAGGCGGTGGACGCAGTCGCAGCCTGGCCATCGTCACGATGCCCAGCGTGCCCTCCGACCCGACCATCAATCCGGCAAGGTCGTAGCCGGCCACGCCCTTGATCGTCCGCCGGCCCAATCGAGTCACCCTGCCGTCCGCCAGCACCACCTCCAGGCCAAGGACCGCATCGCGCGTGACGCCGTACTTCACGCAGCACAGGCCGCCGGCATTGGTGTTGACGTTGCCGCCGATGGAGCAGAAGTCCCTGCTCGCAGGGTCGGGCGCGTACCAGAGTCCGTGCTGGTGCACGTGCTCGCGCAACTCGGTGTTCATGATGCCCGGCTGTGTCTCCACGTATCCGTCCATGCCGTTCACGTCCAGGACGTCGCTCATGCGCTCGACACAGACCACCAGGGACCCGTCAATGGCGTTGCTGCCACCGGAGAGACCAGACCCGGCGCCGCGTGGCACCACCGGAACCCGATGCGCGTACGCGGCGGCCATCACCGCAGACACCTGATCGGTAGTGCGCGGGAATACGACGGCGAAGGGCTCCCCTGCCGCCGACCCGGTGGACCGGTCGCGGGTGTAGGACGCGAGGATGTCCGCGTCGGTGACGATGTCGCGGTCGTCGAGCACCGCGTCACATGCAGCGAGCACCGAGTCCTCAGGGGTCACGTCGGCACGCTAGCGTGCGCGGACGCGGGTGACCATCGTGCGGCTAGGTGCCGGCATAGCAGTCGCCGAGGTCGTCCGAGCTAGCGATCGCGATCACCCGATCCCGTCCGGCGCGCTTGGCCTCATACATCGCCAGGTCAGCCCGGCGCAGCAGGCGCTTGCCGTCCTCGCCTGGCTCGGCGACAGTAGCGCCGATACTGACGCTGGATGAGATGGACCGGCCGTCATGCCACACGGGATCAGTCGCGATAGCACGGATCTTCTCGGCGATCTCCACGGCTTCGTCGAGGTCGTGGACGCCTTCGAGGAGGACGACGAACTCGTCGCCCCCGAAACGAGCCACCTGATCCTCGCGCCGGACCGTGTCCCGGATGCGCCCCGCGAGCACGCGCAGGACCTCGTCACCAGCGGCATGCCCGTGCGTGTCGTTGATGTTCTTGAACCTGTCGACGTCGCAGAACAGCACGGCGAACTGCTCGGATGGCTGGCGTCGCCGCGCACCCGCTGCCTCGATGACGTCGATTCCCTGGCCCCGGTTGAGCAACCCCGTCAGGGCGTCGAACCGGGCCAGCCGCTCCAGGGCAGCTGCTCCGGCAACCTCGTCATCCACTGTCCGGAAGCTGGACAGCACGCCGTTCGGCATCCCGTCCGCACCCACGTACGTCTGAGCGTGCAGCTCGACCCAGTGCGGCACCCGTTCCTTGTCGCAGAGGCGGATCCGCATGATGGCCTGCTCCCCGGACGTCATCCGCTCCATCGCGTCCAACACGATCGGATAGTCATCCGGACAGCCGAACTCCGACAGTGACCGGCCCATCCACTCCTCGGGCGCCCAGCCGAGCATGCGCTGCAACGCCGGCGACACCCACGTCACGGAGTTGTCGCGCGAGAGCATGACGACATCCGATGAGTTCTCCGAAAGCAGTCGATAGCGCTCCTCGGACTCCGCAAGCCGTCGGATCCGCTCATGTCTCTCCGTCGCATCTCGCCACGTCAGGCTGACCAGACCGTCTGCCCGAGCCGCACGAATGTCGTAGATCCGAGTCTCTCCCGATCCCTCCAGCTCGTACATGACGTCGTCCACAACCCAGGGCTCACCGGCATCCAAGACACGCACGTAGGCGTCGAACATGCCGCCCTCCAGATTCCCCGGATGGAGCTGCAGCAGTCGAGTCCCGATGAACTTCTCGTAGGCCCGCCCCTCGAAATCGCACGCTGCCGCATTGGCCTCGACGTAGCTGAAGTCAACGACTTGACCCTCGTCATCGCGAATGGGCGCAAGGAGCACGAATGGATCCGCCAGCGCATCCACCAGCGAACGAGTCGTCACGTCCGCGGCGGCTATCGCATCGCCCGCCACGCCCGGCAAGTCCGGGAAGCCAGCCATGAGCCTCCCTCGTGGTCAGGACGCACGCGTCCCTAGAGAAGCGTCACGCATCCATTCAACGGAGTCCACCCAGGAACGGCCAGTCCCAGGACAAATCCCAGTCACACCCGACGTGCCTACGGAGCAGGCGGACGGTTCCTTAGACTGGGCACCGGTCTTTCCGCTGGACCGACATCCCGGCTCCGTAGCTCAGGGGATAGAGCAGAGGTTTCCTAAACCTTGTGTCGCAGGTTCGAATCCTGCCGGGGCCACCCGACCGATGTTTGCTTCCGCCTGATGCGTGACATTCTCGCCTGGAGCCGCGACAGGCTCGGTGGCTCGACTGCGCAGAAGGCAACGATCGAACCGGACGTTGGGCCGAATGTCCGCCCGATACTTCGGCCGCGTTGGTTGTGCGGCAAAAGGATGGCTTGACAGCGGTCCGGCGACCTTGGCCAGGAGGGTGGCGAGGGTTCTGGCCTTGCTAGCGCTGAGCGGTTCGAACATCAATGCATGAACGTCCGCCGCGTGCTCCGGGGCCACGCGCTCGAGCAGTTTCCGACCTTGCGAGGTCAACGCAACGGTCACCATCCGCCGATCGGTCGTGCCGGCCGTACGAACGATGTCGCCTCGCACCGCCAGGATTCCGTACTCAAGGTGGATGAGGCCGTGCCGGCGAAACGTGCGGTCCAGACGGGCGCCCGATCCGTGACACTCCTGAGCTAGGTCGGCGGCCGACATGACATGGATGGGGTCTGCGAACGTTCGTCTGTACGGGCGACTCCGGGAGAGGGCCCCTCTAGGGGGCAAGCAGCGCCAGGGGCAAGACTCCGATGCCATCTGGTCGGCGGTAGGCCGCGGGTCCCGTGTTCACGATGAGTGCATCGAGCAACCGGTCACCGAGCTGATCCGCCAACCAGTGGAGGTGACGCAGGTCCTTGTCGTCGACAGTGTTGGCGAGTTTCACTTCAATCGCGAGGACCCGTCCGTCATCACGAACGAGGACGAGGTCGACCTCGTGGTCCCCGTTGCGGGTGCGAAGGTGGGCGACCTCTGCCTCGGCAGCCTGCGCCGGGACACGTACGCACAGGGTGACGAGGGACTCGAAGAGGTGCCCCAGCATGGTCCCTGCCTGCGGACCGATCGGCGTGCCCTGCCCATCGAGGAGTGCGTCGTGCGTCAGGCCGAGGAGTCTCGCTGCGAGGGCGGGGTCGGCGAGATGGTGCTTGGGCATCTGACCCAGCCGTGTCATCGGACTGCCGGTGGGCATCCAGGCGGGGATGGGGTCGAGCAGCCACAGGCTGGCCAGCACCTCACGATAGGAGATGGCCGTGCCCCGAGCAGGCTTGTCCGCGTGACCGGGCGTTGCCGCATCGAGGATCTGGGTATAACTGGCCGTGGTCGCTGTCGCGGACGCATAGGCGCGGAGCCAGGCGAGCATCGACTCGGGCTTGCGCACGTTGAGTCCCTGTTCCGGCACGTCGCGATCCACGGCATTGCGCAGGTAGGAGTCGAGTTGGAAGCGCAGAGCGCGCGAACTCAGCGACCGCAATGCCGGGAAGCCCGAGGTGAGGATCTCGTCCGCGTAGTCCGCGAGGCGCAGGGACGAGGTCCCACTGAGGGCGGGACGTGCGCCGGACAGCAGCTCGGCGAGGCTGACTTCGGGCGTGCCGACTCCGCGCTCGGACAGCGTCATGGGACGCATGCGCAGCCGTCCGATCCGGCCGGCGCCCGAAGGTGCCGTCGCACCGGGGTGCGGTGACGCGCTGCCGGTCAGGAGGAACTGGCCGCCGGAAGGATCCGCGTCGACTGCGCGCCACACGACATCCCAGACCCCAGGGACCTTCTGCCACTCGTCGATGAGCAACGGACGCATGCGAAGCAGGATCAATTCCGGATCCGCCGCGATGGACTCCCGCACCGACTTCGAGTCCAGCTTCGCGAGTCCCATGGCCCGCTGTTCGGCCGTCGTGGTCTTCCCTACCCCCTTGGGTCCGTTCAGGGCTATCGCCGGCACCTGATCGAAGAGCTCATCTAGCTCCGCATCCACGATCCGTCGAAAGTACGTCATGGATGAACTGTACAGAACGCAGTATCTCTATTGAACAGATAGCAGACCATCAATTGATCAGTCTGCTATAGATCCGACCGTCGTCCTGGCCGCCCAGGCGACTCGAATCGACGGGCAAGCAGCACGAAATCGTTTCCACCGCGAATCAAGTCCATTGGGCACGCATTGGGCACGACGACCGATTCGAATCCTGCCGGGGCCACCACGACGGTGGTGGTTCCACCTGACCCGGGGGTCGGCCGAACGGATCACTCGAGCAGGTGGAGCATGCCGCGCAGCGGCACGCTGACCCAGTCCGGACGGTTGTTGAGCTCGTAGCTGACCTCGTACGCGGCCTTGTCCAGCAGGAACGCCCGTAGCAGCACCTCACTGGCGGCACGGCCCTCGGGGAGCAGCTGGTCGCCGGCGACCGCGAGATACGACTCGAGGAACGCGGCCGAGACCCAGGAGGTCCAGAACCTCGCTCCCCCGACCAGGGCCGGCATGACGTCCGCGTCGTTCTGCACGTTGTTCTGCACCACATGCTCGCTGAGGCCCGTGTAGGCGGCGTAGTGGAACGACCGGAGCATGCCCGCCACGTCCCGCAGCGGCGACCGCTTGATCCGTCGCTGCGACAGCGACGTCGCCGGCTCCCCCTCGAAGTCGATGAGCACGAAGTCGCGTCCGGTGAAGAGGACTTGCCCGAGGTGGTAGTCACCGTGGACGCGGATCCGCTGGGCATTGATGCGCTCGGCCTTCACTGGGTCGATCGCGGCGTACAGGATGTCCTCGGCCGCCAGGAGAGCCTCGGCATCGACGGCAGCGGAGGCGTCCAGGGTTCCGCGACGCCGACGCAACAGCGACAGGGTGTGACGGAACTGGTTGCGCGTGGACTGGTAGATCGAACGCTGGTAGTGCGGGGTGAACGGCTCCGGCGCCAGGTCGGGGTCTGACGTGCCGGAGGCCAGCGCCAGGTGCATCTGCGCGGTCCGCTCGCCCAGCAGCGAGGCCTGCTGCAGGTAGGCGCCGAAGAGGTCACGGGCCAGAGTCCGGGATCTCGAGCTCCGACAGGCTGTTGGGCGGACGCGTGGCGGGGAGCGCGTCGCCGCCGTCCCCGAACTGCTGCTGGAGATCCTCGAAGTAGCTGCCGAGCTGGCTGAGCGAGTACGACCAGGCGTCCCCCTCGTTGGCTACCAGTTCCTGAAGGATGGCGAGGGTGCGCTGGGAGCCGTCTTCCCCGGTGTAGGTGAGCGCGCCGGCCATCGCGGGCACGTGCTCGAACCGGGCCCGACCGGTGAGGAACCGTCCCAGCTCCCAGTCCGGGTTCAACCCACGCGACGCGCGTCGGAACACCTTGAGGATCAGCCGATCGCCGTACACCACCGACGTGTTGCTCTGCTCCCCTCGGGCGACCGACGGGACCAGTTCCTCGTCACCGCGCAGAGCCTTGAATGCCCCGGTGGTGACGCCGTGAACGACTCCGGAACGACCCTTCAGCTTCTGCCGCTGTCCGATCACCGACAGCAGCCGCGCGTCGAAAGCCGAATCGTAGGTGGCGTCGTAGACCAGGCCTTCGGGACCGCTGGACCCTCGCGGCCGCAGCCGCAGCATTGCGGCCGCCGGGTTGTCGCGCATCACGGAGTCGGCCGCTTCCCCCTCCGCGAAGGCCAACGGCAGGACGAAGGTGCTGGGCTCGCCGTCGGTGTAGGTCACCTGGACGAGGACGAGGTGGGCCTGGTCCCGCCGCGAGGTACGCGGGACCGGAACCGAATCGAGGACCGAGACCCTCTGGATGTTCCGCGCCTTGGCGCCGTACCAGCGACGGTGCACCAGCATGTCCGGCAGGGCCGACTCGAAGGCCGACGTGGCCCGAGGCTGCGTGAACAGCGACTCCCACGGCCCGCTGAGCGCAACGGTCGGGACGACCGATCCCTCCTCGCCGGCCGCCGCGGCCTCCTCCGGACTGGGCTCGAGCTTGAGCCAGTAGAAGGAGTGCGGACCCAGGGTGAGGAAGTAGGGGAGATCTCCGATCGGCGGGAACGCGGTCTTGCCGAAGAGTTCCGAGGGAGTGCGTCCCTGGAACCCCGTCATGTCGACCTCCGCGCACTGGACGTAGCGGGAGAGGTTGGCGACCACGAGGATGGTCTCCTCCTCGTCCTGCCGGACGAACGCGAGCACCTTGGGGTTGTCCGGGTGGAGGAAGGTGATGTCACCGCGACCGAAGACCGGGTGCCGCTGGCGCAACGTGATGAGGCGGCGCATCCACCACAGCTGAGACGTCGGGTTGTTCTGCTGCGAGGCGACGTTGATCGACTCGTAGCGGTACTCCGGGTCGATGTTGACGGGAAGGAAGAGCTTCTGCGGGTTGGCAGTGGAGAAGCCAGCGTTGCGGTCGGCGTTCCACTGCATCGGCGTGCGCACACCGTCTCGGTCGCCGAGGTAGATGTTGTCGCCCATCCCGATCTCGTCGCCGTAGTAGAGGACCGGCGTGCCCGGTAGGGAGAACAGGAGCCCGTGCAGGAGTTCGATCTTGCGCCGGTTGTTGTTGAGCAGCGGTGCCAGCCGCCGACGGATGCCGAGGTTGATGCGCGCCCGCGGGTCCGACGCGTAGGCGCGGTACATGTAGTCGCGCTCCTCGTCGGTGACCATCTCGAGGGTCAGCTCGTCGTGGTTGCGCAGGAACAGCGCCCACTGCGCGTTCGCCGGGATCTCCGGGGTCTGGTGCAGGATGTCGATGATCGGGTAGCGGTCCTCCATCTGCACGGCCATGTACATGCGCGGCATGACCGGGAAGTTGAAGGCCATGTGGCACTCGTCGCCGTCGCCGAAGTACTCCCGGGTGTCCTCCGGCCACTGGTTGGCCTCGGCCAGCACCATCCGGTTGCGGTACTTGGCGTCCATGTGCGCGCGCAGCTTCTTCAGGAACGCGTGCGTCTCCGGCAGGTTCTCGCCGGTGGTCCCCTCGCGCTCGTACAGGTAGGGGATGGCGTCCAACCGCAGGCCGTCGACTCCCATGTCCATCCAGAAGTCCAGCGCCTTGAAGACCGCGTCGTGCACCGCGGGGTTGTCGAAGTTCAGGTCGGGCTGGTGGTGGTAGAAGCGATGCCAGTAGTAGGCGCCGGCCACCGGGTCCCACGACCAGTTGGACGGCTCGAAGTCCTTGAAGATGATCCGGGCGTCGGAGTACTTGTCGGGGGTGTCGCTCCACACGTAGAAGTCGCGCCACTTGGAGCCCGGCTTCGCGTGCCGGGCCCGCTGGAACCACGGGTGCTGGTCGCTGGTGTGGTTGATCACCAGCTCGGTGATGACGCGCAGCCCGCGCCGGTGGGCCTCCTCGATGAACCGCCTGACGTCGGCGAGCGTGCCGTACGACGGGTTGACCCCGGTGTAGTCGGCGATGTCGTAGCCGTCGTCCCTGAGCGGCGACGGGTAGAAGGGCATGACCCACAGGGCGGTGACGCCGAGGTCCTGCAGGTAGTCGAGCTTCTCCGTCAGCCCGCGGAAGTCGCCGATGCCGTCCCCGTCGCTGTCGAAGAACGACTTCACGTGCACCTGGTAGATGACCGCGTTCTGGTACCACAGCGGGTCGTCGTCGAGCACGAGCATGCTCTCTCGCTCGGCCATGGTCATGCGACCCATGCTGCGGCTCCTTTGCCCAGTTGCTCCGTGACCGTCCAGCCAACTCCGGGTGCCCTCGTGTTCGAGGCTATCCGCCTCCGGCCCCGACGCGCCGGTAGCCCCCTCCCTACACTCGCCGCGTGACGGTCAGTGCGAGCGAGACGAAACCGGCCCGGAGCCTGCTGTGGCGAGTCCCTGCCACAGGCGGCCTCATCGGCGGCGCCATCGGCTACGCCAGCGCGCTGACCCCGTCGCTCCTCCCCCACCCGCTCACCTTCCTCCTGCTGCTCACCTCCCTCGGCACGGTCGTGGGGTACGCGATCGGCAGCACCATCGAATGGGCGGTGCTCAAGATCCCGCCGGTCCGGCGGTGGTCCATGCCGCGTGGCCTGCGCCCCGCGCTCATCGCGTTGTTCTGGCTGCCTGCGCTGGTGTTCACCCCGATTGCGGTCGGCTGGCAGTACGAGCAGCAGGCCGCCCTTGGCATGCCCGAGCCCCTGGCCGGCAGCCTCATCATTGGGGTTGCGACGCTCGTGATCGCCGCGATCATGCTGCTGGTGGGGCGGCTGATCCGTACCGGCAGCAACGCCCTGGCGAGGTTCCTCGGCCGGTGGATTCGCCTCCCTCGACGATGGATGCGGCTCGCGGTCGCCGTCACGCTGGTCGTCGTCGCGACCGCCGCGGTCAACGGAGCGCTCGCGTGGCTCGTGGGGTCCTACGACACCGTGAACGCAGATACCACCGGCCAGGAGCCCACGGACCTGGGTATCAACAGCGGCAGCTCCGGCAGCCTCACGCCGTGGGACACGCTGGGACGCGAGGGCCGGTTCTACGTCAGCAACACCATGGCTCCCGAGACCATCACATCGATCACCGGGCGCCCCGCCCAACAACCGGTCCGCGTCTATGTCGGCATGGAGCAGGGCGACACCCCACAGGCACGCACGGACCTCGCGGTGAGCGAACTGGACCGCGTGGGGGCGTGGGACCGCAAGTACCTCGTCATCTTCGGCGTCACCGGGACCGGATGGGTGGACCCGAACGCCATCAACGCCCTCGAGGCGATCACCGACGGCGACGTCACCACGGCTGCCGTGCAGTACTCGGCGGTCCCGTCGTGGATCGGGTTCGTCATCGACCCTGAGACGACCGTCGAGCAGAACCGCAACACCATTGACGGAATCCTCGAGGCCTGGCGAGCGAAGCCGCCGGACCAGCGACCGGAACTCATCTTGTTCGGGCAGTCCCTCGGCTCGATGGGGACCCAGGGGGCCTGGACGGCGGAGAGCACGCCGGAGGACGTCACTTCGGAGATCCCGCACGTGGTGTGGATGGGGCCGCCGGCCGAGTCGGTGCTGTGGAAGACGTGGCAGGCGGACCGCACCGGTGGACCGGCCTGGGAGCCCGTCGTCGGGGACGGTTCCATCGTGCGCGTCCTCGTGAGCCAGGACGACCCCGACGGCTTCGAGCAGAAGTCGCCCCCCACGATCGTCTTCGCCGCCCACGCGAACGATCCCGTCGTCTACTGGAGTCCCGACCTGCTGCTGTCGCAGCCCGACTGGCTGGATCTGCCTCATGGCCCGGGCGTGATGCCGCAGACGCGCTGGATCCCGGTCATCACCTTCCTGCAGGTCGGCATGGACCTCATCAGCGGCGGAGAGCCGCCCGAGGTCGGCCACAACTACAGCGCCAACATGGCGATCGCGGTCGCCCTCGCCGTTCGGCCCGAGGGCTGGACGGCTGAGCAGACGAACGCCGTTCAGGCCGCTCTGCCGGACCTGAGGTACACCACCGGCTAGCGACAAGCGCCCACTTCAGCGAGCATCGAACGCCGTCGGGTCAATACCGTGAGACACGGGCCGGCGGTGCCGACCGCATTGATGAGGGGTGACGATCATGGGCGTGCGAGGACGAGGACTCATCGGATCGATTGCCGCAGCGGTCGTCGCCGCGGGTGTTCTGGCGACGGCGCCGATGAGCAGCGCTGCAGCGCCACCCATTGCCGCACCTCCGGCGAGCTCCGATCTGGTGGCCGCCACCAACGCGATGCTCTCGTTCGACCTCTCCGCGGCACTGAGCGCCGGGACAGGCAACGACGCCTCCTTCCAGACGGGTTTCACCAACCCGCCTGGCGGTCAGGACCCGTTGTCGGTGTGCCGCTACTCCAACTCCGACAAGGGAGTTGACGTCCCCGACACGATGGCCGTCGGGTACATGGCCAGGAACGGCTTCGTCTGGCAGAGCGTGTACCAGTACCCCAGCGCCGAGGCGGCGAGCCGCGCCTGGGCGCGACTGAGCACCGCCGTCGGGCGCGCACTGCTCGGGGAGCTGGTCGAGGAGCGACTACGCCTGGAAGGTCAGCCGGAAGCGCCTTCCAGCAACTGGAGCGGCCGGGGCCGGGTGGGCAGTCACGACGACGTCCAACGCCAACGTGCAGCACACGGCTGTGGTCCCGGTAGGTGACGCCATCCAGGTGACCTCCTACGTCCGGCAGTCGCCGACTCTCGGCTCCCGCGTGCCGGCGGCAATCAACGCGCTGTCCGGTCGCCTCGCGGACCGCTGGGCCCAGCGCGCGACCGCCCCCAACAGCCAGGGCCCGCTCGTCACCGGCGCCGAGACGTCGATGCTCATGACGAGCGATGTCCCCGCTGAGCTACCTGTGACGACCCCCGAGGAGGGCGGGTGGTCCTCGTTCACGGCCGACGCACCGGGCAACGGCCCCTGGACCTGTGCACTACGGGCGAACCTGCCCGCCGGGTCGTGGACGTTCTCCTCGTCCCTCGGCGGGACCGGAGACGTCACAGCCGAGCCGGGTGCGCTTCTTCAGGCCGTGAACGTGTACCAGACCGACGACGCTGCCTCGGCGGCCTGGATCAAGCTCAGGCGCGCCGTGCTCGGCTGCAACGATCCCTCGCGGCCGCCGATCTCGCCGACGAAGCCGATCAGTCGCACCGCCAGCGGTGTGTCCGCCTTCCAGTTCGACGGGGTCGCTGCCGTCTGGTCGCGTGACTTCTCCACTGACCCCGGCTCCGGGTTCTCGATGAAGTCGTACACCATCCACGTGCTCTCGGGGAACGCCATCCAGTCGGTGACGTACTACCTGACCCGTGACGAGATCGCGGATCTCCCGCTCGACCAGCTCGCCGTCAACACGCTGGCCGAGCAGCTCATGATGCGCTGGAACGAAGTGCAGGGTTGACTCTGCGCATGACCGATCTGACCCAGCAGCCCATCTCCGCCAGCGGGACGTTCACGCTGGCGTCCACCTCCGACGACCCCATCACGGTGCGACGCCTGGGCTTCGGGGCCATGCGGATCACGGGCACAGGTATCTGGGGGGACCCGCCCGACCGGGACACGGCGATCGCGGTGCTGCGACGCGCAGTGGAGCTCGGGGTGGACTTCATCGACACGGCCGACTCATACGGGCCATTCGTCAGCGAAGACCTCATCCGCGAGGCGCTGCATCCCTACGACGGACTGGTCATCGCGACCAAGGGTGGGCTGACCCGTCAGGGTCCGGACCAGTGGGCCGCCGTCGGCCGGCCCGAGTACCTGCGCCAGTGCGTCCAGATGTCGCTGCGTCGCCTGGGCGTGGATCGCATCGACCTGTGGCAGTTGCACCGCATCGATCCGAACGTCCCGGCCGAGGACCAGTTGGCCGAGATCGCCGCCATGCAGAGTGAAGGACTCATCCGGCACGTCGGCCTGTCGGAGGTGTCCGTCGACGACGTGCGCAAGGCCCGCGAGCACTTCGAGGTGGTGAGCGTGCAGAACCTCTACAACGTCGGTGATCGCAGCGCAGAGGTGCTGCTCGACTTCAGCGGGAAGGAGGGGATCGGCTTCATCCCGTGGTTCCCGCTCGGGGGGCGCAGCCTGGTCAGTCCCGACGGTCCGCTCGCGGCCATCGCAGAACGCGTCGGCGCTCAGCCCGGGCAGGTCGCGCTCGCGTGGCTGCTCCGGCGCTCGCCCGTCGTGCTGCCGATCCCTGGCACGGGATCGCTCGGCCATCTCGAGGACAACTGCGCGGCCGCCCTCCTCGAGCTCGACGACGCCACCCTGACCGAGCTCGACCGGCTGGCCACCGGGTAGCCGCCGCTCAGGTCAGCGCTCGACGACCCAGACCTTGCGCAGCGGCTCGTCCACGACCCACGTCGTGGCCGTTCCTGACTCCAGGATCCCCACGGTCCCCGGACGGAGCTCGAGGACCCGGCCGCCGTCGAGCAGCACCCGGCCCGAGCCGGACAGGACGATGAACACCTCATCCGTCTCGACGTCCGTCGACGTGCCGACGGGATGCTCCCAGACCCCGACCTCGAGCGCATCGGTGCTGGCGAGCATGGTGACGCCGGTGGCGAGCGGGCCGGCCGGGCACTTGTCGTCCGGCAGCTCCGTGAAGCGCAGCTCGGCAGTCGTCGCATCGAAGGCGTCATTCATGAGGACATCATGGCGCCCACCGCTCCGAGAGCCGGCTAGCACTCGCGGGTACTTGTGTGCCAGCGGCGCGGTGCCGCACCCTTGCGGTCAACCACGTGCACCATGTGCACAACCACCGGCAGGAGGTGAACCGTGTCGTCCGTCCACGTCTCTCCGTTCCTGCGGTCCGACTACTCGCTCGCCGGCTTCGTGATCTCCGGCCGCTGGCCCGACTCCACCCGCGAATGGACGCAGTTCCTCGCCCTCGCCGTGCGCATGGCCGCGCACCCCGGGTGCCTGCCCCACACCGCGGTCTTCCGCTCCGTCGACGACCTGCCCGAGGACCCGCAGCCGGACACCGTCGGACTCGTCACGTGCGCTGGGCCGGTGATCGGCGAGGACGCCCCGGGGCCCGGGACCCTCTCCGCCCCGCAGCCGACCGCCCTCCTGGTCCTGCATCCGCCATCGGAGACCAATCCGTCGACCCCGGAGAATGCGGGCGCTGCGTCCGGCGCACTTCTCCTGCCCGGCGTTCCGCACCTGGGGCTGGGCCACCGCGCCAGCTGGGTCGAGGCCGAGGCGGACGGCACTGTCACGCGCCTAGTCAGTCGGGTCGGGCTCAACCCGGTCGAGGATCCGGACATCGCGGTCCTGGCCATCCTGTGTGCCGCCTGAGTTCGCTCCTCAGGCGTTGTCGACGATCAGCATCGTCTCCAGGGTCGGGTCGCTGCAGTACGCAACCCGACACACCTTGCTGGCGGCCACAATCGCGTCGACGCTCTCCTGAGTCACGCGCTCACCCGGGGCCAGCAGGGGGACTCCCGGCGGGTACGGGCAGAACTGCTCCGCGCTCACCTGGCCGACGGCCTCGCGCATCGTCACTCGTCGGCGCTCGCTGAGGAACGCCTCGCGAGGGGTGAGCACGACTTCTGGCTCGACGCGCCAGACCGCGAGCGGCGACGAAGGGCGCGGCTCACCCCGGTGCGACTCGATCAACGAGGCGAGCAGGTCCGCGAACTCCAGCACCCATTCCGGCTCGTCGGCGACCGACACCGTGAACACGATCGTGTCATGGTCGGCCGACTCGGGGCCGTGGCCGAGCTCCCAGAGCTGCTCGCCGAGGGCGACCCCATCGGTGCCCGTGCCCGGGAGGATCAGCGTCAGCTTCATCGGATCGACACGACAACCGGCCGTGGCCTCGTCCAGGACCACCAGCCCTCGCACGCGCGCCAGCCTGCGGCGCGCTTCGGAGACGGCCTCCATGACCAGCGCCAGTCGAGCCCGGCCGTCGCGCTCCATCGCGGCGCGAGTCCCGTCGATGGTGGCGAACAGCGTGCCCGATGGCGACGTGGTGGTCGTGAGGTCCACCCACCTGTCCAGGGTGGAACGGGGCAGCAGGTCATCGCGCATGCTCACGACGGCGGTCTGCGAGTAGCCGAGCAGCGCCTTGTGGACACTGGTCACGCTGAAGTCGGCGCCCGCCCGCATCGCTCCGCCCTCGGGCAGGAAGTCCAGGTGGGCGCCCCACGCCTGGTCGATGATGAGCGGCTCGTTCCGGGCGTGAGCGGCAGCGGCGAGGCTGGCGACGTCGGAGAGGGTGCCGATGTAGGACGGCGACGTCGCGAAGACGCCGTTCACGTCCTCCGGCACCCGAGAGATGCTGGACGCCTCCATGCCGATGGGCAGGTGGAACTCAGGATGCAGCCGCGGATAGATCCACACGGGACGTGCCCCGATGAGCACCAGCCCCGCCTGCGTGCTGCGGTGCGAGGTCCGGTCGATCGCGATCGGGATGCCCTGGTCCCCGACGGTGGCGAGGGCCGCGATGTTTCCCTGCGACGAGCCACCGACCAGGAACCGACTGTGGTCGGCCCCGACGGCCGCCGCCCACAGCGCCTCCGCCTGCTCCAGGTAGTGGTTGCTGTAGGCGTTGTCGTCGACGCCACCCTGCAAGGGCACGTCGTCACGGACCATGTCGCCGACGAGATCGGCAGCCCAGCCCGGGGCGTCTCCGGCGTACCGCATCTTGTGCCCGGGGACCTGCATGGGTCGGCGGCTCGCCGCGAGGGCACGGCGCCAGGCGTCGACGAGTGGAGTGCGAGACACGGGGGCCTCCGGGTGGTTGGGTGGGGCAGGTGCCGCCAGCCCCCATCCTGTCGCAAGACGGTGAGCCAGCAGTTGCGGATGGAGCAGGTCGCCGGCTCCGGGTCGTGGTGGCCCCCAACTCCTTCAAGGGCTCGCTCACGGCGTCTCAGGTCGCGGACGCCATGGCGTCCGGAGTGCAGAGCGTCACGCCAGACGCCGACCTCGCCCTGGTGCCCATCGCCGACGGCGGGGACGGATCCGTGGATGCGTTCGTCTCGGCGGGTTTCACGCGGGTCCCGATCGTCACCCGAGGTCCGACCGGAGAGCCCGGCGACGCTGCGATCGCCCTCAGGGGGCGGCACGCGGTGGTCGAGCTCGCGTCGGCCTGCGGGATGTCCCGGCTGCCACCAGGCGTGACGGCGCCGATGACGAGCACGACCCATGGGCTCGGTGACGCCCTGCGCGCCGCCCTCGACCTGGGCGCCGACCGCCTCCTGGTCTGCCTCGGGGGCAGCGCCTCCACCGACGGCGGGACCGGCCTGCTGAGCGCACTCGGTGCCACGCTGACAGATGCCGACGGGAAGGCCGTGCTCCCTGGCGGGTCGGGCCTGGGCACGATTGCGCGGCTCGACCTTGCCGAACCTCGATCCACGTCTATTGGCGGCGCAGGTCACGGTGGCCGTGGACGTGTCGAGTCCGCTGAACGGTCCAAGCGGTGCGGCAGCGGTCTTCGCGCCTCAGAAGGGGGCGGCGCCGGACGAGGTGGCCGCGCTGAAGGTCGGCCTGCTCTCGTGGTCTCGGGTCCTGGCCGGAGCGACGGGTCGGGACGTCGCGCACACTCCGGGGGCGGGTGCCGCCGGCGGCACCGCTGCCGCGCTGCTGGCCGTGTTCGACGCGGCGCTCACCTTCGGCGCGGACGTGATCGCCGACCTCGTCGGACTCGACGGTCACCTGGTGTCCGCCGACGTGGTGATCACCGGCGAGGGGCGCCTGGACCACCAGAGCGAGCTCGGCAAGGGTGCCGCCGGCGTTGCGGCGCGGGCCAGGAGCAGCCGGCGTGCCTGTCCTGGCGGTGTGCGGACGCATCGACCTCACACCAGCCGAACTCGATTCGGCTGGCTTCGCGGGCTGGTCCGACTGCGTCTCCCTCGCCGGCAGTGACTCCCTGGCCATCGAACGAGCGCGATCGCTGGTCGCGGAGGCGACCGCCATCGCGTTCGCGGCGTGGCGTCGGAACCGCTAGCTCTGCGCGGACCGCAGCGCCTGGTCGCGCAAGTCCAGCTCGTGCAGGAGCGGGCGGACGAGGGCGTCGGGGAGGCCCTCGTCGTCGCGCATGCGGATCAGCTCCTCCTGCTCCGCCCGCACCATGGCCCGTGCCGTGGAGATCAGCTGGCGCATCGCGATCTCCTGAGTCTCGGTGACGGACTCGGGATTGGTGGAGGCGTCGAGGCGTCGCTCGGTGTCGGATCGCAGACGCTCGGACACCTCGGGAGGCAGCGGCGTCCCGTGGTCGGCAGCCTCGATCTCCACCGCCGTGAGGCGATCGAGCGACGCTCGGGCGAGGCGGGCATCGACCCGACGCAGCAGGCTCTCATCGTCATCGGAGTGGACGCCGATGGCCCGCGCCAGCGGGCCCAGCGTCAGGGACAGCAGCAAGGTGATCACGATGGCGCAGAACGTCGTCGCCAGAATCACGTCGCGGTACGGGACCAGTTCTCCCGGGGCGAAGGTCAATGGGATCGAGAACGCAGCCAGTCCGGACACCGGCCCGCGAGCCCCCGCCCACGCCAGGATCGCGGCGCCGCGGAACGCCCCGCCGCCACTCGACGCCCGTGCTGCGCGCGAGGCGCCGATCATGCCGAACACGAAGATCGTTCGGATCAGGATGAGGGTCACGATGACCGCCGGGACGAGGACCGCGACCAGTCCGCGGTCCTCGGCCGGCAGCCGAGTGAGGACGTCGGGAATCTCCATGCCGACCAGGAAGAAGGCGAGACACTGGAGGACGAACGTGATGTGCCGCCACACGGTGACGCTCTGGACGCGTCCGCTGTGCCCCGGGTCCGAGGTCTGGGCATGGGCGATCATGAGGCCGGCGACGACGACCGCCAGGATCCCTGAGCCCTGGAACTCCTCCGCCGCCATGTACAGCGCGAAGGGGGCCACCAGGACCAGGGAGTTGGCCGGGACGAGGTCCTTGCTGCGACGCAGGACCCGCACGAGGATCCAGCCGCCACCCGCGCCGACGGCGACGCCCACCACGACCGCCTCGGTGAAGACCCAGCCGACCTCGAGCAGGGTCGTACTGCCGGCGGCCGCGGCGACGAGGGACACCTTCAGGGCGGTGAGACCGGTGCCATCGTTGACGAGGCTTTCGCCTTCCAGGATCGACACCAGTCGCCTGTGGCAGTCCGGCGCGTCGAGCCACCGCGCTGACTGCGACGGCGTCGGTCGGGGCGAGCACGGCACCGAGGGCCAGGGCCATCGCCGCCGGCATCGCCACGATGAGCAGCGTCGTGAAGGCGACCCCCAGGGTCGTCGCCACGACCAGCCCGATCGCCAGCGCCAGCACCGGCCGACTGACCTTGCGCAGGTCCAGATAGGAGGATCCCAGCGCCTCGCCGAACACCAGCGGGGCGAGCACGACGATGAGGATGACCTCGGGATCCGGTGGCGCGGTCGGGCCGATCGGGAGCGCCCCCACGATGGCGCCGGCCGCGAGCAGCGGGATCGCGATGCCCCAGCCGCGCTGGCGCGCGACGACGCCGAGCGCCACTGCCATCATCGAGGCTCCGGCCAGCGTGACGAAGGTCTCGTTCATCGCACGGCAGCCTACGGGCCGCTACGGGAACCGTCAGTCAGGCGACCTGGAACGAGCGCTTGGCCAGGCCGAAGAAGTAGCCGTCGATGGTCGAGGTCGGAGCGGTCGCGTCGTCGGTCGCTGACCCGAGCGTGACGAACAGCGGGGGGGCGCCAGACGGTCATGGCCAGTGTGCGCCAGATCTAGTTGAACCGTCAAACATATGACCGTCGTGTCCCTACTGGCGGCACGGAGCGGTTTCCGCCACGCTGTCGGCATGACCGTGGGAACCGATGAGCCAACGACCGACCGCAGGACGTCCAAAGGCCGCAAGGCCGTCTGGCTGGCGATTGCCGTGGCGGTGGGATGGCTGCTGGTCGGCGGAGCCGTCGGGCCCCTGAGCGGCAAGCTCAACGAGGTCCAGACCAACGACAATGCGTCCTTCCTTCCGGCGTCGGCGGAGTCGACGCTGGTGGCGGACGAGGTTGCCGGGTTCAACGAGCAGCAGTCGTTCCCCGGCCTCGTGGTCATCACGCGCCCCGACGGAGCGGCCCTCACCCCCGACGATCTGGCGGCCGCAGCGGCCTTCGCGGAGCAGATCCCGGGACTGCCCGCAGGGGACGCAACGCTCGACGCCTACCTCGACTCCGGTCCCGATCATCCCGGTGCCCTCGCAGGACGGGATGGCTGTGCTCATCGCGGTTCCGGTCAACGCCGATCAGGCGCAGGAGCGGGTCGGGGAGGACCTGGTCATCAGCGTCGTAACAGAGGCCCTGCGCGAGGGCGGGGCTCGACGTCGCCGGGCTCCAGGTGAACGTCACCGGGCCGGTCGGCATCCTGAGCGACTTGATCAGCGTGTTCGGCGCCATCGACACGACGTTGCTCGGCGCCACTGCGCTGATCGTCGCGATCATCTTGATCTTCGTGTACCGCAGCCCTTTCCTGTGGCTGATTCCGCTCGTCGCCGCCGGCATGGCCCTGTCGGTGGCGAGCGCCATCGTCTACGTCCTCGCCAAGAACGAGATCCTCGTCCTCAACGGGCAGAGCCAGGGCATCCTGACCGTGCTCGTCTTCGGTGCGGGGACGGACTATGCCCTGCTCATGGTCGCGCGGTATCGAGAAGAACTGCACAACCATGCCCTCCACACGGACGCGATGAAGGCGGCCTGGCGCGGCGTCGTCGAACCGATCCTCGCGAGTGCCGCAACCGTCATCGTCGGGCTGCTGTGCCTGCTGCTGAGCGAGCTGAACTCCAATCGCTCGCTCGGGCCGGTCGGCGCCGCCGGCATCATCGGCGCCCTCGTCGTCATGCTCACCTTCCTGCCCGCGCTGCTGGTCATCCCCAGCATCGTCCTGCCGATCCTGGCGTTCCTCGTCCCGACTGTCATCGGCCTCGGCCTCAGCTTCGTCTCCGACATCCCCGTGGGGCCCTTCGCCGCGGTCGGCGGCCTGCTCGCGCTGATCACGATCGTCGGCTGGGTCGTGTTCGGGATCATGCGCATCCGCAGGCCCGAATGGGGACCGTTCAGTCGCACGGCATTCCCGCCCGGTCGTTGGGCCTTCTGGCCGAAGGTGCCGCGCGAGGGCGAAGCCGACGAGCGAATGTCCGGGATCTGGTCGCGCCTGGCCGGCAGCATCGCCCGTCGCCCACGCATGACATGGGTGGTGACGGCCAGCGGTCCTGCTCGTCCTGGCCGCGTTCACCGTGACGCTCAAGGCAGACGGCATCACGACGACGGAGGCGTTCGTCGAACGCACTGACTCCGTGATCGGGCAGGAGCAGCTGGCCGACCACTTCCCGGGCGGACTCGGCACCCCGGCCATCATCCTCGCCAACGAGGAGCAGGCCCAGGCCGTCGCCGACGCCGCGACCGGGACTCCCGGCGTGGCCGCCGTCATCCCCTACACCGGGATTCCGGACGGGGTACCCGGAGCGGATCAGGCACCGCCGAAAGTCGTTGACGGGAGGGTGCAGTTCCAGGTCACGCTCGCCGACGCCGCCGACAGCCCCGAGGCGATCACCACAGTCAACTCACTGCGCACGAACGTGCACGCGATCGAGGGAGCGGACGCTCTCGTCGGCGGGCAGACCGCCTCCCAGCTCGACGTCGACGTCGCCTCCCTGCACGACCGGAACCTGATCATCCCGGTCGTCCTCGTGGTGATCTTCATCATCTTGATGCTGCTGCTGCGCTCTGTGGCTGCGCCGCTGCTGCTGATGGGGACGGTCGTGCTGTCGTTCTTCACGACGCTGGGCGTCTGTGCGATCTTCTTCAACCACGTGTTCGGGTTCGCGGGCGCGGACCCAGGGTTCCCGCTGTTCGCGTTCGTCTTCCTCGTGGCCCTCGGCGTGGACTACAACATCTTCCTGATGACCCGCGTACGAGAGGAGTCGATCAAGCTCGGCACGCGAGCCGGGATCCTCAAGGGGCTCACCGTCACCGGAGGCGTCATCACGAGCGCCGGCATCGTGCTGGCGGCGACCTTCCTCGTGCTCGGTGTCCTGCCCCTGGTCTTCCTCCGCCAGATCGGCTTCGCGGTGGCCATCGGCGTGCTGATCGACACCTTCATCGTGAGATCGACTCTCGTCCCGGCGTTGGCCTACGACATCGGCAAGAAGGTCTGGTGGCCGAGCAAGCTGGCGAAGGCTCCCGACCCGGAGCCGGAGCGGGAGCTGGAGCCCAGCGCCTAGCTGGTCAGGCCTGCTGGCCCGGCCCGCTGCTCTCGGGCGGGGCGAAGATCACGTCCACCCGCTGGAGCAGGTCGAACATGACGGGGGCAGGCAGCGCCGACCTGACCGGGTCCTCGGCAGCCATGAAGGTGTCGTTCACCGCATCCTGCGGGCGTCCGAACTCAGCCGGGTCCTCCGCGGCCCGGCCGAGGTACTCCTGCCAGGCGCGGTTGTGCGCGAGGTAGGCGTCCTGGGCGTCGCGGACGTCGCGGTGCCACGCCAGCCAGCGCACGCCGGCCACGCCGTCGCCGGCCTTCGCGATGGCGTCCCGGCCCTCGGCGGCGGCCGCCTTCAGCTTGGCCTCGAGCGCGGCTCGGTCCTCTGGGCTCAGCGGGCTCGTGCCCTCGTACTCGGCGAAGATCGACTGCACGTTCGACTGCAGGTCCCCCATCGCCGCCTCGGATGACTCGACCTGCGTGATCAGGGCCCGCATCTCGATGTTGCGCGCCGCCCAGTCGCCGACGACCAGGCCCAGCCCCACGAGCACGATGAGGAAGGCGACGGCTCCGGCCACGTAGGGCACCCAGCGGCGCCGTGGCCGTTGCGACGAGGGAGCTGCGGGAGCCCCGCCGGCGTCGATGTACTCCATGGGCGCGGGGGTCCGGTCGGGTTGGCTCACCCGCACATTGTCACCTACGGATGGCGGGACGGTCGCCATGCCCGCCACCCGTCCGACTCGGTTGGCTAGCGTGTACCCCCGTGACGGTGACCGACCAGGATGCGGCGTGGCAGGCGAGCTACCTCGATCTGCAGTCCACGCTGCTCGAGCAGTACCGCGCCATCCCGGTCGGGTCGCCGATACGGCTTGCGAAGCGGACGTCGAATCTCTTCCGCCCGCGCGATGCCGTCAGCGCGCCGGGCCTCGACGTCGCCGCCTTCGACGGCGTGCTGCACGTCGATCCGGCGACGCGGACGGCCGAGGTCCTCGGCATGACCACCTACGAGCACCTCGTCGACGCCACCCTGCCCTACGGGCTGATGCCGATGTGCGTGCCGCAGCTGCGCACCATCACGCTCGGCGGCGCCGTCACCGGGCTGGGCATCGAGAGCGCGAGCTTCCGGAACGGCACGCCGCACGAGTCGGTCCTGGAGATGGACATCCTCACCGGCGCTGGCGAGATCCTCACCGTCACGGGCGCCGACGACGACCCGCACCGCGACCTCTTCTACGGGTTCCCCAACTCCTACGGCTCCCTCGGCTATGCGCTGCGCCTGAAGATCGAGCTCGAGCCCACCCGGCCATACGTGCTCCTCCGGCACGTCCGGTTCGGCACGGCCGAGGCCATGGCCGACGCGATGACGCAGATCGCCGGCGCGCGAGAGTTCGAGGGCCGCCACGTCGACTTCCTCGACGGCACCGTCTTCGGCCCCGACGAGCAGTACCTCACGGTCGGCAGCATGGTCGACGAGCTCCCGGCCGGGATGACGCCCAGCGACTACACCGGCATGGGCATCTACTACCGGTCCATCCAGTCACGGGCCCTCGATTCACTCACCATCCACGACTACCTGTGGCGCTGGGACACCGACTGGTTCTGGTGCTCGCGCGCCTTCGGAGCGCAGAACCCGTCGATCCGTCGCCTGTGGCCCAAGAGCCGCCTGCGCAGCGACGTCTACTGGAAGCTCGTCGCCGCTCGAGCGCCGGTACGACCTGTCGAACCGCGTCGCCCGCCGCCGGGGTCGGCCGGTGCGCGAGGCCGTCGTCCAGGACATCGAGGTCCCCGTCGACCGACTCGCCGAGTTCCTCGAGTTCTTCCACCGTGAGATCGGCATCGAGCCGGTGTGGGTGTGCCCGCTGCAGCAGCGCGACCCCGGCGCCCGCTGGCCGCTCTACGAGTTCGACCCCGACGTGCTCTACGTCAACGTCGGCTTCTGGTCGACCGTCCCCCTTCCCGACGGAGTCGCAGCCGGACGAGGGACGAATGAACCGACGCATCGAGCAGGTGGTGACGACCCTCGACGGTCGCAAGTCGCTGTACTCGACGGCCTTCTACGACCGCGAGGCGTTCCGGGAGATCTACGGCGGAGACGAGTACGACCGCCTCAAGAGCCTCTACGATCCTGAGGGTCGTTTGCGGGGCCTGTACGAGAAGGTGGTCGAGCGGCAGTGAGGAGTTTCCACGATGCGACTGGCTGATGCGTTCTCCGATCGTCGTCCCCGCGGAGCGAGGCGTGGGCTTCCGCGCCTACGACGGATCGACGGCGGGTCCGGTCAACGCCGACGTCGTCCTCGAGATCCGCAGCCCGCGCGCGGTGCAGTACCTCGCGAGTGCACCGTCCCAGCTCGGGCTGGCACGGGCCTACGTCGTCCGGCGACCTCGAGATCGTCGGCGACGCCTACACCGCCCTGAGCCGCCTGTACCCCGTCGACTGGCTGCAGGTGTCGTGGAGCGACCGACTCAAGCTCGTCCGCCAGTTCGCGCCCGAAGGCCGTCCACCGGCCAGCGCCGCCCCCGCAGGAGCGAACCCTCAACGGGCGGCGTCACTCGAAGAACCGGGACGCGGAGGCGATCCACCACCACTACGACGTCAGCAACCGCTTCTACTCCTGGGTCCTCGGACCCTCCATGGCCTACACCTGCGCGGTGTTCCCGTCACGGCCGACGCCTCGCTCGAGACCGCGCAGGAGGAGAAGTTCGATCTCGTCTGCCGCAAGCTCGGACCTCCAGCCCGGCATGCGCCTGCTCGACGTCGGCTGCGGCTGGGGCGGCATGGTCATGCACGCCGTCAAGCACTACGGCGTCAAGGCCATCGGCGTGACCCTGTCCGAGCAGCAGGCGCTGTACGGCCAGGAGTCGATCGAGCAGGCCGGGACTGACCGGCCAGGCGGAGATCCGGTTCAGCGACTACCGCAACGTGGCCGAGTCAGGCTTCGACGCCGTCTCGTCGATCGGGCTCACCGAGCACATCGGTCGGGCCAACTACCCCTCCTACTTCTCCTTCCTCTACGACAAGCTCCGCCCCGAGGGCCGGATGCTCAACCACACGATCACGCGGCCGAACGACGACTGGGTCAGCCACTTCCGCAAGTCGTTCATCAACCGCTACGTGTTCCCCGACGGCGAGCTGTCCGGCCCGAGCCAGGTCATGACCGCCATGAACTCGGCCGGCTTCGAGGTCCGGCACGAGGAGAACCTGCGCGAGCACTACGCGCTGACCCTCAAGCACTGGTGCGAGAACCTCGAGGACCACTGGGACGAGGCGGTGGCCGAGGCCGGCCTCGGCACCGCGCGAGTCTGGCGGCTGTACATGGCGGCGTCGCGGCTGGGCTTCGACATCAACATGATCCAGCTGCACCAGATGCTCGGCGTGAAGCTCGGTCCGGGCGGGTCGTCGGGGATGCCGCTGCGGCCGAGGTTCGACCGAGCTCCCGTCTACGCCTGAGCCGCAGGGTCCGCCGGGACTTTGGTCCCGAATTTTCACAAAGTCACGCACGGCGCCGCCGGTGGTGCAACTATGCGCCCTTAAGACCAGGTCAACCGCGGGCGAACGTGTTGTTGGTCCTTGGTCACCGTTCACCATCCGGAGGTGGGACGTGACCCTCACGCCCGACGTATCGACGAATACCGACGCCCTCGATGCGATGCTGGCGGATCCGGAGATCCGTCAGTCGCTGGCGGTGATCGTCGCCAACGCCCCGACCCTGGCCGCCCTGGCCGCCATGGGCACGGCGCTGCTTCAGCGCGGACCCGAGATCACCGACAACATCAACGAGAGCATCCGCCAGCTGCGGGAGTCCGACACCGACGGCAAGGCCGGGCAGCTGCGCTCGGCCGTGAGCGCCCTGGCCGAGCTGGCCCCGGTGGCCGAGACGCTCGCCACCCGTACCGACACCGATCCAGGGCCTGCTCGACTCCGCCATCCTGCGACCCGAGATCGTCCAGGTCGTCGGAACGTTCGGCGAGGCCGCGCTCGAGGCCGACAAGCGCACCCGGGGCAAGCGCAGCCGAGGTCGGCGGCATCTTCGCCCTCAACAAGCTGCTCAAGGAACCCGACGTCCAGGAGACCCTGGCCTTCCTCGTCGAGTTTGCGCGGGTGTTCGGCAAGCACCAGCGCGAAGGCGGCTGACTCGATGCACGAGCTCTCCATCGCGCACGCCGTGGTCTCCACGGTGGTCGACGCGCTGCCGACGCCCGCACCGCGGGTGCTGCAGGTGCGGCTGCGCATCGGAGAGCTGTCCGGCATCGTCCCCCAGGCGCTGGAGTTCGCCTACGACGTCGCGGCGCAGGGCACCCCATTGGCCGATGGCGCCCTCGTCATCGAGCGCAGCCCGATCGTCATCGCTGCCCCACGTGCGGCCCGAGCCGAGCTGCCGAGCGCCCACGACTTCCGCTGCCCGGGCTGCGGGGAACCCTGCGGCGACGTGATCGGCGGCCAGGAGCTCGAGATCCTCGACGTGACCCTCGACGAGCTGGTGGGCGCCCCATGACCGCCCGCATCGTCGACCTGCGCAAGGGCATCCTGGAGAAGAACGACCTGCTCGCGGTGGCCCTGCGCGCAGCGATTCGCCGACGCCGGAGTCCGGGTGTCCAACTGGGTGTCGAGCCCCGGCACCGGGAAGACCGCGCTTCTGGAGTCGCTGCTCTCCGCGGCCATGGATCGCGGGATCGCCGCCGCGGCCCTCGTCGGCGACTGCGCCACCGACAACGACGCCCACGCGGCTGGCCCGCAGCGGTGCCACCGTCCGCCAGATCGTCACCGAGAGCATGTGCCACCTGGAGGCCGACATGATCTCGGCTCACCTGGAGGGCTGGGATCTGGCCGCACTCGACCTGATCGTGCTGGAGAACGTCGGCAACCTCGTCTGCCCGACCGCCTACGACCTTGGCGAGGACACCCGCGTGGCCCTGCTCAGCGTCACCGAGGGCGAGGACAAGCCCGTGAAGTACCCACAGTTGTTCCACTCCGCAGATGTCGTCGTCATCACGAAGACGGACATCGCCGCGGCGGTGGAATGGGACCGCGACGCCGCCATGGCCGCGATCCGCGCAGTGAACCCCACCGCACCAATCCTGGAGACGTCGTCACGAACCGGCGACGGCGTCCTCGCCCTGCTCGATCTGCTTCTCGTCCGGGTTGACGTCGAATCACACATCACAACTGCAGGAGGCACCGTGACATCCGTGCTCTGGTTCCAAGGCGGCGCATGCAGCGGGAACACCATGTCGTTCATCAACGCCGCGGAGCCGTCCGTCGTTGACCTGATCGTCGACTATGGGCTGGAGATCATCTACCACCCCACCCTGTCGATGGAGATCGGCAAGACCGCCCAGGACCTCTTCTGGTCCTACGCGAGGGGCGAGAAGGAGATCGACATCTTCGTGTACGAGGGCACCGTGATCGAGGGCCCGAACGGCACGGGTCGCTTCGACATGTTCGCCGAGCGCCCGATGAAGGACTGGGTGGATGACATCGCGCCCAAGGCCGGGCTCGTGGTGGCGATCGGCGACTGCGCCACGTGGGGCGGGCTGCCTGCCGTCCCGCCCAACCCCTCTGACAGCCGAGGACTGCAGTTCGATCGCGGTGGCGTCCGCGGAGGGCATCTCGGCCCTGACTTCGTCAGCAAGCTGGGGCTTCCCGTCATCAACATCCCCGGCTGCCCGGCGCACCCGGACTGGATCTCCCAGATCCTCGTCGCGCTGGCCACCGGCCGCGTCGGCGACCTCGCCCTCGACGACCTGCAGCGTCCGACCACGTTCTTCACGTCGTTCACGCAGACCGGCTGCACCCGCGTGCAGTTCTACAACTACAAGCAGGATCCACCGAGCTTCGGCCAGGGGATGCGCACGGGCTGCCTGTTCTACGAGTTCGGCTGCCGCGGTCCGATGACCCACTCCCCGTGCAACCGGATCCTGTGGAACCGGCAGTCATCGAAGACCCGCGCCGGTCATCCCTGCACCGGCTGCACCGAGCCGGGCTTCCCGCACGGCGACCTCGAGAAGGACACCGTGTTCAAGACGCAGAAGGTCGCCGGCGTCATCCCGAAGGACGAGCCCGCCGGCATGGATGCCGGCTCGTACATGGCCCTCGCCGGCCTGTCCCGCGCAGTCGCCCCCAAGTGGTCCAAGGAAGACATGTTCGTCGTCTGACGGACCTGTCGAGAACTCATAGGAGACAACGCACATGACAACCATGGACCTTCATGTCAGCCCGCTGGGGCAGGTCGAGGGAGACCTCGACGTCAGGGTGACCATCACCGACGGCGTCGTCACGGACGCCTGGACCGAGGCTGCGATGTTCCGCGGCTTCGAGATCATCCTCAAGGGCAAGGACCCGCAGGCGGGGCTGATCATGACGCCGCGCATCTGCGGCATCTGCGGAGGCAGCCACCTCTACAAGGCCTGCTACGCGCTCGACACGGCGTGGGCGACCTACGTCCCGCCCAATGCCACGCGAGTGCGCAACATCGCCCAGGCCTGCGAGACGCTGCAGTCGATTCCGCGCTACTTCTACGCGATCATGGGCCCGGACCTGACGGCCGCGCAGTACGCCGGTGCCCCGTCGTACGAGGAGGCGGCCCGTCGATTCGCGCCCTACGTCGGCACTGCCTACCAGACCGGCGTCGTGCTGTCGCAGCTTCCGGTCGAGGTCTACGCGATCTTCGGCGGGCAGTGGCCGCACTCGTCGTTCATGATCCCCGGCGGCGTGATGTGCGCCCCGACCCTCTCCGACATCACTCGCTCGCATGCGATCCTCGATCACTGGGCGCGCGAGTGGCTCGAGGGCCAGTGGCTCGGCTGCTCGATCGACCGCTACCTGGAGATCAAGACCTGGCAGGACTTCCTGGCCTGGATGGACGAGAACGAGTCGCAGCACAACAGCGACCTCGCCTTCTTCACCCGGTGGTGCATGGAGATCGGGCTCGACAAGTACGGCCAGGGCTACGGGAACTTCCTCGCCACCGGCACGTTCCTCGACCCCGAGCTCTACCAGAACCCGACGGTCGACGGCCGCAATGCCGCCCTCCAGTCCCGCTCCGGCATCTACGCCAACGGCGAGTACCACGACTTCGACCAGGCGCGTGTGACCGAGGACATCACGCATTCCTTCTTCCGTGGGACCGGCTCGCTGCACCCGTGGGAGGGCGTGACCGACCCGATCGACCCGGCCGAGGGTGCCGCGCAGGGCAAGTACACGTGGGCCAAGGCCCCGCGCTACGACGTCCCCGGCGCTCGGATACGTGCCACTTGAGGTCGGGCCGCTCGCCCGACAGATGATGGCCAACCGTCCCGACGCCGCCGCGCACCAGGACTACGACCCGTTCGTGTTCGACATGATCAACTCCGTCGGCGCGAACGTCCTGACCCGCGTGCTCGCCCGCATGCACGAGGCACCGAAGTACTTCCGCAGCGTGAAGAAGTGGCTCGACGACATCGACCTGCACGCGGACTTCTACACCAAGCCGACGGAACCGATGTCCGGCAAGGGATTCGGAGCCACGGAGGCCGCCCGCGGTGCGCTGGCGGACTGGATCGTCCTCGAGGACGGCAAGATCGCCAACTACCAGGTGATCACGCCGACCGCGTGGAACATCGGTCCTCGCGACGGCAACGAGAACCACGGCCCCATGGAGAAGGCGTTCCTCGGCGCACCCGTCGAGAATCCCGACTTCCCCGTCGAGCTGGCACAGGTCGCGCACAGCTACGACTCATGCCTGGTCTGCACGGTCCACGCCTACGACGGCAAGACCGGTCGCGAACTGGCCAAGTTCCGGATGGGCGGCGGCTGATCTACGCGCCACCCCCGACCGACGTGCTGGTGGTCGGCTGCGGCAACCTGCTCCGCGGGGATGACGCAGCCGGCCCCATCCTTGTCCGACTCCTGGCGGAGCGCGGAGTTCCACCGGGCGTACGCCTGATCGACGGTGGGACGGCTGGCATGGACGTCGCCTTCGCCATGCGCGGTGCGCGACGGGTCGTCGTCGTCGACGCCTCCCGGATCGGTGTCGAGCCGGGCACCATCCACCGGGTTCCCGGCGAGGAGCTGCGCGACCTCACCCCACCCGAGGGGAACCTCCACCGGTTCAAGTGGGACCAGGCGCTCGGATTCGCCATGTGGCTGCTGAAGGACGACTATCCCGACGACGTCACCGTGTGGCTCGTCGAGGGTGAATCCTTCGAAGCGGGCGACGCTCTGAGCCCGCGTGTGCAAGCCTCTGTCGATCGGATCGTTGAGGAGATCTCGGCTGAGGTCTCGGATCTCGTCGAAGGAGGAGCGGGGTGAGCGCCGAGGCACCGCACTGGGAGCCGCCCCCGTTCCCGTACGTCGAGGAGGCGCTCGCCGCCGACTGCGTCGTCATCGAGGAACGCGGCCGCTGGATCGTCTACCTGGACGCCGTGCTGGCCTCCGGGGCGGTGCGGCGACGGGTGAGCGAGCACCATGACGAACGACGCGCCCTGCACGCCGCTCGCATCTTCGAGCGCAACGTCCGCCGCTGCATCACCGTGCCGCAGGGACCAAGCAGGCTCCCTCCCGCGGCACCGCTGCGACTGATCCCCGAGAGGACGACCCCACCTCATGAACCTGCCTCCCAGCCCCCGGCCTCAGCCGGTCGGAGCACTCCCCTGGCCCGCCGGGATGCTGCTGCTGCCTGACGGTGCTGACGACGTGGCCGCGGCGCTCGTCAGCGGGCTCGTGCCGGAGGAGTGGCCCTCGGGGACGGAGTTCCTGCGGCGCGCCCTCGACGAGGACCTCGATCAGGCCGTGGCCGACCTCCCGGGCGACGACCTGGTCAGCCGCTACAACCGGGCAGTGCTCGTGGGGGGCGACGAGGAATGGGCTGCTCTCGCCGACGAGACGACCGGCGACCTTCGCGCGCTGGTGGACACGGCGCGGTTCAGCGTCGGACTCATCGACACGCCCCCCGAAGCCGACGGAGCCACCGGCGAGGTCGCCGCCGTCGTGCGCAGCGCACGGGCGTCGGCCGCCCTGGAGCGCGGCGACGTTGCCGTGGCGGTCGACGAGCTGGCCGAGGGCGCCCGTGCAGGCCGACGAAGCCGGCAGCCCGATCCTGGCCGCATCCCTGCGGCTGAATCGCGCCGAGCTCCTGCGTGATGCCCTCGACGACCCGGCCGCCTCCGCGCGTGAGGCCGACCTGGCCGTCAAGCGCCTGCCCCTGACCGCGCCGCGCGAGCTGCGGGCCGAGCTCCAGGTGACCCGTGCGCTCGCCCGGCAGCAACTGGCCGGGACGGAGCGCGGCGCCCTGCTGGCCGTCGTCGCCGACCTGACCGAGGCGACCAAGATCTTCCGCGAGGACACGTACCCCGAGATGTTCGCGGTGTGCAATCAGCACCTGGCGCTCGCGTACCTCGTCATGCCGATGAGCGACGACGGCGACCGGATCCGCATCGGCGTCGCGGTGACGTCGATGCGGGCCGCCCTGCGGGTCTACTCGCCGCAGACCCATCCGGTCGCGTGGGCGAGCACGCAGCTGAACCTCGCCAACGCGCTGCAGTACCTGCCCAGCGTGCATCAGGCCGACAACCTCGACGAGGCCGTCCAGCTGTACGAGGAGCTGCTCCAGTACCGCGACCCCGTGGCCGACCCGCTCGGGTATGCCCGCATCCTCGCCAATCAGGGCAATGCGCTGGGCCATCTGGGCGTCTTCGGCGATGCCCGCGAACGGCTCACCTCGGCCCGCGACCTCTTCGAGCGCGCCGGCGACGTCGACTCAGCAGCCAGCGTCGACGAGGTCCTGGCCGGACTCACCGAGGCCGAGGATCTGGCGCGGAGCGGTTCCTGATGGAGCTCTTCCTGCGCCAGCAGTTCGAGCTCATGCTGCAGGAGGCGACCGGGAACTTCACCGAGCGGGTGGTTCATCGCTGCGGCGGCCCCGATGCCGCGATGAGTCGACTCGATGCCGACCCCGAGGGCGAGGGCGTGTTCCGCGGGGAGTTCGTGCAGGCCTTCTTCGAGGAGAACCTGCTCAACAACGCGGGGGGCTACTGCTTCGTCCTCGAGGCGCTCGAGCGACGGAATCTGCCACCCGACGACGGTGGCCCGGTCATCGAGGTGCTCGAGCGACTGGCCCACGCGGCCTTCGCCGACGTCCTCACGTCGATGGCCAGACAGCTGATCCAGCGGCAGCAGATCTACTCATGACAGGGGACGCCATGACCGACACCACGTCCACGCAGCCCGACTCGTTCGAGGACCTCGCCGAGCACATCGACCAGTTGCGCGACCGCGTCTCCCACCTTGATCCCGAGGCGCAAGGACTGCTGCGCGACACCATCGAGGCCATCACGGAGTTCAACAAGCAGGGCCTGATCACCCTGGTCCAACTGCTGCGCGAGGACGAGCGTGGCGGCGAACTCCTGTACGAGGCGGTCGAGCGGCCCGAGGTGATGGCCCTGTTCGTCTCGCATGGGCTCATCCGCACCGACCGGACCCTCGACGTCCTTCGCGTGGTCGAGCAGATCCGCCCCTATCTCGTCACCAGTTCGGTGGAACTCGAGGTCGAGGAGGTCCGCGGGGACATCGCGTACGTCAGGTTCGGGACTGGCTGCAGCGCGCCGAGCCAGGAGACCAAGGACGAGATCATGGGAGTCATCAGGCAGCGCGTCCCGGGACTCAAGGGAGTCCAGGAGGTCACGCCCGAGCCCGGACGCACGTTCATCGGCCTGGACACGATCACCGTCGGCCGTCCAGTCGAGTGAGCGAGACCTCGCGGTCGGTCTCCATCGGCCGTGCTCCGTGGCTGTCCGGCGCCGCCGTCCCGGCAACGAGGACGTCGACATGGTCGTCGGCCGGAGCGGTCGCCCATCCGGTGCTCCGCCTCGGCGGCGCATCGCCCGGCGGGCTGGCGCTGCCTCCGGCCAATCCGACGCCGTCGCAGATGTATGCACCCCGCGGGGTGTGGACGGACGGCAGGCGGATCGTCGTCACGGACACCGGCAACCATCGGGTGCTGATCTGGCTCACCTTCCCCGAGGACGACGGGGCCGACGCGGACGTGGTCCTGGGCCAGCCGGACTTCACCAGCGAGGGCCCGGCGGCCGGTGGCGCCGACACCGCACGCGGCGTATACCTCCCCACCGGCGTGACCGTCATCGACGGTCGACTGGTCGTGTGCGATGCCTGGCATCATCGCGTCCTGGCCTGGGACGGGATCCCGGAAGAGGACTTCGCGCCGCCGACGTGGGTCATCGGGCAGGCAGACCTGCACTGCGGTCGATGCCAACCGCGGCGGCAACCCCACCCTGTCGACGCTGTACTGGCCGTTCGGCTGCGCCCACGTCGACGACATGTTCTGGGTGACCGACACCGGCAACCGACGCGTGCTGGGCTGGCGTGGCCCCGGCCTGCCGGACCCGACTCGACCAGCCGACGTGCTGCTCGGGCAGGACGATGCGGACCAGCGCGAGGACAACCGAGGCGAAGGCGTGGGGGCCGCTCATTCCGATGGCCGCACGCCGTCGCGGGCGATGGTCGGACCCTCTTCGTGGCCGATGCCGGCGACCATCGCGTCCTGAGCTGGTCGCCGCCGCCGAGCGACGGTGACCGGCCGGCCGACGGCGTTCTCGGCCAGGACGATCTGGGCAGCATGGAGGAGTTCAAGATCCGACCGCAGACGGCCCAGCGCATGCGATTCCCGTATTCGGTGGTGGCGGACGAGGACCGGCTCTTCGTCGCCGACACGTCCAACAACCGGGTCCTCGTGTGGCATGGGCTCCCCCGCGGCAAGATCGGCGCCCCTGCTGACACGGTGCTCGGGCAGCCGGACATGGACGCCAACGGCGAGAACCGCTGGTCGGCCGTCACTGACGACTCCCTGTGCTGGCCCTACGGCCTGAGCCTGGCCGGCGACCTGCTCGCGATCGCCGACTCGGGCAACAACCGCGTCATGGTCTGGAGGGTGGAGCGATCCCCGTGACGGTGCGTCGGGTCGAGGTTCGCGTGACAGGAGTCGTGCAGGGTGTCGGCTTCCGGCCCTATGTGCACGGCGAGGCCACCCGACGAGGCCTCGTGGGCCACGTCGGCAATGACAGCGCCGGCGTGTTCATCGACGCGCAGGGCCCGGACGACGCCTTGGCTGACTTCCTCGCCGCCGTGCACCGTGGTCCTCGCATGTCGCACGTGGAATCGGTCATCGTTCGGGATCTTCCCCCGCTGCCCACCACCTCGTTCGTCATCGCGCCGAGCACGCCTGCCGTGGGGACGACCTCGGTCCCTCCGGACACGGCGGTGTGCGACGACTGCCTTGCCGAGATGCGCAACCCAGCCGACCGACGGTTCGGCTACCCCTTCATCGCGTGCACCCACTGCGGTCCCCGCTACACGATCGTCACCGGACTGCCGTACGACCGACCGAACACGACCATGGCCGACTTCCCACTGTGCGACCAGTGCCAGGAGGAGTACGACGACCCGACGTCACGCCGTTTCCACGCGCAGCCGACCGCCTGCCCGGCGTGCGGTCCGTCGATGGACACGGACATCCCACGGATCGTCGACGCCCTTCGGGAGGGGCTTGTCGTCGCCCTGAAGGGGATCGGCGGCTACCACCTGGTCTGCGACGCGCGCCAACCCGCGGCCGTCGACAGGCTGCGCGAACGCAAGGCCCGTGGGGGCAAGCCGTTCGCCCTCATGGTGCCCGATCTCGACACTGCCATGAGCATCGTGCACTTGGACGCGACGGCCCGGGATTCCGTCACGTCCGCCGCGCGGCCCATCGTCCTGGCCCCGTCCACCGATCCGCCGCTGCAGCAGTCCGTCGCCCCGGGCAACGGGTACCTCGGCGTCATGCTCCCCTATGCGCCCGTGCATCACCTGCTGTTCGATGCCGGAGCGCCCAGCGTCCTCGTCATGACCAGCGGGAACGTCTCGGACGAGCCCATCTGCACCGACCCCCAGGAGGCGCGGGAGAGACTGTCGGCCCTGGCCGACCTGCTCGTGCATCACGACCGGCGGATCCACGTCGCGTGTGACGACTCGGTGCTGCGCAGCGCCAGCGGCACGACCCAGCCCGTGCGCCGCAGCCGCGGATTCGCCCCACTCCCGGTCACGATCCCGCTTGAGTCGCCCCCCGTGCTGGCGGTCGGCGGCGAGATCAAGACCGCCATCGCCGTCGCGCAGGGCCGACACGCGTGGCTGAGCCAGCACATCGGTGACACCGAGAACCTGGAGACCCTGGCCCTGCTGGGACGTACCGCGCAGATGCTGACGACGCTGCAGCGCGTGGTGCCCGCGTCCATCGTGAGCGATGCGCATCCCGGATACCTGTCTCGCCGCTGGGCCGCCGAGGAGGCCGCCCGACGAGAGGTGCCGCACCTCACCGTCCAGCATCACCATGCCCACCTGGCCTCCCTCCTCGCCGAGCACCGATGGGCTCCGGACGAACCCGTGCTCGGCTTCGTCTTCGACGGCACCGGCTACGGGACCGACGGGGCGATCTGGGGCGGCGAGGTGCTGATGGGCTCCTACGCGCGCGTGGAGCGGGTCGGACACCTCAGGCCGGTGATGCTCCCCGGCGGAGACGCGGCGATCCGGCGCCCGCTGCGCACGGCGATGGCCCACCTGGCTGCCGCCGGGGTGCCGGTCGCCTCGGTCCCCCACCTGCTCCAGGCGGCCGAGCCGAACGAGATCGCCGTCGTCGGTCGGATGCTGGAGACCGGAGCCGGCTGCACGCCGACGACGAGCATGGGACGCCTGTTCGACGCGGTCGCCTCCCTGCTGAACGTCCGTCACAGCGTCCACTACGAGGGCCAGGCGGCGATCGAGCTCGAGGCGCTGGCCGCCACGACAGCGCCGCCCGACGGTTCCTCCGCCTGGGCTCCAGCCGTCACGGAGGCCTCCGACGGACTGATCCTCGACCCGTCCGGCACCGTCAGAGCGGCCGTGGCCGCAGCCCGCGACGGCGTCCCGCCCCACGAGGCCGCACGTGCGTTCCACGAGGGGATCGCGGATACCGTGACGGCGGCCGCGGTCACGCTGCGGCAGCGGACGGGGGTCGCCACCCTCGGTCTGACAGGAGGAGTCTTCGCAAACGCTGTACTCACGCAGGCATGTCAGGGCAGGCTTGGCGACGAGGGCTTCACTGTGCTCGTCCACCGGCTGGTCCCGCCCAACGACGGCGGGCTCGCTCTGGGGCAGGTGGCCGTGGCAGCAGCGGGCGGCGCGATCTTCGCGGAAGGGAGTACGTGACATGTGCCTGGGAGTTCCCGGCAGGGTCGAGAACGTCTGGGAGGCCGACGGCACTCGCATGGCCACGGTCGATTTCGGCGGTGTGCGCAAGGAGGTCTGCCTCGCCTACGTGCCGGATGTGACCGTCGGCGACTACACCATCGTCCATGTGGGATTCGCGTTGACGAAGCTCGACGAGAAGTCAGCCCTGGAGACCCTCGAGCTGTTCAAGAGCGTCGGCCTGCTCGACGAGGAGCTCAACCCCACGATCGACACCCGCTGAGCCGTCATGAAGTACCTGGACGAGTTCTCCGACCCGGATGCCGCGCAGCGCCTGCTTGACCAGATCCGGCAGACGGTCACCCGGCCGTGGGCGATCATGGAGGTCTGCGGCGGCCAGACCCACACGATCATCCGCAACGGCATCGACCAGCTCCTGCCCGATGGAGTGGAGCTGATCCACGGTCCGGGCTGCCCGGTCTGCGTCACGCCGCTGGAGACCATCGACCGCGCGCTCGCGATCGCCGCGCGCCCGGACGTCATCTTCTGCTCGTTCGGGGACATGATCCGAGTGCCTGGATCCAGCACCGATCTGTTCCGGATCAAGAGCGCGGGCGGGGACGTCCGCATCGTCTACTCACCGCTCGATGCCGTGCGCCTGGCGCAGGCCAATCCCGACAAGCAGGTGGTCTTCTTCGGCATCGGCTTCGAGACAACCGCCCCGGCGAACGCGATGACAGTCACGATGGCGAAGCAGCTGGGCGTCACCAACTTCTCGCTCCTGGTGTCGCACGTCCTCGTGCCACCGGCCATCCGCGCGATCATGGACTCGCCCTCGCGCAGGGTGCAGGGCTTCCTCGCTGCCGGTCATGTGTGCACCGTCATGGGGATGAGCGAGTACGTCCCGCTCGTCGAGGAGTACCAGGTGCCGATCGTGGTGACCGGGTTCGAGCCGCTCGACGTGCTCGAGGGCATCCGGCGGGTCCTGCTCCAACTCGAGCAGGGCCGAGCCGAGCTGGAGAACGCCTACGCCCGCGCCGTCCAGCCCGAAGGGAACCCGGCGGCGCAGGCCGTGGTCCGAGACGTCTTCACAACCTGCGACCGCGCCTGGCGCGGCATCGGCACGATCCCGCAGTCCGGTTGGCGGCTCAGCGACGCCTACTCCGACTTCGATGCCGAGCTGAGGTTCGAGGTGACCGGGATCCACGCCGAGGAGTCGCCACTGTGCCGAAGCGGGGAGGTCCTGCAGGGACTCATCAAGCCGAATGCCTGCGCCGCCTTCGGCAAGGAGTGCACACCGCGCAATCCGCTCGGTGCACCCATGGTGTCGAGCGAGGGCGCATGCGCCGCCTACTACCAGTTCCGGCGGATCGACAGCCCGGTCAGCGCATGACCCAACGTGATCTGGACCTGGAGAACTGGTCCTGCCCACTGCCGCTGCGCGACTACCCGGCCGTGGTGATGGGCCACGGCGGGGGCGGGCGGCTGTCCGGCGAGCTCATCGAGCACCTGTTCGTTCCGGCGTTCTCCGGGACCGTGAACGACGCGGCGCTGAAGCAGCTTGGGGATGCCGCGGTGCTTGAGGCCGGGGGCGCTCGGCTGGCGTTCAGCACCGATTCCTACGTCGTCCGGCCACGGTTCTTCCCCGGGGGCAACGTCGGCGACCTCGCCGTGAACGGCACCATCAACGACGTGTGCATGACGGGGGCGCGCCCCTTCGCACTCTCCGTCGGCGTGATCCTCGAGGAGGGCATGCCGATCGATGAGCTCGGCGTCATCGCCGAGACCATGGGCGCTGCAGCCCGTCACGCCGGGGTCTCGATCGTGACGGGCGACACCAAGGTCGTCGACGCCGGCAGTGGCGACGGTGTCTACATCAACACGGCCGGGATCGGCCTCATCCCGGATGGAGTCGATCTTGGCCCGCACCGGGTGCGACCGGGCGACGCGATCATCGTGTCCGGTCCGATCGGGATGCACGGGATCGCCGTGATGAGCGTCCGAGAAGGACTGGAGTTCGGCAGCGACATCGTCACCGACAGTGCGCCGCTCAACGGGCTCGTCGACACCCTCCTGACCGCGGGCGTGGCCGTCCACATGATGCGCGACCCCACCCGTGGCGGCGTGGCAGCGACCCTCAACGAGATCGCGCGGTCCTCAGGAACCGGCATGCAGATCGTCGAGCGTGACGTTCCCGTGCCGGACGACGTGCGAGCCGCCTGTGGCTTCCTGGGCCTAGATCCGTTGTACGTGGCCAACGAGGGCAAGCTGGTGGCGTTCGTGGACGCCGACGACGCCGATCGAGCGCTGGAGCTCATGCGCGCACATGAGTACGGGACGGGCGCGACCCTCATCGGCCACGTCGTCGCCGATCATCCGGGAGTCGTCGTCGCCCGAACCGGCATCGGCGGCACCCGCGTCGTCGACCTGCCCCTGTCGGAGCAGCTGCCCCGCATCTGCTGACGCCTGCGGCCCCGCGCCGGCTACAAGCGTGACAGGACGATGTCGTAGTCGCAGACGAGAACACCATCAGCTCCCGGCACGAAGTCCGCCATCAGTGAGTCCTTGACCCCGAACACGGTGTCTGAATCGAGGTAGTCGCTCTCCCGGTCGAAGACGTGCGTGGTCAGCGACTGGAATCCGTCGGCGGACACCTTGGCGTGGATGTGGGCAGCGCGCCATTCATGTCGGCCTGTATCGCGAAGCAGTTGACCGACTGGGCCGTCGGCCGGGATCGGGTACGGCACCGGTCGCACAGTACGTACCTCGTACCTACCGTCGGCGTCGGTGCGGAACCGGCCGCGCAGGTTCGTCGGTGGCTGGATTCCAGGCTGCTGCACGGCGTAGAACCCGGTCGCCGCGTTGTGCCAGATGTCGACGACCGCACCGGAGATGGGCGCACCGTCCGGATCGGTCACCCGGCCGTGCAGAACCGTCGGCTGCCCGCCGTCGTCGTACTCGACGATGGAGTCGCCGTTCTCCCGCCACGGGGATTCCGGCACGTAGAACGGTCCGAGGATGGTCGGCTCCGTCGCCATCGACTCGACGTCCGAGTGGTTGATCAGGTCAACGAGCGAGGACACCCCGAGTGTGTCTGACAACAGGATGAACTCCTGGCGTACGTCATCACACATATGCCCGGTCGCGGTGAGGAACTGGATGCCGGTCATCCACTCGTCGTCCGTCAGCCGGACCTCCTTGGCAAAGGCATGCAGGTGCCTCACCAGCGCCTGCATCACCTCACGCAGGCGAGTGTCCGGGGTGGCCTCCAGCCGCGAGACGACCTCATCGGTCAGCTGGTCCTCGGTCATGTGCTCCATGGGCACCTTCCTCTGGTCTCGGGGGTCCGGGAGGCGGGACCCGAAACGACGATAGTGGGGGCGGGCCGAAGCCCGCCCCCACTATCCCTGATCAGGCCCGTCCTAGCTGAGCGGCTCAACCTCGCCGCCGAGCGGGACGTCCAGCCCCATGTCCTTGGCGTGCGCATTCGACACGATCACGAGGTCGAACGGGAACTCCCCGCCGTCCGTCGCGCGCCACTGACCGCCGACGAGCGGGGTCTTGGCAACGTTCGGGAACGGACCGGAGTTCCAGTCAAGGTTTCCGACGAGCGTCGGGACGCTCATCGTCTTCATGGCATCGGCGATGGCCTGCTTGTCCGTGCCACCCGCCGCGACAACCGCGGCCGCCGCTGTCTCGAACAGCGACTCCGAGAAGCCGAGGGTCACGTTCCACTGCTTGCCGGTTGCCGCCGTGTACGCGTCGGCGAACTCCTGCGACGACAGCCCGGTCAGGCTCGACGTCGTCGGGTACGACGGTGCCCACCAGACCTCGGTCGCGAGGTTCTGCGCGAGCTCGCCCAGACCCTCGATCGCAGCCGGGAACTCGATGGCCTTGCCGATCGTGGCGATCTTCGGGTTGTACCCCTGCTGCTTGGCCTGAGTCCAGAAGGTGGCGAAGTCCGGAGGCGGCACGATCCCGTTCAGGATCTGGTCATCGTTGCTCTTGAACGAGTTGATCTGGGCCGAGAAGTCCTGCGTGCCGATCGGGTACAGACCGGGGTCGTTCCAGTTGAAGCCCTCCGGTCCGATAATCGCGGGGAAGCCCATCTCCACGTTGGTGAAGGCCTGGCCGTCCGAGTCGTTCGGATACAGCGCGCCCACGTTCTTGTTGGTGTCCACCTGGTTCCAGATGTCCATGAAGACCGCGGCCATGTCCTCCATGCCCCAGAAGAAGTGGTACGACCACTTCAGGGCAGTCGCCGGATCACCCGGGTTCGCGCCAGCGCCGGCGACCCAAGGCTGCCAAGGGGTATCCGCCGTGATGCAAGGAGTGGCGTTGGCCTCGCACTGCTGCGTCACCGGGACGGTGGTCTCGGGAGTCGCGTGGGCCATCAGGATGTCGACGCCGTCGGAGTTGATCAGCTCACCGGCTACCTCACCGGCCCGCTTCGGGTCGGACTGCGAGTCCTTCAGGACGATCTCGACACCGTACGAGCTGCCACCGGCCTGGATGGGGTTCTCGGCGAAGTAGGCCATCATCTGGTCGACCACGTACTGGTCACCCTCGCCGAACGCGGCCAGGGGGCCGGTGATGGGCGCGACGTAGCCGATCTTGACCATGCCGTCGGTGGCGGCCGCCTCGCCGCCGGCGTCCGCGGAGGCCGCGGCGGAGGCAGCCGACTCGGCCGGCGCCTGCGAGGACTCGCCGGACGTCGTGTCGTCGAGGCCGCCGCAGGCCGTGACAAGCAGGCCCGCAGCGGCAGCAACCGCCAGGACTCGCATCGAGCGTGCCATTCTCATAAGAACTCCATTCGAAGGGTCATAGCGGATTCGCTCGCCGGATGACGTCGGGCGCCGCGGTGAACGTAAGTAGACGGGATGCAGCAAACGGGGTGGGCGCCGCGTTCCACATGGAGGAATGTTCTGGGCCGCCGTTATGGATTCGTTGCGAAAGCGCCTAGTGCAGCCACCCGCGCAGCCAACGCGACAGATAGGGCACGCCTACCCAAGCCATGTACGGGACGATGATCACGACGGAGACCAGAACGCGCAGGAAGATGTTCCAGGAGGCCACGTGTGGCACCAGCAGCCAGTTCAGCAGTAGCGAGATGGGGTACAGCGCGAGGGCGATGACCGTGGCCGTCTTCCACCGCGGCGGCGGAATGACCGCCTGACCCGGGGCGTGGGCGAAGATTCCCTCGAAGCCGCTGACCGCGTGCGTCTGGGCCTCCCCGGCCAGCAGATGATCGGCCCGCTGCAACCAGTTGCGTCGCTCATCGCTGTGCTCCCAGGCGCTCAGCGCATCCGCGCTCTCAAACGAGAACGCCACCACAAGATCTCCTCGCTCGGTCTCGGCCGGCGGGTAGGTCCGGGCGCCCAGGTGTCCTGGAAAGGTCTCGGCGACGGCCGTCATGCCTTGAGACCACTCGAGAAGCTCAGCCTCGCGACCGGGAGCGGGGGTCCGTGAGATGACGACGGTGACAGGGAGCACGATCTCATCCTGATCCGCCGGCCGATCCGTTCGCTGATCGGTTCCGACCCACGGAACGAAGCGCACGGCGGCCATCGGGCGTTCCGGAATCAGGAACATGGTCGGCGGATCGACTCGAGTCGGTCTACGGTGCTTGGACCAGCGAGGGATGCCTCGCCAGCACGCTTACCGGAGGCCCCATGCCAACGCTCACCGTCCAGCCCGATGGTGTGTCCGTGGACCTGGCACCGGACGAGACGATCTTCGAGGGACTGCGTCGGCACGGGTACGGGTACCGCATCGGCTGCCGCCGGGGAGGCTGCGCGATCTGCAAGGTGGACCTCGTCGAGGGTGAAGTGGAGTACAACCGCCCAGTCGCCGAGAAGGTCCTGACCGACGAGGAGCGTGCTCTAGGCACCTGCCTGTCGTGCCGGGCCGTCGCCCTCACAGACGTGACCATCGCACTTCGAGACGATTCCCTGCACCAGGTGAATCCCCTCATGGCCCTGCTCGCGTCGGCCGATCGTCCCGCCGCCCCGCGTTCCTGACCGCGGAACCGATCTACATCCCAGTCCACGCGTTCCTAGTGTGACCCGCACGGGACTACCAAGGTCCCGGCGTTGACATCACAGGGACGGTGAAGCATGGCAGTCATGCGCATGGGTTACATGCACATCAAGGTGACGGACCTCGCCGAGGCCAAGGAGCACTACGGGAACGTGATCGGGCTCTACCCCACCCTCGAGCAGGACGGGAAGGTCTACTACAAGGGCTGGGACGAGTGGGACCACCACTCGGTCATCATCGAGGAAGGCGGCGTCGGCTACGTCAAGTGCGGCTTCAAGTGCGAGAAGCCCGAGGACATCGCCGAGATCGAGGCCAAGGCCGTCACGTTCGGCTACCCCGTGAGTCGCATGACCGCAGGCGAGAATCCCGAGGTCGGCGACGGCATCAGCGTCACGCTGCCCAGCGGGCACCAGATCGACTTCTACAGCCACATGACCTCGTGGGGCCTCGAGGTCGGCACCCACAACCCCGACGCCTTTCCGCGCCACATGGTCGGAATCGGTGCCCCCCGACTGGACCATGCACTGCTCTGGGTCAACGATGTCGAAGGCATCGAGCGCTTCTTCATCGACTGCGTGAACATGTGGCCCACCGAGCGCGTGCGCACCAGCCTGGACGACGACGCCAAGACCGTCGCCACCTGGCTGACCATCGGCGAGTCCAACCACGACATCGCGCTGCTGGAAGCGCCGGAGAACAAGATCCACCACTTCGCGTTCGAGATGCGCGGGTGGGACGACATCCTCCGCGCGGCCGACATCTTCGCCATGGACGATGTACCGATCGACATCGGACCGACCCGGCACGGCATCACCCGAGGCACGACGATCTACTTCTTCGACCCCTCGGGCAACCGCAACGAGACCTTCTCCGGCGGCTACCGCTGCTTCCGCGACCGACCGACAGTCACGTGGACAGTGGACCAGCTGGGCAAGGCGATCTTCTACCACTCGCGGGAGCTCAACGAGCGATTCCTGACCGTAGCAACCTGAGCGGTCCTATTCTGGCCCTGTGGCCGAAGACGGAGTCGAGGGCGGACTCAAGTCCGTTGCGTCCGCCCTCGACCTGCTCGACTGCTTCGTCACGGACGAGGAGCTGGGCGTCTCCGAGGTGGCGCGCCGCCTCGGAGTCGCCAAGAGCACGGCCCATCGCCTGCTGACCACCCTCGCGTCTCGAGGCCTCATCGAGCAGAACCCGGAGAATGGGCGTTACCGCCTCGGCCTGCACCTGTTCGAGCTCGGTCACCTCGCCCTCTCTCGCATCGATCTGCGCCGCCAGTCGAAGACGATGCTTGAGGAGCTGCGCGAGCTCAGCGGCTGGACGGTGCACCTGTCGATCGCCCAGGGCCCCGACATCCTGTTCCTCGAACGCCTGCCGACGCTCCGCGGGATGCAGGTGATGGACGAGTACCGACGCCGTTGGCCGCTCCACGCGACCTCGTCCGGCAAGGCGATCTGTGCGTATGACCCGGAGTCTGCCCAACTGCGGATCGAGGCCGGGTTCCCGGTCTTCACGTCGCGCACCATCTCCAACGCGCGGGACTTCTCCGCGGCCCTCGCCGAGACGCGTCGGCAGGGGTATGCCACCTCCCACGGTGAGCTCATGGATCGGCTGGCCTCTGTCGCCGCACCCGTGCTCAACGGTCTCGGGGTCGCCATCGCCGCGATCTCCATCACCGGCTCGGAGGACGAGCTGGGCGATCACGGTGACCGGCAGGCGCGCCTCGTGACCATGGCCGCGAAGCGGCTGAGCAAGAGGATGGTCCAGCGCTACCGGGACCCGTCCGACCAAGCCTGAGCGCGAATCATCACGGCGTTCCGACCTCGGGAACGCCCACCCACCCGATCGCGCCGCACACCTAGCGTGGCGCCTGACGAGAGGGGCACGCCCGCCATGGAGTTCTACGGTCACATCATCGACGGCCAGGAGGTGGCGTCGCTGGACGGCGCCACCTTCGCAGACATCGATCCGTTCACGCGCGAGACGTGGGCCACGATCGCGCTGGGAGACAAGGCGGACGCCTACCGAGCGGTCGCGGCGGCGCGACGGGCCTTCGACGAGGGACCGTGGCCACGGCTGGGCTACGAGAAGCGGCAGCAGCTGATGCACCGGCTCGCGGACCTCATGGAGGAGCACGCCGACGAGCTGGCGATGGCTGACACCTATGACATGGGCAAGCCCATCACCCAGTCCCGCCACGACGTCGCACGCTCCGTGTGGAACGTTCGCTTCTTCGCCGACCATGCCCGCATGGCGATGGCCGAGTCCTACCCGATGGACAGCGGCCACCACGCCTACAACCGGTGGGAGCCGGCCGGAGTCGCCGTGGCGATCTCGCCCTGGAACTTCCCGCTGATGCTGGGCACCTGGAAGGTGATGCCCGCACTCGCGTGGGGGAACACCGTCGTCTGGAAGCCTGCGGAGGACACCCCCGTCTCCGCCACGATCGTCGGCCGGCTGGCAATCGAGGCCGGCTTCCCGCCCGGCGTCCTGAACGTCGTGCACGGCTACGGTCCGGACGCCGTGGGTTCGGCTCTCACCGAGAATCCCGACGTCGACCGCATCACCTTCACCGGCGAGTCGGGCACCGGCAAGGTCATCAGCGCCGTGGCGGCGCGCAACCTCACGCCGGTGAGCCTTGAACTCGGCGGCAAGGGCGCGAACATCGTCTTCGACGACGCCGACCTCGACAACGCCGTCCACTGGGCCGTTGAGGCGATCTTCCGCAACGCCGGGCAGGTCTGCCTGGCGGGCAGCCGCCTCTACGTCCAGCGGGGCATCTACGACGAGTTCGTGGCGCGCTACAAGACCGCGGCCGAGGCCCTCGTCATGGGCGATCCCAAGGACCCGGCCACCGAGTTCTCGGCAGCCCTGGCCAGCGAGGAGCACTTCACCAAGGTCTCCGGCTACCTCGGCACGGAGGCCCTCGGCGGCGGCCGCATCCTCACGGGGGGCCTCGGCGACGGCTGGAGCGTGAAGCCGACGATCCTGCTCGACGTGCCGCAGGACGCGCGCGTCGTGCGCGAGGAGATCTTCGGTCCTGTCACCGTCGCCACCGTCTTCGACACCGAGGACGAGGCGATCGCCCTGGCGAACGACACCAGCTACGGCCTGAACGCCATGGTCTTCACCGAGGACCTGTCCCGGGCGCACCGCGCCGCAGCACGCCTGAAGGCGGGCACCGTGTGGGTCAACTGCTTCTTCATCCGAGATCTGCGCGCGCCGTTCGGAGGCGTGGGAGACTCCGGCGTGGGTCGCGAAGGCGGAAACTTCAGTCGCGAGTTCTTCACCGAGCCGAAGGCCGTCGTGATGCAGATCGCCAAGTCCTAGCGCAGCCGACACACCAAGGAGGCAACGGTGCCGCTTCTCGCCGATCGCGCCTGGCAGGGACAGATCTTCTCCAACGGTTGGCGCGAGGGCGGTGGGGGCGGGCGACCGGTTGTCTCGCCCTCGACCGGGGAGACGATCGCCACGGCGGGGATGGCGGACGCAGCCGATGTCTCGCGAGCAGCTCAGGCCGCAGTCACCGCTCAGCGGGACTGGGCCGAGCGCCCGTACACCGAGCGCGCGGCGGTCATGCGCCGGGTCGGCGACCTGTGGCATGCGAATGCCGAGGAGATCACCGAATGGCTCATGCAGGAGACCGGAGCCATCGGGCCCTTCAGCGGCTTCCAGATCGCTACGTCTGCCGAGGAGTGCTACGAGGCCGCCGCCCTCGCGTCCGCGCCCTACGGTGAACTGCTGCGCACCACCGAGCCGAGGCTGAGCCTGGCCCGGCGGCGGCCGGTCGGCGTGGTCGGCGTTATCGCGCCGTTCAACGTCCCGACCATCCTGGCGATCCGCGCCGTTGCCCCGGCGCTGGCCCTCGGCAACGCCGTCATCCTCAAGCCGGATCCGCGCACCGCCGTCAGCGGAGGAGCCGTGATCGCGGAGCTGTTCGCCCAGGCCGGACTTCCCGACGGCCTGCTGCACGTGCTCCCCGGTGGCGCCGACGTCGGCGAGGCCCTGGTCGCCGATCCCGCCGTCCGGGTCATCGCCTTCACCGGATCGACGCGCACCGGGCGCGTCATCGCCCAGCTCGCGGCCCAGCACCTCAAGCGCGTCCACCTCGAGCTCGGCGGCAACTCCGCGCTCCTCATCCTCGACGATGTCGACGTCGAGGCCGCGTCGTCGGTCGGTGCATGGGGATCGTTCCTCCACCAGGGCCAGGTCTGCATGACGACGGGGCGTCACCTGGTGATGTCGAGCATCGCGGACGAGTACGTCGCGGCCCTCGCGGCACGTGCGGACCACATGCCGGTCGGCGACCCCATGACCGGGCAGGTGGCGCTGGGTCCGGTCATCGATACCGGGCAACGCGACAAGATCCATGCGATGGTGACCGACACGCGTCGCCGCGGGAGCGCGCCTTGCTGCCGGCGGCACGTACGACAACCTCTACTACCGGCCCACCGTTCTCGACACGGTGCCCACGGCCGCTCCCGCGTACTGCGAGGAGGTGTTCGGTCCGGTGGCACCGATCGTGCGCATCGACTCCGTCGACGAGGCCATCCGCCTGGCCCAGGAATCCTCGTACGGCCTGTCGCTGGGCATCCTGACGAAGGACGCCATGCGCGGCCTCGAGATCGCCGACCAGATCCCCTCCGGTCTGGTCCACATCAATGACCAGACCATCAACGACGAGGCCGTGATCCCGTTCGGCGGAGTTCTCAACTCCGGTACGGGCTCGCGCCACGGTGGAGTGCAGGCCAACCTGGACGCCTTCACCGACACCCAGTGGGTGACGATGCGGCGCACCCTGCCGCAGTACCCCTTCTAGCGCAATCCTTCTAGCGCCGGTCGCGCAAGGAGAGTTCGCCTACTGCTCGGCCGGGTCCTGATCCTTGTCGGCCCCGATCGCGAAGCGTTGCAGCGGATTCACCAGCCGGTACCCGACCGGGAACAGCCTGATGCGGCCGTTGCCGGAGATCAGTCCCCAGATCCCTCGCGGCAGGAAGAGGGTGATCACGATGGCGAGCACGCCGATGATGACGAGGTACCAGGTGCCGAGGTCCGACAGCCACTGCTGCAGGCCGAAGAAGACGATGGCACCGACGATCGGTCCCTCGATCGTGCCCAGCCCGCCGATGACCACCATGAAGATCATGAAGGCGGAGAAGTTGACCGAGTAGATCGAATCCGGGGTGATGCGCAGGGTGTTGGCCGCGATCATGCCGCCGGCGAGGGCGCAGCCCATCGCCGAGACGACGAAGACGAATCTCTTCGATCGGGTCACGCGCACGCCCAGTGAGGAGGCCGCGATCGAGTCGTCGCGAATCGCCGTGAACCCGAGCCCCAACCGGGACCGCATGACCAGGTAGGTGACGCCGACCGCCAGCACGACCGCGATGAGGGACAGCCAGTAGACGTAGGCGATGCGCCGTCCAGGCGAGAAGTCGCTCAGCGACGTCAGGGACATTCCGGATCCGGCGCCGAGGGCGTCGATCTGCATCGTGATCTGCTTGACGACCTCGGCGATGACCCAGGTGCCGATCGCGAAGTAGCCGCCGACCAGCCTGAAGGCGAGGAACGAGATCGGGATCGACAGCAGTCCGGCGATCACCACGGCGACGGGCACGGCGACGAACGGATCGAGGCCGACGGTGTCCGCGAGGTAGATCAGGCCGTATGCCCCGATGCCGATGTAGGCCTGCTGCCCCACCGACACCATGCCGCCGTAGCCGGCGAGGAGGTTCCACATGGTGGCCATGACGATGAGCGAGAAGAGGGTCACCAGCTGCTGCTGGGTGCCCCTCTCCACCAGGTACGGCCCAGCTGCGAGAACGAGCAGGATCGGGATCAACACCGCCCATGCCCGCCCACGAGCTCTTCGTGGCTCGTCGTACCTTGACGTGCTCCGTCACGACAGCGTGGTGGTGGTCATGTCGTCACCGCCTTCGGGAGCAGTCCTTGTGGTCGGAACGCGAGGATGGCCAGGAAGACCAGGTTTCCGATGAGCAGGCCGTAGGACGGGTTGATCTGGCTGCCGAGAGTCTGGGCCACGCCCAGGACGATGCCGCCCACGAGCGTCCCCCACAGGGATCCGAGGCCGCCGATGATGACGGCCTCGAACGCGAAGATGAGGACGAGGTCGCCGTAGGTCGGGCTGAACTGCGTCTTCATACCGATGAACATGCCGGCCAGTCCGACGGTTGCCAGCGCCAGCGCCGTCGACAGGGCGTACACCTGACGGTTGTCGATGCCCATCAGCTTCACGGTTTCCACGTCGTCGCTGGCCGCGCGCATGGCCCGCCCCAGCGGGGCCTTGTTGAGGAAGATCTGGACCGCCGCAATGACGAGGACGCCGACGACGAACGTGATCAGCGGGAACACCCCGATGTAGATGTCGTCGCGACAGCTGGATGCTGTTCGTGCCGAGCAGGCCGATCTGGATGCTGCGCGTGTCTGCAGTGAAGAACTCCTGCAGAAGCTGGGTGAGCACCACGGCCAGGCCGAAGGCCACCAGCAGCGGCGCCAGGCCGCCCCGGCTGAGCGCCTTGTTGAACAGTCCCCACTGGAGGACGTAGCCGACCAGAGCCATCACCGGCACGACGATCAGGACCGCCAGGAACCAGGGGACGCCGAACGAGTCAACCAGGACATAGCCGACGTACGCGGCGAGCATGGCGAGCACGCCGTGCGCCAGGTTCACGATGCGCATGACGCCGAACATCAACGACAGTCCGGCGGCCAGGAGGGCGTAGAGCCCGCCCAGGAGCACTCCCTGGATGATGGCGTTGAGCCACTGCATGGATGCCCCCTAGATTCCGAAGTAGGCGGTCGCGATCTCGTCGCGCGACAGGGTGGACGGGGGGCCCTCGAGAACGGTTCGACCCTCGAGAAGGCACTGGACACGATCGGCCACCCGCATGGACTGGTTCACGTCCTGCTCGACCACGAGAACCGTCGTCCCCTGCGCGGTGATCGACGGCAGCGCCGCGTAGATCTGCTCGACGGCCAGCGGCGCCAGCCCGAGCGACACCTCGTCCAGCAGCAGGAGGCGCGGGTTGCTCATGAGGGCCCGAGCGATGGCGGCCGCCTGCTGCTCGCCGCCGGACAGGTTCACGCCCAGCCGGTCCCTGCGGTCCGAGACCAGCGGGAACGCCTCGTAGACGCTCGCGAGCGTCCATGGGCCCTTGCGCTTGGTGTGCGCCCCGACCTTGAGGTTCTCCTCGACGGTGAGACTGCGGAAGATGCGTCGACCCTCGGGCGTCAGAGCGATGCCCAGCGGGACGCGCTTGTGCGCGGGGGTGCGCACGATGCTCATGCCGTCGAACTCGATGTCCCCGGCCGTCGGCGAGAGCAGTCCGGCGATGGTCTTCATCAGCGTTGACTTGCCCGCGCCGTTGGCACCGATGACCGCGAGGGTCTCCCCTTCGTCGATGTGCAGGTCCAGCCCATAGATCGCCTGGAAGTCGCCGTAGTGGACATCCAGGCCGGAGATCGACAGCAGGCTCATGAGGCCTCACCCATGTCGAACGTCGAGCCGAGGTAGACCTCGATGACCTCGGGGCTGCGCATGACCTCCTGCGGGTCGCCGATCGCCAGCACCTTCCCGAACGCCAGGCACATGAGGTCGTCGACCACTGCAAGGAGCGCATGCACGATGTGCTCGATCCAGACCACCGTCACGCCGGAGTCGCGCAGGCCCTTGATCATCTCGATCAACGGCGGCAACTCCTTCTCGGTGAGCCCTCCGGCGATCTCGTCGAGCAGGATCAGGCGCGGGCTCGTCGCCAGGGCTCGGGCAAGTTCGAGTCGCTTGCGGTCGAGCAGGCGAAGCTGCCCCGCGGGCACGTCCGACATGGCCAGCATGCCCGGTGATCTCCAGCGCCTCAGCAGCCGTGTCATAGCCCGCCTGACCGTGGCTCTGACCTCCGAACGCCGCGCCCACGTAGACGTTCTCGAACACCGTCATGTCGACGAAGGGCCGCGGGATCTGGAACGAGCGGGCGATGCCGAGCTCGCTACGGGCCCCGGCGGACAGGCCCGTGATGTCGCGGCCGTCGAAACTGATGATGCCGGCGTCTGACGGCAGGACGCCCGTGATCAACGACAGGAGCGTCGACTTGCCGGCGCCGTTGGGTCCCACAATTCCCAGAGCCGTTCCCTGCTCGACGGCGAACGACACGTCCTCAGCCGTGATGACCTTGCCGAACCGCTTCGACAGGCCGTTCACCTCGAGGATCGGACTCATCCCACCTCCTGCTGGTTCGCTGCGACAGTGCGCGGATCCGACACTAGTGCGGCGGACGATGCCGCGAGCCTGGACAGGTGGAGCGGCGCCTTGACGCTAGTGGGCCCGTCGTTCGCCGGATCCATGGGTTCTGCAATGCGGAACATGACCCGCGTCCTCTCCGCCCGATGCCGTCGGATTTGACCAAGGAGGGGGCGAGCATCAGCCCACCCCCTCCTTCGTCGGTGAGATTGCTAGCTGAGCGGCTCGACCTCGCCACCGAGCGGAATCTCGGGTGCCAGTGAGTTCGAGACGATCACCATCTCGTACGGGAACTCACCACCATCGGTCGCGCGCCACTGACCGCCGGTGAGCGGCGTCTTCGAGACGTTCGGCACCGGGCCGGCCGTCCAGTCGAGCGGGCCAACGATCGTGTCGACCTTCAGCGTCGACAGGGCCGTAGCCACCGCCTCCTTGTCCGGCCCGCCCGCGGCGACGACCGCGGCCTGCATGACCTCGAACAGCGACTCGGAGAAGCCGATCGGCTGCGTCCACTGCTTGCCCGTCGCGTCCGTGTAGCCCTGGGCGAGCTCGGCCGCCGACAATCCCGTCAGGCTGGACGAGAACGGGTAGTTCGGCGTCCACCACACCTCGGAGCCGAGGTTCTGGCCGATCTCACCGAGCGCCTCGATGGACGACGGGAAGAGCAGCGCCTTGCCGATGGTCGCGATCTTCGGGTTGAAGCCCTGCTGCTTGGCCTGCTTCCAGAAGGTCGTGAAGTCCGGCGGGATCGGAACGCCGGTGAGGATCTCGTCGCCGTTCTTCTTGAACTGCGAGATCTGCGCCGAGAAGTCCTGCGTCCCGTTCGGGTACAGGCCCGGATCGTCGATCGTGAAGCCCTGTTCCGCCGTCAAGTCCGGGAAGGCGCCTGACCATGCCTGGCCGTCCGGATCGTTCGGGAACAGGCCGGCGACCTGCTTGTTCGTGTCGAGCTGGCTCCACATGTCCTGGTACACCGCCGCGACGTCTTCCAGGCCCCAGAAGAAGTGGAAGGTGTACTTGAAGGGCTCCGGATTGGCCGGGTCCGCTTGGCGGCCGAGGTAGTACGGCTGCCACGGCGCGTCCGACGTGATGCATGGAGTGGCATTCGCCTCGCACTGATCCGCCACGGGGTTCGTCGTGTCGGGCGTGCCATGGGCCATGACGATGTCGACCCCGTCCTGGTTGATCAGCTCACCGGCCACTTCACCGGCACGCTTGGCATCACTCTGGGAGTCCTTTAGGAGGATCTCGACGTTGTAGGTGGTGCCGCCGGCCTCGATCGGGTTGGCCGCGAACCAGGCGCCCATCGAGTCGACGATCCACTGGTCGGGCTCACCGAAGCCGGCCAGCGGGCCGGTCAGAGGTGACACGAAACCGACCTTGATCGTTCCGCTCGCCTCGGGGGCGGCACTCCCCTCGGAGGCCGCTTCGCTCGGTTGCGCGGCTGCGGAACTGGCGGCGGGCTCCGACGTGTTGCTGTCGAGATCGCCCCCGCACGCTGTGGCGAGCAGGCTGACGGCTCCAACCACCGCCAGGGCCTGCATCGAACGCGCAATTCTCATGTGCACTCCATTCACCTGTGTAGCGGTTCCGTGCGGAACCCTGCCCAAGCCGAGGACCCGATGACCCACAGCCGACTGCTCCGGAACCTAACGGAGATCCGGACGAATTTCCCCCAACTTCCCGCTATTCGAGCGAACTGTCCTACATCGTGGGACAAGATTCGGCTCGCGCGGCTCATTCTGGGCCTCCGGGGCGCTCTCCCCCGAGCGCGGCCAGCAGCAGGTCGCGCACCCCCGCCTCGTCGACCGGCCGCGGATTCACCGGCTGGCCGGCCACCACGATCTGTGCAGCCGCATCAACCTCTGCCGCATCGAGCCCGACGTCATGCAGGTTCGTCGGCGCCCCGATCCTCGTGGCGAGGTCCCAGATCCCCGCGGCCGCGTCTGTGCACGGGATGCCGGCCGCATTGAGGGCACGGACGATGGCGGCCATGGCAGTCGGTGCCGCCTCGGCGTTGAAGTCCGTCGCGTAGGCGATCACCGCCGAATGGGTCGGTGCGTGGGCGAGGTCGTAGGTCCCGCCGAGGACGTGGCAGATCTTGTGGTGCACGCCCATGCCGGTGGTGCCCAGCGTCCAGCCGGCGAGCCAGGCACCGTAGAGCGCGTCGCCGCGGGCCTCCACGTCGTCCGGCTCCTCGACGACGCGAGGCAAGGCGCTGGCCAGCGCGCGGATGCCCTCCTCGGCCTGCAGGAACGAGATCGGCGAGACACCCGGGGCGTAGAGGCCTTCGACTAGATGGGCGATGGCGTTCATCCCACTGGCCGCGGAGATTTGGGCGGGAAGGCTCACCGTGAGCTCCGGGTCGTAGACGACCGCCCGCGGGAGCACGCGAAGGTCGCGGCCGGTGGTCTTGCGTCGACCCTCCGTCATCCCCCAGATGCTGGTCATCTCGGAGCCGGCATAGGTCGTGGGCACCGCGAGGATCGGCAGCCCGGTCTCCTTCGCCACCGCCTTCGCCATGCCGGTCGACGAGCCGCCACCCAGCGCGATGACCGAGTCGGCACCGCAACTACGGGCCAGGTCCACCGCCTTCGCCGCGATCTCGGCGGGGACGTGCATGACCACCTCGGTGAACCGGGCCACCACACGCTCGCCGAGGTCCGCAGAGATCCGGTCGGCGTACTGGGCCTCGGGACCTCCTGAGACGAGCAGTGCTCGGGAGCAGCCCATCCGCTCGAGTTCCTCCCCCACCCGAGCGATGGAGCCGGGAGCGAACACGACCCGAGCGGCCGGTACGTCGTGGACGAAGGGGGCGACCATCAGGACCCCGCATTCAGTGCGCGAAGGGCCGCCAGCTCAGCGTCGGTGGGCGGCTCGGTTGCCACGAGGTCCGCCGAGACGCGCAACCGCCATCCGGTCGCTGCGACCGCCTCCTCGACCGTTCGCCCGGGGTGGAGGGCGGTGAGCACGAACTCGCCCGATTCCGGCTCCGGCCGAAGCACCCCGATGTCAGTGATCACCACGGTGGGACCGGCACCAGTCATGCCGAGCTGGCGTCGCGAGTCTCCCCCGAGGTGGTTGCCGACGCTCGTGCGGAAGTCGAGCCGATCGACGAAAGCCCGCGGTGTCTGCCGGAGCATGATGAAGGTCTGCTTCGCGCTCGCCGCGATCTCGGGAGCGCCACCGGCCCCGGGGAGCCGCACCTTCGGATGCTCGTAGTCACCGACCACGGTGGTGTTGATGTTCCCGTACTTGTCGAGTTGGGCCGCCCCGAGGAAGCCGACGTCCACTCGACCAGCCTGCAGCCAGTAGGCGAAGATCTCCGGCACCGAGATGACGGCATCGGCCGTGTCGGCCAATTCGCCATCGCCGATCGACAGCGGCGGCTTCGTTGGCTTCGCGCCGATGGTGCCCGACTCATAGATGAGGACGGCGTTGGGTGCGTGCATATGACGAGCGAGGTTGGCCGCGGTGCTGGGCAGTCCGATTCCGACGAAACACACCACGCCGTCGCGCAGTTCGCGAGCGGCGACCACCGTCATGATCTCGTCCGTGGTTGCTGCCACGCGTTCCCCAACAGCCGCGGCGGTCATGAGACGGCCTCTACATCACGCGTCAGCAGTCGAAGGTGCCCGGCGAAATCGGACGTCTGCAGCACGTGCTCGTCCATCCAAGCACCGAATGACTCGCGCTCCTTGCTGATCTCGTCCCACGCGCGATAGAACGCGTTGTCGCGCTCGTAGTAGCCATGCGCGTACGACGGATGCGCGCCGGAGGGTACGACAGCGACGGCCGTGACCACCCACGACGGGAGCATGACGGTCACCCGGGGATCGAGCACGTCGACGATCTCCTCAACGGTGACGATGGAGCGTCGCGAGGCGAGGACCGTTTCCTTCTGCACTCCTTGGATGCCCCACAGGCCGACGTTCCCGTTCCGGTCGGCCTGCTGAGCGTGGATGATGCCGACGTCCGGCCGCAGCGCGGGCAACGCCGTGAGCTGCTCGCCCGTGAAGGGACAGGTGATCGGGGCGATCGTGTCCGTGTGCTCCTGCAGGTCGGTCCCGACGTAGCCGCGCAGGACCCCGAATGGCAGCCCGCTGGCGCCGGCGACGAAGCGCGTAGCCATGCCCGCGTGGCTATGCTCCTCGATCTCCAGGGGGACCGGCCAGTCGTGCTCGATGGCGTCTCGAAAACGATGCAGGGAACCCACGCCGGGGTTTCCTCCCCACGAGAAGATCAGTTTCCGGGCGCAGCCCGCACCGATCATCTGGTCGTACAGGACGTCCGGGGTCATCCGCACGAGCGTGAGGTCACGACGGCCCTGTCGGATGATCTCGTGACCGGCCGCGTAGGGGATCAGGTGGGTGAAGCCCTCGAGTGCCACGGTGTCCCCGTCGAGCACCAGTTCTTTCACCGCATCAGCTAGGGAGGTGAGCTCGGCCATTGCGTCAGCCCCTCGGATAGAACGGAGGAAGTTGGGCGTCGACGTTCACCCAGATCGCCTTCGGCTCGGTGTACTCGCGCATCGCCTCGAAGCCCATCTCCCGGCCGTAGCCGGAGACGCCCATGCCTCCGAACGGTGAGCCCGGGTTGACGCGCTTGTAGGAATTGATCCACACCATCCCCGCGTGCAGTTCCCGCGCCATCTTGTGCGCGCGGCTCAGGTCGTTGGTCCAAAGCCCCCCACCAAGCCCGTAGTCGACCGAGTTCGCGATCTCGAGCGCCTCCTCGTCGGTGCGGAAGGTGTGCACCGTCATGAACGGGCCGAACACCTCCTCGCAGGCAACACGAGCGCCGGGATCGACGCGGACGACCGTGGGCTCGACGTAGCACCCGCCGGCGAGGGAGTCATCGTCAGGCGCCTTGCCCCCCGTGATGATCTCGCCACCCTCGGCGAGGGCGACCTCGACGTAGGACAGCACGCGGTCCCGGTGCATCGCCGACGTCAGCGGACCCATCTCGGTGCTGGGATCCTTCGGGTCCCCCACCTTGATGCTGCGGGCCAGCTCGGTGAAGCGCGCGAGGAACTCCTCGGCCACGGACTCATGCACGATGAGGCGACTCGCTGCGATGCAGGCCTGCCCCTGGTTGTGGAAGATGCCGAACGCGGTCCCGCCGACGGCGGCCGCGAGGTTCGCATCCTCGAACACGATGTTGGCGCCCTTGCCGCCCAGCTCCAGGTGCACCTGCTTCAAGGTGTCGGCGGCGCTGCGCGCCACTCCCTTGCCCACGTTCGTGCTGCCCGTGAAGCTGACCTTCGCGATGCCCGGGTGCTCGACGATGCGCTGCCCGGCGGTGGCCCCGTAGCCCGGCACGATGTTGACGACACCTGACGGGAAGCCGACTTCGTTCATCAGCTCCCCGATGCGCAGTGCGCTCATCGGGGTGAGCTCGGCCGGCTTCATCACGATCGTGTTGCCTGCCGCGAGGGCCGGTGCCATCTTCCAGCTGCAGAACATGACCGGGAAGTTCCACGGCACGATCTGGCCCACCACCCCGAGCGGCTCGGGGGTGACGTAGTCGAGGAACCCGGCCTCGACCGGGACTACGGAGCCCTGGAACTTGTCAGCCATGCCGCCGAAGTACCGGAATGTCGCCGCCGTGCGCGGCACATCGAGGTTGCGGGTGTCGCGGATCGGGTGCCCGGTATCGCGCGTCTCGATCAGGGCGAGGTTCTCGACGTCCGCCTCGATCGCATCCGCCAGTCGTAGCAGCAATCGCCCGCGGTCGGCCGCGGCCATGCGACGCCACCCGGCCTTGGCCTCGGTGGCTGCCTCGACGGCACGATCGACATCGGCGGCCTTCGCCTCGGCAACGTTCGCCAGGACCGACCCGTCGTGCGGGTCCAGCACCTCGATGGTGGCGCCGTCGAGGGCATCGACGAACTCGCCGCCGATGAACAGCCTGGTCTGCATTTCGTCGTCCAAACGCTCGGGGGTGGAGGGGCCCGGCCGGCGCATGCGCGACCGGCCGGACCTTCCGCTGCGATGGGTCCTAGAACTCGACCGGGTACGTCGGCGCCTGGCCGCTGGCGATCAGCTCGGGCACCTTGCTGGAGTTGTTCTCCCAGACCAGCAGCATCGATCGCTTCGGCGAGTAGCCCTGATGCCGGATGTCGGCCGGCATCGCCGAGACGTCCCCTGCCTTCATGACGACGCGGGACCGCACGGCTCCGGAGTCGCGGTCCTCGACCTCCCACGTGATCTCGTCGGAGAGCTGCACGAACCACTCGACTCGGTCGTTGCCGTGGATGATCGGAAGGATGTACTCCTCCGTCGTCGGGCAGAACAGCGAGTCCTTGCACGCGCTCACGACCGACGGGTTCCACGTGACGTCGGACCGCGACAGGTACGCGAAGAGGCTGAACGCGACGACCTCGTCCTCGAAGCCCGGCTCCGCCTCGACGACGGGCTCACTCTGGTCGACGTCGAGGAACATCCGGTTCACCGGGAATCCCGACTCGTCCGTGCGGATCTGCTCGTCACCCGGAACGGCGACCATGCGCTGGGCGGCGACCCGGCGTCGGGTGACGGCGCCGAGGTTCTCGCCGTTCTTGATGCCGAACGCCGCACCTGTCTCATGCGGTGAAGCGAAGGGGTCGAAGGACTCGTTCGTCCAGTCGGCAAGGATCGACTTGAAGGTCTCGCGGATCGCCGGAGTCTCGTGGTTCTCGCTGTAGTCGAGCTCAGCCTTGCGGTACGCGTCGTTGTAGCGACCGGCGAAGATGTCGACGGTCCCGTAGTGATTGACGGTGCCGAAGACTCCGTCGAAGTTGACGATGCCGTAGAAGAAGTCCCAGGCCACATCGCGCTGGAGCGCGCGCAGGAAGGCGTCGACGCTCATGATGTGGTGACCGGTCGGCCACGCGATGTAGACGAAGTACTCGTCCCGACGGAAGTTGAACTCGCCGAGCGAGAACTCGTGGTAGCCCTCGGAGTTCGGGGAATCGGACTTGGCGACCTGGATGTCATCGGTGATGGTCATGGGTATGTCTCCTGTCGGGGTCAGACGGTCTGGCAGATCTCGGCCCAGCGGAACTGGGTGTCAGGTCCGGCGATGGTCTGCATCATCAGGACACTCGGGTTCGCGGCCGTGAACCGGTACGCGGCACCGGCGGGCAGGAGCACTTGGTGGCCTCGCTTGAGGAACACCCGGCCCATCTTCGCGCCCACGGGATCCGCGTCGAGGGCGATAGACCCCTCGGCGTCCGCGGGAAGCGGCGAGGCGTCGAGCTTCACGAGCTCGACGGTGACCTCGCCGTCCAGGCAGACCGCGAATTCATCGTGCGCGGCCGTGCGCCACGGTGACGTGCCCTCGGCCCGTACCGCCTCGAGCACGTATTCGAAGTTCTTGGCGACCGCGACCTTCTCCCACGGCTTGCTCTTGGACGCCACCTCGAAGATGTTGGAGAACGCGTAGTGCCGCGCATCGTCGTTGATCAGCTCGACGCCGCCCTTGTCGAACGAGTCGAGTGACCCGAAGACGGTGGTGTACGACGATCGCTCCACGCCGCCAGTCTTGGTCGTACTGCCCATGTGCTTCTCCCTCGCAAGTTCGTATTACGAACACAAGTTCGCTCTCAGAACACATCGTTATGGGTGCAGTCAGCCCGCGTCAAGGGGATTTATCAAATAGTTGTACGCATGTCGTTCATGTGTTCGGCATTCGTACTTCCGATACCATTTCGGCATGCCTCACGCCGAGATGCCGGAAGCGCCGGAGCGGCCCACCGAGTTCGTCCAGTCCCTCGAGCGGGGACTGGCAGTGATCCGAGCCTTCTCGCACGACCGGCCGAGGCTGACCCTGTCGGACGTCGCGCGCGAGACCGGCATGACTCGCGCAGCTGCTCGCCGCTTCCTGATCACCCTGGAGCACTTGGGGTACGTCTCCTCGGACGGGCGGCTGTTCTCCCTGCGGCCCAGCGTCCTTCAGCTCGGCTACGCCTACCTGTCGAGCTTCTCGCTCGCCCAGATCGCCCAGGACCATCTCGAGCAGTTGGCGGAGCAACTGCACGAGTCCTGCTCGGCCTCCGTCCTCGACGACGAGGACATCGTCTACGTCGCTCGCGCGTCGACGAATCGGATCATGACGATCGGCCTGTCCGTCGGCGCCCGACTCCCCGCCTACTGCACGTCGATGGGTCGCGTCCTCCTCGCCGCGATGGACGATGATGCGATCGAGGCCTACCTCGCGACCGCCAACCTCGAGGGCCGAACCGGACTGACGATCACCGACCCCGCGTCGCTGCGCGCCGAGATCGTTCGGGTCCGCGAGCAGGGATGGTGCCTGCTCGACCAGGAGCTGGAGGATGGCGTGCGCTCGGTGGCCGTGCCGGTCCGGGACGCGACCGGACGTGTCGTCGCCGCGATCAATACCTCCGGTCACGCGACCCGCGTGACCACGGACACCCTGCATGACGTCTTCCTGCCGCGGCTGCAGGACTGCGCGCTGCAGATCGACCAAGACCTCGCCGGCCGCCAGTACTAGCCCCTCACTTCGTTGAACGTGCAGACGTTGGGGTCACGTCCCGGCATTTCGGCCCAACAACTGCACAGTCAACGAGCGGGAAGCGGTTCATGCACACCCGGACCCTGAGCGGACGGGCCTCCACAGCACGCCGGTGAGATCCCCGGCTCGCACCTCCATCCAGTGTCGTCGGAACATGAGCGATGATCCTGCGGCGGTATTCCGGGTGAACGCCGCCGGAACCCTGGGCCTGTCGTACGAGCAGACCCGCTCCTCGCGGTTCCTGCGACCGTCGAGGGGCGTGCGCGTGGACGTGCGCCGGGCCGGCGAGGACTCGACATCACTCGACGCCGCCCTCGTCGGCTCCGTCGATTCTGCGGTCGTGACCGACATCGACGCGGCAAGGCTCTGGGGCTTACCGCTCCCGCCATGGATGCAGGATTCGCCCGGCCGCGTGTCACTCGCGGTTGCGCCTGACGCTGCGCATCCGCGCCGCCGGGGAGTGCGCGGCCGCCGGCTGATCCTGCCCGACGGGCACGTCGTCGAACATGACGGCCGACAGGTCACCACGCCCGTGCGCACCTGGCTCGACTGCGCTGCCGAGGTGCCTTTCGAGTATGTGGTCGCCATGGGCGATGCCGGGCTGGCGAGTCGGCTGATGTCGCGGGATGACCTTCGAGCCGTTCTGCACTGGGGATACCGTCGTCGCGGGGTGGCCATTGCCCGGCGCGCCTTCCCGATGCTCGACTCCGCGGCGGCCTCACCCGGTGAGTCGGTCACGCGGGTGCACCTTCTGGCTGAGGGGCTCCCGCCTCCGGTGTGCAATCACAACGTGGTCATCGATGGGGAGTGGTTCGCCCGGGTCGATCTCGCGTGGCCGGACTTCCGCGTCGCCGTCGAGTACGACGGACTCGTTCACCTGGAGGAATCGCAGCGCCGGTATGACGCTCGCCGTCGCAACCTGCTCCAGGAGCATGGCTGGCTGGTCATCACGGCGACCGCCGACGATCTGCGTCGCCCGTGGATTCTCGGTCAGCAGACCCGGGCGGCGCTGCTGTCGCGCGGCTGGCGCGCCGCCCGCCCTCGTTGACCGCCTACCGCCCTCGTCGAGCGTGCAGTTGTTGGGCTCGGCGGCGAAGCCGGCGGCCCAACAACTGCACGCTCGACGAAAGGACACGGGGCAGCAGCGGGCAGGGAAGGGGTCAGCGGTCGAAGAGGGCGGGGGTGGCGCCGACGACCAGGGCCTTCACCTGCGCGAGAACGTCGGCGACGTCGCGCTCATGCGGCACCGTCACCAGCAGTACCTCGGCGCCCGCTCGGGCGAGGGCCAGTACCTGGTCCTGCGCCTGCTCGAACGTGCCGAAGATGCCGGACTCGCGCGGATGCGCGTCTCCAACAAACCTAGGGTCTCGATCCGAGCGCGCCACAGCCTCGTTCAGCGTTCTGCCGATCGAGATCGGCACGTCGACGATGAGCGGTCGCCGGTCCTCCAGCTCGTCTAGCTGCGCCCGCGCTCGGCGCACCAGCTCCGGGTCGTTGCGTCGCACGATCCCCACCGCATCGGCGCCGTCATCCATGACCAGCATCGCCGGATTGGCCGCCGCCACCATGGCGTCCATCGCGTCGGTTCCCAGGGCAGCGCCGGGAGCGATCGGGACGTGAACCGCGACATAGCCCAGTCGCCCGGCGAGTCGGGCCATGTGCTCGCGCTCAGCACCATCCGCGTCCGGTCTGAGCATCAATGCGAGGTCGAGCAACTGGTCGGGCATCGGCCCTCCTGTTCATATTGCGAACACTTGTTCGTCACGCGCACGCAAGGCTAGGCTGACTCGGTGGCCACCGCAACCATTCCTCCATTGGAGGGCATCCCCGCCGCGCTGTTGGACCTGGTCCGTCGCCTTCGTGCCGGCGGACTCCCGGTATCCACGAGTGAGGCGCTGGACGCGGTCGCTGCGCTCGCCGCCGTCGACATCGACCGGCGAGTCGACGTGAAGACCGCCCTGCGGGCCAGCCTGGTCAAGGACACATCGCACGACGTCCTCTTCGAGAGGTCGTTCGAGGCGGTGTTTCCCCGCACCCAGCGCCGCAGGGGCAACGAGGTCGGCGGCGGGTCGGCACGGGAACAGGGTGACGAGCAGCTGATGGACGATCTCGTCCGCGCCATGCGCGACGGGGACGTCGCACAGATTGACGAGCTGCTCGATGAGGCCGTCGAACGCTACGCCGGCACCGACAAGCACACGTCGACTGCGGGGCATCACACACAGCGGGCGCTGCGGCGCATGAACGTGCCCCAGCTCTATCGCAACTACCTCGAGCAAGCAGACGGCGAGTCGTCCTACGACCGGGCCGTCGATGCTGCCGAGGCCAGCGCGATGCTCGAGTCGATGAAGGTCCGGATGGAAGACCTCGTCGCCGGTCGCCTGCGCGACACCGAGGGCGAGCATTCGATGCAGGTGCTCGAGGACCCCGAGGATCGTCCGCTGCTGCTGGCTGGTGCCGACGAGCTGGTGGCCATGCGGCAGGCGATGCGGCCCCTCGCCCGACGCTTGGCGACCCGCCTGGGCAACCGACGTCGTCGGGGGCTGTCGGGGCTGGACATGCGTCGGACGATCCGGTCATCCATGAGCACCGGGGGCGTGCCGGTCAACCCCGTGCTTCGTCGCAAGCGACCGACCAAGCCGGACCTGATCGTCCTCTGTGACGTGTCCGGGTCCACGGCGGAGTTCGCCCCGTTCACCCTGACCCTCCTCCATGCCGTGCACCAGGAGTTCCGGCGCGTCAGGTCATTCGTCTTCGTGGACGGGATCGTCGAGATCACGGACATCCTCGCGAACTCGCCCGGTGTGCTCGACCCTCGGCAACTCCTCGGTCGGCAGGGTCTGATCGTCAGGGACGGACGCAGCGACTACCGCCGCGTTCTGGCGACCTTCCTGGAGACCTGGGGCGACGCCGTCACGGCGAAGACCACGGTGATCATCGCCGGTGACACCCGATCACACCGCCGCGCCTCCGCGTCCGCGGAGCTCGCCGAGATCCAGCATCGGGCTCGGCGCCTGTACTGGCTGAATCCGGAACAGCGTCACGAGTGGGACAGCCTGGACTCGTGCGCGACGGAGTATGGCAACCACTGCACGGACTTCTTCGAGGTCTCCACCATCCGACAGCTCATCGCGGCCGTCACGCAGATCGTCTGACGGCGCGACGAACCGGCGCGGACCGAACAGCTACACGCGCTCGATCAACATGGCGGCACCCTGGCCCACGCCGATGCACAGGGATGCGACGCCGTACCGACCGCCGGTTCGTTCCAGATGACCAAGCAAGGAAATGATGATGCGCGAGCCGCTCGACCCAAGCGGGTGGCCAAGAGCGATGGCCCCGCCCGCCAGGTTCAGCCTGTCTCGCTCGAGGCCGAGCTCCTGCTCGCACGCCAGCACCTGGGCTGCGAACGCCTCATTGATGTCGACCGCGTCCATCTCATCCAGCGTCAGCCCGGCCTGGTCGAGTGCCTTCCTGATGGCGGGGACAGGCCCGAGGCCGAAGAGGCTGGGCTCCACTCCGGCGGTCGCGTAACTGACGATGCGGGCCCGCGGGGCCAGTCCGTGCTCGGCCACCGCGGCCTCCCCGGCCACGACGATCGCGGACGCGCCGTCGGACAGCGGGGACGAGTTGCCAGCCGTCGAGATGCCGTCCGCCGTGAAGGCTGGCCGAAGCCCGGCCAACGACTCCAGGGTCGTGCCGGGCCGTACCGTCTCGTCGCGCACCACGTCGCCCGATGAGGTCGGGACCGCGACGACGTCGCGGTCGAAGTAGCCGCTCTCCCACGCCTGCGCCGTGATCGTCTGCGAACGAAGCGCGTACTCGTCCGCGGCCTCGCGAGTGATCCCCCGCAGTCGCGCCAGCTTCTCGGTGCACTCGCCGAGTGACAGCGTCGCCTCGCCACCGTCGAGCGCGCGCATGCGCGGGTTGACCAGACGCCAGCCCAGGGCGGTGTCCGCCACCTCACCCGGCTTGGACCATGCGCGAGACGGCTTCGCCATCACCCACGGTGCGCGAGTCATGGACTCGGCCCCACCGGCGATCGACAGTTGGGCGTCCCCCGCGCGGATCGCCTGACCGGCCGACGCGATCGCCTGAAGGCCGGATGCGCAGAGCCTGTTCACGGTGTACCCGGGCGTCTCGACCGGCAGGCCGGCGAGCAGGACGGCCATCCTGGCGACGTTGCGGTTGTCCTCCCCCGCCTGGTTCGCCGCACCCAGGACCACGTCATCGATGCGATCCACCGGGACGTTCGAGCGCGCCGCGACCTCGCCGACGACGAGCGCCGCAAGGTCGTCCGCCCGAACGTCGGCGAGCGCGCCGCCGTACCGACCGACGGGCGTGCGGACGCCGCCGACCAGGAACACCGCGCTCATCGCTGGTTACCCAGGCCCAATTGCTCGGTGACCCGATGGCGATCGCTCTGGTGTTTCAGGACGACGCCCAGCGTCTGCTCGATGACCTCCTCGGTCAGCTCCGTCACGCCGAGCACCTGCATCGCCCGCGCCCAGTCGATCGTCTCGGCAATGCTCGGCGCCTTTCGCAGCTCCATCGTGCGCATCGCACGGATCGACCGCACCAGCTCGGTCGCCAGCTCCTCCGCGGTCTCCGGAACACGGGACATCACGATGGCACGCTCACGGGTCGCGTCGGGGTAGTCCACGTGCGCGTAGAGGCAGCGTCGCTTCAGCGCCTCGGACAGCTCACGGGTCGCGTTGGAGGTGAGCACGACGAACGGCACATGCGTGGCCGCAATGGTGCCGAGTTCGGGCACCGTGACCTGGAATTCGCTCAGGACCTCGAGCAGCAACCCTTCGACCTCGACGTCAGCCTTGTCCGTCTCGTCCACGAGCAGGACCGTCGGGCCCTCCTGTCGGATGGCAGTGAGCAGCGGCCGGGAGAGCAGGAACTCCTCGCTGAAGATGTCGTCGTGGAGTTCGTTCCAGTCCTCGGACTCCTCATCAACCTGGGCGGCCTGGATGCGCAGCAACTGCTTGCGGTAGTTCCACTCGTACAGTGCGCGGGCCTCGTCTAGGCCCTCGTAGCACTGCAGGCGGACGAGGGTTGCTCCGGCGGCCTCGGCCACCGCCTTGGCGAGCTCGGTCTTGCCCGTGCCGGCCGGGCCCTCGAGCATGATCGGTTTGCCCATCGCGTCGCCGAGGTAGACCACGGTCGCCAGGGACTCGTCGACCAGGTAGCCCGTCTTCGCCAGCCGTTCGCGGGTGTCGGCGATCGAGGTGAAGAAGGGCATGCACGCTCCCAGGTCAAGAATGTTCGGATAGCGACCAAACGTGCGTTAAGCGTACATGTCGTCGTGTGCGGCGACAACCCCCGAGAGACGGTGGATCGGGACGGTGGATGGGAACTAGGTGGATGGGAACTAGGGGGTCTCGACAAGCACATGCGCGGCGACGCCATCCGGCAGTTCGGTGTACTCCCCGCCACTGCCGATCGTCACCCCGCCCGCGGATCGGTGCACATTCACCGATGATCCCGGCATCGCCCCGATGCGATGCATCGTCGTCATCGCGGCGCCGTCAACCTGCAGCGGCTCGGCGATCCGTCGCACGATGACCTGGCGAATCTCCTCGTGGGCGACCGAACTCAACGGAGACATAGCGGTCGCCGAGAATGGCTCGGTGTCCGTGCCCGGCATGAGTTCGTCGAGCCCCGGGATCGGATTGCCGTACGGGGAGATCGTCGGCTCATGCAGCACCTCGAAGACGCGGCGCTCGACCGACTCGCTCATGACGTGCTCCCAGCGACAGGCCTCGGCGTGGACCTCCTCCCAGGGCAATCCCAGGACTTCGACGAGCAGGCACTCGGCGAGCCGGTGCTTGCGCATCACCCGCATTGCTCGATCGCGCCCAGTCGGCGTCAGTTCGAGGTGCCGGTCCCCGGAGACGACGACCAATCCGTCCCGCTCCATGCGCGCAACCGTCTGCGAGACCGTCGGACCACTCTGGCTGAGGCGCTCGGTAATGCGAGCCCGCATCGGGACTACGCCCTCCTCCTCGAGTTCGTAGATCGTGCGGAGATACATCTCGGTGGTGTCGATCAGCTCGCTCACCAGACCCCCAAGCCGCTGTGGTTTGCCTCCGGCCAACCTACTGCCTAGCCTGCCCAGATGCCTGCTGTCATGTGGTTCCGCCGCGACCTCCGGCTTGCGGACAACCCCGCCCTGCTGGCAGCGGTCGCCTCGGCTCGAGCGGACGGCGACGCGCGCGTGGTTCCACTCTTCGTGGTGGACCCCGCGCTGCTGCTGCCGGCGGGAGACGTCCGACTGGCCTACCTCGTGGCATCGCTGGGCGCGCTGGATGCCAGCCTCGGCGGGGCGCTTCTCTTCCAGCATGGCGATCCGGTCGAGGTTCTGCCGGAGGTCGTTCGGGCAGCTGGGGCCACCAGCGTGCACATCGCCGACGACTTCGGTCCGTACGGACGGCGTCGAGACGCCGGGGTCGAGGCAGCGCTCGACGTCCCGCTCGTGCGCACCGGCAGCCCGTACGCCGTGGCACCGGGCCGGGTGACGAAGGATGACGGCACTCCGTACCGCGTGTACACGCCGTTCTGGCGAGCGTGGGAGGCGCACGGCTGGCCGGCTCCCGCACCGCCACCTGTCGACGTCGACTGGTGGATGCCGATGGAGTGCGACGGGTACCCCGCTCCGCCGGACCTCGGCGACCTGGCGCTGCCGCCCGCCGGCGAGGACGCGGCCTGGACCCGCTGGGAGGAGTACCGGGCCTCGGGACTCGCGGCGTATGCCGGGCTGCGCAACCGTCCCGACGTGGCCGGCACCAGCTCGATGAGCCACCACCTCAAGTGGGGCGAGATCCACCCGCGCTCGCTGCTGGCCGACCTAGGGCCGGACGACGAAGTCTTCCGCAAGGAGCTGGCCTGGCGGGAGTTCTACGCCGACGTCCTGGCTCAGGCTCCGTCCAGCGCGCGGGCCAGCCTCGACCCTCGGTTCGACGACGTCATGCACTGGAACACCGGCCCGACGGCTGACGCCCAGTTCGAGGCATGGCGACTCGGCCGGACCGGCTACCCGCTCGTGGACGCGGGTATGCGTCAGCTGCGGGCGGAGGGCTGGATGCACAATCGAGTCCGCATGGTGGTGGCGAGCTTCCTGGTCAAGGACCTGCACCTGCCGTGGCAGCGGGGCGCGGCGGAGTTCATGCAGTGGCTCAGGGACGGCGATCTGGCCAGCAACGCGCACGGCTGGCAGTGGACCGCCGGCTGCGGCACCGACGCCTCTCCCTTCTATCGCGTGTTCAACCCGGTCCTGCAGGGACTGAAGTTCGACCCCGACGGCGACTACGTCAGGCGCTACGTGCCCGAGCTGCGCCACCTGCCCGCAGGCTCGGTCCACGAGCCATGGCGGGCGATCGACGGGCTGGCGCACGGCTACCCGGATCGGATCGTGGACCACGCCGCCGAGCGGCAGGTGGCCCTGGCCGACCACGCCGACATCAAGACGGTTGGCTGACGCGCAGGCCACCCACCCGATGCCTCGTCAGTTGTGGCGCCAACTCGCCGCGCCCTGCCGGCCACGAGTGACGAGGCATCGGCGGGTTCGATGACAGGATGACAGCATGACCGTCGTCGCCGTGCTCTCGATGAAGGGCGGGGTGGGAAAGTCCACCGTCGCCCTCGGTCTGGCCAGCGCTGCGTGGGACCGCGGGCTGCGCACCCTCGTGATCGACCTCGACCCGCAGGCGAACGCCTCCATGGCCCTGGACGTCGAGGCGGCCGCGTACACGACGAGCGACGTGCTGGCGGACGCGCGACCCGGCGTGGCGGCCGACGCCGTCGTCGTCAGCGGATGGGGGACTCGGTGTCCGTCATCCCGGCAGAGCGGTCCCTCGAGCACCGCAACGTCGCGCAGGGCCGCAACTCCGCGCTGCGCCTGCGCACGGCGCTGGCCACGCTGCCGCGTTCCTACGACGTGGTGATCATCGACTGCCCGCCCTCGCTCGGCGAGCTGACCCGCAATGCGCTGAGCACCGCCGATCGAGCCGTCGTCGTCACCGAGCCCACGCACTTCGCCCTCCACGGCGCCACCGAGGCGCTCGAGGCGATCGACGTCATCGCCGCGGCGACGAACCCCGGGCTGCGAGCGTCCTGGGTCGTGGTCAACCGGTTCCGTCCGGACGACCGCGAGCAGCGCCTCAACGCCGATCGCCTCGCCGCCGAGCACGGCGCCCTCGTCTACGACCCACCCATCCCGGAGTGCGCCGGCATCCCGCAGTCCCAGCGGGCAGTGAGCCCCATTCACTCGTGGAACTCGCCCGGCTCGCGCGAGGTGTCCGAGCTCATGGACGACCTGCTGGACACCCTCCTGCCGCCCAAGCGACCCGAGCCGCGCGGCCCGCGCCTGTCCCTGCGGCGGTACCTGACGTGACGGCGAAGCCGACGCCCGGAGCAGCCTGGGCGTCAGGGGCTGCGGAAGGCCGGCGATGCCGACCTCCACCCGAGCACGCCGCAGGCCGCCACGGACGAACCGTCCTTCCTGCGCAAGGGCCTGAACACGGCCGACTCCGTCGGATCGCCGGATCGGGACAAGCTCGTCGACCTCGGCGTCAAGGTGCCGAAGTCGCTGCGCAAGTCGGTCCGAGCCGAGGCGAGCCGGCGCGGCATGTCCGTGGACCACCTGGTCGCCGAGGCGCTGCGGGAGCGACCCGGACGCTGATCCGTTTCTCCCGCTTTGTGGGACGACTGGACACTTCGGCCCGGATCCGGGCGTCCCCTGACCGTTTCTCCCACTTTGTGGGAGAAACGGTCAGGGGATCGGGTGGCGTGCGTCGTATCGCAGGAACTCCGGGAACCTGGCCGCCAATCCGACGGAGCCGACGATGCAGGCGATGCCGCCGGTCACGACGGACACCGCCTCCCCTGCCAGCGCGGCGACCGCCCCCGCCTCCACATCACCGAGACGCGGACCGCCGGCGACGACGACCGTGAACACGCCCTGAAGGCGTCCGCGGTACTCATCCGGCGTGGCCGCCTGCAGGATCGTCGTGCGGAACACGGCCGACACGTTGTCCGCCGCCCCGGCGACGGCGAGAAGCAGCAGCGCGAGCGGCAGGTACCGCACCAGACCGAACATGGTGATCGCAGTACCCCACACGATGATGGCGCCGACGATCGCCCGACCCTGCCAGCGGACGTGGCCCAACGGCCCGGAGAACACGCCGGAGACGAGCGCGCCAACGGCGGGTGCTGCGGACAGCAGGCCGAGCACCAGCGCGACATCTGCGATCCCGCCGCCGTACCACTGGGCAGCGATCGCGGGGAACAGCGCGCGGGGCATGCCGAAGACCATCGCGACCATGTCCTGGTAGAAGGTCATCTGGAGGTTGCGCTTCCCCTTCAGGAAGGCGAACCCCTCTCGCACGGATGCCCAGCCGGCGCGCGGCCGCTGCGCGCCGGGAGACACGATGGGCGGGAGGCTCGGCAGGCGCACCATCGCCCAGACCACGACCGCGAAGGCGACGACGTCCACCGCATAGGCAGCGGTGACGGTGCCTGTCAACGCGACGAGCAGACCACCAAGCAGTGGCCCGAGCGTGAATCCGAACGTCCACGTGATGATCCCGAGGGCGTTCGCCGCAGGCAGCAGCTCTGCCGAGACGATGCGCGGGATGATCGCCTGCCGGGCCGGGTTGCCCACCGCGAAGAACGCAGACTGGACGGCCACGATCCCGTACAGGATCGCGATCTGGTCCCAGGCCGCCAGCGACTGGGCCAGGAACGCGAGCGAGCACGCCCAAAGCCCGACCGCGGAGATGGTCCCCACCAGGCGCCGATCGAAGGCGTCGGACAGCGTCCCGCCATAGAGTCCGAACCCCACGAGCGGGACCAGCTGGAACAGGCCGACAAGTCCGACCATGAAACTGGATCCGGTGAGGTCCCAGACCTGCAGGCCGACCGCCACCGACGTCATCTGCTGGCCGATGTTGCTGATGCCGAGAGCAGCCCAGAGCCGTCGATACGGGGCACTGACCTTCAGCGGTGTCAGGTCGGCGAACAGTCGTGCCACAGGGCGGAACCTACGCCGCCCCTGCGTCCACATCGCGGCCGACCACAGGGCTTCCCAGATCGGCACGCGCCTGCCACCCTGAAGCCACCACACGAGGAGGTGCCCATGATCCGTCCGCTCATTCGCGTCACCACGATCGCGATGACGGTCGTCGTCGGCACGACCCTCGCCATCGCCACCCCGGCGCAGGCCCTGGGCCGCGACACCGACGGCGATGGCATGCCGGACCGGTGGGAGCGCAAGCACAACCTGAACTGGAAGAAGCCCAATGCGCGCGGGGACGCCGACCACGACGGCATCACCAACCTGCGTGAGTTCCAGCTCGGCTTGGACCCCAGGCACGCCGACCCTCAGTGCACCGAGTTGGAGAAGGCTCTGGGTGCAACCGACCCGTCACAGTGCGGGAGCGCCTCGGTCACCCTGTTCCTCAGCTGAACCATCGAGCCGTTGCGGCGCCCCGTGGCGTCCTCGACTCAACCTGATGCATGACCGGCGCTGGGTTCGGGGAGGCTTCGCGCGCGTCGACTCAGGGGGACAGCCGCTCGACGAACCAGGCTGACGCGTCACCGAGGCCAGCGAGGGTCGCTCGACCCTCCTGCTGGCACCGTGAAGCGCAGCCGGTCGTGCAGCCGTGAGGTGCGACCCTGCCAGAACTCCACCGACTGCGGCCGCACCAGCCACCCGCCCCAGAAGTCCGGAAGCGGCACGTCGGCACCCTCGGGGTACTGATCCTGCAGTTCCTCGTATCGCGCCTCGAGCCCGGCCCGGCCCTCGATGACGGCCGACTGACGGCTCGCCCACGCCCCGAGCTGCGAGCCGTGCGGGCGGCTCGCGAAGTACTCGGCCGCCTCCGTCCGGGAAACCTGCTCGGCCCGGCCGACGACGACGACCTGGCGATGCATCGCGAACCACGGGAAGACCAGGGAGGCGAGGGGGTTCTCGGTCAGTTCGCGGCTCTTTCGCGACCCCAGGTTGGTGTAGAAGACGAAGCCCCGCTCGTCGACGTCCTTGAGCAGGACGGTCCGAGCGCTCGGCTGGCCCCCAGCGCCAGCGGTGGCCAGGATCATGGCGTTCGGCTCCGGCAGGCCGAGGGCCACCGCCTCGTCGAACCAGTCCCGAAACTGGGCCAGCGGAGTGGACGCCACCTGCCCTTCCTCCAAGATGCCCGCGTCGTAGGACACGCGCAGGTCGGCGAGCCGGCGGGGGGCATCCTCCGGCGGCGGTGACCACAAACTCATGGCCCGATCTCATCACGAAAGCGGGTGGGATGTTGAATGGGCGCGGTAGCGCACTCAACCGTAGGGAGCACATCGTGGCCGAGTTCGTCCCGGGCCTCGAGGGAGTAGTCGCCTTCGAGACGCAGATCGCCGAGCCCGACCGAGATGGCAGCGTCCTGCGGTACCGCGGTGTCGACATCGAGAACCTCGTCGGCAAGGTCTCGTTCGGCAACGTGTGGGGCCTGCTCGTCGACAACGAGTTCAACCCTGGACTTCCGCCCGCGGAGCCGTTCCCGATCCCGATCCACTCCGGTGACGTCCGGGTCGACGTTCAGTCGGCCATCGCGATGCTGGCACCCGCATGGGGCCTGCACCCGCTGCTCGACATCGACGATGACACGGCGCGAGAGAACCTCGCGCATGTGTCCGTCATGGCCCTGTCCTTCGTCGCGCAGTCGGCCCGGGGCATCGGCAGGCCGATGGTGCCCCAGTCCCACATCGACGAGGCCAGGACCGTCGTGGAGCGCTTCATGCGCCGTTGGCGCGGGGAGCCGGACCCCAAGCACATCCAGGCCATCGATGCCTACTTCGTGTCCGCCGCCGAGCACGGCATGAACGCCTCGACATTCACGGCCCGGGTCATCGCATCGACCGGCGCCGACGTCGCGGCGGCCATCTCCGGAGCCATCGGCGCCATGAGCGGCCCCCTGCACGGCGGGGCACCGTCACGCGTGCTCGGGATGATCGAGGAGATCGAGCGCACGGGCGACGCGCAGGCCTACGTGCGGGGCGTGCTCGACCGCAATGAGCGCCTGATGGGATTCGGCCACCGCGTATACCGCGCCGAGGATCCCCGAGCCCGAGTGCTCCGGCGCACCGCGCGCGAGCTCGGTGCGCCGCGCTACGAGGTCGCCGAGGCACTCGAGCAGGCGGCGCTGAAGGAACTCCGTGAACGACGCCCGGACCGCGTGCTGGAGACCAACGTCGAGTTCTGGGCGGCCATCGTCCTGGACTTCGCCGAAGTGCCGGCCCCGCTCTTCACGTCCATGTTCACCTGCGCGCGACTGGCCGGCTGGAGCTCGCACATCCTCGAGCAGAAGCGCACCGGCCGGCTCATCCGGCCGTCCGCGCGCTACGTGGGGCCGGGCCCGCGCACTCCGGAGCAGGTGCCCGGCTGGGATACGTCGATGGTCGCCCCGAGCGACTACGCGCCCACGCTCTAGGGTTTGAGGGCAACTCACCACTACCGCAGGAGAGAACCGTCCGTGGCCGCATCGCCAGAAGACATCCGTATCCCCGCTGACCTCCTCCCGGCCGACGGCCGTTTCGGAGCCGGGCCCTCCAAGGTCCGCAAGGAGCAGGTCGAGGCCCTGGGATCGGTGTGGCAGTCCTATCTGGGCACCTCGCACCGCCAGAAGACCGTGAAGTCCCAGGTCGGTCGTCTGCGCATCGGCCTTGCGGACCTGTTCGACCTGCCGGAGGGCTACGAGGTCGTGCTGGGCAATGGCGGCTCGACCGCCTTCTGGGACGTCGCATCCTTCGGCCTGATCCGCGATCGTGCGCAGTTCCTGTCGTTCGGCGAGTTCGGCGCGAAGTTCGCCAGCGGCGTCGCGAAGGCCCCGCACCTGGGCGATCCCACGATCCTGAAGTCCGATCCGGGCTCGGCGCCCGTCGTTCGCCGCCGAGGTGGGCGTCGACGCCTACTGCAGCCCGCACAACGAGACCTCCACCGGAGTGGCCGTGACCCCGCACCGGGTGGCGGACGCCGACCACGGTGCCCTCATGATCATCGACGCGACCAGCGGCGCCGGTGGCCTGGCCGTCGACGCTGCCGACTTCGACGCCTACTACTTCGCGCCGCAGAAGAGCTTCGGGTCGGACGGCGGGATCTGGTTCGCGCTCATGTCCCCCGCCGCCGATCGAACGCGCCGCGGAGATCAAGGGCTCCGGGCGGTGGATCCCCGACTTCCTGGATCTGCAGACCGCGATCGACAACTCACGCCTGGACCAGACGTACAACACACCCGCGCTAGCGACCATCCTCATGATGGCCGAGCAGGTCGACTGGTTCAACGCGCAACGGCGGCCTGGACTGGTGCGTCGCCCGCACGAGCGAATCGTCGGGTGTGCTCTACGACTGGGCCGCCGCCACCGACATCGCCACTCCGTTCGTCAGCGATCCGGCCCTGCGGTCCGGGGTTGTGGCGACGATCGACATCGATGAGGCTGTCGACGCGACCTCGATCACGAAGGCCCTGCGACTCAACGGCATCGTGGACACCGAGCCCTACCGGAAGCTCGGTCGCAACCAGCTCCGGATCGCCGTCTTCCCGTCCGTCGATCCTGACGATGTCCGCGCCCTCACGCGCTGCATCGACTATGTCATCGCGCAACTGACGTGACCGAGCCCTGGCTCGAGGGACCCGAGCCAGTAGGAACGACCCGCCCAGCCCAGGACCGGCCGACGTGGATCAGCTATGTGCAACTGGCGTTCTGGGCCTGGTTCCTCTACGCCTTCGGGGCCACCCAGGCGCTCCTGCGCGACGAGCAGGGCACCAGCCGGTCCGTCGCCGCTCTGCACGGCACGGCCCTGGCCGTCGGCGGCCTGGTGGGCGCTCTCCTGGCGGCGCGACTCGTGACCCGCTGGGGCCGCGGGCTCATCATGCGCGTGTGCGCCATCGGAGCCGCGGCCTCCGTCCTGATCTACACGATGCCGGGCGCCTCACCGCTCGTGTCCATGACCGGCGCCGCGCTGGCCGGCTTCTTCGGCACCTTCCTGCTGATCACCATCAACGCATTCCTGCTCGACTACCAGGGGCCGGCCGGTCCGTCGGCGCTGACTCAGGCCAATGCCCTGGCCTCGCTGGCCGGCCTGCTCGGGACCCCTCGCCATCGGCATCGGGGCCGCCACCGTCCTGGGGTGGCGGTGGGGAATGTGGATCGTCGTCATCGCCCTGGTTCTCGTCGAGATCTGGCGCGGCCGAAGCATCGCCGTGTTCGGCACGCGCGGGCTGGCCGTCCGCGAGTCGCAGGGGGGTCGGTTCACCGCGTCGGTCTACTGGACGCTCATCGCCGTCACCTGCTTCATCGGCGCCGAGTTCTGCCTCACCTTCTGGGGTGCGGACCTGCTGCGCGAGCGGTGCGACTTCGGCCCGGCCGCGGCGGCGGCCTCGTTGGCGTCGGTGACCGGCGGGATGCTCATCGGGCGCCTCGCCGGCGCGCGCCTGGCGCAGCGGTTCCCCACCGAGCGCCTGCTGCGCGGGTCCGTCCTCTTTGCGCTCGCGTCCTTCGTCATCGCGTGGGCGTTCACCCTGTGGCCGGTCGTCCTCCTCGGCCTGCTGCTGACCGGCATCGGGATCGGCGTCCACTGGCCCCTGGGCGTGGCACGCGCGGTTCGCGCCTCGGGCGGAATGACCGACCGCGCCAGCGCCGGTGCTTCCATCGCAGCCAGCGTCGCCATCGCGGTGGCCCCCTTCGCCCTCGGCGTCCTCGCCGACGCCGTCGGGGTGCATGTGGCGTTCCTCCTGGTGCCGGTGCTGCTCATCACCGGGCTCGTCATCCTGGTGGCGCGCCCCGTCCCCGACGTCGCTGCAGCTCCATCCCCGCGATGACCAGCCCGGCCAGCGCCACCAGCCCGACGGCCACCGGAATCACCCAACCTCGTTGATCGGGCGGTTGTTGGGGTTCGCCCACCTCTGCCGAGCCCAACGTCTGCTCGCTCGGCGAGGGGGGCGTCGCGGAGGGGGACACAGCGACGGACGACGGGGGTGTCGCGGCGCGCGCCGATTCCGGCAGCTCCACGCGCAGCAGCCGGTCGTCGCGCTCGCTCGCGACCAGCAGCGCCGCCCCGTCCGACGTCCAGGTCACGGCCTCACCCTGGAGCTGGAGCGGCAGGTAGACCCGCTGCGGATCACGACCCGGCGGGAGGCCCGTGAAGACCTGCGCGTCGACGTAGTCCCGCAGCACGTACCGGGAGGCATCGGGGCTGACGGCGCCGTCGGTCACGAACGCTCCCTCGCGGCCGACCGGCCGGGCGATGTTGACCCTCTGCTCGGACAGGTTGCGGGGCAGGGCGTACATGCGCCCCCGGGCGGACTGCTTCGTGACCACCCAGACCCGAGTGGAGTTCGGGTCGGTGAGGATCGTCTCGGCGTTGTGCGGCCGATCGGAGTAGGTGAACCGGTACGTCCGCGGCTTCAGCGTGCGGTCCCGGAGGACCTTCGGCTCGCGGACCCGGTGCAGCCGGACCTCGGGCCACGAATCCACGTTGTCCCCGATGTCGGCCACCCACAGGATGGGTCGCCCGCGCGCATCTCGCCCGGACCCGATCGCCTCCAGGTCACGTGCGTCGATCCCCGCGATGGTCAAGGTGGCGAGCGTCTCGCAGGTGCGCCCGTCGACGGCGTAGATCCGTGGGCCACCGGATGAGTCGTTGTGCAGGTAGAGCACGCCCGGGTGCCGCTGCGAGTACGTCATCCCGCTGATCTCGGTGAAGCGTTCGTCGGTGAACCGGCACACGGTGGATACGTCGTCGGCGGCCACGGCCGGCGGCGAACCCACGAAGAAGATCGCCAGCAGCGCCGCGGCCCCGATTCGAGAGCGCATCGCTACCGCCAGAGGGCGGCGACGACAACCACGACGGTCAGGGAGATCAGGACCGCGAGCGTCACCGCGCGGCGGGTCCTCGGGTCCATCCGCTCAGCGTACGTCGCGGGTCCCGGATTCCCCGGCGGCGTCGGCGCCTCGACGCCACCACAATCATTGGAACGTTCCAATTCTCTGGTAGCGTGACCGCGCGGCTCGACGGCGCCGCAGAGACGGAGGCCGCGGTGTCCCCCACCCGAATCGGTGTCGCTGGAGTCGGACGGATCGGCCGCATGCACGCGGAGATCGTCGCCCGGCAGACCCCGGGCGCAGTGCTGGTAGCGGTGGCCGACGTCAACGAGGAGGCCGCCCGTTCGGTGGCCAGTGACCTTCGGGTCGACGCCGCCACAGTCGATGAGTTGATCGGCTCGGACGACGTCGACGCCGTGGCGATCTGCACCAGCACGGACACCCACGTCGACCTCGCGGTCGCGGCCGCGCGCGCCGGCAAGGCGATCTTCTGCGAGAAGCCCGTGAGCCTGGACGTGAGTGAGGTCGACCGCGCCATCGCGGCCGTCGAGACGGCCGGCGTCCCCTTCATGGTCGGCTTCAATCGTCGTTTCGATCCCGCCCATCGATCCGTCGCGGACGCGGTGCGCGACGGCGTCATCGGCGAAGTGCACCTCGCCCGGATCTCCAGCCGTGACCCCGCTCCCCCGCCGATCGAGTACGTCAAGGTGAGCGGCGGCATCTTCGTCGACATGATGATCCACGACTTCGACATGGCCCGCTTCGTCGTCCGATCACCTGTCGTCGAGGTGTACGCCAAGGGCGCGGTCCTGATCGACCCGGCCATCGGCGAGGCGGGCGACATCGACACCGCCGCGGTGATCCTGACCCACGAGAACGGCGCCCTCACCATGATCGACAACAGTCGTCAGGCCGTGTACGGCTATGACCAGCGCGTCGAGGTCTTCGGTGAGCGCGGCATGGCGGCGTCGGACAACCCGCGCGCGCACACCGGCTTCACCCTGACCGCCGACGGCCTCGCAGGGGCGTTGCTCCCGGACTTCTTCCTGGATCGCTACCACGCCTCCTACCTGCATGAGTGGCGGGCTTTCATCGACTTCGTCCGCGTTGGTGGACTGTCGCCGGTGTCCGGCGCTGACGGACGGGCGCCGGTCGTCCTCGGCCTCGCCGCCGGGGAGTCGTTGCGCACCGGCGCACCAGTGCAGGTCGAGGGGTGCTAGCCACGGCACGCCGCCCGCAGACCACCGTGGCCGCCGTGGTCTTCGCGGGACTGGTCCTCGGCTTCGCCGTGGCCCAGCTCTCCGGATCCCGCCCGGCCGGTGGAGTCGTCATGCTGCTCATGGGCGTCGCGGCGGCCCTCCTGATGTGGCGAGCAGGCAGTCGGTGGGGCATCGTCGTGGCCGGGGTCGCGTATGCGATCGCGTTCACCCTGTCCCACCCGCTCGCCGGCATCATCACGGCCTGGCCCGCAGCGATCGTCGCCGGGTTGGCCGCTGGCGCCGTAGCCTTCGCGATGACCCCGCAGGTTCCGCGCTGACGGGTAGCGTGGCCCCACCATGACCCGCAGCCTCCTTGACCAGTCCGATACGGACGCCATCCTCCCCGTGTCCATCGGCACGGGGGTATGGCTCGTCGTGCTGGTGGGTTTGGTCGTGGCCAAGCCGTCACTCGACGAGAACGGGACGACCTGGTGGATCGGCGTCGCGGCGGTCGGTCTGGTCAGCGGCGCCGGCGGGGTGCTGTTCCTGAGGTGGCGCAAGCGCCGCGCGAGGCGGCGCTCCGGTCAGGAGTGACCGAGCTCGAGCGGGTCCCAGCCCGTCTCGTCCTGGGTCGCCACGGGCCGCACCTCGGCCTCGGCCTCGATTTCCGAGTGCGCACCGCACCCGAACGTGAGGGCGACGACGTGGCCGTCGGCAGGGCTGATCTCGTTGGCGCACACGGCGAAGGACTGGCCCAGCGGCCCTCCCATCGGCAGCATGAAGCCACACGTCGAGCATTCCGCGGCGGCCTGCCTGGCCATCGGGGCGAGCGGGCCGAAGTCACCGGAGACCCAGCGGTCGGTCGCGTCATCTCGACCGAGCGGCGACAGGACGCGAAGGCGGCCGAGGCCGATCTCCCACTCGCCCGGATGCAGGGGGGACTGCGAGGCCACGGACTCCAGGTCGTCCTCGGCGGTCAGTCCGGCCACGAGTCGCGGATCGTCCGCCGCGGCCGGAAGGACGTCGCCGGGGCCCAGGTCTCCGGGGCGCAGGCGCTCGCTCCATGGCAGCCATTCAGGCGCCACGAGCGCGTCCGGGCCGGGCAACAGAACGACCTCGTTGACGGTCACGTGCTTCGACCTCGTTGCCCGCGTCAGCGTCACCGCCCACATCCAGCCGACATAGGCCGGGCTCAGGCAGGCGAAGGTATGGGTGGCGAGCCGCTCGCCCTCCATGACGGCGCCGGTGTGGTCGCCGACCATGCCGGCCCCGGCCTCGTCCACAGCCGCCTGACGGGCAGTGTCGATCGCGGCCACGAGGGCGGCATCGCGCTTGGCGGCACCGGTCGAGGCAGACGGAGTCATACGAAGATTGTGGCCCACCGGCCGCGTCCCGCCGAGGCGGGGTCCACCGATAGTCTCGGAGCCATGACTCGCGCCCGTCTTCCCCTCGTCATCGCCGGCGCCGCCGTGCTGGCCCTCGGCCTCACCGCCTGCGAGAAGCCGAACCCGGGTGCGACCGTGTTCTCGGGCACCACCAGCCAGTTCCGCCAGGCCGCCTGCTGGGCCTTCGACGCGGACGCCCTCGACGCCGACGCCTGCGCCCAGGACGTCATCGACGCCGCGGCCTCCGGCGCCACGACTGCCGCTATCCCGGTCGTGCCCGGTCAGGTCATCGGCATCAGCGTCGATCCCGTGGTCGCGGACGCCGGGTGGTCTCCGCGCATCAACGGCCAGAACCTGGTGCCCTCGCCGATCACCAGCACCTACTTCCGGTTCACCTTCCCGGAGTTCCAGGAGATCCCGCAGGACGGGCTCATCATGGAGCTCGTCGCCGGGCAGGACGAGAAGACCCGCGGCATCTGGATCTTCAAGCTCGTCGCCTGATCAGACGTCGAGGTCGTCCGCCACCGCCCTCAGCACTGCGGCAACCTTCTGCGCCGCCGCGTCCTGCGGGTACTTGCCCCGACGAAGCTGGTTGGACACGCCGTCCAGGAGCTTGATGACGTCCTCGATGATGACGGCCATGTCGTCAGCCGGCTTCCGGCTGCCCTTGACCACGGACGGTGCGGCCGAGAGCACGGACAGCGACAGCGCCTGCTTCCCCCGACGGCCATCGACGACCCCGAACTCGACCTTGGAGCCCGGCTTCAGGGCGGTCACGCCCGCCGGCAGCGTGGAGACATGGACGAAGACGTCGTCGCCCTCGTCCGAGGTGATGAACCCGAAGCCCTTCTCCGAGTCGTACCACTTGACGGTTCCGGTAGGCACGATCGCTCCACTCACGTTGCACACTGCGGACGGCGGAGAGCCGACGTCCGGCGCGGGCTCCCCCGACGCCCCAACAGGCTACCGTCCCCCGTGGCTGCCCTCGCCAGACGCCCTGAGACCCTTGGCGGGTGACCGGATCCTCCTCGCATCGCGACGCACCCGCCGGCTCTCGCGCCCGCTCACGCGCTGACGCCGTGCTGCGCATCGGTGGCTGGGTGACCGCCGCCGGGCTCGTCTTCACCGTCGTGGCCATGATCCCGCTCGTGCTCCCCTCGGTCACCCTGCCCGGGGCAATGTGGTTCCTGTCGATGCTCACCGGCGTGGGCCTGGTCATCGTGTTCGTGGGCCTGGTCCTAGGCGCCCGCGACCGACGCGCGCGGTAAGCCAGCCGCCCGAAGGCGCGTACCGTTGGTCAGATGGCCGTCCCTCGCAGTCTCGCTGACGACCTGCGGCAGCGTGACGACGCCGCGATGGCGGCGTTGCTGCAGCGGCGCCCCGACCTCCTGCACCCTGTCCCGTCCGACTTCACCGCCCTCACCGCGCGAGCAACCGCTGCCCCGTCGATCGCGCGCTGCCTCGACCAGCTCGACGCCATGCATCTGCACGTGCTCCGGGTCGCCGCGGAGCTCACGGTCGAGGATGCCGCCACCTTCGAGGCCATCGTCGCCGAGGCGGCATCGGCGCTTCCGACAGATGCCGAGGACGACTGCTGCCGTGCCCTCACCGACGTCATCGGCCTCGCCCTCGTGTGGGGGGACCGAGACCGGCTCCGCGCCGTCCATCCGGTTCGAGATCTGGTCTCGTCCGCGCCCGTTCCCGCGTGGCCGCGACCCGATGCGGGCGACGGCATCCAGCGCGACCAGGTCGACGTCGATGCGCAGGCCGCTCTCCACGGCCGGGAGGCGCTGGCCCTGATCCGTGACCTCCTCGACGACTGGTCGGTCAGCCCGCCGGGGATCCTGCGCAGCGGTGGCCTGTCCCTGCGTGAGTTCGCCGCCGCGCGCGGCCGTCTTCACTCCGACTGGGCAAGAACGGCCCTGACCATCGAGATCGCGCAGGCGGCGGGCCTGGTCGCCGACGACGAGGAGGAGTCGCCCCACTGGCTGCCGACCGACCAGTTCGACGCGTGGGTGTCGAAGGAGCCCGCGGAGCAGTGGATCGACGTGGTCGAGGCGTGGCTGACCCTGCCGCGGATGCCCTCACTCGCCGACGAGAAGACCCAGGTGCTCTCCGCCGATCGGGATCGCCGGGCCGTTCCGGTCCTGCGCCGCGACATCATCGGACTGCTGGCCTCGCTGCCTCCGGGAACGGCCCTCGACGAGGACCGGATCCTGGCGGTGCTGGACGACCGCCAACCTCGGCGCGCCGGGGACCTGCGCCGGATGACCGTGATGGCGACGCTCCGCGAGGGCACTGACCTCGGCGTGATCGGAGCCGGTGCCATCAGCAGCCCGGCGCGGCTGCTGATCGATGCCCACCCCGCCTCGCCCGCCGAGCGCCGGGCCCACGTCCACCGAGTGGCCGAGGCGCTCGCCAAGGCCCTGCCCGTGGACGTGGACCACGTCCTCATCCAGGCCGACCTCACCGTCATCGCCCCCGGGCCCCTCGTCGCCAGTGTCGCTCGAAGCCTGCGCCTGCTGGCCGACGTCGAGTCCCGCGGCCATGCGACCGTGTACCGGATCAGCGAGTCCTCCGTCCGTCGAGCGCTTGACGCGGGATGGGACGCTGAGGCCATCCACGAGCTGCTGTCGCGGATCTCGAGCACGCCGATCCCGCAGCCCCTGACCTACCTCATCGACGACGTGGCTCGTCGGCATGGCGCGGTCCGCGTCGGCAGCGCGCTGGCCTATGTGCGCAGCGACAACCACGAGGCGCTGAGTGCGATCATCGCCGATCGACGACTGCGGCCCCTGGGGCTGCACCGACTCGCGGAGTCCGTCGTCATCAGCCAGGCACCGACGTCGGAACTCATCGCCGCGCTGCGTGACGCGGGGTATGCGCCGGCCGCGGAGAGCCCGGACGGCGTGGTGGTGATCCGGCGCCCCGAGGACCGCCGCACCCGATCGCCCCGACAGCAGCCCGTGGCCACCCGGCGCATGCCCGAGGAGACCCTCGTCTCCGCGGCCGTCCGCACGCTGCGAGCCGGCGATCGCGCGAGCGGCCGGCGATCGACGTCCGTCGCCGGACCAGCATCGGGAACCGAGCTGCCCCGACTCCCCGCGGCGGCGATCGTCTCGGCCTTGCGCGCGGCGCTGTCCGACAACCGACCGGTCTGGGTCGGGTATGCCGACATGGACGGGGCCGTCATCCAGCAGATCGTGGATCCCATCAGGCTGGCCGGCGGGGTGCTCACCGCCTTCGACCACCGCACCGACAGCGTTCGCACCTTCTCGGTGTCACGGGTCACCGGTGTGGCCGACGCCCCTGTCGAGCAGACGAGCCCCTAGTCGGCGAGGGTCCCACGGTAGTCGGGAGGTCCCCACGGTCGGGGCCCAGATCGACGCAACCAGCAGAAGGCGGGCGCGCCAGCGCGCGCAGCCCCGCGTCATGCCAGTCGCACCTCGGCCGACCAGACCGTCATGTCCGCGAGCACCTCGGGGATCGGGTCGACCCCGATGCCCGGCCCGGTCGGAACCGGGAGCTGACCGTTCTGCAGGACGAAGGGCTCGGTCACGTCCACGCGGTAGTAGCGACTGGAGGCGCTCGTGTCACCCGGCAGGGTGAAACCGGGAAGGGCCGCCAGAGCCACGTTGGCCGCCCGACCGATCCCCGTCTCAAGCATCCCTCCGCACCACACGGGAACGCCCTGCGGCCGGCAGAGGTCGTGGATGTCACGCGCCGTGAGGTACCCGCCGACCCGCCCTGGCTTGATGTTGATGATCGAGCAGGCGCCGAACCGGATCGCCGAGTCCGCCGATGCGACGGAATGGATCGACTCGTCCATGCAGATCGGCGTGGTGCACGCCTGCGACATCAGCACATGCCCGTACCAGTCCTCCTGCTCGAGCGGCTGCTCGTGCAGCAGGAGCCCGAACTGGTCCAGCTGCGCGAGATGCTGCGCGTCCGATCGCTGGTATGCCTGATTGGCGTCGGTCTGCATCGGCATGTCCGGCCACCGCTCGCGGACGGCCGCCACCGGCTCGATGTCCCATCCGGGCTCGATCTTCAGCTTGATGCGCAGGTACCCGGCCTCGACGTACCCGGCCACCTCGTCCAGCAGCTCGGGAATCGACTCCGTGGTCGGGATGCCCACCGACACGCCGCAGTCGACCATCGTCCGGTCCGCGCCGAGGTAGGAGGCCAGCGACAGTGTCCCGCTCCCGGAGCCACACGTCGAGCATGGCCGTCGACAACGCTCCCTTCGCCATGGGGTGACCACTCACGACCTCCATGGCCGCCCGGACCTCGACCGGATCGTCGGCGTGGTCGACCTCCGCCAGAGCCGGGACGAGGTGGTCGGTGATCACCCCGATGGCGCCGTCGCCGTACTCGTAGCTGTAGCCGGGCCACGACATGGTGACGCACTCGCCCCAGCCACTGGTCCCGTCGGAGGAGACCGCCTCCACGAGGATGACGTCACGAACCGACTCGGTCCCGAAGCTCGTCCGGAACGGCCGCACCAGCGGGATCGCAAGGCGATGCAGTCGGAACAGCTCGATGGTCATGGTTTCCTCTCCAGCACATAGTTCCCGGGCTCGGTGATCCCGATGATTCGGAACCCCTCGGCGAAGGCGGCCAGAAGGGCCTCCCGGACCGCGATCCGCCACTGCGCAGCGATCGTCGGCGCTGACGCGCGCAGCTCGACGATGTCGTCGGGCAACTCGATCTCCATGACCTCCTGTCCGGCAATCAGCAGCTCCGTCAGGTCGAGCGGCTTGAGTCGGCCGGCCGCTGCCGCGTACGCGCGGGGAGAGTCCAGTCGCCACCACGCGAAGAGCCGGTCCGTCGGGTCGCCGCTGTTGATGCCGTCGTCCATGTTGCCGTAGAAGTCGACCTCGAAGCCGTCGACGTCGACCCCGAGCTTGATCAGGTTCACGCGGGCATTGCGTCGCACGAGTGGGTCGAACGTCCACCCGATCGTGTCGATCCCATGCTCGAGCGCCCACACGCGCTGGTGGAGCTTGAGTGCCGATCCGATGTGCTGGTCCCGGTAGGGATCGAGGACGGCGGCCATGTGCGAGTGCAGGTGCGTGTGCCAGCCGTCCTTGTCGGACGAGCGGCCGACGAAGGCGAGTGCGGCGCCGATCGGCTCGCCGTCCCGGTACGCCGCGGACGCGTAGCCGCCGGCGTGCACCAGCGCACGCATGAGGTTGTCGGGGACCTGGGTCGACCCGTCGCTCGCGGGCCACACGATGTCGAAGACCCGTCGGGCGTCCTGGAGTTCACTAAGGTCGTTCAGGGAGCGCACCTGCACTCGGGCCCGCTCCTCTGCGACGGCCAGATCGTCTTCCGGAGACATGCCACGCTCCGGCGGCTGGGGGCTCACGCGGATCACCGTAGCGAGAATCGGAGCCGGTCATGCCCCAGTCAGTCCTAACCCAGCAGGCGCACCAGCTGCTGCCCGCCATGCTCGACGCGGTGGAGGCGCTGGTCTGCCTCGAGTCGCCGACGGAGGACCTGCGGGCGTGCGAGGCCATCGTCCAGGAGGCCATCGGGATCTTCGAGGGCTGGCTCCCCGAGCCGGCCCGCTTGGAGACGCACGCCGGTCGTCCGGTGTGGCGCTGGGGCGTTGACCATCCCAGGATCCTGCTCCTGGGGCACCTGGACACGGTGTGGCCGCTCGGGAGCCTGTCCCGCCTGCCCTTCTCGTGCGAGGGCGATGTGCTCCGCGGTCCGGGAGTCTTCGACATGAAGGCCGGCGTGGTGCAGGGATGGGCGGCCCTCACCCTGGCCGGAGTGTCGGAGGGGTCCGGGGTCGGGATGCTGCTGACGACCGACGAGGAGACCGGATCGCACGCCTCCCGTGACCTCATCGCGGCCGCCATCACGGAGGCCGAGGCCGTCCTGGTCCTCGAGCCCTCGATCGACGCCGCGCTCAAGACCGCACGGAAGGGCACCTCCTGGTACACCCTGGAGTTCGAGGGTCGCGCTGCGCACGCGGGGCTGGACCCCGAGCGCGGCATCAACGCACTCCTCGCCGCGGCCGAATTCGCCAGCGCCGCCGGGCCGTGGGCCGACGCGGCGGCCGGGACCACCGTGACCCCGACGGTGCTGCATGCCGGAACCACCTCCAACACGGTTCCCGCGCACGCGAGCATCACCCTCGACGTGCGCGCCTGGTCCTGGGCCGAGCAGTCCCGCGTCGATCACGCCATTCGGTCCTGGCGGCCGACCGTCAACGCATCCGGGTTCAGCGTCCTCGGCGGCATCGACCGACCGGCGATGGAGGAGGCGTCCTCGGGTTCGCTCCTGGCGCTGGCCCAGGAGTCCGCGGCAGCGCTCGGCCTGCCCCCGCTTGAGGGGAAGGCGGTCGGCGGTGCCAGCGACGGCAATCTCACTGCCGCCGCCGGAATCGCGACGCTCGACGGAGTCGGCGCCGTCGGCGACGGGGCACATGCCGATCACGAGTGGGCGAGCGTGTCCGCCATGGCCGACCGCGCCGCCCTCCTTGCGGCCATCATCGATTCGCTGGGTGGCGGCGCCACGACATAGCATCGACCGGTGACCGACGGCCCCCTCATCGTGCAGAGCGACAAGACGCTGTTGCTCGAGGTCGATCACGCCGACGCCGTCGACTGCCGCAAGGCCATCGCCCCGTTCGCCGAACTCGAGCGCGCACCTGAGCACATCCACACCTACCGGCTGACCCCCCTCGGCCTGTGGAACGCCCGGGCCGCCGGCCACGATGCGGAGCAGGTCATCGACACCCTGCTGCGCTACTCGCGCTATCCCGTCCCGCACGCCCTGCTGATCGACGTCGCCGAGACGATGGCCCGCTACGGGCGCCTCCAGGTGGCCAACCACCCTGTCCACGGACTCGTCCTGCAGGCACTGGACGCGGCGGTGCTGGAGGAGGTGCTGCGCAGCAAGAAGGTGTCGCCTCTCCTCGGCGCCCGCGTGGACGACACCACGGTCATCGTCCATCCCAGCGAGCGTGGCCACCTCAAGCAGGCCCTCGTGAAGCTGGGCTGGCCGGCCGAGGACGTCGCCGGCTACGTGGACGGCGAGCGGCACGCGATCGGGCTCGCGGCCGAGGACTGGCAGCCACGGCCGTACCAGACCGAGGCGGCCGAGGGCTTCTGGCACGGCGGCTCCGGCGTCGTCGTCCTGCCCTGCGGATCGGGCAAGACGATCGTGGGCGCCCTCGCCATGACCCTCGCGCAGGCCACGACGCTCATCCTGGTCACCAACACCGTCGCCGCGCGGCAGTGGCGCGACGAGCTCCTGCGACGCACGACCCTCACCGCGGACGAGATCGGCGAGTACTCGGGGGCCCGCAAGGAGATCCGTCCGGTCACCATCGCGACCTACCAGGTCATGACGACGAAGCGACAGGGCATCTACCCCCATCTGGAGGTATTCGACTCCCGCGACTGGGGCCTGATCATCTACGACGAGGTCCACCTGCTGCCGGCCCCGATCTTCCGCTTCACCGCCGACATCCAGTCCCGGCGGCGGCTGGGCCTGACCGCCACGCTGGTGCGGGAGGACGGTCGGGAGAGTGACGTGTTCTCGCTCATCGGACCGAAGCGCTACGACGCCCCGTGGAAGGACATCGAGAACCAGGGATACATCGCCCCGGCGGACTGCGTCGAGGTACGGGTCACCCTCCCCGACTCCGACCGCATGACCTACGCGATGGCCGAGCCGGAGGACCGCTACCGGCTCTCGGCATCTGCACCGGAGAAGATCCGCATCACCGAGGAGATCGCGGCTCGGCACGTGGACGACCGCGTGCTCGTCATCGGGCAGTACCTCGACCAGCTCGCCGAGCTCGGGGAGCACCTTCAGGCGCCCGTCATCACGGGCCAGACTCCGGTCCGTGAGCGCGAGCGGCTGTTCGAGTCGTTCCGCAACGGCGACACCCGCGTCCTGGTCGTCAGCAAGGTGGCCAACTTCTCGGTCGACCTGCCGGAGGCCGGTGTCGCCATCCAGGTGAGCGGCACGTTCGGCTCACGACAGGAGGAGGCCCAGCGGCTCGGCCGCGTCCTGCGCCCGAAGGGTGACGGGCGCGCCGCGCACTTCTACTCGATCGTGACGCGCGACACCGTCGACGCTGACTTCGCCCAGCATCGTCAGCGGTTCCTGGCAGAGCAGGGGTACGCCTACCGGATCGTGGACGCGGAGGACATCCACAGCGGGACGTGGGAGTCCACCTAGGGTCGGTCCCGGCCCTAGCGCAGGACCTCGTCGCGGACCTGCTGCATGATTCCGGCGATGGCATCGACGGTCGTCTGGGACACGTCGTCCAGCGTGAGCCGCAGGCGAAGCCGGCGGTCCACGACGTCCTCCACGTCAACCGCACCCTCATGCAGGAAGGCCTGGACGACGTCTGCCCTCCGATAGCCGGCGGCGCCGGGCAGCGGCTCCTCGAGTTCGGGGTACTCGCCGATGAGGTCGCTGACCTCCTCGGCCCGACCATCCACGAGCGGGATGGTGTCGGTGGTGCAGGGTGCTGACGGCAGGCCGCACTCGGTCAGTGCCGTGTCCACCAGATCCCGGGCCATGACCCGGTAGGTGGTCCACTTCCCGCCGACGATCGCCAGGACCCCCGGGGAGACGCGGGCAATCCGATGCTCGCGGGTCACCTTGGCCGTGTTCCCGCCAAGCGCCTCGTCGCGCACGAGCGGACGAAGTCCCGCGAAGGTGTAGGTGACGTCATCGGCCGTGAGCGGGGCGGCGAGGTTGTCACGAAGCAGGTCAAGCAGGTACTCGACGTCGTCACGGGACGGCTGGACGGCATCCGGGTCACCGAGGAACTCCGTGTCGGTCGTCCCGACCAGCCAGTGCGTCGGCGTCGGGATGACGAACAGCACGCTCGTGCTGGTGGGGATGATCAGTGCCGTCTCGCCGGAAATCGCAGACCGCGGGAGTCGCAGGTGGACGCCCTTGGATCGCGTGATGCCGACCGAGGTCGCCGCCCCGGTGAACAGCGCGGACACCTCGGGTGCCCACACGCCCACGCAGAGCGCGATGCAGCGAGCCGCGATCACGTTCTCCTCACCGGTCAGCTCGTCGCGGACGACGACGCGGTGCAGGCCGTCCGAGCCATCCTCGAGGGCGCGGACCAGCTCGACATGCGGAGCGACCAGCGCCCCTCGGCCGGCCGCCGTCCGGGCGATCGCGACCGCCAGCCGAGCGTCGTCCATCTGCGCGTCGTAGTACTCCAGGCCACCGACCAGTTTCTCCGCCCGGAGATCCGGGAACCGTTCCAGCGTGCGCCGCTTCGACAGGTGACGATGGCGGGGCAGCACGCCCGATCTCGCGAGCACGTCGTAGGCCGTGAGACCAGCACCCATGTAGGCGCGCTGCCACACGCGGTGCCGCAGCGGCAGGATGAACGGCAGCGGGCGGACCAGATGCGGCGCCAGCGTGGTCAGCAGCAGCTCGCGCTCGCGGAGCGACTCACGCACCAGCGCGACATTGCCCTGCTGCAGGTAGCGCAGGCCGCCATGCACCAGCTGGCTGGAACGGCTGGACGTCCCCCCGGCGATGTCGCCCTTGTCGATCAGGCCAACGCGAGAGGCCGCGGGCCGCGGCATCAAGGGCGGTCCCGGTTCCCGTGGCTCCCGCGCCGACGACCAGCAGATCGAGGGTCTCGGATGCCATCGCCGAGATGGCGTCCGCTCGACTGCCGGGCCCGAGCGAGCTGGTCAACATGTCTCATTCACACTTCCAGTGTGCGCCATCGGTCAGCCCTTGAGGCCACTGGAGGCCACATTCTCCACGAAGTACCGCTGCGCCAGCAGGAACACGGCGATCGGGGCGATCATGGCGAGCACGACGCCGGCGAGGACGAGGTTCGGCGTGTCGGCGGCACGGCCGCCCAGCACTGACAGCGTCAGGGCGAGGACGCTGCCGTCGGTGTTCCCCGAGTCGATGATGATGAGGGGCCAGACGAAGGAGTTCCAGGCGTAGAGGAACGAGAAGGTGGACAGCGTCGCGACAGCGGGGATCGAGAGCGGGAAGAAGATCCGCCACAGGATGGTCCAGCGGGAGGCACCGTCGATGACCGCGGCCTCCTCCAGTTCCCGGGGTATGGACACGAAGAACTGCCGCATGAGGAACGTCCCGTAGGCCGTGAACACGAACGGGATGACCAGGGACGTCAGGGTGTTCCCCCAGTCGATCGCGATCATCAGCCGGTACAGCGGGATCAGCAGCACGACGAACGGGATCATGATCGAGCCGAGGTAGAGCAGGAAGATCCGGTCACGTCCGCGGAAGCGCAGGCGCGAGAACGCGTACCCCCCGAGGATGCTGGTGAACACCTGTCCGACCACGACGAGGATCGTGATGAGCACGGTATTCGTGAGGGAGCGCCCGAAGCCCTCGAGGCCGAGCACCTTCCCGTAGTTGCCGGTCTGGAACTCGACCTGCTCCACCGGGGCCACAGCGGACGACACCGCGAAGACCGGAGGCGCGTTCGGATCGTTCGGGTCGACGTAGGTGCCGCCGATCCGGGACTTGTTGTCGAAGACGAGGACCTCCTGGCCAGCAAGGACGGCCACGTAGACGTCCTTGTCCTCGCCATCGACGACGACCACGTCGCCGTTGGGCGTCGAGGCTCTCCCGTGGGGCGACGATCACGACCGTCGGGTCCTCCACGCCGATGAACTCGCGCAGGCTCGTCCCGTTCTCGACCCGACCGAGGACGGCGGTGCCGCCGTCCGGGAGCGGCACCGTGAAGAGCGGCAGGTCCTCGCCGTCGACGGAGGCCGTGGTGGCGACGTTCGGGAGCAGCCGTGGCGGGTAGGTGAAGAAGTCCTCCGCGGTCTTGAAGGATCCGAAGAAGGCCAGGATGAAGGGCACGAGGACGATGACGCCGGCGATGAGCAGGATCGCGTAGGTGGACAGCTGCGCCACCCATGCGCGCCACGTTCGGTGCATGCGAGTGCTGGTCGCGGCCATCAGGTCTCCTCCGCGTATCGACGCTGGCGCCGGAACTGCACCAACGTGAGCGAGAAGATCAGGATGAACAGGATCCACGCGACCGCGCTCGCCTGGCCGAAGGCGTCCTGCTGGAAGCCGAGCTGGTACAGGTACACGACCGGCGTCAGCGTCGCGTTGTCGGGGAAGCCGACGGGATTGGGCTGGTTGAGGGCATACACGATGTCGAACAGCTGCAGCGCCAGGATGACGGTGCTGGCCACCACGAAGAAGGTCGTCGCTCGCAACGAGGGCAGCGTGATGCTGAAGAAGCGCCGCCACGATCCGGCACCATCGAGCATCGCCGCCTCATGCAGCTCCTTGGGCACGCCCTGCATGCCCGCGGTGAAGAGCACCGTGTTGAAGCCGAACTGGGACCACCCGAACACGAGAACGACGGCGAACAGCGCCACCGACGGATCCGACAGCCAGCCGATCTCCACCGGCACCGGCATCGGGTCACCCGGCACGAAGAAGTTGATGACGCCGTTGACCCAGCCGATGAACCAGTTGACGAACCCGACGGTCGAGTTCAGCATCTGCTTCCAGATGAGGGTCACGCCGATGACACCGGCCACCGCAGGAACGAAGAAGATCGTGCGGAAGGTCTTGGTTCCGCGGTATCCCGTCTGGATGAGGGCCGCCAGCACGAGGGCTGGGATCACCGCAAGCGGCACCGCCAGGACCAGGAAGACGACGATGTTGCTGATCGATTGCCAGAACAGCGGGTCGCTCGCACCGATGACGCCGAAGGGCGCGCCGATGATGTCCTCGTACCCGGGCGGCAGCTCGCTCGCAGTGCTGGCGACCGTCAGGCCCAGGGTGTCGATGTAGTTGCCCAGGCCGACGAAGGTCGGGGAGGTGATGCCGTCCCACGCATAGAACGAGATGACGAGCGAGAAGACCAGCGGTCCTGCGAAGAACAGCAGGAATCCGATGAGGTTGGGTGAGAGGAACAGCCAGCCGGCCTGGCTCTCGAGCTTGTCCGCCGGGGTGTTGAACCGCATCGCGGTCCGCTGGGCCCACATCGTGACGGAGCACCACAGCAGGATGGCGATGGCGACCACGTATGCCGTGTTGAGTAGCGGCGAGCGGCTGTAGGCCTCCGCGAGCAGGCTGACCAGCTGCTGGAGTTCGAGCATCCACAGCCAGATGACAGTGAAGACCGCGATGGCCACGAGGCCGATCCACCGCATGGCGACGACGCTGGTACTCAGCGCCGCCGGTACGTCGGATCGCTCGCCGTCAGCCAGCCGGACACTGAGCCTTCGGGCCAGCACGAGCCAGGCCGTCGCGACGGCCATGCCGATGAACGGGAGGAAGGCCGCGTTGAACGCGGCCGCGAAGTCGTCGAGGAAGTCAGCGAGGGTGAGGGACTGGAAGAGAAGGACGATGAGGAGGATCAGCGTCAGGTAGTTGACGGTGAACGACGCCATCCGGGCCCGGCGGTTGGCCGCTGGCGAGGAGAACGGCCGCGACGACGTTCGCGATGATGCCGACGGTGGCCCCGATGCCGATGGCCGTGCGGGGCAGCGAGTCGAGCAGCCAGATCGCCCCGAAGATGTTCCAGGCGATCCACCCGAAGACCAAGGCGGCGAGCACATGCCAGGCCAGGACCAGCCCCAGGGCGACGTTCAGCGGCGGTTGGAGCACCCGGCCGGGCCCTCGCGGCGTCGTGCGCGCTGCCGTGTCCGCGGTGATGGCGCTCACTTCACCTCCTCAATGGGCGGGACAGACCGTTCTTGGGTGAACGGTCACGGGACCGTGGGTGCGGGTCCAGGAGAACTCCTGGACCCGCACCCCGGTTCCTGGCAGCTACTCCCAGGCCACGGCCGTGACCTTGCAGATGCTGTTCTGGAACTCGTCGATCGTGATCTTGCCCGTCATGAGGGCAGTCACCTCGTCGCCCGAGGCCTTGTCGAAGGCCGGCCAGTTCCCGCTCCAGAGGGGACCCTCGGCGACCGGATCGTTCTGGATCCCGTCGACGAAGGCCTGATTGTTCGCCGGTGGCGTGTAGGTGAGGAACGCGTCGATGGCCTCCTGCGAGGTCCGCGACGGGATGTTCGCGCCCAGCTCCGAGATCTTGTTCTGCACCTCGGTGCTGGTCAGTTCCTCGACGAGCTTCCACGCAGCGTCAGGGTTCGCCGTGTTGGCGTTGATCACGTAGGCACCCCAGAACAGCCAGTCCTTGCCGGGCGCCGGGCCCGTGGGCAGCGGGGCGACATCCCAGTTGAACGCGGTGATCTCACGAGCGCCGGGAGTGGCCCAACGGCCGTTGATGAACATGCCGAGCGTGCCGGCCTTGTACGGCGGCTCGGCGTCCTCGCCGAAGGGCACGCCGGCGCCGCTGGCGTAGAGGTTCTGGTAGAACTCCAGCCCGGCGATCGACTCAGGCGAGTCGAGGTTGCAGGCCGTGCGGTCCTCGTTGAAGAAGCTGCCTCCGCCTGAGTTCACGAAGTAGCCCCAGTTGGCCCACCAGGAGTTCGCGCCGAAGCCCTTGGCGCCGTCGACGTTGTCCGCGATCTGCTGCGAGACCTCGGCGAACTTGTCCCAGGTCCACTCGCCGTTCGCGGCGAGCTCGCGGGGATCCTCGGCGCCGGCCTCGTCGATGAGGTCGAGGTTGAGGTACAGCGCGAACGTCGAGACGTCGCGCGGAACGCCCCACACGAAGCCATCTGCCTTCTGGCCCGTGGCCGGGATCGACCTGGAGCTGGTCCATCGGGCCGGAGTAGAAGTCGGCCGGGTTGAACCCGAGGCGGCCGCCTGCGGCGCGGCGTTCAGGATGAGGCCGGCCTTCGCGAAGTCGGCGATGTCGGTGCCGGGGATCCAGAACACGTCGGGTGCAGTGCCGGCGGAGAGCTCGGTCTTCAGCTTGTCCTGGTACGGCGAGCCCTCGGAGTTGCCGGGCTCGTAGGTCAGGTCCAGCCCGATCCCCGCGGCCGTGATCTCGTCGGAGATGCTGGCGTACAGGTCGGCCTCTGCCTGGTTGTCGGGGCGGGTGCGCCACCGAAGGGCCACGGCTTCACCCGAAGCACTCTCGGATGCCGCCGCGGAGGCAGCCTCGCTGGGCGCCGCGCTCTCGGCCGCGCTCTCGGTCGCGGTGTCGGACGTCGTGCTGGCGCAGGCGCTGAGCAGCAGCGCAACACCAACTCCGGCGGCCAGGAAACTGCGTCTACGCATTGGATGTTCCTTTCCTTGTTGCTTCGGTTGGGTCTTGCCATCCACCCGGGTCAGGTGGACCCGGGTCGAAGTTCTGTTGGCTACGCACAGTGCACCGACGTTCCGGCCTGCTCGAGCTGAGCCACGATGTCGGCCGGGGCACTGGCGTCCGTCACGACGAGGTCGACCTCTTCGGCGAGACACACCCGTGCCGCCTCGACGACCCCGATCTTGCTGCCGTCGGCCACGACGACCACCTCGCGTGCCGCCTCGATCATGGCCCGCTTGACCTCGGCCTCGGCGAAGTTCAGGTTGGTGACGCCGCGCTCGGGGTCGACACCGTTGCATCCGATGAAGGCGATGTGCGCTGAGATCTGCTCGAGGATGAGCGCAGCGAACGGGTTCACCAGCGAATGCTGCAGCTGGCGGACCATGCCGCCGGTGACGAGCACGCTGATGCGATCGGAGGCGGGCTCGAGCGCGAGGGCGACGTTCAGGCCGTTGGTCACGACGGTGACGTCGTGCAGGTCGCGCCGGGCGACCAGTTCGAGGGCGATGGCGGTGGTGGTCGAGCCGACGTCGAGGATCACCACCTGCCCCGGCTGCACCCGCGACGCCGCATAGGCCGCGATCGCCGCCTTCTGCGCCTCGTTCTCGCGGGCCGCCTGCTCGAGCGGCGGCTCGGGTCGCAGGGCGCCGGCCGGGACCGCACCGCCGCGCACCCGCCGCACGCGACCGAGGACCTCGAGCGAGCCCAGATCCGATCGCACCGTCACGACCGAGACCCCGAACCGATCGGCGAGGTCCGTGACCCGGACGAAGCCGGACGCGTCGACCTCCTCGGCGATCCGGTCCTGGCGGAGTTCGGCGGGCACGCCAACCGGCTCCCCGCCAGTCTCCGCCACGCTCATACTGGCAGCCAATCACCTTACGATGATTTGTCAATCTATTCGGATAATGTCGTTACCGACCCGTTATCGAAATCTTTACAAAGTGAGGTGAGCGAGCTAATCCCGCCTCGTCGACGGCGTGCCCCCTGAAAATCGAATCCAGCGACCCCGTGACGCACGGACGGGCTTTCGATACCCTACGAAAACTTGCGTTCGGATCGACCGGTCGCCGGGGAGGTGCGTGCTCGATGGATCAGACCCTGGTCGGGCCCCGCCCACGGGTCCCAGTCCACCGGACTGAGGTCGGCCGGGACCATCAGCGCGCGCGTGCGGTCCAGGTGCTCGGCATCGAGCGCGGGGAGCGGATCACTGCTCACGGCCAGCCCGCCCAGGGTGGACACGTAGTCCTGCCAGGGCTCGGGACGCTCGACCTCCGGCCGGATCAGCACGCAATCGGGATCGTTGACCCACAGGCGGCCATGCATCCAGGCGCGCGCGCGGCCAGCGGCCAGGGCGCTGCGCATGCCGGGCTGGCTGATGTCGTCCAGGTCCGGCGCCCACGCGGGCATCACGTCCGGACTGATGCGCATGGCATCGACCAGGCCGATGCTCGGCAGGAGGGGCGCGCCGCAGCCGAGGATCACCGCGTCCTCACCCGCACCCGCCCGCACCAGTTCCAGGCCCAGGCGGTAAGCCTCGATGCCGGTCACGTCCGCGTGCCGCCGGCCCACCATCGCCCCGCCGTAGATGAAGTCCACCTTGTGGAACGCGAAGCCGCGAGAACGCAGAGTCGCGAACAGCCCCACCAGATGCTCAGCGGCTGCCGGGTGCGTCACGTCGAGAACCCTGATCTCCTGCCCCCAGTGGTGGGCGGCCGCGACCGCTCCGCCGACCAGCCAATCCGGATGCGCCGCTCGCCAGGTTCGAGTTCGCTCCGACGAGGAATGGCGCGGTCCACAGTCCCGGGTACGCGACCGGAGTCGAGGATTCGCGCAGCCACCTCGTCAAGATCCCCGAAGGCCGGTCGGACCTCCAGCCAGTCCCCGATCTCGCGCTGGTAGCCGTCATCCACCTGGACGACCTCCATGCCGAGGTCCTGTTGGTCGATGACGGCGAGGTTGGCGAGCACGTCCTGCGCCGTGACCTCGTTCCAGTAGGTGTACCAGGAGCACCAGCCCGCCGGCAGCGGCGTGAGCGGCCGGATCGCCAGCCGGGCCGCGAGGCGGTCCCCGACCTCGACCAGTCCGGCCTGCAGACTCTGAGCATGGAGATCGGAGACGTCGCCATCCGCAGAGACGACCAGGCGTCCCCCCTCCGTCCGGACGCGGATGGTGGGCACCACGGACTCCGGTCGCTCCCCGAAGAACACCTCTGCGGAGCCATCGGCATTGACCAGGCCGAGCAGCCCTTCGGCCTGAAAACCCGTTGCCGGAGAAGGCGTCTCGGGCCGGTAGGCCATTGCCTGCCAGATGGGCCTGCGTGGGCGCGGGGAGCTCGAGATGTCTCCCCGGTAGACCCCGGCCGGACTCCACGACTGCCAGCCATGCTCGTAGACGAAGCAATCGGATGCCCCATCGGTCGACACGTGAACGTCGGTCGAATGGCGGGGAAGTAGATGGGCTCACAAGCAGTGCAGGCTAGTTCATTGCGCGGGCCTGCTGGAACGAAGAGGGTGAAGACCTTGCCCCAGCAACACGTCATCCCGCGACTCCCGGCACTCGGCTTCGGAGGTGACTGGAACCCGGAGCAGTGGCCGGAATCCGTGTGGGACGAGGACTTGCAGCTGATGCGCGAGGCTCACGTCAACCTGGTGACCGTGGGCGTCTTCTCATGGGCGTATCTCGAGCCGACTCCGGACGACTACCGATTCGAGTGGCTCGACACCGTCCTGGACAAGTGCCTCGCGGCCGGGATCGCGGTCGACCTCGCCACCGCCACCGCCTCGCCTCCCCCGTGGTTGGGGCACCGCTGGCCCGAGACGCTGCCCGTCACGGACGACGGCGTGCGGCTCGTCTACGGCGCGCGGCAGCAGTACTGCCCGTCCTCCCCGGTATTCCGCGAGCGTGCCCTCGCGCTCGCGGAGCAGATCGCATCCCGCTACCACGACCACGAGGCCGTCGTCATGTGGCACGTCGGAAACGAGTACGGCGCCCACACGCCGGCCTGCTGGTGCGACGTCTCCGCCGACGCCTTCCGAGACTGGCTGGCGAAGCGGTACGACACCCTGGACGAGCTGAACGACGCCTGGTCCACGACGTTCTGGTCGCAGAGACTCTCCGACTGGTCTGAGGTCATCCCGCCTCGACGCACGCCGTACTTCCCCAATCCCACGCACCAGCTCGACTTCCGGCGGTTCTCCTCCGACGCGCATGCTCGACCTGTTCAAGGCCGAGCGAGACGTCATCCGCTCCCACTCGCCAGCCGACAAGCCCATCACCACCAACTTCATGCGCTTCTTCCCGCACGCCGACTACTGGGACTGGGCAGCGGCCGAGGATGTCGTCAGCGACGACTGGTATCCGGACCTGGCCGATCCCGCCGCACACGTCGAGGGCGCGGCGGGCGCCGATCTCATGCGGTCGCTGGGGGCAGGGCGCCCGTGGCTGCTCATGGAGCAGGCCGTCTCCGCCATCAACTGGCGCGCGGTGAACCCGCCGAAGTCCGGTGGCGACTACCGTCGCTGGTCCCTCCAGCAGGTGGCTCGCGGAGCGGACGCCGTCCTGCACTTCCAGTGGCGGGCAGCCGTCGGCGGAGCCGAGAAGTGGCACTCCGGCATGCTTCCGCACGCGGGTCCGCGCACGCGGACCTGGCGAAACGTCGTTGCGCTCGGGCGCCGAGCTTGCGGCCCTGGCGCCGGTCGCGGGCGCACGAACCGTTGCGGATGTGGCGATCGTGCTGGACTGGTCCTCCTGGTGGGCCCTTGAACTCGACTCGAGGCCATCCACCCGCCTCTCGATGGTCGCCATCATGCGGTCCTGGTACGAGCCGCTGTGGCGTCGCGGCTACTCGATCGACTTCGCGCATCCGGAGTCCGACCTCAGGGGCTACCCGCTGGTCCTCGTCCCCCAGCTCTACTCCGTGACCGACCACGGTGCGCGGCGCGTGACCGAGGCAGCTGAGGCAGGCAGCACCGTCGCGATCGGCTACTTCTCCGGGGCCGTCGACGCCCGCGACCGAGTCCGGGCGGGTGGCTACCCAGCTCCCTGGCAGGACCTGCTCGGGCTGTGGATCGAGGAGTACCGTCCGCTGCTCCCCGGTCAGCAGGTCGCGCTGCGCGCCTGCGATCCTGATGCCGCACCCGCCGTCTGCTCGGGCTCGGCCTGGACCGAGCACCTGCACCTCACCGACGCTGCGCCGGTCTACGAGTACACAGACGGCGACCTCTCCGGAAGCGCGGCCGTCACCCGCCGTGACGTCCCCGGCGGCGGCGTCGCCTGGTACCTGTCGACCGGGCTCGACCCCGAGGCGATGGAGGCCGTGTTGCTGCGAATCGCCGCCGAGTCCGCGGCGCGCCCGATCCTGCCTGCGCCACCCCCGCCCGATATCGAAGTGGCCGTCCGCCAGACCGACAGCGAGCGATACCTGTTCCTCCTCAACCACGGGCCCGAGTCGCGGTCGCTCGATCTCCCGGTCGCCCAGGCCCGGCCCTGGGCGCACGCCTTGACGCGCGAGCCGGCGCCAGCACGTGTCGACGTTCCCGCGGGGGACGTCGTCGATCCTCGTCGCACCCCTGTCCGACACACCACCGGCAAGCCAAGGAAGGGCCACGATCTCGACATGAGCACGAGCACCAGCACGGGTTCCGCGGACATCGGTCCGGGCGTGACGAGGTCTGTGCGCAAGCTGGCCGACGGCCGCGACATCGTCTACTACGACTCGGCGCCCGGTCACGAGCGGGCTGCCGTCGATCGACGGGATCTCGTCGGACGCGCCGACGCACACCGAGCTCCGGCTCGACCCGCTGCGCGACGAGTGGGTGGTCGTCGCCGGCCATCGACAGGCCCGCACCTTCCTGCCGCCGAGCAGCGAGTGCCCGCTGTGCCCGACGCACGGCGACCAGCTCACCGAGGTCCCCGAGGCAGACTACGAAGTCGTCGTGTTCGAGAACCGCTTCCCGTCCTTGACCCACGCAGCTGCCCGAAGACGTGAACGACCTGGACGACGACACCACCCGGCACGGATTCGGTCGCTGTGAGGTCGTCTGCTTCACGTCAGACCACGGGTCCGCACTGGCCAGCGTCAGCGCCGAGCGGATCGCGCCTCGTCCTCGAGGCCTGGATCGACCGCGACCGTGTCCTCTCGGCCATGCCCGGCGTCGAGTACGTGTTCGTCTTCGAGAACCGGGGCGTGGAGATCGGCGTGACGCTCTCGCATCCGCACGGGCAGATCTACGCGTACCCCTTCGTGCCACCGCGCGACGCAGCAGATGCGTCGAATCGGCTCAGCGCGTATCGCGAGCGAACCGGCGGCTCGACCTGCATCGAGGCGGTCATCGCCGCGAGACTGCCGACGGCCGATCGGATCGTCTACGACGGCGACGCACTGGATTGCGTTCGTTCCACGGGCGGCGAAGTGGCCGTTCGAGGTGCAGATGTTCACCCGTCGGCCGATTGCCCGACTGCGCCGACCTGTCTCCGGACGAGAAGGCCGAGTTCTCGTCCATGTACCTCGACGCTGCTGCGGAGCCTGGACGCCATGCTCGGCGTTCCGATGCCGTACATCGCCGCCTGGCACCAGGCGCCCGTGCACGACGATCCGCGCGACAGCCGCCTCTTCCTCGAGGTGTTCTCGCTGCGACGGGCAGCCGAGAAGCTCAAGTACCTGGCCGGGTCCGAGTCGGCCGCCGGCGTGTGGATCAACGACATCCGTCCCGAGGATGCTGCCGAGCAGCTGCGCGACGGCCTTGACGGCCGGATCCGGGGATGACCGGCGTCGATCGAGGTCGACCTCCTGTTCCGCGTCGACCTTCGGCAGCCGCGCCGGCGGGCGTGTGGTCCTGCCCCAGGGCGGGTCAACCTGATCGGCGAGCACACCGACTACACCGGCGGCTTCGTCATGCCGATGGCGATCGGCGAGCGCGCCTACGTCGCCGCGCGGCCTCGGGAGGACCGCCTCGTCCGCGCGGTCGCGCAGGATCGCGGGGTGCCGAGGCATCAGCCTCGACGAGGTCGGACCTCGCACACCGCACGGCTGGCTGGCCTACCTGGCGGCGCCGCATGGGTCGCGGAGCAGAGCCGGGCACCGCTCGACCGCCGACCACGGCTGGGATCTCGCCCTGGCTGTCGGACGTCCCGGTCGGGCGCGGGCCTGTCGTCGTCGGCCGCCATCACCTGCGCGACCCTGCTGGCCATGAACGACCTCGACGGGTGGGGCGCAGGACCGCCAGACAGCTGGCCAGCGTGGGCGCAGCGCGTCGAGCACGAGGTCGTCGGAATCCCCTGCGGGATCATGGACCAGACCGCCTCCCTGCAGTGCACGGAGGACACCTGCTGTTCATGGACACCCGATCGCAGGAGCGCAGCAGGTGCCGTGGCCCGCGACGGACGGCGGCTTCGTCCTGCTCGTCACCAACACGAACGCCCCGCACCTGCTCGTCGACGGGCAGTACGCCGCCAGGCGCCGGCATGTGCGAGGAGGCCACCGCGATACTGGGGTCCCCAGCCTGCGAGACGCGACGCCTGGTCGACCTCGAACGGCGCAACGCTGACGCCCGAGCAGGCCGCGTGCGCCCGGCACGTCGTCTCCGAGAACGCCCGGGTCCTGCGACCCGCGACCTGCTCGAGACGGGCCAGCCCCAGGGCATCGGCCCGGAGCTGACCGCGTCGCACGTCTCCCTGCGCGACGACTTCCGCGTGACGGTCCCGCAGCTTGACCTGCGCCGTCGACGCCGCGCTGGCCGCCGGCGCGTCGCGGAGCCCGGATGACGGGAGGCGGCTTCGGCGGCTGCACGATCGCCCTCGTGGACGCCGAAGCGCAGTGGCCGTCGTCAGTGAACGCATCACCGAGGCGTTCGCCGCGCCGGGTTCGCGGCACCGGAGCACTTCGTCGCCGTCCCGTCGCAGGGCGGCCGCCGGGACGCCTAGCTCAGGCCCGCGGCCGAAGCAGCGCCAGCCGCGCGTCGACGTCGAAGCCGAAGTCGTCGACCGTCCCCAGACCGGGGAGTGGCAGGTGGACCGTGCCGATACTCGCGCTGCCCGGCGAGCTCGATCTCGTCCATCGGGTCGTGCGAGGGTCCGCATCGCGCTCACCACGAGGTCCAGCTCGACGTCCACGTTCCCGGCGATCGCATGGCCGCTGACCGCCCAGCCGGCAGCGGCGTCCTCGCCCGTGCCGTCGTACGTGAGCACGTGGGCGTCATGGCGACTGACCAGGGATCGCGCGGCCGCCTGCATGAGGAAGTTGCCGGTGCGCAGCTGATCGAGGGCCAGCCGGAGGGTCAGTCGCGCAGCTCCGGCGGCGACCACCAGCTCGCCGCCCGACGACCGGCGCGGTGACGTCCACGCTGACCAGGCCGATCCGGCCGCTCTTGAGCCGCACGTCGGCCCCGTCGACCGTGTGGACGGACCAGGTGCCCTCGGAGGCGACATGCTCCCCACCCTGCCACGAACGCAGGAGGGCGGGACCCCCGTCGGGGTCCCGCCCTTCCTGCGTGGAGTGCGGTTCGGACTAGAAGTCCATGCCGCCCATGTCGCCGTCGCCGCGCATTGCCGGCGCAGCCTTCTCGGGCTTGTCGGCCACGACCACCTCGGTGGTCAGGAACAGGCCCGCGATGGACGCCGCGTTCTGCAGGGCAGAGCGGGTGACCTTGGCCGGATCGATGATGCCGGCCGCGATCATGTCCACGTACTCGCCGGTCGCGGCGTCGAGGCCGTGTCCCGGGGCGAGCTCGCGCACCTTCTCCACGACGACGCCGCCCTCGAGGCCGGCGTTCTCCGCGATCTGCTTGAGCGGAGCGTTGACCGCGACGCGCACGATCTGCGCGCCGACGAGCTGCTCGTCCGTGAGGCCGAGAGCGTCGATCTTCGGTCCGGCAGCCTTCATCGCCTGGATGAGGGCCACGCCACCGCCGGGCACGATGCCCTCCTCGACGGCCGCCTTCGCGTTGCGAACGGCGTCCTCGATGCGGTGCTTGCGCTCCTTGAGCTCGACCTCGGTGGCCGCGCCGACCTTGATGACCGCAACGCCGCCGGCCAGCTTGGCCAGGCGCTCCTGCAGCTTCTCGCGGTCGTAGTCGGAGTCCGACTTGTCGATCTCGGCGCGGATCTGCGAGACGCGGCCGGCGATCTGCTCGGCGTCGCCCGCACCCTCGACGATCGTGGTCTCGTCCTTGGTGACGACGACCTTGCGCGCACGGCCGAGCAGCTCCAGGCCGGTGGTGTCGAGCTTGAGGCCGACCTCCTCGGAGATGACCTGGCCGCCGGTGAGGATCGCGATGTCCTGCAGCATGGCCTTGCGACGATCGCCGAAGCCCGGGGCCTTGATGGCGACCGAGCGGAAGGTGCCGCGGATCTTGTTGACGACCAGCGTGGACAGGGCCTCGCCCTCGACGTCCTCGGCGATGATGACCAGCGGCTTGCCGGCCTGCATGACCTTCTCGAGCAGCGGGAGCAGGTCCTTGACCGCGGAGATCTTGGAGTTGGCGATGAGGATGTAGGGATCCTCGAGCTCAGCCTCCATGCGCTCGGCGTCGGTCATGAAGTAGGCCGAGATGTAGCCCTTGTCGAAGCGCATGCCCTCGGTGAGCTCGAGCTCGAGCCCGAAGGTGTTGCTCTCCTCGACGGTGATGACGCCTTCCTTGCCGACCTTGTCCATGGCCTCGGCGATGAGCTCGCCGACCTCCATGTCACCGCCGGCGGAGATGGCCGCGGTGGACGCGATCTGCTCCTTGGTCTCGACGTCCTTGGCCATCGAGAGCAGCTCGTCGCTGACGACCTCGACGGCCTTCTCGATGCCCTTCTTCAGGCCCATCGGGTTGGCACCGGCGGCCACGTTGCGCAGGCCCTCGCGGACCATCGCCTGGGCCAGCACGGTGGCGGTGGTGGTTCCGTCGCCGGCGACGTCGTCGGTCTTCTTGGCGACCTCCTTGACGAGCTCGGCGCCGATCTTCTCGTAGGGATCCTCGAGCTCGATCTCCTTGGCGATGGAGACACCGTCATTGGTGATCGTGGGGGCTCCCCACTTCTTCTCCAGGACGACGTTGCGGCCCTTCGGGCCGAGGGTGACCTTGACGGCGTCTGCGAGCACGTTCATCCCGCGCTCGAGGGCCCGGCGGGCCTCCTCGTCGAATGCAATGATCTTTGACATGGGGGCTGTTCCTCCCGGAACGTCCGTGTGGGTTATCACTCGGGGGTGTCGAGTGCTAACGAAAAAGTTAGCACTCGGTCCCCGAGAGTGCAAACCGCCTCCGGCCCCCGACGGGGCCGCCCCGACTAGCCGATCGCCGCCACGGCTGCTGCCTGGGCGATCCGGAAGGCGTCCTTCGCGGCGGTGGCCGAGGACCCGCTCGTGGATGCCGACCAGGCCGCCCCGTAGGGCGCCCAGAGGGCCCCGGCCTGGGGGATGTTGGGCATCGGCACACCGTCGGCGCCGGCTCCCCCGATCGCGCGGATCCGGCCACCGCCGATGTTCATCTGCTGCGCCGCCGTCGTGTTCGCCGGGAACCAGCCGGACGCGCTGGCAAGGGCGAGCTGGGGCTTGGCCCTGGACATCTTTCGGCTCACGAGGCTGCTGGCCTGGTCGGCCACGTCGTGCCTCTTGGCGTACTTGGTGACCATGAACCCGTGGACGGTCAGCAGCGGGACCGGCTTGCGGTTCTTCAGGATGGGCGGCACGTGAACCGATCCGGTAGATGAAGTCGAGCTTGAGCAGGGTCGGCAGTTCCTCGGGGCCGGCCAGCCAGAACGGCGACCTGCCGTTCACGAAGGCCTTGCGGGCCGCGGCCTTGGTGAGAGTCGAGTCGAGCAACCCGGAGGCGTTCCAGTTGTCGATCCGCCCCGACTTCTGGATCAGCTTCGCGCTGGCCAGGCCCACATCCTTCGGGTCGAGGGACCCATCGGCATCCTTGCCGAACAGGTAGCCGCCCAGCCCGCTGAACAACGGGAAGGTGGTCCAGGGGTTGCTGCCCTCGCCCTGGGACAGGGCGAAGGGCACCTTCACCTTCTTCTTCGTCTTGACCAGGTTGAGCGCGGTCGCCGACAACCCGGCGAAGGTAGTCGGCTGCTTCGGAACCAGCTTGGTGTTGGTGATGAGCGCCAGGTTGCTGATCTGGACCGGGAGTCCGTAGCGGTCCGCTCCGAACTGCGAGCCCTGCAGGACGTTCGACCGGAACAGCCCCGCCCGCTTCTTGGTGAGGGTCACCGGGACGATCGTGCCTTCGGCAGCCAGGTCGCCCGTCTGGGCGAGATCCCCCCAGATCACGTCAGGGGCGTCGGCCACCGACACGCTCGCCAGCTCAGTGCGCCAGGAGGCGGGGTCCTTGGTGACCACGGTCACCGGCAGTCCCTTGTAGCCATTCGGCAGGAGCTGCTCGATCACGGGTGCGTGCACAGCGTCCGCCCACACCACGATGCCCTCGGCCGCCTGTGCCGCCGGAGCGGCCATCAGGCTGCCGCCCGCGACAACCGCCGCTGCCGCGACACCAGCCACCAGTTTCCGCGCGCTGCGCATGACCTCACTCCCTCATGTCTTTCACACGATCGTACAAGCGGGCGCGGTTAGCGCATGCCCACCGGCGAGTCGGCCTAGAGGAAGGGCGCCAGACTCACCCGGATCGGGGACGAGGATGCGACGGCTCCGGTGGAGTCCCGGACAACAGCGGCAATCTCGACCTTTCCGCCCTTCGCTGGCGGCACGATAGACCCGGAACGGCCGCGCGTCATCGCTGCCGAGAGTCGTCCATTGGGACGAGCCGACCCTGCGCTTGACGAACGTGACCGTGGAGGGATCCGCGCCGGGCACAGAGGCCGTCAGCCGGTAGCGGCCGGTGACGAAATCCCGGGCCGATCGCACGGCGATCGAAGGCGGCGACGGCAGAGGCAACGTCGTAGTCAGCCCGAAGGACGATCGACGATCGCGGCGCGAGAGTGACGGAAACCGTCCCGCTGCCGTCCGAGGTGGCCCGGCCACCTTCGAGCAGCGGCGTCCACCCGCTGGATGGGGTCGAGGTAGGGACGGCCACCGTCGCGGGAGCGTCCCCGGAGTTGAAGGCCACCAGGTACTCGGTCCGGGCCGGCCGCGTCGATGCGGCTGGCTGCGAACACCGGGCCCGCTCCGTAGCGGGTGATCATCGCGCCCGAGGCGAGCGCCGGATGGGCCTCGCGGAGGTCCGACAGGGCAGCCATGCGGGCCTCGAGTGCGGACGACTCCGCGAACGAGGAGCCGGACCCGATCGGCGGCGCTCCCGATGCGCTGCTCTTCGCGCCACTCCGGGACCTGGGTGGCGAACATGTCCTGTCGTGCCTTCTTGTCGGTGCCGTCACCCGATCCGGTCATGCCGACCTCGTCGCCGTAGTAGACGACGGGCACGCCACGCGTCAGGTACAGCAGGTCGTGGGCGAGCAGGTCGCGTTCCAGCAGCGACTGGCCCTCGTCCCCGGACTGCGTCGCGAGGAAGAAGCCGATCCGGCCCATGTCGTGGTTGCCCAGGAAGGTCGTCAGGCCGTAGGCGTTCGTCGTGGGCGACGTGTAGTAGTCGTCCTCGGCGAAGAGCGCGGCCAGCGAGCCGCCGCTCGCCGTTCCGGTGAGGAAGGTACGTGCGGTCTCCTGGAACGGGAAGTCGAGGACGGACGGGAGCTGCCGCGCTGCAGCATCGAGTCTCGGAGAGCTGGGACGGGTCCGTGTAGCCAGACCTCGCCGAAGCTCGTGAAGGACGGCTTCCCGGCCGCGGCGGCGGTCCGTTGCACGAGGGGCAGCCATCGGCCGAAGAAGTACGGGTCGACGTGCTTGGCAGTGTCGATCCGGAAGCCGTCGACCCCGTACTTCGTGATCCATGACCCGTAGGCGTCGGCCAGCGCCTTGACCACCGTCCAGTCCTCGGTCATGAGGTCGTCGAGCCCGGAGAAGTCGCCGTCCATCTCGCAGCGGCCGACGCAGCTGCCCCAGTCGATGTCTCCGCGGTTGTGGTACCGCGTCACCTGGTTCAGGACCGTCGGCGCCTTCGCGTTTCGCATGCCCGGATCGACGATCGGGGTCTTGGCGAAGCTCCGCCGGGGCGCCAGCCTCGGGAACGCTGGTGCCGGACGTGTAGGTCCAGGGATTGAACGCCCGGCCCTTGGCCGTTCGGTAGGGCCTTCGGCCAAGCGACACGTAGGAGGTGCCCTGCGGGTACGAGATGACATCGGCGGTGTGGTTCACGACGACGTCGAGGAACACCTTCAGGCCGAGCTTCTTCGCGCACGACATGAAGGCCGCGAACTCGGCCTCCGTGCCGAGGTGCGGGTCGGGCTTGCGTGATGTCGAGGAACCAGTAGCCGTGGTAAGCCGCACTGGTGCCCTGCACGGTGCGCTGGACGAACGGAGGGGTGATCCACACCGCGGTGAAGCCGAGTCGCTTGATGCGCGCGAGTCCGTCATCCGCCGGGTCGTCCGGGTCGCAGCGTCCGGTCAGCCCCGCCAGGTCGCCACCGTGGTAGTACGCATCCGACGTCGGCTCGTACCCGGTGCGGACGGTCCACCGACGACGCCTCCGGCTGTTGTTCGCGGGATCCCCGTCGCGGTAGCGGTCCGTCATCACGAAGTAGAACGTGTCCGCGGCGATCGGGCTCCGCAACGACGACGTCGCCAGGGCCTCCGGGGGCGCGTCGGCCGCCGCCGGCCCGACGGCGAGTCCGATGACGAGCGGAACCGCGCAGGCCGCAGCGAGCGAGCGTCTACCGAAGCGCAAGGCCCGAGTCCACGTCGAAGTAGTGCAGGCGGGATGAGTCGACGTGGATCGTGGTCGGATCGCCGGTCACGAAGTGCAGTCGCGGCGGGAAGACCGCCACTCCCTGGATCGCCTGGCCCTGCCCGAGTCTGCTCAGCTCGGCCTCCTCCTCGGAGGCCAGTCCACTGCCCAGCCGGCTCTCGTCGACCGGAGTCCCCTCAAGGGAGAAGGTCAGGTGGACGCTCGACCCGAGGGCCTCGCTGAGCACGACGGTGGCATCGAGCGGGTAGGTGCCCTCCCGAGGATCGGGATGGACGTCCTCGGCGCGAAGGCCGGCGATGACCTCATGGCCGGCCTTGGCGGCCAGCGAGGGACGATCCCGCAAGAACGTCATGGGGAATCGGGAAGCTCTGCGGGCCGACCTGGAGGCGGGCCGACTCACCCTCGACGACGAGGTCGGCATGGAACAGGGTCATCGGCGGGGTCCCGATGAAGCCGGCGACGAAGACGTTGTCGGGGTTGTCGTAGAGCTCCTGCGGGGCGGCGACCTGCTGCAGCTCGCCGAGGCGGAGCACCGCCACCCGATGTCCCATGGTCATCGCCTCGACCTGGTCATGGGTGACGTAGACCGTCGTGATCGCCAGCTGCCGCTGGAGCGCCGCGATCTCGGCGCGCATCTGCACGCGCAGCTTCGCGTCGAGATTCGACAGCGGCTCGTCCATGAGGAACAGCTCGGCGTCGCGGACGATCGCCCGACCCATGGCCACGCGCTGACGCTGGCCGCCGGAGAGCTGCTTCGGCTTGCGGGTCAGCATCGAGGTGAGGTCGAGCAGGCGGCCGGCTCCGTCGACCTTCTCCTTGATCTCCTGCTTCGGCTCATGGCGCAGCGCGAGTCCGAAGCCGATGTTCTCGCCGACCGTCATGTGCGGGTAGAGCGCATAGCTCTGGAAGACCATGGCGATGTTGCGGTCGCGGGGCGACACGTCGTTCACGACCTTCCCGCCGATGGTCACCGTGCCGTCGGTGATGTCCTCGAGTCCGGCGACCATCCGCAGCGCAGTGGTCTTCCCGCAGCCGGATGGTCCGACGAGCACGAGGAACTCACCGTCCTCGACGTCGAGTGACAGGTCCTTCACGGCATGGAAGCCGTTGTCGTAGACCTTGTCGACGTTTGTCCAGCACCAGTTCCGCCATGGCTACACACCCTCCACTCGCCACACGCCAGCACCCGCTGACGGGACATCGATGACAACCTGATCGGCGACGACCTCCGCGTGGAAGCCGAACAGGTGATGGACCGTGCGTGCGTCGAGCACCGACAGCGGGATGCGGATCGGCTCCGCCTGGTTGCGCGCGACCACGACCAGCACGGTCTCCGCAGGGTGCTCCCGGACGAAGGCCAGGGTGTCCGTGCCGACGTGCAGCCAGCGCAGGCCGCCCTCGGCGAGCGCCGGACTCTGGCGCCGGATGCCGAGCAGGGCCCGGTAGTCCGCCAGCGTCCCGTGGTCCCACGAGTCCTGGTCGTTCCAGGGGAACGGGGTGCGGGAGTCCTCGCCCCACAGTCCGGTGGCGCCGATCTCGTCGCCGGCGAAGACCATCGGCACGCCCGGCAGCCCGACCGCCAGGGCCAGGGCGGCCACCTGGCGCTCGCGCGAGCCGACGACGGTGCGGATGCGGGCGGTGTCGTGGCTGCCGAGGATGTTCCAGCTGCTGATCAGCGACCGCCACGGGATGCGGGCGTGGAAGGCGCGCAGCGACGCGACGGCCTGCTGCCCGGTGATGACCGGCACCTCGACCGGCAGCCCCAGGAAGGTCTCGTGGAAGTCGGGGCTCCGCAGCCAGCACCACACCTGCCGGGTGAAGCCCGCGTAGTTCATCGTGCCGTGCCAGCCGTCGCCGAGCAGGTCGCCGCTCGCGTCGTGGCCGTGCTCGGCCACGAGCAGTACGTCGTCGCGCTCGACGGCCATCGCCGCCCGCACGTCCTTGGCGAACTCGTGGGTGCACGTCGATGGAGCCCATGCGGCCGGCCATGTTGGCGACGTCGACGCGCCAGCCGTCGAGACCGGACTCGCCGCGCAGCCACGTGCGGACCGGCGAGTCCTCGTCCGTGACGAGCGCCTCCCGCAGGCCGGACTGGTGTGGTCGAACTTGGGCAGGGTACGGCACGTTGAACCAGCACTCGTAGCCGTACTGGAGCTCCGGATCGAAGCGGAAGTACGCCCGCTCCGGCGCGCTCGGGTCCTGCGCGCGGACGAACCACTCGTGGGCTCGGCCGCAGTGGTTCAGGGTGATGTCGCCGATGACCCTCAATCCCCGCGTCGTGAGCCGCGTCGACGAGGCGCCGGCAGGGCCTCGTCACCGCCGAGCAGCGGATCGACGTGGTCGAAGGACGACGGCGTCGTAGCGGTGCGTGGACTCCGCGGGGAAGACCGGGCGTCAGGTAGAGCACGTTGGCCCCGAGCCCGGCGAGGTGGTCGAGGTGGTCGCGCGCGCCGTCGAGGTCACCGCCGAAGTACTCGCGCGGGGTGTTCGGGCGACCGACCCTCCGGGCCGGCCGTCCACGCCCGCGGCACCGCCCACGCCGGCAGTTCCGCTCCCGGGGCGGCGTGCCAGCGCCTCGTCGTCGAGCCAACGAGCGGGCGAACCGGTCGGGGAAGACCTGGTAGACCACCGACGAGTGCGTCCAGTCGGCGGCGGAGCGGTGGCGCTGACGACGAAGTCCGTGGCATCCGGGACGTCGTAGTCCACCAGTCCGCCGGCCGTCAGCCAGGCGAAGTCGAAGGCCCCACCGACGAGCAGCCAGCGGTAGTGGGTCTCGACGTTGCGGACGACCACCTGCGCCACCCACCACACGTCCTCCCCGAGCGTCTCCTTCGCCTCCGCCGTGACGACGTGCGGCTCGCCGTCGCGGACCGTGCGCAGGACACGCTCCGGCTGGTGGTCCCGGTGGGTGCGCAGGCGCAGCGAGCGTCTCGCCGAGGCGCGGCGAGGCGTCGACACGTACAGGGGCGAGCCGTCGTGGTGGACGGCCGGCGATGGTCGGCAGCACTATCCCTTGACCGAGCCCTGGGTCAGGCCACCGACGATGAACTTCTGCAGGAAGATGAAGAGGATCACGACGGGGATCGCCGCCAGCAGGGCACCCGCCGCGAAGGGCCCCCAGTTCTCCGAGTACTGCTCGCCGATGAACTGCTGCAGGCCGACGGCCAGGGTGAGCTTCTCGGGGCTCTGCAGGAGCGAACTGGCGATGATGAACTCGTTGATCGTGAAGATGAAGCTGAGCAGGCCGACGACGGCGAGCACCGGGGCAGCGAGCGGCAGGATGATCCCCCAGAAGATCTGGCCGTGGCTGGCGCCGTCGACCTTCGCCGACTCGTCGATCTCCATGGGGATCGTGTCGAAGAAGCCCTTGATGAGCCAGGCGTTGACGCCCATCGCGCCGCCCAGGTACACCAGCGTCAGCCCGATGAGGGTGTCGAGTCCGATGCCGCCGAACACATCGGAGATCTGGGCCATGATCAGGTAGATGGCCACCAGCGCGAGGAACTGCGGGAACATCTGGACGAGCAGCAGGAAGACGAGTCCGACCTTGCGGCCCTTGAAGCGGAACCGGCTGAACGCGTATGCCGCGCCGCGCCGATCAGCACCGTGGTGATGGCCACGACGACGCGACCACCATCGTGTTCACGTACCAGTTGGCGTACGGCTGGTCCGGATTGGTGAGCAGCTGATCGGAAGTTGGCCAGCGTCGGGTTCTCCGGGATCAGGTTCCCGCTGCTGATCGTGGCTCCTCGTGAACGCCGCGCTGACCACCCACAGGACCGGCAGCAGCGCGAAGGCGAGCGCCACCAGGCGACCAGGTGCCGCCAGCCGATCGCGCGCAGCCACTTGCCGAAGGTGCGCCGCTTGTGCGGGGGCTGGGGGTGCTTCGGGGATCGTCGTCATGGTCGCTCCTCCGTCAGCGCCTTGGAGCTGGAGAACGAGATCGCCGAGATGGTCCCGACGATCAGGAAGATGAAGATCGAGATCGCGCTGGCCAGGCCGTAGTCGTTGCCCTCTCCGGCCGCGAACGCGATCTTGTACGTGTAGCTGATGAGGATGTCCGTGGCGCCGGCGACCTCGGAGCCCTCCATCGCCGGCCCGCCGCCGGTCAGCAGGTAGATGTCGTTGAAGTTGTTGAAGTTGAAGGCGAACGAGGCGATGAGCAGTGGCGTCAGGGCGACGAGCAGCAGCGGCATGTTCACCAGGCGCCAGACCTGGAAGTTGCGCGCGCCGTCGACGCGAGCCGCCTCCTGCAATTCGCTCGGGATCGCCTGCAGCGCGCCCGTGCTCACGAGGAACATGTAGGGGAAGCCGAGCCACACGTTGACCAGGATGACGCTCACCTTCGCCCAGAACGGGTCGAAGAGCCACGGGATGTCCCATCCGGTGACTGGTTGAGGGCGCCGAAGTCGTCGTTGAGCAGGCCCGCCCAGACCAGGATCGACAAGAACGCCGGCACCGCGTACGGCAGCACCAGCAGCGCGCGGTAGAGCCGCTGCCCGTGCATGCGGGGCTTGTTCAGCACGACCGCGAGGCCGAGTCCGACGACGAAGGTCAGCAGCACGCTGAGCACGGCGTAGGTGAAGGTCCAGACGAAGACGAAGAAGAACGGGTCACGGATCTGCGGATCGGTGAACACGCTCGTGAAGTTCTTGAACCCGACGGTCTCCCGCCACCCGGGCAGCAGGTAGTCCTCCGCATTCGGCGGGGTTCGCGTAGTTGCCCTCGCCGTTGTTGACGTAGGTCACGCCGGTCCCGAGCGACGTGAACGTGTCGGTCGCCGGCGTCGTAGACGAGGGTCGGTTGCAGCTCGAGGCGCGGTCGAGTAGCCCTGCGCCTTGATGACCCCGCCTTGGGACCGGGCACGGTCATGGCGGCGATCTCGGCGTCCATGCTCGGCAGATCGGCGTCGGGCACCGTGGTGAACCCGGTGACGGAGACGACCGTCCCGAACTCGTCTCGCTGCACGTCCGTGGGAGGGACCTCGTCGATTCCCTCGTTCGTGCCGATGTAGGTGGGCGGCAGATCCCCGGACGGGGTCACTGCTGGCGACGTCCAGGTCCTCGGTGCCCCGACGTGAGCGCGCTGGCATCCGGAGAGGGCTTCCACGGTGTCGCCACCGAACTCCTCCGTCGCGGCGCTCCTGCGACGCCGCTGTCGCCACCGAACTCCTCCGGTGGCGGCGCTCCTGCGACGCCGTCTCGCCACCGAACTCCTCCGTCGCGGCCGCCTCCGGCGCGCCGCCTCGCCGCCGAACTCCTCGGTGTTCGGGTCCGCCGTCACCTCGTCGGGTCCCTCATCGACGACTGGGGCCTCGACCTCCTGGGGAGTGAGGATCAAGACCAGGTCGCCGGTCGGTTCGAGGCGGGGACCAGGTCGTAGCTCGCCGAGTCCTCGGTGACTCGGCGACGCTGTCGCTTGATGATCGTCTTGATGGCCTCGTCCTGGGTGCCGATATTGCCCGTCGAGTAGTTGGTGAAGGCGATCGAGACGTTGTAGATGATCGGCACGATCTGGAAGGCGGTCAGGAAGATCGCGCCGATGACCACGTACTTGGCCGGGATGAAGCGTCGGCTCAGCAGGAGGAAGTCGAGCGCGAGCAGTCGCCGTGACGGAGACCGCCATGAGCACCCAGGACTCGTTGGAGATCATCGTCGGGGATCGCCCAGATCACCAGGGCGTTGACGAGGCCGAGGAAGACGATCTTGACGATCAGCGCTGGCGTGCCGCCGAAGCGGGCGATGAATCGTTGAAGCACTGTGTCCTCGACCTCGGTCGGACGTCGGGTCAGTTGGTGCGCCGAGTGCGGCCGCGGAACGCAAGGTGTGGGTCCCCGGCCTGGCCGGGGACCCACACCTTGCAATCGCGAGCTCTCGCGACTAGCCCGCTGACCGCCCTGCGCACGGCGACCTGCGCCTGGGCGAACGACCTGGCCGGCGGCGTTGCGCCCTGCGCCCTTGGTCGAGTTGACCCATGCGGATGCCCAGCGGGCCCCACACCGAGTTCATCTGCGGGATGTTCGGGATCGGGATGCCACCCGCGCCGGCCAGCCCGAAGGCCTTGAGCGGACGTTGGTCACGCGAGCCGCCGCCGGCCTTGTTGGCCGGGTAGCGGTCGTTGAGCGCCGACAGCTGGTACTGCGCCTTCTCCGTGGGCATGAACTCGGCCACGAGCGAGCGCGCGGCCGACTCGACACCGTGCTGGCGGCGAACGTGGTCAGCATGACGCCCTGGGAGCCGACGAACGGCACCGGCTTGAGGCCCGTCCACGATCGGCGGGCACAGCGGTGATGCGGTACTTCGGCCTGGTCTTGGCCTTGTCAGCAGGTCGCTGAGGTTCCACGGACCGGTGATCCAGAACGGGGCCTTGCCCGACAGGAAGGCGTCCTTGGCGATGTCGCCGTCGACCTTGGAGTTGATCAGGCCGGACTTGTTCCACTGCGTCGATGAGCGCCTGGTTGCCGCGGAACGTCGTGTTGGCGATGCCGATGTTCCGGGTGTTGTAGCGGCCCGTGGCCGTGGTGCCGAAGATGTAGCCGCCGAGGCCACAGAACAGCGGGTACATGTGGTACGCGTCGCCGCCAGCACCCTGCTGGACGGCCAGCGGGATGGTCGACCTTGCCGGCCTTCTTCAGGCCAGTGCCTCGCGACGGAGCTGCGTCGAACGTCTTGGGCTGCGTCTTGATCAGGTTGGAGTTGGTGATCAGCGCGATGTTCTCGACGGCAACGGGCACGCCGTACTGGGTGCCGTTGTAGTTGAACGCCTGGACGGCACCGGCCTCGAGGGCGGCCTTGGCCTTGGTGGAGAGGTTGATCTTGACGATCGAGCCGTTGGCCGCGAGCTCGCCGACCCAGTCGTTGGCGCCGATGACGACGTCAGGAGCAGCGGACTCGACCGTCACCTTGCGAGATCGTCCCGGATGTTGCCGAAGTCCTTGACGACAACCTCGACGGCGTGGCCCTTGTAGCCGTTCGGGAACAGGGCGCGGACGGCCGGGGCCCGGTCCGGTCGGTCCAGATGACGATGGTGTTGTCCTTGCTGCCTGAGCCGCCGAGGCGGTGAGCAGCGAACCGAAGGCAACCGCCGCCACCGCTGAGGTGGCGACGATCGCACGCAGTGACCTGCGCATGCTTGGTCCTCTCTTTTCGGCCCGTCCGGGCCGTCGCGGAAGGGGGGTGATTTTACCCCGCGATTAATGTGCCAGAAATGTAAGCCGGGACGGGGTCGATGAAACCGCTTGCAGTGCGTTACATGGGAATTGTTATCCAAGCGTGACCAAGGAGGGGCACGCACCAGTGCTTGCGGGGCTAGGAATTCCCGCCTCAGCGGGTCTAGAGCTCGATGCCGAGCCGTCGCGCCGAGCGGGCGCGCTGGCGTGAAGCGCGCATGCGCCGCAACCGCTTAACCAGCATCGGATCGAAGGCCAGCGCCTCGGGGATCATCGATGAGTCCGTTGAGCAGCTGGTAGTAGCGCGTGCCGCTCATGTCGAACAGGTCGCGGATCGCCTGCTCCTTGGCCCCGGCGTACTTCCACCACTGGCGCTCGAACTCCAGGATGCGGCGGTCCCGGTCGCTCGAGCGACGCCGCCATGCCCTCGTGACTCGAGGGGCGATCGTGCTGCATCCATCCCGGAGTCCTCCTGTCCGTCGTGCCTCTGCGCGACGTGGCCTCGGGGCCGCCTTCGTCGGGCGCCCCCTCCGACTCGGCGTCATCGTACGGGGTGAATCCCACGGCTGTCATTCGACTCCACCCGAATCGGCGCGTCCTCCGCGGCCCGTCTTCGCGCTCGCGCCGCGCCGTCCCGGCTCGCACCTCCGGCGGTGCTGCTCCCGGCGGCGGTCCCGCGTCCGGATGAGCAGCCAGGAGAACGCGTACCCGAGGCCGTTCGTCGCCCAGTGGCAGCCCCATCGGGGCCAGCACGCTGCCCGAGAACAGGCGGAGCGCGGCGAAGAGCACGCCGGCGATCGTCGTGGTCAGGACGCTGAGGGCGATCGGCGAGGATGTTGCCGCGCCGCCCCTCACCGACGACGGAGCCGAGGGCCGGGTTCTGCTCGTGCGTGCCGATGCTCGGCAGGATGTGCCACAGGCCGAACAGCATCGAGCCGATGACCACGCCCCACCCGAGGTCCGAACCGGCGGATCAGCATCGACAGCAGCACGGCGCGGAAGGCGATCTCCTCGAGCAGGACGGTCCCGAAGGGCACCTCGACGAGGGCCTGGAACATCATGCGACTGCCGCTGAGGCTCGCTCATCCGCTCGTCGTGGAAGGCGGTCCGGGTCCGCTTGAAGGCCGAGCCGCCGAGGTAGACCGCGGTGACGACGCCGATGCAGCACGCCTCCCAGATCAGGCCGGGCAGCAGGTACGACCAGCCCAGGCCCATGTCGGTCCAGGTGTTGCCGTCGAGCAGTCCGATCGCCAGCAGCAGGACCGATCCGGCGAACGCCCAGAGCAGGTAGTGCGTCTGCGGGGCGACCCGGTTGTTGACGATGTTGAGCACGACCAGCGTCGACGATGACGACCGCGACCGGCCACCAGGCCAGCCCGGTCTCCTGCGCCGGTGCCACCAGATCGAACATCGCCCGTCAGTGTAGGTCGATTGCCATACTCCACTCATGCCCGAGGACCGCAGTGTGCTCGACCGGCGAGCGCCCCGACCGGACCGCTCGTGGGCCTACGGAACGGGACCCGACCAGGTGGCCGACGTCTACCTGCCCAGGGCCCTCGACCACGTCCGGACCTGCGCCCCGGTCCTCCTGATCCATGGGGGCTTCTGGCGACCCGAGTACGACCGGACCCACCTGCGCCCGATGGCCGCCGCACTCGCGGCGCTCGGCCACCCGACGGTCCTGCCGGAGTACGCGCGGATTCCCGGCAAGCCCGGACGAGGGCCTCGCCGACATCCGCGCGGCCCTGGCCGCCGCTCCCCGAGTCGTCGTCGGCCCGGTGAGCCGGTGATCGTCGGCCACTCGGCCGGGGGCCACCTCGCCCTGCTCGTGGCGCCGGACCCGCGTGTGCCCGCGAGCGGCTGCCTGGCGCTCGCGCCCGTCGCCGACCTGGCGATGGCCGAGCCGACGACCTCGACGGCGGGGCGGTGCGGGCCTTCCTCGGGCGCCGGCCGCAGTGATCGCCCCGACCTCGACCCGGCCCTGAACCCGCGCCCGCCATCCCCGTGACCGTCGTCCACGGCGACCACGACTCCCTCGTCCCGCTCGCGCTCTCGGAGTCCTACTGCTCGTCGGGTTCGGCGCGACTCGTCTCGATTCCCCGCACGGGCGCACTTCGAGCTGATCGACCCCCTCAGCGACGCATGGTCGGTTGTGATCGGCGAACTGTCGGCACTGGCCGCGCCGGCGGGTATTGAATGAGCGGTGTGACGGACACCCGCGAGGACCACGCGCTCGAGCTCGACGCCGAGCCGGACGACGGCGTTCCGGCGATCGGACTTCCTCATCCCACCGGCCGTCGGGGGCGAGTTCCCCCTCACCGCCTACCTGGCCGGCAACTCGCTGGGTCTGCAGCCGCGTGCCACCCGCGAGGAGCTGATGGCGGACCTCGACGCCTGGGAGCAGTACGGCGTGCACGGACACGTCGACGCCGACCGACCCTGGTTCCCGTACCACGAGGCACTGCGCGATCCGGCGGCCCGGCTGGTGGGGGCACGAGCCCCGCGAGGTCGTCATCATGAACTCGCTGACGGTCAACCTGCACCTGCTGCTGGCGTCCTTCTACCGTCCAACGGCCATCCGGCACCGGATCGTCATCGAGGACTACGCGTTCTCGTCCGACTCCTACGCCGTGCGCAGCCACGTGGCCCTGCGCGGCTACGACCCCGACACCGCCGTCCTGCGGCTGCGTCCGCGCCCGGGAGAGGACGTCCTGCGCACCGAGGACGTCATCAAGACCCTCGGGACCACGCCCACTCGATCGCGACCGTGATGATCGGCGGCGTCAACTACCTCACCGGCGAGGTCATGGACATGCCCGCGATCACGGCGGCGGGCCACGAGATCGGCGCCACGGTCGGCTGGGACCTCGCGCACGCGGCCGGCAACATCCCCCTGCACCTGCACGACTGGGACGTCGACTTCGCCGCGTGGTGCTCGTACAAGTACCTGAACTCCGGGCCGGGCGCCGTCGCCGGTGCCTTCGTCCACGCACGACACCTCGACGACGCGAGCCTCCACCGGCTCGAGGGCTGGTGGAGCACCGAGCCGTCCAGCCGCTTCGAGATGAAGCCGGTCTCGGAGCCTCCCGCGTCCGCCGACGCCTGGTCGCTGTCCAACCCGCCCATCTTCGCGATGGGCCCGGTGCGCACCTCCCTGACGATCTTCGACGAGGTCGGGCATGGACGCGCTGCGCGCCCGCAGCCTGCGCCTCACCGGCTACCTGCGCGGCCTGCTCGAGGCCTCTGGCCGAGCGGGCCGACATCGCCGTGGTCACGCCCGCCGAGGACGACCGGCACGGCGCGCAGCTGTCGGTGCGGGTTCCGGGTGGACGTCGCCGACCTGACCGAGCGGATGAGCTCCAACTGGGGAGTCGTCGCCGACGACCGGCAGCCCGACATCATCCGGCTGGCGCCGGCGCCCCTGTACTGCACGTTCCACGACTGCTGGCGAGCCGTCGATGCGCTCAGCCAGGAGCTCACCGGGGAGGGGATCGCATGAAGCCGGTCGCGGAAACGCGAGTCGCAGTCGTCGGCGCCGGGCTGGTCGGCTCGCTGCTCGCCTGCTACCTCGGCCGTCGCGGCTACCGCGTCGACGTCTACGAGCGCCGGCCCGACCCGCGATCGACCGAGGCCGAGCGCGGCCGCTCCATCAACCTGGCCCTGTCCGAGCGCGGCCTGGACGCGCTGCGGCGCATCGACCTCGTCGACTCGGTCGATGGCGCCCGCGCTGCCCATGCACGGCCGCATGATGCACGGCATCGACTCGAACCTGACGTTCCAGTCGTACTCGGCCTCCGGCGACCGCGCGATCAACTCGATCGGCCGCGGCGCCCTGAACGAGACCCTGCTCGACGCCGCCGAGGCCACGCCGGGCGTCACGCTCCACTTCGATACGAGACTGGCCGCGTACGACCTCGCCTCGCAACACCCTGACCTTCGAGGGCGGCGACGCCGACGCACCGCCGACATCGTGCTGTCCGCCGACGGCTTCGGCAGCGTCGTCCGCCAGGCCCTGGAGGCGCGTGGTCGCGTCAGCGTCGTCACGGACATGGAGGACTTCGGCTACAAGGAGCTGGTCATCCCGGCCCGCGACGGCGAGTTCGCCATGGACCCGGACGCCCTGCACATCTGGCCGCGCGGCGCGTCGATGATGATCGCGCTGCCCAACCCGGACCGCTCGTTCACGTGCACGCTGTTCTGGCCGAAGACCGGGCCGGGCGGCTTCGACGCGCTCGTGACGTCCGACCAGATCCTCGCGCACTTCAGCCGCGGAGTACCCCGACGCCGTCCCGCTGATGCCCACGCTCGTCGAGGACTACCTCTACAACCCGGTCGGCCTGCTGGCCACCGTCCACTCCGACCCCTGGCAGGTCGACGGCAAGGTCGGGCTCATCGGCGATGCGGCCCACGCGATCCTGCCGTTCTTCGGCCAGGGGGCGAACTGCGGGTTCGAGGACGTCGTCGAGCTCGATCGCTGCCTGGCGCGAGGTCGGCGACGACTGGACGCTTGCCCTGCCGATGTACCAGGAGCGCCGACGCGGCAACGCCGAGGCCATCGCCCAGCTGGCCAAGGAGAACTTCGTCGAGATGCGCGACAAGGTGGGCTCGCGCTCCTTCCTCCTCGCCAAGAAGCTGGAGCACGGGATCGAGAAGGTGCTGCCCGGCAGATACCTCTCGCGCTACGAGATGGTGTCGTTCACCACCATCCCGTACGCCGAGGTCGTCGAGCGGGCGAAGACCCAGCAGAGGGCGGTGGCGGCCGCAGCCGCCGGAGTGCTGATCGGCGTCGTCGCGCTCGCCGCGACGGTGATGCGCCGGGCCACGGGAACGGACGAGCCGTGACCACGCAGAGCCACCTGGTCGCCGGGCAAGGCCACTCCACGCGGACGCTTCCCGCACGCCAAGCGCGCCGGGCGACTTCATCTACGTGTCCGGCACGTCCAGCCGGCGTCCCGACGACACCTTCGTCGGCGTCGACGTGGTCGACGGCAAGAAGGTCCTCGACATCCGCGCGCAGACCCGGGCCGTCATCGAGAACATCGCGCGACATCCTCGCGGCGGCCGGCGCCGACCTCGACCGACCTCGTCCAGGTGACCTCGTACCTCGTCGACATGGCGGACTTCGCCGCCTACAACGAGGTCTACGCCGAGTACTTCACCGAGTCCGGGCCCGACCCGCACCACCGTGGCGGTGCGCGAGCTGCCGCATCCCGACCTGCTGATCGAGATCCAAGCCGTCGCCTACAAGCCCGGAGGCCCCCATGAGTGACGACCTGACGACCACCCTCGACTTCGAGGCCTGGCTCGCCGAGCACGGCCCGAACCTCAAGCCGCCGGTCGGCAACAAGGAGGTCTTCCCCGGGCAGGAGGACTTCATCGTCATGGTGGTCGGCGGCCCGAACCAGCGCACGGACTTCCACCAGGAGCCGTACGAGGAGGTCTTCTACCAGCTCAAGGGCACCATGCACGTGGACCTGCAGACGCCGGACGGGCAGGCAGACCGTGCACGATCGGCCCCGGCGAGATGTGGGTCCTCCCGCGCAACATGCCGCACTCGCCGCAGCGACCCGAGGCCGGCTCGATCGGCCTGGTCTTCGAGCGCCCGCGGGAGCCGGGCGTGCTGGAGCACTTCCAGTGGTACTGCCCGAACTGCAACCACAAGATCCACGACGTCGAGCTGCAGGTCTCGGACATCGTCACCGACCTGCCACCGGTCTTCGAGGCGTTCTACTCCGACGAGCAGGCGCGCACCTGCGAGAAGTGCGGCACCGTGCACCCGGGGAAGGGATGACGCCACCTGTCGTCGACGTCCACTCGCACTACGTCCCGCGCGGGTGGCCCGACCTGGCCGCGGCGTGCGGCGGCGCGGACTGGCCCTCGCTGCGCGTCGACTCGGCGACCGAGGCGACGATCATGCTCGGCGAGCACGAGTTCCGCCGCATCACCGACGCCTGCCTGGAACGCCGACCAGCGGCTCGCCGACATGGACACCGACGGCGTCGACCTGCAGGTGGTCTCGCCGACGCCGGTCTTCTTCGCCTACGGGCGAACCGCCGCAGCAGGCGACGACGGTCGCCGCGATCTTCAACGACCTCGCCCTGGAGATCACCGCCCAGGCGCCGAGCCGCCTGATCCCGTTCTGCCAGGTGCCGCTGCAGGACGCCGACGCGGCCTGCCGCGAGCTCGACCGGTGCACTCGCCAACGGCCACCGCGGCGTCGAGATCGGCAACCACGTCGGGGACGTCGACCTCGACGCCGAGTCCGTCATCACGTTCCTCCAGCACTGCGCGGATCGGGACGTGCCGGTGTTCGTGCACCCATGGGACATGCCGTCATCGCCTCGGCTCGACCGGTGGATGGCGCAGTGGCTGGTCGGGATGCCCGCCGAGACGCACCTGTCGATCCTCGCCCTCATCCTCGGCGGCGGCTTCGACCGCCTGCCCGGGAACCTGCGCATCGCCTTCGCCCACGGTGGCGGCTCCTTCGCCTTCTGGCTGGGCCGCGCGGACAACGCCTGGCACCAGCCGCAACGACGTCGTCCGCGGGGCCAGCACCGGACCGCCGTCCTCCTACGTGGGCCGGTTCAGCGTCGACAGCGTGGTGTTCTCGGAGCCGGCCCTGCGCCTGCTGGTCGACACCCTCGGCGCGACGAACGTGATGATGGGCAGCGACTACCCCTACCCGCTCGGCGAGCGTCCCGCGGGCGCGGTCGTCCGGCAGGCCGATCTCACCGACGACGTGCGGACCGCCGTCCTCGGCGGCAACGCCTTGAGGTTCCTGTCCGGATAGCCGCCGGTATCCTTCGCACGTCCGCCCCTGTAGCTCAGTGGTAGAGCAACCGCCTTGTAAGCGGTAGGTCGTCAGTTCAAACCTGACCGGGGGCTCTGTGCATCTCAGCGGAAATGCCTGCGTGGCGAGTAGCGTGAGCGCCGTGGCGAGACTCCTAGTGACCGACGATGACGTGACCGTGGAACTCACGACCAAAGAGCACCTGCTCTCGATGCACAAGACCTTCAGCGTCCCGCGCAGCGACGTGACGAGCATCGACCACGTTGACGACCTCCTCATCGAGGTCAAGGGGCTCAAGGTCGTCGGTGAGGGACTACCGGAAACGAAACTTGGCACCTTCGGATGGACCGACGGAACGGACTTCTGCGCCGTCAAGGGGCACGGTCCCGGGACGGTGGTGACCCTCCGCGAAGGCGCCGCGTACCGTCGCATCCTCGTCTCCGACGACTAGCGCCTGAACCGAGCCGCGGCTATCGGGCTTCATAGCCGCGGTGAACATCTCCGATGTGGTCGCTGGCACGGTTCAGAGTGCACGCGGAGGCGGTGCCTGGAGAGGTGAGACCGGACCGGTCGTTCGCAGCCGTGTGACTCACATCACTCCAAATCCCGCACAAAGTCACAAGCGAGCAATAGCCTCCTCCTCAGGTGGGCATCCTGCCCGACCCCTGAGGAGGGCCAGTGAACGAAAAGATGTCAGCGGGCGGTGGCATTACCTATACGCATGCTGGGAAGGACTACTTCGAGAAGCGCGGCCTCAAGCGACACGCGGGGGCCGCCGCCCTGTGGGGCCTCGGCGTCGCCGCCGTCATCTCAGGCGACTTCTCCGGCTGGAACCTCGGCATCGGTGAGGCCGGCTGGGGCGGGATGCTCATCGCCACCATCGTCATTGGCGGCATGTACCTGCTCATGATCTACAGCATCTCCGAGATGTCGGCCGCGATGCCGCACACCGGAGGTGCCTACTCCTTCGCACGCTCGGCCTTCGGTCCCTGGGGCGGCTTCTTCACCGGCTTCGCGGAGACGATCGAGTACGTCATCACGACGGCGGTGGTCGGCACCTTCGCCGGTCTGTATGCCGACGCGATCCTCGTCGATCTGTTCGACGTGTCCTGGCCGCTGTGGGTGTGGGTCATCATCTTCTACGCCATCTTCGTGAGCCTCAACGCGGCCGGGGCGGCCGCCTCGTTCCGCTTCGCCTTCGTCATCGCGATCATCTCCCTGGCCGTGCTCGCGATCTTCTTCGTGGCCGCCATCTTCTCCGGCCAGTTCAGCACCGACAACCTCATGGACATCGTCCCCGAGGACGGCGGATCGACCTTCCTGCCGTTCGGCATCCTGGGCGTCTTCCTCGCGATGCCGTTCGCGATCTGGTTCTTCCTGGGCATCGAGGAACTGCCCCTGGCGGCCGAGGAGACGCACACGCCGGCGAAGGACATCCCCAAGGGCTCCATCGCCGGAATGTTCACCCTGCTCGTGTCCGCGTTCCTCGTGCTCATCCTCAACCCGGGCGTCCTCGGCTCGCAGGCGATCGCCACGAGTGGCGAACCGATCCTCGACGGATTCCGGGCGATCTTCCCGGACAGCAACATCGCCGCGCTGCTCTCACTCGGGGCGCTGGCGGGCCTCGTCGCGTCCTTCCAGGGAATCATGTTCGCGGCCGGTCGCAATGTGTACTCCCTGTCCCGCGCCGGCTACTACCCCAAGTTCCTGTCACTGACCGGTGAGAAGACCAAGGCCCCCTGGGTGGCACTGCTGGCCAGTGCGATCGTCGGCATCGTCCTCATCTTCGGCCTCGGTGAGTGGGTGTACGAGGGCGACCCGGTCGCCGCGGCGGGTGCGCTGCTGCTCATCGCAGTCTTCGGCGCGGTCATCGCCTACGTCGCGCAGATGCTCTCCTTCATCGTGCTGCGTCGCAAGCTCCCCAACGCGAGCCGTCCGTACCGCAGTCCGGTCGGCCTGTGGGGTGCGTTCGTGGCCGGCATCATCGCGCTGGTGACGCTGCTCCTGATGCCCTTCAACGCCGACTACCGGGGCGTCATCCTCTGGGTCGCCATCGTGTATGTCGTGGGACTGGTCCTGTTCGGCCTGTTCGGTCGGCATCGCCTCGTCCTCTCCCCGGAGGAGGAGTACGCGATCACCGGCGGCGTCCACGGCCACCCGGAGACCGAGGGCTACGACGTGACGGAGCAGCTCGAGGAATCGGGCAAGGAGGAGTTCTTCCCCGACCAGCAGTAGCCGAGCACTGCGTGGGGTGGGCCGGACTTCCGGTCCACCCCACGTGCTTTTCCACGGCCGTGCGTACGGTAGGCCCATGCTCGACGTGCGCGACATCAGTCGGTCGTACGGAAAGCACGTCATCGTCGATGACGTCAGCTTCCGGGTCGAGGCAGGCCGCATGCTCGCGCTCCTGGGCCCGAACGGTTGCGGCAAGTCAACGACCCTCAAGGTGCTGTCCGGCGCGATCGCGCCGAGCGGCGGCGCCTTCACCGTCGATGGGCAGCCCGGCGGTAGCGACGACAGCCCGCCGCGCCACCGGCTACGTGCCGGACACGCGCGGGGTCTTCCCGCGACTGACGGGCGGCGAGCACCTGGAGCTGGCCGCTCACCTGCACAACACCTCGGAGTGGCGAGCGCGAGCGGCCGACCTGATCGAGCGGCTCGAACTCGACGAGGTGGTCGACCTCCCCGCCGGGGCCTACTCGCACGGGCAGTCCCGACGCCTGTCGATGGCGATGGCCCTGGTGCCGCAGCCGCCACTGCTCCTCGTCGACGAGCCGTTCGACGGCGTCGACCTCGAGGGCGTGGGCACCATGACCGAGCTCCTGGTCGAGGCACGCGACGCCGGGGCCGCGGTCCTGCTGACGACACACCTGCTCGATGCTGCCGTCATCGCCGACGAGGTGGCGGTCTTCCGGCATCACGGACTCGCCGGCCCGTTCCCGACGGCGCAGCTGCTGAACGAGCACGGGTCCCTCCAGCAGGCATGGAAGCACCTGGCGCACTCATGAACGAGGTCGGGCTCGGCATGCGCCACCAGTTCCGCAACGGCTGGCGCATGTCGCGGGCGTTCGCCGTGGGCGCGTTGGTCGCCACCGTCGTCATGCACGGGCTGGCGATCCTCACCGCGATCCTTCAGCCGTACGTGACCGATGCCGGAGTGACCGTCGAGACGATGCTTCCGCTGGCGGCCGGCCTGTGGTCGGCCCTCGCCCTGCTGCCGGCGCTGGGCGGCGGCGAGAGCGACGACCCGATGGCCCTGGCCGCCGCCGGTGCGGGCCGCTCCTTCCGCTTCGGCACGCGTTTCGCCTCGTCCCTGACCGACGCGGGGCCGGGCCTGTTCATCCCGGCCATCGCGCTGATCGGTGCCGCCACTGCCGGGTGGCCCGGCTGGGTGGCCGGGCTGGCGCTGGCGTGGAACGGCCTGGCCTTCGGCCAGCTGAGCGGCGCGGCGTCTGCCATCCTCGTCGCCCGCATCGGACCGACACCCGCGCTGGTGACGGTGGCCGGCGCGATCCTGCTCACCGCGACGGTCCTCGTCGGCAGCGGGATGGGGCCGGGGGCCTGGTGGCTGGGCGCCACGTCGCAGCCGGTCTACGTCGTCCTCCTGGTCGCGACCGGAGTGCTCGCCCTCGTCGGTGCCTGGGTCCTGAACCGGCCCGCGGAACAGGTGGTGCGACCAGGTCGCACCGTCCGCATTCCGCACGACGCCTTCCTGGCGACCGTCGTCGTCATGCTCGCCGGCGTCAGCCGATCGGTCATGGCCCGCAGCACCCTCGTGACCGCAGTCCTCGCTCCTCTCCTGGTGCGCAGCGCCGGTGCTCCGGTCACGGCGAGCGTCGCCTTCTTCGTCACCGCCGCCGCTGCCGCGGTGCTCGGGGCCAACGGCTTCGCCTACGACGGCGGGGCCAACGTGTGGCTGCTGGGCAAGTCGTCCCGATGGCACCTGCTGCTGGCCCGCCTGACCACCACGACGGTCTGGGCGCTGCTGCTCGCGTTCGTCGCCGCGGGAAGCGCGGCCCTGGTCGGCGCCGCACCGCCTCTCCGCCTGCTGCCGCAGCTGATGCTGGTCGCCCTCGGCGCCGCGGCCTGCGGCCTGGTCCCGTCCGTGCGTCGGCCGGCCACCACCGACTTCAACTCCTTCCGGGCGCAGCCGGCGCCCGTGGCGTCCGCCATGGGGACGCTGTTCCGATCAGTGCTGCTCACCGTCGCGGTCCTCGCCGTCCCGCTCCCGGTCGCCATTGCCATCGTCGCCGCCTACACGACGGTGGCGCGTCCTGCACGCTCGCTGGGCGATCCGCGACCCGGTCGCCCTCGCCAGCCTGGCCTAGGCGGCCCGGCCTCCCTGTTGGCGATCGGCCTCCACCGGGGGCCCGAATGGGGTTGAATGCCAGCACCCCATCCCAGGAGAAGCCATGGCCAGAATCCAGCCGCTCACCCCCGACGCACTGCGGCGCGAGGTCGAGGAAGGCACCGTCGACACCGTCGCCGTGGCCATCACCGACATGCAGGGCCGCCTGCAGGGCAAGCGCATCGACGCCGACTACTTCGTCGAGGACGTCATGACCGGGTACACCGAGGGATGCAACTACCTCATGGCCGTCGACGTCGACATGAACACCGTCGACGGCTACGCCATGTCGTCATGGGACAGCGGCTACGGAGACATGGTCATGCGCCCGGACCTCAGCACCCTGCACCGCATCACCTGGCAGTCCGGCACGGTCGGCGTCCTCTGCGACCTGGAGACAGAGGAGGGCGAGCCGGTCGCTCCGTCGCCGCGGCAGATCCTGCGCAAGCAGCTCGCCCGGCTGGACGAGGCCGGCATGCGAGCGTTCGTCGGCACCGAACTGGAGTTCATGCTCTTCCAGGACACCTACGAGGAGGCGTGGCTCGCCGGCTACCGGGACCTCACTCCGGCCAACCTGTACAACGTCGACTACTCGATGCTGGGCACGGCGCGGGTCGAGCCGCTCCTGCACCGGATCCGAAGGGCGATGGCGGGCGCCGGAATGATCGTCGAGAGCGTCAAGGGAGAGTGCAACCTCGGCCAGCACGAGATCGCGTTCAAGTACCAGGAGGCGCTGCGCACCTGCGACAACCACGTGATCTACAAGACCGGGGCGAAGGAGATCGCCGCCCAGGAGGACATGGCGCTGACCTTCATGGCCAAGTTCAACGAGCGGGAGGGGAACTCCTGCCACATCCACCTGTCGTTCCGCGGCACCGACGGCGAGCATGGTGATGGCGGACCACCATGGTGAGTTCGGCCTGTCCGCCCTCGGGAAGGCGTTCATCGCCGGTCAGCTCGCCCATGCCCGCGAGCTGACCCTGCTCTTCGCGCCGCAGATCAACTCCTACAAGCGATACGCCGTCGGATCGTTCGCCCCGACGGCCATCCGGTGGGGCAAGGACAACCGGACCTGCGCGTTCCGTCTCGTCGGGCACGGCCCCTCGCTGCGACTGGAGAACCGGGTGCCCGGCGGCGACGTCAATCCCTACCTCGCCGTGGCCGGCATGGTCGCCGCCGGACTGCACGGCATCCAGGACGACCTGCCCTTCGAGGAGGCCTTCGTCGGCAACGCCTACAACAGCGACTCGAACCACGTGCCGGCGTCGATGGCCGAGGCTCTCGACGCGTGGCGGTCGTCCGAATGGATCCGCGAGACGTTCGGCCAGGAGGTGCAGGACCACTACACGAACATGGCGATGGTCGAGCTCGCCGACTTCGGGAGTTCCGTGACCGACTGGGAGCGCTACCGCGGCTTCGAACGGCTTTAATGAGCGCAGGCTCCGGCCTACGCCGCACCGGCGTCCCACCTCGGTTCCACCACGCCCGCCAGGAGCAGCCATGCACGACGTGATCAACCCCGCGACCGAGTTGGTCATCGCGACCGTGCCCTCGACCGACGAGGAAGGGACCGATGCCGCCATCGCCCGCGCCCACGAGGCTGGGCCGGCCTGGCGCTCCGTGGCACCTGGGGACCGCGCGAACCTGCTGCGGGCCTTCTCGGACGTGGTCCGCGATCACGTCGAGGAGCTCGCGGGCCTTGAGGTCGCGAACTCCGGTCACACCATCGGCAACGCCCGGTGGGAGGCGAACAACGTCGCCAACGTGCTCGCCTACTACGCCGGCGCCCCCGAGCGGCTGTTCGGTCGCCAGATCCCGGTCGCCGGCGGCCTCGACGTCACCTTCAAGGAGCCGGTCGGCGTCGTCGGGATCATCGTCCCGTGGAACTTCCCGATGCCGATCGCCGGCTGGGGCTTCGCTCCCGCCCTGGCGGCCGGCTGCACCGTCGTGATGAAGCCGGCCGAGCTCACGCCGCTCACGGCGATCCGGCTCGGCGAGCTCGCCCTCGAGGCCGGGATCCCCGAGCACGTGTTCACCGTCGTCCCGGGCAAGGGATCGATCGTGGGCCAGCGGTTCGTCGAGAACCGCCTCGTCCGGAAGATCGTCTTCACCGGCAGCACCGAGGTCGGCGAGCGGATCATGGCCGGCGCGGCTCCGCAGATGAAGCGCGTGACCCTCGAACTGGGCGGCAAGAGTGCGAACGTCATCTTCGCGGATGCCGACCTCGAGAAGGCGGCTGCCACCGCGCCCTACGGGGTGTTCGACAACGCGGGCCAGGACTGCTGCGCGCGCTCCCGCATCCTGGTCCAGCGATCCGCCTTCGACCGGTTCATGGAGCTGTTCGAGCCCGCGGTGAAGGGCGTGAAGGTCGGCGACCCGAGTCTCGAGACGACGGAGATGGGCCCGCTCATCTCGCGGGGGCAGTTCGACTCGGTCGCCGCGTTCGTGCCCGACGAGGCCGCCGTCGCCTTCCGCGGCGAGTGCCCGGACGGTCCCGGCTACTGGTTCCCGCCGACCGTGCTGGCCCCGGTCGCCTCCACGGCGGTCGCCTTCCAGGAGGAGATCTTCGGCCCGGTGGTCACGGTGACGGCCTTCGACGACGAGGCCGATGCGATCCGGCTGGCGAACGACTCCGAGTACGGGCTGTCCGGCTCGATCTGGACCCGGGACGTGGGCAAGGCCATCCGGGTGTCCCGGGGGATCGAGTCGGGAACCCTCTCGGTCAACTCGCACTCGTCGGTCCGCTACTGGACCCCCTTCGGCGGCTTCAAGCGCTCCGGGCTCGGTCGCGAGCTCGGCCCGGACGCCCTCGACGCATTCACCGAGACCAAGAACGTCTTCATCAGCACGGACGACTGACCCACCCCCTTCGTCGAGTGGTCGGTGGCGCACCGGTCCTGGCGCCTCGGGACGTTCGCAGACCGACCACTCAACGAGATGAGACAAGGAGAACAGATGAGCGACAGCAGGTGTCGACGACTGGAAGGCCGCACGGCTGTGGTCACCGGTGGTGCCAGCGGGATCGGGCTGGCCACCGTCCGCCGCTTCGCCGACGAGGGCGCGCACGTCGTCATCGGCGACCTGGATCCGGTCGCCGGTGAGGCCGCCGCGGCCGAGGTCGACGGCCTGTTCGTCCGAACCGACGTGACGAACGCCGACGACGTCGCCGCGATGTTCGCGGCCGCGAAGGACACCTACGGCAGCGTCGACGTCGCGTTCAACAACGCCGGGATCTCCCCGCCCGACGACGACTCGATCCTCGAGACCGGGATCGAGGCGTGGCGCCGGGTACAGGAGGTGAACCTGACGTCGGTCTACCTGTGCTGCAAGGAAGTCATCCCGATCATGCTGGCGCAGGGGAAGGGCTCGATCATCAACACCGCGTCGTTCGTGGCCACGATGGCAGCCGCCACCTCGCAGATCTCCTACACCGCCTCGAAGGGTGGCGTGCTCGCCATGACCCGAGAGCTCGGAGTGCAGTTCGCCCGAGACGGCATCCGCGTCAACGCGCTCTCCCCCGGACCGGTGGCCACGCCCCTGCTCATGGAGCTGTTCGCCAAGGACCCCGAGCGCGCGGCTCGCCGACTGGTGCACATCCCCGTGGGCCGTTTCGGTGAACCCGAGGAGATCGCGGCAGCCGTGGCCTTCCTCGCCAGCGACGACTCGTCCTTCATGACCGCGTCGAACTTCCTGGTCGACGGGGGAATCTCCGGCGCCTACGTCACCCCTCTCTAGGAGCACGCATGGTCGGCATGAGCCGCGCACTCCGTCACCTCGCCTGGGCCGACGAGATCTTCTACACGCAGTTCGCCGCCCTTCCCGAGGCCGCCATGGGTGCCCGCTATGCGCCGGACACGTGGCCGGCCGGGCACCTGGCCGCCCACATCATCGGCAGCGCCAGCTGGTACCGCTATTGCCTCACCGGAGTGCCGCCGCTGGACGTCACGTGGGTCCGGACGCCCGCCGACCTCGGGGCCCTGCTTCCGGACCTCCTGGCCATGGACGCCGCGCTCCTTGCCCAAGCGGAGCTGCCGGACGAGCCGGTGACCTTTGCCGACGATGACGACGAGCGCACCGTCATGCGATCAACGCTGCTCAACCAGGCCTGCCTTCACGCCGTCGAGCATCGCGCGCAGATCTCCGCAGCATTGGCGGCCTCCGGCTTCGCCCCCATCAGTCTCGACGACCTCGACTTCTGGGCCTTCGAGGAGGGCTCGACCTCCGGCTGACCCGGGACTTTCGCGGGCTACCGGCTCAGGCGTGCCGGTAGCGCTCGGCCGCAGCGACGAAGCCCGACACCATGGGGACGTCGGAAGGTCGTCGCCCCGGATGCTCGGGGTGCCACTGCACCCCCAGGCAGAAATCGGCCGTCGGGTCCTCGCAGGCCTCGATCGTCCCGTCGGCGGCCCACCCGCTGACCGTGAGGTCTCCTGGCGACGCGACCGCCTGGTGATGCGACGAGTTCACGGTCAGCGGCCCCGAGCCCAGCAACGAGGCCGCGAGCGAGCCCGCGGCGAAGGTTGCCTCGTGGTCGACGAAGGCCCCCGGCCGCTCCCGGTGGACGCCCGTTCCGGGCTCGTCGGGCAGGTTCTGGATCAGCGACCCGCCATGGGCGATCGCCATGACCTGCAGGCCTCGACAGATGCCCAGCACGGGCATGCCGAGTTCGCGCGCGCGTCGGTAGAGCGCCAGCTCGGACTCGTCACGGGAGGTCCTCGGCGCGTCGTTGGTCTCGTGCGGCTGCTCCGCGTACAGGCGGGCATCCAGGTCGGCGCCCCCGACCAGCACCAAGCCGTCGAGGCGGTCCAGCGCGCCGACGTCGCCGTCCGGCGGCAGCAGGACAGCCAAGGCACCCGCGGCGCGAAGCAGGTCGACGTACCACTCGGGGATGAGCGCTGCCGGGAGGTCCCAGGCGCCCCAGCGGGCCGGCTCCAGGTAGCAGGACATTCCGACCACGGGTGCGGGCATGACCGAAGTGTCCCACTCGCGTTGGTCCACCAATGTTCGACGACGCGCTTTTCGCCCTCCACGATGAAGATTCGCGAGCGCTACTGTTGACGCGTCTAAACGGGGCCTGAGGGAGGTCGGATGCCAAATTTCACACGGTTGGGTCCCGCTGACGTGGACTTCGAGATCGAGAAGCGGACGGTCGACACGATCTTCCTGTGCTTCACGGACTGCGCGGGCAGACTCATCGGTGCCCGACTTGCCAGCGACTACTTCGCGGCCGAGGCACTGAGCGCCGGCATCAGCATTCCCACCTACCTCCTGGGCACCGATGCGGCCGGCGCGATCTGCCCCTCAGTGGCGGTCGCGTCTCCGGACGAAGGTCTTGGCAGCTTCCGGTTGAAGCCGGATCCCGCGACGTTCTTCCGCATGCCGTGGGAGCCGGGCACGATCGGGGTCATCGGGAACCTGACCACCGTCGATGGGGCTCCTGTTGAGATCGCGCCGAGGGAGATCCTGGCCCAGCAGGCACAGCGAATCGAGGCCTCCAGCATGTCCCCCACGCTCGGCATGGAGCCGCAGTTCGTCATCCTCCCCGAGGGTGACGGCGAAGCTGCCGATGGTGCCGGCACTCATCTCGTCTCACGGTCCGCCGTGGTCGAGGCGGCGCTGCACCGAGTTCGCCGGTCGGTGATGGAGGTGCCGGTATCGATCGTCGGCACCGTCGGACTCACGACACCGGATCACTTCGAGATCACCCTGCTGCCAGGTGGGGCGGTCGAATCCTGCGACGGATCGGTCCTCGCCCGGACAGCCGTTCGAGAGGTCGCCGCTCAGGAGGGCGTGCGGGCGACGTTCATGGCCTTCACGGGCCATCACGCTGCGAGCGCCGGACACGTCAGTGTCTCGCTTCGTGGGCTCCGCGGCTCCAGCTCGTTCGGCGACCGGCACGGGGAGGGTGGCCTGTCGGAACTGGGGAAGTCGTTCACCGCGGGCTTGCTCGCACATGCCGCCGAACTGTGCGTGCTCTATGCGCCGACGGCGAACTCGTATCGGCGATTCGGCAGCGACGCGCTGTCACCCTCCACTCTCACCTGGGGGGTGGGCAACCGTACGTGTGCCGTCCGTGCGGACGGGCCGGAGACCAGCCTGCGCCTGGAGAACCGCATCCCCGGCAGTGACGCGAACCCGTACCTCAGCGCCGCAGCGACCCTCGCGGCCGGCCTGGACGGAGTGGTTCGCCAGATGAAGGCACCCCCGGAGACGAAGGGCAACGGGCAACGCGCAGATGCCCCAAGACTCCCCGCCTCTCTCAGCGAGGCACTGACGGCCTGGGAGGCGTCGACCTGGGTGCGAGAGACGTTCGGCCGGCAGGTCCAGGACCACTACGCGGGCCTGGCCCGAGTTGAGGTGGAGGCGTCCGAGGCGAGTGACGGGCTGGAGTGGGAGCGCACCCGTTACTTCGACGGGACCTAGTCCATGGCCGGCCCGTCGACTAGTCCGCTGCCGGCCCTGTCGACGACCGGACCACGAGTTCGGGCCGGAAGACGAACTCGTCACGTGGCGCAGGCGTGCCGTTGATGCCGTCGATGAGTGCCTGAACGGCCGCGGTGCCCATCGCCGTGACGGCCTGGCGGACGGTCGTCAGCGGCGGATCGGTATAGGCGATCAGTCGCGAGTCGTCGTACCCGACGACCGAGACGTCCTCCGGCACGCGCAGTCCGCGCTGGCGGATCGTCCTGATCGCGCCGAGCGCCATGAGGTCCGAGCCGCACACGATGGCCGTGACCCCGAGGCCGAGCAGGTGGTGGGCCGCCGCCTGGCCGCCCTCGACCGCGAACAGTGAGTGCGACACGAGCCCGGCAGCCTCATCGGCTGAGATGCCGGTCAGCCGGGTCATCGCATCGATGAAGGCGGCCCGCTTGCGCACGACGGGCACGAAACGGACGGGGCCGACCGCAAGTCCGATGCGGCGATGACCCATCGACGTCAGATGGGTGACGGCGAGGTCCATGGCCGCCGCGTCGTCGTCGGAGATGAATGGCGCATCCACGCCCTCCGCATACCCGTTCACCAGCACGATCGGCAGACCCCTGTCGACCAGGGCGCGGTATGGGGCGTGGTCGGCGGTGATGTCGGCGTGCATGCCCGAGACGAAGATGCACCCTGCCACCCCGCGGTCCAGGAGCAGCTCGACGTACTCGTCCTCCGACACGCCGCCCGGCGTCTGCGTGCACAGCACGGGCGTATACCCATGCTGGGCGAGCAGGGTCTCCATGACCTGGGCGAAGGCAGGGAAGATCGGGTTCTCGAGTTCGGGCACGATCAGGCCCACCAGCCCCGACCGGCCACGAAGCCTGACGGGTCGCTCGTAGCCGAGGACATCCAAGGCGGTGAGGACGGCCTGCCGGGTCCCGGTGGAGACCCCCGGCCGGTCGTTCAGGACCCTCGATACCGTCGCCTCGCTCACGCCGGCCTGCTCGGCGATATCGGACAGCCGGGCGCGGGGGTTCTCGCTCACCCGATCACCCTATGGCTCTCCGCCAGCCGACGTGAAAGGCTGCGCCCGTGCGATTGACCGGCAGTCTGGGCGAGCCCGAGCTCGCGTTCCTCCCGTGGGCGACCCCGCTCGAGGACTGGCCCGACGAGCTCGTGGTCGCGCTGCCACGGGGCATCTCCCGGCATGTCGTGCGCTTCGTGCGCCTCAACGGCGTCGTGTACGCGATCAAGGAGGTCGAGGAGCACTATGCGCAGCGCGAGTACGAGCTGCTCTTCGACCTTCAGCGCCGCGACCTCCCGACGGTCGAGCCGGTTGGCGTGATCCTCGACCGGGTCGATTCCGCGGGCGAACCCCTGGCGGCCGCATTGATCACCCGGCACCTGGAGTTCTCGTTGCCCTACCGGGCCCTGTTCTCGTCGAGCCTGCGGCTGGAAACCGCCAACCGGCTGCTCGACGCCCTCGCGGTCCTCATCGTCCAGGTGCACCTGGCCGGCTTCTCCTGGAACGACTGCTCGTTGTCGAACACGCTCTTCCGGCGCGACGCCGGGGCGTTCGCCGCCTACCTCGTCGACGCTGAGACCGGTGAACTGCATCCGACGCTGTCCGACGGCCAGCGCACGTACGACCTCGAGACGGCCGCCACCAACGTGGCCGGGGAGCTGATGGACCTGCAGGCAGCCGGACGGCTCCATGACGGCATCGACCCCATCGTCACCGGCGTGAGCCTGCGCACCCGCTACGAGCAGCTGTGGGACGAGGTCACGGGCCCGATCGTCATCACCCGCGATGACCGCTACCCGCTCGAATCCCGGGTCCGACGCCTCAATCTGCTCGGCTTCGACGTCGCCGAGCTCCAGGTGACCACGCATGACGACGGTCAGCACATCGTGGTGACCCCGAAGGTCGTCGACTCCGGCCATCACTCCCGGCGCCTCATCCGCCTGACCGGACTGGACGTCGAGGAGAACCAGGCCCGTCGACTCCTGAACGACCTCGACTCGTTCCGTGTGAAGATCGGCCTCGGCAGCGCGGATGAGGAGATCGCGGCGCACCGCTGGGTCACTGAGCGGTTCGAGCGGGTCATGTCCGAGGTCCCGCCGGCTATGCGGGGAAAGCTCGAACCTGCCGAGATCTTCCACGAGGTGCTCGAGCACCGGTGGTTCATGTCCGAGCGCGCGGGCACGAGCGTCGCCTTCGGCGAGGCGATCAGCGACTACGTGGACACCATCTTGTCCGCGAAACCCGACGAGCAGTCGGTGCTGGGGTCGCGCAGCGGCTCGCCGAGCGACGACACCGCTAGTCTCCGCATCGTGCTGCCGCCGCTGGTCGACGAATGACCGAGGAGTTCCGCTCGCTGCTCGTGATCGCGGCGATAGCGGCGTTCGTGCCCCTCATGGTGGGCCTGTTTCGGATCAAGGTGGCAGAGGTCGTGCTCCTCCTCGGCGCCGGGATCCTCTTCGGCCCGGAGATGCTGGGCTGGATCGTGGTGGACGGCTCGATCGAGCTGCTCTCGGAGATCGGGCTCGGCCTGCTGTTCTTCCTGGCCGGCATGGAACTCGAGGAGCGGGCCATCCGCGGGGAGAGCGGGCGACTGGCCGCCATCGGCTGGGGTGTATCGCTCGTGGTCGCTGCGGCGGCAGCGATCATCATGACCGAGACCGGGAAGATCCATGACACCGTCGGCGTCGCGATCGCCCTGACCTCCACGGCCCTCGGGACCCTGCTGCCGATCCTCCGGGACCGCGGCGAGCTCAACACCCGGTTCGGCACCCTCTTCATGGGCGCGGGCGCGTGGGGGGAGTTCGGACCCATCGTCGCGATCTCGGTGCTGCTGAGCACCAAGTCCTCGTTCGTCGCCCTGCTCAGCCTCGTGCTGTTCGCGAGTCGTGGCGTTTGCCCTGGCCACTCTGCCGGCCCGCTTCGCCGGCGATCGCGTCCGCGCGATCCTCGAGCGCGGCCACCACACCAGCTCCCAGACCGCGCTGCGCTTCACGATGCTCCTGATGATCCTGCTGCTCTCCCTTGCGGGGGTGTTCGGCCTCGACGTGGTCCTCGGCGCCTTCATCGCCGGCGTGATCGTGCGCCGCTTCTCGCCGCCGAGCACCGACTCCGCCCTTCAGGGCAAGATCGAGGCGATCGGATTCGGCTTCCTCATCCCGCTGTTCTTCGTCGTGTCGGGAGCCACCCTCGACATCATCTCGATCGTCGAGAATCCCGCGCCGATGCTGCAGGTTCTTCGTCTACATGCTGCTGGCGAGGGGCGTCACGCAGTACGTCCTCTACCGCCGAGCCATCCCGGACCGGCGCGAACGCGCCCGCTTCTCGCTGCTCGTGGCGACGGCCCTCCCGATCGTCGTCGCCGTCACGAGCATCGAGGTGGAGGCCGGCATCATGGAGCCCTCCAACGCAGCCGCCCTCGTCGGAGCCGGCGCCCTGACCGTCCTCGTCTTCCCGCTGGTCGGCAACGCGCTCGTCCGCGGTTCCGCCCCGACCGATCAGGAGCGGGCCGAGAACACCGTCTGAAGAACGATCCCGGCGGCCACCGAAGCGTTCAGGGACTCCACCCCGCCGACCATCGGGATGCTGACCCGCCAGTCGCAGGTCTGACCCACCAGCCTGGACAGCCCCGCTCCCTCGGCGCCGATGACCACGACCAGCGGATCGGTGAGCACCTCGCGATCGAGGCCGCCGAGCGTCACGTCCGCGTCGGCGGCCAGGCCGATGACGGTGAACCCGGACTTCTGCAGGCTCTGGATCGTGCGCGTCATGTTCGTGACCTGGGCGACCGGCACCCGGGCAAGTGCACCCGCCGACGTCTTCCACGCCGACGCGGTGACGCCGACCGATCGCCGCGTCGGCACGACGATCCCGTCCGCCCCGAACGCTGCCGCGGAGCGCGCGATGGCGCCGAGGTTCCGCGGGTCGGTCACGCCGTCGAGCGCAACGAGCAGGGTCCCGGACTGCAGCGCGCTGATGTCGAGGTACTCGTACTCCGGAACCGTCAGGACGAGGCCCTGATGCACCCCGCCGTCCGTCATGCGGTCGAGCTCGGTCTTGGCGACCTCCATGATCGGGATGCTGCGGGCCACCGCGATCTTCATGCACTCGCGCCAGCGGTCGTCGGAGTCCGCCTTCGCCTGCACGTACAGGGCCGTCGCGGGGATGTTCGCGCGCAGCGCCTCGACGATCGGATTGCGGCCCATCAGGACGCCGCCGGAGCCGCGACGTGAGCTTGACCGGCCCGCTCCCCCGGCGCGTCGGGACGTCGACTCGGAGCGCTTCTTGACGGCGCGATCGCGGCGCGCAGCCGGGTGATGGGGCCGCTCGGTCGCCTTCGGCGTGGGCTTGCGGCCCTCCAGCTTGGCGCGCCGCTGGCCGCCCGAGCCGACGGTCGCACCCTTCTTGGTGCCGTCCTTGCGCATCGCGCCGCGACGCTGCGAGTTTCCTGCCATGATCCCTCCCGGGCTCAGTCGTCCAGCGACCAGCGGACACCGTGAGCGGTGTCCTCGACCCGGATGCCGATGTCGTCGAGACCGTCGCGGATCGCATCCGCGGCGGCGAAGTCCTTGCGGGCTCGCGCCTCCTGGCGCTGGGCGAGGACCACCTGCACGAGCGCGTCGATCACCTCGGTCTGCCGCTGGCCTCCGCCGCCGCCCGAATCCACCCACGGCTCGGCCCACGGGTTCAGCCCGAGCACGTCCAGCATCGCGAGCGCTGCGTCGAGGTGCTGAGCGACCGCGGCTTCGTCATCGGCAGCGAGCGCGGCATTGCCGGCGCGGACAGTGTCATGCAGCACCGCCAGCGCCTGCGACACCGCGATGTCGTCGTCCATGGCCGCATCGAATGCCTCCGGCCGCGCGGTCGGCCTGACATCGGGCCGGCCGCCGAGCAGCTCCGCGGCCCGGTCGAGGAAGCCCTCGAGCCGGCGAAAGCCCTGTCCGGCCTCGGCCACCGACTCGTCCGAGTACTCCAGCATCGACCGGTAGTGCGCACCCGTCAGGTAGTAGCGCAGTTCGATCGGCCGGACGCGCTTGACGACCTCGTCGACGAGCAGGGAGTTGCCGAGCGACTTGCTCATCTTCTCGCCGGACGTGGTGACCCAGGCGTTGTGCATCCAGTAGTTCGCGAAGCCGTCACCTGCCGCCTTCGACTGGGCGATCTCGTTCTCGTGGTGCGGGAAGACCAGGTCGAGACCGCCGCCGTGGATGTCGAAGGCCGGGCCGAGGTACTTCTCCGCCATGGCCGAGCACTCGATGTGCCAGCCCGGCCGACCCGGACCCCAGGGGGTGTCCCAGGCGGGCTCCCCCGGCTTCGCGGACTTCCACAGCGCGAAGTCGCGCGGATCGCGCTTGTCGAGGTCCGGCGCGTCCGCGGCGGCCTGCATCTCGTCCATCCGCTGGCCGCTGAGCGCCCCGTACTCGGCGAAGGAGCCCACGTCGAAGTACACGTCACCGTCCGACGCGTAGGCGTGCCCGAGGTCGATCAGTCGCTGCATGAGCGCGACCATCTCCGGGATATGCCCGGTCGCTCGCGGCTCGTAGGTCGGGCGCAGGCAGCCGAGCACGTCGTACGAGTGATCGAAGGCACGCTCGTTGTCCATCGCGACGACCCAGTAGGGCACCCCTCCAGCCTCGGCCTTCGCGATGATCTTGTCGTCGATGTCGGTGACGTTGCGGATGAGGGTGACGTCGAAGCCGCGTGCCGTCAGCCACCGGCGGACGACGTCGAACACCAGGTAGCTGCGGACGTGACCGACATGCGGGGCAGCCTGAACCGTGGCGCCACAGACGTAGATGCCCGCCTTGCCGTCCTCGATCGGGACGAAGTCGCGGACCGAGCGCGTCGCGGTGTCGTAGAAGCGGAGGGCCACAGGCGAACAGTACCGATGGTTCTGGGGGCGGCTGTTCCGCGGACGGTGCGATCAGCCGCGGAAGACGACCCTCTCCGGAGTGATCCGCACGACGACGCGGATGTTGTCGGTGCCGTCGTCGCCGATATACCGACCCGTCCCTCGGTAGGCGTGGTTCAGGCGGTCGATGAGCTCCCGTCCGCCCTCCTCGGTCATCGTCGCCGTTCCCCGGATCTCCACGTAGTGGTCGGGATCATCGCCAGCGAACATCAGGACGCCGACCCGCGGGTCTCGTTCGATGTTGAGGTGCTTGCGACGCCCCTTCACCGTCGACACGACCACGTCGTCGCCGTCGAGTCCGGCCCAGACGACCGAGAGCTGCGGGCGGCCGTCGGGCATGATCGTCGCGAGAGTCGCGTGCTCGGGCCGGTCGAACCAGGAGCGGGCCTCGTCTGGAATCTGCGTCATCAGTGTTCCCTCCCCGTCGGACGACGGCTCTCTTCCTCAGGAACGCGGCCGATCCGCGGCGATCGACGCTACCGCAATCGCGGCGACGCCCTCACCCCTTCCGGTGAGGCCGAGCCCGTCGGTGGTCGTGCCGGACACTCGCACCGGGGCGCCGATCGCGGCGCTGAGCAGATCCTGCGCCTCCTGACGACGCGACCCGATTCGCGGACGGTTGCCGATGACCTGCACGCTGGCGTTGCCGATCACGAAGCCGGCATCACGGACGAGCCGGGCCGAGTGGCTCAGCAGCGAGACTCCCGAGGCCTGCGCCCACGTCGGGTCGTCGGTTCCGAAGACGGCCCCGAGGTCGCCGAGTCCGGCGGCCGACAGCAGTGCGTCGCACAACGCATGCGCCGCGACGTCCGCATCGGAGTGGCCCGCCAGTCCCATCTCGCCTGGCCACAGCAGGCCGGCCAGCCAGAGCTGTCGACCCTCGGCGAAGGCGTGCACGTCGGTGCCGATGCCGACCAGGGGCATCGAGGACTCAGACGGCACCGGCGGCCCTCCGGCGCGCGAGGACGGCCTCCGCCATGACGACATCGAACGGTCGGGTCACCTTGAAGGCCTCCTCATGACCGGGGATGACGTAGACCGGGACGCCGAGCCGCTCGACCAGCCCGGCGTCGTCGGTCGCGGGCACCTCGTCGAGATCGGCGACTGCATGCGCCCGCTGCAGCAGGCTTCGCTCGAAGCCCTGCGGCGTCTGGATCGCGCGAAGGCTTGATCGGTCGACCGTCTCCTCCACGTCGCCGTCGAGTCAACGCGCTTGATGGTGTCGACGACCGGCAGGCCGGGCACCACCGCGGGGTGGCCGGAGCGCACGGCCGCGACGACGGCCGTCACGAGCTCCTCCGGCACCAGGGGGCGGGCGGCATCGTGGACGAGTACCACGTCGACGTCGGACGGCAGCGTGATCAGCGCTCGCGCGACGGAGTCCTGCCGGGTCTCGCCACCCGTGACGACGACCACGTCGGCCGGGAAGGACTGCTCCGACAGCATCGACGCGACGCTCTCGACGGTGTCCTCGGGTGCGGCGACGACGACGATGTCGACGGTGCGGCTGGCCGCCAGCGCGCGAACGGCGTGCACCAGCATGGGCACGCCGCCGAGTGGACGAAGGGCCTTGGGAGCACCCGGTCCGAGTCGCTCACCTCGACCCGGCTGCCGGGACGAGGGCCGCGGTTCTGCCGCCGTCGGAGCGGCCCGGCGCAGTGCCGGACGACTCTGTTGGTGCCACCGGGGTGGCTAGGAGGCGAGGACTTCGTCGAGGATGGCCTCGGCCTTGTCCTCGTTGGTCTTCTCCGCGAGGGCCAGCTCGCTCACCAGGATCTGCCGGGCCTTGGCCAGCATGCGCTTCTCGCCGGCCGACAGGCCGCGCTCACGCTCACGACGCCACAGGTCGCGGACGACCTCGGCCACCTTGATGACGTCGCCGGAGGCGAGCTTCTCGAGGTTGGCCTTGTAGCGGCGCGACCAGTTGGTGGGCTCCTCGGTGTAGGGCTGGCGCAGCACGTTGAACACGCGGTCCAGTCCCTCCGCGTTCACGACATCGCGCACGCCCACGAGATCGACGTTGTCCGCGGGTACCCGGACGGTCAGGTCACCCTGAGCAACCCGGAGGACCAGGTACTCACGGTCCTCACCCTTGATGGTCCGGATCTCGACTGCCTCGATGAGAGCAGCCCCGTGGTGCGGGTAGACGACGGTGTCGCCGACGTTGAACGTCATAGAGTGGAACCCCTTTCCCAGGCCTTCAAGGTTATCACGGGAACGTGGGCCGGAATCCGGGTCGGCTGAACGCGGGGCGCTCCTTTCGCTACTCTTGGCGCCGTGAAGCGCATCCCCGCCGCCGCAGCCGCGGCCCTGCTCGTCCTTGCCGTCCCGACCCTGACCGGGTGTTTCAACGGACAGGACGCCACCACGACCACGCAGGCCACCATGAACTCCGGCAACGGGGTCGAGGTCACGCAGGGGGCGATCCACATCGAGAACGCGACCCTCGTCATGGGTCCGGAGGGCTCCACGTCGGCGTCGCTCATCATGCGGATCGTCAACACCGGGATCGAGGACGACGCGCTCACCTACGCGACGATCGGTGGCATGCCGGCCATCATCGCCGAGCCCGGAGACCCCGGGTCCGAGGCGAACGTCATCGGCCCCGGCGCCTCGGTCTCGTACGGGTACGACTCAGACCGGCAGGTCACCACCGAGAGCCTCGACGTCCCGATGTCGAGCTACGTCGACGTCGAACTCGGCTTCGAGAAGGCCGGCCTGGTTCGGATGTCCGTCCTCACCGTTCCGCCGGTCGGCTACTACGAGGGCATCACGCCCGTGACGCGCTGGTCTCGCCCGATCCGGGCTGGCCCCTGCGGCCGATCAGGGCTCGTACTTGTAGCCCAGTCCGCGGACCGTGACCAGGTGCACCGGGATCGCGGGGTTCTCCTCGATCTTGGCGCGCAGGCGCTTCACGTGCACGTCGAGGGTCTTGGTGTCGCCCACGTAGTCCGCGCCCCAGACCCGGTCGATGAGCTGCGACCGGGTCAGCACCCGCCCGGCGTTGCGCACCAGCAGCTCCAGCAGGTCGAACTCCTTCAGCGGCATCGCCACGGTCTCGCCGCGAACGGTCACCACGTGCCGGTCGACGTCGAGGCGGACCGGTCCGGCCTCGACCGTCGCGGCGACCAGCTCCTCGGGTTCGCCGTGCCGGCGCAGCACCGACCGCACCCGGGCCAGCAGTTCGCGGGACGAGAAGGGCTTGGTCACGTAGTCGTCGGCGCCGATCTCCAGTCCGACGACCTTGTCGATCTCACCGTCCTTGGCCGTCAGCATGATGATCGGCACCTGCGACGTCGTCCGGATCTGACGGCAGACCTCCAGGCCCGAGAGGCCGGGAAGCATCAGGTCGAGCAGGATCAGGTCGGCGCCCGTGCGCGCGAACAGATCGACCGCGACGTTCCCGTCGCCGGCCACCTCCACCTCGTACCCCTCCCGGCGGAGCATGAAGGCCAGTGCCTCGGAGAAGGACTCCTCGTCCTCGACGACCAGGATGCGCGTCATGAGGCCCCCTCATCGGAGTGCAGGGGCACGACGTCGGCGCCGATGATCCCGCCGTCATGGTCGGTTGGTGTGGACGGCAGGTAGACCGGGCAGGCGCAGCGTGAACGTCGAGCCGACGCCGAGCTCGGACCACACCGTGCACTCGCCGCCGTGGTTCTGGCTGACGTGCTTGACGATGGCGAGCCCGAGGCCGGTGCCGCCGGTCACCCGCGAGCGCGCCGGGTCGACCCGGTAGAAGCGCTCGAAGACCCGGTCGAGGTCGTTGCCGGCGATGCCGATGCCCTGGTCCTTCACCGCGATCTCGACGATCCCGTCCGCTCGTGCGAGCCGTTCACGGCGACGCGGGTGTGCCCCGGCGAGTACGCGATCGCGTTGATGAGCAGGTTGCGCAGGGCAGCGAGCAGCTGTCGCTCGTCGCCGTAGATCAGGCCACCGCACGGATCGCCGGTGATGATCTCGATGTCCTCGCGGGCCGCGAGGGTGCGCACCTCGTCGACGGCGCGATCGGACGAGGTCGTCGACGTCGACGACCTCGGCGTGGGTGAGCGGGTCGTCGCCCTGGAGCCGGGACAGGTCGATGACGTCCTGCACGAGATGGCTGAGCCGTGAGGCCTCCACCTGCATGCGCTCGGCGAAGTGCCGCACCTGGTCCGAGTCGTCACTGGCGGCCAGCACCGCCTCGGCCAGCAGGGACAGCGCGCCGACCGGCGTCTTCAGCTCGTGGCTGACGTTGGCCACGAAGTCGCGCCGGACGACGTCGACCCGGCGCTCCTCGGCGAGGTCGTCGATGAGGACGAGGATCGCACCGGTGCCGAGCGCGGCGACGCGGACGCGCAGCTCGAGCAGCTCGCGGCCGAGGGGTGGGCGGCGGACCCGCATCTCCTGCTCGCGGGCATGGCCGTCATCGGCGACCCGCTCGATCAGGTGGACGATGTCCGGGATGGTGACCGTGTCCCGGTTGACCAGGCCCAGGGCGGTGGCCCGGGCGTTCGAACGGAGCACCGAGCAGTCGGGCGCCACCACGAGGACGCCGACGGCAGCACGTTCAGGACGCGGATGACCTCGTCCGGCACGGCGGGCAGCGGAGCGCGCGCGACGACGTGCCCGCGTACCGCCGGCCCTCGGTCGGGGGCGACGGAAAGTGGTTGCGTCACGACACACAGGATAGGAGCGCCGGGGACCCTCCCCAAGCCGCGTGGATGCCAACGCCGGCCAGGATTCATTGAGCGTTCCCCACGCCGGCACCCGTTGTTCATCTGCGCTTCGCGCTCCGTTCATCCCGGGCGTGATCGGAGGGCCTCGATCGGTGACCTAGAGTGGCCATCACCCTCACGATCGGGAGGACCACCGCATGCAGCGACGTTCCAGGAGCGACTGGACACCGTCAACGACGAGCTCGTCCAGATGACCCGACTCGTCGGCTCCGCCATGAATCGGGCCACGCAGGCCCTCCTGGACGCCGACCTGACCATGGCCGAGTCGGTCATCGCTGCCGACGCCCAGATCGACACGCTGGCCAGCGATCTTGAGGACCAGTGCTTCGACATCATCGAGCAGGAGGTCGCTCACGACGAGCGACCTGCGCATCGTCATCGGCGCCCTCCGGATCGCCGCCTCGCTCGAGCGGATGGGCGACCTCGCCGAGCACGTGGCCAAGCAGGCCCGCCTGCGCTACCCGCGGCTGTCGATCCCGCAGGAACTGCGCGGCACCTTCGCGGAGATGGGCGGACTCGCCGAGGCGATCGTCTCCAAGACCGGCGCAGTGATCGCCACCCAGGACGTATCCCTGACGGCCGACATCGCCCGGCACGACGCCCAGGTCGACGCCCTGCACCGCGAGCTGTTCACCATCGTGCTCTCCCCCGCCTGGGCCCACGGCGTCGAGGCGGCGATCGACGTCACCCTGCTGTCGCGGTACTACGAGCGGTACGCCGACCACGCGGTCTCGGTGACCCGTCGGGTCGTGACCATCGTGACCGGCGCAGCCGTACGTGGGCGTCACCCTGTCCTGAGCGAGACGGTCCTGACGCGGTGATCGGCTGGCCGATTCGGCGGGAATGGACCAGACTTCCCCTCGGTTGGCGCTCATGAGGCCGACAGGAGGGGAGTGACCACCGTGACCTCTCCTGCCCGCATCAGCCCGCTCAGGCATCTGCCCAAGCCGCGCCGGATCGCCGTGCTCTCCGTGCACACCTCCCCCCTCGACCAGCCGGGCACCGGCGACGCGGGCGGGATGAACGTCTACATCGTCGAGACCGCACGACGGCTGGCCGAGGCAGGTATCGAGGTCGAGATCTTCACCCGGTCCACCTCGTCGGCGCTCCCGACCACCGTCGAGATGGGTCCCGGGGTCACGGTCCGGCATGTCACCGCCGGGCCGTTCGAGGGTCTGCTGAAGCAGGACCTCCCGGGCCAGCTGTGCGCCGTCACCGCCGGCGTGATGCGGGCCGAGGCCGCCCGTCCGGAAGGCTGGTTCGACCTCATCCACTCGCACTACTGGCTGTCCGGCCAGGTGGGCTGGCTGTCGTCCGAGCGCTGGAACGTGCCGCTCGTGCACTCGATGCACACGATGGCCAAGGTCAAGAACCTCGACCTCGCCGAAGGCGACACCCCGGAGCCGACGATGCGCGTCATCGGCGAGGAGCAGGTCGTCGCCGCCGCCGACCGGCTGATCGCCAACACCGACGACGAGGCCCACCAGCTGGTCGACCTCTACGGCGCGGACCCGGACGCGGTCGACGTGGTCCACCCCGGCGTCGACCTCGAGGTCTTCACGCCCGGCAATCGGGCGCAGGCTCGCAAGCGTCGCGGCGTGCCGGACGACGCGATCGTGCTGCTGTTCGTCGGGACGCATCCAGCCGCTCAAGGCCCCCGACGTCCTCATCCGCGCGGCGGCCGAGCTGGTTGCCCGCGATCCGGCGCTGCGCCGACGCCTGGTCGTGGTCGTCTGCGGTGGCCCCTCCGGCTCCGGGCTCGAGCAGCCCACGGCGCTCGTCGACCTGGCCCGCGAGCTGGGAATCGGCGACCTCGTGCGGTTCGAGCCGCCGAGCGACCGGGCAACGCTCGTCGACTGGTACCGAGCGGCCGACGTCACCGTCGTCCCCTCGTACTCGGAGTCCTTCGGCCTGGTGGCGGTCGAGTCCCAGGCCTGCGGAACGCCGGTCGTCGCCGCCGCCGTCGGTGGCCTGCGCACCGCGGTCGCCGACCACGTCAGCGGCCTGCTGGTCGACGGGCACGACCCGGCGACTTCGCCCGGGCCATCGCCCGCATCACCGGACAACCTGCGCTGCGCGACGAGTTCTCCTCCGGCGCCCACATGCACGCCGCTGCATTCGGCTGGGCGGCCACCACCGCCGGCCTCATGAACAGTTACTCCGCCGCGCTGGCCAACTCGTCAGCACAGCACCGGTTCGCCGCCCTGAACTCATGAGCTCCGCCGCGGAGATGCAGATCGTCCGGTCCTATCTGGACGAGGCCGGGCTCGACTGGGAGCCCGCGGGCGACGACACCGTGGTCGTGGTGCTTCCCGGCACCCGCAAGCTGAAGACGACGGCGACGCTCACCGTCGGCGACCATGCCCTCACGGTCAACGCGTTCGTCGCTCGTCATCCCGACGAGAACCACGAGGCCGTCTACCGCTGGCTGCTCGAACGCAACCGCCGGATGTACGCGGTGTCCTTCGCCGTCGACCACCTGGGCGACATCTACCTGGTCGGCCGACTGCCGCTGTCCTCCGTCAGCCCAGACGAGCTCGACCGCGTCCTGGGGGCGGTCCTCGAGTACGCGGACGGCTCGTTCAACACGATCCTGGAGCTGGGCTTCGCCTCCGCGATCCGACGTGAATGGCAGTGGCGGGTGTCCCGCGGGGAGTCGACGGCCAACCTCGCGGCCTTCGCCCACCTCGCCGACGGCACAGGGCCCGAGCCGACCTGAGCGATGCGGCAGGATGGGGCCATGACGAACGCGGCCGCCCCGTACACCCTGATCCTGCTCCGCCACGGCGAGAGCGAGTGGAACGCCAAGAACCTGTTCACCGGCTGGGTCGACGTCGACCTGTCGGAGAAGGGGATGGCCGAGGCGCGGCGCGGCGGAGAGCTGCTCGCCGAGGCCGGCCTGCTGCCCGACATCGTCCTCACCTCGCTGCTGAAGCGGGCCATCAAGACCGCCCAGATCGCCCTCGAGGCCTGCGACCGGATGTGGCTGCCCGTCGTGCGCAACTGGCGGCTCAACGAGCGGCACTACGGCGCGCTGCAGGGCAAGAACAAGAAGGAGACGCTGGAGGCGTACGGCGAGGAGCAGTTCATGCTGTGGCGCCGCTCGTACGACACTCCGCCGCCGCCCATCGACCCCGAGGACCCCTGGGCGCAGACCCACGACCCTCGGTATGCGGCGTTGCCGCCCGAGGCCCGACCGGACACCGAGTGCCTCGCCGACGTGGTCGAGCGGCTGATCCCCTACTGGGAGGACGTCATCGTCGCCGAGCACCTGCGGGCCGGCAAGACGGTCCTGATCGCCGCGCACGGCAACTCCCTGCGCGCGCTCGTCAAGCACCTGGACGGGATCTCCGACGACGACATCGCCGCGTTGAACATCCCCACCGGCATCCCGCTGGTCTACCGCCTCGACGAGAACCTCAAGCCGATCGTCCCCGGCGGCGAGTACCTCGATCCCGAGGCGGCGGCCACCGCCGCCGCCGCCGTCGCCGCGCAGGGCAAGAAGTAGCCGTGGCAGGTCACACCCATCGGCTGGAGCTTGCCGACTCGACCCTGCGCGAGTGGGATGCGACCGTCCTCGCCAGCGACCCGGATGACGGCATCGTCCTCGACCGCTCGGCCTTCTACCCCGGCGGCGGAGGCCAGCCGCCGGACCACGGCGTGCTGCTCTGGGGCGGGGTGCAGACTCGCATCGTCGACGTACGCCGCGGCGAGGACCCGCGGCTGGTACCGGCCGAGGGCGACCCGCTTCCGCCGGTCGGGACCGCCGTGCGCGGAGCGATCGAGGACGACCGCCGCACGGCGCTCATGCGCACCCACTCCGGGCTGCACCTGCTCTCCGGCGTCGTGTTCCGGGACTTCGGGGCACTCGTGACCGGATCGAACATGGACCCGCTCACCGGCCGACTCGACTTCAACCTGACCGAGGTGCCGCCAGGCTTCAAGGAGTCCGTCGAGACGGCGTGCAATCAGGAAGTCGTGGCCGATCGGGCCATCGAGGCCTACGAGCTCAGCCGGGACGAGGCGTTCGCCATCCCTGACGTCATCCGGACGGCGAAGAACCTGCTGCCTGCGGACATCGAGATCGTTCGCATCGTCGACATCTCCGGTCTCGACGTACAGGCAGACGGCGGCACGCACGTGGCGTCCACGCGGCACATCGGCCCCATGACGGTGCTCAAGATCGAGAACAAGGGCAAGGGCTTCCGGCGGATCCGCATCTCACTCGCCTGAGCACGCCTCCTCGAAGGCCGACAGCGCCCGCTGATCGAACAGGACGAAGCGGACGAGGGTGATCCCGGACTCCGGGTGCTCTCGCAGGTAGTCACGGACGGCGCCGACGGCGATCGGTGCCGCATCAGTGGGCGACCAGCCGTAAACGCCGCACGAGATGGCCGGGAAGGCGATGGTGGCCGAGCCGAGTCCGGCGGCCACCTCGAGGCTGGCGAGATGGCACGCGGCCAGTAGCGACGTGCCGCCATCGGCGTGCTCCCAGTGCCGCGGCCCCACGGTGTGGATGACGAACCGAGCCGGCAGGTCCCCGCCCCGCGTCGCCACGGCCTCGCCGGTGGGCAGGCCATCGGGGAGGGTGGAGCGACGCAGGCGCCGGCAGTCCTCGTCGAGGATCGGCCCGGCGCCCGCGTGGATGGCGCCGTCGACGCCGCCGCCGCCGAGGAGGCTGGAGTTCGCCGCGTTGACGATGGCGTCGAGGCGCTGTTCGGTGATGTCACCTCGAACGGCCTCGACGCGCGGGCTCACCGGGCGTTGCTCACCAGCGCCGGGAGGTGATCTCGATGATCTTCGTGCGGACGTCGAAGACGTACACGAGGGCGACGACAACGGCCGCCAGGCCGAAGATGTTGATGGTGAAGCCCGGGAAGAACCCGGTGCCGGCCGCAAGTCCGGTGAGGATGAGCCACAGGACCTTGCTCTGCCTGCCCACCGCGGGGAACGCGTCTGCCGGCCGACGGATGCAGTCGATGAAGGCAAAGCCCTTGACCGCGAATGTCACGACCCACATGGCCAGCAGGACGATTCCCTGAACGGTGTCGAACATCCCTCCACGCTAACGGTCATGACGAAGGACCGCACCCGTGGGTGCGGTCCTTCGTAGCGTGCGGCGGGCATGGAGTGCCCGCTGGGGATGGTTCGGGTCAGACGCCGACCGCTTCGCGGAGCAGCTCGACGGTGTGCGTCACGTTGCCCTGAACGTTCTTGGCAGCGCCCGTGACCCGGTCCTTGGTCTGGGTGGTCATCCCGGCGACGTCGACCTCGGGCATCTTCACCTCGGGCATCTTCACCTCGGCATCTCACCTCGGCATCTTCACCTCGGGCATCTTCACCTCGGGCATCTTCACCTCAGGCATCTTCACCTTGGCCATGTCGAACTTCGGCATCTCCATCTTCGACCGGTCGATCTTGCGCAGGTCCAGCTTCGACAGGTCGATCTTGCGCAGATCGAACTTCGACAGGTCGATCTTGCGCAGATCGAACTTCGACAGGTCGAAGCGCCCGGTGGGTTCCTGGGTCACCTTCGCCGTCGTGGCCTTCGCCGCAGTGGTGGCCTTCTTGGTCGTCTTCTTGGCCGACGTGGTGGCCTTCTTGGTCGACTTCTTGGCCGCCGTGGTGGCCTTCGTCGAGGTCTTCTTCACACGCGCGGTCGGATGGGCGGGGGTGTTCTCGGTGCTCATGGGGATTCCTCTCACTTTTCGGTGTTGGTGTCGGGTTCGGGGGTCGGTGCCTCGGCCTCGGCCTGGGCCTGGGCCATCTGCTCCTCGGCCTCAGCCTGCGCTCGGTTCTCGGACTGGAAGGCCGCGTAGATCTGCAGGAGCGTGGCGCGCTGTCGCTCGTTGAGCGTGGGATCCGCGGCGATCGACGTGGTGACCGCCTCGTCGCCCTCTCGCTCGTCGAGGATTCCGGCCTGGACGTACAGGGTCTCCGCGGAGATCCGCAGGCCCTGGGCGATCCGGTTCAGGATCTCCGCGCTGGGTCGGCGCAGACCGCGCTCAACCTGGCTCAGGTAGGGGTTCGAGACGTCGGCCGCCTGCGCGAGCTGGCGCAGGGACATCTGGGCCTGGTCCCGCTGGTCCCGGATGAAACCCCCGAGACCTGATACATCGATGCGCGCCATGACTCCAGTATGCCCCAAGTGCTTGCAATTGCAAACACGGGTGCTAGCGGGAGCAAGCGTGAGGTTCGTCACCCAGCGATGCGATGGGGCCGGACCTAGCGGTCGATCGGGGACGAGATCTCCCCGACGACGGCGCCGCCGCCGCGAACGGGGAGGGTGAGGAACTCCTCGAGGGCAGCGCGGTCCACTCCGATCTGGGCGAGGATCGCCGCGACCGCGACCTGTCGCGCCCGCTCCGAGCCGTCCTCGACCTTGACCGCGAGCGCCGTCCCGTCCGCGAGGGCAGCGACGCCCACCCCCTCGAAGCCGTTCTTGGCTGCCAGGCCCGGCACGGCACGCATGAGCCGGGTCACGTCGGAGTAGGCACCGCCCACGAACTCGGGGAACGCCACCACGGCCGCGCCGACTCGCCTGGCCGGCGAACCGGGCTCGCCCGCGAGGCAGGAGGACAGGGTCCTCGCCAGCCCGGTGACGGAGATCGCCATGACGGGGGCCCCGCAGCCGTCGATACCGATGTGGGCCACCTGCTCGCCGGCCATGGACTCGGCCTGCCGCCTGATCGCCTGCTGAAGCGGGTGCTCGGTGGCCAGGTAGCCGGCCACCGGCCAGTCGTTGATCGCGCAGGTGAGGACCATGGCCGCGTGCTTGCCCGAGCACGTCATGGCCAGCGTGGACGGCTCGCGGCCCGCGCACACCCATGCGTCCCGCTCGTGCTGGTCCAGGGGGTAGTCCGGGGGGTTCTGCAGCGCGTCGGCATCCAGACCGGCCCTGGCCAGGATCTCCCGGACGCCCGCCAGGTGGAACTCCTCGCCCCCGTGCGAGGCGACGGCAAGCGCGAGCAGGTGGTCGGGGAGGTCCAGCCCTTGACTGACCATCGCTGCTGCCTGCGTGGGCTTGGCCGCCGACCGTGGGAAGACCACGTGGTCCGGATCCCCCCAGGAGCGAAGGACCGCGCCCGCCCGGTCCACCACCACGGCGTGGCCGAAGTGGACGCTCTCGGTGAACCCGCTTCGTCGGTAGGTGGCGACAACGGCGGGCTCGGTGGGCGTCACCGCCGAATGATGGCACGCTGGCCGACATGAGAGCAGTCGTACAGCGATCGCGCGACGCGGCGGTGACGGTCGACGGACACGTCGTGGGCCAGTTCCGGGGGCCCGGGCTCGTCGTCCTCGTCGGTGTGACGCACGACGACACCGCCGCGGCCGCCGAGCGGCTTGCCGACAAGGTCTACGACCTGCGCATCTTCGGCCCCGAGCACTCCGGTCCGCAGGCGCCGGAGTCGACGGCCCGCGAGCTCTCGGCATCGGATCTGGGCCTGCCGGTACTCGTCGTGAGCCAGTTCACCCTCTACGGGGACACGCGCAAGGGCCGGCGTCCCACCTGGGACGCCGCGGCGCCCAGGCCGGTGGCCGAGCCCCTGGTCGAGCTGGTGGTCGCCCAGCTGCGCAGCCGTGGGGCGGAGGTCGCGACCGGGGTCTTCGGCGCCGACATGCAGGTGTCGCTCACCAACGACGGGCCCATCACGATCCTGCTGGACGTCGGCCCGTAACCCCTCGATGCGTCGTCACTTGTGGCGACTTCGGGGGCCCGGAAACCCGCCACAAGTGACGAGGCATCGGGGGTTGACGCACCGGGAGTAGGCAGGGGTCAGGGGAGGACGACGGTCTCCTGGGCACCCGCGATGTCACCCTCCGCGGAACGCACCACGACCTCAGCGTCCACCGGGACCGATCGCTTGATGACGGCCGTCGCCACCGGGCCGAGCTCGTGGTGCCACGCCGCCGACCCGATCCAGCCGACCTCGCGATCACCTACGGCCACGGGGTCGCCATGAGCGGGCAGCCGCTCGTCACTGCCATCGAGATGCAGGAGGACGAGTCGACGAGGCGGGTGTCCGAGGTTGTGCACGCGGGCGACCGCCTCCTGGCCCCGGTAGCAGCCCTTGGACAGGTGCACTGCCGGGCCGATCCAGCCGACCTCGTGGGGCAGCGTGCGGTGGTCGGTCTCCAGGCCGAACCGGGGGACGCCCGCGGCGATCCGCAATGCCTCCAGGGCCCAGCTCCCTGCGAGCGACTCCGCATTGTCGAGCCGTGCCGGGACGTCGGCTAGCGGGACGATCACCTCGCGCCCGGCGAAATCCGCTGGCCGCGTGCCGACGTACTTCGACGCGTCACCGCCGCGATCGGCCCCCGCATCAACCCGCCCAGCCCCCGCGAAGTCAGCCGGCACCAGCCAGGTCGGGGCGTCCGCGTCCGCCTCCCAGGCGGGTTCCCACACCACCCCGAAATCGTCGGAGCGGTCGAGGACCTCGACCCTGAGCATGAACTGCATGGACCGGAGGTACTCGACCAGTCCGGCCGCGCTCCCCGGCGGGACGATCAGCCAGGTGACGGCGCCGTCGTCGACGACGTGCAGCTCGTGCTCCACGTGGCCGTGCGGGCTGAGGATGAGGGCGAGGCTCGACTGGTCGACGGCGAGGCCGTCCAGCCCCTGCGTCGTCAGGCTGTGCAGCCAGGTGAGCCGATCGGGCCCGGACACGGTCACCACGCCCCGGTTCGACACATCGACGGCCGCCCGGCCCTGCGCCAGCAGTCGCTGCTCGCGCAGCGGATCGCCGTAATGCCAGGGAATGCCCGGGTCGGCGCCTCCGTCGGGAGGCGCGACCGCGGTCGACCCGATCGGGTCGTTCACAGTGGATCGTCCGCCTCGGGCGTGTAGCTGCGGTCCTTGCAGTCCCCGCACAGTCCGTGCATCGACACATGCGAGATGTCGGTGCGGAAGCCGAAGTCCGCCTCCAGGGCCTCGACCAGCGCCGTCGCCGCCGAGGCCGGCACGCTCTCGACCTTCCCGCAGCGGTCGCAGACCAGGTGGATGTGCACGTCGTCGTCCACCGAGTGGTACGTCGGCGGCCCATGCCCGATGTGCGCGTGGGTCACCAGGCCGACCTCCTCGAGTACCTCGAGGGTGCGATAGATCGTGGAGAGGTTGACCCCGCTGGCGGTTCGCTGCACCTCGACGAGGATCTCCTCGGGGGTCCCGTGGCGCAGGTGCTCGACCGCCTCGAGAACGAGCTGCCGCTGGGGCGTGATGCGGAAGCCCTGATCGCGCAGGCGCTGCTCCCAGTCCTCGGCCACGGTCAGGCCTCCGTGCCGCGTCCGGGGTCGCGTCCGTTGCGACGTCCGCCGACGATGCGGGCGCCGGCGACAGCGACGCCGCCAGGTGGTTCACGAGCGGCTCGCCCACCGCGGCCATGTCGAACGTCCAGAGCAGCCGTCCCTCCACCAAGCCGTACAGGCGCTGGCCCTGCGAGTACTCCTTCGCGCTGGGCGTCCTCGTCACGACGTCGGTACGCAGTTCCGCACGCGCTCCGGTGATGACGGCATCGACGATCGACGTGACCTCCTGGCTGCCCAGCCAGACCTCCGCGTAGCCGGTCGGGTGCGCCAGGGTCATCTCGATCTCATTGCCTGGCCGCGGCCGCCAGAACCCTGCCTCGGTCGCGAGCGGACGGACACGAGCGCCGTCGTCGTCGAGCAGCCAGCTGCGCGAGAGGTACGACAGGAAGGGTCGCCCGTCGGTGGCGAAGACGACCTCCTGCCCGAAGCGGAAGTCGTCGATGGTGGGGTACTGCCCCGTGCCGACGCCGACCCAGCGACCGATCAGCCAAGACAACGGCCGAAGATCGTCGGGGACCTCGATCCCCGAGCCGTCCGGAGAGAGCACCTAGCCCTGGCCCTTGAACAGCTTGAAGACCACGTAGAAGGCGAACCAGCCGGCGGCAGCCATGGCCACGATCAGCAGCCCGGTGTAGAAGACCTCAACCATGGTTGCAGCCTACCCACTCGCCCGGGCATGGCCCGCCGAGCGCGCTAGGCACGGCGGAGGCGCTTGCCCAGCAGGTACACCTCGCAGCCCAGGCAGAAGTCGAAAGCGGCGTTGAGGAACGCCGCGGCCAGCGCGAACGCGACCGCGACGGTGGCGACCACGGTGACGCCGAGAAGCGAGGCGAGCAGTGCCACCACCAGGAAGCCCAGGCCCACCGCCTGCGCGAAGCGCGGCGGAGCGGCATCCTCGAGGTACGGCGGAGGCGCGAGCCTGGGCCGGATGAGCCGACGGAACACGATCCCGTACGGCTGGGCCTGCAGCCCCACCAGCGCGCCCAGGGCGAACACCAGCGTCTGCCAGGCGATGAGGACGGTCCCCGCGGTCGTCCCGACGAGGACGAGGGCGAGCGCCAGCACCACGGTCGTCACGGCGCCGCCGAAACGCGGCCCGCGGGGATCGACCTGCACGCGCGTGCACGCTCCGGCGTCCGCGGTGCGATCGGTCCGAACCCGGGGACTCCTGCTGCGACACGGTTGAGCTCATCACGCCTCCTGCGACTAGGCCGACGAAACGCTAGGCCCGCGATCCGGTCGATCCGCTGCAGCCCGCTGCGCAGCAACGAGCGCCTCGTTGCTGCGAATCCTTCGCAGCGGACGTGCCCCGCGGCGACGGCGACGGGCCGGCTCGATCAGATCTCGAAGTCCGGCCCGGGCCCGCGGTCGCCGTCCCCCGGCACGATCTCGCCGAGAGCGGCGATGACATCGGCCTTGCGCGGCTGGCCGCTGGCGTGCTTGCGCACGATGCCGGCGGCATCCAGGAAGAGCACGGTCGGGGTACGGCGGATGTCCAGGGCCCGCACGAGTTCGAGGTTGTCCTCGGCGTCGATCTCGACGTGGGACACCCCGGGTACAAGGACGGTGACCTCCTCCAGGATCCGACGGGTGGCCCGGCACGGCTGGCAGAAGGCGCTGGAGAACTGCACCACCGTCGCCCGCTCCCCCATCCGCCCGTCAAGGGCGGCGCCCAGGGCGACCGACTGCGGCGAGGGCTCCGTCGGTGCGCACGGGTACCTCGTCCGCCTCGATGTCCACGGGCGGATCATCGTCCCGCGCCGGCGTCACGCCGGCGCTGACCCCCGCGGGCCGATCCTTGATCCGCCCAGACGTTCGGCGGAACCACAGGCCGAACGAGGTGGCGATCAGCAGCACGCCCACCACGATCCACAGACCCGTCATGGTGTCTCGGAACCGCGCGCACCGACCGGCGCATTCCCGGGCCCAGGCACCGATGCGGTCGAGTATCTCCGTCGACACAGCGGATTCGGCGTGCCCGAAGCCTCGTTCGATCCACAGGTCGGTGCGGACACCGGACCGCAGCGCGGCCTCGTGGATGGCCCTCGGATGCTCCAGCGGGAAGTAGTGATCGGCGTCGCCATGCACGACGAGCAGCGGGATCGGGCCAAGCAGGGCGGCCGCCTCGAACGGCGGGATGGGGTGCGGCTCGGACCAGCCACGACTCGTGATGCGTGTCCCGCCGACGCGCATGACCAGCCGGCCGGGTCGCGTCTCGACCATCCAGTGCGCCACCCGCATGATGCGGGTGCCGCGGTAGTACCAGAAGGCAGGGGCGCTCACGCTCACGACGGCGTCGACCCGGCCCGGTCCTTCGGCCATGAGGGCGGACTCACGCAGGACGACGGCGCCACCCAAGCGAGAAGCCGACCGCCACCACCCGCGCGTAACCCAGCTCTCGGGCCCAGATGACGGCTGCTTCGACGTCGAGGATCTCCTCATCCCCGACCGTCGTCTCGCCTCCGGATCGGCCATGGCCGCGCATGTCGATCGCCACGACGGAGCCGAACTCCGCGAGTCGGCCGACCACCTTCTGGACGCGCTCCTCGCGCCAGTTCCCGGTGAACCCGTGAACGACAACCAGGCACAGGTCGCTGCGGTCGTGCGAGCCCGGCACGTGCACGGCGCTGATCGCGACGCCGTCACTCGTCGTCAGCATCCGTGTCTCTCGTTCGCCCACGGGCACATTCTCCTGCAGAGGCGCCGGCTGCCGTGACCGCCATGACCCAAGGCGCACGGGCCGTCGTCGAGCAGGTCCCGGGTGGCACCGGGCCGACGGTGGCGTAGCCTTGGCCCGACCGGACCGGGACATCGACCCGGCGCCGATGCGGCGAAGGAGGGTGAACGTGCGGCTGCTCCTGCTCACCCGCGCCATGGAGCCCTCCGCCGAGGTCCTGCCCGCGCTGGGGCTGCTGGCGCACCACGTCCGCACCATGCCCGCCGAGGCCACCGCCCTGCTCAACGCCCCCGCCTGCGATGCCCTCCTGGTCGACGGGCGCCGGGACCTGCCGGCCGTGCGCGGTCTGACCCGCCTTCTGCGCCAGACCGGCATCGACGTCCCCCTGATCCTCGTCACCACCGAGGGCGGCCTCGCTGCCATCCAGTGGGACTGGGGGATGGATGACGTCCTCATCGACAACAGTTCCCCCGCCGAGGTCGAAGCACGCCTGCGGCTGGCCGTCTCTCGGCTGCGGGACTCGGTCGGGGTCGCCGACGACCTGCCCGAGGAGATCCGCAGCGGCGAGCTGCACATCGACGAGGGCACCTACACGGCGAAGCTGCGAGGACGATCCCTCGATCTCACCTTCAAGGAGTTCGAGCTCCTGAAGTTCCTGGCACAGCACCCCGGACGCGTGTTCACTCGCGCCGTCCTCCTGCAGGAAGTGTGGGGCTACGACTACTTCGGCGGCACGCGCACCGTGGACGTGCACGTGCGGCGGCTGCGCGCCAAGCTCGGCACCGAGCACGAGAGCCTGATCGGCACCGTTCGCAACGTCGGGTACCGCTTCGTACCGGAGGGCACCGACGCCACCACGCGGGCGGCCATGTCGGATGAGTCCGACGCCGTCACCGTCCAGTCCTGAGCCTCGATGGTCGGCGACGTCCGGATCCAGGTGCGACCACACCTCGACCCCGACACCGTCCCGGAACTCACCGCGCTGATCGAGCAGATCACCGAGCACGACGGCATGAGCCCACTCTCCGAGCACGTCTGGCTGCATCTCAAGGAGGGCGGCGACGAGCGCGGCCAGCACCTCCTGGCGTGGGGCCCCGATGATCAGATCGCCGGATACGCGCACCTCGACGTGACCGACGCGGTCGAGGGACCCAGCGCCGAGATCGCCGTCGGGCCGCGGTACCGGCGTCACGGCCTTGGTCGCCTCATGCTCGAGGAGCTGATCCGCCATTCCCCTGACGGGCGCCTGCGGTTGTGGGCCCACGGCGAGCAGGACGGCGCCGCAGCGCTCGCCTCGAGCATGAACTTCGCCCGGTCCCGCGTGCTGTGGCAGATGCGTCGCTCCCTCTACGCGCCACTGCCGAAGCCGCATCTGCCCGCCGGCGTGGAGCTGCGCACGTTCCGACCGGGCATCGATGAGGACGCGTGGCTCGAGGTCAACGCACGCGCCTTCGCCCGCCTCCCCGACCAGGGCCGCTGGAACCGCGACGATCTGCTACGCCGGATCCGCGAGCCGTGGTTCTCCGCCGACGGGTTCCTCATGGCGTGGCGCGACGACCGACTGGTCGGCTTCCACTGGACCAAGGTGCACGGCGGTGGACCTCAGGAGCACGGCCACCCGCATGAGCCGATCGGAGAGGTCTACGTGGTCGGGGTCGATCCCGACGAACGTGGCCGGGGACTGGGCCGAGCCCTCACCCTGGCCGGACTCCATCACCTGCGCTCTCTCGACCTCGGGCAGGCGATGCTCTACGTCGATGCGACCAACACGAACGCCATCGCTCTGTACGAGGCACTCGGCTTCCTGCGCTGGGACACCGACGTCCTGTTCCGCCGTTGATTCGCGGTCGATAGAAATGCCTCCCCAGCCTGTGGGACGATCCTCAGGTGACCAGCCAGTCGACGACCCCACTCGCCCAGCCGCCCGCGCAAGCCGTGGCGGAGACCGAGGCGAAGCCCCTGCCTGACGACCGCTTCCTCGACCGCGAGCTCTCCTGGCTGGCGTTCAACCAGCGCGTCCTCGAGCTGGCCGACGACGTGGACCTGCCGCCCCTGGAGCGAGCCAAGTTCCTGGCCATCTTCGGCAGCAACCTCGACGAGTTCTTCATGGTCCGGGTGGCCGGCCTCAAGCGGCGTATCGCCACCGGCATCGCCGTCCGGGCCGCCAGCGGCTTCACGGCCAGGGAGGTCCTCGAGAACATCTGGCAGCGCGCCTACGAGCTCCAACGCGAGCAGGCCGACCTGTTCCGGAACTCGATCCTGCCCGACCTCGAGAACGAGGGCATCCAGCTGCTGCGGTGGGATCAGCTGACGCCCAGCGAGAAGGCCGAGATCGAGCTGTTCTTCGATGCCAAGGTCTTCCCGGTGCTGACGCCGCTGGCCGTGGACCCCTCGCACCCCTTCCCGTACATCAGCGGCCTGTCGATGAACCTGGCCGTGGTGGTGCGCAACCCGGTCACCGGCAACGAGTTGTTCGCTCGCGTGAAGGTCCCGCCGCTGCTGCCCCGCTTCGTCGAGGTCGGACCGGCTCGGTTCGTCCCCCTTGAGGACGTCATCGCGGCGCACCTGCACACGCTGTTCCCCGGCATGGAGATCCAGCAGACGCATGCGTTCCGCGTGACGCGCAACGAGGACGTCGAGGTCGAGGAGGACGACGCCGAGAACCTTCTGCAGGCGCTCGAGCGCGAACTCATGCGCCGTCGCTTCGGCCCGCCGGTGCGCCTCGAGGTCGAGGAGTCGATCGACCCTCACGTCCTCGAACTGCTGATCAGCGAGCTGGGCGTCAACGAGCTCGAGGTGTTCCGCCTGCCCGGGCCGCTGGACCTGACCGGCCTCTGGACGCTGTACGGCCTGGACCGCGACGACCTCAAGCAGCCGAGGTTCGTGCCGAAGACGTCCCGACAGCTCAGCGAGGTGGAGTCGTCCAGTGCTCCCGACATCCTGTCGGTCGTGCGTGAGCGCGATGTGCTGCTGCATCACCCGTACGACTCGTTCTCCACCAGCGTCCAGCTCTTCCTCGAGCAGGCGGCCCGCGACCCGCACGTGCTGGCCATCAAGCAGACCCTCTACCGCACCTCGGGCGACTCTCCGATCGTCGATGCCCTCATCGACGCCGCGCAGGAGGGCAAGCAGGTCCTGGCACTCGTCGAGATCAAGGCCAGGTTCGACGAGCAGAACAACATCGAGTGGGCGCGCAAGCTCGAGGAGTCCGGCGTCCATGTGGTGTACGGCCTCGTGGGCCTCAAGACGCACAGCAAGCTGTCGATGGTCGTGCGCGACGACGGAGACCAACTGAGGCGCTACTGCCACATCGGCACCGGCAACTACCACCCGAAGACCGCCCGCCTGTATGAGGACTTCGGCCTGCTCACGTCCGATCCCGTCGTCGGCGAGGACGTCTCGAACCTCTTCAATGTCCTCTCGGGCTACTCCATGAACACCGAGTACGACCGATTCCTCGTCGCCCCGCACTCGGTCCGCACGGGTCTGGTGGAGCGCATCGAACGGGAGATCGAGCACCATCGCGCCGGACGGCCGAGCGGCATCCGGTTCAAGTGCAACTCGATCGTGGACGAAGGCATCATCGACGCGCTGTACGGCGCCTCGCGAGCAGGGGTGCCGGTCGATGTGTGGGTCCGCGGCATCTGTGCGGTGCGTCCCGGCGTGCCGGGTCTGAGCGAGAACATCCGCGTCATCAGCATCCTTGGCCGGTTCCTGGAGCATTCGCGGGCCTACTGCTTCCTCAACGGCGGGAACCCCGAGGCGTGGATCGGCTCGGCCGACCTGATGCACCGGAACCTCGACCGTCGCGTCGAGACGCTGATCCGACTCGTCGATCCCGAAGAGGTCGCGGACATCGAGACCCTCTTCGACTTCGCCTACGACCCGAAGACCTCCTCCTGGCATCTACTCCCGGACGGCACCTGGGTGCGAAAGCAGTTCGACGAGGACGGCAATCGGCTGCGTGACTTCCAGGAGACGCTGATCGAGATCAAGCGCAAACGGGGCTTCGCTCCGTGACGACGCCGACCACCCACCGCGAGATCGAGCGAAAGCTCCGGGTCCACGGGCTGTTCGAGATGCCCGATCTCGCCGGGGTGGCCGAGCGGGTCGACCGCGGCGAGCCCTTCAACATGAATGCCGTCTACCACGACACCGCAACGCTCTCCCTCTTCCGCTGGGGAATCACGCTGAGACGGCGCGAGGGCGGCGGCGACGAGGGCTGGCACATGAAGTTGCCCGTGGCCGGGGCCGACGGTTCCGCCCGCGACGAGCTGCACCTCCCGCTGGACGCCGGTCCGGTCGGGTCCGTCCCGGGGGCATTCGTCGAGGTGATCGCTCCCCTTCTGCGCGAGCAGCCACTGGGCGCGGTGATCACTCTCTCGACCGAACGGGCACCAACGGTGCTGTTCGATTCCGATGGCACCCCGCTCGTGGAGATCGTTGACGACGTGGTGTCCGTCTTCCACGAGGGCCGCACGGTCAGCGTCTTCCGGGAGATCGAGGTCGAGGCGCTCGACGCGGAGAACCCGGCCTGCCTGTCCGCCATCCAACGCGTCGTCGATCTGCTGATCGGGCTGGGTGCCGAGCCGAGTTCGGTGAGCAAGGCGGCCAGCGCGCTCGGGCCGCGTACCGCCGAGCCCCCGGACGTGCCCGAACGCCCGCTGCCCAAGCCCAGCGGCCTGGCCGTCGATGCGGTCGGCTCCGTGCTGGCCCAGCATGTCCGACATCTCCTCATGGCGGATGTCGCCGTCCGCCGTGACCTGCCTGACTCGGTCCATCAGATGAGGGTCGCGGCCCGGCGACTGCGCAGTGCGCTGGCCACCTTCGCGCCGCTGCTCGAGCCGGACGCGGCCACCTCGCTCAAGGAGGAGCTGAAGTGGATCGCCAGCGAACTCGGTGCCATTCGCGACACCGAGGTGATGCTGGACCGGCTGGACCAGCACGCCGGTCACCTGCATGAGGAGGAGGACACCAATCGGGCCCGACGCGCCATCGATCCGCTGCTGAACCAGCGGTTGGCGGCTGCTCGTTCGAGCGCGCTCGCCGCCCTGCGCAGCGACCGGCACCAGCTGCTCGTCGACGACCTCATGAGTGCGGCCATCGACCCACCGGTTCTCGACGTGGCGTACCAACCGTGTGACGAGACGCTGCTGCCCCTGGTCGCCGGCACCTGGCGGCGCCTCACGAGGAGCATCGCCGACCTTGACCTCGAGGGCCCGAGCCTGCCGTGGCACCAGGCCCGCATCAAGGCCAAGAGAGCCCGCTACGCGGCCGAGTCGGTGGCCGGGATCTTCGGCAAGGACATGCGACGCCTGGCCATGCGCCTCGAGGTGATCACCGAGTTGCTGGGCGACCATCAGGACGCGCACGTCGCCCAGACCATCATCCGCGAGCTGGCCGCACATCCGGAGACCGATGGCGCGACCGGGCTGTCCCTGGGCCTCCTGCATGAGTACGAGTCCGAGGTCGAGATGGTCGATCGCCTGCGCTTCGTGAAGGCGTGGCCGGCGACCCGGCGAGCCGCGAGCCGAGCTGGGATCCGCTGAGACCATGTCCACCCAGCCTCCTATCCGCGCCGCGGGCGTTGTCGTGCTCCGAGACCAGGACGGGCATGACGAGTTCCTCGTCGTGCATCGCCCCGGGCGTCAGGACTGGTCCCTGCCAAAGGGCAAGCTCAATCCGGGAGAACACGTCGTGACGGCGGCGGTCCGGGAGTGCGATGAGGAAAGCGGCTACACGCCGCTGCTGCTTGCTCCGCTGCCGATGCAGTCCTACAGCGTCGCCAGCAGGCCCAAGGTGGTCAACTACTGGAACGCCCGAGTGCGCAGCGACGAGGGGTTCGCCCCCGACGACGAGGTCGACCAGATCCGCTGGGTGCCGGTGAGCGACGCCAAGGATCTGCTGACGTATCCGTCCGAGGTGCGCCTGGTCGACGCTGCCGCCGCCATGCCGGAGACCACACCCCTGATCATCCTTCGGCATACCCAGGCCATGAAACGGGCCCAGTTCGACGGCAAGGTCGACGCCGAGCGGCCACTGACCGGCAAGGGTCGCTCGCAGAGCCGGGCACTCATCCCGCTGCTCGACGCCTTCGGCGTCACCACGGTGCACGCCAGCAGCTCCCGCCGGTGCACCGAGACGGTCCGGCGGCTGGCCAAGCACCTTGGGACGGAGGTCCGGGAGGAGCCGCTGCTCACCGAGGAGGGCCACGAGCATGATCCGCGTGATGCGGCTGCGAAGGCGATCGAACTCGCCCTGACCCCCGAGCCCCTCGTCCTGTGCTCCCATCGGCCCGTCCTGCCGACGATCCTGGACTCGATGGCGGTGGCGCTCGGCGTCACTCTCGACGATCCACGATGGATTCGGGCGTGGAGCCCGAAACTGCCACCGGGTGGCTTCATCGTCGTGCACCGGGCGTTCTCGGACGACGGTCAGGTGCAGGTGGTGGGCCTGGAGAGCCATACCCTCCAGGACTAGCCTGCGCTTCGCGACTGATGGCGCCATGACCGCGTCCGCGTGATGAACTAGGACCATGACGCTGCCGTCCCGCCTGGCTGTGATCGCGCTGGCGGTCGCGTGTGCCGGCGGTCTCGTCGCCTGCGGCACGCCGCGCGTCGAACCCGAGGCAACCCCGAGTGCACCCGACCTCGTCCTCCCCACTCCGGCCGCGAACGACTTCGTCTCGACCGTCATGCGCACCCGCGGACTGGGCACCGCCGAGGCCACCGTCGACGTCACGACTACGACCGGCGAAGGCAGCGTGCAGCTGACTGGCTCGGGACCCGTGGCTATCAACAAGGGCTACGGCCGGCTGGACTGGACGTCGTCCGACGGCGGATCCTTCACCGAGGTCTCGAACGGGAAGGGCCTGTTCGTCCGATCCGAGGGACCCACCGGGATGTGGACGCACCTGCCCGACAAGACGTCCACGCCGACCAGCCGCCTGGCTGATCCGCTCCGCGGTATCGGCACCGCCATGGACGTCGTCCGGCACGGTCCCGAGCAGGTCGGAGACGTCACCGCAGTCCGGTACACCGGCCGGATCCCAGCCACCACGGAGTCGCTGGCGCTGCTGGGAATGTCGGACGAGCAGATCACAGCACTGGGCGACTCATGGCGCGGTCAGTGGATCGACCTCACCGTCTGGGTGGATCAGCGCGGGCGCATCGTGCGGTTGGAAAGGACCCTGACGATCCCCGATACGGAGGGTGGGCCGGTGTCGGCGACCACCGTCACCACGCTGGACGACTTCAGCCAGACCATCGACCTCGAGCCGCCACCCACCGAGAGCGTGACCGAGGGGGCTTCGTCCGGATAGCGCGATCCGGCCTGGCGCAGGGGTTCGGCGGCCGCATCGATCAGACGATCGCGGTGACGCCCTTGCCGAGGCAGACGACGCCGGCGTCGCTCACGGTGTACAGCCCGCGGTCGCGCTCGAGGTCGACACCGATCTGGGCCCCATCGGGAACGACGACGTTCTTGTCGAGGATCGCACGGCGGACGACGGCGTTCCGGCCGATCCGCACCCCCGGCATCACGACGCTGCCCTCGACGTAGGCCCCGGCGTCGACCGAGACGCTCGTCGCCAGGACCGAGGTGCGCACATGCGCCCCGGAGATGATCGTCCCGGCACCGACCATGGACTCGTGGGCATTGCCACCCTCCACGAACTTCGCCGGGGGAAGCGAGGGCAGGTTGGACAGGATCGGCCAGCGGCGGTTGTACAGGTTGAAGATCGGGTGAACGGAGACGAGATCCATGTGGGCATCGTGGTAGCTGTCGAGGGTCCCGACGTCGCGCCAGTAGCCGCGATCGCGGTCCGCCGCCCCGGGGACCACGTTCTCGGCGAAGTCGTAGACCTGAGCTCCACCCTGTTCGGTGAGCATCGGGATGATGTTTCCTCCCATGTCGTGCACCGACGCTGGATCGGCCGCATCGGCCTTGAGCACTTCGAGCAGCGCGTCAGTGCTGAACACGTAGTTGCCCATGGAGACGTAGCAGTTCTCGTCATCGCCGGGGATCGTCGGCGGGTCGGCGGGCTTCTCGAGGAAGTTGGCGATACGACGACCGTCGGGCGACATCTGGATGATGCCGAAGTCGCTGGAGATCGACTTCGGCATCCGGATCCCGGCCACCGTGACGCCGGCGCCGCTGGCGATGTGCGCCTGGACCATCTGCATCGGATCCATCCGGTAGACGTGGTCGGCGCCGAATACGACGACATAGTCCGGGGCCTCGTCGTAGACGAGGTTGAGGCTCTGGAAGATGGCGTCCGCGCTGCCCGTGTACCACCGCGGGCCGAGCCGCTGCTGAGCCGGCACCGGCGTCACGTAGTCGCCGAGCAGCGTCGGCATGCGCCAGGTCTGGGTGATGTGGCGGTCGAGGCTGTGCGACTTGTACTGGGTGAGGACGCACACGCGACGCAGGCCCGCGTTGATGAGGTTGGAGAGCACGAAGTCGACCAGACGGTACGACCCTCCGAAGGGGACGGCCGGCTTGGCCCGGTCAGCGGTCAGCGGCATGAGTCGCTTCCCCTCACCCCCGGCAAGGACCATCGCAAGGACGTGCGGGTCTGCAGTCACACGAGAACCCTAGCCGTACTCTGACGGCCCTGCGGAGGGTTGACGGCATGGCGTCTAGGCTCCGGTACGTGCGCATCGGAATGCTGACCCGCGAGTGGCCCCCGGACATCTACGGCGGGGCCGGTGTCCACGTCGAACACCTGGCCGCCGAACTGCGCAAGAAGATCGACGTCGACGTCCACTGCTTCGGAGAGCCCCGGACCGACGCAGTCGGCCACGCGGTGCCCGCCGCCCTCCTGGCGTCGAACCAGGCCATCCAGACCCTCGGCGTCGACCTCGAGATGGTCAGCGCGACGGGGGACGTCGACCTCCTGCACTCGCACAGCTGGTACGCCAACATGGGCGGCCACATCGGCGGACTCCTGCACGGGATCCCCCACGTCCTGACCGCCCACTCCCTCGAGCCGCTTCGCCCCTGGAAGGAGGAGCAGCTCGGCGGTGGCTATCGGGTGTCGTCCTGGATCGAGCGCACCGCCTACGAGGGCGCGGCGCGGATCATCGCCGTGAGCCACGGCATGCGAGCGGACGTGCTCGCCGCCTACCCCGAAGTCGACCCGGACCGTGTCGCGGTCGTCCACAACGGCATCGACACCTCCGTCTACCGGCCGGATCCGGACACTGACGCCATCGACGAGCTCGGCATCGACCGATCACGCCCCTACGTGCTCTTCGTCGGTCGCATCACGCGCCAGAAGGGCATCGTCCACCTGGTGAACGCGGCCCGCCGGTTCGACGACGGAGTCCAGCTCGTGCTGTGCGCCTCGTCACCGGACACCGCCGAGATCGGCCGAGGAGACCGCGGCCGCGGTCGACCTGCTGCGCGCCGAGCGCGGCGACGCCAGCGTCGTCTGGGTCCAGGAGCAGGTGCCCAGGCCGAAGCTCATCCAGCTGTTCACGCATGCCCTCGCCTTCGTCTGCCCGTCGATCTATGAGCCGCTCGGCATCGTCAACCTCGAGGCGATGGCCTGCGAGACCGCCGTCGTCGCCTCAGCCGTGGGCGGCATCCCCGAGGTCGTCGTCGACGGCGAGACCGGCCTGCTCGTGCCCTACGACGCCGCCGAGCCCCGAGCCTTCGAGCATGCCTTCGCCGACGCGGTCAACGTGATCGCCGCCGACCCGGCACGTGCGCGGAGCATGGGCGCCTCCGGGCGGGCGCGCGCGGTCAGCGACTTCGGCTGGGACGCGATCGCCGACCAGACGATCGCCGTGTACGAGGCCGCCCTGCGCACGTGAGCGACCTCGCCGAGCCCATCCCCGGAGTGGCTCTGGCCGCACGCCAGCACCCCGCACGGCGGGTACGTCCTCTACCTCGTCGCCGCGACGCTGTTCGCCCTCAACGGGACCGATCAGCAAGTCGATCCTCATCAGCGGCATCGACCCGGCACGACTGTCGCAGCTCCGCGTCACGGCGGCCTTCCTCATCCTGCTCATCGTCGTGGCCCTGACCCGGCCGGCGGCCCTGCGCATCCGCCGGTCCGAGTTCTGGATCCTGCTGGCCTACGGCGTCCTCGGCGTCGCGATGACGCAGTACCTGTACTTCGTCGCCATCGAGCTGCTCCCTGTCGGCATCGCCCTGCTCATCGAGTTCACCGCCCCGATCATGGTGGCCCTGTGGTTCCACTTCGGCCTGAGGCACCGAACTCCGCGCATCGTCTGGCTCGGTCTCGTCATCGCGCTGCTCGGCCTGGCGATGGTGGCGCAGGTCTGGCAGGGATTCACGCTCAACGCCCTCGGGTGTCGCGGCCGCCTTCGGGGCGGCCGCCGCGCTGGCCATCTACTTCCTCCTGGGCGACGCGCAGGTACAGCGGCCCGAACCACGCGACCCGGTGTCGCTGACGATGTGGGGGTTCGGCGCAGCCGCCCTGTTCTGGGCGATCGTCCAGCCATGGTGGTCCTTCCCCTGGGAGACGCTGACCGGCGACGGCTATCCGCTGGGCGAGGGCAGCGCGGCGGTGCCGATCTGGGCGCTGTGCACCTACATGGTCGTTCTCGGCACCGTCGTGCCGTTCTGGCTGATCGTGGTCTCCCTGCACCACATCCGGGCGTCGCAGGCATCAGTGATCGGCATGACCGAGCCCCTCCTTGCCACCTTCATCGCGTGGGCCGCCCTCGGCGAGGTGCTGACCGCCGGTGCAGCTGATCGGGCGCGGTCGTGGTCCTCGTCGGCGTCTTCCTCGCCGAGCGCTCCCGGTAGCGACCCGATCGGACGATCGTGGCAGGGTGGCCGGAACCGCGGAAGGCGACCGAACACGTCCACGGACGTGACGAAGGAGCGGCACCATGGCTGACGCGTCCCTTGACCAGCACGCCGTGGTTCGTCCGGACTCCCGAGGAGGTCGCCGACGAGCTGAACACCGACCTGGTCACCGGCCTCACCGTCCAGGCGCGACCGCGGCACTGGACCGCTACGGACCCAACATCCTCCCCAAGTCTCCTCGCCGATCGGCGTGGCAGATCGCGCTGGCCCAGTGGGCCGATCCGATGAACATCATGCTCACCATCGTGGCCGTGGTGTCGTGGCTCATCGCCCAGGAGGAGACCGCGCTCCTGGTCGCCGGCGCTCGTCGTCCTGAACATCGTGCTCGGATCGCGGCAGGAGCTCAAGGCCCGCGCCAGCGTCGAGGCGCTCGACTCGCTGCAGGTGCCATCGGCCCGGGTCCGGCGCGACGACCAGTCTGGCGGAGGTGTCCGCCGCGGACCTCGTTCCCGGCGACATCGTGCTGGTCGAGGCCGGCGACCTGGTACCCGCCGACGGCCGCATCGTCATGTCGGCGTCGCTGGAGGCAGCCGAGAGCGCCCTGACCGGCGAGAGCGCCCCGGTGCCGAAGGGTCCCGAGCGCCGTGCCCGATCCCGACACCGCCCTCGGTGACCGCACGAACATGCTGTTCCAGAACACGTCGGTCACCCGAGGCACGGCCACCTACATCGTCACCGCGACCGGATCCACCACCGAGATGGGCAAGATCGCCGGGATGCTCAACGCGGTCAAGCAGACCGACTCGCCGCTCCGCAAGGAGATGCGCACCCTGACCGTGCGGCTGGCCATCGTCGCCTGGGTCGCCGTCGCCATCATCGTGGCCCTCGGCTTCTGGCGGGGGCTGGATGCCAACGCCGTGATCCTGCTCGGCATCACCACCGCGATCTCCGCGATCCCCGCCGGACTGCCCACCTTCCTCACGGCGATGCTCTCCTACGGCGCGCAGCGGCTGGCGAAGGCGAAGGCCGTCGTCAAGAACCTCAACGACGTCGAGACCCTCGGCTCGACCAGCGCCATCAACAGCGACAAGACCGGCACGCTGACGATGGACATGATGACGGCGACGCGGATGTTCGCCTTCGGCCAGTGGTACAAGATCGAGGGATCCGGGTACCAGAAGCCCGGCGCGATCCTGCACGGCGCCGGCAAGGCGGCGGTCGACTTCGACGCCCTCGGCTACGGGCTCGCCCTCTGCGGAGACGCCACCGTCACCGACGACGGCGAGGTGGTCGGTGACCCGACCGAGGCGGCGCTCGTCGTCCTGGCCGCCAAGATGGGCGTGGACGCGGCCGGCTCCCGCCGCGAGTACCCGCGGGCCGCCGAGGTCCCCTTCGACTCGGCCTACAAGTTCATGGCCACCTTCCACCTGGCGCCCTTCGAGGGCGAGGACCGGCTCATCGAGCTGGTGAAGGGCGCCCCGGACGTCATCCTCGAGCGGTGCACCCACGGCTATCTCGACGACCAGGTCGTGCCCATCGACCAGATCCGCACCCAGACGCTGGACGCCAACCGCGAGCTCGCGGAGCAGGGACTTCGAGTCATGTCCTTCGCGATCCGCACGTTCCGCCCGGACGAGCTGGCAGGTCGTCCAGGCCGATCCGATGGCCACGGTCCAGGAGCTGACCTTCGTCGCCCTGATCGGCATCATCGACCCGCTCCGACCGTCGGCCAAGGCGGCGGTGACGGCAGCCCTGCACGCCGGCATCGACGTCCGCATGATCACCGGCGACCACGCCATCACCGCGCGCGCCATCGCCGGCGACCTGGGTCTCGGCCCCGGCGTCATCACCGGGCCCGAGCTGCAGAAGCTGTCCGAACCCGAGCTGCTCGAGAAGCTGCCTGAGCTGCACGTGTTCGGCCGGGTCTCGCCGCAGGACAAGCTCCGCCTGGTGACGACCATGCAGGACCGCGGGGACATCGTCGCCATGACCGGCGACGCCGTGAACGACGCCGCCGCGCTGAAGAAGGCCGACGTCGGCGTCGCGATGGGCAGCGGCAGCGAGGTGACCAAGCAGTCGGCCAACATGATCCTGCTCGACGACAACTTCGCGACCCTGGTCCATGCGATCGAGCTGGGGCGCGACATCTACGGCAAGATCACCGCGCAGATCCGCTACGTCATGGCCGGCCTCTTCGGACTGCTCGGTGTCATGCTGATCGCCAGCCTGCTCGACATCAACAAGGGGTCGGTCCTGACTCCCGTGCAGCTGCTGTTCGTCTCGTTCCTGATCGGCATCTTCCCGGCACTCGGCATCTCCACCGACACCACCGAGCCCGGCATCATGGAGCTGCCCCCGCGAGACCCGACGGTCCCGATCCTCAACCGCAGGACGGCACCGCGGTGGCTCGTCTACGGACTCGTCCAGTCGATCGTGAGCCTGCTGCCGTTCATCTGGGAGGACGAGCTCGGCGTTCCGACCGCGCAGTCGATGACGTTCGGGATCCTCGCGATCAGCACCATGTTCCTGGCGATCTCCCTGCGACGCGGGGTGATCCCCGGTTGGGACGGCCCGTACCTCCCCTACTTGCTCTGGATGCTGGTGCCGGCCGTGCTCACCGTGCTCGCGATCGAGCTCCCGCTCTTCCAGCGGATGCTGCTGACGACCAGCCTGACCGGCTCGCAGTGGCTCGCGGTCTGGGGCGTCGCGCTGATCGTGCCGGTCGTCATCGAGATCGACAAGGCGATTCGTCGAGCCCGCGGCGAGAAGGCCTGACCCGCACGGAGGTTCTCGGCACACCGTCACTCGGCGCGGTCGGCCTCGCCCCTCGCCCGTGTGTCTGGCACGAGCCCGGGAGCATGCTCGTCCAGCGCCGGCACGGGAGCGACCGATGGGATCCACCCACTGATGTCGAACGGAGCCGCGAGCATCTCGACCCGACCGGTAGGCGTATCGACCTCGACGAACCGTCCACGTGCACGCAGTTGCGGGTGCTCCCATACCTCGGCCAGGTCGTTCACCCGGGCGGTCGCTATGCGAGCTGCTCGCAGCCGCTCCCGAACCTCGTCGGCCGGCCGACGCCGCAGTGCCGTCGACACGATCTCCTCGAGCACGGTGACATTCGCGATGCGATCGGGATTGGTGGCGAACCGGGCGTCCGATGCGAGGTCGACGTCCCCCAGCACGTCGGCCGCCAGCCGGCGCCACTCCGCATCGGACTGCACGGCGATCAGAACCGTCGAACCGTCGTCCAGGCCGAAGGTGCCGTACGGGGCGATCGCGTGGTGCCGGCGACCCGTCCTGGGCGGCTGGCCGCCGCCGTACACGGCGCCGTAGAGCGGCGCCGACATCCACTCGGCGAGCGAGTCGAGCATGGACACCCGGATCGCGGCCCCGCGGCCTGTCCGCTCTCGACGGACGAGCGCGGCGAGGATGCCGGAGAGGGCGTACATGCCAGCGCTGATGTCGGCCGCGGAGAACCCGACCTTGCTCATCTCGTCGGCGGCTCCGGTCACGGAGAACGCCCCGGCCTCCGCCTGCACGGCGAGGTCATAGGCCTTGTCATCCGCCCGCGGCCCGCCTCGCCCGTATCCGGAGATCTCGCAGGCGACGAGGCCCGGATGAGACGGACACGAGCGTGTCGGCGTCGATCCGCGCCCGGCGGGCCGCGTCCGGAGCCATGTTGTGCACGAAGACGTCGGCGCCGGCGATCAGCGCGCTCAGCACCGCCCGGTCGCCCTCGTCACGCAGGTCGAGCACGACCGACTGCTTGCCGCGATTCGCCCAGACGAAGTTGGCCGACTGACCGTTCATGACGGTGTCGTAGTGGCGCGCGAAATCCCCTTGCCGGCTGGTTCGACCTTGATGACGGTGGCGCCGAGGTCCGCCAGCTGTCGGGTCGCGAAAGGTGCCGAGATCGCCTGCTCCACCGAACGACGATGACGCCCCCGAGGGGAGCGTCGTCGTCGTCGTGAGCACCGGTCATGGCCACATTCTGGCCACCCGGCCGCCGGCGCTAGCTGACGAGGTCGGCGACCGCGTCGACGTTCTCCTTGTTCTGCCGCACCGAGCCGACGATGACGCCGATCACGAACAGGATGAACGGCAGCGTGATGAGGAACCAGCCCAGCAGGTTCAGGCCCCAGGCCTGGACCGACGGGTCCACGCCCTCCGCCACGGTCCCGGCGAGCAGGCCGAATCGCGACGTGAGGAGGTACTGGCCGAGGGCCAGCAGGATCAGCGCGCCCACCGGCGCGATCACCGTGTTCCAGACGCGCTTGTCCTCCCCGGTCCGGCGGAAGTAGATGATCACCGCCAGGCAGACGAGCATCTCCACCCAGACGATGGCCACCACCGCGAGCCCGCTGAACCAGAAGAACATGTTCGTCACCGGGTCGAGCCCCTGGACCGCGAAGATCACGATCACGAGGAAGGCGATGACCGACGTGGTCAGCGAAGCCGCCATCGGAGCGCCGGAGGAGTTGACGCGGTCGAGCCGCTGCGGCAGAACCCGGGCTCGACCCATCGCGAAGAAGTACCGGGCCGCCGAGTTCTGGAACGCCAGCAGCCCGGCGAACAGGCTGGACAGGACCAGCCATCCCATCAGCGTGGCCATCCAGTCGCCGACGTACTGCGACGCGACCGTGAACAGGACGGCGGCCGGGTCCTCGAGTCCTCCGGAGATCTCCAGCACCTGGTCGACGATGGTCGATGCTCCGAGTCCGGACACGACCGCGAAGCGAGTCAGGGCGAAGACGACGGCGATGATGCCCACGGCGAGGTAGGTCGCGCGCGGAACCGTGCGATGCGGGTCCCTGGCCTCCTCGCCGTAGATCGCGGTCGCCTCGAAGCCGATGTAGGACGCGAACGCGAAGGCGAGGGCGATGCCGGCCGATCCGGCCAGCCCGCCGACGAAGATGTTGCTCGGCGCGAACGAGGCGGCCAGGTCGAAGCCCTCAGGGCCACCGCCCTGGAAGATGACCGCAAGGGCGGTCACCACGAGAGCGAGGAGCTCCAGGCCCATGAGGACGCCGAGGACCTTCGCGCCGACGTCAACACTGAAGAGCGACAGGCCGGTCACGAGCGCCCACGCGATGAGCACCCAGATCCACCAGTCGAGCTCGATGCCGAACTGAGCGGCCATCTGCCCGGACATGACCGCGCCGAAGAAGCCGTAGATGGCCAGCTGGATCGCGATGTAGGCCACAAGGGAGACGAACGCCGACCCGACCCCGGGCGAGATCCCCAGGCCGCGACCCACGTAGGCGAAGAAGGCGCCGGTGTTCGTCACGTGCCGGCTCATCGCGTTGTATCCGACGCTGAACAGCAGGAGGACGAGGCCGACCGCGACATAGGCGCCCGGTGCGGCTGCGCCGTTGCCCAGCACGATGGCCACCGGCACCGCACCCGTCATTCCCACCAGGGGGGCGGCGGCGGCCACCACGAAGAAGACGATCCCAATGACACCAAGACGCCCGTGATGGAGGGCGGTCTCCTGAGTCTCCTCCGGCGCCGGTTGCAGTCCAGCCATGAATGTCTCCCTGTCAAGAGTCGTACGGACCCGAACGATAGGGAGGAGCGTGGAGCAAGCGAAGTGCCCCGTCAAGCGCTTTCGCCCAATGTCCCGAAAGTGCGAAGAACTTGTGACCTTGGGTGAAACGGCCATTGCTGCATTTTCATTCGGACACGAACGAGAAGGCGCTAGGGTGCTCCCCCATGAGCGATCTCCACGGCTTCCTGCCGCCCTTCTCCCCTTCCGGGGTCATCGGCCCTCATCCCTGAGATGCCCTGGCACTACTCGGGAACCCTGCTCACCGTGGAGTACCGGACCAACCCCGCGAACGTGCGTGCCATCCTTCCCGCCGATGTCGATCTCGCTCCCGACGACCCGGGCGCCGTCGCGTTCATCTGGGCCGACTGGCAGTCGTGCAGCGAGGGCGGTGCGGAACTGCTCGATCCCTCACGGTCCCAGTACCTCGAGGCCTTCGTCGTCGTGCGCTGCTCCTACCAGGGCGTGACCTACAGCCGCTGCGTCCTCATCTGGGTCACCACCGACTTCGCGATCGGCCGCGGCTGGTTCCAGGGCTACCCCAAGAAGCTCGGCAGTGTCTTCGTCACTCGTCCGTACAACCGCGGGAAGGCTGCGCCACGGATCGCCGCCCGGTGGCACCTTCGGAGCCTCGCTGGCCGCCTACGACCACCGCCTCGCCTCCGCGAAGGTGACCCTGCGTGAGCCGGCCGAGTCGAACGGCTTCGTCAACGCCCACAAGATGCTTCATCACCGCGTGATGCCATCCCTCGTGCCCGGGAGCCGGGATGTCCATGCAACAGGTCGTCACGATGGGCGGGGTCGACCTCGACCTCGGCCAGCCATGGGTCGGCGACGCCGAGCTCACGCTCCAGGACTCGCCGTGGGACGAGCCCGCCTCCCTGCTGCCGGTCGACGAGATCATCGCCGGCTACTACTGCGAGGTCGGCACCACGTTCGCCGGCGGCACCTTGCTGACGGACTCCTCGCAGCCGGTCTGACCGTGGCACGCCGCGGATGGTCAGCGTGCTGACCGAGAACTGGACGATGACGGACCCGCGCGACATCCGCGGCATCGTGCGCATGGCCCAGGAGGCCGAGGACGCCGGGCTTCGACATGGTCATGGTCAGCGACCACGTCCTCCTCGGGACCGTCCGCCGGCAGCCAGGGGCGGATGGCCAACCCGCGCGACTACGCGATGCCGGGCAATCAGGACCCGGTCACCGCCTGGCCCTCCAACCTCGTCCTGCTGAGCGCCATCGCAGCGGCGACCACCCGGATCCGCGTCGGGGCGATCGCCCTGATCGCTCCGCTCCGGCACCCGCTCGTGCTGGCGCACGACCTCGCCACGCTTGACCTGCTCAGCGAGGGCCGCCTCGTGATCCAGCCCACCGTCAGCTGGCACCGGGACGAGTACGACGCCCTGGGCGATCCCGTTCTCGAAGAGGGGCCGGATCCTCGACGAACAGCTCGAGATCTGGGCGAAGGTCTTCGCCCAGTCGCCGGTCACTCACCACGGCGAGTTCTACTCGTTCGACGACGTGTACCTCGAGCCGAAGCCGTGGACGTCCGAACGGACCGGCGATGTGGTTCGGCGGCGAGCGCGTGCACGGCAAGGTGCTCGAGCGGCTGGTCCGCTACGGGAGTGGATTCCACCCGCTGGGCCGGGTGACTCCGGAGGAGGTCGAGGTCCTGCGCAGCGGCCTCGCGGCGGGAGGGAGGTCACTCGACGGGCTCGAACTGGTCGGCGGCACCCGCGTCGACTTCCCTGACGACGACTCGGTCGCTCCGCTGCCCGCCGCGCTCGACGAGATCCCCCGCCAGATGGCGCTCGGCTTCACCACGTTCGTCATCAAGCCGTCCATCTTCATCGACGACCGTGACGACCACGCCCGTTTCTGCCGAGAGGTCATCGCGCGCGTCGACGACCTGACACGCTGATCCGGTGGGAATCGCCGAGACCATCACGGTCGAGCAGCTGGAGGACGATCCGTACCCCGCTCTACGCCCGGCTGAGAGCGGACGAGCCGGTCGCCTGGGTGCCGTCGGTCGACCTGTGGCTCGTGACCCGGGCCGCCGACGTCGAGTTCGTCACGACCCACCCCGAGCTGTTCACCGCGCGAGGTCGACGGCTCCCCGCTCGACCGGTCCTTCGGCGGCCCGACGATCCTCACGGTGGACGGGGATCGGCACCTCGACCTGCGCCGCAGCCTCGACGCGAAGTACCGGCCGCGAGTCGTGGCCGTCCTACATCGACGACCTCGTGACGCCGATCGCCCGGGCGGCCCTCGATGGCGCTGCTCGCGCGCCCGGACCGTCGAGCCGAGCTGATGGCCACCTACTTCGAGCCGATCTCCGTGCTGAGCCTCGGCGCCGTCCTCGGTCTGGGCCACCTCCCGGCCGGACACGCTGCAGGACTGGTTCCACGGACTGGCCATGGGCGCCACGAACTTCGAGAACGATCCGGAGAAGCAGCGCATCAACGACGACACCGCCGAGCGCATCGATGCCGAGCTGCGCCCGTTGATGGCGGCGATGCAGGAGTCACCCGACGGCTCCACGATCGCATCGATGCTGACGGTGGGCCGCTTGCGCACGATCGAGGAGGTGCTGCCGTCGCTCAAGGTCCTCATCCTCGGCGGGCATGCAGGAGCCGGGCCACGGCGCCGGATCCTGCCTGGACGGGCTGCTCGCCGACCGCGACCAGCTGGATCTCGTCCGCGCCGAGCCCGAACGCTGGGACGACGCCGTCCACGAGGGCCTGCGCTGGGTGGCACCGATCGGAACGCAGACCCGCCAGGCCGACACGGACGTCGAGCTCGGCGGGCGCACCATCCCGGCCGGTGCCGCCGTCGGCGCCGTCGTGGCGAGTGCCTGCCGCGACGAGACGGTAGTTCGACGACCCGGATCGGTTCGACATCCGCGCGAGCGTTCAAGGCCAACGCGGCCTTCGGGTACGGGCCGCACTTCTGCGCGGGTCACGCCTTCGCCCGGGGTCAGGAGCGCATCGCGCTGCAGGTGCTGGTCGACGCCGCTGCCCGAGCTTGGCGCTCGATCCTCGGCACGAGGTGGCGTTCCGGGGCTGGGAGTTCCGCGCCCCGCCGACACTGCACGTCACGTGGTAGCCGCCGCCGTGCCGGCCGCCTGACGGTCTAGTAGTCCTCGATGTACTCGTCGATCTCCCACTGCGTCGTCTCCCGGGTGGACGGGTCCTCGACCTCGGCCTCGTAGCGCTCGACCTCGTCGCGCTTGAGCGTCGTGAAGGTCGTCGACGAACTGGTGGCCGAGGTGCTCGCGCAGTCCGGCGTCCGCGTCGAGGGCGTCGAGGGCGTCCGTCAGCGTCATGGGCAGCACCGGACGATCCTCGTCCTCGTAGGCCCAGCCCTCAGCCGCCGGCGGCGGCGTCGAGCTTGCGCTTGATGCCGTCGAGGGCGGCTGCCAGCACCACCGCGATGACGATGTACGGGATTGGCCGTTCCATCACCGATCCGCAGCTCAAGCCTGCGTGCCCTGTCCCCGCTCCGGCGGGATCCGGACCATGGTGGATCGGTTGTCATATCCCCAGTTCGAGCGGTACGGCGCCAGGGTGTCCGGGCCGAGTCGCTTGTACGCATTGACCGTGGGGTTGGTGAAGGCGGCGATGGCCGGCGCGTGGTCGAGCACTCCGCGCAATCATGCTCAGTGCCATCTCGCTCAGCTCGCCCTCACGGCGTGTGCATGAGGTTCGCGCCCGGCGCGTGTCGGTGATCGAGAAGTGCAGGTGGAACCCGCTGCCTCCCTCGTCGTTCCACGGCTTGCCCAGGAAGGTCCCGAGGATTCCTCGCGTCGCGCACACGTCCTTGACGGCGGACTTGAACAGGAACGTGCGATCGGCCGCGTCCATCGCCTCGCTGTGCCACAGGTTGATCTCGTACTGCGACGGGCAGAACTCGTGGTTCCCGGCGAACGCACCCGACGTTGAGCTGGTCGAGCATGCGGAGCAGGTGCAGGTAGTGGCCATCCGGATCGACCAGGGTGCCCGTCGTGTAGACGCGGCCGGTCTTGTTCAGCAGCCGCTCGTAGCCGTCCTCCCCCAGCCGCGCGAAGTAGAACTCCAGCTCCGGGCCGCACACCGGTACCAGCCCGAGCGCCTCGTACTCGTCCAGGACGGTCCGCAGGATCGCGCGGGGAGCGATCTCGCTGCGGGAGCCGTCCGGGTTGTCGATGTCAGCGATGGCGTAGGCGACCCCGGGGATCCACGGGATGGGACGGATCGTGTCCGTGTCGAGCTTGGCGACCATGTCGGGCAGGCCGTCCCCGAACGACCCGACGCCAGCATCGAGGACGCCTCCGCGCGTTGTCGTCACCCAGGTGCCCGTGCAGAACGCCGGGCCGTGGGCAGCGGACCGTTCGAGCTGGGACACCAGCAGGTCCTTGGAGCGGGTGATGCCCAGGACGTCGGTGAAGATCAGTCGGACCACGTCGATCTCCTGCGTCTCGAGGAGGCGGCGGGTCTCGGCAAGGTCGTGGAGCATGGGTCTCCCTCGGTGCGTGGCCGGTTTACGCTGAAATCGTTCGGACCCCAACGATTCCGTGGATACTAGGCGCTCATCCACCGTCGGGGAGCACTTTCCCCACAAATCCGCCCGTGAGGTGAACGATGCGCGCGCTGTTCCTTCAGCACGACCATGTCAGCCCACCCGGTCCGATCGCCGAGCGCTTCGCTCATCGAGGCTACGAGATCGTGGAGCAGGTCGTGGTGGCACCGGAGAACTTCGACTCGCCCAATCAGCCGTTCGACTTCCCGGACCCCCGGGAGTTCGACGTCCTCGTCCCGATGGGCGCCCCGTGGGGGGCTTGGGACGACGACACGATCGGTGCATGGCTGCTCCCCGAGATCGAGTGGCTGCGCGAGGCCGATGACTTCGGCGTGCCGGTCCTGGGGATCTGCTTCGGCGGTCAGCTCCTGGCCCGAGCCCACGGCGGCTCGGTCGCCCGGTCACCCCGACCGGAGATCGGCTGGTCGGCAATCTGGACGCAGGCTCCCGAGATCGTCAGTGCCGGTCCGTGGTTCGAGTTCCACTACGACCGCTGGCAGGTCCCCCCGGGGGCGCGCGAGATCGCCCGCAATTCTGTGGCGTCCCAGGCGTTCATCATCCGCCGGAACCTCGCCGTCCAGTTCCATCCCGAGCTGACTGCGGCCGGCCTGCACGGCTGGCTGGAGCTCGGTGGCCGCGCCAAGGTGGCCGCCGACGGTCAGGACCCGGACGTGCTCTACCAGCACACCCTGGCCGAGGGCGAGGACGCAGCCGACCGGGCACACGCCCTGGTCGACGCCTTCCTCGACCACGTGGCGCGCCCGTAGCGCCTTCCCCCGTTCGTTGAGTGGCCCGTCGTGGCGGGCCCCCGGCGCGGGATCCCAGCCACAACGGGCCACTCGACGAGATGGGGCGGTCAGACCTGCTTGACGGGGAGGCGCTTGAAGCCGTGCACGAAGTTCGAGTAGACGTAGTCCGGCGTGCCGTTCGGGGCCAGGTTCACGTCGCGGGCCACCAGCTCCTCGAACATGATCTGGATCTCCAGCCGGGCGAGGGCATTGCCCAGGCACATGTGCGGACCGCCACGACCGAAGGACATGTGCTCGTTCGGCTTGCGGGTCACGTCGAACCGGTACGGATCGTCGAAGACTTCCTCGTCGCGGTTGCCCGAGCCGAACCACACGACCACCTTGTCGCCGGCCTTGATCTCCTGCCCGCGCATGATGATGTCGCGGGTCGCCGTACGGCGGAAGTGGTGCACCGGGCTGGCGAAGCGGAGGAACTCCTCGACGGCCCAGGGGATCAGGTCGGGCTGCTCGCGCAGCAGCGCCAGCGCGTCCGGGTTGGCCATGAGGTTGTTCATGGTGTGCGTGATGGTGTGGCGCGTCGTCTCGTTCCCGGCGACCACGAGCAGGAGGAAGTAGTTGCGGAAGTCGCGGGCATCGATCGGGATGCCGTCCGACGGCGGCGTGTTGAGCACGATCGAGACGAGGTCCTTGCCGTCCCCGCCCTTCCGGTTCCAGGCCAGTTCGTAGCCGTACTTGAACACCTCGAGGGCGGCCGGCGACCGGAACGGCAGGTCGCGGTACTGCTCCGACTCCGGGCTGTTCGGCGAGCACGTCGGCATGCTCAGGATCCTGGTTGCCCACCATGCGGTTGCCCCACTTGATGAGCTGAGGGATGTCGGACTCGGGCACGTCGAGCAACTGGGCCAGCACCCTGATCGGGAAGTCCGCGGCCACCTCGGCCACGAAGTCGAACTCCTGCTTCCGGAAGGCGCGGTCGAGGGTCGACGCGGTGATACCGCGCAGGAAGGTCTCGTATCCGGCGATGGCGCGAGGGGAGAACTCGGGCTGGAGCATCTTGCGGAGGGCGCGGTGGCGGGTGCCGTCCGTCTCGAGGATCGAGCGCCGGATCTCCATCTGCCGAGTGTCGAGCTCCTCGAGATTGGCGGTGCCGAGCTGGCTGGAGAACACATCTCGTGTTGCGGAGCACGTCCACGATGTCGTGGTACCTCGTGATCGACCAGAAGCCGGCGTTCGGCTCGGCCTCGACGTTCCAGTGGACGGGATCGTCCCTGCGCAGGTCCTCGAACACCTGCCACGGCGCGCCATGGGCGAACAGGTCGAGGTCGGCGAGGGTCACGTCGGTGATCGTGCTCATGGGTCCTCCGGGATCGATGACGGCGCCCGCAGATCGTTCGGGCCCGAACTATCCCGCAGACTCTAGCCGTCCCCTCGGGACTTCGCGCCACCTTTGCAACACATTTTGCGTTAGGTTCGGCCCCGAACGATCAACCTGAGGAGCCCCATGGCCGGTCCGCACACACTCGCGGAGACTGAGAACGCCGTCCTGTCGCGACTGTCCGGGCTGACCCTCGACTATGAGGCGATGGCGGTGGCGTCCAACCTCTTCCGGGCAGCCAACGCCGTGCGCAACCACCTCGAGCGGACGGTGCTCCAGCCGCACGACCTCACGTGGACCGCCTTCGTGGTCCTCTGGGTGACCTGGATCTGGGAGCCGGTCGAGACGCGCGTCGTCGCCGACGAGGGCGGCTTCTCTAAGGCGACGCTCTCCGGGGTCCTGGCCACCCTCGAGGGCCGGGGCCTGGTCACCCGCGAACGCAGCACAGCGGACGGTCGCCTCGTCCTGGTCCGCCTGACCGCCGTCGGGCCGACGCACGATGAAGAAGCTCTTCCCGCTGTTCAACGAGCAGGAGAAGGCCGTCGTGTCGGCCCTGCCACCGGACCGGCTGCCCGAGGCCGCCGACATGCTGCGCCTGCTGTGCCAGGCCGCAAGCGCCGAGGCCTGACCCACCGAACCCCCTAGGTGGCGGTGCCGGACTCCCGCACGAATCGCGACATCAGTTGCACCTGTCGAGGATCCGTGGACCACGTGTCCTCTGGATGCCACTGCACGCCGACCGTCCAGGCCTTCGCGTCCACGACGACGGCCTCGATGGTGCCGTCCTCAGCCCTGGCAACCACGTCCATACCTGACCCGAGTCGGTCGATCGCCTGGTGGTGGTAGCACGAGATCCGAACGGAGTCGGCCTCGATGCCCAGCGGCTCGGCTCCCACATCGAGGGGGACATCCTGGACGGTATGCCGATGGTGCTCGGGCATGTCGACGACCAGACTGCCGCCGCGAACCACGTTCACGACGTGCAGGCCGCGGCACACGGCCAGGGTCGGAACACCCTGCGCCAGGCAGTAGGCGGCGAGCGAGAGGTCGGCCTCATCCTGCACCGCGTCGACGTCGTACACCGAGTCGTGCTCGTGGTCCCCTCCGTAGTGCCGAGGGTCGAGATCCCCGCCGCCGGCCAGGAGCACTCCGCCGATGCCGGCCAGCCGATTCGGGCCAGTCCAGCGCGTCCGCGTCCACGCCGGGCAGCAGTGTGACGGGGTCGCCACCGGCGGCCCACACGACCTCGAGGAGGGCCCGCGACGACACCAGACCGCGGTAGCGCAGAGCGCTCGCCGACTCGGTGAAGCGACCCAGGAATGCGATGCGTGGCCTGGCCATGCGACCTCCTGAGACGTTGGCGAAGAGGATGACGTGCGGCAGAATATCCGTTAGGGTCCGAACGAACTGACGGATCCCGGATCGGCAACCTACGGCACAGTGGGCCCAGCGCCCATTGTGCCGCCGCCGTATCAGCCACAGAAGGGGCGCTGCATGTCCATCGTCGAGGTTGCGGGCGTCCCCGTCGACACCCGGCACTGGATCGGCGGCCAGCGGGTCCCCTCAGCCGAGACCTTCGCGACCGTCAGCCCGATCGACGGGGCCGAGCTGGCCCAGGTCGCCCGCGGCGGGCAGGCCGAGGCCGACGCGGCGGTCGCTGCCGCGCGCGCCGCCTTTCCCGGCTGGGCCGCCCTCAGCCCGCGCGAGCGTGGCGGCATCCTCCACCGGGTCGCCGACAACGTTGAGGCCCACATCGAGGAGCTCTCCCAGATCGAGACCGCGGACAACGGCTCGCTCCTGCGCTCGCACCGCCGCGGCGTCATGCCCCGAGTGGTCATGAACCTCCGCTTCTTCGCCGACTACGCGATCAACGAGCTCAAGCACCCAGACTTCGAGACCCGCGGCCACACCAACCACGTGACCTGGGACCCCTCGGGGGTCGCCGTGATCATCACCCCGTGGAATGCGCCTTTGATGCTGGCCACGTGGCGCATCGGGCCGGCGCTGGCATCCGGGGACACGGTCGTGGCCAAGCCACCGGAGTGGGCACCGCTCACCGCGTCCTACTTCGCCGAGCTGGCACACGACGCAGGGCTGCCGCCCGGGGTCTTCAACGTCGTGCAGGGGCTCGGCACCGAGGCCGGCGCCGCACTCACGGCCAACCCGGGCATCTCCCGGATCTGCTTCACCGGCTCTGTCCCGACCGCGAAGGTGATCGCGCACGCTGCGGCCGACAACCTCATCCCCTGCTCGTTCGAGCTCGGCGGCAAGAGCCCCACGGTCATCCTCGACGACGCCGACCTGGACCTGGCCGTCGATCTCGCGATCGAGCAGTACGACAACGCGGGGCAGGTCTGCCTCGCGGGAACGCGACTCCTGGTGCAGTCCGGGATCGCGGAGGCCTTCGCGGAACGGTTCGCCGAGCGGGCAGCTCAGATCCGCCAGGGCGACCCCCGTGACGAGGAGACTCAGGTCGGCCCGAACATCCACCTGAAGCACGTCGAACGCGTCGAGGGCTTCGTCGAGCGCGCCAAGGCCGACGGCGCCACGATCGCCTACGGCGGCGAGCGGAACACGGGCTCTGGGCTCCCACTACTTCAAGCCGACACTGGTCATCGATGCGCCGGATGGCAGCGAGATCCTCACGCAGGAGGTCTTCGGCCCGGTTCTGACGATGCAGACCTTCGAGACCGACGCGGAAGGGCTGGCGCTCGCGAACGGCACCGACTTCGGGCTCGCCGCGACCGTCGTGACCGGCGACCGCCAGCGCGCCGAGGCCTTCACCAAGCACCTGGTGGCGGGGACGATCTGGGTCAACTGCTTCTTCGTGCGCGACCTGTCCGCCCCCTTCGGCGGATCGAAGCGCTCCGGGATCGGGCGCGAGGGCGGGATCTGGTCCTTCGACTTCTACGCGGATGTGAAGAACACGGTGTACGCACCGAACGGCTGGACGAAGGAGTAGCGCCATGGGTGAAGTAGTCGCAGCGGGCCTGCTGTCGCATGTCCCAACGATCATGCTTCCGCGGGAGGCCCGCCTGGAGCTGAACGAGGGCCGGGAGCTCTCCGTCGTGACGGGGCTGGAACGACTCCGAGCAGAGAAGTTCGAGAATCTCGACTACGACACGGTCATCGTGCTCGACTCGCACTGGTTCACGACCGTCGAGTTCGTCATCACCTCGCAACATCGCCGGGCCGGGTTGTTCACCGCCGAGGAGCTGCCCCGTGGAATGTGCCGGATCCCGTACGAGTGGCGTGGCGATCCGGAGCTGGCCGAGGCGATCGCCGCACAGGGCGAGCCGCACGGCACGTGGATCACTCCGATCGACGACGAGTACCTGCCCCTGTACTACCCGTCGGTGAACCTGTGGAGCTACCTCGGGAAGGGCCTCGACAAGCAGTGGATCTCGATGAGCGTCTGCCAGACCGGCAGAGACCGACGACTTCCTGCGGGTCGGGCGGGCGATCGGCGATGCCATCCGCGAGACGGACCGCAAGGTCATCATCATCGCGACCGGGTCCCTGTCGCACACGTTCTACAAGCTGAAGGAACTGCGCAAGCACGAGTCCAGCGACCCGTCGCACATCATCACCCAGAAGGCCCGCGACATGGACCACGAGCGCCTTGCGTGGTTCGCCGAGGGTCGTCACGACCGTGTCCTGGACACGATGCCGGAATTCCTCACCGTCCGACCGGAGGGCATGTTCGCCCACTACCTGATGATGGCCGCCGCACTGGGCGAGCGCGACTTCGCAGCCCCGGGCGTGCAGTACAGCGACTACGAGAACGCCATCGGCACCAGCCAGGTTCACGTCTGGTTCGACCGACCCGAGACCGGCTGGACGCGCGAAGGAGCCGCCGCATGACCGAGTACCGCCGGATCCTGCTCGAGGGGGCGCCCGTCCTGACGGAACGCCGCGACGAAGAGCTGGTCGCACCCGACGGCCGAGTGGTGGGCATCGATGACGCGATCCACCTCCCGCCGTGCGAGCCGACAAAGATCATCGCGGTCCACCTGAACTACGACTCCCGGACCAAGGAGTTCATGACCAAGCTCCCGGCCGCCCCCACGTACTTCCACAAGCCGATCACCGCGCTCAACTCGCACAAGGGCGCGGTCGTCCGGCCGGAGCGCTGCAACTGGCTCAACTACGAGGGCGAGATCGTCATCGTCATCGGGCGAACCTGCCGGAACATCTCCCCGCAGGAGGCCGGGGACTACATCGCCGGCTACACGGTCGGCAACGACTACGGACTGCACGACTTCCGCGACACCGACGCCGGGTCGATGCTGCGGGTCAAGGGCGCTGACACCCTCGCGCCGATCGGCCCGGGCCTGGTGACCGACTGGGACTTCCGCGGCAAGCAGATCCGCACGATCGTCAACGGCGAGGTGAAGCAGGACGGCAGCACCGACGAGATGGAGTGGGACATGCACTATCTCGTCGCCGACATCGCGCGCACGATCACACTGGTGCCCGGGGACATCCTGTTCTCCGGCACGCCGGCCAACTCGCGGACCGTCTACCCGGGGGATGTCGTCGAGGTCGAGGTCGAGGGTCTGGGCCGGCTGACCAACACCATCGTCGAAGGCCCGACGCCCATCCGGGAGGACGTCGGCGCCCAGCCGACAGAGAGCGAAGAGGTCATCTCGACCGCCAAGGGCGGCGACTGGGAGTTCCGCGGAATCCGCACGCCGTCAAAGGATCTGTACCCGTCAACCATCGAGGAGAAGTAGGCATGGTCAAGGTTTTCGTCGACATGGACAAGTGCCAGCACTACGGCCAGTGCTGTTTCGAGGCCGACGACATCTTCAGTCTGGACGACGACGGCAAGCTGGTCTACGTCGCTGAGGCCGACGAGGACCGCCGTGCAGACATCGAGAGCGCGGCCGATGTCTGCCCCATGCAGGCCATCACGGTCGAATAGCGGGCGCGGCGCATGAGTGGCGTGGTCATCGTCGGAGCCGGGCTGGGCGGTCTGCGTGCCGCCGAGTCCCTTCGCGCGGCGGGATACGAGGGCGATGTCACAGTCGTCGGCGACGAGCCGCACCTGCCGTACAACCGGCCGCCGCTGTCGAAGGAAGCACTGCTCGGGGGCGTCGACGTCGAGGGCCTGCACTTCCGCCGCAAGGCGACCGTCGACGACGTCATCTGGCGCCTGGGAGCCCCGGCCACGGCCAGCGACCTGGCCGGTCGCACCGTCACCCTCGACGACGGCACGACCCTGGACTTCGACGGCCTGGTCATCGCGTCAGGCATCCGGCCGCGACGGCTGCCGATTCCCGGCCCCGCCGAGGGGCGATTCGTCCTCCGTACGGCCGACGACGCGGAGCACGTGCGCGCGCTGATCGCACCCGGGACCCACGTCATCATCATGGGCGCGGGCTTCATCGGCTGCGAGACCGCCGCGACCGCCCGCAAGCTCGGCGCCGAGGTGGCCATCGTCGCCATCGACGAACAGCCGATGGTGCGACCGCTGGGTGCCGAGCTCGGGGCGGGAATGCGTCGGCGCCACGAGGCACATGGCGTGCACTTCCACCTCGGTCACACCATCGATGCCTTCAATGGCGACGACCGCGTGCACTCGGTGTCCCTCAGCGACGGCAGTGAGCTCCCCGCCGACCTCGTGATCGAGGCGGTCGGATCGGTCACGAACACCGAATGGCTGCAGGGGAACGATCTCGACCTGTCCGACGGGGTCCTCGTCGACAGCTCGATGCAGGTCGCGACCGACGTCGCTCCGGTCGTGGCGGTCGGCGACATCGCCCGGCATCCGAACGCCCTGTTCGGCAACACCCCGCGGCGCATCGAGCACTGGAACATGCCGACCGAGACCGGACGCCGCGCCGGGGCGACCCTGGCCGCCCTGCTTGCCGGCGACGAGCCGAACCGCGGCCCATTCACGGCCATGCCGTCGTTCTGGTCCGATCAGTACCACCACAAGCTCCAGTCCTTCGGGATGCCGGGCCTCGCCGACCGCATCGAGCTGGTCGACGGCGACCCTGATGGCCCGTGCATCGTGGAGTACCACGACAGGTCCGGCCTGGTCGGCGTCGTCGGCGTCGACCGCACACAGGATCTCGCGCCGTACCGCAAGCAGCTCATGGCACGATCGGGCACATGAGCCCGCTCACGCTCGGGGACGCCCGCGAGCCCGCGCTCGAGCACGCCGCCGCACTCGTCGTGCGGGCCTGGCGGGGTTTCGACGAGGCCCGCGAGGAGGAGGTCATTCCGTCCGCCGCCCTCCTCGACCGGCTTCGCGAGGCCCTGCCCGAGGAACCCGGCGACGTCATCGAGGATCTCGATCTGGCGGCGGATGTCCTGGATGCCTCCCTGGCCCAGTCGCGCCCGCGCTATCTGGCCTACATCGGCTCCAGCGGTCTCGAGGTCGGGGCACTGGCCGACCTGCTCGCGCACTCGTACGACATCAACCTCGCCCTCGACGCCCGGGGCGCCACCCAGCTCGAACGCCAGGCGATCGACTGGCTGGCGGCCTTCCTCGGCTTTCCGGCCACCGCCGGGTCATTCACCAGCGGCGGGACCATCAGCAACATCACCGCCCTCGCGGCGGCACGCGAGCGCGCCCTGCCCGGCAGCAGGTCCACCGGAATGGCGGGCACCGCGGCGGCGATGTACTGCTCGGCCGAGGCGCACTACTCGGTCACCCGGGCCGCCGAACTCCTCGGCATCGGGCGCGACAACGTACGCGACATCGCGATCGACGACCGGCGTCGGATGGACCCCGAGGATCTTGCCGCCCGTATTGACGAGGACCTAGCCGTCGGGGATCATCCCCATCGCCGTCGTGGCAACCGCGGGTACGACTCTCACCGGCGCGGTCGACCCGATCAACGCGATCGCTGACGTCTGCGAGCCACGCGGCGTGTGGCTGCATGTCGACGGCGCGTACGGCCTACCCGCCGCCGCCGCCCCGACCTCCGCGCCGAAGTTCGCCGGTCTCGAACGCGCCGACTCCCTGGGCGTCGACGCCCACAAGTGGATGTTCGTCCCCAAGGCCTGCAGCGCGGTGCTGGTGCGGCGCAAGGCAGACCTCGCCGCCGTGTTCGCACACGAAGAGGACTACATCCCGCACGAGGACGATGAGCTGAATGCGGTGGACGTGACCCTCGAGTACTCGCGCCCGCTGCGGGCACTCAAGCTCTGGCTTGCTCTTCGCGTCCACGGGGCGCGTGCGTTCCGCACGGCGATCGAGGCGAATCTGGCGCAGGCCCGCCTGATGTACGGGCTGGCCGAGATGCATCCGGACTTCCAGACCCGGGCGCATGAGCCGCAGCTTTCGATCGTCCCGATTCGGCACGTCATGCCCGGATGCTCCGATATCGACCTGCACAACGAGGCGTTGTGCAGGGCGATGCAGGATGACGGTCGCGTCTACATCTCGCCGGCGGTCATCGACGGCCGGACGTGGCTGCGGCCTTGCTTCACCAACTTCCGGACGACGACCGAGGATGTGCACATCACGCTCGCGGTCGCGGCCGAGCTCGGCAGCACCATCTGCTCCACTCACTAAGCGGATTGGCTATCCTCCGAAAATGGCAGACGACGCCCGACCTCAAGCGGATGGCGTCGCCTTTCCCGAGGGCGGCGACGGGCGGCGCAGCACGAGCGCCGCGGGACGTGCCATCTTCGCCGACTGCATCCGCGCAACCGACCCGGAGATCGCCGCTCGAATCGAGCACACGGCGGACTGGCGCGGCGGCTACATCAGCCCGCTGAGCGACATCTCGCTCGCCGCGTCGATGAACGCCGAGGGTGCACTCGCCGTGTCCCGTGACGGTCTGGAGTCAGCGCACCGCAGATTCGTCTTCGCCCGGGATGGCGAGCAGCTTCCGCTGTGGCAGGCGATGCGGAAGTGGGCGAACCCCGGCTTCGGCTCGGTCACCGTGCAGGGCATCACCCCACGCGAGACCGAGTTGACCCTGCCCTACCGCGGCAGTCGGCTCTTCGGCAGCAAACTGCGGGAGCAGATCGATCGGTGGGTGGACGACGGCATCGCCGAGCCGGGATTCGGCGAGGCGCTGACCCTCGTGATGGACAATCCGGACTGGCTCGATCTGCACGACGTCGACATCGCGATCCTCGGAGCGGGCGCCGAGATGGGGCCGACCCGCTCGCTGCTTCGTTGGGGGGCCCGGGTCCACGCGATCGACCTGCCGAGACCGGAGACCTGGCAACGGCTCATCGAGATCACCCGGAACACGGCCGGATCCCTGCGCATCCCGGTCGCCTTCGACGAGCGCGGCGAGCCCCCGTTCGTGGTCGGCGGCATGCTCCATCCCGAGGACGACGCGACGGTCGCAGGCCGAGCCGGAGCCGATCTGCTGCGCCAGACCCCGGAAGTGGGCGCGTGGCTCGCGGAGATCGAGCAGCCGTTCGTGCTCGGGACCTACGCGTACGCCGACGGCGCAGCCCATGTGCTCCTGTCGATGGCCGCTGACGCGCTCACCACCGAGCTGCTCGCGCAACGCAATGACCTCACGCTGGCGTACCTCGCCACCCCCACCGATGTCTTCATGGTTCCCCTCGAGGCGGTCGAGGAGTCGCGTCGCAGGTGGGAGTCGCGAGGCCTCAGCGGCCTGCTCCAGAGCCCACTTCGCCTGATGCGCCAGTTCGAGCCCAACTACCCCCGCACCTACATCGCAGACGACGGGACCGAGTTCGGCCTCAACGACTCCCTGGTGCCGCAGCAGGGTCCCAACTACGCGCTGGCCAAGCGATTGCAGCGCTGGCGGGCGCTCGTCGCGCGAGCCGACGGCGTCCCGGTCTCGCTCAACCTCGCACCGGCGACCCGCACCCAGTCGGTCGTCAAGAACCGCGCGCTGGCCGCCGCGTATGCGGGCGCCGGGCGCTTCGGGGTCGAGGTGTTCGATCCCTCGACGACGACGACACTGATGGCCGCCCTCCTCGTGCACGATCTGCGCAACCCGGCCGCGGCGGCCAATCCGGCAACCCCGCTGGACAATCCGATGGACCTGTTCGCCCAGGCGGCCAACCACGGCGGGCTCTGGCGCGCCGCGTACGCGCCGCGCAGCGTGCTCGGCGTCGCGGCACTGCTGGGCATGTTCGAGTCCCGCGCGTAGCCGTGAGCGCAATCCCGTCGGTCGCCGGCGCCATCCTCGAGCTCCTCGGTCGGCATGGCGTCACGCGGGCCTTCGGGATTCCCGGCGTGCACAACCTGCCGTTCTGGGACGCCGACTCGGAAGCCGCGCCGCGCATCGTCGGCGTGCGACACGAGCAGGCGGCCGGCTATGCCGCCGACGGGCTCTACCGCGCGACCGGTGATCTCGGCGCCGCCCTGCTGACCAGCGGGCCAGGCGCCGCCAACGTCCTGGGTGCATTCGGCGAGGCGTTCGTCAGCGGCTCACCCGTCATCGTCCTCGCCAGCGAGGTCGGGCAGTCCCTGCGCTCGGCGAACGGACCGCGCGGGATCCTGCACGAGATGGCCGACCAGGGCGCGATGTTCGAGGCCTTCGGTGCGACGGCGCGCAGGGCCCGGAGCCGCCAGGAGGCCATCGCCTCCACCGTGCTGGCCCTGCGGGAGGCCTGGGGACCCCCGCCCGCCGGCAGCTACATCGGCATCCCCACCGATGTCCTGGGCGAGGAATGGACCGCGGCCATCCCGCACATCCCCCGCATGCCCGCTCCCGGGCCCGATCCGCATGACGTGAGCGGCCTGGCCGAGCTGATCCAGGCCTCACCCCGAGTCGTGCTGTGGCTGGGGGGCGGCGTCGTGGCGGCCGGTGCCGAGGACGCCGCGCGGGCACTGGCCCACCGGCTCGGCGCTCCGGTGCTCACCAGCTACGCCGGCCGCGGACTGTTGGCCGGCGACCCGCTGCTGATCGATGCACCGGTGCACGAGCCCGAGGTCGGAGGGTTGCTGGCGGACGCCGACCTCCTGATCATCCTCGGCTCGTCCTTCGATGGAATGAACACCAAGAACTGGCGCATTCCCCTGCCACCGCGTCGGGCCGCCATGACCCTGGGTCGCATGATCGAGGAGACCGTTGACCTCGACTGCATCGTGAGCGCCGACCTCACCCTGTCCCTGAACGCGCTCGCCGACACCCTCGACGACATGGGGGTCGACCGCCGCGACACCATGGACGCAGACCGCTGACCTGCGGCCGACGATCGTGGCGCGACTTCTCGAGGATCCGCGCACCAAGCCCGCCATGACGTGGGTGCAGCAGATCGACGCCGGCTGGCCAGCGGCGAGCGCCGTCGTCTGCGACATGGCGGTGGGCGCCTACTGGTACGGCGGCTACAGCTCCCAGCCACGCCCGCGGCGACTGCTGTACCCCGTCGGCTGGGGCACGCTCGGCTTCGCCCTGCCCGCGGCCATCGGCCCGGCGTCCGTCGGCATCCCGACCCTCGCCGTGTGCGGGGACGGCGGCCCGATGTTCGCCCTCGGTGAGTTGGCCACCTACGCGCAGGAGTCCCTGCCGATCACTTTGCTCATTGTCGACGACGGCGGCTACGGGATGCTGCGGTTCGACCAGCAGGTGTTCGGCCACCCCGAGCGTGGTGTCGACCTGCTCACTCCCGAGTGGGGTGCGCTCGGCGCGGCGTTCGGCATCGAGGTCGAGGGCGTCGACGACGTCACGGGAATCTCCGCGGCCCTCGGGCGGGCGCACCAGGCGAACCGGCAGGGCGAGCCGCGGATCATCGTCTGGTCTCAGCGGCTGTTCCCGCCGCGCACGACATCGCCGCGTTGGTTCGAGGACTGACCCGGTCGGTTCTGCTCAGTCCACTCGATGACGGAGGACGGCACATGCCTGACACACCCACGGAAATCACCCAGCCGCCGCGGACGAAGGGCGCGAACAACCCGACGGTCAGCTGGTTCGAGCTGTTCTTCGACCTCGTCGTCGTCGCTGCCGTCAACATCACCAACGACCGCTACCTCGAACACCCCTCCACCGCGACTGCACTGCTCGCCATCGTCGGGCTCATCGGCCTGTGCTGGGTCTGGCTCCTCACCACGGTCTTCAACAACGTCTACCCGGGTGACGGTGTTGTTCGTCGACTCGCGATCGTGGTCCAGATGGCCGCACTCATGGTGGCCGCGCTTGCCGTGGACGATGCCGAGAACCTGGGCTACAGCACCGGCATGGTGGCCTTCGGGGTCGCCATCCTCGTCCCCGCCGTCCTGATCCTGAACAGCACCCGGGGCACGGTCTCGCGACCGCTGGGACGCCAGGCTCCACCTCTAGTCCTCGCCGCCACCATCTGCATCGTGGCGGGGCTCGTCGCCCCCGCACCGCTGGGTCCCTACCTGCTGGTGGCGCTGCTCATCGGCATCGTTCCCATGCTGGCCGTCAACCGTGGGCGCCTCCAGACCGTTTTGGGCAGGCGCACCGATCACCTTCGCGAACGGCTCGGACTCTTCGTCCTGATCGTCCTCGGTGACGGCTTCCTGTTCATGGTGCAGGCCCTGGCTCAGGCCGATTCGATCCCGAATCCCGGCGCCTTCGCGATGACGTTCATCATCAGCTTCGCCATCTGGTGGCTCTACTTCGAGGGTACGTTCTCGGCGCGCCACTCCACACAGCCACTGCGCTGGCGTCTGTCGCTCTCCGCCCATCTCCTCTTGGTGCTGGGCATGATCGGCACGCTCGACTCGCTCGTTCTGTTCACGATCCGCGATCAAGCCCGACTCGGCGACCAGAACCTCGGCTACTTCGCCGTCTCCGTGGCGCTGGTGCTGGTGGCCTTCTCCCTCCTCGGCGTGACGGTCCGCGGTCGATGGGGCGTGGTGAGCTGGGTGCAGGCAACCTCAGGTCTCGCCATCGGAGTCCTCGGCCTCACCGCGGTCCCCGCCGCCGACCTGACCGTGTTCGCCGTCATGACCGGAATCGGCATCATCGTCATCGCCAATGCCGCGTTCGCGGGTTGGTCGGACCGTCGTCAGGCGATATCGGTCACTCCGTCGGGATGAAGCCTGAGTCGAGATTCCACGGAGCGATCGGCGAGTTCTCGATGACCCACGTCTGGATGTCCTTGTCGAAGCCGAAGATGATCACGAGGCCGACGAGGATGAACACGATGCCCAGGCCACGCCGGAACCAGCGGTGCGGATCGGCCGCCCAGCGGGCGTTGCCGATGAACTTCTGGCCCAGCAGGGCGATCGCCAGCAGCGTCGCGCACAGGCCGATGACGTAGCCGAGCAGCAGCAGCCATGCCCTGCGCCAGCGAGGCCGGCAGCACCGTCACGATCACGTAGCCGTACATCGGGCTGCAGGACGAGAAGACCGGTCCGAGCGCCGCGCCGGTGAGGACCGCACCGCCCATGCCCTGCTGCTTGCCGGGCCGAGGCGAGCCGGCTGGTCGACCGCTCCTGCAGCCGCAGCGCGGCGGAGATGCGGTCCCAGATCCCGGGGAACGAGCGAGACCAGGCCGAGGGCGATGAGGATGCCGCCGCTGATCCACTGCCACACGCTCGCTCGGGATCCCGATCAGCGCAGTGCTGGCCTTGAGGATCAGCGTGAAGACGACGATCGACAGGCCCAGCGACGCCGTGATGACGTAGGCGCGTCGTCGGGCCTGGGCCGAGGATGGCCCGAGCGAGCCGCCGACGATGACAGGCAGCATCGGCAGCACGCACGGGGCCAGCGTGGTCAGGACCCCGGCGACGACCGCGCCGAGGAAGAGGAGCATCAGGCGGTCTTCCCGGCGATCTCCTCAGCGGTGGCGCTGCCGTTCCACTTGGCGATCTCGTTGCCGTCGGCATCGACCTGCACGAAGGTGTGCTGCGTCGTGACGCCGTACTTCTGCTTCAGCTCGTCGGAGTTGTCGTAGTCGACCTTGACGATCGTCAGCCCGGCAGGAATCGCAGCGGGATCCGCCTCGAGGTTCTTCCTGGTCTCCTGGCAGGTCGAGCACCAGGAGGCGTTGAAGAACAGCACGACCTTGCCCGCTGTCGTACATGTCCTTGCTGCCCTCGTAGTCGGTGAGGTTGATGTAGGCGCCGGCGGATGACTCGGATGCCATCGCGTCGGCCATCTCGCCCACCGTCATCTCGTCGGACGACCCGTCGTCGGAGTGGCCCTCGGACGCCATCGCGTCGGACTCGCCCATCTCGTCGGACCGGCCATTTCGTCGGACGCAGCCATCTCCTCGGACGCCATCGCCGACTCGGCGGCCGGTGCGGCGGACTCCGTCGATGCGGTGGTGGAGCCGCAGGCGGTCAGGACCAGGGCGGTGGCCGCGAGCGGCAGGGCGAAACGCGTGATGAGGGAGCGTGAATTCGTCATGCGTCCATAACACCCCATCGGACCGGGTCCGGCCAGCCGGAAAGGCTTACGGACTCCTTACCGAAGCACCCGAACGGACCGGGAGGGCAGAACTCGCCCGTACGCTGGTGCGGTGTCCACCATCCTCGTCGTCGACGATGACCCCACGGTGCGTGAGGTCGTGATCGCCTACCTCCAGCAGGCTGGTCACGAGACCCTGGAGGCGCCGGACGGCCCGAACGCGATAGTCGCGGCGAAGGCCGGACCCGATCTCGTCGTCCTGGACGTCATGCTGCCTGGCTTCGACGGTTTCGAGGTCTGCCGTCGGCTGCGCGCCGACCGCCCCGACCTGCCGATTGTCATGCTCACCGCGCTGGGTGAGGAAGAGGACCGGATCGCCGGCCTCGACCACGGTGCCGACGACTACCTCAGCAAGCCCTTCTCGCCACGCGAGCTGGTCCTGCGCGTGGCCTCCGTCCTGCGCCGCGTCAATCCGCCGACTCCGAGCGCGCAACAGGTCCGGGAGGACGGCTCGCTACGTCTCGACCCGGTTGCCCGTGTCGCGACCCGCAACGACGATGCGCTCAACCTGACGGCTCGGGAGTTCGACCTGCTGGCCCACCTCATGGCCCACCCTGGTGAGGCGTTCTCGCGCGAACAGCTGCTCGCGGAGGTATGGGGCTGGGACTACGGCGATCTCACCACGGTCACTGTCCACGTGCGCCGACTGCGAGAGAAGATCGAGGACGATCCGAGCTCGCCGTCACACCTGGTCACGGTGTGGGGCGTCGGCTACCGCTGGGATTCGGCATGACCCCCGAGGTCGAGGTCGTCCTCATCGCCTCCGGTGCGGCCACCGCCACCGGCGTGGTCGGCCTGTTCGCCGTGAACTGGCTGGGCCGTCGCGCTCCGCGGGCCGCTGCCGCCGTCGCACCCGTCACCCCCGTGCTCGCGGTCGCCGTCGCTCTCGCGGTCGTCGGCAAGGCGATGTTCATCTCGCCGCACGACCTCACCGTCCTCACCTGGATCGTGGCGGCCGCCGTCCCTCTCGCGGTTGTCTTCGGCATCGTCGCCGCGCGACGGCTCGATGAGCAGACGCGTGCCACCGCTGCAGCCGCCGCCGAGCTTGAGGCAAGTCGTGACCTGGAGCGCCAACGACGCGAGATGGTCTCCTGGATCAGCCACGACCTGCGGACGCCGCTCGCGGGCATGCGCGCCATGACCGAAGCCCTCCAGGACGGCGTGGCCCCGGATCCCCCCAGGTACCTGCGCCAGCTGCAGCAGGAGGTCGATCGCCTGGCCGGCATGGTCGACGACCTGCTGGCGCTGTCACGCCTGCAGTCCGGCCAGCTGCGGTTGAGCCTGGAGAACGTCGACGTGAGTGACCTCGTCTCCGACACCCTGGCCTCCGCGGAGCCGCTGGCTCATGCACGGCAGGTGCACCTGAACGGGGAGGCCCGGGGCGGCATCGTCGCGCGCGCCGACAGCAAGGAGCTCTCGCGCGCCCTGACCAACCTGGTCGTGAACGCCCTTCGCCACACGCCTCCGGATGGCTCGGTGACGGTGGCTGCGCGCCGCGAGGGCGACCACATCGTGATCAGCGTCTCCGACCAGTGCGGAGGGATCTCGGAGGCGGACCGCGCGCGCCTGTTCGAGCCGGGGTGGAGCGGATCCACCGCCCGCACGCCCGGTGACGGAGCCGGGCTCGGGCTGGCCGTCGTCAGCGGGGTCATGGCTGCCCACGGCGGTGAGGTGAGCGTGCGGAACACCGCGGACGGCTGCTCGTTCGAACTCGTGCTCGCCGAGGTCTGACGGCCTGACTTCGCAGGCAAGAACGCCGTAGTCTGGACGTGTGAACGCGGACCTGCGGACTCGGACCAAGCAGACGACGGCCATCGTCGGTGCGCTCTTGGCATCCTTGCTGCTGACGGCCACACCCGCGTTCGCCGACGAGCCGACTCCGCCCGTCGAAATTCCCAGCACCGCACCGGTCGAGCCCGGACCGCCGGAGGAGCCGATCGCTCCTGAGCCCGCCGCGGATCCAACGACACCACCCGCAGTCGATCCCGCATCAGAGCCGACTGCCGAGCCCGACAACGACGCCCACGGTCATCAAGACCAGTCGACTGCCGCTGCGAACGGGGGCCGTGGGCTGGCGCGTGCGACAGGTGCAAGAGCGCCTGCAGTGGCTCGGCTACGACATCTATGCCGGCAATCTCGATCGGGAGCGCATGGGCGAGTCGACCACCGCCGCTGTCAAGAAGTTCCAGTCAAAGTTCGGCATACGACCGTCCGGCGTGGTCGGCAGCGGAACCTGGAAGCGCCTGGGCGAGGTCTCCGGAAAGGTCGGACCGACTACCGAAGTCATGCCTGGGGCAGCGCACGATCTGCATCGACAAGTCGCAGCGGCTGGTACGCCTGGTCGAGAAGGACAAGGTCGTCCTCACCCTGGACGCCCGGTTCGGCTTCCCCGGAGCCGAGACCCACGAGGGCACCTTCAGCGTCCACTTCAAGAGCCGTGACCACACGTCGAGCCTGTACCGCACCTGGATGCCGTTCGCGCTCTTCTTCAGCGGCGGCCAAGCCGTGCACTACTCCCCCTACTTCACCCGGGACGGCTACAACGGGGCCTCCCACGGATGCGTGAACCTGCGCGACTTCGACCGAGCACGTTGGCTCTTCGATCGCGTCCCCGTGGGGACCCGGGTCTACGTCTACCGCAGCTGACGTCCCCGCCCACCGGGCGGCGCACCCCGCCTGAATTCGGCTCCGAACAGAGGAAGACCCGCGCGGCTGGGGGGCTGTCGCGCGGGTCCTCGGGTCCTGTCAGAGACAGGGACCACGCCGTCCGGGGTGGGACGACACCTCCATTGTGCATCATCTGGGCGGTGCTGTCAGCCCCAGCCGGCCCGCTAGGCCTGGCCGTCGCCCTCCGCCCGGCCTGCTACGCCTGCTGACCCATCCCCCACATGGCCCACAGGGTCGTGCGGACGGATCGGGGCTGCTGGAGCACCGTCGTGATGGCGTGGGCGACGTCATCCGGCGTCAGCCAGTCGGCGAACCGGGGGTCATCGTCCACCCGCCCGGTCCCGATCGCGAACTCAGTGGCCGTACCAGCAGGGCAGACGGCGGTGACCCGGATGCCCTTCTCACGCAGTTCGCGATCCAGCGCGCCGGCCAGGCCGACCTGCGCGAACTTGGTGCCCGCGTAGACGGCCTCGTCACCACCGCCACGCAGCCCAGCGACTGACGAGACGATGACGATGTCACCGCCGCCGGCGGTCTCGAGCATCGCCGGCACCGCGGCACGGATCGCCCACACGGTTCCGTCGTAGTTGGTGTGCATCATGCGGGCCACTTCGGCGTCGCTGTGGTCCAGGATCCCGCCGTACAGGCCGATCCCGGCGTTGGGCACGATCGTGTCCAACCGACCGAAGGCCGCGAGGGCCGCGTCAACGAGTCGCTGGTTGTCGGCGGGCACTTGGACGTCCATCTGCACGCCCACGGCACGGTCGGCACCCAGGCGGGCCACGATCTCGTCCAGCCGCTGCTCGCGGCGCCCGCCAAGGACCACCTTGGCGCCCGCCTCGACCAGTTGAGCAGCCGCCGCCGCTCCGATGCCGGCAGTGGCTCCGGTGATGGCGACAACGCTCCCGGTCAGATCTCGGGTGGGGTAGGGCACGGCTTCCTCCTTCGTCAGGGACGAGTCGAACCTACCGCGGGCTCAGGCTGGTTAACTCTCCGCATGCCCTCCACACACGAGCGTCCCCTCTCCGTCGTCCTTGTTGGATACGGGCTCGGCGGCCGGGTGTTCCACGCCCCTCTCATCGTCGCCACCCCGGGCCTCTCGCTCGATGCGATCGTGACCTCCGATCCCGGACGGGCCGGTGAGGCCAGGGCGAACCATCCCGGTGTCACCGTCTACTCCACGCCCGAGCAGGCCTGGTCGGCGGGCCATGACCTGGCCGCCATCAGCACCGCCAACGTCACCCACGTGCCCTATGCCCGCGCCGCCCTCGAGGCCGGCCTGCACGTGGTCCTGGACAAGCCCCTGGCCCCGAACGCGGCGGCGGCCCAGGAACTCGCGGACCTTGCCGCCGCGCAGGATCGCCACCTCATCCCGTTCCAGAATCGCCGCTGGGACAGCGACTTCCTCACCGTCCGGGTGCTCGCCGCCAGCGGCCGGATCGGATCGGCCCACCGGTTCGAGTCACGCATCGAGCGGATGCGCGTTGCGGCGAAGCCGGGGTGGCGTGGGTCCGCGGACCCCGCGGACATGGGCGGGATGCTGTACGACCTCGGCGCGCACCTCGTCGACCAGGCGCTGCAGCTGATGGGCCCGGTGGTGTCAGTCGCCGCATCGGTCCGCACGGTGCGGCCGGACGACGTCGACCGACGACGACGTCACCCTCCTGCTGACCCATGTGTCCGGAGCCGTCAGCCTGCTGGTCGCCAGCCAGATCGGGGCGTTCGGCGAACCGCGGTTCACCCTGCTCGGCACCCGCGGCGGCGTGCGGATCGAGGCATCCGACTCCCAGGAGGCCGCCCTTCGGGACGGTGGGGACCCGTCCGCGGTCGACTGGGGGACTGAACCGGTCGGCACCGAGGCGCTACTGCGCGTCTACGACGACGAGAGCCAGCCGATCGACCATCGCATCGCGCTCGAGCACGGGAACTGGCCCGCCTTCTACCGGGGCGTCGAGGACGCGGTCCGGGGCGGGGCGCCCGACCCGGTGCTGGTCACGGACGTGATCGCGACCCTCCGGGTGCTCGATGCCGCCCGGACGGCGGGCACCACCGGACAGGTCGTCGTGCTTGATCCCCCCGCCGGTCACACCGCCGGTCACGCCCCCGCGCATACCCCCGCCCCACCTCGTTGAGTGGCCCGTCGTGGCGGGGTTTGGCCCCCCGGACCTCGCCACGACGGGCCACTCAACGAAGGGGGATCAGCGGAGGGGGCGCATCGTCCAGGTCGTCGTCAGCCTGTGCGGACGGCCCGGGGCCGCGATCGCGGGAGCCCAGCCCTTCGCACCGGCGCTCGCCCCTTCGTGTGTTGCGCTCGCCCCTTCGTGCGCGGCGCCGCTGAGCCCGTCTGGCGGCCCGCTCTGCGGCTCGAGGCACACGAAGGCACTCAGCTCGTCGTAGATGACGTACCACCCGCCATCGGACTCGACATCCAGGGCGAGCGCCCCCGGCCAGACCGCCGACGCGCGCCCGTCCGGGACCTCGAACGCATCGTCGAACGGGCCGGCGGCTGCGTCGAACGCCAGCATCCGCCCCGTGGGCAGGTGATCCTCGCCTCTCTCGAGCTGGCCGGTGGCGTCCACCGACCACTCCATCGGCTCCCCGCGATCCAGGCGCCGCCGGAACCACGGATGCCACCCCACGACCGCCGGGAACGGCTCGACCAGGGCATGGACCGTGATCGTCGTCGTGAGCGCGTGTGCCCGGAGCTCCCATCCGACATCGATCGCCATCGGCCACGGCCATCCCGGATGGTCCTCGATTCGGGCCACCAGCCGCGCCGATTCAGCATCGCTGCGGATGTCGATCACCGTGGCCGGCTGCCGAAGGGTGGTCCCGTGCAGGGCCCACGGCGGGTACGTCTCCGGCAGGTCGTAGCGCTGCCCGGCCCACTCCAGGCCGTTGCCCCGCAGGCGTCCGGCCCAGGGCGCCATCGGGTACATGCCATGTTCAACCGGGTCGTCGCTGCGGTGACCGAGGAGGGACAGGTCGCCGACCGTCCACGCGGTGGCACGCGCTCCCAGCGCAAGGTCGATGTCAAGGACGACGTCGCCGACGGACAAGCTCTCCACAACGTCAGGATGCGACGGCGTGATGTGAGGCGGCCAAGCACGTCGATGGGGTCGCCGAGCAGGTCCTCGAAGGCGGTCTCCGCCGCACCGAGGAGCGTACTGTCGCCGTTGAGCGACGGGACCTCGACCCGCACCTGCTCCCGGGTGGCCGGCAGGGCGTAGTGGATCCGGCGGTACACGGTGCCGCTGACCAGCGGGAAGATCAGCCGTAGATGTCCTCCGAGCACGATGACCTCGGGGTTGAAGAGGTTGACCAGGTTCGCCAGCCCGAGGCCCAACCACTCGCCGGCGCGATCGATCGCCGCGGCCGCCTTCCGGTTGCCGGTCGCCGCGGCGGCTATCACGTCCACCACCTCCAGCCGGTCGCCACCGAGACCGGCCCCTCTCAGAATCGCGTCCCGGCCGATCTCCGTCTCCCAGCAGCCCTGAGCACCACAGCGGCACATCTCGCCGGTGGGGTTGACCACCATGTGGCCGACCTCGCCCCCGTAACCACCCGCGCCGGCCATCTCACGCCCATCGATGATCACGCCACCACCGATGCCCACCTCACCGGAGACGTAGATGAGGTTCCGATTGTCGGCGCCGACCCCCCGCACGTGCTCCGCGACCGCGCCGAGATCGGCGTCGTTGCTGACGAACACGGAGGGGGTGAAGCCGTACCGGGCGACGATCGCCTCCCGGACCATGTCCCCGAACGGCACATCCGACCAACCGAGGTTGGGGGCCAGGCGTACCCGGCCGTCCGCATGCTCCACGACGCCCGGGACGCCGATGCCCACGCCGACCCACACCGCGTCCTTGGGCGCGCGCCGGAGGACCTGGTCGATGAGAACCGCGACGTTCCTCGCCGCCGACCGGGCCGTGTAGCTCGTACGCCGGTGCCGCTGCTCCTTGCGCACCAGGACCTCGCCGCCGAGCCCGACGAGGGCGACAACCGTCCGCTCGACCCGGAGGTCGAACGCGACGACGACCGCCGACTCCGCAGCGGGCTGGACCATCAACGACGGGCGGCCGACCTGGCCGGCGGAGCCAGCGACCTCCGTGACGAGCCCGACGTCGGCGAGCTCCGACACGAGGACACCGACCGTGCTGCGGTTGAGACCGCTGAACGCGACCAGGTCCGATCGGCTCTCCGCGCCGTGCTCGTGCAAACGGCGGAGCAAGCGGGCACGGTTGTGCCGCCGAAGGTCGTCCTGCGTCGCTGCGGTGCGATGGGCCATGGGCCTGTCGACCAATCCGTTCCTATGAGGGCGTTGCCCGCTTGCGCGAGATGGCGTCGACGCTGGCCGCGACGAGGAGCACGAGGCCGGTGACGACGAACTGGATGCCGGACTGCTGGGTGATCAGCGGCAGGCCGTTCGCGATGACGGCGATCACCAGGCCGCCGATGACGGCGTCCATGACCCGGCCCTTGCCGCCGAACAGGCTGGTACCGCCGATGACGGCGGCGCCGACCGCGAACAGCAGTGTCTGGGCGCCACCGGTGGTCGGGGAGACAGAGTTGTCGCGTGAGGCGATGAGGACACCGCCCACGGCGGCCAGGGTCGAACAGATCATGAAGCAGGCGATCTTGATGCCCTGAACGCTGATGCCGGCGCGGCGGGCGGCCTCGGCGTTGCCGCCGGTAGCGTAGATGTGGCGCCCGAAGGAGGTGCGTGACAGCACGAAGGTGAGTCCGACCAGCAGGACGAGGACGACCAGCACGGCCCAGGGGACGCCCTCGATGACCGGGATGCAGCCAAGCTGCCCGGTGCCGTCCATCGGGCAGGATTCCTTGCCGGGCCGGAGGATCTGACGCTGCTGGTTGAGCAGGAACACCGCCGCACCGAGGAGCACGGCGAGGACGAGAACCTTGGCGGCGAACACGGAGGTGGCCGTCGACTGGAGCCCTGCCTTGCGGCGTCCGGCGATGGCGCGCCAGCCGACGTAGGCGTAGCCGCCGATGACGATGGCCCACAGGACCCAGCCGGCCCAGATGGGCATGTTCTGGTTCATGATCGCGACGAGCACGTCGCTGCGCAGGCGGATGGTGCCGCCCTCGCTGATGATCAGCAGCATGACGCCCTGCAGGGCGAGGAACATCGCGAGCGTGACGACGAAGGAGGGGATGCCGAGCCGGGCCACGAGCAGGCCGATCATCAGGCCGATGACGGTGCCGGTGAGCAATCCGACCATCAACGCCAGTGGCCATGCCAGTCCCCAGGAGGACAGCGCGACGGCCAGGACGGCGGCGGCCGTGCCGGCCGTGAACCCGGCGGACAGGTCGATCTCTCCCAGGAGCAGGACGAACACCAGTCCCATCGCCAGCACGATGATGGCGGTGCCCTGGTTCAGGAGGTTCGCGAAGTTGAAGGCCGAGAAGAAGGTGTCCGGCTTCATGAAGCTGAAGAAGGCGAACAGGACGATCAGGCCCAGGACCGCGGGAAGGGACCCGACGTCGCCGCCCCGCACGCGGGTGAAGTAGTCGCTTATCGCCTGCGGGATGCCTCCGGTGTCGCCCGCCTCGGGGATGTCGACATCGGTCGGCTGCTGCACCGTGCTCACGCCGCACCTCCCATTTCCGAATCGTCGGCTTGCAAGCCCATGTCCCCGGATCGACCGGTAGTTATCAGTTCGACGATGCTGCTGTGGTTGACGTCCTTGGCGGACACCTGCGCGGCCATCTCGCCGAGGTACAGGCAGGCCACGTTGTCGGCGACGCGCATGACGTCGATCATGTTGTGCGAGATGAGCACGACGCCCAGGCCGGCATCGGCCAGGCGCCGGACCAGGTTGAGGACCTGCTCGGTCTGGGCGACGCCCAGCGCGGCGGTCGGTTCGTCGAGGATGACCAGCTTGGAGTTCCACAGCACCGCTCGGGCGATGGCCACCGTCTGGCGCTGCCCGCCGGACAGGCTGGCGACCTGCTGGCGCACCGACTTCAAGGTCCGCACCGAGAGGCCCTTGAGGGTCTCGGTCGCCCGCTTCTCCATGCCGATCTCGTCCAGCACGGCCGACTTCGTCTCCTCGCGACCAAGGAACATGTTGTGCACGACGTCGAGGTTGTCGCACAGGGCGAGGTCCTGGTAGACGATCTCGATGCCGAGCGCATTCGAGTCCTTCGGATCGTGGACCTTGGTCGGCTGCCCCTCGAACAGGTACTCGCCGGAGTCGAACGGGTAGATCCCCGCCACGCCCTTGATCAGCGTGCTCTTGCCGGCGCCGTTGTCACCGACTAGGGCAGTGACCTGCCCCGCGTAGACGCTCAGGTCGACGTTGCGCAGGACATGCACCGGGCCGAAGCTCTTGTTGATGCCTTTGAGTTGGAGCAGGGGGGTGTCTGTGGTCATGACGTCACCTTGTCATCACGGGTGGGCACGGACGTGGGTTTTGCCAGATCAGTTTCGGGAAAGCGGTGGGGGCGGATGCTGTGCACCCGCCCCCACCGTTTCGTGCCGTCCGGCTCAGGGCCGGATCAGGGGCTTACTGAACGCCGAACTCCGCACACGCAGCCTGGAGCTCTTCCGTCGTGCACACCTTGTCCGCGGTGGTGAAGCCGTCAGCGATGACGTCCTTCACGTTCTCGGGGTAGATGGCCTGAGGCACGAGCAGCACGCTGGGAACGTCCGCACCCGACTCGCTGTCGGCGGTGGTGCCGGTGGCGAGGGCGTCGGCCGCAGCCTGATCGCCACTGAGCAGGGCAACTGCGAGATCGGCAGCCGCCTGGGCCTCCTGCTTGACCGCCTTGTAGACCGTCATGCACTGGGTGCCGAGCAGCACGCGCTGCAGTCCCTCGTCGGTGGCGTCCTGGCCGGTGACGAAGATCTTGCCAGCCTGGCCGTTGCGGTCGAGGACCGCGATCACAGCGCCGCCAAGGCCGTCGTTCGCAGACGCAACGCCCACGAAGTCACCATTCGCCTCGGTGTACATCTGCTCGAAGATCGTGCCGGCCTTCGTGTTGTCCCAGTCCGGAACGGACTGGTCAGCGGTCGGCGTGAAGCCGGCAGCCTCGATGGCCGTGGAGTAGCCCTCCTTGAACAGGGTGGCGTTGTTGTCGGTCGGGGAGCCGTTGAGGTACGCAACGGGACCCTCGGTGATGCCAGCATCGTTCAGGCACTTGACCAGGCCCTCGCCGATGGTGGTGCCCACGGCCACGTTGTCGAAGGACACGTAGAACTGGGCGCCGCCGCCGAGGGTGAGGCGGTCGTAGTCGATGACGGGCACGCCGGCTGCGGTCGCCTTGGCGATCACTGCCGAGCCGGTCTCGCTGTCGAGGTTGACGATGGCAAGGACGCCACAGCCGCTGGCGAGCATGCCCTCAGCGATCGTCGCGAACTTGGCCTTGTCACCATTGGCGTTCTGGATGTCGTACTCGACGCCAGCCGCGGTGAAGGCTTCCTCGAGGAACGGACGGTCCGCGGTCTCCCAGCGAGCCGACGAAGCGGCGTCGGGGAGGATGACGCAGGCCTTGCCGCCAGCCATCGCAGCCTCTGAGGCCATTTCCGAAGCGGCGGCCGATGAAGCCGCTGCCGACTCGGCCGGGGCCGCGCTGGAGGTCTCACTGGTGGAGCTGCTGCCGCCACAGGCGGCCACGAGCAGCGAGGCGGCCGCGAGGCCGGCTACTGCTCCGTAGATTTTCTTGGACATGCGGTGCTGTCCCTTCCCCGCAGGAGGACCTGCGATGTTCATAGAGGTGAGGTGGTGCTGTCGGGCCTGGGAGTCAGGCGATCCCCAGGATGTGATCGACGACGAGCTGGTCGAGGGCCTCGTTCCCGAATCCCCGTTGTGCGAGGGCATCGAGGTCGAAGGTCTCGTCCTTGAGTTCGGCCGCGGTTTCCGATGAGTACGGACCTACGGTCGGTTCCGCGAGCTGGGCGACGCCTGAGTACGCCATCGCCTTCGCCACGCGGGGATCTTGGTCGAACTCGCGGGCCTTGGCCGCGAGCGCGAGGTAGTTGCGGATGCAGCCACGCGCGAAATCCCACACGCCGTCGACATCCTCGGTGCGGTAGGCATGGGCATCGAAGTGCTTGACGCCCGAGTAGCCGCTGTTCTCCAGCAGGCGCACGAGGAAGAAGTGGTCCTTGATGCCCTCGGAGCCGAACCGGAAGTCCTGGTCGAATCGACCGATCCGCTGATCGTTGAGGTCGATGTGGAACAGCTTCTCCTGCCACAGCGCCTGCGCGACGCCCTGGTAGAAGCTCAGGCCCGACATCGTCTCGTGCGCGACCTCGGGATTGACGCCGACCATCTCGTGGTGATCGAGGCGCGAGATGAAGGCAAGGGCGTGCCCGACGGTCGGCAGGAAGATGTCACCGCGCGGCTCGTTCGGCTTCGGTTCGATCGCGAAGCGGATGTCGTAGCTCTTGTCCTTGACGTAGCTCGCCAGGAAGTCGAGTGCCTCGGCGTAGCGGGACAGCGCGTCACGCGTGTCCTTGGATGCCGCTGACTCGACGCCCTCGCGGCCGCCCCAGAACACGTAGGTGGGCGCTCCGAGCTCCGCGGCCACGTCGATGTTGCGCATCGTCTTCTGGATGGCGTAACGACGGATCTGGGGGTCGTTCGACGTGAACGCGCCGTCCTTGAAGACCGGGTGGTAGAAGAGGTTGGTGGTGGCCATGGCGCACACCAGACCGGTCTCGTCCAGCGTCTTCTTGAACAGGTCGAGCTCGGCGCGACGCTGCGACTCGGGTGCCCCGAACGTCATCAGGTCGTCGTCGTGGAAGCTGACGCCATAGACGCCGATGTCGGCCAGGCCCTTGAGCATGTCAACGAACTCGATCTTCGGCCGGACTGCTTCCCCGAACGGGTCACGCCCACGATTGCCGATGGTCCACAGCCCGAAGGTGAACTTGTGCTCGGGAGTGGGGGTCAGATCAGTCGACACTGTGCTCCTCGCGGACGAGCGCGGTCACCCGCGCCTAATTGTTGTCTCAGCCAACATATGGTGTCTGTCCGGTGCACACAACCGTTTACGGCAACGATTCAGCAACATCCGGTAACGATTTGGTCACGCGAACGACAAACTCCGTTCACCGGCGCGCCCCCACCAGCAACTAGCCGTAGACCGCGGATCGGGCGGCCGCGTACGCCTCGCGGATGGCCGGAACCGGAGCCGGCTCCAGCACGCGCTCCTCGGCCGCTCGGGCACCCGGCCACGTTGGGGCGGTCGCGTCTCCGGACAGCACCCAGGCGGCCTGGCGAGCGGCACCATCGGCCACGTACTCCCCCGGCGGGGGGATGACGATCGGGGCGGTGAACATCGTGGTGGCAACGGCGCCCACCGCCGGGTTGGCCGCCGCACCGCCGATCAACAGGATCCGACCCGGCTCGACGCCCACCCCGACCAGCGCGTCGACCGCATCCGCCAGGCCGCCGAACATGCCCTCGACCGCAGCGCGGGCGATGTTCTCGGGAGTGAGGTTCCCCCTCGTGATGCCGTGCAGCGAGCCGCGAGCGTCCGGGAGGTTCGGCGTGCGCTCCCCGTCGAGGTACGGGAGCAGGGACAGACCCCCCGCGCCCGGCTCGGCAGCGAGGGCCAGAGCCGCGAAGTCGTCGAGGTCCACGCCGAGCAGCCCAGCGGCCGCCGTGAGCACACGCGCCGCGTTCAGCGTGCAGACCAGCGGGAGGAAGTGCCCGGTCGCGTCGGCGAACCCGGCGACGAAGCCGCTGGCATCCCGGGCCGGCACATTCGACACCGCGAAGGCCGTGCCGGACGTGCCGAGCGAGACGACGACATCGCCCGGACGGGCGTCGAGACCGAGCGCGGCCGCCATGTTGTCTCCGGTGCCGGGACCCAGGGCGATCCCTGCTGCCGTGCGGCCGACCTCCTCACCCGGACCGGCCACCCGCGGCACCGCTGGGACCACCCCCAGCGCCATTCGCAGGAGGTCAACTCGATACTCGCCCGTGATAGGCGACCAGTAGCCGGTCCCCGACGCCTCGCCGCGGTCAGTAACCGCCTCGTCCGGTCGGCCCGCAAGCACCCAGGTCAGGTAGTCGTGCGGCAGCATCATGCGCGCGGTGCGGGCAGCGTTCTCCGGTTCAACCCGGGCCATCCAGCGGGCCTTCGTCACGGTGAACGCCGCCACGGGAACACTGCCGACCGCGTCGGCCCAGGCCTGCGGACCCCCGAGTTCCTCGACGAGATCGAGCGCGTCCGGAGCCGACCGGGTGTCATTCCACAGGAGTGCCGGGCGAACCACCTCGCCGTCATCGTCGAGCGCCACCATCCCGTGCTGCTGGCCACCCACACTGAGTGCGGCCACGTCCTCGAGCACGCCGTCGGTCGCCGCGTCCAACGCGTCCAACCAGTGCTGGGGGTGCACCTCCGTCCCGTCGGGATGGGGAGCACGCGCCTCGCGTACGAGGGCACCGGTGTCGGCGTCCCGGACGACGATCTTGACGGACTGGGTGGAGGAGTCGACTCCCGCAATGAGCGCCATGGCCGCACGTTCCCACACATCGCGGGGTGTTTCCACAGATGCCCTCACGTAGAGGAGACGGAATCCTTTACCGGCTCTTTGCCGTCCAGGGAGCAATCGCTCATCCATGCAGGGGACGATGGCTCCATGATCGAAAGACTGGGGATCCATGCGCGTTCCGGCCTTCTGGAGCATGAAGCCGCCCACGGCGCTCTCCCCGACATCCCTCGGCGCCACGGCCACCATCCCGGTGCGCTGGTCGAGGAGGTCGAACTGTCCGGCCTTCGCGGCCGGGGCGGCGGCTGGTTCCCCACGCACCTGAAGCTGCGCGCCGTCGTGACCAGCTCCGCTGACCGCGGGCGCCTGAGCCGCACCCGCCACCCCGTCGTGATCGCCAACGGAATGGAGGGCGAGCCGGCCAGCGGCAAGGACGCGGTCCTCCTCTCCCGCTCTCCGCACCTGGTCTTCGACGGCATCTCGGTTGCCGCCCGCACCATCGGCGCCACGGATGCGTTCCTCGCCGTCCATCGCGATTCACCCGAGATCCCGGGCCTCGAGATGGCCCTTGCCGAGCGCGCCGCCGCACGCATCGATCACCTCCCGATCCGGCTCGTCACCCCTCCGGCGCGCTATGTCTCAAGTGAGGAGAGCGCCCTGTCCCACTGGGTCGGCGATGGGGTGGCCACCCCGGTCTTCCCCGACCGCCCGTTCCAGCGCGGGGCCGCCGGACGACCCACGCTCGTCCAGAACGCCGAGACGCTCGCCCACCTCGCCCTCGTCGCTCGGCACGGTGGAGCCTGGTACGCCAGCGTCGGAGCCAGCACCGCACCCGGCACGACCCTGGTGACCGTCGGCGGCGCCGTCGCTCATCCTGGAGTCGTCGAGGTGCCCACCGGCACAACAGTCCGCGAGATGCTCGAGCAGTGCGGCGGGACCACCGAGAACGTGCTCGGCTACCTGACCGGCGGCTACGGCGGCGGCTGGGTCGGCGGGGCCGGTTTCGCCGACGTGGCCTGGGACCCGGACTCCGTGCGTGCCGGAGGCGGCGTGATCGGCGCATCGGTCCTGTGGGCGCTCGGCGAGAGCGTCTGCCCCATCGACGAGATGTCGCGTGTCAGCGCCTGGATGGCCGGGGAGAGCGCCGGCCAGTGCGGCCCGTGCATGTTCGGCCTGCCGTCGCTCGCCGACGATGTCCGTGCGCTGGCCCTCCGGCAGGTCGACCCTTCCGACATGCGTCGGCTCGAGACGCGCCTTCAATTGGTGACGAATCGAGGCGGCTGCAAGCATCCCGATGGCACCGCCCGGTTCATCAGCACTGGCATGGCTGCATTCGAGGACGAGGTGGCGCTCCACGTCGCCGGCCGCTGCTCGGTCGCCGGGCGACGATCTGCGGACTCCGAGCTGCTGCCCGTCCCCGCCGCTCGACTCGCCCTCGTCGACACCGCCGGAAGGGACTTCGCATGAAAGCCACGAAGGCCGCCCCGACACTGATCCTCAATCCGATCCTCTGCGACGGCCGGGGAATGTGTCATGACGCCGCCCCGGAGCTGATCGACCTGGACGAGTGGGGGTACCCGCTGCTTCCCGGTCACGGCTTGCGGACGGAGCTGACCCGCGAGCAGCGCAAGGCGGCCGAGGACGCTACCCACGCGTGCCCGGTGCTGGCCCTGCACATCGAGCGGTAGGGCCGGATCCCGCCTCGCATCAGGCGACAGGTCGGCCGGAACGAGGCAGACTGCGCGCATGGACTTCTACGGTCACATCATCGACGGCGCTGAGGTACCGAGTCTGGACGGCGCCACCATGCCGGACATCGACCCGTTCACGCGCCAGGAGTGGGCGACGATCGCCTGCGGCGGCAAGGCCGACGCCGACCGCGCGGTCGCTGCGGCCCGAAGGGCCTTCGACGAGGGACCGTGGCCGCGGATGGGCTACGAGAAGCGGCAGGCCATCATGCACCGACTGGCGGACCTGATGGACGAGCACGCCGAGGACCTGGCGATGGCGGACACCCGCGACATGGGCAAGCCCATCGTTCAGTCGCGACATGACGTCGCGCGATCGACATGGAATGTTCGGTTCTTCGCCGATCACGCGCGCATGTCCACCTCCGAGGCCTATCCGATGGACTCGGGGCATCACGCCTACACGCGCTTCGACCCGGCCGGTGTCGCCGTCGCCATCTCGCCGTGGAACTTCCCGCTCATGCTCGGTACCTGGAAGGTCATGCCGGCCCTCGCCTGGGGCAACACGGTCGTCTGGAAGCCGGCCGAGGACACCCCTGTCTCGGCCACGCTCGTGGGCCGCCTCGCACTCGAGGCCGGAATGCCGCCTGGCGTCCTGAACGTCGTGCACGGCTATGGGCCCGACTCGGCCGGATCGGCGCTGACCAGCAACCCCGACGTCGACCGGATCACCTTCACCGGCGAGTCCGGTACCGGGAAGGTCATCAGCGGTGCGGCGGCGAAGAACCTCGTCCCCGTCAGCCTCGAACTCGGCGGCAAGGGCGCCAACATCGTGTTCGACGACGCCGAGATCGACAACGCCGTGAACTGGGCCGTGCAGGCGATCTTCCGCAACGCGGGGCAGATCTGCCTGTCCGGCTCGCGCCTGTACCTTCAGGCGGGCATCTACGACGAGTTCATCGAGCGGTTCAAGACCGCCGCCGAGGCGCTGAATGCAGGTGACCCCAAGGAGGAGGCCACCGAGTTCCCGCTCGCGCTGGCCAGCGAGGAGCACTTCACCAAGGTCAGCGGATACCTCGACACCATCGAGCTCGACGGCGGGAAGATCCTCACCGGTGGTCTCGGGGAGGGCTGGAGCGTCAAGCCCACCATCATCGTCGAGGCACCGGCGTCAGCCCGTGTCTGCCGCGAGGAGATCTTCGGACCGGTGTGCGTCGTGCAGAAGTTCGACACCGAGGACGAGGTGGTGCACGCGGCCAACGACACCCGCTACGGACTGAACGCGATGGTGTTCACCGAGAACCTGTCCCGGGCGCATCGAGTCTCGGCGAACCTGAGGGCCGGCACGGTGTGGGTGAACTGCTTCTTCATCCGAGACCTGCGTGCCCCGTTCGGCGGGGTCGGCGACTCGGGGGTGGGCCGCGAGGGCGGCAACTTCAGCCGGGAGTTCTTCACCGAGCCAAAGGCCGTCGTCATGCAGATCGACCAGTGACACTGCGTCCGCGCTAGTCGAAGATCACGCCCTTGCGCAGGAAGAAGCAGCCGTACGGCACCGTGTCCAGGGTGTGGACGACTGCGAAAGCACTCGGAGCTCGCTCGTAGAACTCCAGTCGAGGGACGACCCCGTACTCCAGCGGGCGCCCCTCGGCCGCCGAGGCCATCACGAGCAGGGCGTCCTGGGTCGGCGTCGTGACGATCGGATCGTCGTCCACCTCCATCCGCTCGAGCGGATGTGCGACGAACGAGTCGAGCGGGAACACGCTGAGGATCGCGGTGGCGGCTCGCAGGATCGACGCCTCTCCGAGCCGGACCACGGGGCGGCCGGGCGCGGCGGCCGGGTAGTTGCGGTCGACGAGCAGGAGCAGGTCGCCGTGACCCATGTCGTCCAGGATCTTCAGCAGGTCACCGCTGAGGAGCGGGTCGATTCCCTTGAGCATCCGGCGCCGTCCGTCGACTACTCGTCCAGCGCGATCGCGATGGTCTCGTCCTGCGCCACGAGATTCGCATCGGCGTCGTAGACGCTGATGGTCTCGTCCTCGACTAGCAGATGGCCCTCGGAATCCAGCAGATCGATGGTCTCGTCGACGATCGAGCCATCGGGTCCGGTGGCGACGACGACGTCGTCGACCACGACCCCGAGGGTGGCACCGTCCGCGTCCAGGACGACGTCCATATCGACTGCCTCACCGATCTCGATGTCGTCGTCCGCCATGGCTTCTCCTCGCTTCGACCCCTACCGCAGGGAACCCTGCCGCCGTCGGCAGTCTAGATGCGAGCCCGGCCCTGATTCCTGTCCAGTCGGGTGGCCTCGTCAGCCGTCGTGCTCCACGATCTCGAGCGCCCCCGATGGGCATCGTCCGACCACGTCGCGCAGCTGGTCCGCCAGCACAGGGGTGGACGCGGACTCCGGGTTGATCCACGGCCGCGCACCGGTGTCGAAGACCGTGGGCATCCCCAGCACGCACTCGGCGGCAGTGCCGGCAGACCTCGCCGTCGAAGGAGACGTCGACAAGTGGGCCGGTGTACACCTTGCGAGTCATGCAGGCTCCTCCGTCGGTCGTCGGGTCAGATCCGCGTAGTCGGGATGGGCGTCGATCCAGCCACGGATGAACGGGCAGCGCGGCACTACGCGCAGGTCAGCACGGGAGCGCACATCGTCGAGCGCGGAGCGCGCCAACGCCGATCCGACACCGCGACCCTCGAACTCCGAGAACACCTCGGTGTGAGTGAAGACGATCCGCCTCTCGGCGAGCTCGTACGCCGCGAACCCGGCCAGCTCACCGTCGATACGCGCCTCGTACCGGTTGTCGTTGGCGTTGTCGCTCACGTCGATCGCGGTCATGCCTCCTCCACCGGGCTCTCATCAGGCTGTGCATCCTGAGCGGAGGCGGGCTCCGTCGATGACGAACGGCTCGCCATCCTCGCCGAGGCGTACAGACCCACCAGCAGCGCGACGAAGGTCACCAGGTACACCTGACCGATCAGCGCCTCCGACGTGGCCAGGAGCCGACCGAGATCCGTCTTGGCGGACAGGTCCCCGTACCCGACGGTCGAGACCGTGGTGAGACTGAAGTACATGAAGGATGTCGTCGGCTGCGGATCACCGAAGAAGGCGTCTCCCTGCAGTCGGTTCGCCGCGAGGAACATGTAGAAGAACGCGATCGGAATGAGCAGGTATCCGGAGATCGCGCCGAGCAGCGTCCCGCGTGTCACCTCTCGGTGCTGGGCGAGCCGGCGCACCACCGCCAGCGGCGCGGCAACGCTGAGCAAGACCACGATCGGCGGTGCTGCCGTCGACGGATCCGGCACGCTGTCGCTCAGCGAGCTCAGCAGGGCGATGGACGCGAGGCTGCCGATGACGAGGATCACGAAGGCCTCGGCCACGCGCTGCCAGCGACGCGCCAACCCCGATGCCCGAAGGGCCAGGAGCAGCGTGATCCCGACGAGCACCGAGGCCGCAACCGACTCCCATCGTGCCTCGCTGCCACTCAGCCGCGGACCCGTGTTGACGAGGGACAGGATCACGATCGAGGCGATCGTGACGACGAGCAGCAGCCCGAAGTGGTCGAGCAGGCGACCCTTGTCGTCGAAGATCGGCTTGCGTCTGGGGCGCAGGTCCATCTCCCGTTCCTTCCGTCGGTCCGCGGCTCGTCGCGGTCCGGCCATCATGGCGCAAGCAGGTGCGCGAAGGCCCCCATCGCGGCAGGATGCCGGCATGGCCACGACGACGGATGCAGTACTGCGCGACGTCCCGGTGGTGGACCGCACCGACGCCTACGCGGTCATCGGCGCGGGACCGCACGGCCTCAGCGCGCTCAAGGCCCTCCTGCAGAACGGCATCGACGCCGACGGGTACGAGCGCGAGGCCGACGTCGGCGGCAACTGGAACTTCGGGGCCGAGAACAGCCGCGTGTACCAGTCGACCCACCTGATCTCGAGCAAGCCGTTCACGCAGTTCCCCGACTTCCCGATGCCCGACCGGTTCCCCGACTACCCCAGCCACACGCAGATCAAGGAGTACCTCGGCTCCTACGCCCGGCACTTCGGGCTCATCGATCGGATCCGGTTCGACGCCGACGTCGTGCAGGTGGCTCCCGTCGGGAACGGCGCGACCTGGCTGGTCACCGTGCGCGATCGCGGCTCGCTCGAGGAGGCGACCATCGAATACGCCGGCGTCGTCATCGCCAACGGCCACAACTGGAACCCGAAGATGCCCGTCGTACCCGGGCCAGGAGGCGTTCCGCGGGGAGATCATCCACTCCGCCGACTACAAGGGCGCCGAGGTGCTGCGCGGCCGTCGGGTCGTCGTGGTCGGCGCGGGCAACACCGGGTGCGACGTCGCCGTCGAGAGCGCACAGAACGCGGACGCACACCTGGCACTCGACCCGGCGCGGCTACTACTACAACCCCAAGTACCTCATGGGCCGGCCGAGCGACCAGACGGCCGATCTCCTCCTGGCCCTGCGACTGCCGCTCGCGGCGCGCCGCGCGCTGTTCAAGGCGTCACTGCGCTTCGCGGTGGGCGACTTCACGAAGTTCGGCCTGAAGAAGCCCGACCACCGGTTCTTCGAGACGCACCCGATCGTCAACCAGCAGCTCGTCTACTACGTCGGCCACGGCGACATCACGCCCGCGGACGACATCGCCCGGTTCGAGCCCGACGGCGTGGTGTTCACGGACGGGACCCGGGCGGACGCGGACCTCGTGGTGATGTGCACCGGCTACCTCGTCACCTTCCCCTTCCTCGACGACGCCGTCGACCCACCTGACCTGGCGGTCCGACCATCCGGAACTCGCGCTGCAGATCTTCACGGCGAGAGCACCGGAACCTCTTCGTCAGCGGCCTGATCCAGCCCGACAGCGGCCAGTGGACCCTCGCGCACTGGCAGGGGATGGTCATCGCGCGCTTCATCGAGGCGGGCGTGGAGCGGCCCGCAGTCGCGGACCGCTTCTTCCGAGCGCGTCCGCGCCGACTCGGGTCGCCGGTTCAGCGCCGGCACCGACTACAAGGACTCCAGCCGCCACTACTACGAGGTCGCCCACCAGGAGTACCTGTCCGCCCTGCAGGATGCGATCAACGACCTCGAGGCCGCACGATGAGCGAGTCGACACGCAACCCGCCGCACCCGGGTCATGCGGCCGTGGGACTGGTCGCTCCCTCCGCGGCCGGTCTCGCACCGTGAGGTGATCACGCGCATTGCCCGCGGAGGCCACGGGGAATCCGCCCCTGCTCATGGTGCACGGCATCGCGCACGCCGCCTGGTGCTTCGGGGAGAACTGGGTGCCCGCCGCTGCGGAGCGCGGCTACCCCGCCCACGCGGTCAGCCTGCGCGGTCACGGCGGGTCGGCGGGCGGTCGCCACCTGCGGCGCACGACGATCCGCGACTACGTCCACGACGTCATGCAGACGATCACCGAGCTGCCCGAGCCACCCGTGCTGGTCGGGCATTCGATGGGGGCGATCGTCTGCCCAGCTGGTGGCCGAGCGCTATCCGCTGCGAGGGCTGGTGCTGCTCACGCCGGCACCACTCCACTCGGCGGTCGGCGACCTGGTCGCGATCGCGCGGGATCGGCCGGCCGACCTCGGTCGCGCCGTGATCGGGCAGACCCTGTCGATGGAGCCGGACATCCTGTTCGAGGGTCTCGATCCGCAGGTGGCCCGCGACTACTCCGACCGAACAGGGATGGAGTCGCCGTTGGTGCAGTGGGAGCTCCTGCTGCCGCGCACGCTGGGGCCGATCCGCTGCCCGGTCCTGGTCATCGGCACTCCGCAGGATCGACTGGTGCGCGAGGCGGACGTGCAGCGCACGGCGGACCTGCACGGCGTGGCGCCAGTGTGGTTCCCGGGCATGGGGCACGACGTCATGCTCGACGTCGGTTGGGACCGGGTCCTCGACACCGTCCTGCGGTTCGTCGACGACCTTCCGGCCTGGGGTGCACGCCGGGGGAAATGAGGCCTCGGCGCGTCAGTCTTGCGTGGACCGACGTCCGCCAGCGCATCGACGCCGCCCTGGGCGTAGGCGAGCCAGTTCTCGCCGGCCTGCTGCTCAGTGAGCCGGTCGAGGTCGGCCAGCCATCGGCCGCTCACCTGCTCGGATCCCTCTTCGCCTCGTCGGCGCGCACGGCGAAGATCGGTCAGCGCCGCCCAACGGCCTTCGTAGTACTTCACCGCGGGAGCCGGTCGACCCGATCGCGAGATGGCGCACAGCGCACCGCCACCAGAGGCGGCGTTCAGGTCCGCGGCGGCCGCCTCGATGAGGCGATCGAGCTCCGCCTCGTCGACGACGTCGCGGTCGGACGTCATGCCTGCCTAGCGGCAGCTGCAGCGATTCTCCGGAGGCACGCTCGCCATCACCTGCGTGACGTGCATGCCACAACCGGAGTAGGTGACCTTGCGGCACTGGCCACAGACGGCGGGACTGCACATGAACGAACCTCCACGAGACGGGGATTGAATACGAGAACTATACCCCCCGGGGTATAGAATCACAACATGCCTCACCCGGGAACCCGCCCAGCACCGACCTTCCCCCCTGGCCGACCGTGCTCGCGGTCATCGCGCACCCCGACGACGAGTCGTTCGGGCTCGGGGCCGTCATCGACGCGCTCATCACCGCCGGCGCCATCGTCGACGTGCTGTGCCTCACCCGGGGAGAGGCCTCGACCCTCGGAGCCGACGAAGTCTGACCTGCCCGGTGTACGGAAGCGCGAGATCACCGAGGCGGCGCGCGAACTCGGCATCCGCAGCGTGCGCCTGCTCGACGTATCCCGACGGCGGCCTCGAGACGACGAACCCGGCCGTTCTCGTCGACCATGTCGTGACCGCTGCGATCCGAGACGCCGGGGCCGAGGGGCTCCTGGCGTTCGACACCACCGGAGTGACGTCGCACCCGACCACGTCGCCGCGACCGCCGCGGCCCGTGCCGGGAGCGCAGCTGGGCGTCGACGTCCTCGCCTGGACGCTGCCCGACTCGGTGGCCCGACTCGCTCGGGTGCCCCCTTCGTCGGTCGGCCCGACGACGAGATCGACATCGTTCTCGCGGTTCAGCGAGTCCGGCAGCGGCAAGCCGTCACCTGCCACCCGAGCCAGGCGGTGCCGGGCAGCGCACTGTGGCGGCGGCTGGAACTGCTCGGTGACCGCGAGTATCTGCGTTGGCTTTCCCCCATCGACTGAGTCCCATCGGCTGAACGCCGTCCGCGATCGACTAGTCGACGAGCGGCAGACGCACGGTGAACGTCGTGCCCGATCGACCATCCGACGCAACATCCACCGTTCCCCCGTGGGCCATGACCAGTTCGCGCACGATCGCGAGTCCGATCCCCGAGCCGGCCACGGCCTGCCCGGTCCGCCCCCGCCACATCCGGTCGAACACCCGGGGCAGGTCCTCAGGTGCGATTCCCGGGCCGGTGTCGGCGACGACGATCAACCGCTGATCGGTCCTGCGCCTCGACGGTGACGGCAACGCCGTCACCGGGGCGGCAGTACCGTGCGGCATTGCCGAGCAGGTTGCCGACCGCCTGATGCAGTCGGTCGGAGTCGGCATCGGCCACGACGCCCTCGGCCAGCGATCGTCGTCACCAGCAGCCCAGCAGCATCGAGGGCGGGCCTGGCCGCGTCGACGGCATCTCCCGCCACCTCGGCCAGATCCACCCGGCTCCGACGCAGACCGAGGGCCGCCGTCTCGGCAGCTGACAACTCGGCGAGGTCCCCCACGATTCGGCCGAGCCGGACCGACTGCTCGTGCAGGGAGGCGAGCCGTTCGGGGTCCGCCGGAACGAGACCATCGCGCAGCTCCTCCAAGCCAGCCTGCAACGCGGCCAGCGGCGTTCGAAGCTCGTGCGCGACGTCTGCCGACATCTGCCGACGAGCGCTCTCGGACCGCACGACCGCATCGGCGGTCTCATCGAAGGCGCGCGCGATGTCACCCAGTTCACCGGGGGCGGCGGCGTCCTCGACCGATGCCCGGGCAGATCGGTCCCCGGCCGCGAACGCTCTGGCCGCGTCGGACAGTCGGACGAGCGGGCGGGAGATGCGCCGGGAGACGAACCAGGCGACCAGGATCGCCACCACGATCGCCACCACCGCCGCGACGAGGATCCACGTCCACGCGACCGTCTGGATGGTCGACGGTCCCTGGGATGCGCCGAAGCCCAGTCGGACCGAACCCACCACAGCCCCGTCGACGACGACGTCCGCGGCGACGCCACCGCGACCCATGGCGCCCATTCCGCCCATGCCCTGTCCGTCACCCGAGGGTGACGCCGCGACGACGGCTCCGCTCGCGTCCCGCACGGCCACCTGGGCTCCAGCCGATGAAGCCATCAGCACACTGGTGCTGAGGTCGGCGCCGTCCCAGCCCCCTGCCGCCGCGTACGACTGCGCCGCCGCCTCGGCTACCGCCACGGCGATCTCCTGGCGTTGCGCGTCCTCGCCCGCCGTGACACCTCGAGACGTTCCGATAAGGGCAGCGACGGTGAGGACGACGACTGACGACAGGGCGACGACGACGAAGGCGACCAGGAGGCGGGTCCCCAACGGCCCCAGTGGGCGTGTCTGCTCACCCATCGCGGGTCACGCCCAGCCGATAGCCCACGCCGAGCACCGTCTCGACGAGGTCCCCGTTGCCATCACCGAGCTTGCGACGCAGGTTCTTCACATGCGAGTCGATGGTGCGCTCGTAGCCGGCGAACTCGTATCCGCGCACGCGATTGACCAGCTCGGAGCGGGAGTAGACGCGACCCGGCGCGGTGGCCAACGCGGTGAGCACGCCCCATTCCGTCGGCGTCAGGTCCAAGACGGAGTCCCCGATCCACGCCTCATGGCGCGCATCGTCGATGCGGAGCCGACCGCCGCCGTACGAGACCGGGCCGGACGCCTCCGGCGGCGCTCCACGCCCGAGGACGGCGGCGACCCGCAGTACGACCTCTTGCGGGGAGAAGGGTTTCGTCACGTAGTCGTCTGCACCGCGCGCGAGCCCCCGGATCCGGTCCTCCACGGAACTGCGGGCGGTCAGCGCGATGACCGCGATGCCCACCGCGGTGGCGGCGGACAGCACCTCGAGTCCGTCGATGTCCGGCAGGCCGAGGTCCAGGAGCACCAGGTCCGGGGCGGATTCGTAGAGCAGCCGCAGGGCCTCCGCCCCCGAGCCCGTGCTCAGGACGGCGTGATCGGCGCGCTCCAGGTATCGGCGAAGGAGGTCGCGGATATCGCGCTCGTCTTCCACGACCAGGACGGTTGCCACGGTGCCATCCTGCCCAACCCACGCCCGGGTAGCCCGACCATCGGCCGCCGAAGTCGCGAATCTCCACACAACCTCCACATCGAGCACACGTTCGCTGCGCATCGGCTCGCCATAGTCAAGACATCAGAACGACGGACCACCCGGGACGAAATCGGGTCAAAGAAGGAGGACGCCATGCGTCGCACACTCGCCACCACAGGAATCATCGCCGCAAGCCTCGCCGTGCTGGCGATCTCGGTCACCCCCGCGATGGCCGCGCAGACCCAGGGTCGAGGCCCCGGCGACGGCACCGGTGCCTGCACCTCGCCGACGACGGCCACCGCCCAGGCGTGGAACTACGGCAACAACAACGGCGCCGGCATGAACTACGGCCGCGGCCAGCAGGGCCAGGGCTTCGGCCAGGGCGCCGGCATGAGCGGCAGCCTCGCGAACCTCGAGCAGGGCACGCTGACGGCCGCGCAGAAGGTCGACCTCGCCGCCATGGCGGAGGAGGAGAAGATGGCCCACGACGTGTACGTGACTCTCGCCGCGGACTACCCGGAGATCTACCAGTTCAGCCGGATCGCCAGGGCGGAGACCCAGCACCAGACTCAGGTCGAGGCGCTGCTGGCTCGCTACGGGCTGGCCAATCCGAACGAGGGCCTGGCCGTCGGCGAATTCAAGTCAGCTGCGTTCCAGGACCTCTATGACGAGCTGGTCGCCAGCGCGACCACGGCCGCGAAGGCCATGGCAGTCGGCGTCACCGTCGAGGAGACCGACATTGCCGACCTCAAGGACGCGGTGAAGACCATCACCGCTCCCGACGTCCTGCAGGTCTACACCAACCTGCTCAAGGGCTCCGAGCACCATCTGGCTGCCTTCGGCGGCTGATGTTCGATGCACGACTGACTCCCCCCGCGAAGGCCCCGGTCGATTCTCCCGTCCGCGGCTCTCGACCGGGGCCTTCGCATCACCAGATCTCGATCCGCTCCCCCGGCGGCCGCATCATCGAAGCGTCGTCGCCCAGGTCGAAGGCGGCCGCGAAGGCAGCCAGGTTGGAGAACGGTCCCTGTACGCGCAGGTGACGCGGGCTGTGACTGTCGACCTGCGCCAGCGTGCGTGCCAGTTCCTCGCTCGTGTTCGCCCGCCAGAGCGTCGCCGTCGCCAGGAAGAACCGTTGTGCCGGCGAGAGCCCGTCCACGTCGGGGCCCTCGGCGCTCACTCGCGCATGGGCTCGCTGGGCCAGCGTCACCCCACCGAGGTCGGCGATGTTCTCTCCTAGCGTGAGCCGTCCGTTGACCGTCACGTCACCCACGGCGAGGTACGAGTCGTACTGCTCGACCAGGCGATCGGCCAGCTCGGTGAAGTGCCGGGCATCCTCGTCCGTCCACCAGTCCGCGAAGGCGCCATCAGCGTCGAACCGTCGGCCCTGGTCATCGAACCCGTGCGTGATCTCATGTGCGATGACGGTGCCGATACCGCCGTAGTTCACCGCGTCATCCGCCTCGGCGTCGAACATGGGCGGTTGCAGGATGCCTGCCGGGAACACGATCTCGTTGCGCGTCGGGTGGAAGTAGGCATTCACCGCATGGGGCGGCATCTCCCACTCGACGGGGTCGACCGGCTCGTCGATCTTCGCGCGATCGCGTGCCAGCTCGAACCGAGCGGCATTCAGGCGGTTTGCCGCGTAGGACGCGCGGTCGATGGCCAGACCCGACCAGTCGCGCCACGAGTCCGGGTAGCCGATCTTCACCCGCAGCGCGTCCAATTTGGCAATGCCGCTGGCGCGGGTCGCGTCGGCCATCCAGTGGCGTGACTTCAGCGACTCGCGCATCTCCGCGATGATCCGGTCGACCATCTCGAGCGCACGGTCTTTGGCCGACGGCGGGAACGTCTCGGCGACGTAACGCTGGCCGACTGCCTCCCCCATGTCACTGCCCAGCGCGGCGATGACCCGCTTGTACCGCTCCTTCGGCTCCTGCTTGCCCTGAAGCCGACGGCCGTAGAAGTCGAAGGACTCGTCTTCGATGGCCGCGGGCAGCGAGTCCGCCATCGCGCTCACGACCTGGAACGTCAGATAGGCCCTCAGCGTGGCCATGTCCGTGCCGGAGACGGTCGCGTGCAGGTCACCCAGGTACGCCGGATTCTGAACGTTGACACTCGTCGCCGCACCCGCCCCGACCGACGCGAGATACCCGGGCAGGTCGAGGTCTGGGGCGAGGGCCCGCAGTTCATCCAGATTGCGGCGATTCAGCGTGCGGTCCAGGTCTCGTCGCTCCTCGGCACGCAGGTGCGTCTCGGCCAGCCGAGTCTCGAAGGCGAGCACGTCAGCCGCCAGACTCTCGGCCTCCTCGGCTGCCACCCCGACGTTGACGAGCTGGGCGGCGACGTGGGCCAGGTAGGCCGATCGCAGCTCGCGGGCGGCATCGGTGTCGTCGAAGTAGTAGTCGCGATCCGGCAGGCCCAACCCGGTCGGGACGAGCCAGACCAGGTGTCGCGATGAGTCGTCATGGTCGACGGTGACTCCCCACATGAACAGCGGGGCGAAACCGGCGTCATGCAGGCTCGGCAGGAGGGACAGGACCTCGTCGACGGTATCGGCGGCGGCGATCGCGCTCAGGAACGGCTCGATCGCCGAGATCCCGGCCCGCTCGATGGCCTCCGTGTCCATCCCGGACGCGAAGTAGTCGCCCAGCTGGCGGTCGAGGTCGTTCTGCGGCGTTGCCGCTGCGCGGACGAGGAGGTCGTGGATCAGTGCCTCGTTGCGCGTCTGGACCTCCTCGAAGGACCCCCACGCACCGAAGCCCGCCGGAATCGGGTGGGTATCCAGCCACCCGCCATTGGCGAACCGGTAGAAGTCGTCTCCAGGATCGATGGATGGGTCTCGATCGGCAGCTTCCAGGGCCATGCGCAGTCTCCTTGGGTCTGCGCGAGCCTACCCTCGGCTACAGACCCAGCAGGGCGGGCCCGTACGTGAGACAGACCCCCGTGGCAGTGGCCAGCACGAACACGCCGATCAGGACGACCGCGATGACCCGCGATGAGCGCGAATGCCGCCCGGGCATAGCGGGAGGCATGTAGATCGGTGGCAGGGTTGCCTGCCCGCGCAACTCGAGCCAGTGCGGATCGATCTCGGCATCGGCATCGGCGGCGGGGATCTGCGAGTAGTCCTCGACGGGCATGCACCCAGTCTGCGCGGGGATCACGGCCGCGGCAAGCCGGTCCGCGTCGGCACTCAATCGACTATTCCTTGGTAATACCGGCGACCCGCGGTCCCATCGCCTCGGCTAGGGCAATCACGCCGGACAGCGGCCGCACCATGACCGTGAACTCGCTCACCAGTCCGTTGTCGTCGAACCGCAGGTGATCCAGGCCCTGCACCTCGCGGCCTCCGACCGTCGCGGTGAAGATCAGGGCGTGGCTCGCCTCCCCTGCCAGCTCGTCGACGTAGCGGAAGTCTTCGAAGACCTCCATGACCTGCCCCAAGACCTCGGTCACCGCCGCCCGTCCGCGGAATGGGCGGAAGGCCACGGGGCTCATGAACACGACATCGGGAGAAAGGAGCGCCGACAGCGCGGACAGGTCGCGCGCCACCACGGCCGCCCGGAAGGGATGGGTCATGACTGAAGGCTAGACGGGGTCGTCCCGGTCAGGGCCCGAACACGACGGTGCGATGACGGTTGAGGAAGACGCGATCCTGGGCGAACAGCCGCACGGCGCGCGAGAGCGCGAGTCGCTCGACGTCACGGCCGATCTCGGCCAGCGCCTCCGCGGTGTACGTGTGGTTCACCCGTTCGACCTCCTGCTCGATGATCGGGCCCTCATCGAGATCCGACGTCACGAAGTGGGCGGTCGCGCCGATGAGCTTGACCCCTCGGGCGTGGGCCTGGTGGTAGGGCCGCGCTCCCTTGAAGCCGGGCAGGAACGAGTGGTGGATGTTGATGACCCGCCCGCTCAGTTCACGGCATACGTCCTCGGACAGGATCTGCATGTAGCGGGCGAGGACCACGAGGTCCACGCGTCGCTCCTGGACGATCTCCAGCAGTCGGGACTCCTGCTCGGCCTTCGTGTCCGGCGTCACCGGAAGGTGGTCGAACGGCAATCCGTACCGCTCGACGATGGGGCGGCAGATCTCGTGGTTCGAGACGACCCCGGCAATGTCCAGTGGCAGTTCGCCCGCATCCCATCTGTACAGCAGGTCGAGCAGGCAGTGGTCATACTGCGACACCAGGATCAGCGCGCGCCGGTGCGCGGACTCCAGGCGAAGGCTCAGCTCGGGGGTGAAGGCCGCGGTGCGATCGGCGAGCACCCGCCGGACGCGGTCGAGGTCGTCCTCGGGGGATTCGAATCGGGTCCGGGCGAAGAACAGGCCGGTCTCGAGGTCGGAGTACTGCTCCTGCTCGAGGACGTTCGCCTCGACCTCCAGCAGCCCCCCGCTGATCGCGTGGATGATGCCGGGACCGTCAGGGCAGGTGATGGCGAGGATGTAGGCGGGCATGAGTCGTCTCGTAGGGGAAGGGCTGGCCGGTCGAGCCTATCTCTGGCCGGTCGTCCCGACGGGCAGCAGAGGAAGGACTGTCGGCTCAGACCGGTTCGCCCTTACTGTCCCACGCGAACGATGACCTTCATCGCCGCAGGATCAACATGGTGATAGTTGAGTGCCGCCTCCACCTCGTCGAGAGTGAAGGTCTTGCTGACGAGCTCATCGAGATTCACCGCACCGCTGGCGACCAGGTCGATCGCCGTCGGATAGGTGTTCGCGTAGCGGAACGTGCCAGTCACCCACAAGCTCACGACCCTGGATCACGTCGACGGGCAGCGGCACCATCCCGTCCGCGGCCATCCCCACGAGGATGACCTTCCCGGCACGTTTCACCGCGCGAATGCCGGCGTCGATGGCAGCCGGATTTCCGCTGCAGTCGACGAAGACGTCGGCGTCTACTGTGTCGGCGGCATTCCACTTGCGCGCATCACGGCGTCGAAACCGAGATCACTGGCCTTCGCCAGTCGGTCGGGATTCACGTCCGAGAGCACGATCCGACTGGCCCCGGAGGCTCGGGCAACGAGTGCCGTCATGATGCCCACCGGTCCTGCGCCGGCGATCAGCACCGACATGCCGAGCGCGACCTCGGCTTTGCGGCAGGCCCACACCCCCACCGAGAGTGGCTCGAGGAGGGCGGCCGCGTCATCCGAGATGCTGTCCGGCACCGGGTGCGCGAAGTCCTCGTGGATCGTCACGAACTCGGCGAAGGCGCCATCCACCGGTGGCGTCGCATAGAAGACGACATCCGGGCAGAGGTTGTACCGACCGGCTCGGCACTCGACGCACGCACCGCACGGGACGCCGGGCTCCATCGCCACTCGGGTACCGACGGACAGCTCCGTCACGCCGGCCCGAGGGCCACGACGACTCCGGAGGCCTCGTGTCCCAGGATCACCGGGGCCTCGACGACGTAGGGTCCGATCCGGCCGTGCTCGAAGTAGTGGATGTCCGAGCCGCAGACCCCCACCGAGCGAACGGAGACCAGCACCTCGTGCGCACCCGGGACCGGGACCTCACGGTCCTCGACCGAGATGTCGAGCTGCGGGCTGAGCACGCTCACACGATTTCGCACGGGATTCTCCCTTGATCGATCAGTGCCGTAGGGATGTAGTCCACCACTACTTCACGGCACCCATGGACAGCCCGCGGACGAGCTGCTTCTGCGCGATCCAGCCGGCGAGGATGACCGGCAGGGCGGCGACCGTCGCGGCGGCTGAAAGAACGGCGAGGAACTGCCCGCGGCCGTCGACGAAGCTCCCGAGGAAGGGTGGGGTGGTCTTGGCATCATTGCTGGTCAGCAGGGTCGCGAGGAAGTACTCGTTCCACGAGAAGATGAAGACGATCAGGGCTGCGGCCGCGATGCCCGGGAGCACTAGCGGCAACACGATCCGACCCATCTCGCGGAACAGACCCGCACCATCGAGTCGCGCCGCCTCGATGATCTCGAACGGGACCTCCAGGAAGAAGGACCGCATCATCCAGATGGCGATCGGGAGATTCACCGCCGCGTAGATGACGGCCAGCACGCCGATGTTGTCCAGCGCGTTCAGGTTCTTGAGGATGATGTAGAGCGGCAGGATCGAAGCCGCCACCGGCATGAAGCGCGTGGACAGGAAGAAGAACAGGGAGTCCGAGGGCTTCTTGACCTGGCGGATGCTCAACGCGTACGCCGCCGGGATGGAGAAGATGATGATGAGGATCGTCGCCCCGAGCGAGGCGATCAGCGAGTTCTTCAGGTAGGACGGCATCCCGCGCTCCATCGCGAGGTTGTAGCCGTCAAGAACCGGCTGGAAGAACAGCACCGGATTCACCGAGGATGCCACGCCCTCCGGCTTGAAGCCGTTGACGAACATCCAGAAGACGGGGAAGAAGAAGAGGAGAACGAGGACCCAGGTGAAGGCCGTGATGAGCGTGCCCTTGGCTCTTTGCGTCATTTCTCTCCTCCTGCCATGAAGACCTTGAAGAGGGTCCGCAAGGCGATCGTCGCGACGATGATGGTGAGGATCACGATGACCACGCCGTATGCGGCCGCCTCCCCGACGTTGAGTCCGATGAACGCGCGCTCGTAGAGGAGATAGGCGAGTGTCTTGGTGCCGCCCGTGCCCTTCGTCATGATCGCGATGGGGTCGAAGACCTGGATGATGATGATCGTTCCCAGCAGGACGGCGATGTCGATGTACATCCGCAGGTGCGGGAGCGTGATCCAGGTGAACGTGCGCCAGGTTCCCGCCCCGTCGACCTGGGCCGCCTCGAGGACATCCTTCGGCTGACCACTCAGGCCGGCGAGCAGGATCAGCATCATGAACGGGGTGAACTGCCAGGTCAGGACGATGACCACCGTCCACAACGGGTAGTTCGTGCTCCAGGCGATCTCATTCAAGCCCACGGACCGGAGCGCCCAGTTGACCATCCCGATGTTGGTGTCGAACATCGAGTACTTCCAGATGAGGGCCGCCGCCGCCGGCATCAGCAGGAAGGGCGTGATCATCAGGGTGCGGGCTACCGCCCGGCCCTTGAACTTCCGGTCCAGCAGCACGGCGAAGAGGAGCCCCAGCAGCAGGGCGAAGATGACGGAGAGCGCCGTGATGAGGACCGTCGCGACGATCGAGGGCCACAGGTCACCTGACGTGAAGACGGAGACATAGTTGTCGAACCCGGTGAAGCCGACATCGTTCGGGTAGAGCAGGTTCCACTGCCAGGTGGAGAAGCCGATCGTGGTGAGGAACGGGATCTGCGTCAGGATGATCGCAAAGATGATCGCCGGAAGGATCAGCGAGCGGTTGGCCCACTTGGTCCGCTTGTCCATTTCGGCTTCCGGTGGCCGCAGGTCCTCTTGCGTCTCCTCCGGCGCCAGGTCGGTGCTCACATTCGACTCCGATCCGTTCGCTTCTGTCGTTCGGGTCCGATGGCGTTCGTGTTGGGGCCGACCGTTGGGGTCGACCCCAACACGAACGTTCATGCGATGAGGCTGGTGGCCTCTAGCGGCTAGCCCTTGTGGGCGTCGCCAGCCTTCTGGGCGATGTCCTGGCACTGGGCCAGGGCGTCATCGACCGTCGTGCGGTCCGCGAGGTAGTCGGCCACCAACTGGGCGCACTGGTTACCGACATCCTGGAACTCCGGGATGGAGACGTACTGGATTCCCACCCACGGCTGGGGATTCACGCCCGGCTGCTCCGGATTGACCGAGCTCATGACCTCGAGGGTGATCGGGGCGTAGGCGGCTGCGGCCTCCTTGTACTGCGGGATCTCGTAGGTCGAGGTGCGCGAACCCGGGGGAACGTTCGACCAACCGATCTGCTCACCGACCAGCTGGATGTACTCCTTGCTGGTGGCCCACTTCACGAAGTCGATCGCGGCGTCCTGGTTCTTCGTGGACGACGGAACCGCGAGGTTCCAGCTCCACAGCCAGCCGGACTCCGGGGTCAGGTTGGTCGGCATGTGGGCGTAGCCCATCTTGCCCTTCACCGGGGAGTCGTCAGCCTCGAGGAGGGATGCGGCGACGGACGCATCCGCCCACATCGCGGCCTTGCCCTCCTTGAGGGCGGTCAGGCACTCGTTGAAGCTGTAGGAGACCGGGTCAGCCTCGCCGGACTCGTCCAGCATGGTCTTGTAGAAGCTGACGGCTTCCTTCCACTCCGGGGTGTTGACCGTGGCGTTCCAGTCCATGTCGTACCAGTTGCCGCCGAAGGTCTGCACCACGGTGGTCAGCGGTGCGAACAGGTCGCCCCATCCCGGCTTGCCGCGCATGCAGATGCCCGCCATGTCGGGCGTGTTGAGCTGGGCGGCGGCGTCAGCGATCTCCTGCCAGGTCGGGTTGTTCGAGATCGTGATTCCCGCCGCGTCCGTCAGCTCCTTGTTGTACATGAGGATCGACGACTCACCGTAGAACGGCACCGCGTACTGCTTGCCGTCCGCCGAGAGCGAGGAGACGACCGGGGGGAGGAGGTCGGCGACGTCGTAGTCGGGATCGCTCGCCAGCGGCTCGGTCAGGTCGACGAGCCAGCCGTTCGCGCCCCACTGCGGCGTCTCGTAGGCACCGATGGTGACGATGTCGTACTGGCCGGCGCCGCTGGCGACATCGGCCGTGACGACGCTGCGAAGGTCCCCCTCCTCCATGACCTGGAAGTTGACGGTGACGCCGGGGTTGGCCGCCTCGTACTCTGCCTTGAGGCTCTCCATGTCCTTCATCTGGCCGTTGTTCACGGTGGCCAGGTTCAACGTGATTGCCTCGCCACCCCCGGCAGCAGCCTCGGTGGCGGCGGCCTCGGTGGCGGCGGTGTCGCCCGAAGCCGCAGTGTCTGACGAACCGCTGCTCGACGAGCACGACGTGACCGCGAGTGCGGACACAACGATGCCGACGCCGAGAGTCAACGCTCGCTTCTTGGTGAGCATTCATCCTCCTGTTGGTGATCGGGGCTTCCTCCTGCAACGGACCCAGCCGGGTCAGTGCGGTGGGGTGTCCACGTGGAGTCGGCGCCGTGATGTTCAGGAAACGTAAACGTTGCAGCAACGACACGGCTACGAGAAGTTCCTCTGCTTCTGATACTTTCTTTCGCCCTAGACGACCCGCCTCACAGAGGCGACTGCGCGATCCCCTCAAGAATCCTCATCGTTACGGGTTTGTGACCGTGTATAGCCCCCCGAGCTCAGCCCACCCGGGAAAATAAGTATCACCATCGGGAGATTCGGTACCGATGCGCGCGCGGAGGGGGTACAGGGCGATGCCGAAGATCGACGACCTGCCCCGGACGTGGCTCGACCAGCCGCAGCCAGGCACCGTGTTCCCGCGGGAGATCATCCCGCCGCACCCGCAGCACTCCTTCCGCTTCCTGACGCACGACTACCCGAGCCCGATCTGCGGATGGGGATTCCACCCCGAGTACGAGATCCACCTGATCCAGGAGACCACCGGCAGCTTCATCGCCGGCGACTTCATCGGGACGTTCGCTCCCGGTCAGGTCACGCTGATGGGGCCAAACCTTCCGCACGACTGGGTGAGCGACCTTGAGCCGGGCGTCGTGGTCGAGGATCGCGATGCCGTCATCCAGTTCACGGACGAGTGGATCCGGGCGTGCATGGACCTGCATGCCCGAGACTCAGGACCTGACCGGTTTGCTGCAGCGATCCAGCCGGGGTTTGCTCTTCGCTGGCGACACGTCCACGCGCGCCGCCGAGCTCATCGTGTCGGTCCTGAACACACAGGGGACGGAGCAGATAGCCAACATGTTCCTACTCCTGAGCACGTTCGCGCAGGCGCCCCCAGACGAGGTCGAAGCGCTGGGCAGCGACTGGCTCGAGACGAGCTCCGATCCCGATGCGAACAACGCCGTGCAGTCCGGGCTCGCCTACATCTTCGAGAACCTCACCGGTGACATCCGCTTGTCCACTGCGGCCCAACTGGCCTTCATGTCCGAGCCCTCGTTCTCCAAGTACTTCAAGAAGGCGGCCGGCATCACCTTCAGCGCCATGGTGAAGAAGCTCCGGATCGCCCACGCCCAGCGACTCCTCGACTCGACGAGCGATCCCGTCACCCAGGTTGCTGCCGCCAGCGGCTACCACAACCTGGCGAACTTCAACCGTCAGTTCCTGTCCGAGGTCGGCATGACCCCCACGGCGTACCGGAATCTCGACCCGGACCTCAAGCCGCAGCCGGCCGTCCTCTCGCTGGGAACACGGGCCTCCGCGGTCAACAGCGCACTGCCGGCGGCGCCGAACTCGTAGTCAGTCGGCCAGCAGGCTGGTCAAGGCGGCCCGCATGCCCAGATCGAGCAGGGACTCTCGGGCACTGAGGTAGGCGGCCCGGAAGGTCTCGTCCGACCCGAGGTCGCCGAACAGCTGCGCCATCTCGAGGAACGAGGTCGGGTGGTTCGCCTCCGCCAAGGCTGCCTGCGTCATCTCCGCCGCGTGAACGTCGTCGGGGACCTCCGACGCCGGCAGCTGGTCGGTGCCGATCAAGGCCCAGTAGTGCGCCCACGCCGCCACCATGAAGGCGCCCAGCTCGATGGGTCTGCCTGCCTCGAGGTTCGCCCGGATCGCCGGCAGCGTGAACGTCGCCATCCGATTCGACCCGTCCGTCGCGAGTCGCCTGAGCGTGTCCCGCATCTTCGGGTTGCTGAACCGCTCGATCAACGTCGCCATGTACGCATCGAGATCGATTCCCGGAAGGTCACCGAGGGTCGGCGCCGCCTCGCGCGCCATGTAATCGACGAGGTAGCGCCGGATCAGGTCGTCGCGCAGCGCCTCGTCCACCTCGACGTAGCCGAGCGGAGCCCCCAGATAGGCGATCGCCTGATGGCTGGCATTGAGCAGGCGGAGCTTCATCAGCTCGTACGGCTTGACGTCGTCCACGAACTGCACGCCCACGGCCTCCAGCGACGGGCGCCCCGCCGGGAAGTCGTCCTCCACGATCCACTGCGTGAACGGCTCGGCCGGGACCGGCCACCGGTCGTCGATGCCGAACTCGCTCGCGACGGCCATCGCGGTCCGCGTCGGTGGTTCCGGGCGTGATCCGGTCCACCATGCAGTTCGGGAACGACACGTTCTCGTGGATCCACGACCCGAGCTCGGGGTCGACCAGTTCCGCGAAGGCGGTCACTGTGCGCCGGGCAATCTCACCGTTCCCCTGCAGGTTGTCGCACGACAGCACGGTGAACGGCACCATGCCCGCGTCACGACGCCGGCGCAGACCCTCCACGATGTATGCGAACACCGTCTGCAGGGCTCTCCGGATGGGCCACGTCGTGCACGACCGCAGGATCCGACGCGTCGAAGTCACCCGTGGCGGCGTTCTTGAGGTAGCCCCCCTCGGTGACGGTGAGGCTGACGATCCGCACGCCAGGGTCGAGCATGGCCGCGTAGACGGCCTCCGGGTCATCCGGGCCGAAGAGGTACCGCAGCACCGACCCGATCACCCGAGGCTCCAGCGATCCGTCCGGATGGCGAACCACCAACGTGTACAGGTCGTCCTGGCTCGCCATCACATCACGCATAGCGGCATCGTGCGGGAGGATGCCCACCCCGCAGATTCCCCAGTCCAGGCCCTGGCCGGCCTCCATGAGCTGATCGAGGTACATCGCCTCGTGCGATCGGTGGAAGTTGCCGAATCCGAAGTGAACGATTCCAACGCTCGCCTGGGAACGCTCGTAGCTCGGCTTCGACACCGTCGACAGTGACGACAGCGTGCCGTTGTTCAGGGGGGCCACGGGGGTGTTCCTTCCTTGTGACAACCGGCCAGCGCGGAGAGTCTGCCTCGCCTGCGACGCGCCTCTCACCTGCACTGGATGCCGCGGCAGGGCGTCACGCTACTACGACTCCCACACCTCTCGTCCAGCGTGCCGGTACGTCCGTGTGCCACAACGCCGGCTTCCAGTCCGGCGGCGCTGGGTGGATCACGGGCTCGCGTGGAGACGAAAAGCCAATGACGGCAACGAGTTCTCGGCTCCGCTGATCAACTAGTCGGCATCGAGAACCGACCAGAGCACGGCCGCCTCGGCCAGCAGGCGCGCGCTGTCGTCCGGACGCCCAAGCTTGGTCATCTGCTCGGCGGCCGATCTCCGGTCAGCCACTTCCGCCTCCACGATCGCACGCTCCTCGTCGGGAGAGAGCTCGCGACGCGGAGCCTCGCCGCCCGCCAGCCCGTCGACCGCTCCCGCGATGTGCTGACTGGTCGTCTCGGACGAGCGGTGACCGTCCTCGGCAGGCACAGCGGTCGCGTTTCCCAGAGCGCCCAGAGCCGAACGCAGGGCCGACACCGCGAGCAGATCGCGTGAGGACATGGCCGAGCGCAGCGCCTCGCGCAATCGCGAATCCAGGTCCACGGTTGGAGGCTACCGACATGCCACCGGCTGACGAACCGGGCACGATCAGCACATGACCGAGCCTGCGTTCACCACCATCTTCGAGCCGTTCCGGATCCACTCCGTCGAACCGTTGCGCATGAGCACGCGTGAGCAGCGGCACGACGCCGTGGCGGCGGCCGGCTACAACCTGTTCAAGGTCGACGCGGCAGATGTGCTGATCGACCTGCTGACGGACTCCGGGACCGGTGCCATGAGTCGAGACCAGTGGGCCGCCCTGCAGCACGGCGACGAGTCCTACGCCGGGTCGCCGTCGTACTACCTGTTCCGCGAGGCAGTTCGCGAGCTCTTCCCGTTCGAGCACATCATTCCGACCCACCAGGGGCGTGCGGCCGAGCGCATCCTCTTCAGCGTCGTCGGCGGCCCGGGCATGGTCGTGCCGAACAACACCCACTTCGACACCACCCGGGCGAACGTCGAGTACACCGGCGCCGCAGGCGCTGGACCTCGTGATCGCCGAGGGCCGCGACCCGCAGGCGATCCACCCGTTCAAGGGCAACATGGACATCGAGGCCCTGGAGCGACTGCTGAGCGAGCGCGGCGACGACGTTCCGGTGGTCTTCGTGACCATCACGAACAACAGCGGCGGGGGCCAGCCGGTGTCGCTGGAGAACCTGCACGCGGTTCGGCAGGTCTGCGACAGGTACGGCAAGCCGCTGTTCCTGGACGCCTGCCGCTTCGCCGAGAACGCCTGGTTCATCCGGCAGCGCGAGCCCGGCCAGGCCGAACGCGACGTCAGCGACATCGTGCGCGAGATCGCCGGACTGGCCGACGGCATGACCATGAGCGCCAAGAAGGACCCGATGGGCAACATCGGCGGCTGGCTCGCGCTGAACGACGACGACCTCGCCCGCCAGTGCCGGGACCTGCTGATCCTCACCGAGGGCTTCCCCACCTACGGCGGGCTCGCCGGCCGTGACCTCGAGGCGCTGGCCCAGGGACTGCACGAGGCCGTCGACCACGACTACCTGAACTACCGCATCCGCTCCACGGCGTACCTCGGTGATGCCCTGCGGGCCTCCGGCATCCCCGTCCTGTCGCCCGTGGGCGGGCACGCGGTCTACATCGACGCCCGCGCGATGCTCCCGCACATCGATCCGCTCGCCTACCCCGGGCAGGCCCTGGCCGTCGCGCTCTACGAAGCGGGCGGCATCCGGACCTGCGAGATCGGCACGGTCATGTTCGGACGACAGCCCGACGGATCCGAGGTGCCGGCCGGGCTCGACCTCGTCAGGCTGGCCATCCCCCGTCGCACCTACACGCAGAGCCACATGGACTACGTGATCGAGGTGGGCCAGCACGTCGCCGAGCACGCCGCACGAGCTCACCGGCTACCGGATCGTGACGGAGCCCCCGACCCTGCGCCACTTCACCGCGGAGTTCGAGCCGCTCGGGTCGTGACTGCCGCGTCGCGCACGTGCATCGTGGAGCCGGTCGGCGGCCCCAGCTACGAGAACCCGTCGGCCTCTGCCCGGGACGACCGAATCGCCCTGAGCGCCGTGACCAGCAGGAAGTAGAGAACGGGTACAGCCAGATACAGGACCACGCTGAGCGACGTCGAGTAGTCGGCCACCGCCATCGCCGTCGCATAGACGACGAGCGGTCCGGCCGTGATGGCGAACCCGATGCCGGCTTTCTCGAGTCGCTCGTGGGTCCAGAGCAGCTCCGGATGGCGGACCACGTACCAGTACAGCAGCAGTCGCATCACCGTCGCCACGATCATGACCGCCCCGTAGAACCTCAGGGCGATCGGGTCCTCGTCGAACCGCCCGAGCACGGAGGCGGCGAACGGGATGAGGCTCACGGTCAGCAGGAACAGCAGGTTCAGCCAGACGACGTCGCGGTTGACCACCATGATCCGCGAGAAGAGATCGCGGTGGGCCACCCAGTACATGCCCGTGATGAGGAAGCTGATGATCCAGGCCACGAGGGTGGGGCGAAGCTCCTCCAACGTGTCGGCCAATGACTGGTTGCCCAGACTCTCCGGCACCCGGAGTTCGAGGACCAGGATCGTCAGGACGATGGCGATCACCCCGTCACTGAGGGCCATCACCCGGTCGGGGCTGCCTCGACGTCGGGCAGCGCTGCTGTCGTCCATGGTCGCCCTCCGTCGAGGATCTCGGCACGTCCTCGAGACGAGGCCAGCGACGATCACCCTACGCGCGGCCGGCCGGAGATGAGGGCGACCCGGCCGCGCTAGATGATGTCCCGGCGTCGGAAGCCGACGAAGCCGACGACGACGAAGGCGAGGGTCACCAGGCTGATCCACAGCAGGCCGAGCCAGTCCGGATCGGCACTGGTGACGTTGGGCACATGCCAGAACGGGCTGATGCCCAGGATCCAGTCCCAGAGATTGAACAGCGGCCCGAGGATCGTCAGGGCGAAGGCGGCGACCACGCCCATCCAGCCGATCAGTCGCACGCGCGGGGCGGCGCCGACCACGGCGAGGCTGAGCGCGGTCAGGGTCCACACGGCCGGGATCGTGGCCAGGCTCTGGCGGATCACGTCGGTCGCGATGATGTTGGGCTCGGATGCCGCGGCGACGAAGCCGATGACGGTGCCGCCCACGAGCACGGCGATCGCCGGACCGAGGAAGGCGATGAGTGCCGTGGCCGCCAGGTACCTGGGCCGTGACAGTGATCCGGCCAGGAGCGGGTCGACGCGATCGCTGCTCTCCTCCGACGTAGACCCGCATGACGATCTGCACGCCGTACACCGCGGCGATGATGCCCACCAGGCTGAGGATCGTCACGAGGAACGCGAAGGCCAGCTCCGATGGCGATACCGCTCCGGCGGCGAGTGCCTGGCCGACCATCGGGTTGGCGGCCAGCACCTCTCCGACCGAGGTCGCCAGCACGCCGAACACGACGCCGAGGACGGCGAACGCCAGCGTCCACGAGATCACGGAACCGAGGTTGAGTCGCAGCGTCAGGCCGCCCGGGTGCCCGACCCAGCCTCCGCGAGCGGGCCCGGGGCGCGGCGGCAGCAGTCCCATGCCGAAGTCCCGACGGGACTGCAGGACGAAGGCGACACCAGCGAGGAGGACCGCCACGAGGAGGGCCAGCAGCAGCGGCCACAGGTTGTGGCCGCTGGCGGGCTGCACCTGCTCCAGCCAGCCGAAGGGGGTGAGCCAGACCATCCAGTCGGGGGCCTGGCTCGCGTCGATGTAGCCGCGGGCGACGAAGAAGGCACCGATGACGGCGATCGAGATGCTGGAGGCGCTCCTCGCGTCGGAGCCGAGCTGCGCGGCGATGGCCGCCATCGCCGCCCAGATGAGCGCCGGACAGCGTGAACGTCGCTGCCAGCATCATCGAGTTGACGGGGTCGCCGCCGAAGATCACGGTCAGGATCGACGCGACGACGAACAGTGCGACCGAGGCGATCGGCCGCCATGGCCAGGGCGGTCGCCAGTCGGGTCGGTCGGCTCATCACCCCGGAGGCGAGCAGCTCGGCCTGTCCGGAGTCCTCCTGCGCCCGGGTGTTGCGGGTGACGATGAGGATGGCCATGATCCCGGCGAAGAAGGCGCCCAGCATGCCGGCTCGCCACGCGTTGAAACCGTCCGCCGTCATGAGGTCCCGGGCGGGACCGAAGATGAGGCTGAGGGCGGGGTTGGCCCCGACCGTCATCGCCAGTTCCGCGCGCTCGGCCTGCTCGGGGAAGACCCAGTTGTAGCCGAGGACCGACGACGCGGACAGTGCCGAGATCAGCACCACCCAGGGACCGATGTTGCGGATGTCCTGCTGCATGGAGACCTTGAGCAGCGGTCGCACCCCGACCATGCGCTGGCTCACGGAGCGTCGTCGCCCGGTGCGTCGACACCGTAGTGCCGGAGGAAGAGATCCTCGAGGGACGGTGGCGCCACCGTCAGCGCGGAGATCCCGAACGTGCTCAACGTCGCCATGGCCCGGTTCATGTCGTCGACATCGACGGCGCCGCTGAACTTCCGGCCGTCCAGCGTCGCCCCCTCGATGAACGTCAAGGTCATCGAGCGAGACCGGCGGGTTCTCGAGGACGGCTCGGATCGTGCTGCGGGCTCGGTGTCGCAACTGCCCGAGCGTGCCGGTCTCCACCACCCGTCCATCGCGGATGATGCTGACCCGGTCGGCGAGCGCCTCGGCCTCGCTGAGGATGTGGCTGGACAGCAGGACGCTTCGGCCCTTCGCCTTCTCCTTGAGGATCTCGTCCTGGAAGACCGCCTCCATCAGCGGGTCCAGCCCCGAGGTGGGCTCATCCAGGATCAGCAGCTCGACGTCGGACGCGAGCGCCGCCACGATGGCGACCTTCTGGCGATTCCCCTTGGAGTACTGCCGACCTCGCTTGGTCGGGTCGAGCTCGAATCGCTCGATCAGCTCCGCCCGGCGCGCTTCGTCCAGGCCGCCGCGCAGGTTGCCCAGCAGGTCGATCGCCTGACCGCCGGTCAGGCCCGGCCACAGGCTGACGTCGCCGGGGACGTAGGCGATCCGGGAGTGGAGGGCGACGACGTCTCGCCACGGGTCACCACCGAGGAGTTGGACCTTGCCCGCGTCGGCCTTCAGCAGGCCGAGCAGCACCCGGACCGTCGTGGACTTGCCCGAGCCGTTCGGGCCGAGGAAGGCGTGGACCTCACCGCGCGCCACCGAGAGATCGAGTCCGTCGAGCGCCACGAAGGAGCCGTACGACTTGACCAGTCCCTCGGTGAGGATGACCGGATCCGCGTCCTTCGCCGACGGTGTGCTCACGGTGACTCCTCCTAGCGACCCGGGTGGTGGCGCCGGTCGTCCTCGCCATGGCCCGCGAGTGCAGCCATCGACTGGGCGTGCGCCGTCGCGGCGCGCACGCCCGCAACGGTCTGGGCGTTGTAGACGGGGATCTGGGTCGTGTGACTCAGGTTTCCGGACCGCACCGACACGTTGACGTAGCCCGTGATGACCGTCTCGTTGATCAGGAGAAAGAGGAGCCCGAGCAGGCAGAACACCGCGAAGACGACGGCCAAGACGATGGCGTACGGAGGGATCCGCGTGCTCGTTGTCGTCTGGTCGAGAACGATCCACTGGGATCCGCGAAGCGGTGCGACGCCATTGGGCGTGACGATCTGCGTCCTCGTCACGCCGATGTCCCCGCTGGTCAGCTCGTACGCCGAGGGTGGGGCCGATTGGGGCACGGGATAGGCGTTGTCAGTCACCGCTACCTCCGGGACCTGTTCCTCACCGCGATAGCCTCGGGCCGCCGGTCAGCACTCCGCGGGAGCAGCAGTGACAAGTGATGCGAGTCTTGAACAGTGAGCCAGCGAAGCCAAGGCAACCTGCCCATCACGCTGCCTCCGGGTGCATCGGGGGTGGTCATCGATGGACCTCGCCCCTTCGTCACGGACATCCACTACTCGCTGCCGGACGGCTCGTCGGTCCACTGGGAGGCGCGACGCCACCGCAGGGCTGACGCTGGCCCGGGGCATCGAGGCATGACGTGGTGGATCGGCCTGCTCTTCGTCATCGGGTCGTCCTGCTTCGTCCTCGGCCCCATCCCGGCGTACGTGAACGCGGTGGGAAACACGGCGACCGCCGTCACCTTCTTCATCGGCTCGCTCTTCTTCACGACGGCTGCCTACCTCACGTACGTCCAGGTCGTCCGGGAGGCCGACCACCGCTGGTTCGGCTGGGCGCCGCACCACATGGGGTTCTGGGCCGCCTCGATCCAGCTGGTCGGAACCCTGGCCTTCAATGCGACCACCTTTCGCGCACTCCTCGACGTCCCGGCCTCCGACGTCAACCAGGTCATCTGGCGTCCGGACGCCATCGGCTCCGTGTGCTTCCTGGTCGCGTCGTTCATCGCGTTCGCCGAGGCGGGGCATCGATGGTGGTCGTGGCGACCCGGCAAACGCGACTGGCACATCACCGCACTGAACCTGTGGGGCTCCTTCTTCTTCGGTTTGTCGGCGATCGGTGCCTACACGACGACATCCGGGTCGTTGCTCAGTGCCGCGTGGGCCAACGGCGGCACCTTCCTCGGCGCCGTGTGCTTCCTCGTGGGGGCCCTGCTGATGATGCCCGAAGGGCGGATGGCGGCCACGGACATCGCGGCCGATCCCCGCTGAAGCGGGGATACGATGCCGTTCTGATCGTGGGAGGGGTAGATCGCATGAGTGCCGGCCCCAAGGCTGCCCTGATTTCGGCCTGCCTGCTGTTCAGCGCTGCAGTGACCCTCGCCCCGGCCCACGCCGACCCGAAGCCACCCTCGGTCGGGTCGCACCTGACGGCGCCGACACTCAAGGGCTCCGGGGGCACGTTCAAGCCGGTCGGCACCAAGGTCGACGGTGTACGCCGCGACGTATCTCGCACGCGCGCAGAAGGGGGGCGCCACGGTGTCGCTGCTGTGGATCGACACCACCCTGGCGCGCGCGCTCTACTCGCCCGGCTACGAGGATCCGGGCGGACCGAACAGCGGAGGCGGCCTCTCGACGAAGTACTGGCCGGACGTCGTCGCCAACTTCAACGGGGCCTTCAAGATGACGCACACAAGGGGTGGCTACTACTACCGAGGAACCACGGTCGCACCCTTGGTGAAGGGGCGCGCGAGCGCCGTCACGTTCAAGGACGGCTCGATCATGATCGGCAAGTGGGGGCGCGACCTCCGCATGAGCAAGGAGGTCGAGTCGGTGCGCCAGAACATCGACCTCATGGTCGACAAGGGGAAGTCACAGGTGACCAACCCCAACGACTTCTCCGTGTGGGGACCGACCACGGACAAGGGCCCACGCGAGTCGAGGTCGGCGGTCGGCCAGCGCGCGGACGGGTCCATCGTGTACGCCATGGGCGCGAACATCCGCGCCGTCGACCTGGCCGACGCACTGGTCGATGCTGGCGTCGAGCGAGCCATGGTGCTCGACATGAACCAGTACTGGCCGGCGGGGTTCTACTTCTCGCACAAGGGCAAGGGCGCGCCGAAGTGCGCAGAAGGTCGATGCCTCCATCGCGGACGGCTGTGACCGGCTCCTGCACCGCTACAAGAAGGACATCGTACCAGTTCATCGCGCGCACCGCTAGCAGTAGGCGCCTAGCGACGCCGCCGGGTATCGGACCTCGATGCGGTCTGACCTCTCCGAGCCGTCGGAAGATGCTGTCACTCAGCCCGCGGTCGATGCGCGCGTCCGGACAGTCGACCACCGTGCCGTCCTTCAGATGCACTCGTACCTCGAGGGAATCGGCCCGGGCGTACGTGATCGGCACCTGGCAGAACGTGAACGCCAGCGCGCCTTCGGGCAATTCGACGGTCCCGCTCTCACCGAGGGCGTCCACGTAGTCGAACGAGACGGGCGCTCGCGTCCACTCGGATTCCCGAAGCTGGAGTGGTCGGAACACGATGGACCCGTCCTCGACCCGCAGGCCGAGCTCGCCGAGGCGCGTGAGCACCTCCTCCTTGACCTGTCCCGTCATTCCCGGCTGCCGGGCGCCGTGTCCGGCCGGCGTGTGCGAGTAGGGATCCGTCGGGAACGCCCCGTACACCTCGGGCGACTTGCAGTAGCCGAGTCCGGCACGGACGTCCTCGTAGGCCGCGATCAGTGACTGCACGGTCGAGGCGGTCTCGCCCGAGGCGACGGCTCGTTCCAGCGTCTCCTGAACCGCAAGCAGGAGCTTGGACACCATGTGCCAGTAGATGCTGCCGAGGCCCTCGTAGGCGAAGAAGGACCCGGAGCGGCCCGTGAACTCGGCATGGCTGAAGACCTCCTCGAAGATCGCCAGCAGCTCGGCACGGCTGGACTCCGCGGCGCTGCTGAGGTCCGGGTCCGCCGCAAGACGGTCGAGCATCGATTCCACGTCCCGGGCGTTCCGGATCCCGGCGGCGAAGTGCAGGTCGCCGTTCACGTCGCGGACCACGAGGCTGCGGTCACCCGTCTCGATCAGCGCCTCGACGATCGGGCAGTCGCTCGCCCGATCCGCCGGGAACCGGTTGCGGCCGAGGAATCCTGGCAGGTCCCGGTCCGGGTAGAGCAGATAGCTGTGCTGGTCGGCGCGGTACAGATCGCTGGCACGCAGTCCGGCCAGCAGCGCCAGGGACTCCTCGGCACCGAGCAGTCCGCTGGCCAGCACCGCCACCTGCCCCTCCAGCATCTCCGGCAGGCGACGGATCCGTGCGACACCGTCAGCGAGATCGAGGATGTTGTAGGAGTGGTACAGCGCATCCGCTCGCGCGTTGGCCCGCACGCTCGTGTCGACGTAGGCCTCCGCGGCAGCCACGAACGCCTGGATCTGTGCGGCCGCGAGGACGGTGCGCCGGCCGCTGAAGCCGGCATAGACCCGCTCCCGGTACGCCTCGCCCGCAGCGCCCATGTCGTCCATGAAGGCCCGCCGGGATTCGTCATCGAAGCCACCCTCCAGATCCGGGCGATGGTCTTCGCAGGACTCGTGACACAGCGGCGAGCAGCTCACCGAGTTCCTCGGTCACGTGCGCGTCCTCGGTGATCAGCGTTCGCACGAACTCCAGGTAGCGCCGGAGCTGGGCGAGGGTCACCACGGAGAGGCCTCGACCGACGAGGGCGTTGTTGGCGTCGTTCCACTCCGGGCGCTGGGTGTTCATCCAGATCCCGCCGTCCGGCACCAGGTTGACGAGCTTCGCCAGTGGCAGGAGGAGCAGTTTCTCGGCCAGCGTGACGCGGATCAGGTCACCGTCGGGCCCGTGCACCAGCCTTCCGTCAGCGCCCTCCTCCACCAACCGGGCCTCGATCACGGCAGCGTGGTCGTCGTCGTAGGTGATCGTCGCGGTGGGATCGCGGCGGATCTGCGAGTACGAGGCGATCCGGTACGGCACGTCGGCGTGGGTGAACACCGCGGCATCGAGCAGATCCCGAAGGCGTTGGGGGTGGAAGCGCGCCGACGTCTCGAGCAGGCGAAGCAGGTAGACGATCTGGTGATCGCTCCAGTAGCCGATGTTGGCCCACGGGTTCTCCGGCTCCGGGACCTCCCAGTCGATGCCGGAGCGGGAGATCCGGTACGGGTTGTACCCGTCCGGCGTGGTGGCGTCCAGGAAGACGGTCACCATCGACTCGAGGTACTCCGGGAAGGACCATGCCAGCGCCTCCCAGTTCTGGAAGATGTCGCGCCAGTTGCCCTCGTAGTTCAGCCGCGGATCGCCGTTCGCGTCGCGCAGGGCGATGCCGGAAGCTGTTCCAGGGCCGCGACGGATCTCCATGCCGGCGGCTGAACGTCAGCGGGAGGTACTCCAACGACAGGCGCAGCAGATCGGCGTCCCCGCTGGCCCGGGCTCGATCGAGCAGCTCTCCGATCGTCAGGGCATCAGGCAGTTCGTCGAAGAACGCGGCCCGACGAGAGGCCGTCAGCGGACTGCGCTCCGCGACGAAGGCGCGCACGTCGCGGGACTCGATCCGGTAGCCGTCGACGGGCACACCGCCGCGCATCACGTTGAACAGCACGTTGGCCAGATGGTGCGCCGTCGCGAGCTCGTCTCCGGTGGCCTGCAGTCCGTCCGCCGACGCCACGATGCGTTCAAGTGCGGCACGGCTGTCCCGCACATCCGCATCGAGCATGCGCTGCAGCTCCGCGGGGCGCGTGAGCAGATCGCGCAGCGCCACGACGTCGGCGGCATCCTGCTCGACATCGCCGACGATGCTCCATGTCCTGCCCTCTCCAGGGGCGAGGGCGATCCGGGTGTGCACGAGATAGGCACCACGCTGACCGCGGACGTCGTGCTCCGGCTGCACGGGCTCACCGTGGAGAAGGCCTGGGAGCTGGCTCGTGGAAGCAAGGTGGTCGACGGGCCCGAGCCCGACGTGCCACGCGACATTGGCGTGCAGGGATTCACTGGGCTCCGCGAGGTCGGTCAGGCGCGAGCTCAGCCAGAACATGCCCAGACCGGTCTCCTCGTCCACCTCGGATCGCTTGTACGCATCGAGGAGATTGCTCAGCCGGATCTGCACGCCTACGTCGACACCGGCCGGCAGCACGTTCACCAGGCCGTCCACGAGCTCGATGTCTGCGGGCGCGTCACCGATGTTCGTCAGTTCGCACGTGCGCACGATGCCGAACCTGCTGCCCGTCTGCCAGGTGACCCGCAGCCGGAGGCCGAGATCACTCCGGGCTTCCTCGAACACGAGCGCTGTGCCAGCGACGTCCTTGTACAACTGCTGGTGCGTGCCCTGTGCCAGAGGCCGATTCGGCGCGAAGGGTCCCCACAGCACCTCCCCGGCTCCCGCCGTTGCGATCCGCAGGAGACTCACTCCGCCGGTCCGCCCTGCACTCTCGGTGACCTTGTCATCGGTGTAGTACGGGAACAGGGCCGAGTCCGGCTGCACCCGCCCGGCGGTCACCCCGCCCGTGCTGGACACGAAGAGCCAGGTGTCCGCGGACCCGACGACCGTCATGAAGAAGGGCTCGAGCCGGTCAGGATCGTCGATCCGGAAGAACCGCCGTCCGAAGAGGTCCACGAACCCGTCCGCGGGCTGCGGCGCAGAACCGCCCTGGTTGGTGCCATTCACACCTGCGGTCATCTGGGCCTCCGGGGCGGTCCGTCATCGGTGTCGTTCCGGGCCGAAGGTATCGCTGCCGCAGACCGAGGACTCCCGTGGCACCAGTATGGCTTGACATGGCACCATATTGGTGCCACATTGATGCCATGGATCTCAACCCGTACATCCAGGAGCTGCGCGACGAAATCACGATGGCCGCGGAGGTGAGGGGCGAGGACGCCCGGCTGCTCGCCGAGCAGCTGATGGCGCCGCTGGAGTCAGCCATCCGCCTTGCACTCCTCGATGCCCTGTCCAGCGCGGCCGCGGAGATCACCCGCGAGCTCGCCCCCGGCTCCGTCGAAGTGCGGCTGCGTGGACGGGAGCCGGAGTTCGTCGTAACGGCGCCAATCGACCCGACGGCCGAGCCGGAAGCGGAGCCGCAGCCCGAGGCGCCGGCCTGGCAGCCGTCCGACGGGGATGACGCGACCATGACACGGATCAACCTTCGCCTGGCCGACGAGCTGAAGTCCCACATCGAGGACGCCGCCCGCCAAACCGGGCTCTCGGTCAACGCCTGGCTGGTCCGTGCCGCTGCGGCAGCCCTCCCCAACGCGGCTTCCGCAGCCTCGCCGAGTCGCAGCCGGCGCGGCGGGGATCGCCTCACCGGGTGGGTGCACTAGCCCTGGCCCCTGCCATTCCCAGTTCCACTCCAACGGCGACCTCATCCACACCAAACCACAGGAGCACACATGCCCACCTACCCCACCGCTACGGCGATCAGCGTCACGATCGAACTCCCCAACGGCGACGTCCGCATCGAAGCAAGCGACCGCGAGGACACCGTCGTGGATGTCACGGCCAGCAACCCGTCGCACGAGGCGGACATCGCCGCCGCGGAACAGACGCGGGTTGAATTCGCCGACGGCACCTTGCGCGTGATCGGTTCCAAGGGCCGCGGCATCGGCCTCCTGCGGAAGCCGGGGTCCGTCCAATTGGTCGTCAGGACTCCGTCGGACTCCCACATCAACGCCGCCACGGGCCTGGGTCGCGTGTTCGCTGACGGGCGACTCGGCGAATGCCACATCAGGTCGGGCGCTGGCGACGTCCAGGTCAGCGATGCCGCGTCCGTTGACCTTGTCACGGGACTGGGCGTCCTCTCGGCGGGACACGTCTCGGGGAACGCGACGTGTGTCACGGGATCAGGAGCCGTCCGCCTCGCACAGGTCGACGGGAGCACCAAGATCAAGAACTCCAACGGAGACACCTGGCTCGGCACCGTCGGCGCCGACGTCAAGGTGAAGTCGTCCAACGGAAGCGTGTCGGTCGAGTGCGCACGAGGTGACGTGACCCTCGCCACCGCCAACGGCGACCTCCGCGTCGCGCGAGCCGAGCGCGGGACCGTCGACCTCAGGACCGCCCTCGGCCGCATCGAGGTCGGCATCGCCGCCGGCACCGCTGCGCGCCTTGACCTGCATACCTCGTTCGGATCGGTCATCAATGAGCTCGACCCGACCGATCGACCGCAGTCCGACGAGGCAACCATGACGATGACCGCCCAGACGAGTGCGGGCGACATCGTCGTCCGCAGGGCCCACAGCGAATCCAGCGTGGGCCTGCGGGTCGATGCGGGCTCCTCGACCGAGTGAGGCCAGAATGTGAGCGCCCACGGGGTCCGGGATAGCAGGAGGGGCACAAGATCGTGAATGTTGACGATCGTTTCGTTGTCGGCGTGGACTTCGGGTCCCTCTCCGGCAGGGCGCTGGTGGTGCGCGTCAGTGACGGCGCCGAGCTCGGTAACCGCAACTCACGAATACGAGCACGGCGTGCTGGACCGCGTGCTCCCCGACGGCCGGACCCGACTGGGTCCGGACTGGGCCCTCCAGGTGCCGCAGGACTATGTGGATGTGCTGAGGAACGCCGTCCCGGCCGCCGTTCGACAGGCCGGCATCGACCCCACGCAGGTGATCGGCATCGGGACCGACTTCACCGCGTGCACGATGGTGCCGGTCAAGTCCGACGGCACTCCCGCTGTGCGAACTGCCTGAACTGGCGGGCGACCCGCACGCGTACGTGAAGCTGTGGAAGCACCACGCGGCGCAGCCGCAGGCCGACCGCATCAACGATCTGGCCCATGCGCGGGGTGAATGGTGGATCAATCGGTACGGCGGCCTCATCTCCTCGGAGTGGGAGTTCGCGAAGGGCCTGCAGATCCTGGAAGAGGCACCCGGGGTCTATGCCGAGATGGACAAGTGGGTCGAGGCGGCCGACTGGATCGTGTGGCAGCTGTGCGGCGAGTACGTCCGCAACGCCTGCACCGCCGGCTACAAGGGCATCCTGCAGGACGGCCAGTACCCATCCGAGGACTTCCTCGCTGCCCTCAACCCAGACTTCGCCGGCTTCGTCGCCGACAAGGTCTCGCACCCGATCGGACAGCTCGGCGATCGCGCCGGCACGGCTGACGGCCCAGGCCGCCCAGTGGACGGGCCTGCCCGAAGGGCATCGCCGTGGCCGTCGGCAACGTCGATGCCCATGTGACGGCCCCGGCTGCACAGGCGGTCGAGCCGGGCCAGATGGTGGCCATCATGGGCACCTCCACCTGCCACGTCATGAACGGCGATGCGCTCAACGAGGTTCCCGGCGATGTGCGGAGTCGTCGATGGGGGCATCACCGAGGGGCTGTGGGGATACGAGGCGGGGCAGAGCGGCGTCGGCGACATCTTCGGCTGGTTCGTCGACAACTGCGTTCCGGCCGACTATGCGGCGGCTGCGGCCGAACGCGGCCACGGCCTGCATGAGTACCTCACCGAACTGGCCGAGGCGCAGCAGGTGGGCGAGCACGGCCTGGTCGCCCTGGACTGGCACAGCGGCAACCGGTCGATCCTGGTCGACCACGAGCTGTCCGGCGTCATCGTCGGCCAGACCCTGCTGACGCGACCGGAAGACCAGTACCGGGCACTGCTCGAGGCGACCGCCTTCGGCACGCGACGCATCGTCGAATCCTTCAACGAGTCCGGCGTGCCCGTCACGGAACTCGTGATCGCCGGGGGCCTGCTGAAGAACCGCTTCCTCATGCAGCTCTACGCGGACATCACCAAGCTGCCGCTGAGCACGATCGCGTCGGCGCAGGGACCGGCACTCGGGTCGGCGATCCACGCCGCCGTGGCCGCCGGCGCGTACCCGGACGTCCTCGCCGCGTCGAAGGCCATGGGGCACTCCGACAAGGGCGTGTACCAGCCCAATCCCTGACGTGGCCGAGGCGTACGACGCGCTCTACGCGGAGTACCTGCTGCTGCATGACTACTTCGGTCGCGGAGCCAACGACGTCATGCACCGGCTCAAGGCCCGCAAGAGGGCGATCGCATCAGGACAGGAGACCTGACATGGCCGACTCCGTCACTGCCGCCATCAGACGACTTCGCGAGGAGGTCTGCGCGCTCAACCGCGATCTTCCTCGCCTCGGTCTGGTGGTCTGGACGGCCGGCAACGTCTCCGCGCGGGTGCCCGGCCACGAACCTCCTGGTCATCAAGCCCTCCGGCCTGGACTTCGACGCGCTGACCCCGGAGAGCATGGTGGTCACCGACTTCACCGGGTCGGTGGTGGAAGGTGATCTCACGCCGTCCTCCGACACGGGTGCGCATGCGGTTGTGTACCGCGAGATGCCCGATGTGGGCGGCATCGTTCACACGCACTCGACCTATGCCTGTGCATGGGCGGCCCGCGGCCAGGCCATCCCCTGCGTTCTCACCATGCAGGCCGACGAGTTCGGTGGCGACATCCCGATCGGCCCGTTCGCCCTGATCGGCAACGAGGCCATCGGTGAGGGCATCGTCCAGACCCTGCGCGAGCACCACTGTGATGCGGTGCTGATGCAGAACCACGGTCCCTTCACCGTGGGTACGGACGCGCGATCGGCCGTGAAGGCCTCCGTGATGCTCGAGGAGGTCGCGAAAGCCACCCACCTTGCGCACCAACTCGGCACGCCGATCCCCATCCCGAAGGCCGACATTGCGGCGCTCAACGAGCGCTACCGGAACGTCTACGGCCAGCGCTAGCGCCCGAACGGAGTCATCCTCGGACTAGGACACCTGCTGGAAGGTCACCTGCATGGCTCCCGAGGCGTCGCGGAGCGTCAGCGTGTCGGCTTCGATCTGGTAGGTGGCCACGTTGGCAAGTGCAGTGAAGTACTGCTGCTCCACCTCCATCACCGCGTCCTCACACGCCATGAACGTCGACCCCAGGATGCCGAACGTGAGCCCGTCGGGATCCGTGGTGGTGTAGTCCCCACTGAAGGTGTTGCAGCCACCCGATCCACTGGCCTGTCCCTCGGAGTCGAACGTCACGGTGGCCGCCTCGATGCCCTCCGGCATGACGAACGCCTCCTGGCCGTTGTTGACGCCCGTCGCCTGCCACGACGTACCGGCCAGGCCAGCCAGGCCGGCGGCGTAGGTCAGCAGAACCGAGTCATCGGAGGACAGCAGAGCCAGCGAGTCGCCGCCGGTGAACGAGGCGACGAGCGGGAGTGCCGCCACGATGGCCTGCTCCTGGTCCGCGACCGGGCCCTCGCACGCCACCAGCGTCATCGGGCCGGATTCCATCGTCAGGTTCGACCCATCCTGCGTGTAGGTGCCCGCGATCCGGTTGCATCCGGTGGACCCGGACCAGGACCCATCAGCAGCGAACGTCAGCGACGCCATGTCCGGCGCCTCGGTTGCCGTCACGGTCGAACCGTCCGCTCCCGCGTAGGACGACAGATTCCACGACGTCCCGCCAAGCTCCATAGCGGCCTCAGCAGAACCGTCGGTCCCCTCGGCCGAGCGTCGACGAGGATCCGCAGGCGGCGAGGGCCAGCGCGCCGAGAGCCAGCGAAACAGTGATAGACAGCGTCTTGGACATGCTCGGTCGAATCATGGCGTGATCGTAAACGATGATCCGGCTTCCGCAAGAGGCCGTAGAGCCCCAATTCCGCGAGCTCGCTCGGCTAGGGCGTGACGATGGCGAAGTTCGGGTCCACCGGAGCGAGCAGCGACACGAGTTGAGCCAGGAGATCGGGGGCGCCGTCGACCACGACCCGCCCGTCGGCCAAGGCGTCGGCAAGGTCGAGCGAACCGGTGACGAGCCCGATGAGCGTCGGACGGGTGAGGCGGAAGGCCGTCGTTCCAGGGAATGGCTCATCGACCGAACGGTGGTTGAGGGCTCCGTTGCGCAGCTCGGTCACGAAAGTGGTGTCCTCGTCGGTGATCGTCCACGAGATCATCAGCGGCCCGCCGCGCCGCAGTACCGCCACGTTGCGGAGCAGTCACGTGAGTCCACAATTCGCCCAACCAGTCAATCACCGGGGAGGAGGACACCGCGTGACATCGACCCCGTCCCCCGCAACTGGGCCGCCCGTCGCCGCGGAACGCTGGCGGACTCGCGTGCGCTCGATCGAGGCTGCCGCTATCGCGGGCGTCATCTGCGCCGTCGCCTGGTCGATCGGGCTCTGGGGCCTTCTGGCCGCGCCCTCGGTGGACGCCTCGGATGCGGAAATCATCCGCTACTACTCCGACCCGCGACCGGGCTTGTACACCTTGGCACTGCTGCAGTTCATCGTGATCGGGACGATAGCGTTCCTGTGGTTCATCGGCGTGGTGCGGTCTCGACTGGGTCAGGGCGAACCCAAGTTGTTCGGAACCGTCTTCCAGGGTGGGGCGATCCTCATGGCCGGGGTCGTGCTCGCCGGAACGGCGGCCCTTGCCGCGCCCGCTGTCCTGGTAGAGGTCGGCGGCCGACTCCCGGATCCAGGCGCAGCCTCGTTGACCCGGGCGCTCGCCGTGACGCTGCTTTCGGTCTTTGCGCCCAGGGTTGCCACCCTCGTCGTCTTCGCCACGGCGGCCCTCGGACGCGCCACGGGAGCTCCCCAGGTGGCTCGTGTGGCTGAGCTATGCAGTCGGAGTCTTCGAGTTCGTGAATGTCACCGTCGCGCCCACGACTGCCTACGTGTTCCCGGCCTGGATAGCCCTCGTGAGCGTCGTCCTGCTCGTTCGCCGATCCACGCACAATCCAGCGCTCAGGCCGGGCTGACGGGCACCCCCGTCAAGGCTCGCGACCCTGCGTGGCAATCCAAGCGGTCGCGTCCCTCTGCGCCTGTTCCAACGATGCGCCCACGCGTTCATCACCCGCGTAGATGCTGTCCGTGCCGATCACCGCCGTGATTCCGTTCACGGCGAGCTGCTCGGAGATTCGCTCATTGGTCGAGACGATCAAGAGCCTACTGTCCACCGCAGCAAGTGACTGTGCGTACCTCAGCACCACATCCATGAACGTTGCGCCCAAGTCGGTACGACCTCTCAGGCGGAGGATCACGACAGACTGCCGGGACGTCTCAGTGACGGTCGGGAAGCTTGGACTCGAACACGGGAGCGGCGGCGAAGAACAGGCTCCCGTACGGCTGAAGGACGACAACGTCACCAGCTGGCAGAACTGTCGGTGGGTCGGTCTCGACCAAGTGTCCGTCGTCAGTCGTCTCGCGGCGCTTGATGGTCACCCGATTGGACTGCCGGATCACGTATAGGACCGCGGAGACCCCGACGCCGATGAGTACTGCGTACTGCAGCGGGATGACCATGGTGAGTCCGAAGGTGATGACGAGCACGATCCTCTGCAGCCAGCCGGTCTTCCACACTGACTGAAGATCGGCAGGCTTGATCGTGCGGTAACCGATGAGCATCAGCAGACCCGCCAGGGCCGGCATCGCCACGTATCCGACCGCCCCACCGAACGCGACGATCACCACGGCCATCACGACACCCGCGATCAGGAGTGACTGGCGAGACCTAGCCCCGGCGGCCTTGTTCAACGCGGAGGCCGAGACCGAGCCGCCCACCGGCATCCCCTGGAACACCCCGGCGGCCACATTCGCCGCTCCCTGTCCGACGAAGTCTCGGGACGAATCAGGGAAGCGGCCATCGGGGTTGGGGTAGCTCGCGGAGATGCTCGCGCCTTGCACCAGCCCAACGAAGGCCAACGAGAGCGCTGGGATCAGCAGCGATGGAACGAGTGCGAGCATCGGGGCTTCAGGCCGTGGCAACGATCGGGGCACCTCACCCAGGTCGTTCAACGTCAAGACGTCCTGCCAGCCGAGCAGTACCGCGGCCGCGGAGGTGATGATCACCGCGACCACGAGCCCCATCGCGCCCAAGCGCGTGCGCTCGAACACGACGATGAGGACGATCGTGGCGACCCCAACCGCGAGGGTCGGGAGATCCAGTTGTCCTGGATTGATCAACGTCTGGACTGCACGAACGATGCGGTTGGGCCCGTCTGGGGCGTAGCCAGTGAAATTGGCCAGCTGGCCCAGGATGATGTTCACGCCAATGGCGTTGATGAACCCGACCATCACCGCCTTCGACACGAAACGCAGAACCGACCCCAACCGCAGGAACCCGGCCACCAGCATGATCACGCCGGTCAGCACCGACAACGTGAACAATGCGCGCGCCGGATCGCTGCCCTCGTGGACCTCCGGGACATCCGCCACGATGATCGCCATCGCGCCGGTCCCCTGAATGGCCATGAAGGACGAGCTCGTTACAGCGGCGCCCGCGATGGTGCCCACCATGTAGGCGTAGAGGCCCGAGAGAGGGCTGACTCCGGCCAGCAGACCCGTCGCGAGGCCGTCGGGAACGCTCTGGATGCCGAGAACGACGCCAGCCGTGGCATCCGCGCGCAGCGTGTCCCGTCTCATGGGGGAGCGGAAGCGCATCTTCCCCCCTCGCATCGCCGGCCACTCAGCATTGCGCACATGCAACCACACCGACCTTCGTGCGCCACCCGGGGAATCCGTCTGGAGGCCTTCGCTCAGCCCCGCTTTGTCGACCCTTCGGAAGTACCGTGAGTTCATGTCCCGAGGTCGAGATCAAGCACGGGACCTTGAGTTGGCCTACGCGGCGACCAGGGAGATACTCCGGGCCCGCGACGCATCCGCGGCCCAGGCCGCCGTGGTGAGCTTGTGCCGCCAGCTGGGAGCGGATGTCACCACGGCGGAGCAGGACCCCGGGGGCTCCGTGCCGATCGACATGTCGCTGGGCGAGGGCGAGCCGATCCTTCCCCTCACGGAAGACCCGGAGCTTCGTGACGCTCTCGCGCGGTACCTCGTCCCGGCAATATCGGACGCACGGACCGTCGTGGAGCGGGGGCTGAGTTCGGAGCGCCTGGTCGAGAACGCGACGAGAGACCAGCTCACGGGGCTGTGGAGCCGGCGGGCGCTGACGATCGCCGTCAACCGGTGCCGACCTGGGGACTGCATCGCGATGGTGGACCTCGACCACTTCAAGACCGTCAACGACACCCTCGGTCACGAGGCCGGCGACACCGTCCTCACCGCCTTCGGCAGGCACCTTCAGGCCGGAGTGCGCGATCGCGACGTGGTCGGCCGGCTGGGAGGGGAGGAGTTCGTCATCCTCTTCCCCAGCACGCCGCTGGGCGAGGCCTGCGCCGCACTGGAGCGGCTGCGCGCGACGTGGCCGGGCGCCTCGCCGCAGCGGGTCACCTTCAGCGCCGGTGCCACGATGGTGCCAGCGGCCCCCGAACCACACGAATGGGCGGGGCAGGCGGCCATGCGGGCCGCCGACCGGCTCATGTACGAGGCAAAGGCATCCGGGCGGGATCGAATCGCCTGCGATCCGAGCACCGCCCCTAGCGCCGACGCAACCCCTGTCACTCACGTCCAAGGGAGGCAGCCGTGAACCCATCGACCGTTCCTGAGGTCATTGAACCCGTTGATTTCGACGCGCACCTGGCCCTCTACCTGGACGCGGTGCATCGCGGCGACCGTCGCGGCGCCATCGATGTGGCGATGGATCTGCTGGAGCGAGGGATCGGCCCCGAGACGATCATCACCGACCTATTGGCCAGGTCACAGGTCGAGATCGGCCGTGGGTGGGAGGAGGGCAAGTGGTCTGTGGCGCTGGAGCATCGCGCTTCCGCGATCACGGAATCCGCCCTCCAGGCCGTCACCGACACCGCCCTGCGTGCCCCGGGCGCCGTAGTCGAGGGGTCGAGCGGCCGCGCTGTGGTCGCCTGCACTGAAGGCGAGTGGCACGTCCTGCCGGGACGCATGGCGTCGGAGGTCCTGCGGCTGCGCGGCGCCGACGTTTCCTTCATCGGCCCATCGGTGCCCGCCGATGAGCTGGTCGCGATGCTCGGCGACGATGCCCCGGCCGCCGTCGCGATCACCTGCTCCATGCCCATGTCGCTGACCGGCACCTGGCGCACCATCAATGCCTTGCGTGCCGTCGGCATGACCATTGTGTGCGGAGGCCGCGGCTTCGGACCGCACGGCGCGTGGGGCCGGGCCCTGGGTGCCGACCTCTGGGCTCCGGACTTCGCACGGGCGCCGACGTACTGCTCAAGGCACTGCAGTCGCCGCCACCGGCTCCGCGCGACCCCGTGGGCAGCCCCATGGTCATCGAGGAGGTACGCCTGATCCATCGCGACCACGAGTCGATCGTGGAAGCCGCGACCACCAACGCACTCGCTGCCTGGCCCTCCCTTCGAGAGTCCGACGCCGCCGTAAGGGCGACCCGCGATGACCTCGCCAGCACCCTCAAAGTGACCTCGTCCGCCACCCTGGTCGGCGACACGACGATCATCACCGACTACGTCACGTGGTTCGAGACCGTCCTGGCGGCTCGCGACCTCCCACTGGCCTTCGTCTCCACCGCCTTCACATTGCTACTCGAGGTGCTTCCCCCGGAACTCCCCCTCACAAGAAACATGGCCAGGACGGGACTGACGGCGTGCACCGCCGCCCCGATCGAACCCGCCACCCCCTTGACGAGGTCGATACTTGAGTCGTGACTCCATCAGTGGGTCTCACCGTTGAACAGGTCGAATTGAGCCGGGTCCAGCACGGTCCGAACACGCTGCCCGAACCGCTTCGGCCGTCGTCGCTGCGTCGCCTGGTGGGACAGCTGATCCACTTCTTCGCCCTCATGCTGTGGGTGGCTGCGACCCTCGCATTCATCGCCGGGATGCCCCAGCTCGCGGTGGCCATCATCGCCGTGCTGATGCTGAACGCGGTGTTCGCCTTCATCCAGGAGAGCCGGGCGGACCGCGCGGCAGAACGACTGCGGTCGTTGCTGCCGACGACGGTGACAGTGATCCGGGATGGCCGGAAGCATCTCGTCGATGCCAGCGACGTGGTGGTTGGCGACGTCGTCGCGCTGGAGGCCGGCGACCGGGTACCGGCCGATGGAACCATGCTGCGTGCGACAGCGCTGACCCTCGACACGTCGATGCTGACCGGCGAGAGCCGGCCCACTCGCATCCAGGTGCACGACGAGGTCTTCGCTGGGACCTTCGTCGTCGAAGGCGAGGGCGTCTCGGTCGTCTCGGCCGTCGGCAAGGACACCAGACTCGCCACCATCTCACGGCTCACGGCGCTCACACCCAAGCCGGAGACTCCGCTGTCCAAGGAATTGCGTCGCGTTGTCCGCCTCATCTCCGCCATCGCCTTGGGTGTCGGCGGTGCGTTCTTCGGGATCACGCTGCTGCTGGGCAACCCGCCCGCTGATGGCTTCATCTTCGCGGTCGGGGTCACCGTCGCCCTGGTGCCTGAGGCACTCCTACCGACAGTGACGCTGACGCTGGCCTGGGGGGCCGAGCAGATGGCGAAGCGCCAGGTGCTGGTGCGCGACCTCGAGGCTGTCCAGACTCTGGGCTCGACCACGTTCATCTGCACCGACAAGACCGGCACCCTCACCCGCAACGAGATGCCCGTGGTGACGGCGTGACCCCCTGGCCGTGGCCCGTGCCGAGGTATCGGGCTACTCACCCGATGCCGAGGTGCTCGTCAGCCCGGCCTCCGAGTCTGAGTCGATGCGACATATGGCCGAGGTAGCCGTCGGCTGCTCCGACGGCTACGTCCTGCTGGTCGCGGGCGCCTGGCACTCGCACGGCGATCCGATGGAGGCAGCGCTTGACGCCTTTGCCCGACGGCTGGGCGTCGACACCGACGAGGTCAGGGTCGTGGACGGCGTGGGGTTGCGCTTCCCCTTCGATCCGCGCCGTCGGCGCATGTCCGTCGTCACAGAGCGTCAAGTCCTGGTCAAGGGAGCGCCGGACTCGGTGCTGCCACTGTGCGAGCACGCTGACTGCGCCGCCGAGGCGGTTGCCGCAATGACTGAGCGCGGCCTTCGGGTGCTCGCAGTGGCGGAACGCACTGTCGACGGCACACTGCCGCCTTCGACGGCCGAGGTGGAGCGAGACCTCACCCTGCTCGGGGTCGTCGGCCTCGAGGACCCGCCGCGGACCGATGTGCGACAGGCACTCGACGATTGTCGTGCAGCCGGGATCCGCGTCGCCGTTGTCACCGGCGACCATCCGGGGACGGCCCGCGCGATCGCCACCGAGGTTGGCCTGCGCGAGCCTGACGACCCGGTCCTGGAAGGGCCGCGACCTCCCTCAGGATGACGCACTGCTCGGCGCTCTGCTCGATCGACCGGGAGTCGTCGTCGCCCGAGTCTCCCCGGAGGACAAGTTCCGCATCGCTCGGTCCCTGCGAGCCCGCGGTCACGTGGTCGCCATGACCGGGGATGGCGTGAATGACGTGCCCGCCCTCCACGAGGCCAACATCGGCATCGCCATGGGGAAGTCCGGTTCCGACATCGCTCGAGAGGCGGCCGAGCTCGTCCTCCTTGACGACAACTTCGCCTCGATCGTTGCTGGAATCGAGCAGGGGCGCACGACGTACGTCAACATCCGGCGGTTCCTGACGTATCACCTGACCGACAACGTGGCCGAGCTCGCCCCGTTCGTCGTCTGGGCACTCTCCGGCGGCCGCATCCCGCTGGCACTCGGGGTGCTGCAGATCCTCGCACTGGACATCGGCACGGACACTCTCTCAGCCGTCGCCCTAGGTGCCGAGCCGCCGCCGCGCCGAGTACTGAGCGGGTCTCCGATCACCGGGCGGCTGCTGAACGGCACCGTGCTCCGGCGTGCCTTCGGGGTTCTCGGACCGACGGAGGCACTGCTGGCCATGACCGCATTCCTGCTGACCTTTGTGGCGACCGGCTGGCGTCCGGGGCAGCCATTCCCCACCGGGGATGTCGTCTTGAGTGCGTCGGGTGCTGCCTTCATCACCGTCGTCTTCGGCCAAGTGGCCAACGCCTTCGCGTGCCGCAGTTCGACCCTCTGGCCCGGTCGACTCGGCTGGTTCTCCAACCGCCTGCTGATCCCGGCGATCGGGATCGAGCTGGCCTTCACCCTCACCATCCTGCTCGTGCCGAGCATTGCGGCGGTGTTCGGGCAGGCACCGCCGCTGGCGATCGGCTGGATCGTCGCGGTGGTGAGCCCGGTCATGGTCCTTGGAGCCGATGCCCTCGACAAGCGGATCCGGCGCAGGACCCGGGTGAGTCGACGATAGGACTCCGACAGATAGGCCTGACATAGCGGACCCATCGGGGCTGCGCATCGGGCTCTAGAACTGGCTCGTGTCGAGAGCCGCCAGAAGATCCTCGACGCCCTCCTCACTCACCGGTCCGGTGATCCCCCAGAGCACCGTCCCATCGCGCCGCACGACCCGCACCGAGACAGTCTCACGCGAGGTGATTCCCAAAGGCCCGCAGAGGCGGTCCACCGAGCCGTAGATGGTGATGGTCCGGGCAAGAACCTCCGGATCACGAATGCTGGCGGCCATTCCCCCATCGATGAAGCGCCGCGCCACCTGGTAACGACCCGAGATGACCGGCAACTCCAGGATCACGCGGTCGAGGTCGGTGTGCTCGTGGGGAGTCTGCGGAAGCCCGCGTTCGGCGAGGCGGCTGATCCACTGGTCGACCTGCCCCTGGTGCCACTGCTTGAAGGCGATCACCGCGATACTGACTGAGGCCGGGAAGTCGCTGGGGAGTCGGTACTCGTGTCCCAGCAAGTCGCGGCCGGTGACCTTCGGGAAGAACCAGGAAGGGGCGGTCATCGGTTCCAATCTCGGCGCGCCTCGTCAGGCGGGGGGGTCGAGGATGAGATCGACGACGAGTGCCGTCCACCCGGTCTGGTGAGTCGCGCCGAGTCCGGCGCCGTTGTCTCCGTGGAAGTACTCGAAGAACAGCAGGTTGTCTTTCCAGTCGGGGTCCTGCTGGAACCGATCAGAGTCTCCATACACCGGCCTGCGGCCATCCGGCCCGGGCAGCCAGATCGAGAGCACCCGATCGGACAGGTCCCGGGCTACGTCCCCCAGTGTGCGCTGGTTCCCCGAACCGGTCGGGTATTCGACAGTGAGGTCGGATCCGAAGAACTGGCCGAACACCTCGAACTGCCGGATCGCCAGGAAGTTGAGCGGCATCCAGACCGGGCCGCGCCAGTTCGAGTTGCCGCCGAACATGCCGGTGGCTGACTCCGCGGGCTCATAGTCGATGGACGCGCCCGCCACACCATCCAGGGTGTATGGCTGGCCCTCGTAGCGCTTTGACACGGATCGCAGCCCATGAGGGGAGAGGAACGCGGCCTCGTCGAAGAACTCGCGGAGTGTTCCGGGGAGGTTGCTCGGCTTGATCACGGAAAGGAGTACGACCCGGTCGTCGCCCGTTCCCCGCACGCGCCCCGCCAGGCTGCCGCCCGCATCCACCCAGTCCTGCCGCACGCGCGCGAAACGCTTGCCCAGCTTGCGCGCTGCCTCGACGTCGCGCATCGTCACGCCGACGGCCGGCAGCAGCGGGATCAGCCCGGCGATCGTGCGCACCCTCACCGACGTCTCGAAGCCGGACTCGAGGACCAGCCGGTCGTAGTAGAAGCCGTCCTCCTCGTCATACAGATCCTGCTTGTCGAGTGCCTGGGCGATGTGGATGAAGTGCTCGAGGAACTTGATCACCATGTCCTCGTACACCACATTCGCGTTCTCGAGCTCACCGGCGATGACGAGCATCGACAGGGCGTAGTACGCCATCCACGCGGTGCCGTCGGCCTGCTCGAGCGTGGCTCCCTCCGGCAGGTTCGACCGGTCGATCGGGCTGATGTTGTCGAGGCCGAGGAATCCGCCGCTGAACAGGTTGTTGCCCTCGGGGTCCTGCCGGTTCAGCCACCAGGTGTAGTTGACGAGGAGCTTCTGGAACACGCGCTCGAGGAACTCGACGTCGCGGCTGCCGTCGATGCGGAACACGCGCAGGGCCGCCATGACGTGCACCGGTGGGTTGACGTCATCGAAGTTCCACTCGTAGGCCGGCAGCGCGCCGTTGGGGTGCTGGAACCACTCGCGCAGCAGGACCAGGAGCTGGTACTTGGCGAAGGCGGGATCCAGGTGGGCCCAGGCGACCGCATGGAAGCCGAGGTCCCACGTGGCGAACCACGGGTACTCCCAGGGGTCCGGCATGGCCAGCACGTCGAAGGAATCCAGATGCCGCCAGTCACGGTTCCGGCCGTGCTGGTGAGACGGCGGCGTCGGGCTGCCCGGGTCGCCGTCCAGCCATCGGGAGACGCGGTAGTTGTACATCTGCTTGCTCCACACGAGCCCGGCCGCCGCCTGTCGCAGGACGCGCATCTCCTCGTCGGTCGTGCTCGCCGGGGCGAGCGCGCCGTAGAACTCGTCGGCATCAGCCTCTCGAGCGGCGACCACCTCGTCGAAGTCGGCTCCGGACCAGTCGACGACCGGGTCCTCGGAGCCACCCGCCGGCTGGTGCAGACGCAGGCGCAGCTCGGCCGTTCCGCCGGCCGGCACCGTGACGCGGTAGCGCAGCGCCGCCTTCGTCCCGAACCCGTCGGGATTGACGGTCGCCGCTCCGGACACGACGTGATCGTTGATGCCGTCCTTGGGGAACGGCGTGGTCGCCTCGGCGCCGAAGACGCGCGGCGCGTTCGTCTCGTTCTCGCAGAACAGCGCCTCGGGGAGTACGCCGTCGGGGCCCGGCGCGGCCTCCAGCCGGTATCCGGCGAGGCGATGATCGGCGACCTCGAGCCCGGTGCCGTCGCCGCTGATTCGCGGGCGCGTCCTGCTCGTCCCCCCACGACCAGGTGTTGCGGAACCACAGCGTCGGCAGCACGTCGATGGTCGCCTCGTCCGGACCGTGGTTCTCCAGGACGATGCGCATGAGGGTGTCCGTGGGCGTGCGCTTGGCGTACGTGACGTCCACGGACCAGTACCGGTCGTCGTCGAACACGCCGGTGTCCAGCAGCTCGAGCTCACGGTCGGCCAGGCCCCTGCCGTGGTGCACCAGCTGCTCGTAGGGGTACGCGGCCTGCGGGTAGTGGTAGCGCCAGTGCAGGAGCGCGTGGCTGGGCAGGCCCTCCAGGTACCACCAGTACTCCTTGACGTCCTCGCCGTGATTGCCCTCCGGTCCGCTGAGGCCGAACATGCGCTCCTTGATGATCGGGTCGTTGCCGTTCCACAGGGCCAACGCCAGGCACAGGTCGTGGCGGATGTCGGAGATGCCCGCCATGCCGTCCTCGTTCCAGCGGTACGCGCGCGAGCGGGCGTCATCATGAGGGAACGAACTCCATGCGTCACCACTTGCTGAGTAGTCCTCGCGAACGGTGCCCCAGGCCCGCTCGCTCAGGTAGGGGCCCCACTCGTACCACGGGTTCGCGGAGAACAGGGCGGCCTCAGCCCGACCCGTTGCCTCGGCCAGCCGGGCGTGCTCCGCGGTAGATCTGCCTTCGTTCGGGACGGTCATGCAGGGGTCCACGGGTTGTACCAGCCGCCGGCGTCGGCGACGAGGGCATCGGCCTCGGCCGGGCCCCAGGAACCGCGCTCGTAGACGTGCACGGGGGGTGGAGCGTCGATGAGCGGCTGCATGATCCGCCAGCACTCCTCGATGCCGTCCTGACGGGTGAAGCGGGCGTCCTTGCCAGTCATCGCGGCATGCAGGAGCACCTCGTACGGGGTGGCGCCCTCCCCGCCCATCTCGGCGAAGGTGACATCGAGCTCGATCGGCGCGGCGTGGCTTTCGTCAGCGCGACGCGCGTCCACGACCATCCGCACCCCGGTCGACGGGTCAAGCCGGATCACCAGCTGGTTCGGGCTCGGTCCGCTTCGCCGCCACCGCGAACCCGAGCTGCGGAGCGTGCTTGAACACCAGTCGGACCTCCGTCTGGGTGAGGGGCAGTCCCTTGCCCGCCCGGATGAAGAACGGCACTCCGGCCCAGCGCCAGTTCTCGACGTCGAGGCGCAGGGCCGTGAACGTCTCGGTGGTCGAATCGGCGGCCACCCCGTCGACGTCCCGGTAGCCGTCGTACTGGCCCCGCACATAGTGCTCCGGGTCGGCCGGCCGGATCGCGCGGAAGGTCGTGGTCACGGCGTCCTTGAAGTCCCTCGGCGTGCCACCTGCCGGCGGCTCCATCGCCGCGACCGCGACCACCTGCATCAGGTGGTTGACCACCACATCGCGCAAGGCGCCGACTGGCTCGTAGAACCGGCCCCGGCCATCGACACCGAACGTCCTCGGCCATCGTGATGTGGACCGACTCCACGTGGTTGCTGTTCCACACCGGCTCGAACAGCCGATTGGCGAAGCGCAGGAAGAGGATCTCCTCCACGCCCATCTTCCCGAGGTAGTGGTCGATCCGGTACAGCTGGGACTCCTCGACGTACTGGTGCAGCTCCTCGGCCAAGCGCATGCGCGGACTCCTGGTCATGGCCGAAGGGCTTCTCCACCACGACACGGGCCGTCTTGGTCAGGCCGGCCTCCGCCAGACCCTTGATGACGGTTGCGAAGAGGAACGGCGGAATCTCCAGGTAGAACACGGGCAGTGACGTGCCGGCGATGGCCTCGCCGACCCGGGCGTAGGTCGATGCGTCCGAGAAGTCGCCCTGCACGTAGGACAGTCGGGCCGTCAGGCGAGCGAAGACCTCCTCGTCCAGTGGCTCCCCCGTGGCGACGATCGACGTGCGCGCCCGTTCGATGAGCTGGTCGAGCGTCCAGTCGTCCACCGCAACGCCCACGATCGGGCACGACAGGAGTCCTCGGCGCTCGAGCCGGTACAGCGAGCGGAAGGTCATCACCCGCGCAAGGTCACCGGTGATCCCGAAGATCACGAGAACGTCGGCATCCAGGTTCGTCCGAGCATCCGTCATGGCTCGCCGGCCCCTTCTCATGGGCTGGTCGACAGGTCCGCGGTCGCGCCTGTCCGGTGTCCCGCCGTGACGCTACGCCACCGGCCCTCCAGGGGGCTCGCTGCGGGGGCATCACAGGTCGAATGGCGAAGCGATCGTCGAATTTCGCGTCGGCTGCGGACTGAAGGACCATAGGTTGAAGGGGAGAATCGAGCAACACCCCCGTCCAGGAGCGCGTGTCGTGCAGGTCTACGAAGGTCGTGTTGACTCCGCCGTCGTCACCATTGATGCCTCGGGAACTCCTGATCAGGGCTATGCCATCTGTCGAAGGGTTGAAGGACCCGATGGCAAGTCCGAGACCTTCTGGCGACTCAGTTCGGCCCAGTCGCAACTCTTGCGACATGCCCTGGCGTCCGTGGTCGTCTCCGATTCACTGGAACCATCGCTGGCCGCGTACCCGCATTTCGACTGGCTCCTCGTCGATGCGCTGGCGGCGATGAGTCCCGCACTGAGGCCGCTGACCTTCTGGAACCGCGACGCGCAAGGCCCGTGACGAGCGGCAGCCCTAGGACCCTTGGACGTCCTTCGGTTTGCGCGGCCCGACACTGGCGCGAACCGAGTGGCTTCCGATGCTGGCACTGAGGCACCGGCGGGTCGGCGGATGACTACAGTCCGATCATCGGCCCCTCGAGCGGAGCGAACATGGCCAGCACCCTCGTCAGGACCAAATTCTCCGCGCCGCAGTTGCGCGGCAATCTGGTGCCCCGTCCGCGGCTCACAGCCCTCATGGACGCCGGCGCCGAGGCGACGCTCACCCTCATCTCGGCCCCCGCCGGCTTCGGCAAGACCACCGTCCTCGCCTCCTGGCTGGCGCGCTCAGCGACCGAGCCGCGGACGGCGGCGTTCGTGTCGCTCGACGAGTCCGACAGCCACGCGGGCTCGTTCTGGCTCTATGTCGTCACGGCGCTGGACGCTGCCGCGCCCGGCGTCGGGGCGAGCGTCCTACCGCTGCTGGCAGCAGGCCAGCCCGCGACCCGGACGATGCTGACCGCCGTCCTCAACGAGGTCGTCACGCAGCCGACCGAGGTGGACCTGATCCTCGACGACTACCACCTTGCCGACGGCCCCGAGGTGGCCGAGGGGATGACCTTCCTGCTCGAGCACCGGCCCCCGAACCTGCACGTCGTGGTCAGCACCCGCGCCGACCCCAACCTCCCGCTGTCGCGCGTGCGCGCCCGCGGCGAGCTCGTCGAGATCCGCGCTCGCGACCTCCGCTTCACCATCGACGAGACGGCCTCCTACCTCACCGACGTGAGCGGCCTGCCCGTCGCTCCGGCCGACGTGGCGACCCTCGAGTCCCGGACCGAGGGGTGGGCGGCAGCACTGCAGCTGGCCTCCCTGTCGATGCAGGGCCGAGACGACGTCGCCGACTTCATCGCAGGCTTCGCCGGGACCGATCGCCACATCGTCGACTACCTCGCGGACGAGGTGCTGTCCCGCCAGACCGACGAAGTCCGGGACTTCCTCGAGCGAACCTCGATCCTCGACGTACTCAGCGGGGAACTGTGCGACGCCGTCCTCGAACGAACCGGCAGCCGGGCGATGCTCGAAAGGCTGGAGCGCGCGAACCTGTTCCTGGTGCCACTGGACGACCAGCGCCGCTGGTACCGCTATCACCACCTGTTCGCGGACGTCCTGCAATCGCACCTCCGCAGCGAGCAACCCCACCTCATGCCGGAACTCCATCTGCGCGCCAGCCGCTGGTATGACGACGCGGGCGAGCCCATCCCGGCCGTGCGCCACGCGCTGGCTGCCGGCGACGTCGACAGGGCCGCCGATCTCGTCGAGGCGGCCACCCCGACTCTGCAGCGCAACCGGCAGGAGGTCACGCTCCGGCGCTGGCTCGACGACCTGCCGGACGAGGTCGTGCAGCGGCGCCCCGTCCTCGCCATCACATTCGCTGGCGCCCTGATGTCCAGCAACGAGTTCGGGGACGTCGGACGGCGCCTCCGCCAGATCGAACGCCAACTGCCCGCGATCCACGCGTGCCTCGCGCCGGACGGAGACGTCGCCGCACGACCGGGGAGCCAGGTCGTCTGCGTCGACGTCACCGAGCTCGCAAGGATTCCGGCGGCCGTCGAGATGTACTGGGCCGGCCTCTCTCTCGTATCCGGGGACTTCCCTGCCACGCACCTCCACGCACGACGAGCGATCGACAGAGCCACCCCAGAAGATGACGTCGTCCCGGCAGGCGCTGCCGGGCTGTCCGGGCTCGCACACTGGGCCTGTGGCGAGTTGGACGCGGCGCGCCGCTCCTATGCGACGTGCATCGACGGACTGCGCCGAGCCAAGCACGTCTCAGACGCCCTTGGGTGCTACCTGACTGTGGCCGAGATCCAGATGGCCCAGGGACACCTGCGCGCTGCACATGCCACCTACGACGAGGCCCTGCGCGTGGCGGGCGCGACCGGAGAGGTGCCGCGTGGGACCGCGGACATCCACGTCGGCCATGCCGAAGTGGCACTGGAGCGTGGCCACCTCGAGACCGCACGGGACCAGCTCGCCGCGGCTCGTCACCTGGGCGAGGAACGCGGCCTGCCACAGTACGCGTATCGGTCTCGGGTGGTCGCAGCAATGCTTGCCGAGGCCGACGGTGACCTCGCTGGAGCCCTCGAGCTTCTGGTGGAGGCGCAGCAGGTGTACCTGGGCGACTTCTCCCCGAATGTGCGACCGCTGCACGCCGCCGCCGCCCGGCTGCAGATCCGGCTCGGCGACCTGGAGTCCGCGGAACGATGGGCCCACGACCACGACGTGACGGCGTCGCAGGAGCTGTCCTACCTGCGTGAGTTCGAGCACGTGACTCTCGCCGAGGCCATGCTCGCCCGCGGCAGCCACTCCGGCGACCGGGACGCCCTCATCGACGTCGACCGCCTCCTCCAGCGCCTGCTCGACGCCGCGACGGCCGGCGGCAGGGACGCCACGGTGATCGAGGTGCTCGTCCTCCAGGCGCTGACCGCCCACGCTCGCGGTGATGCGAGCACCGCGCTGACGCTCCTGGACCGGGCTGTGCGACTGGCCGAACCCGAAGGCCAGGTGCGCGCCTTCGCGCGGCACGGTGCGCTCGTCGCACCGCTGGTCGAGTCCCTTGCCCAAAGCCCCGGATGCCGTGCCGCACGCACGAACTCTGCTGTCAGCCTGCCGGGTCCAGGTCGCCGACGCTTCTGCCCACGGCACGGAGGAGTCGGCTGAGTCGAGCGGTCTTCCGGAGCCGTTGAGCGCCCGCGAACTCGAGGTCCTACAGCTGCTCGATACCGAGCTCGATGGACCCGAGATCGCCCAGCGCCTGTTCGTGTCGCTCAACACCATGCGATCGCACACCAAGAGCATCTACGCGAAGCTCGGCGTCAACAACCGCCGCGCCGCCGTGCGACGCGGCCGCGAGCTGGGTCTGCTGACCGGACGCTGAGCCGACGACGACTCACTGCTCGTCGCTGTCCATCGAGCTCAGCGACAGCAGGGTGGCACCGATGTCGCGCAGTCGAGCGAGGACGCCGTGCAACTGCGCCTGGTCGGCCACCGGGCCGGTGAGTGTGCACGTGCCGTCGTCGTCGCGGGCGATGATGAACTCCGCGAACCAGCTCGACCAGCGATCGTCGAGGTGCCCCACGACGCGCAGTTGGTACGTCCGGTGGTCGGTGCGGTGTCACGACGGTGCTCCCACACGTGATGGAACGTCGGCCGCCGCGGACAGAGCGGCGCGACGGAGCAGAACCGCTGTTGCGGCGGATGGCCCACTCCGCGACAGCCAGGTTGATCACCCATGCGGATCCCATGGCGAGGTCCTTCTGAAGTACGCCGGTGCCGAACAGCGCGCCGCCGAGTCCTCCCGTGAACGCCTGCGTCCCGGCGGCTAGGCCAATCGCGTAGCCGCGGATCATCCAGGCGCGGTGCGCGGCGACGTCGCCGCGCCGGATCGTCGTGACGCCGAGGACCAGGCAGATGGCCATCGCGGAGGCGAACACCAGGCGCAGCACGTAGAGCAGGGAGCCGGTCCCGGGCTTCGCCTCGTAGAAGAGGGTCATCCAGAGCGCTGAGCCGGCGACGAGCAGGCCGGCCACGGCCAGGACCCGACCGGCACGGCGGTGCCAGCCGGGGTGGTTGCGGCGGAACCGCGGCACGAGCTGGAAGGCCCCGACGACCAGGAACACGATTGCGCCGACGATGTGGGCCACCAGGGGGAGCGGGAATCCCGCGAACCGGTGGTCGGCCGGGATCAGCTCGGGCCCGCCCAGCAGCTGGACCACTCGGAACACGCCGGCCAGAACCGGGATGGCGCTGAGCACGAGCAGGGCGGCCGGCACGGGCCAGCTGCGCTGCCGGTGCTGCCGGGGCGATCGCCCCGGCAGCACCGATGTCCGAGGAGTGCTCATCAGACGGTCACGGGCTCGATGCGCGCGGCCTCGACGGCAGTGTCAGCAGCGGGAGAGCCCGGGTTGCGCCACAGTGAGAGGCCGAGTCCGATCAGGGCGACGCCGACCGGGATGGCCATCGGGCGGTTGAAGGACTCGGGCAGGACGGCCAGCGACGCGGTCGCGATGGTGCCTACCGCGAGGAGGGCCGCTGCCCACCGAGCCAGGATGCGAGCCCGGAACAGGGCGACGCCGAAGATGAGGCCTCCGACCATGTAGCCGGCGCCGGTGACGGCGAGCACGGTCTGTCATCGCGCCGATGTCCCCGACGGGGGTGCCTCCCGCGGCCGCAACCAGGATGTCGTTGACGTAGCCCGGCGCGAGGTTCACGAGGCTCGGGAGGACATAGGCCGAGATGACCTCGGTGCTGAACATGAGGAGGTAGCCGGCGCCGAAGCAGGAGGTAGCCGATGAGCCCGAGCAGGCCGACCTGCCGGACCTGGCGCAGGTACATGCCCGTGATGCCGACGAGCGCCAGGGCGCCCATGAGCCACCTTCGCCGAGTTGCGCACGATCCACTCGGTCGTTTCGACCGAGGCCACGTCCATCGGCGGGTGGTTGATCTGGACTGCGATGAAGATCAGCCCCGCGGCGGCGGCGCTCAGGCCGGCCGCGCGCGTGAGGCCGGTGGTGGTGATGGTCATGACGGACTCCTTGTCCCTGCGGGCCGAGCGGGGTGTCCGGCCATGTCAGGGACGCTAGGGACCGACGTGGTGACCGCACATCACCAGATGATGTGACCGCGGTGGTGATTCGGCTGAGCAGCCGTCCCCCGGGATTCAGTCGGGCGGTGCCGTACGTCCCAGACGGCCCGCCGCGGTACGGGACTTCCCATCGGCGGGTTGCGTGCCGAAGGCGGCTCCCAGACCCAGCGGTGGCATGTTGACGTAGACACCCTCAGCGGTGGCCTGATCCACCAGGTAGGTCTCGTGAAAGATCCCTACCGAGGCGTTGCCCCGGGAGCGCCGGTTGAACGCGCCCCACGCGGGCAGGTGGACCCGATCGGCCGACCGGGCGTAGGCCTCAAGGTCCTCGAAGGACGACCACTGCTGCCAGACCATGATCGTGCGCCCGGACACGAACGTCCTCGGCCGGCCCAGCAGCCCCAAGTCGGGGTTCTTCGCCAGTTCCACCAGCATGCGGGGCATCGCGACGGCCACCGGCACCCACCGCCAGACCTCCCACAGCCGGTTGATGCGCATCCCGATGAGAAACACCACGGCCCCGCTCGCTGGTATCGCCGGCGCCAGGCGTCCCGGCCGAACTCTGGTCACAAGACCCTCCCATGTCTGCTGGAGCAGCATTGTGGTCAGGCAGGTTGCTGGTGTCGACATTGGGCCCCGAGCTATCGGCGCCGGACCGCCAATTCGCGAGTGGCCCGACCAGCGGAATTAGCGTCCGCGGAATCACTAGGAAGCGGTCACCTGGCTCGAACGGGCAAGGTCCAGTGCCTCCTTCATCGTGAGCCGACTGCCCACGTCGGCGGCATGCGCCGCGTCCTCGACGGAGAGTCGAGCCCGCGCCTGCTCAACAACCTCCAGACCCGGGATCTGTTCGGCGTAGACGTTGACGATCCCCTCTTCATTCGCGAAGACTTCGGCGGCCGCGGCGATCTGCACCGCCCGCGTTGGCCGGTCTTCTCGCGCCTCGCAGGCCGCCAGGCCAAGGAGTGACAGTCCGATCCCACGAACACTGGCGACATCGGTATAGGCCTGAACAGCTTCGAGCAGGTAGTTCCGCGCCTGCGATGAATCATCGTGGCGCAAGTGCAGCCCCGCCAGCTCGTCCAGGATCCGCGCCTGCTCGGCGCGGTCGCCGACTGCCTCGAATGCAGCGAGTGACTTCTGGTACAGGTCGACAGATTCGGAGAAGTCCCCTCGAACGGCCGCCAGCTGTGCGAGACCGCTGAGCGTGACTCCCGCGCCCTCCTCGTCGCCGATCCGGCGTTGGATGCCGAGCGCGCGCTCGTAGCTCGCCCGTGCGGCATCCGGACGGCCCGCGACGGTTTGGAGAATGCCGTCGACAGTGGACGCGAAGCCTTCGTTCCACTGGAAGCCGAGGGCATGGCTTCGATCGATGCTCTCTCTCGTGAGCCTCATCCCGGCATCAAGGTCGAATCCGAGCAGTCCGAGGCCCCACAAGTGAGAGGCGATGCAGATCTCACGTCCGGCATCCAGCTCTACCGCGATGCGGTAGGCCTCGGACCACTCCTCGTTGGCCTGCTCGTACTTGCCGAGGACCCAGGAGGTCAGACCGGCCGTGGCGAGCGCTGCTGATCGCCCCACGGTGGGAGTCCGTTCAGCATCGGCAGCAAGGAAGGATGTCGCATACTCCCGTGCGGTGATGTTCTTGCCGCGGATGTGCCAGTGCAGGAAGAGGTCACCGCACATCTGCATGCCGGCCTCGCATGCAGCTGCATCTCCTGACTGGGCTGCCTGCAGGAGGGTGTCGAGTGCCCTAAGCAGGTTGCCCTCCTCAACTATCCCGCGTTCCACGGCACGCGCCTGGTGGTCGGCCTCAGTGTCATCTCGGATCTCTCGCACGACGGTCGCGTATCGGTGCGCGTGCCGAAGTGCCGTCGCTTCGCGCTCGCCCGAGGCGTCGAGTTCCTCCCCCGCGAATTCCGCGATCGTCTGAAGCATCCGGAGCCGGGTGTCCCGGCCGTCGACCTGAACGAGGGCCTTGTCGACTAGCGACTCGAGATCGTCAAGGCTTGCCGACCCCGAGTCCGCACACACGGCTTGGACGTCCGCCAGCGTGCCCTCGCCCGCGAACACGGCCATGCGCCGGAAGAACCGCTGCTCCGACCCGGTGAGGAGGGAATAGCTCCAGTCGATGGTGGCCCGCAGCGTCTGCTGCCGCTCGGGCACATCACGAGGACCCGAGGTGAGCACGTTGAGAGCGTGGTCGAGGCGATCGAGCAGTTCCCGGGGGGCAAGGAGTCGAAGTCGCGCAGCGGCCAACTCGAGGGCCAGGGGTAGCCCGTCCAGTCGTCGGCAGACGGCCGCCACAGCGTCGGCGTTGTCCGCCGTGAGCTCGAAGTCGCTGCGGGACATCTGAGCGCGGGCGACGAAGAGGGAGACCGAAGGATAGGTCAGCAGTTCCGCGGGAGCGCGGACGTCCGTCGACGGGGGCAGGTCGAGCGGGGCCAGCACGAACTCCCTCTCGGCGCTGATGCGCAGAAGCGTCCTGCTCGTCGTCACGATGTGCAGTTGCGGACAGCTCTCCAGCAAGCGTGCGACCAGCGATGCCGCTGTTACCACTTGCTCCAGGTTGTCCAGCAGCAGGAGTGCCTTCTTGTCGCCGATGAGGTCGACGATGCCCTCGTCAAGACTGCGCCCCTCGGCCTCCTTGACATCCAAGGCATCCGCCAACGCGGGTATGAAGTCTGCGGGATCGTTCACCTCGGCCAGCTCGACGAACGCGACACCGTCCAGGAATTCGACGGCGAGCTTCCGGCCGAGTTCGGCCATGATCCGGGTCTTCCCGACGCCTCCGGGGCCTGTGATCGTCACGATCCGATGCTCCCGAGTCAGTGCGCTGAGCGATTCGAGAGCGGCGTCTCGACCGACGAGCGGCGTCCCTGAGTGGGGCAGGTTGCTCGGCAGGCTGGCATATCGCTCGCCCTTGCCTTCCAGCGCCGCCGGATCCGGCACGACGATGCCGCTATCCGCCACGGCGAAGAGTTCGACCGGACTCCCCACGTTCTTCAGTCGGAAGCGGCCGACGCTGACCACCTGCACGTCGCTCCGATTGGCGATCTGCTGCCTCGCGGAGTCGGAGAGCATCACCCCGCCGGCCACGGCGAAGGACTCGATTCGGGCAGCGATGTTCACGGCGTCGCCCGTCAGTCTCTGGGGATCGACGATCACGTCGCCGACGTGTATGCCGATCCGCACCGAGACGTCGAGCGCACCGAGCTCGCGCTGGATCGCCACTGCCGCCTGAACCGCCGACAGCGCACTGGGGAACATGCTCATGCTGCCGTCCCCGAGCCGCTGGACGACCGTCCCGCCGAATGACTCATGCAGGCGGTCGATCGCGTCCCAGTATCGATCACGTTTGTCGAGCGCCACGACCTCGTCGGCCTGCATGAGCGCTGAGTACCCGACCATGTCGGTGAACATGACTGCGACCAGGCGGCGATCGAGACCTTCAGCCATCCAATTCGCCTCCGAAAACGTGAACCACGGCAGCCCTGACGTGCCAAAAGACCATAGCGCGATAAGCCAAGGCGGGTGCCGGATTCCGTGCGCGTTCTCGCACGGTCCGCGACGAATGCGAATCGCCGACCGCTCCCCCTATCTCACGCGAACGTGGTGGGATCACCGATCGCCCAGGCCACGCCGGCGCCGCGGTCCATGCCCGCGATGGCAGTCATGTCCTCCTCGTCGAGGGCGAAGGAGAACAGGTCGGCGTTCTGTCGGATGCGCTCGGGGTCGGTGCTCTTGGGGAGCACGGCGTATCCCTGCTGAACGCCCCATCGCAGCAGCACCTGAGCCTCGGTGACGCCGTACTTCCGGGCCATGGCCGCGAACGGGGAGTCGGCCGCATCGCTGGCAGCCTGCATCTCATCGGTCTTGGCGCTGTCGTGGCCCTCCGCAACACGCCAGGTCGAGAGCGGCACCAGGCTGCTGTAGGCGATCGGCGCGATACCGGTGGCCCGCAGGTAGTCGACGAGCTGCTGTTTCTGCGACCACGGATGCAGTTCGATCTGGTTCGCGTCGGGCCGGGGCAGGCCCGCTGCCAGGAGCTCCTCGATGTGGGCCTGGTTGAAGTTGCTCACGCCGATGGCGCGGGCCTTGCCCTGCTTGCGGAGTTCGACGAGCGCTCGCCACTGGCCGACCCGCTCGTGGGGGGTGAGGGGAGCGTGGATGAGGTACAGGTCGACGTAGTCGAGCCCGAGTCGCTCGAGGCTGGCGTCAAGCGACGCGATCGTCGTCTCGAAGGTCTTTGCGGGCACACCCCAAGCCGGATTGCCCGGGAACAGCTTGGTCGTGACGAACAACTCTGCACGGCCGCAGACCGGCATCCAGCGCAGTGCTCACGGCACGGCCGACACCCGTCTCGTTCCCGTAGGCCTCGGCCGTGTCCACATGCCGGTATCCGGCCTCCAGCGCCGCAGCAACCGCGTCCGAAACCGCGTCGTCGGGGACGAGATACGTGCCGAAGCCGACGACCGGTAGGTGGACGCCGTCAGCGATCGTGATAGCGGGAGTCGTTCGGGACTGCTCGGTCATGGCGGATCCTTGATGTTGTCGGGGGTTCCCCATTGTGTTCCCGTACGGCACCTTCACGAACAGCCCGGGGCTGCGTGAGGCGCGTCAGGGGGGTCCATCCGTGCATGACCCAACACCGCCGGGGATCCGTCCTAGCCTTGGCCTGGATCACCGATGCGCGGTCGTGGCGGCTGCGGGAGGCGAACGGAGCAGAGCATGAGCGCCCTTCTCCTGCTGCACGGCGCGTGGCACGGTGCATGGTGCTGGAGCCCCCTGCAGGAGGAGCTGACGTCCCTCGGGGTCGAGAGCATCGCCGTGGACCTGCCTGCGGACGAGCCGGATGCGGGCATCGACCGGTACGTCGACGTAGCGCTCGAGGCCGTCGAGGGGCATCGACGACGTCGTCGTCGTCGCTCATTCGCTCGCCGGCCTCGTCGCCCCCGTCGTCGCGGAACGGTTGGACGCCCGGGGCATCGTCATGCTGTCGGCGCTGTGGCCCCAGCCCGGGCACTCGGCGCGGGAGCAGGCGAGGCATCTGCCCGGCATCTACACCGAGGCCTACCGCCAGGCGCCCAAGGTGCGCTATGCCGACGGCAGCACGGGCATGTCGCCGGAGGTGGCGCGCGACCTGCTGTACCAGGACTGCGACACCGGCGGTGGCCGCGGCCGCCGCGGCGCGGCTGCGGCCGCAGCACTGGGGGATCTGGAGCGGAGCCGTGCCCGCTGGTCCACTGGCCGGCCATTCCGACCGTCGGCTACGCGTGTGAGCACGATCACATGCTCGGAGGCGAGGGGATGATCGTCGGCTCGGCACGTGCCTCGGCTCCACTGTCATGGCTGGACAGCGGCCATTCACCCATGCTGTCCATGCCCGCCCAGCTGGCACGGGTCCTGGCCGACGTGGCCCGCGAGTTCATGCCGTCCGCCTGAGCGGTCGCTGCCCTGTTTGCCCCGTTCGTGCGGGAATGGGCTTTCGATAGTTGAGGACGGGACTATTGACCCGTGATCGAGGGCAGCGGATCAATAGGCTGGCCATGCGGACTGTTGAAGAGGGCCGCGATGCACTCGTGTATCCGGCGCGACTCGTTTCTGTCCGTCGCCGAGGCCGCAGGTGACCCCGGCGAACGACAAGAACGTCCGCCCCGCGCGGACACCTCGTGATCGCTAGGGATGCATCTATGACTGTTCAGCCGCCCACATATGCAGGTCTTCCCAGCGTCATCAGCGGCAACGGAGCAGTCGCGCACGTGATGAGGCACGTGTGCGGAGGCGTCATCGGGTACCCCATCACGCCCTCGACGGAGATCTCGGAGCTGTACGAGGCCGCCCGCGCCGAGGGCGGCGTCAACGTGTGGGGCAAGCATCCCTTCTTCTTCGAGCCCGAGGGCGAGCACTCCGCCCAGAGCGGTGCGCTCGGAGCCGCCCTGACCGGAGGCCAGTTCATCTCGAACGCCTCGTCCAGCCAGGGGATCCTCTACGCGATGGAGTCGCACTACGTCACGGTCGGCAAGAAGATCGGCGGCTTCGTCCTCCAGGTGGCCGCCCGCGTGGTGTCCAAGCACTCGCTCAACGTCATGGCGGGCCACGACGACGTCTACGCACTCCTCTCTGCCGGCTACACCGTCCTCTTCGGGTCCAACCCGCAGGAGGCCGCCGACCTCGCGGCCATCGCGTACCGGACCTCGGCGCTGTCCCTCATCCCCGTCGCCAACGCCATGGACGGGTTCTCCACCAGCCACATGCTCAGCGAGGCATCCCTGCCTGAGCCTGAGCTCCTGCGCGAGTTCCTCGGCGACCCTGCGGGTCGCATCAAGGCGCCGACGGTCGCCCAGGAGATGCTGTTCGGCGCCAAGGGCCGCGTCGTCCAGCTGCGCGGCTACCTCGACCGCCACCGCGACGACTTCGCACCCCAGGACCGCGAAGCGCTCCTGTCCTATCTCGACGCCGCCGCAGATGCGATCGAGCAGGACGGCGATGGCGCACTGCTCGCCGAGACGATGACCTGGGTCCCCGAGGAACTTCGAGCGCAGTGGCGTCGGCAGTGGGTCAACGCCCTGGAGAAGGGCACCCGGCAGATGGTGCCCGCGCTGGTCGACGTGAACAACCCCGGACTCACCGGCCCGGTGCAGAACCAGCCGGACTTCCAGGCGGGCGCCGTGGACCACCGCACCCACTTCGCCAACGCCGTCCCTGCCCTCACCCGTCAGGCGATGAGCGAGTACTCGGCGCTGACAGGGCGCACGTACGCGCCGCTGCTGACCTACGACTGCGACGACGCCGACTACATCATGATCGGGCTCGGCTCGATCACCGATGACGTGCAGGCCGTCCTGCCAGTCCTGCGCGCCCAGGGCCTGAAGGTCGGCGTCGTGTCCGTGAAGCTGCTCCAGCCCTTCCCCGAGGCCGACTTCATCGAGGCGATCGCGGGGCGAAGGCGGTCACTGTCCTCGAGCGCTCCGACCAGACGGCGCTCACCGGCCTCGTCACGCAGGCGCTCTTCAAGGCACGCGCGAACGCGGAGGCCATGCAGTACGACGGCATCCCGGCGCTGGCCGCGACCCCCCGCCTGACCACGGCGATCTTCGGGCTCGGCGGTCACGACGTCCAGCCGCGCCACATCGTGGCCGCGTACAAGCACATGGTCGACGGCGCGAGCGCGCCACTGATCTACCTGGGCTCGCAGTTCTTCTCGAAGGACCCCGAGGGCACCATGGTCGAGATCCAGGCTCGCCTGCGCGAGGCCTACCCGGAGACCGAGCTCATGGCGCTGGAGACCGAGCCGAACCCGGTGCTCCTCCCGCCCTCGGCGATGCGGATCCGCTTCCACTCCGTCGGCGGCTACGGCACCATCGCCACCGGCAAGCTGCTCACCGACATCCTGGCCGGAGTGCTCGGCATGCACTCCAAGTCGGCGCCCAAGTACGGCTCGGAGAAGAGCGGGGCGCCCACGAACTACTACATCACGCTGAGCCCGGAGCCGGTGCTCCTCACCAACGCGGAGCTCGAGGACGTCGAGATCGTCGTCTCGCCGGACCACAAGTCGTTCATCCACGCCAACCCGCTGAAGGGACTGGTCGAAGGCGGGACATTCATCCTCCAGTCCGACCTGTCGCCGGAAGACGTCTGGCGCGAGCTGCCGAAGTACGCCCGCAACACCATTCGCGACAAGAACATCCACTTCCTCGTCGTCGACGCCTTCAGCGTCGCCAAGAAGCACGCCCCCTCGCCGGAGCTCCAGCTGCGCATGATGGGCATCGCCTTCATCGGCGCCGTCGTCGGGCATGTCGATCGCGTCACCCAGGGTGCCTCCGAGGAGGCCATCCTCGAGAAGGTGCGCGCGCAGATCTCGAAGAAGTTCGGCGCCAAGGGCGTCGCGGTCGTCGAAGGGCAACATGGCCGTCATCCGCGAGGGCATGGAGGCGGCGCAGGTCGTCGAGTACGACACGCCGGAGTTCCGGGCGATCGAGGAAGAGGCCGGGCCCGCTCGGACGCTGCACAGCGTTGCCCTGTCGGCGTCGATGTGCACCAGCCCGACGGCGTCCGCGTCGAGCGGTCTCTTCGACCCCGCCTACTACGAGGACCTCGTCGCCCGCCCCTTCCGCGAGGGCACGATGGCGGAGGCTCCCGTGCTGCCCGGCATCGGGCTCTTCATGCCGGCGGGAACCTCGGCCGGCAAGGACAAGGGCCTGTTCCGGCTGACGGTGCCCGAGTTCCACTTCGACACGTGCACCGGCTGCATGGAGTGCGCCCTCGTCTGCCCGGATGCCGCCATCCCCAACAGCGTGCACGAGATCCACGATCTCCTGCTCACCGGCATCAAGGAGATGGACGTCGCCGACGCCCAGCGCGAGGCGCTGCGCTCGCAGGTGTACGCCCTGGCCGAGCGCGTTCGCGAGGCCTACCGCCAGGACAAGACCCCGCGGCCCTTCCACGAGATCGTCGCCGCGGCGGCCGCCACCCTCGACACGGACAACCCGACCCTGCAGCGCAACCTGAACACGCTGGTCTCGACGCTCGCCATCTTCCCGGTGGCCCGCACCCGACCGTTCTTCGACGCCATGGAGAGCGACGTCCCGGGAACCGGCGCGCTCTTCGCCGCCACCATCGACCCGTGGAAGTGCACCGGCTGCCTGGAATGCATCGAGGTCTGCGGCCCCGGCGCCCTCACGCCGATCGACCAGGACGAGGCCATCCTCGAGACGATCCAGGATCGCTTCGAGTTCATGACCGAGCTGCCGAACACGCCCAAGCGCTTCTACGACGGCTCGACCGACGTTGATGGTGACCTCAAGCGGCTGCTGCTCGACCGCCCCAACTTCTACGCGACAGCGGGCGGGCACGGCGGCTGTCGCGGGTGCGGCGAGGTCACCGCGATCCGGCTGGTCATGGCGACGAGCCACGCACTCGGCGACGTCCGACGGCGTACGCACCTGCGCGAACTCGACGAACTGCTGGCCCAGCTGCAGGCCAAGCTCGACGAGCTCGGACCCGACGACGCCGAGCGGAGAGCGCGGATCAGCAGGCTCATCTCGACGCTCGAGACGCGGCTGTACCTCTACGAGGGCGGACCCACGGGCAACGGGCCGGCCTCGACCGTCATCGCCAACGCGACCGGCTGCAGCAGTGTCTATGCGTCGACGATGCCGTTCAACGCCTATCTGGACCCATGGGTGAACAGCCTCTTCCAGGACTCCCAGCCACTTGCCAAGGGGATCTTCGAAGGCATCTCGGCGCAGGTCGTGGCGGACGTGAAGGCGTTGCGGAGCGCACGGCTCGAGATCGACGACGCGTACGACCCGGCCGTGCACGAGGACGAGTTCCGCATGCTGTCCTGGTCGGAGTTCACCTCCGCGGAGCTCGACCTGCTCCCGACGGTGCTCACGGTCGGCGGCGACGGAGCGAGCTACGACATCGGCTTCGGAGCCATGTCGCGCGTGCTGGCCAGCGATACCCCGATCAAGGTCCTGGTCCTGGACTCCGGTGCGTACTCGAACACCGGTGGCCAGGCCTCGACGTCCAGCTTCACGGCACAGGATTCCGACCTGTCTCGCATCGGCGCCTCGCACGACGGCAAGCACGAGGGACGCAAGGAGCTGGGACTGATCGCGTCGTTCCACCCGCACGTGTTCGCCTGCGCCACCAGCACGGCGATGCACGGGCACTTCCTGCAGAGCACGATGCGCCTCCTGGAGTACCCCGCTCCCGCCGTCATGGACGTCTACACGCCGTGCGGGAGTGAGCAGGGGATCTCCGAGTCCTCCTCGAATGCGCGGGCACGGCTTGCGGTCGAGAGTCGGATGCATCCCGCTCTTCGTCCACGACCCGCGTCAGGGCTCGAACCTGCACGACTGGTTCTCCCTGGAGGGCAACCCCGATGTCGACAAGACGTGGACCTCGAGCACGGTGGAGTACCTCGACGACGAGGGCACAGCTCCAGCTGCTGACCACGCCGTTGACTCCCGCCGAGTTCGCGCTCGGGGAGACGCGGTTCAAGAAGCAGTTCCATCGCCTCGACGCCGGACCTCGAGGACAGCGCGCTCCCGATCCACGAGTACGTCGAACTGCCGCGTGATCAGCGCGGCCGGCAAGATCCCGTTCGTCTACGCCACCGACGCCGACCGGCACCTGATCAAGGTCGCCTGCGAGGGAGGGATCGTCTCCCTGGTGGAGGATCGCCGACGCTACTGGCAGACGCTGCAGTACCTGTCCGGCGTCCACGAGGCACAGCTCACCGCGCTGCACCGCTCGGACTTCGATGAGCTGAAGGCGCTGTACGACCAGGCGACCCAGCAGCGGGAGAGCTCGCTCGACGACATCGCGCGTGCCATGTCCGAGCTGGCGACATCCAGCAGGGCGCCCGTGGGGCTCGACTTCGGGGGGTCATCCGTCGGTGCCGGAGCAGCCATCGAGCGGCGGGGCCGCGGCCGCATCCGACTCGGCGGCCTCGGCCGTCGGCGTCGCCGACCGGCCCGTGTGGCTCGACCCTGCGGACATCCCGCTGTGCAACGACTGCGGCACCTGCTACCAGGAGCTTCCGCAGTTCTTCGAGAAGATCACGATGGTGATCGACGGCGAGGCCCGGCAGGTCGCCCAGATGATCCCCGGCGCCCTGGAGACCGTCGAGGTGACTCCGGACATCGAGAAGCGCATCGACAGGGTGCGCAAGACGTGCGACGCGGAGATCATCCGATGACGAACGGCCCGGTCGACCAGCACACGGGGCCGGACGACCTGCAGCGCTATCTCGCGGCGAGCAGCACGCTCGAGAGCAGTCGCGCCCAGGTCGAGGTGCTGGAGAGCTCGGAGACCGTCGAGTCGTTCAACCATCAGCTCGACCTGCTCAAGCGGCGACTGACGAGCGAGCCACGGGCCTTTCGGGAGATGTTCATCTCCGACGGCATGGCCGCGGTCGCGTGGGAGTTCCAGCAGCCCGAGCTCGGCCCGGAGTTCGTGCAGATGCTGTGGTCGATGCTGCTGCGCGACGACGACAGCAGCACGGTGCTCATGCGCTTCGTCTGGGACCTGCCCCTGGGCATGAAGCGGAAGTTCGTCCGCGGGATCGACGAGCACCTGTCGGACCGGTACCCGATGTTCGACGGACTGTCGACGGACTGGCCGATGAACAACGGGATCCCGCCGTACATCCGCGACTCCGAGTCCCGCTCGCACGACTTCGGACTGGTGAACCAGGGCTACCTGGGGTACATGGAGCTCGGCTACACCCCGCGCGACATCGACCTGCTCGTGTGGCTCGAGGTGCTGCGCGACAAGCAGTGCGAGGAGAAGCCGTGCGAGCTCGGCGTCTTCCTGGCCGACCACAAGGAGCCGACGGGCGGCTGCCCGGTCTCCATCCACATCCCGCAGGTGATCGAACTCATCGGGAAGGGCGACTTCCGCGGGGCCCTCGAGCTGATGGAGGCCAGCAACCCGCTGCCGGACGTCACCGGGCGCGTGTGCCCGCAGGAGCTGCAGTGCCAGGGGGTCTGCCTGCAGAAGCTGCCGATCGCCATCGGACAGCTCGAGTGGTTCCTGCCCGAGCGCGAGAAGATCGTCAATCCCGACGCGGTGGCGCGACGGTTCGCCGACTTCGGAATCCGTGGGAGGTCGCGATCCACCCGCCGGTCGCGATCGTCGGCTCGGGGCCGTCCGGGCTCATCAACGCGTACCTGCTGTCGGCCGAGGGCTTCCCGGTGACCGTCTTCGAGGCGTTCCATGCCCTCGGCGGCGTCCTGCGCTACGGCATCCCGGAGTTCCGGCTGCCCAACGAGTTGATCGACGACGTCGTCGGCAAGATCGAGATGCTCGGCGGCAAGTTCGTCAGGAACTTCGTCGTCGGCAAGACGGCGACCCTCCAGGATCTCCGCGACGCGGGCTTCTACCGCATCTTCGTCGGCACCGGTGCCGGACTGCCGCGCTTCATGAACATCCCGGGCGAGCACCTGCTCAACGTGATGTCCGCCAACGAGTTCCTCACCCGCGTGAACCTCATGCAGGGCCTGCGGGCCGACTACGAGACGCCGTTGCCCGAGACGGAGGGCAAGGACGTCATCGTCATCGGTGGCGGCAACACCGCGATGGACGCAGCCCGCACGGCCCGTCGTCTCGGCGGCAACGTGACCATCGTCTACCGCCGCACGCAGAAGGAGATGCCGGCCCGCGTCGAGGAGCTGGAGCACGCGCTGGAGGAGGGCATCGCACTGAGCGTGCTGCGCTCCCCGTCCGAGTTCATCGGCAACGCAGAGACCGGCTTCGTCACGGCGGCCACGGTCGAGGTGATGGAGCTCGGCGAGCCCGACGCCTCGGGTCGACGGCGCCCCGTCCCCACGGGCGCCACCGAGGTCGTGAGGGCCGACCTCGTCATCATGGCGCTCGGCAATGACGCCAACCCGATCATCAAGGACTCCGAGCCTCGGCTGCACACGTCCAAGTGGGGCACGATCGACCTCGATCACCAGGGCTCGCAGGAGACGACGCTGCACGGCGTCTACACCGGCGGCGACGCCGCGCGCGGCGGATCCACGGCCATCCTCGCCGCAGGTGACGGCCAGGCAGCGGCGCGCGAGATCCTCGGTGCGACCGATCTGTCCGCGGAGACGATCACTGCGATGGTGGCGAGCGCGCGCGAGTACTCCGATCTCGCCGCTGGCCGCCAGACCATCCTCGCCAAGAGCGAGCTCAGCGAAGGCATCGACGAGTTCATCGTTCACTCACCGCTGATCGCGCGCTCCGCGCGAGCCGGCCAGTTCGTGCGCGTTCTCCCGCGGCCCGACGGCGAGCTGATCCCGCTGACCCTTGCCGACTGGGACGCCGACTCGGGCACGATCACCCTCGTCGTCCAGGGCATGGGCACGAGCAGCATCGAGATCAACCAGATGGACGATCGGCGAGGCCTTCACCGGCATCGCCGGTCCCCTCGGACGACCCAGTGACGTGCACCCGATCGACTGACGACAGCACGGTGGTGTTCACCGCAGGCGGCCTCGGCCTGCCGCCGGCCTTCCCGATCATCCGCGAGCACCTGAAGGCCGGCAACCACGTCACGCTGGTGGCCGGCTTCCGCAGTCGCGACCTCATGTTCTGGACCGACCCGACGAGCGCGTCGTGCAACTGCAGGCGGAGTACGGCGACCAGTTCGACGTCGTCTACACGACCAACGACGGGACGTTCGGCATCAGCGGCTTCGTCACCGGACCGCTGACGGAGATGCTCGAGGCGAACCGGGCCGGCGACGGGGCGAACGGTCGCCGAGGTCGTCACCATCGGACCGCCACTGATGATGCGGGCGGTCAGCGACCTGTGCGTCTCCTACGGGACGCCCTGCGTCGCGAGCCTGAACTCCATCATGGTGGACGCCACCGGGATGTGCGGAGCGTGCATGGTGCCCGTCGTCATCGACGGCGCCGTCGTCCGCAAGCATGCGTGCATCGACGGTCCGGAGATCGACTCCCACATCATCGACTGGGACAAGTTCCTGCCCCGGTTCGGGCAGTTCCGGTCTCAGGAGCGCAAGAGCCTCGCCGAACACGGCCTCAGCCTGAGCCCGCCAACCGCCCGCGCCGGTACCTGCACTCGCGTGCACCTCCCGGCGCAGCCGTTCAGCCGTCGTTGAGGAGCCCGTCCATGAGGTCGATGGCTGCCCAGAAACGCTCGTCGACGTCGAGATCGGGGATTTCCCCAAGGTCGGCGACCGGCGCCGCGTCCTCGAGCCAGCCCAAGTGCCGGAGCGTCGAGGTACCCATGCGGCCCAAAATACTCCGGCCCGGGCCGGATGTCGTGACGAACGTCACATACTTTCCAGCGGTGTCTGCGTCACGTCGTAGTACTGACACACGAAGAAGAGCGGAAGCCCGTGTTCATCACGCAGCAGCCCGATGCCGTGTGCCACCACGACATTCTCGCCACTGGCAGTGACCAGTCGGCTCCTCCGGGATTCGTGGTCCCCTTGGCCCGCAAGCAGACGATCCCTTATCTGCCGGGTGGGCTCCACCTCATCGGGATGCAGGAGGTCATCCTCGTCGTGGTCAGCCAGCCACAGCGCATCTCTGCCCACCAGCGCGGCCAGAGCGCCATTCGTCTCCATCAGCCGATGGTGAAGTCCGACAACGGCCATCCCCTGCGCGGCACTGTCCATGGCGAGGCGGAACGTCCGCTCACTGCGACTCAGGGCATCCCGCAGGAGGACGTCGACATGAACGTCCCGCAGTGTCGCGACCCGACCAGCCGCCACGCCATCGGCGCCGATGAAGGGTCTTTCGGCAACCGAGACCCATCGAAAGTCGCCGGACCTGCGCTGGAATCGCTCTTCGAACACCACGAGTCTGCCCTGCGACACATCGGACTCGCTCGCCTCGACCGATCGCCGATCCTCGAAGTGCACGAAGTCGATTACCTGGCGGCCAATGACTTCCTCGGTCGGGTAGCCCCACTGGGTCTCAACCGCCGGCGACACCCACTGGATGCAGCCGTCGTCATTCATCAGGATGACGGCATCCGTGGAGTTGTCGGCGAGAAGCCGGTAGCGAAGCTCCGACGCCGCAAGCCGCTGTCCTTTGCTGGTGCTCAGGTGAGCGAGGTACACCGCCACGATCGCCACAATGACAAGTCCCGCAAGCCGGATCCACGAGTCTTCGTCACTGAAGTCCCCATTGATCATCCCGGCGACGGTCGCCAACGCCACCGCCCCGACCGCGAGCACCCCGGTCACGCGCGGGCCCGCGAAGCCGGCGGCGGCGACCACTGGAACGCACATGAATGGCAGCAGCACCGTCTCGGGCAGGCTCACATCCAGGACGAAGATGCCGAGCAGCGCCGCGACAACGCCCCACAGGCGCGGATCGCCGTTCCAGGCCCGCGCTGACCGTTGTGCCGCCTGAGCGCTCACGTATCCCATAGTGCTCTCTCTCGAGGTCGATAGGCCGCCCCGAACGTGATCCGAACACTGGCCGACCCAGCCGATGGCATACTCCGCGCATGTCTGCGACCGCCGCTCCCGCCACGCCCGAGGTCGGCCGCAAGGATCTGCTCCGGGTGGCCGGATCATCGGTCCTCGTTGCATTGCCGATCTCCCTCGTGGCGATCGGCTTCCTGAACCTCGTCTCAGTGGCGCAGAAGTGGGTGTGGCAGACCGCGCCCGCCGACCTGGGCTTCGATGCAGCACCCTGGTGGTGGCCGATTCCCTGGCTGGTGCTGGCCGGGCTGCTGGTCTCGGCGGCTATCGCCCTGCTCCCGGGCCACGGCGGCCATATCCCCGCGAACGGAACCGGCGGCGGGGCCACACCTCCCGCGTACGTGCCGGGTGTGTTCCTCGCGGCAATGGCTTCCCTGCCCCTGGGTGCTGTCCTCGGTCCCGAAGCGCCGCTGATCGCGATGGGCACCGGGCTGGCCGTCTGGCTGTCGCGCGTGATCCGGCTGTCACCGGGAGGACGGATCGAGGCCCTGATCGGAACGGCTGGCGCTGCCGCGGCGATCTCGATCGTCCTGGGCAACCCACTGACTGCCGTGATCTTCCTGGCCGAGGCAGTGGCCGTCGCAGGCGGACCCGTCATCGCAGCGACCATCCCCGCGCTGCTCGGCGTCGGGGTCGGGGCGGTGCTCTTCACCGGCCTCGGTGACAACCCGGGCATCGCGGCGCAGTCCCTGCAGCTCGTCGAGTTGAACAACGTGACCCCGCCCGACATCGGTGACCTCCTCTGGGCCGTGCCAGTAGGCGTGGTCGCCGCCGTGGTCATGAGCGGTGTGTTCACCGCCGGGCTGCGCGTTGCCGATCGAGTCGGCACGCTGAGCCGCAGCCGCCTCATGGTGGTCACGATGATCATCGGCCTGGCCGTGGCGCTGTGCGCGTCGGCCTACTCGCTGCTCACCGGCCGCAGCCCCTTCGACATCGCGTCGTCGGGAACCCAGACTCTCACGGCACTCTCCACCGACCCGTCGTCCTGGGGCGTGGGTGCACTGATCGCCCTGCTCGTGTTCAAGGGCGCGGCGTACGCCCTGTCCCTGGGTGCGTTCCGCGGCGGCGCGATCTTCCCGTCCATCATGCTCGGTGGGGCCCTGGGCGTCCTGATCTCCCCGCTGCCCGGACTCGGGCTGGCCGGAGGGATGGCGGTGGGCATGGCCTCCTTCGCGGCCGCCGGGATGATGATGCCCCTCAGCGCCGTCGCCCTGACCGTGCTGCTCTTCGGCTCCAACGCCGCCGAGGTGCTGCCCGAGGTGGCGATCGCAGCGGTGACGGCCTTCGCAGTCCGGGCAGCCATCAACAAGCGCCGGTCATCGGCGGACCCCGCCTGACGGCGGCAGCGACTGCTACCCGAACCAGAGGGGCATGCGCCCGACTCGCACGCGCGTTCCAGGAGTGACCGTCTGGCATCGATTGCGCGCGTCGCACATGCGCGTCGCGTAGTAGGGAACGACGAACGGAGCCGGCGCGTCCTGAACTCGTCCACGCGACCCTCGACAGCACGCCGGCTCGGTTGATCCGGCAGACCCGCACGTGACGGCTGCGGCAGTCCACGAGGGCGCCGGCCAGCCAGTCGTGGGTGGTCTGGAACGCCGTCGCGCCGGGATACCCGGTGGTCATGGTGATGCCGAGGAGATCGGTCTTGGCCGTCCACGCGTACCAGTAGGTGCGGGCGACCCCCCGACGCACGCTGTCCAGGTAGGTCTGCGCGACGTACTTCGCGGCCTTGTTCCCGCCGATGTCCTTGTCGGGGTAGTCGGGCGAACGGCCCCTTGATCCCGTAGTTCACCTCGGTGTCCCACAGGGGTCGCTTCGGTGCGCGCGCATCGCGCAGGGCTCTGCCGCGCCCGAGTGATGTACTTCGACCGCAACGCCGGGGTTGCGGTGCTCGGTCCGTAGGTGTGGATGGCGAAGACGTCCACCGGCCACCCGACTCGTCGCAGCTGCTTCAGGTAGGCGGGGAAGAACCGGTTGAAGGCGCTCCTCAGCCGGAGCGTGCTGCTGGCCGCGACGACCTCCGCCGTCGGGTCCAGGCGGTCGATGATCCGCTTCGCCTCCAGGGTGAGGCGCGCCATCCGCCGCGGCGAGCCCTGCCAGAACGTCGCTGAGGTTGGCCTCGTTCCAGATCTGGTAGGCGTCGATCGACGTCTCCGTAGCGCGTGACGACCGCCGTCACCCACCGGCGCCAGTCGGACAGGCTCCGGGGGCTCGACGCCGCACCCTTGTTCGGGTAGGTGCCCTGGGACTTGTGCTTCGCTGCCCACGTCGGCGTGGACCCCAGCACGTAGAGGATCTGGGCGTTCTGCGCGTTCGCCGCCTGCACGGCATGGTCCAGGCCGACCCACCAGTACTGGCCGCGCTGCCGCTCGACCTGACCCCACGACACGCCCGCATCCCACAGCCGGACCGTGCCGTAGGACACCGTCGGCACGACGCCGTCAGCGATCTTCGGCACGTGCAGGCCGAAGTCGCGACCGTCGACCCAGGTGTCCGCCTGAGCGGCCGGCGCCGCCAGGCCGGCGAGGGGGACGAGAGCCGCCACCGAGGCCGCGACCAGAATCCGAACGAATCGTGTGGAAACCATGACGGTTCCGTCCCGAGCTGTCGGCCGAACTCGATGCGTGCCGTGTCTCGAGGGTACTCCCGGATGACGCGCTCGCGGGGGTCGCGGTTGACGCGATAGCCGTCACGGCGGCCCCGTGCGCCGCTCAAGCACGCGGCTACGCGTCGCGGGAGGCGAGGCGGGTCGCGACCGCGGTGCGGACGGTGTCAATGATGCGGGGATCGTCGTGAAGGAGATACGCGATGTCGGCTCCCGTCAGCATCACACCCAACTCACCGGCGAGGTGAACGGGATCACTGTCCGCGGGCAGCTCCCCTTCCTCCACGGCACGATGCGCCTGGGCGGCGAGCAGCCCGATCCAGGCATCGTGCTCGGCGGCGACCAGATCACGCACCGGACCGGGGCGGCTGCCGACCTCAGCCGCGACGGACGCGAAGAAGCAACCGCCCGGATAGTCACGCCGTTGCACGTGGTCCAGATAGCCCAGGCATAGGGCCAGCAATTGCGAGCGTCCGGGCTTGGCAGTCAGCGCAGGCTCAACCACCTCCCGCACGAACACCGTCCGAGCGTGCCCGACGACCGCGAGCTGCAGTTCCTCCTTTGACCCGAACAGGCCGAAGACGCCGCTCTTGCTCATCCCGGTGACCGTCGCGAGCCGGGCCAACGAGAGTCCGTCGATGCCCTCCACGGTCGCCAACGCTGCTGCCGCCTCGAGGATCGCCCCCCGAGACCGGTCCCCATCCGAGCGCGAGGGTCGTCGAACCGGGGGCATCTCGACAAGTTAGCACGCACGGGCGTATCGTCTAGGCTGTCCGCACGATCGTGCTAACTATGGGAAGGACCGCCATGTCCACCAGCACCACCTCTCGAGCACGGGACCGTCAAGCCCCCCTCCGGAAGGCTTACGGCGACGACCCCGCCCTGGCCCTCACCACCAAGCACGTGGTCTCCGTCGCGACCGACTCCACCGACACCTGGCACGGCGTCATCGCCACGCCCGAGTTCCCCGGGACCGTGTGGAGATACGGAATCGATGCCAAGGTCGGCGGCGACGATGATCTGCCCAACCCCGGTCACATTCTGTGCGCCGCGCTGGCGGCCTGCCTTGAGAGCACGACCCGAGCGTTGGCTGAGCACCTTGACGTGGAGATCGAGGACCTTGTCGTCGACGTGATCGGCTACGTCGACGCACGGGGATGCCTGGCTCTCGACCGCGCCGTCCGGTCTGGCTTCCGGGACATAGACGTGGAAGTCCGACTGAGAACAGCCTCGGATACCGATGCCACCCGCCTGCAGACGCTGTTCGCTCTGGTCGAGGAGCTGTGCGTGACCCTCGACACCCTCCGCCACGGCGTGCCTGTGAACGTGCGAACGATGGAGAGCATCTAGTCGTCATCGGACCGGCCAGCAGGCACGCCTCCCCGCCCGGGGACGCCGTTTCTCAGTGGTCGCCGGCGCCGGGCTTCCGAGCCACGCGTCGTTGCGACGGACAGGGTTCATCGATCAGGCAGACTCGCGCGCATGGAGTTCACCGAGGTCGTACGCCGCCGCCGCATGATCCGGCACTACACCGACGAGCCGATCGCGCCCGACGTCGTCGAGCGGATCCTCGCCAACGCGCTGCGCGCTCCGTCGGCAGGCTTCTCGCAGGGCTGGGCCTTCTTGGTCCTGACCACCGCCGAGGACCGATCGCGCTTCTGGAAGTACATCCCGACGCGGGTGGAGCAGACACCGACGATGCAGCTCGCACCCCTGGTCATCGTGCCGTTGGCGCACAAGGCCACCTACCTCGAGCGCTACGCCGAGGTGGACAAAGGATGGGAGGACCGGGCCGAGGCGCGCTGGCCCGCGCCGTACTGGTTCATCGACACCGGGATGGCGTCACTGCTGATCCTGCTCACGGCCGTGGACGAGGGCCTTGATGCGTGCTTCTTCGGGATCCAACCGGACCAACTCGCGCCGTTTCGGGCCGAGTTCGGCGTACCCGACGACTTCGCGCCCATCGGAGGCATCACGGTCGGGCATCGAGCGCCAGACACCCCGCCGCAGGCGGCCGCGGTGGACAACCGCCGGCGTGGGGTCGAGTCGGTCGTGCATCGCGGCCAGTTCGGCGTCCACGCCTAGGCGAACGCGTGGCTATGTGCCGCACCACCCCGAAAGAGGTCATGCCACCGTTCCGCTGTTTGACGCCAGTTGAACCACATGAGCGGGACCGCGGCATAGGCCGACGGCACGTCAAAATGCGCCCTGGAGAGGCTCATTCCGACGCGCCGCCGACGTGCTCGTTGCACAGGAGGCGGGGGTGATAGCGACTGGGTATCAGGGAGGCTTAGCCGTTGCAGCGCCCCGCCATCACCCACTGGCAGACGGCCGACAGCAGAACCAGCGATCACTCTCGGCGCGTGCGACGGGGTGACGTCCCCGGTGGTGGTGTGTTTTCGGCCTTGAGCGTGGCGGTGTCCGCGACGTAGTGGGCCATCGTGCAAGGGTCAGTGAGTTCGGACTAGGAACTCACGAGAGGACACCTTGCACGATGGCTATGGACCAGTCTGCCCTGTTGGAACTGCTGGAGGCGTTGAAGGCCGCCGGCGTGGATGAGCGGATCCGGATCGCCGCGCAGAGCATGTATCAGGCGTTGATCGACGCGGAGGCCGAGGGCGTGATCGGCGCGGGCTTCTGGGAGCGCACCGAGGCCCGCACGGCGATCCGGAACGGGTCCCGTGCCCGGCTGCTGTCCACGACGGCCGGGGACCTGGAGCTGCGGATCCCGAAGCTGCGGACGGGGTCGTTCTTCCCGTCGCCTGCTGGAGCGCCGGCGGCGGATCGACCAGGCGCTGTTCGCGGTGATCATGGAGGCCTACCTGCACGGGGTGTCGCACCCGCAAGGTCGACGACCTGGTCAAGGCCCTCGGCGCGGACACCGGGATCTCCAAGTCGGAGGTCTCGCGGATCTGCAAGGACCTCGACGAGGAGGTCGCCGCGTTCCGGGACCGGTCCCTGGCGGAGACGACGTACCCGTACGTGTTCCTCGACGCGACCTACTGCAAGGCCCGCGTGAACCACCGGGTCGTCTCGCAGGCGATCGTCGTGGCGATCGGCGTGACCGCCGACGGACGCCGCGAGGTCCTGGGGATGGACGTCGGCGACAGCGAGGACGGCGCGTTCTGGACCGCGTTCCTGCGCGGCCTGAAGGCCCGCGGCCTGACGGGCGTGCAGCTGGTCATCTCCGACGCCCACTGCCGGCCTGAAGCAGGCAATCGCAGCGGTCCTGATCGGCTCCGCATGGCAGCGCTGCCGCGTGCACTTCATGCGCAACGTCCTCGCGGTCGTGCCGAAGGGCAACGCGGAGATGGTCGCCGCCGCGATCCGCACCATCTTCGCCCAGCCCGACGCCGAGCACGTCGAGGAGCAGTTCGACGTCATCGCCGGGATGCTCGGCCGGCAGCTGCCCAAGGTCGAGGCGATGCTGCGCGAGGCGAAGGACGACCTGCTGGCGTTCACCGGTTTCCCGCAGGTCCACTGGCGTCAGATCTGGTCCACCAACCCGCTCGAACGGGTGAACAAGGAGATCAAGCGCCGCACCGACGTCGTCGGCGTCTTCCCCAACCCCGAGGCCCTGCTGCGCCTCGCGGGAGCGGTCCTGGTCGAGCAGCACGACGAATGGGCAGCCGCCGACCGCCGCTACTTCTCCGAGCGATCCATGACCCTGGTGACAACCACCAGCGACCACAACGAGGGGCAGGTGACACCACCGGAACTCATGTCGGCATGATCAGAGAACTGACCTGAGCGCGAAGAGCGAAAAGCCACCACTCAGAGGGACGTC
>CAVOYT010000001.1:0-445149 GCA_963700745.1 uncultured bacterium | reverse complement strand
CCCTACGCCTTCCGGGGACTATCCGCCTCGGGCTTCGCCCTTCCCTGGCGGACAGCGGTCGTGGGCCAGACGGAAGCCGATGTTGCCGTCCCGGTCTGCCGGCGTGAACCGGAGCCGTTCCGCCGAGCGCAGGTTCTCCGGCTTGCCGCCCCAGGAACCGCCCCGCAACACGCGGCGATCGCCGCAGTCGTCGCCCAGCCACACCGAGCCATCGGTGGGTGCGCCGCGGTAAGAATCGTGGTAACAATCCTGCACCCATTCCCACACGTTTCCGTGCATGTCATACAGACCGAAGGCATTGGATTGAAAAGCGCCCACGGGCGCCGTCTGGCGTTTATCCCAGCCGCTGCCACAGCCATCACAATTGGCCTGGTTGTCGCCGATGTGTTTACCCCAACTGTACTCGGTTTGACTCCCGGCCCGCGCCGCATACTCCCATTCCGCCTCACTCGGCAACCGATACTGCTTGCCGGTCTGCTGATTCAGCCAACTGATGTACGCCTGGATGTCGTCCCAGCTCACATCGATCACCGGCCGATTCCCACGGCCCCAACCGCGATCATCGGGCAAATCCCCACCTCCCACACTGTTCGCATAGGCATCGTACTGGTCAAAAGTGATTTCGTACTTGCTCAGCTTGAAGGGCTTGATGGTCACACTGTGCACCGGGTTTTCATCCCTATCTCCGGATCCCCGCAAATCCCCCATCCGGAAACTGCCGCCGGGTATTTCCACCATAGCGGGTTCAATCCCCGCTACGGCAGGCGCGCCGGGTTGTTACGCCACCGGTGACTGACTCGCCTGATTCTGGACCCAGAGATAGCCCAGCCCACCGAGCAACAGCAGCGCCACCACCGCGGCCACGACCACACCGCGACGACGGGAACTGGAACCGGAAACGACCACGGAACCAGGTGACGGTGCTGATGCGGTTGACACCGTCTCGGGACCGACTGCCCTGTGTGCGCGCGGGGGGATGGGGCCGGCACCGTAGTCAAAGTTGTCCTGATCACGCTTGGTTCGAGCAACAACCCGTGAACCTTCGGTTCGCCAGGCACAGTCCGTTGGCAGATATTCCTTGATCGCCACCGGACCGTCCAGGTGAGTGTCCCAGGCCAGATAGGTAATCCCGAAACCACACGCACCCAGCACACCACGGATCTCGTAGTGCTCGATATGCGTCCCTGCGGGAAGCGCGTGATGGAAGTCTTTACTCACGGTTGATTCACCGTTTCTGATTGCTTGTCGGTCCTTTCAACCGGGTTCGGGCCTTGTTCGCTCTCGCTTGCCCGGTTCTGTCCGTTCATATCAACCACTGCTGCTGGGGTGGTCTCATCATCAATGACAGGCATCTGATTCTCACCCTCTTCAGAGTGTTCCGGTTCTTGATCGTCAACCCGTTGCGGTGCACCGCCCCCTGTAGCGCTACCTGATTTATCCTGAGATAAATCCGCAGGTGCCGGTGCCGGTGCTGGTACCGGTGCTGGTACCGGTGCTGGTGCTGGTGCATTCGAAGTGGCGGCCGGATGTTCGGCCGTGTCCACCACCTGTTCCTTTTCTCCGGTGGAATTCATCAACAGGCTCGCCATGAGCCATGCCCCGGCCATGAAGAACAGCAGCACGAAGATGAGATAGCCCGTTTTCTTGCGCTGTCTCTGTTTTTTAACAGGCACCTGATAGGTTGTTTCTTCTTCAACGGGCACCAGATCGACAACCACCACCAACGTGTTGTCCTGTTTAGGCATACCCGCCTGATCCACAGCGTCGGTAAGCGCTTCCGCGCAGCCCTGGGCAGTAGCTTGCGCATTACTGATGGAAACAATTTCTTTCTCAGACAGGGTATTCAATCCATCGCTCGCCAGTATAATCCGGTCACCGCGTTGCACTGCCAGTGGGATATCCTGCAGGTCAAACAGTTCAATTGGTTCACCGCTGACCACACTGCGCAACATGTTCCGACCGCTGGCGGAAAACGCTTCTTCTTCCGTTATGGTTCCCTGCCGCGCCTGCTCATCGAGCAACGCACCAAGACTATGATCTGCGTTGAGCTTCTCGATGGCATGGTCGCGCACCAGAAAAAGATGGCTGTCACCGACACTGATCGACGCCAGACTCTCGCGCGACAACAACACACCCACCAGCGTGGTGGCCATGCCTTCGTAATCGGGGTTATCTCGGATGATGCGCGCAATGGCGTCATTGGCCTCCTTCAACGAGGCTTGCAACGTCGTGGCTATCGTTTCAGGCTGAAGCGCAGATTGAACATGCGTACAAAAGGCTTCGACCGCCGTAGAACTGGCAATGGCGCCACCCACTTCTCCCCCCACGCCATCCCCCAGTGCCACTACCAGGTACTCGAGTTCGGAAAAAGGACGGTCCGACCCAAGTGGATCCGTCACGGCATAACTGTCTTCCTGGTAATCCCTGCGTCCCCGGGTAGCGGAAGTACCAACATCGAAGTAACAGGCTACTCGGCTGGCCACTGGTATTTATCGCCACAGAACGGCACAAATACCAACACTGACCTACCCATGCTAATGCGGTCGTAAGCGCTCAGCGTCTTGAGTTCCAGTACCGGCTGATCATTCAGATAGGTCAGGTTCTTGCCTTCGCCATGCTGCAGATAAAAGATATTGCCTTTCGGATCATAGGTAATGCGCGCCTGGTTTTCCCGGGCAATTTCAGCATCGCTTTCCGTTCTGAAGTCGAGCGAAATTCCCTGTGTGGCATCCCGTCCCACGCTGTTCACACCATGATAAACTGGCAAACTGGCTCCACGCCCGGGCCCCTCGATAACGACCAACCAGCCGGTAACCGGTTTTCTTCCACCGGTCTTGAGCACCTGCGTGACCTCTCCGCCACCCATCGAGGCCTGCCCCATGGGCCGGGTGGAGCCATCTTCATCGTCTTTGCTCTTCGCCGGTCGGTCGATCACGCGCGTCGCCACGCCACTGTTTGTACCACCACCGGCGTCGACACGCCGGCTATTGCAATAGGGGCAGACACTGTAACGATCGGCATCAAACTGATGCAGACCTGCCGGACACCGCACAAGATTCCCCATGAACCCTCCTATGGATTACTAAACGTTTACCGTCAGCACTGCACCAATAAGGCCATTGCTATGTCACTGCCGCCCCCATCAACCGAGTACTTGCCCGCAATGCGGGCAAGACACCAGATGAGCCAATAACACCCGCCCACAGTGTGCGCAGCGTATACGCGCACCTGGTGGCTCACTGGCATGTCCTGCCATGCGGCCTTTTCCCGGTCCGTCATCAGCTGTCATCTGGCCAGGACACCTGTCCAGCAACTGCTGAATCGTAAACACGCAGTCCCCGAACGCGAAGGTTTCACCCAATTGCACAGCACCTTCGCGGAAGCGCGTCCGCGTGCCACCCTGTACCCGATAGGTGCCGTTGGACGAATTCAAATCGACAAGGTAGCAGCCTGCCTCATCTATCTGCAAACGCGCATGGCGTCGGCTCACTGAAGCGGCCGTGACTTTGATGTCCCCCTTACGGCCTATGATGTAGCTTCGCTGGGTCATAATTTTACCTTGCTTTTCGAGCCACCTATCCTAAACCACCCAGGGGAGAAGCCGCCTGTTCCCCGAAAGGGTAAAAGAAAAAAGCACAAAGGGAAACTCAGTCGTGGGCCAGACGGAAGCCGGTGTCGTAAAGCCGGTAGGCCGGCGGGCCCCCGTACCGGTCCGCCGAGCGCAGGTACATCGATCCGTCGTTCCAGGAACCACCCCGCGACACGCGGCGACTGCAGTCGCCGCCCAGCCAGGCTGAGCCGTCGGTCGGTGCGCCGCGGTAAGAATCGTGGTAACAATCCTGCACCCATTCCCACACGTTTCCGTGCATGTCATACAGACCGAAGGCATTGGGCCGAAAGGAGCCCACGGGCGCCGTCTGGCGTTTATCCCAGCGGCTGTCACAGCCATCACAATTAGCCTGGTTGTCGCCGATGTATTTACCCAAACTGTACTCGGTTTGGCTCCCGGCCCGCGCCGCATACTCCCATTCCGCCTCACTCGGCAACCGATACTGCTTGCCGGTCTGCTGATTCAGCCAACTGATGTACGCCTGGATGTCGTCCCAGCTCACATCGATCACCGGCCGATTCCCACGGCCCCAACCGCGATCATCGGGCAAATCCCCACCTCCCACACTGTTCGCATAGGCATCGTACTGGTCAAAAGTGATTTCGTACTTGCTCAGCTTGAAGGGCTTGATGGTCACACTGTGCACCGGGTTTTCATCCCTATCTCCGGATCCACTCAGATCCCCCATCCGAAACGAACCACCCGGGATCGGCACCATCTCCGGCTCGAACGCTAAGCGGTCGGCCTGCAACTGGACACGCAGCGTGCGGCTTTCGCCGGCCGCCAGCGTCACCTCCTCTTCGTACGGCTGATACCCCACCTTCTCCACCCGGATGCGGTGCGTTCCTGCCAACACCGCATGCGCCTGCGGGCCCGTCGATCCCACCGGGACCCCGTCAACGGACACCGTATCCCCGCTGACATTCGAACGAACAATCAGCTCTCCCGTGACAATCTCCGGTTGCAGGCGGATCGCCACCTGGGTCCAGGCATTGGCCTTGATCTCGATCGCCTGCTCCTGCGGCTGATAGCCCGGTGCACTGACCGTCAGCCGCTGGACACCCAGCGGCAGGTCACGCAGGTTCAGTGCTTGACCGGGGCTCGCCTGCCCGATCTCCGTACCGTCAAGCTGAATCACCGCATCGGTCACGTTCACATTCACCTGGACGTGCCCCACCAGCGGTGGCGGCGGAACAGCAGGCTCGGCGGGTTCCGGCACCTTGGCCGCCACCGGCTGTGCGGGTGCGGTATCGGGCAGCACGTCACGCTGCGCGACCGTCGGTGTGCCGGGTATGCCGGAGGGTTGCGCCACCGGTGACTGACTCGCCTGATTCTGGACCCAGAGATAGCCCAGCCCACCGAGCAACAGCAGCGCCACCACCGCGGCCACGACCACACCCCGACGGCGGGAACTGGAACCGGAAGCAACCACGGAACCAGGTGACGGTGCTGATGCGGTTGACACCGTCTCGGGACCGACTGCCCTATGCGCGCGCGGGGGGGATGCGGCCGGCACCGCCGGCGACTCCAGCAAGGCCTCCAAGACCTCGGCCACCGACTGCGGCCGATCCTTCGCCGCCGGGCGCAGCAGCCAGTCAATCACCCGCAGAAAAGCCTCGCTGTACTTACCCCGCCCCACCTCGAGGGCCGCAATCAGCGGGTCCGGCTCGCCCTCGGTCAAGGCCGCCATCCGCTCCGACGACTCAATCGGTGATTGCCCCGCAATGCACCGGTACAGCGTCGCACCGATCGCATACAGGTCCGTCCACGGACCCTGCCGGCCCCGCGTGCTGTACTGCTCAAACGGCGCATAACCGGCCGTCACAACACCCGTCATCGAGCGGCTGTGCTCACCCAGCGCCTGGCGCGCCGCACCAAAGTCAATCAGCACCGGCGGACCGTTCTTGCGTAGATAGATATTCCCCGGCTTGATGTCCCGGTGCAGAAAGTCCGCCGCATGCACCGCCCGTAAACCGTCCAGAATCGGAATGATGATGGCCTTGAGGCTCCCTTCATCCAGCGCGCCCATACGCTCCAGGTAGGCGTTTAACGGCTCACCCTCCTCATAATCCATCACCATGTAGGCCGTGCCGTTGGCCTCGAGGAAATTACTTACCCGAATCAGATTCGGCTCCTTGAATCGGGCCAGGGTCCGGGCTTCTGACAGGAATCGCTCCAGGCCATACCGGTAGTTGTCCTGATCGGTGCTGGATTTCGCGATGACGCTGGAACCGTCCGCCTTGCGCAGCGCAATATCACTCGGCAGGTATTCTTTGATCGCGACCGGACAGCGCAGCCGTGTGTCCCAGCCCAAATAGGTGATCCCGAAACCACCCGCACCCAGCACACCACGGATCTCGTAGTGCTCGATAGCGCTGCCCTCGGGCAAGGCGTGATAATAGTCGGCTACGGCCATGGGTCTCCACCCTTGTTGTTATATGCGGTCCCTTCCCCAACTTACACGCCGTTTCACCGCATCCGCACGGCCTTGGCCGCTCCGGGCCATGCCAGACAACCCTGCGGCTGAAATTACCCCTATACTTGCCATTCCGCAACATCGAAGATTTTGGAACACCATGCCATTCGATATCGCACTGTCGACGCACGTCGGGGGACGACAACCTAACGAGGATTTCTGCACCTTTGCAAAAACAGCCACCGGCCTGTTTCTGGTCCTCGCCGACGGGATGGGCGGACACCAAGCTGGTGAACTGGCTTCACACTACTTCTGTGAAGCAGCCGTGGCCAACCTTCCCCGGCACGACAACCCGTTTGCCCAGTCGCCGAAGGAAACTATGGAGGAGTTGTTGCAATCAGCAACCCGGTCTTTTCAAGAGCACCTCGCCGCACAGCACCCGGGGGTCGATGCCCATACTACCTGCGTGCTGGCCTGGCTTGATAATGATCGTTGTGTTGTGGCCCATGTGGGTGATTCGCGCCTCTACCACCTGACCCCGGAGCGCATCGCTTGGCGGACGCGTGATCATTCTATCGCCCAGCTCTTGCTGGACCAGGGCGAAATCAGCGAAGAGGAACTGAAAACCCATCCGGACCAGGGCGCGCTGTATCGCAGCATTGGCCCTAAAGACACACCCAGACCCAGTATCACCCTCTTGGCCGGTCTGAAACCCGGTGCGGCTGTTCTGGTATGCAGCGACGGATTTTGGACTCACGCCCCTGAGGCGGACATGCTCGCCTTGATTAACAGCAACGATCTCGCCGCGGCTCTCGACACTCTGGTAGCCACTGTTGCCGAGTGCGCCGGTGAGGATGGCGACAACGTCACTGCACTTTGTGCCCGCAAACAGTGGTGATCTGATCGGCTTGCCGCCTTAGCATCACCCTTTGCATCAAGCACTGCGTCTTCGGTTCGCGCCCGACGCCACGCACCCGACGCTCCCTTTGCCCCCCCGAAAAGGGTAAAAGAAAAAAGCACAAAGGGATACTCAGTCGTGGGCCAGACGGAAGCCGTAGTTGAGGAACCGGGAAGCCGGCGTGACCCTGTACCGGAACGCCGAGCGCATGTCCACCGGTACGTAGAACCAGGAACCGCCCCGCGACACGCGGCGACTGCAGTCGCCGCCCAGCCAGGCTGAGCCGTCGGTCGGTGCGCCGCGGTAAGAATCGTGGTAACAATCCTGCACCCATTCCCACACGTTTCCGTGCATGTCATACAGACCGAAGGCATTGGGCCGAATGGAGCCCACGGGCGCCGTCTGGCGTTTATCCCAGCGGCTGCCACAGCCATCACAATTGGCCTGGTTGTCGCCGATGGCATTGCCCCAACTGTACTCGGTTTGACTCCCCGCCCGCGCCGCATACTCCCATTCCGCCTCACTCGGCAACCGATACTGCTTGCCGGTCTGCTGATTCAACCAACTGATGTACCCCTGGACATCGTCCCAGCTCACATTGAGCACCGGCCGATTCCCACGGCCCCAACCGCCATCATCGGGCAAATCCCCGCCTCCCACACTGTTCGCATAGGCATCGTACTGGTCAAAAGTGATTTCGTACTTGCTCAGCTTGAAGGGCTTGATGGTCACACTGTGCACCGGGTTTTCATCCCTATCTCCGGATCCACTCAGATCCCCCATCCGGAAACTGCCGCCGGGGATCGGCACCAGCTCGGGCTCAACGGGTAACCGGTCGGCCTGCAATTGCACCCGCACTGTGCGGCTATCCCCGGCGCTGAGCGTGACCTCCTCCTCGTACGGCTGATACCCACCTTCTCCACCCGGATGCGGTGCGTTCCTGCCAACACCGCATGCGCCTGCGGGCCCGTCGATCCCACCGGGGCCCCGTCAACGGACACCGTATCCCCGCTGACATTCGAACGAACAATCAGCTCTCCCGTGACAATCTCCGGTTGCAGGCGGATCGCCACCTGGGTCCAGGCATTGGCCTTGATCTCGATCGCCTGCTCCTGCGGCTGATAGCCCGGTGCACTGACCGTCAGCCGCTGGACACCCAGCGGCAGGTCACGCAGGTTCAGTGCTTGACCGGGGCTCGCCTGCCCGATCTCCGTACCGTCAAGCTGAATCACCGCATCGGTCACGTTCACATTCACCTGGACGTGCCCCACCAGCGGTGGCGGCGGAACAGCAGGCTCGGCGGGTTCCGGCACCTTGGCCGCCACCGGCTGTGCGGGTGCGGTATCGGGCAGCACGTCACGCTGCGCGACCGTCGGTGTGCCGGGTATGCCGGAGGGTTGCGCCACCGGTGACTGACTCGCCTGATTCTGGACCCAGAGATAGCCCAGCCCACCGAGCAACAGCAGCGCCACCACCGCGGCCACGACCACACCCCGACGGCGGGAACTGGAACCGGAAGCAACCACGGAACCAGGTGACGGTGCTGATGCGGTTGACACCGTCTCGGGACCGACTGCCCTATGCGCGCGCGGGGGGGATGCGGCCGGCACCGCCGGCGACTCCAGCAAGGCCTCCAAGACCTCGGCCACCGACTGCGGCCGTCGAGCTATGTCAGGCCACTTCCATTCGAACAGGTGCACGAAGGCGGTGCGCAGCACCGGCTCGGGGGCGGCGGCCCAGGCGGCAGTGCAGGGCGAGAGTAGAAACAACAGTGTGGCCGGCAGGGCGGCGCGGACGGCGAATCGGTTCATGGGTGATCTTCCTCCTGAAAGCATGGATGCGGGTGATGGCCCCCCGCTCAGTCCTCGCGCTCGAGCACCACCGCGCCGTAGGCGGGAATCGGCAGATCGTCGATCCAGTGGGCCTGATCGCCGCCGCGTGTACGTTCCGTATAGCCGCCGAGGTTGAACTCCGACCAGCTGGTATTGGCCAGCTCCCGGTAGCGCCCCGACACCCCGACCCGGTAGGAAGGCCAGTCCCGGCCGCGGAAGTTGAGCACCACCAGATACTTCCCGCCGTCCCGGGTGAACGCGGCCACGCCATTGCCGTCGTGCACATGAGTAATGACGATGTCTGGCCAGGCGAAGGCCTGGGGATCGGCCTTGCGGATCTCGATCATGCGCCGGTACCAGGCCTCCACCTTGGTGCGCCCAGGGTCGCTCTCGTACTGATCCAGCGGCAGGCGGTCGTCCCACCAGGTATTGCCGGTGCCCGGGTTGTAGACCGCCAGCTTGCCGTCGTCCTGGCCGAACTGCATGCTCTCGCCCGCCTCCTGGCCCATGAACACCATCGGCAGCCCGCGCCCCAGCAGGGTTCCCGCCGCTGCCAGTTGGCTCATCTCCCAGCCCTTGCCGTCGCGCGCCCGCCGGGCGATACGCTCGTCGGTGTTGCCCACCTCGTCGTGGGACTCGCTGTAGATCACCGCGTCCTGCCAGCTGTCGCCGTGGTAGGTAAAGGCCGGGTACAGGTGATCCAGGTGCCCGCCGGTAAGCACGGCCTTGAAGTTGTCGTGGAAGGGGTCGGCCCACTGGGCATCGAAGGGGCCGTGCCAGTCCCCGCGCCAGTCGCTGTCCACCTGCTCCTTGGTCAGCCACCAGGTGTTGGGGAGCTCTTCGGCGATCAGGATGATGCCGGGATGAACCGACTTCACCTGGGCACGCAGCTCGCGCAGAAACTCCCAGCCGCCGCCGCTGCCGCCCTCGCGGATGTTGCCGTCGGTTTGGTTGTGAATCGGTCGGGTGAAGTCGAAGCGAAAACCGTCGATATGGTACTCCCGGGCCAGGTACAGCAGGTTCTGCACGAAGAAGTGCCGGGCCACCGGGTCGTCGAAGTTCACCATCGGACCCCACACGGTGTCGCCGTCGTAGTAGGTGCCGCTGTGCAGGTCGTTCTGAGCGATCTGCCACAGGATGTTGTCGCCGCTGCCCCCGTGGTTGTAGACCAGGTCCAGGATCACCGCGATCCCGTTGCGGTGAGCCGTGTCCACCAGCTCCTTGAGCTGGTCCGGGGTGCCGTAGGAGGACTCCACCGCATAGAAGAAGGAGGGGTTGTAGCCCCAGCTGTGATCCAGCGGGAACTCGTTGACCGGCAAGAGCTGCACCGCGGTCACCCCCAGTCGGTTGATGTAGTCGTTGCTGCCGTCGTTGTCCAGCTCCTCGGTGATCTGCTGCAGCGGGCTCAGCCCCGGGTTGCGGTCGGTGAAGCGCAGCGGGTGGACCTGGTAGACGATATGCTCGTACCACTCGGGCGGTTTCCAGCCCGCGTCGCCCCAGGCGTAGCCGTCGCTCAAGGTGACCAGGGACTTGCCTCCAGACTCGAGCTCTCCACCCGCCGAGCCGCCGGGTCCTGACGCAGTTGATCCGGACCCTCGCCCTCGTTGAGGACGAACCGATATCCGTCCCCCGCCCGGGGAGGCCGTACGAAATCAGCGTCGCTTCCTTCGAACCACCAGAAACTGCCGTCCGGGGTCTTGCGCAGTTCGACCGCCTGCTCCGTCCCGTCGGTGAACTCCCCCGCCAGTCGCACCCGGGTCACCGACGGCTTTACGTGGACGATCGCGTACCAACGCCCATTCGTCCTGATAAAAGCCCGGCGATCGCTCCCACACAGCAGCGGGGTCTGCCGCCAGGTCCGCCCACCGTTGCCCCGGCAGGGCTGCGCCCACGAGTCCTACCAGCAGGATCCTGAAAAAGATCTCGCGCAGTGGCCATGCTCCTTATCCTCCTCCTTACGTCGCCTATGATCGTTCCACGGCATCCGGTTTGCCCGAGTCCAGGCCTGCCCCGGCGCCAATCCCTCGCCCGCGCACCTTTCGGCGCGGGGTTGAGACAGAGTATAGACGACCGAACTGGGCCGGTCCCGTGAATTTTTCATGGCCGCCTTGCGCACCGACTGCCAGGCGCGGATTGACGCGCGTTGTTCGTTGAATTGGGGTCTCGCTTCCAGTATGCCTGCGCGACCACCCGTTGGGCCGCCCCGCCACCATAGCCAGATGGAAAAACACATCGCATGCCTGGTCAAAGCCTGCCGCGCACTCGGCCTGGCATATGAACCCCTCGACCGGGAAGGCAACTTCTTGCGGGTCGACATCGGCGACCACTGGGAATACTTCCAGCTCAGCAAGACGCCCTTCAACTCCGAGGTGATGCACGGCATCTGCCGCGACAAGATGCACAGCTATCAACTGCTCAACGGGTCGGTACGCATGCCCCGCACCCTGTCCTTTCTGGACGTCGAGCTGGAGGAGAAGTATCGCGACTACCTGGAGCTGGACTCCCTGGACGCGATACTCGAACGCATCGAACGCGAATTCCGCCTATCCGCTGGTGATCAAGCGCAATCGCGGCTATCTCGGCATCAACGTGCATCTGTGCCAAGACCGCTCGAGGGCGCGAGCCGCCCTGCGAGGCGATCTTCGATCAGCGATCCAAGCACTACGACTATCTCGCCCTGGCCCAGGAGCTCGTTCCCGACCCGCGAGGAATTCCGCCTGGTCTGCGCCTTCGCCAAACCGGTGCTCACCTACCGCAGAGGCAGCGGACAGCCTGTTCAATGCGAGATATTGGGAGGTAGCGCAGCAAAGGGCCAGCCTGGTGCCGGACCCGGCCCTGGAGCAGGAGCTAGATGGAGTTCGTGCGCCCTGTCTATGCGACCCTGCCCATAGGATTCGTCGGTTTCGACATCGTCCGCAGCACCGACGGCCAGCTGTACCTGCTCGAGCTGAACTCCTCGCCCCGCTTCGACCACGTCATCGACGGCAACGGCCAGGCCTGCGTCATCGAAATGTACAAGAAAGACCCTGGGCCTGTACCTGGAGCGGCGGGCCCGTTGAGCCGCTCCACGGCCCGGCACCCGGCCGACGCGCTGCGAAATAGCCGGCTGCCGGATCAATTCCCTGTATAATGGGGGTTTTTCGTTTTCGATCCCGGCGACCGCGGGCGCTTTCCCGGCCCGGGCGGAGGGCAGCAGAACGTGGAACTTCTCAGGCAATATCTGGACTTGGGCGTGTTCGGGATCCTGGGCTCCATGAGCTTCCTCATGGTCTGGTTCGGCATCGAGCGCTACCTGTTCTACCGCCGGGTGGACCTCGGTCGCTTCACCCACCCAGACGAGCTCAACATCGAGCTCACCCGCAACCTGACCCTGATCTCCTCCATCGGCAGCAATGCCCCCTACGTGGGCCTGCTGGGAACGGTACTGGGAATACTGCTCACCTTCTACGACATCGGCCAGGGGGGCGGCATAGACACCAACGCCGTCATGCTGGGCCTGGCCCTGGCCCTCAAGGCGACCGCCCTGGGGCTGCTGGTGGCAATCCCGGCGATCCTCATCTACAACGGCCTGCTGCGCAAGGTGGACGTGCTCGCCGCCCGCTGGAACAAAGAGCGCCAGGCATGAAGCCCTTCAATACCATCAACGTCATCCCGTTCATCGACATCATGCTGGTGCTGCTGGCGATAGTCCTAACCACGGCCACCTTCATCGCCCAGGGCAAGCTGGAGATCAAGCTGCCCCAGGCCAGCAGCCAGGAGCAGCTAAAGGAACAAGAACGGGTAGAGCTGGCCATCGATCAGGGGGAGCAGATCTATTTCCGCGAACAGCCGGTGGACCTCGAGGGGCTACGCGCCCGACTGGCGGCGCTGGCCAAGGGCACCCCGGTGGTGCTGCGGGTCGATTCCCGGGTACCCTTCGGGCGCTTCGTGGCGGTGGTGGATCTGCTCAAGCTCGAGCGGTTAGAGCGCCTGAGCATCGTCACCCAAGAGGCCCGATGAGCAGCCACCTGGCGCGCCGGCACAGACATTTCCTCGGCTTTACGGTCTCGGTGCTGCTGCACCTGGGGTTGCTGCTAGCGGTTCTCGCGGGGCTACGCACAACCGGCGAGGCGTCCGGGGAGGGCGAGGGGCGACCGGTCCCGGTCAGTCTGGCCATGTTCCAAAGCGCCGCCCCCCAGGAGACCGCGGAGGTTGTTGCGGCGGAACAGCCCTGGGAACCAGCTCCACCGGTGCCAGTTGCCGAGCGCGAGCCGGAACCGCAACCCGAAGCGGCGCAGGAGCCTGAACCAGAACCCGTAGAGCAATCCGAGCCTGCGCCCGAGCCTTCGGCGGAACCGAAGCCCGAGTCCGAGCCGGAACCCAAGCCCAAACCCAAACCGAAGCCGAAGCCGAAGCCCAAACCCAAACCCAAACCCAAGCCGAAGCCCACTCCCGAACCGAAGCCAGCACCGAAGCCCAAACCGGCGACGACCGCGCAAGCGCCCGCCGCCACCCGATCCGACGCGACCAGCCCGGCAGGCGGACAGCGCCGGGGACAAGGCGGCGCCCGGGGTCAACCGTCGAGTCCGGACAAGGCCTCAGTCGCCGCCCTGGAGCGACAGTACCTGGAAGGACTGCGCCGAGCCATCGAGCAGCATAAATTCTACCCAAAGAGGGCGCGACGCCGCGGCGACGAAGGCCAGGCGTTGGTGGCCTTCGTGGTGCAGGCGGACGGCCGCATAACCGACGTGTCGGTCCGCCGTAGCTCCGGCTCGAAGCTGCTGGACAAGGCGGCGGCCGAGGCGCTGGAGAAGCTCGCCCGCTACCAGCCCATACCCGAGGCCCTGCAGCGCCGGCGCTGGCCGCTGCGGGTGCCGATCAACTTTGCCCTGGACTGATCCCCTGGTTCGCCCCCGACCTAGCCTCAGGCCTCGTAGGCCGAGGAGGCGGCCCCGGCACCGCCATCGGTCCAGTCGGTGTGGAAGCGCTCGCCGCGGGGCCTGTCCACCCGCTCGTAGGTATGGGCGCCGAAGTAGTCGCGCTGGGCCTGCAGCAGGTTGGCCGGCAGATGACCGCAACGGTAACCGTCGAAAAAGCTCAATGCGGACGCGAACGCCGGCACCGCGACGCCAAGCTCCACCGCCAGGACCACCACCTTGCGCCAGCCGGGCAGGGCCGCGCCCACTTCGCCACGGAAGAAGGGGTCCAACAGCAGGTTCTCGAGGGCCGGATCGGCGATATAGGCCTGGTGGATATTGTCCAGGAAGCGCGAGCGAATGATACATCCGCCGCGCCAGATCAGGGCGATTCCGCCGTAGTCCAGGGCCCATCCAAACTCCCGGGAGGCCTCGCGCATCAGCATGTAGCCCTGGGCGTAGGAGACGATCTTGGAGGCGTACAGGGCATCGCGAATGGCCTCCACGTACACCTCCCGTTCGCCCTCGAACACCACTCCCGGAGCGGGCAGCAGCTCCGAGGCCCGACCGCGCTCTTGCTTCATTGCGGACAGGCAGCGCGCGAATACCGCCTCGCCGATCAGGGTCAAGGGCACGCCCAGCTCCAGGGCGTTGATGCCGGTCCACTTGCCGGTGCCCTTCTGGCCGGCGGCGTCCAGAATTTTGTCGATGAGAGGCTCGCCGTCCGCGTCCTTGCGGGCCAGGATGTCTGCCGTGATCTCGATCAGGTAGGAATCCAACACTCCCTGGTTCCAGCGGGCGAACACCCGCTGGATCTCGTCCACTGTCATGGCCAGCCCTTGGCGCATCAAGAAATAGGCCTCGGCGATCAGCTGCATGTCACCGTACTCGATTCCGTTGTGCACCATCTTGACGTAGTGACCGGCCCCCCCGTCGCCGACCCACTGGCAACAGGGGACACCGTCGACCTGAGCGGCGATGGACTGAAACAACGGCTGCACCAGAGGCCAGGCCTCGGCATCGCCGCCGGGCATGATAGCCGGCCCCCGGCGAGCACCCTCCTCGCCACCGGAAACGCCCACCCCGAGGAAGCGGTCGGGATGCGGGACTTGGACCGCCAGGATCCTGACGTCCAGGCTGCGCTGGACACCTGCTCGCCACTGCTGCCGGCGCCACCGAGCCCCCCGGCGTCGTAGGCCAGATCCGTTCCGTCTCCGTTGAGCGGGGGAGGCGGGCGGTGACGGCGGTGCGATCAGCGGGAGAGGTAGCCCAGCAGGTCCTGGCGGGTGATGACGCCGGTGGGCTTGCCGTCGTCGACGACGATGACCGCGTCCGACGACTGCAGCGCATCGACGGCGGACTGCACCGGTTCGCCGGCGCCGACCATCGGCAGCGGGTCCGACATGTGCGCGTCGACGGTGTCCGCGAGCCGCGCGCGACCGTTGAACAGGTCGTCGAGCAGGACGCGCTCCATGACCGAGCCGACGACCTCAGCCGCCATGACCGGCGGCTCGGCCCGCACGACCGGCATCTGCGAGACCCCGTACTCGCGCAGGATGTCGATGGCGTCGCGCACCGTCTCGGTCGGATGGGTGTGGACGAAGTACGGCAGCTCCCTGACTTGCCGCGCAGCACATCCCCGATGGTCGCGTCGCTGTCCGACTGCAGGAACCCGTACCTGCTCAGCCACTCGTCGTTGAAGACCTTGGACAGGTAGCCGCGGCCACCGTCCGGCAGCAGGACGACGACGACGTCGTCCGGCCCGGCCTTCGCCGCCACCTCAAGGGCCGCGACGACGGCCGATACCGGCACGACCCACCGACCAGCAGGCCCTCTTCCCGGCCAGCCTGCGGGTCATCTCGAAGGAGTCCTTGTCGGTCACCGCGATGACCTCGTCGGCGATGGTGGCGTCGTAGGTCGAGGGCCAGAAGTCCTCGCCGACGCCCTCGACGAGATACGGCCGTCCGTTTCCGCCGGAGTACACCGAACCCTCGGGATCGGCCGCGATGATCCGCACCGCTCCCCCGCTGACCTCCTTGAGGTACTTGCCGGCCCCTGAGATCGTCCCCCGGTACCGGCACCTGCGATGAAGTGGTGATCCGGCCGTCGGTCTGCTCCCACAGCTCGGGGCCGGTGGTCTCGTAGTGCGACAGCGGGTTGTTGGGGTTGGCGTACTGGTCCGGCTTCCACGCACCTGGAGTTCGCGGGCCAGCCGGTCGCTGACGCTGTAGTACGAGCGTGGGTCCTCGGGGTCCACGGCGGTCGGGCACACGACCACCTCGGCGCCATAGGCCTTGAGGACGTTGCGCTTGTCCTCGCTCACCTTGTCCGGGCAGACGAACACGCAGTGGTAGCCGCGCTGCTGGGCGACAAGCGCGAGCCCGATGCCGGTGTTGCCGCTGGTGGGCTCGACAATCGTGCCGCCTGCCTTCAGCAGTCCCTCGCGCTCGGCCGCATCGACCATGCGCACCGCGATCCGGTCCTTGACCGAACCTCCGGGGTTCACGTACTCGACCTTCGCCAGGACCATGGCCCGGGCTCGGGAACGATCCCCTGGTGACGTTGCGCAGCCGCACCAGCGGGGTGTTGCCGATCAGATCGAGGACGGAGTCGTGTACCTGCATCCCGCGACACTATCGCCGTAGGCTGCCGGTATGGCAGCACCGGTCGTCATGCTCGCGCCAGCGGTGTACCGGATCCCGACGCTTGGGCGATTTCATCAACTCGTTCGCCTTCCTGGACGACGACGGCCAGGTGACCTTGGTGGACTGCGGGCTCAAGCGGGCGCCGCGCCGGATCGTCGACGCACTCGCCGGCATCGGCAAGCGTCCGTCCGACGTCACGAGGATCATCCTCACCCACGCTCACGGCGACCACGCGGGCGGAGCAAGAGAGGTCCTGTCGGCGTCGTCCGCCTCGGGTGTCGACGTGCACATCGACGACGTGCCCTTCATCCGGGCTGGTCACAACGCGCCCGGTGCCCCCACCACAGTCGGCCGGATGCTCAGTCGGGGTCCAATGGCCAGTTTCGACACGGTGCCTGTCGTCACGGAGCTGGTCGACGGACAGGTCCTGGACGTCGCGGGCGGCATTCGCGTCCTGCACACGCCAGGACATACCCCCGGCCATGTCTCACTCCTGCACGAGAGCTCCGGCGTCCTGATCACGGGGACGCGATCTTCAACATGGCTGCCCGCATGAGCTGGCCGATCGCGGCGGTCTGCACGTCCGCACGCCAGAACCACCAGTCCGCCCACGTGCTCGGGGAGGTCGAGTACGAGGTGGCCGCCTTCACCCACGGTCCGGAGATCCGCGACAACGCGCGGGAGACCGTCCGCGGCTTCCTGAGCCGGAAGCGCTGAGCGGCTCCGTGGCCGATCTGCACGAGGTGGAACGAGAACTGGGGCGGATCGTCGATCGCCTGAACTCCATGCCGCTGACCAGGGTCGCCGCCTCGGCGGACGCCGTACACGACACCGCGCAGTTCCTGGTGGCCCAGACCCGGCTGCTCTCCGACTCGATCCCACCGGATGCCGCTCTCCCCCGACTGGCTCCCCAGGGGCTGGGGGCGATGATCGGCGTTCTCGGCCGCGACTACGTGGAAGCAGCGAGGGCGTCCAGCGAGCCGGACCTGGATCCGGTGCTGAACGCCCTCGTCGAATTGAGGCGTGCGCTGCCCTAGTTGCGCGAAAGGATCGCGAACAGGCGCAGGAACTCCAGGTACAGCCAGATCAGCGTGACCAGCAGGCCGAACGCCATGCGCCAAGACTCGCGCTCCGGAGCGCCGAGCTTGATGCCCTGACTGATCGCCTCGAAGTCGAGGAACAGGAAGAAGGCCGCGATCAGGACGCCGAGGACGGCGACGATCGGCCCGAAGCCGGTGCCGTAGATCCCCCAGCCATCGCCTCCGCCGAACATCGCCCAGATGAGCGACCCGAGACCGAGCACCAGGTACGAGACGGCGGCGACGATGAGGATGCCGACGAACTTCTTGGTGACCTTCACGACGCCGGTGACGTACAGGGTCAAGGTGACGCCGAAGGTGACCATCGTGGCGACGACGGCCTGAAGGACGATGTCGTTCCAACCGTTGCCCGCGGCGTAAGCGGCGTACCAGTTGCTGATGCCGCCGAGCATGACGCCCTGGAATACGGCGTACAGCAGGATCAGCGGCGGCGACGGGACCTTCTTGAGCGCGTTGACGAAGCCGAGGGCGAGGCCACCGATCAGGCCGACGAAGAGCAGCCACGGCATCGTTTCGATGAGGTTCCAGCCGGCAACCGCGAAGACCACGGTGATGGCGAACACGGCGAACGTCTTGATGATGACGTCGTTGATCGTCAGCCGGGCACCGCTGCCCGCGGTGATCTGCTGGAAGGCGGCGTTCGTGTCGGCCGCACCGGCGCCGCCGGTGGCGGCCTGGGTGTACGCCGAGACGCCCTCGTCATAGGCGAAACCGGACTTATCGGTCTTCTCGTACCGAGTCAGGACTGGGTTGTTTGACTGCATGGATCCACGTTAACTGACGCAGCCCATTTCGCCAATCAGGACCCCCTCATGACCGGGAAAGTGCCCCCAGAGGGGATCGAACCCTCACTGTGCCGGGTTTAAGCCGGGTGTCTCTGCCAGTTGGACTACAGGGGCGTGGCCCCACGATACGACCCGCCCCCACCGATGCGTCGTCACTCGTGGCGGGTTCGGAGGGCCTGGAGGTCGCCACGAGTGACGACGCATCGGGCTAGGGCAAGCCGGCCGCCGCCTTGGCCCGCCCCAGCACGTCGTCCAGCATGTCCTCGGTGAGCCGGCCGGTGAAGGTGTTCTGCTGGCTGGGGTGGTACGAGGCCAGCAGGGTCACCTGGCGACCCGAAGGCGAACGGGCCGAGGCGCTCGCCCCGTGCCCGAAGGGCACTCGCTCGCGCCTCCCACCCGGACTCACGCAGGGCGGCAAGGGTGGCGGTCCAGGCGATGCCGCCCAGCGCCAGGACCACCCGCACCGTCGGCTCGACGAGGTTCAGCTCCTCCACGAGCCACGTGGCGCACTCATGGCGCTCCTGCGTCGTCGGCTTGTTGTCCGGCGGGGCGCAGTGAACGGCGGCGGTGATCCGCACGTGGTCGAGCCGCTGTCCATCGTCGCGGCTGGTCGACGTCCCGATGGCGGCCAGCCCCACGCGGTGCAGTGCGCCGTACAGCCAGTCGCCGCTGCGGTCCCCGGTGAACATGCGGCCCGTGCGGTTCGGCGCCGTGGGCGCCCGGAGCCAGGCCGACAATCCAGATCAATGGCTCTAGCGAGCCGAAACCGGGGACCGGACGTCCCCAGTACTCCTCGTCAGCGAAGGCCGCCCGCTTCGTGACCGCGACCTGCTCGCGCCACTCGACCAGTCGAGGGCATCGGCGACACTCGCAGATGGCGGCGTCGAGGGCAGCGAGGTCAGTCGGCGCAGGCACGGATGAAGTCGATGGTCCGGCGCCAGGCCAGCCGAGCGTGGTCGTCCTGGTAGACCTCTGGCCGAGCGTCGTTGAAGAACGCGTGCACGCTGCCGGGGTACTCGAAGAGCTCTGCAGTGCCGCCGCTGGCCTGGATAGCCGACGCGTACTCGGCGATCGCCGGCCCGTTGCCGGGCTCATCGGACTCCGCCTTGTGCACCATCGCCGACTTGCCGGCGTAGCGACTCCAGTCGGGCGAGTACTGCGGCCATGGCATCGCCGGGTAGAAGGCCGTCGCGCAGCGGATCACGTCCGACACCGTCGGCGCGAGCAGGGCGAGGCCCCCGCCCATGCAGAAGCCGATCACGCTGACGGCATCCCCCTCGACCTCGGGCCGAGCCAGCAGGTCATCCGCCGCCGCTGCGAAGTCGTGGGCGACCTGCGCGATGTCAAGGCCCAGCATCAGCTTCTGGGCCTCGTCCGGCTCGGTCGTCTCCGCCCCGCGGTAGTGATCCACCGCCAGTGCGACGAATCCCTCGGCGGCCAGCCGCTGAGTCACATCGACGACGTGCGGCACCAGTCCCCACCACTCCTGGACCACGATCACTCCGGGGCCAGAGCCGGACGAGGGGATGGAGATGACTCCGGGGACGTCAGCGCCGTCAATGCTGATGGTCGTATTTCGCATGGGGACAGTCTGGCGCAGGACCCATGCGCGCACAGCCCATTGGCGGCGTCCGCGGAGCGTTGATCTGTCAGCCGTCGACCGCGCCCGCCACGAGGCCGCGAGCGAAGTGCCTCTGGAGGAGGAAGAACACGGCGACAGGAACGATGATCGCGACGAAGGCACCCGCGGTGAGCAGATGGTCGTTGAGCCCGAAGCTGCCGGCCAGCCTGGCCAGGTACGGGGTGACCGGGGCGACGTCGGAGGTGCCGCCGGCGAAGGTCAGGGCCACGATGTAGTCGTTCCACACCCACAGGAACTGGAAGATGGCAAAGGCCGCGATGGCCGGCACAGCCAACGGCAGGACCATCCGCCGGAAGATCACATAGTGACTGGCCCCGTCGATCCGCGCTGCATCCATGATCTCCCGCGGCAGCCGGGCGATGAAGTTGTGCATCAGGAAGATGGCGAGGGGCAGGGCGACGGCCGAGTGCACCAGCCAGAGCGGCACGAACGTCCCCATCATCAGCGACCGCCCCGTCTCCGGGTTGTCGAGATTGGGGAACAGCGGGATGGGACCAAGGCTCCAGCCGTTGCTGAACATCGTCAAGAGGGGCAGCAGGGCCATCTGGATCGGCAGCACCTGCAGGGCCACGAGGGCGACGAAGAGCGCGCTCGCGCCTCGAAACGGGATCCACGCCAGCGCGTAGGCCGCCATGCAGGCGAGGAGGATCGGGACGATCGCCGCGGGAATGACGATCGCGACCGTGTTGAACATGAACGGCGCAATCCCCTCGGGGAACGACTCGCCGCCGGAGAGCACCTGCGCGTAGTTGTCGAACGTGACGGTGCGATCGGTCACGATGGTCCACCAGCCAGACCCCTTGCTCAGCCACACCGGGCGGATCGACGTGATGAAGAGCCCGACCGTGGGAACCGTCCAGAGCACCGTGATGGCCACGACGATTGCGGTCGCGACGGGACTGCTCAGCCGGCGATGCGCGGCCTGAAGTGCGGGCTCCGGCTCGGGGACCAGCACGATCTCGTGTGCCTCGACGCTCATCCGGCCGGCCTCACGTTGGTCAGGCTAGCTCTCGCCGCGCCCGGCCAGGACCCCTCGATACCAGTACGCACTGTCCTTCGGAGTCCGTTCTCCGGTCCCTGGATCGACGTGGACGAGCCCGAACTTCATCGTCCACCCTGACGCCCACTCGAGGTTGTCCATGAGGCTCCAGGCGTAGTAGCCGCGGACGTCGAACCCCCTGTCGCAGGCCCGGGTGAGAGCACGCAGGTGATCGTCGAGGTACTCGATGCGCGCCGGGTCATGCACGCCCTCGGTGTCGATCACCTCTGCCACGGCCGCGCCGTTCTCGCAGATCCACAGCGGCACGCCGGGCAGGTGATCGGTCGCCTTCCGCAACGCCAGTTCGAGGCCCTCGGGCAGGATCTCCCAGCCCATGTCCGTGAAGGGCGGGTGCGGGTCGAAGCGCAACGGCGGGCACGCGGGGATCGCGGCAGTGTCCTGCCCAACCGCCTCGGTGGTGACCGTACCCGGCTCCGCGACGCGCATCACCGAGTAGTAGTTCTCTCCCAGCCAGTCGATCGGCTCGGACAGGATCGGGTTGTCCTCCTCGCGCACGAACGCCCAGTCCGTGACGCTCGAGCAGGATTCCAACAGGTCGGCCGGGATCCCCTTCCCGGCCAAGAGGTCGAGGAAGAGGCGGTTCTGGGTGCCGTCGACGTGCCGCGCCGCCGCATCCATCGAGGGCGACTCGCTGATCACGGGGATGAGGTTGAGGACGATCCCCAGGTTGCGCGCCTTCGCCGCACGCAGTCGCTGCACCGCGAGCCCGTGCCCGAGGATCAGGTGATAGGCCGCGGCCAGGGACGCTCCGGGCTCCTTGCGGCCGGGGGCGAAGTAGCCGTCGCAGTAGCCCAGGAAGGCGGAGCACCAGGGCTCATTCAGGGTGGCCCAGCGATCGACCCGGTCCGCGTAGCGCTCGCCCATCGCCTGCGCGTAGTCGGCGAACCGGAACGCCGTGTCCCGGTTCGGCCAGCCGCCGGCCGCCTCGAGAGGGCTGGGCAGATCCCAGTGGAAGAGGGTCGCGACGGGCCTGATCCCCCGCGCGAGCAAGCCGTCGATCAGTCGGTCGTAGAAGCCCAGCCCAACGTCAGACAGCGCCCCGGTGCCGTCGGGCATGACTCGTGCCCAACTGATCGAGAACCGGTAGGCATCGACGCCCAGCCATGAAAGGCGGTCCAGATCCTCCTCCAGCCGATGAACGTGGTCGCAGGCCGGCTCGCCCGTGACCCCGCCGACGATGGCACCAGGGATCTCGGCGAAGTCGTCCCAGTTGCAGCGCCCGCGGCCGGCGACGTCGCCCTCGATCTGCCACGCCGAGGTAGCCACGCCCAGCTCGAAGCCGGGCGGGAAGGTGAGATCCATGCAGGGCTAACCCTTGACCGAACCTGCCAGGAGACCTCGCACGAAGAACCGTTGCAGCGAGAAGAACACGATCAAGGGCACGATGATCGCGACGAAGGCTCCCGCCGTGATCAAGTGGAGTTGGGCCCCATAGGAGCCCTTGATATTCGCTAGATACGCCGTAATCGGTGCTACGTCTGGCGTACCTCCCGCGAACGTCAATGCGACCAGCAGGTCGTTCCACACCCACAGGAACTGGAAGATCGCGAAGGAGGCGATCGCCGGAACGGTGAGCGGCAGGACGAGCTTGCGGAAGATCAGGAAGTGGCTGGCACCATCCACGCGGGCTGCCTCGAAGAGTTCACGCGGCAACTGGTTGATGAAGTTGTGCAGCAGGAAGATCGCGAGAGGCAGCGCGAACATCGTGTGGGCGACCCACAGCGGTATGAAGGTGCCGAAGAAGATGGATTGCTCGGACCCCGGCTTGTTCAGTTCTGGGAAGACCGTGATCGGTCCCAGGCTCCAGCCCTTGTTGAACATCGTCAGCAGCGGCAGCAGGGACATCTGCAGCGGGATGACCTGAAGCGCGAAGATGGTGAAGAAGACGAGCGTCGCTCCCTTGAACGGGATCCACGCAATGGCATACGCCGCCATGGACGCGATGACCAGGGGGAAGATCGCTGCCGGGATCGCGATCGCGAAGGAGTTGAAGAAATACGGCGCGATGCCGTTCGGGATGACCGAGCCGCCCGAGATGACCTCGCTGTAGTTGCTCAGGGTCATCGTGGGGTCGGTGAAGATCGTCCACCAGCCCGAGTTCTGCGCCTGCTCAGACGGACGCAGTGAGGTGACCAGCAACCCGAAGGTCGGGATGGTCCACAGCACCGTGATGAGGATGACAAGCCCCGACGCCCACGGGCTGCTCAGCTTGCGTCGCGCTGCCTCGGGAATGGACTCCTCCCGGCCCTGCGGCTCGGGCTGGGGCATGGGGATGATCTCGTGCGCTTCGACGCTCATCGGATCGTCCGCTCCTTACGCAGCTGAATGACGTTATAGGCGATCAAGGGGATCACGGCGATGAACAGGACGACGGCGAGCGCGCTGCCACGTCCGACGTCGAACTGGACGAAGGCCTGGGCGTACATCTCGTTGGCGACGACCTGGGTGCCGAAGTTTCCGTTGGTCATGGTGCGGACGATGTCGAAGATCTTCAGGACCGCGATCATGATCGTGGTGAACACCACGATCAGGGTGCCCCGGACCATCGGGATCGTGACCCTGCTGAACAGCTTCCAGCCGGTCGCGCCGTCCAGCTCGGCGGCCTCCACGACGTCCCCCGGGATGGCCTTGATGGCCGCGGAGAGGACGACCATGGCGAAGCCGACCTGGATCCAGATCATGATGACCATGAGGAAGAAGTTGTTCCATGGCTGCCAGAGCAGCCAGTTCGGTGGATCCGCCCACCCGACCCACTCGGCGAGCTGGCTGAGCAGGCCGACCTGCTGCCTCGAGGGATCGCGGTATTCGTAGACCAGGCCCCAGATGATGCCCGCGCCGACGAACGAGATCGCCATCGGCATGAAGATCAGGGACTTCGAGATCGACTCCCGACGCATGCGGTCGAGGAGCAGAGCGAGCATGAGGCCGATGCCGGTGGACATGAGTGGCGCGATGATGATCCACATCGCCGTGTTGATCAGGAACGTGCGGTTGGACTCAGTCGTGAAGATCCACGAGTAGTTGTCAAAGCCCACGAAGTCATTGCCATTGGCGTTCTGGAAGCTGCCGACCGTGGTCAAGAAGGCCGGCGCAATGAGCCCGTAGGCCAGCAGAATCACGGCGGGGCCGAGGAACACGATCATCGCGGCCGGGAACTGCAGCTTGCCCTTGGCCCTGGCTCCGATGAAGAAGATGATGAGCAGCAGCCCCAGGAAGATCGCCACCGCCGCAAGACCTGTGCCGATTTTCACCAAACCGGCGGTGAGCTCCTCCACCGACCCTCCTTCTACGACTGTCCGTGTGATGCGATGTCCGTACCGTCTCCAGCAACCGGCAGTCGGCGACTGCCGACATGCCGAGGCCGGGGTCTAAAGAGTGTTTCTACACCCTCTAGACCCCGGCCCTCAGTCATTCACGCGAACTGACCTTAACCTTCAGGTCAGGACGACGGCCATGCATCATCGATGGCCTGCAGAACCTCTTCGGTGGGCTTGTCCTCGCCGAACCATGCCGTCATCTGCGTCCACTCCGCACCCGCGCCGACGGCGGCGGGCATGAGGTCGGAAGCGTCGAAGCGGAAGATTCCGTTCGGGTCGGTCAGGAACTGCGCCGACAGCTTGGCGATGGAGTCGGTGTAGGTGTCCAACGGCACGCCGTTGTTCGCCGACACCCAGCCACCCGGCTGGGCAGCGCGTGCGGTCGCGTACTCAGGCGACGACAGGTACGTCTGCACGGCCTGGACCTCGGGACGATCCGAGAACGCGGTGGTGAACTCTCCGCCACCCACGACGGGGTTGGGGAACTCATCCTTGATCTGCGGCAGGAAGAAGGCGTACACGTCGCCGTCCTCAGCCACAACCGCACCCGGCTTGAAGGACTCCCACTGGGCCGCGTAGAACGAGGCCTGCTGGAGCATCGCGCACTCGCCGTCGAGGATCGGCTTGCCGGCATCCTGGAACGCCGTCGTTGCGATCGTCTGGACATTGCCGAACCCGCCATTGACGTAGTCGGGGTTCTTCATCCAGCCGGCGATGGTGTCCATCGCCTCGGTGATCTGCGGTGAGTTGAACAGGACCTCGTGGGCGACCCACTGGTCGTAGACGTCGCCACCCTGCTGACGCAGGACGACCTGCTCGAGCCAGTCCGTGGCCGGCCAACCGGTCGCGCCGCCGGACTCGATGCCGCCACACCATGGCTTGACACCGGCCGCTGCGATCGCGTCGCTAGCGGCAAAGAGCTCGTCCCACGTGGTCGGAACGGTGATGCCCCACTCGGCGAACTTCGACGGCGAGTACCACACGAACGACTTCATGTTCGAGCTGTTGGGTGCGCCGTAGAAGGTGCCGTCGACACTGCCGTAGTCCTTCCAGGCAGGGTTGAAGTACGTGTCGACGTTGTCGGCGACGGCCTGGGGAGCCGCGACCGGGCCACCCTGCTCGACGAGCTTGGCCAGCAGACCAGGCTGCGGGATCCACGCGAGGTCGGGAGCGTTGCCACCAGCGATGCGGGTGGGCAGCTGGGCCTCGAACTGATCGCTGCCTTCGTACACGATGTCAATGCCCGTGCAGTCCTCGAACGGCTTCCAGGCATCCTCGTAGCGCTGCTGCTCAGGCGGCAGAACCGAGGTGAAGAGGGTCACGCTGGTGCCCTCGTTGCCCATGTACGCGGCGTACGGCTCGCAGCCGGCCGCGACAGCGCCTTCACTGGCCATAGCGCTTTCTTGGGTGGACGGAGCAGCCTCACTGCTGCTCTCGCTCGAGGAGCTGCTGCCTCCGCAGGCGGCGAGCAGCATGGTCGCTGCAACACCACCGACGATGAGCGTGGCCCCACGGCGCCGCATGGATGCGGTCATGGATTCTCCTTGCCATCACGGTGCCGACGGGGTCGGTCCCCATCGGATTGAACGTCGACTGGCACAGCCAATTGACGTAAACGCTGTCATCATGTCTCGCCCGGAGCGGCCGTCGCAACCCCAAAGGCCGTCACGAAGGCCTGCAATTCATCACAATTTGATATACGCGGCCGCCAGCCGGTGATGTAACGCTGTTGCATACCCGTTCGTCCAACCGCACCACCAGGCGCCAGCCATCCGCTACCGTGTGATCCGCGCCGACCGGCGCACCTTCCACTTCGGATCGTCCGGCACGTTCCTGCCGGTTGAAGGGATTTGATGATGACGAAGCAAGTGAAGTACGACGATGTGTCGCTGGTGTATCCCGGTGGCACGAAGCCGGCGGTCTCGCATCTGGACCTGGATATCGCCGAGGGCGAGTTCCTGGTGCTGGTGGGCCCGTCGGGGTGTGGGAAGTCCACGAGCCTGCGGATGCTGGCGGGTCTGGAGCCGATCTCCGGTGGCACGATCTTCATCGGTGAGCGGGACGTGACGCATGTGCCGGCGAAGGACCGGGACATCGCGATGGTGTTCCAGAACTACGCCCTGTACCCGCATATGAGCGTGGCGGAGAACATGGCGTTCGCGTTGAAGATCCAGAAGGTGTCCAAGGACGAGATCAACCGTCGGGTGACCGACGCGGCGGCGCTGCTGGACCTGACCGAGTACCTGGAGCGCAAGCCGAAGGCGCTGTCCGGTGGTCAGCGGCAGCGGGTGGCGATGGGCCGGGCGATCGTGCGCGAGCCCGAGGTGTTCCTCATGGACGAGCCCCTGTCGAACCTGGACGCGAAGCTGCGGGTGCAGACCCGCACCCAGATCGCTGCGCTGCAGCGCCGGCTGGGCACCACGACGCTGTATGTCACGCACGACCAGGTCGAGGCGATGACGATGGGGGACCGGGTCGCGGTCCTCAAGGACGGCATCCTGCAGCAGTGCGCCTCCCCGCGGGAGCTGTATGACGACCCGGCGAACGCGTTCGTCGGCACGTTCATCGGCTCCCCGAGCATGAACATCATCACCTCCGTCATCGTCGAGGGCGGCGTCGACATGAACGGGCACCTCATCCCCATCGAGCGTGACGTGCTGGCCAAGGCCACCGGCAGCAAGGTCATCCTCGGCGTGCGCCCCGAGGACCTGGAGATCACCACCGAGGGAGCCGACATGACCGTCACCCTGGTCGAGGAGCTCGGCGCCGACACCTACGTGTACGGCACCTACGCCGGACCCGACGGCCCCATCGACCTCGTCGCCCGCGGACAAGGCATCACCGCCCCCAAGATCGGCACCACCGTCAAGGTCAACCCCAGCCGCACCTACGTCTTCGACAACGAAGGCGACCAAACCCGACTCTCATAGCGACGAACGTCGCACCAGACGACGCGATGCCCCCTCGAGAACGAGGGGGCATCGTGCGTTGCGGTCGCAGGAATCAGGGCTTCATCGGGCTGGTCGACCCGCGGACGATCAGCTGCGTCGGCAGCCTGATCGAATCCGCCGAAACCTCGGTGGCGGGCGAGCGCAGCTGCAGAACCAGCGCCTCCGCGGCAATACGCCCAAGGTCCTGCACGGGCTGCATGACCGTCGTGAGGTCCAGGAACTCCGACATGTCATGGCCATCGATCCCGACGAGGGAGATGTCCTTGCCGGGCTGAAGTCCGTGGCTGCGCATGGCCTTCATGGCGCCGAACGCCATCTCATCCGACATCGCGAAGACCGCGGTCGGCGGGTTCTTCTGGGTCAGCAGCGCGGTCATCGCCTGCTCGCCGCCGGGGATCGTGAAGTAGCCGTATGCCTCGAGCATCGGATCCACCGGCAGCCCCGCGTCCTTCATCGCGTTCTCGAACCCGCGGTAGCGATCGTTCTCCGCGGTGTAAGGCGAGATGATCGGCGCCCCGTTGATCACTCCGATGCGCTCATGGCCGAGGTTGATCAGGTGCTGGGTGGCGATCTGGCCGGCCAGGACGTCGTCGATCGTCACGCTCGGGACGCCCGGCAACGTCAGGCCGATGAGGCTCGTCGGCATGCTCAGGCCGAGGACCTCGTGGAGCTGCGGGTCCTGCGGTGGAAGCGCGATGACGAGCACGCCGTCAACCCGCCGACGCAACCGCGGGGCCGGAGGGAGTCGGTGCTGCCCGTCCGGGGTGCTGACGCTCATCAGGAGCAGGTCCATCCCGGCGTTCTGGAGTACCGACTCGACGCCGGACAGGACCGTGCTGAAGAACCAGCGCGCGATGTAGGGGGTGATGACGGCGATGCTGCCGGTGCGGCCACTGGCCAGCCGGGAGGCGCTGGGGGAGATCACGTAGTCGAGCTCAGCGGCGATCCGCTGGATCCGCTCGCGAGTGGCGGCATCGACGTTCGGGAGCCCGCGCAAAGCACGCGAGACGGTGGCCGTCGACACGCCTGCGGCGTCGGCAACGTCCTTGATGGTGATGGCCACGAGATCCTCCCGAGCAGCGAGTCTAGGGAGCGCGAAGCTGCTGACACAAGCGGTTACATGAAAGGTTGCACCGTAAATCAGTCCGAAACGCCGGAAATCCTGTAAACGATGCCATCGAGGATGTCCGTCTCGGACACGATGACGGACGGGGCCCCAGCGGCCCGCATTGCCGCCTGCCAGCACCATGGCGCCCCCAGCAATGATGTCGACTCTCCCGGGGTGCATGAACGGCAGTCGAGCGCGTTCGTCCCTCGTCATCGTGATCAGTCGCGAGGTCACGTCCACGACCTGCTCGAAGGCGATCACGGAGCCGTGCAGCACGGTGGCGTCGTACTCGGGCAGGTCCATCGCCATCGCGGCGACAGTCGTGACCGACCCCGCCAGTCCGACCAGGCAGGCCGCCTGTTCGAAGGGCACCAGCTCCCCCGCCCGAGCAACGGCGGCATCGATGTCCGCCCACGCCGCGGCCACCTGCTCTGCGGTCGGCGGGTCACCGGCAAGGTGCCGCTCGGTCATCCGGACGCAGCCGACGTCGACGCTGGCCGAGTACTCCGGCAAGGTGGCGCCGAGGACGAACTCGGTTGAGCCTCCCCCGATGTCCACCACGAGAGCAGGGGCGGACACCAGGCCCGGTGCCAGTCCGCGCACCGCCCCTTCGAAGGACAGCGCTGCCTCCTCGTCTCCGGAGATGACCTCCGGCAGCACGCCCAGCCGGTCCCGCACGCCAGCGATGAAGGCATCGCGGTTCGTCGCGTCGCGGCTCGCGGACGTGGCCACGAAACGCACGTGCGTGGCGCCGGCCTCGGCGATGACCCCGGCATACTCGTCGATGGCGGCGAAGGTTCGCTCGAGCGCCCTTGGCGCGATCATCCCCGTGCGGTCGATCCCCTCGCCGAGGCGCACGATCCGCATGAGACGCACGTGCTCGTCAAGGGTGCCGTCCGATCGAACGTCGCCGACCAGCAGCCGGATGGCGTTGGTGCCACAGTCGATCGCGGCGATCGGCCCGGTCATTCCGTCTCGCCGTCGTCCGCGCACGAGCCGGGCTCCCACCACCGGCCGAGGATCGCAAGCGCCTCGTCACCCAGCGGGTTCACTCCGGGTCCGGCTGCCAGAGCGTGAGCAACGAGCACGTGCAGGCACTTGACGCGGGACGGCATGCCACCGGCGCTGACCCCGTCGATCTCCTCGACCGACTCCAACTCGGCCCGCTCGGCTAGGTACGCCTCGTGCGCCGCCCGGTACCGCAGAGCGAGGTCGGGATCGTCGACCAGTCGGGCCTCCATGTCACGCATGAGGCCGCTGCTCTCGAGCGTTCCGATGGCGCCGGCAGCCCGCGGGCAGGTGAGGTAGTACAGCGTCGGGAAAGGGGTGCCATCGGGGAGTCGTGGTGCTGTCGTCACCACGTCCGGAAGGCCGCAGGCACAGCGATGGGCGACGCGGACGGCGCCGCGCGGCTCTCGGCCGAGCTGCCGAGCGATGGCCGCGGAGTCGGCGGCGTCGATCCCGCTACTTGGCCGCTTTGGAGACATCCGCATCGGCCTCCTGCAGTGCGCTCCACAGGGACGAGTACCAGGGGATCTGCGATCCGGCGGCCCCGTCCGCCGCATCGGCGGCCGCTGCGGACCCCAGGGTGACGAAGCCGACCTCCCCCGGCAGCACGAAGTGCAGGCGACGACGAGCCTCGGCGGCCACGAAGGCCGGGTCATCCCATCGCTGGGTCTCCACCTCCAGGGCCGCCACCCGCTCACGGGCTGCATCGACGTCGGCCCGAAGGCCGGCGATCTCGGCCCGCTGTGCGAACCAGCCGCGGACGGGAACGGCCAAGGTCAGCAGGAGCGTGGCTGCAACGACGGCAAGGACGAGGGCACGCCCGGTGAAGGAGGGACCCTTCGAGAGCGGCGGCACGGGATGCGCGGGACCGGTGCGCACCGACGACCCGGTTTGGGGCGCGCCGCTATCGAGGTCCGTCACGAGTCGATCGTGTCACGGATTCCCGAAGCGACTAGCGAGCGAAACGCGGGAACGCCGAAGCGCCCGCGTAGCGGCCGGCCTCGGCCAGCTCCTCCTCGATGCGCATGAGCTGGTTGTACTTGGCCACCCGCTCGGAGCGCGCCGGCGCGCCGGTCTTGATCTGACCGCAGTCCGTGGCAACGGCGAGATCAGCGATGGTCGTGTCCTCGGTCTCGCCGGAGCGGTGCGACATCATGCACCGGTAGCCATTGCGGTGGGCGAGGGAGACCGCGTCGAGGGTCTCGGTGAGAGTGCCGATCTGGTTGACCTTGACGAGGAGGGCGTTGGCCGCCCCCTGATCGATGCCGCGCTGGAGCCGCTCGGGGTTGGTGACGAACAGGTCGTCGCCCACGATCTGGACCTTGTCGCCCAGGGCGTCGGTGAGGTGCACCCAGCCGCTCCAGTCGTCCTCTGACAGGGGATCCTCGATGGACACGATCGGGAAGTCCGCCACGAGGCTCTCGTAGTACCCGGTCATCCACTCGGCCGACCGCTGAGCATCCTCGAAGGTGTAGGAACCATCCGCGAAGAACTCCGTCGCGGCCACGTCCAGGGCCAGGGCGATGTCCGAGCCGACCTTGAGCCCGGTGCTCTCGATCGCCGTGGCGATCAACTCGAGCGCGGCCCGGTTGCTCGGCAGCGACGGAGCGAAGCCGCCCTCGTCACCCAGTCCCGTGGCGTAGCCCTCCTTCTTCAGCACGCTCTTGAGCGCGTGGTAGACCTCGGCACCCTGACGCATTGCATCGGCGAACGTCGTCGCGCCGATGGGCGCGATCATGAACTCCTGGATGTCGACGTTCGAGTCCGCGTGCGCGCCGCCGTTGAGGATGTTCATCATCGGGACGGGAAGCACATGGGCGTTCGGGCCGCCGACGTAGCGGAAGAGCGGAAGCTCCGCAGACAGCGCAGCAGCCTTCGCGACCGCGAGGGAGACGCCGAGGATCGCATTGGCGCCCAGCCGCGACTTGTTGGGAGTCCCGTCAAGATCGATCATCAGCTGATCGAGCAGGCGCTGTTCGGTCGCCTCGAGCCCCACTACTTCAGCGGCGATCTCGTCCTCCGCGGCGGCGACGGCCTCCAGGACGCCCTTGCCGCCGTAGCGCTCACCGCCGTCACGGCGCTCGGCGGCCTCGAAGGCACCCGTCGAGGCACCCGAGGGCACGGCGGCGCGTGCCACCGTGTCGTCGTCGAGCATGACTTCGACCTCCACCGTGGGATTGCCACGGGAGTCGAGGATTTCACGGGCGATGATCGCGTCAATGGCAGCCATGATGGTCAGTCTAGGGGCTGCACCCGGGCTGGATGCAATCGCTTGCGGCACCTAGGGTTCGCCCATGCGCGCACGCGGCCTCGGGGTCCTCCTGGCGGTGTCTGCGTTGGTCGTCACGGGCTGCACGTCGGCACCCGTGGCGAGTCCTGGGCCGCCCACGGCAGTCGCGTCGGCCACTGCGGTCGCCGCGCCGGAAGGCAGCGCGCCGACCACTCCCGTCACCGCCGACGAGAGCAGCGAAGGCACCGACGGTCATGAGCACGAGGAGGTGCCGCCGGAAGCCCGCAGCCTGTTCGACACCACGCGCACGGAGCTGATGACCGTGCAGGCGGAGCGGGGGTCCGGGCGCGCCCTCGCACTCCTGGAGCGGCAGATCGACGACGTCCCGGAACTGGCCGGGGTGTGCCACGCCATCGCTCACGAGCTCGGCCATGAGGCCGTGGAGCTGGCCGGCGGCCGGGCCCGCAAGGCCCTGAAGTACGGAACGGAGGTGTGCGGGGGTGGCTTCATCCACGGCGTGATCGAGACCGTCCTCGGCTCCTCGACGAACCCCGGAAGGGACCTGCTGCGCGTCTGCGCCCCCACGAACGCCGGGTCCTGCTTCCACGGCGTGGGTCACGGGCTGATGTTCGCGACCGGGATGGATGTCAGGGCGTCCCTCGACCTGTGCGACCGGTCCCCCACCCGTGAGCTCTCCGCCCGCTGCGGCGAGGGCGTCTTCATGCAGCTGTTCTCCTCGGACCTTTCAGCGCAGCACGTGGCGGGCGAGGCATCCCTCGACATCTCCCGTGACCCAGCGGCGGCGCAGGCCCGGTGCCGCATGACCCGCCCCGCGTATGCGCCCAACTGCTGGTTCTACGCCCCGACCGTGTACCTGACCATGTATCCGGACGACTTCGCCGGCGCCCTGCGCTGGTGCCGTGCATCCGGCACGTCCCTCGGCCGCCAGCTCTGTGCCCGAGGCGTCGGCAGTCGGTCCGTCAAGTACCACCCGGACGACCTGTCCGTCGCCGACGCGACATGCAGCACTGCCGGGGGCATGACCGACTCATGTCTCCAGGGAATGGGCTCGTACTGGTCGGTGCACAACAAGGGCCAGGTCGAACCGAGCGACGTGTGCGAGCAGCTCGCCCCATCTCCTCTCAGGAAGCGGTGTCGAGCGGTCGTGTGACGTCGATGACCCGCACGCACAGGACGTCTGGCAGGTGGGCGGCCAACTGCGTGAACGTCACACCATCGTCACTGCTGACGTAGACGCAGCCGTCGCGGGTTCCGAACACCACGGTTGCCGGTCCGGCACCATCGACGGCGACCGCATCGGCGGCATCGCGCAGCACGACGGTCCAGCACTCGTCAGGCAATCCAGACTCCGACGGCGTCCAGGTGCCCCCGCCGTCCACCGTGCGCCAGACCCGCAGCCGTCCGTCCGGCGGGATCCGGTCAGCATCCGCGACGAGGGGCACGACCCAGGCGGTTCCCCCGCGCGCCGGGTGCGCCAGCATGACGAAGCCGAAATCGGACGGAAGCCCATCCGCGATGGAGGTCCAGGTCAGCCCGTCGTCATCGGACCGGTAGACGCCGTGGTGGTTCTGCGCGAACAGCACTGCGGCGTCGCCACCATCGGCCGCCACCTTGTGCACGCACTGACCGAACTCCGGGTAGGGGTCGGGGAAGAACTTCGCCGAGATACCCGCGTTGGTCGGCCGCCAGGATCCACCGTCGTCCTCCGATCGGTACACCCCGCCGGTGCTCATGGCCACGACCACGGTGCGCTCATCCCGTGGTACGACGGTGTGCACTGCAGCCCCGCCAAACCCCGGCGCCCACTGGGGTCGGTGAGGGTGGTCCCAGAGCCCGCGGACGAGTGAGAACGACGAGCCCCCATCATCACTGCGCCACAGCGAGGTGGGCTCGCAGCCTGCCCACACGACGCCCGGACGATGGGGATCCTGCTGGATCTGCCACACCCGCTCCAGTGACGCCTCGTCCTGTGGCCCGAAGCGGATGGCATCGCCCGACGGCTCGCTCCACGTTGCGCCGAGGTCATCCGACGTGGCGATGCCCGCCCCCCAGTGCGGACTCATGACCCCGGCCAGCAGGCGGGGGACGCCCCGGTGTCCAGACGCGCGAGCGCGGTGACCTCCTGCATGGGAAAGTGCGGGCCGATCAGGGTCCAGTCCTCACCGGCACCCTCCGCCAGCCAGAGGCCCTTGCGCGTTCCGATCGCGACGATCATCGATGCTCCCTGCGGTCGCCCCGTAGCGCGTGAGTCTGCTCCACATCCATGGCGTCCGGCAAGCGTCATCACCTCGTAATCTCAACGGCGGGGTCGGGCCCGTCGGGGCTGCCAAAGTGGATGCATGCTCACGCGACTACGTAACCCCAAGGTGCTCGTCCCGCTCATCGTCGTCGGCCTGGTGGCCGTCACCGTCGGTCTCGCGGCCTTCCAACCGTGGCGACTGTTCACCAGCACGACGGTGAACGAGGCCCTGCCCGCGGTGGCGCCCGCGAGCGTTGCGCCGACCGCAGACACGGCCACCGCCGATACGGCCACGACTACGCCGCCTCCCGCCGAACCCGTCGTCCTGGCGGCCGGATCGTTCATCTCGCACGAGCACGCCACCGAGGGCACCGTGCGTGTCCTGCAGCTGGCCGACGGCACGCGCGTCCTGCGCATCGAGGGACTGGACACCAGCGACGGCCCGGACCTGAAGGTGTGGCTCAGTGACGCGCCGGTCATCGACGGCGAGGACGGCTGGCGGGTCTTCGACGACGGGGCGTATGCCGACCTGGGCTCGTTGAAGGGGAACAAGGGCAACCAGAACTATCCGATCCCGGCCGACGTGGATCTTCAAGACCTGACCAGCATCTCGATCTGGTGCGACCGATTCGACGTGTCCTTCGGGGCCGCGGAGATCCTACCGGCCTAGTTCTCAGTCGGCGTTGACGATCGACATCCGCCAGTGACCGTCGATCCATTCACGCTCACCGTCGAGGCGAGCACGGGCTCATCTCGCCGATCGTGGCCCAGCCACGAGACTGGGCCGGATCCTCCGAGAGTGCCACGATGAGCTCTCCTCGTCGTCGAAGTCGACGCTGGCCACGATCGTGACCCGCGTCCTCCGCGAGGAGAACTGTCTCGCTCCGGAAGGTCGGGACGCCCCGTTCCGACGCCCATCGTCGCGCAACCGCCTCGACCTCCTCGAAGGGAACTGCCGAGCCTGCCGACATCACCTGTGAACCGAATTGCGTTGTCATGCTGTGCTCCTGACCCGCCCCAGTGCCCTCAGTCTGCCGTCGATTCGGTCGATTCCGGAGCAAGGGTCCGCGTCGTAGCCGAAGCGGGCCTAGATGCCGAGCAGGGTCCGCAGATGCCGCGGCGCGGGCGAGCCGTGCGCGAGGACGAGATCATGCACCTGGGCATCGCTCCAGTCCGGATGCAGCACCCTGAGGTCGGCAACGATGCCCGACACGGCTCGGTAGCCCGCGTAGTAGGTGGGCAGCTGGGCAGCCGTGAGGAGCGCACGACGCCACTTGCCGACGGCCTCGCCCTCCTCCTGGAATCCGCGATCCATCATGAGGGCCAGAGCCTCGGACTCGGTCATGTCGTGTGCGTGGACCGAGATGTCGAGGATCGCATTGATCACCACGCGGGTCTGCATCTTCAGCTGCTGCAGGCGCAGCGCCAGACCTGAACGGTCATCGTCATCGGGCGCGTAGCCGCGCTCGACCATGCAGCTCCTCCGAGTACACCGCCCATCCCTCGACGAAGACGCCACTGCGCCCGAACCGGCGAACCCGAGTGGGCGACGCCAGCCGCTGCGCGTGGGCCAGTTGGAGCACGTGGCCCGGCATCGCCTCGTGCACCGTCAGGTTGTGCAGCTGCACGCCGTTGTACTCGCGGTAGAAGGACCCGATCCGCTCCTCGTCCCAGTCCGGCGGTGTCGGCGCGACGGCCACATACGTGGCCACAGCGGCGCTCTCCAGCGGCCCCGGCGCATCGCAGTAGGCCACGGCCACGCCGCGGTGGATCTCCGGCATGTCGATCAGGCGTACTTCGACGTCCGGCACGGTCACCAGTTCGCGCTCGCGCACGAACGCGGTCGTGCGCTCAAGAGCGCCGGCCATCAGCGGCAGGAGGGTCGCGTCCGTGACGACCGCCTGACTCGCCACCCGCTCGAGGGCGGTGCGAACAGCCTCGTCATCGGACACCGGCGCTTGCGGACCGAGGTACGCCCGGGCCGCGTGCGCGAGCTGCTCCCCCAGCAGGTCCAGATGCGCGCGCGCGTCCGTCAGCAGGAGTTCGGCGGATGTGTCGTCGTCCATGGCGTGCCACAACGCACCCCCATAGACGAGCTCGCCCAGTCGTGGGCTGCGGGTCGACTGCGGCAGCCGTTCCGTCAACCACCCGCTGAAGTCCGCGACGGCCTCGACGGCATCGTCGGCAACCTGCTCGTCGACGAGCCTTCGGGCGTCGGTGTCGATGAGGCGCCGAGTCCCCTCCAGCTGGGCGAGAGCCGTCTCGACGTGCAGCGCAGACATGTCGCTCAGCTCGCTTCGGGCGGCAGAGAGCAGCTCAGGGACGGCGGCCAGCCGGCCGCGCAGTGACGCGGCGCGCTCCTCCGCCGGAGCGAAGTCACGGGACATCAGCAGGTGCAGGGCCGTGCCGGGGTTCCACACCATCGGGTCCCACTCCTGCCGACGGATGTCCCGGATCTCGAAGACCGATCGCAGGAGCCGAGCGCGCAGGATCTCCAGATCCACGAGATCGGTCACGTCGAGCTCGACGTCGTCGACGGCATCGAGGGCGGTCAGGTGGTCGTCCATGGTTCGCACCCGCGCTTCGACCGCGTTCGCGGAGAGATCGGGAAGTCGGTCATCGAACCGGTGGTCGCCGAGGGACGTGGCGCCGACCGGGTCGGCCTCGAGCAGATCGTCGACGATCCTCTCAGCCAGCGCGTGGAACTCCTCGGTGACGCTCACGCGAGCCCTTCGACCTCGCGGATGGCGGCGATTCGTCGACGGGACGCGACGCGCGCCGCCGACTCGGCATCGAAGCCACGCTCGCGTCCGATCGCGACGAGGGCGACGAGCAGGTCCCCGAACGACCGCTCGTCCGCCACGTCTGCCATCACCGACTCGGCCGCGTCCCGCGACTCGAGTCTCGGGAGTCGGTCCTCCAACGCGGCGCTGCGCGACAGGACCTTGCCCGCGTGCACCAGCGCCGGGAGCGCCGATGGAATGCCGTCGGTGACCGACTCGCGGCCCTTCTCCCGAGCCTTCTGCGCATGCCAGTTGGCCTCGACCTGCTCGGCCGACTCGGCCGTGGCCTCGCCGAACACATGCGGATGCCGAGCGATCAGCTTCTCGACAATGCCGTCCGCGACATCGTCGATAGTCCAGGGATCGGCGGGGTCCTCGGCTGCGATCCGGGCATGGAAGACGACCTGCAGGAGCAGGTCTCCGAGCTCCTCGCGCAGGCCCTCGCGATCGGACTCCTCGATCGCCTCGACCGTCTCATAGGCCTCCTCGACGAGGTACTCGACGAGGGATTCGTGCGTCTGCCGGGCGTCCCAGGGGCAACCGCCCGGCGAGCGAAGGCGGTCCATCACCGCCACGAGGTCGAGCAGGTGCTCGCCCGGGCGCGCCATCAGCCGAGTGCGGGCGGCATGGACAGGTCGTCGGGTGTCGGTCCCAGGGCGAGTGTCGAGGGGTCCCAGGTGCCGTAGCGGGGACTCACGGTGGTGCCGAGCTCCTCGCTGAGGGCGCCGGCGGCCTCGAAGACGGCCTGGCCCTGCTCCTCCGCAGAGCCTTGCGGGTTCAGGACGATGCCGAGCTCCTGCGCCTGGAGCTGCAGGCGGATGAGGGACTCAAGCTGCGACGGGGCAACGTTCTGCTCGATGAACACGTCCACGACCGCCTGCTCTCCGCCGACCTGCCCGGCGTAGTTGGCGAGCACTTCGTCGATCTGGCCCTGGGTGACCTCCACCCCCTCGCGCACGGACAGTCGCTCGACAAGCTCCATCGTGATCATGCGCCCGAGCGTCTGGGTCACCAGGCTCTGGTCCTTCGACGTGGTCGGCTGCCCCTTGGCGACCAGGACCTCCTCCACCTGCGCGGTCAGCGCCTGCTCGGAGATCCGGGTGTCGCCCACGGTCGCGGCCGAGCCGGCCTGCTGGTCCGCACATCCCGAGAGGAGGAGCGCCGTGGCCGCGACGGCGGCGGCAGCCAGGGCAAGGCGCGAACGGCGGGGTGAGGTCATGACGGCTCCATCAGTGGCGCGGGCAGCAGGACGGCGGTGACGAGGTCGGCCGCCCATGACAGCAGTTCGGTGTCGCGCAGCGGCTGGCCGCCCATGGGGGCGGTCGCCGGACGCGGCACGACGATCGTACGGACCGCCGGCTTGACGATCGTGCGCGGGTAGAGGCGGGTCAGCCGCATCTGGCCGGACTCCGGCAGTTCGACGGGGTGGAACCGGATGCTGGACCCCTGCAGAACGACCTCGCTGAGCCCCGCCTTCCGCGCCAGAACCCGGAAGCGGGCCACGGCGAGCAGCGACTCGACCGGCGTGGGCAGGGTGCCGTACCGGTCGAGGAGCTCGGCAGCGACCTCGTCGACGGCGGTGTCGGACGAAGCGTCCGCCAGCCGCTTGTAGGCCTCCAGCCTGAGTCGTTCATGCGGGACGTACTCGGCGGGGATGTGCGCGTCGATGGGCAGCTCGACCTTCACCTCGCCGGGCGCCACCGACACCTCGTCCTTGTACTCCGCGAGGGCCTCGCCGACCAGTCGCACATACAGGTCGAAGCCCACGTCGGCGATGTGCCCGCTCTGCTCGCCGCCGAGGAGGTTTCCAGCGCCGCGGATCTCGAGGTCCTTCAGGGCGATGTGCATTCCTGAACCGAGGTCGGTGTGCTGGGCGATCGTCGCGAGCCGCTCGTGCGCGGTCTCGGTGAGGGGCTTGTCGGCGGCGTACAGGAAGTACGAGTACGCCCGCTCCCGGCCACGTCCGACCCGCCCGCGCAGCTGGTGCAGCTGCGACAGTCCGAAGGTGTCGGCTCGGTCCACGATGAGGGTGTTCGCATTGGCGATGTCGATCCCCGACTCGACGATCGTCGTGCAGACGAGGACGTCGACCTCCCTGTCCCAGAAGTCGACGATGACCTGCTCGAGCGCGGTCTCGTTCATCTGGCCGTGCGCCACCGCCACGCGCGCATCGGGGACGAGATCGGAGATTCGGCGGGCAACTCGATCGATCGACTCGACGCGGTTGTGCACGAAGAACACCTGGCCCTCGCGCATGAGCTCGCGGTTGATCGCCGCCGTGATCTGCTTGTCGTCGTAGGGACCGACGAAGGTGAGCACCGGGTGCCGCTCCTCGGGAGGCGTCTGGATGACCGACATCTCCCGGATCCCGGTGACCGCCATCTCTAGCGTCCGAGGGATCGGCGTGGCCGACATCGCAAGCACGTCCACGTTGGTGCGCAGGGCCTTGAGGTGCTCCTTGTGCTCCACGCCGAACCGCTGCTCCTCGTCGATCACCACGAGGCCGAGGTCCTTGAAGCGCACGCCCGACGTCAGCAGGCGGTGCGTGCCGATGACCACGTCGACGGTGCCCGCGGCGATGCCCTCCATCGCCACCCGTGCCTCGGCATCGCTGCTGAATCGCGAGAGCGCGGCCACCTTGATCGGGAACGATGCGAAGCGCTCGGAGAACGTCGACAGGTGCTGCTGCACCAGGAGGGTCGTGGGGACGAGGAGGGCGACCTGCTTGCCGTCCTGCACGGCCTTGAAGGCCGCTCGCACCGCGATCTCGGTCTTGCCGTAGCCGACGTCGCCGCAGATCAGCCGGTCCATCGGGACCGTGCGCTCCATGTCGGCCTTGACCTCGTCGATGCACGCCTGCTGGTCCGGCGTCTCGACGTAGGGGAAGGCGTCCTCGAGCTCTCGCTGCCAGGGGGTGTCCGGGCCGAAGGCGTAGCCCTTGCTCGCCTGCCGCGCCGCATACAGCCGGATCAGCTCGGCGGCGATCTGCTTGACCGCCTTTCGCGCCCTGCCCTTGGCCTTCTGCCAGTCCGCTCCGCCGAGTCGGTGCACCGTCGGCGCCTCACCGCCGACGTATCTCGTGATGAGATCGAGCTGGTCAGTCGGCACGAACAGTCGATCCGCCGGCTGCCCGCGCTTGCTGGCCGCGTACTCCAGGACGAGGTACTCCCGCTCGGCGCCGGCGACGGCCCGCTGGACCATGTCGACGTAGCGTCCGACCCCGTGCTGCTCGTGGACGACGAAGTCACCCGGCCGCAGGCTCAGCGGATCGATCGTGCGACGGCGACGGGACGGCAGGCGACGCATGTCCTTGGTGGACGACCGCTGGCCCACGATGTCGGTCTCCGTCACCACGATCAGGCCGCACGAGTCGACCGCGAAGCCGTGGAGCAGCCGACCGCGGGTCACCGTGACCAGACCCGGCGCGGGCGGCTGGGCGAGGTCCGGTGTCTCGACGACGGGCACGCCGGCGTCCGCAAGCTCCTCGACCAGGCGGGTGACCGACCCGTGGCCCTCCGCGAGCAGGGCGATGCGGGACCCGCTCGAGGCCCACGTGCGCAGGTCGGCGATCGCCCGGTCCGAGTCGCCCCGGTAGGACTCCAGCTCCCGGCCCGGGATGCGTACCCGCGTGCCCATGTCGACCGGCTCCTCGAGCTCGGCGTCGCTGGCGAGCGGAGTCAGCCGCCACCAGCCGTCCGCGCGGGACCGCGCGATGGCGCGGACGTCGTCGAGCTCGCGGTAGCTGGCGTCGGCCAGGTCGATCGGCGTGGCATTGCCGACGGCGGCGTTGTGCCACGACGCCATCAGGAACTCCTGCGCCGTTCGCACCACGTCATGGGCCCGTCGGCGGATCCGCTCGGGTTCGAGCAGGACGACGTGGGCGTTCCCGTGGACCAGTTCCAGCGGAGTGGTCAGCCCGTCGGCGAGGACGGGAGCGAGCGACTCCATCCCTTCGACCGCGATCCCCTCGGCCAGCCGATCGCACATCTCGGCCAGGTGGGGTGCCGCCAGCGAGAGGGCGGCCGCGCGTTCGCGCACCTGGGGTGTGAGCAGCAGCTCGCGCACGGCTGGGGCCCACAGCCCGTGCTCAGCGAGCTCGAGGGAGCGCTGATCGGCGACGGAGAAGGTCCGGATCTCCTCGACCGTGTCTCCCCAGAACTCCACGCGAACCGGGTGCTCCTCGGTCGGCGGGAACACGTCGAGGATGCCGCCTCGGACGGCGATCTGGCCCCGTCGCTCGATGAGGTCGTTGCGCTCGTAGCCCAGCCCGGCGAGCTCGGCCACGACCTGATCCAGGTCCGCCTCGTCCCCCACGGCAAGCCGGACCGGCTCGACATCGGCGATGGCCCGGACGACCGGCTGCAGGAAGGCCCGCACGGAGGTGACGAGGACATCGACAGGGCCGTTGAACGGATCGGCCGGCTCGGGATGGGCGAGCCTGTGCATGATCGCGACCCGCCTCCCCACCGTGTCGGAGGACGGCGAGAGTCGCTCGTGCGGGAGGGTCTCCCAGGACGGGAAGACAGCCACGCTGGCCGAGGGCAGGAGGTCCGGGACCGCCGCGGCGATGTCCTCGGCCTCCCGTCCGGTTGCCGTGACCACGAAGACCGGTCGGGACGACGAGCGAGCCCGGACGATCTCGGCGACCACGAGAGCGTGCATCGCCGAGGGCGCTTCCACCGTGGTTCCGGATCCCGCCCGCGACAGTTCGCGAACCTCGGTGAGTCCCGTGTCGCCGTCCAGGCACCCCAGGAGGCCGGTCAGGTTCACGAGGAAGCAGCCTCCCGGAGGCTCTCGCGCAGCAGGCCGACGAGAGCCGGATGGCTGACCAGCAGGTCGGTCACGTACGGGGGCATGGCGTTGAACAGCACTGTGCTGCCGTCGACGTGCGAGGGCACGAGGCCGTAGTGGAGCGCCACACCGTACGGAGCCGCCACGTCCCACTCGTAGAACCCGGTGTCATGGACGTACGCCTCAGCGCGACCGGTGATCAGCTCGTTCACCTTCGCCCCAACGGAACCGACGTCGACGATCTCCACGCCCCGGTCGGACAGGCCCGCCTCTGCGAGCCGGCGCCCGAGGATCTCCACGGTCAGCGGCAGCGTCGCGGGAGGGCGGCTGCGCGAGGCGACGATCCGCAGCGGACGGTCGTGCGGCAGGGGTGCCGGTTCGTCCACGACGTCGAGCACGGATCTGGTCAGTCCCTGCGCCGGCAGATCAACGGTCGTAGCCGACAGGATCGAGCCCTCGGGCTGCCACAGCGCGATGTGAACCGCGAAGTCCGAGCGGCCCTGCCCGTACTCGTAGGTCCCGTCGAGTGGGTCGACGATCCACACTCGCTCGGCGGACAGCCGCACCGCGTCGTCCTTGCCCTCCTCGCTGAGGATGGCGTCGTCGGGACGGGCGGCGCCGAGCCGCTCCATGATCAGCTCGTGCGAGGTGCGATCGGCCTGCTTGCGCAGGGCGTTCGCCGCATCCTTGTCCTCGACGGGTCCGAAGGACGACCGCAGGTCGAGCAGCAGCCGCCCGGCCTCCTGCGCGACCTCGCGGGACAACTCAGCGTCGGATCTGGCGGGCATGCGTGCCTCTTCTCGTGTGTCGCGCTTCGGTCGGGTCAGGACGGCCCGGAGTTGAACCGGTTCTGGGTGGTCTCGAGCCCGTCGGTCATCAGGCACTCGGCCGCTTCGGCGGCCCGCTGGACCACCTCCGGCAGCTCCTTGCGCTCGGCGGACGGGAACGGCTTGAGCACGAAGTCCGCGGCGTCCTGACGCCCCGGCGGCCGGCCGATGCCCACCCGGACCCGGTAGAAGTCACCAGTGCCCAGGGCCTTGCGGATGCTCTTGAGTCCGTTGTGCCCGTTGTCGCCGCCGCCGAATTTCACCCGGATCGCCGAGAACGGGATGTCGAGCTCGTCGTGGACGACGATCATGCGCTCGGGGACCACGCCGTAGAACGACATCAGGGCCTTGACCGGACCGCCCGACTCGTTCATGAACGACAGCGGCTCCGCCAGCACCAGATGGGTGAGGGATCCGGGTATGCCGAGCTTGCCCTCTGCTGCGAGCGCATGTGCGCGCTTGTGGCGCGCCATCCGCGACCCGATCTGGTCGGCCAGCGCGTCCGTGACGAGGAAGCCGACGTTGTGCCGGGTGGACGCGTACTCCGGGCCCGGGTTTCCGAGCCCGACGACCAGCCACGGACTGCTCGACAAGGTGCCGGACTACTCCGACTCGGCTTCGGCTCCCTCGGGAGCCTCCACCGTCTCCATGCCGATGGCCGCCTCGGCTGCCTCGGCCGCCTCGACATCTGCCTCGTGAGCAGCAGCTTCGGCGTAGGCCTCGGCCTTCGACGCTGCGTCCGCCACGGCGTGCTTGACCGCTTCGGTGGGGTCCTCTCCAGCGGCGACGGCCGCCTCGAGCGCCTGCACCACGGCGGCGGCATCCATGCCGGCCTCCTCGGCAGCGGCGGTGGCGGCCCGGATCGCGTCGGCCATGTCCGAGCGCTCGCGCGCCTCCTGGGTCGAGATGACCACCAGGTCGACGTGCTCGAGGTTCCGCTTGACCGGGTCGCGCTGGACGTCGCGGGGCTTCACCACAACGGTGCCGCCCTCGAACGTGATCGACAGGACGACTCGGGGCTTGCGCAGCGCGAGGTCGAGATCGTGGGTGGGCAGGGCCACGTGGACCAACTCGGTGCCCTCGCCGTAGATCACGGCGGGGATGTTCCCGTCACGGCGAATCCGGCGGGCGGCGCCCTTGCCGAAATCGGAACGCGGAACAGCGGATAGTGCAACGGTCGTCACGTCAGGACTCCTCGGTCATCGTCGGTCACCTCGGCAACGCCGGTGGGCGCCGACCACGTCGATCACGGTGACTTTCGCGCTGCACGGTCTGTGCGCACGACGGTCACCCTCGCCGAGGGTTGCCCCAGTCTAGCCCCTAGTGGGAGGAGGCCACCGCAGAGGGCGACTCGTCCTCGAACATGCTGGTGACGGACCCGTCCGTGAACACCTCGGTGATGGCCTTCGCCAGGATCGGCGCGATCGACAGGACCGTCAGCTTCTCGAACTGGCGGTCCTCGGCGATGGGCAGCGTGTTGGTCACGACGACCTCGGAGATCTGGGATTCCTGCAGGCGCTCCCGGGCCGGATCGCTCAGGATCGCGTGGGTCGCGGCGACGATGACGTCCGCGGCGCCGTTCTCGAAGAGGGTCTCCGCGGCCTTCACGATCGTGCCGCCGGTGTCGATCATGTCGTCGACGAGGACGCACACGCGGTCCTGCACGTCGCCCACGACCTCGAAGACCCTGACCTGGTTTGGGATGTCCGGGTCGCGACGCTTGTGGATGATCGCCAGCGGGGCACCGAGGATGTCGGTCCACCTCTCGGCAACGCGTACGCGACCGGCGTCGGGCGAGACGACCGTGATGCGCTCCCGATCGACCTTCGACGCAACGTGCCGGGCCAGGAGTGGCATGGCGAAGAGGTGGTCGACGGGGCCGTCGAAGAATCCCTGGATCTGGGAGGTGTGCAGGTCGACCGTCATGAGCCGGTCCGCACCGGCGGTCTTGAACAGGTCCGCGATGAGGCGCGCGGAGATGGGCTCGCGGCCGCGGTGCTTCTTGTCCTGTCGGGCATAGCCGTAGAAGGGCACGATGACGGTGATGCGCTTCGCCGACGCGCGCTTGAGCGCGTCGATCATGATGAGCTGCTCCATGATCCACTTGTTGATCGGCGTCGTGTGACTCTGCAGCACGAACGCGTCCGTGCCACGCACCGACTCCTGGAACCGCACGAAGATCTCGCCGTTGGCGAAGTCATAGGCCAGCGTCGGCGACAGCGGGATGTCGAGCTCGTCCGCCACCTCCTGTGCCAACGCCGGGTACGAGCGGCCAGCCAGAAGGACCAGCCGCTTCTGGTTCGGTACCAAGACCTGTGACACCAAGGCTCCTACGATTGTTGGGACGGGGGGTCGCTCGGTGGGTCATGAGGGGCACGCTCGGCGGCCTCCGCGGCCGGGGAACCGGGCCGACGCCGCTGCACCCATCCGTCGATATTGCGCTGACGCGCCCGGCCGACCGCCATGGCTCCGGCCGGCACGTCGTCCGTGATCACGGAGCCGGCCGCGGTGTAGGCGCCGTCGCCCACGGTGACGGGGGCGACGAGCATGGTGTCGCTCCCGATCCGTACGTGATCGCCGACAACGGTCCGGTGCTTCTCGACGCCGTCGTAGTTCACGACGATCGTCGCCGCCCCGATGTTGGAGCCGGTGCCGACCTGGGCGTCTCCGACGTACGACAGGTGGGGCACCTTGGCGTAGTCCCCGATCGAGGAGTTCTTGATCTCGACGTAGGCGCCGGCCCGGGTTCCCCGCCCGAGCACGGTGCCAGGTCGCAGGTAGGTGAACGGTCCGACCCGGGCGCCCTCGCCGATCACGGCGAGCTCCGCCCAGGTGTGGATGACCTCGGCGCCGCCACCGACCTCGCACGCGACCAGCGTCGTCCCAGGCCCGATCAGGGCACCGGTGGCCACCGATGTCGGCCCCCTCAGGGTCACCTGCGGGCGGAGCACGACATCGGCCTCGAGATCGACGTCGACATCGAGCCAGGTCGTGGCGGGATCGAGGATGGAGACGCCGTCGCGCATCCAGCGGTCGTTGATGCGGTCGCGCATGATGGCAGCCGCCTGGGCCAGCTGGACTCGGTCGTTCACCCCGAGGATCTCGTCCGCGTCCGTGCACAGCGAGGCCGAGACGACCTCACCGTCGGCCCGCAGCAGCCCGACCACGTCGGTCAGGTACTCCTCGCCCTGGGCGTTGTCGGTGGTGATCTGGGTCAGGGATCGGGCCAGCCGATCGGCGACGAACGCGTACATACCCGAGTTGATCTCGTCGATGCGCAACTGCTCGTCGCTCGCATCCTTGTCCTCCACGATCGCGCTGACCGAACCGTCCTGCTCGCGGACGATGCGTCCGTACCCGTCGGGCCGCGGGAGTCGGGCGGTGAGGACGGTCGCCGACGCCCCCGTGGCGTCATGCTCTAGCAGCAGGCCCACGAGCGTGCGGCCGGTGAGCAGGGGGGTGTCCCCGGTGAGGACCACGACCGGTCCGTCGGTCGTGGAGATGCCCCGCCCCGCCAGGTCGGCGAGGGCGATGCGCACCGCGTGACCGGTTCCGTTGCGCTCCTCCTGGACCACCGTGATCGCCCACGGCGCGATCTCCTCGATATGCGCACACACCTCGTCACGGCCGTGTCCGACGACGACCACGAGGTGGCGGGGCTCAAGGGTGGCCGCGGCCTCGATGACGTGACCGAGGAGCGATCGACCGGCCACCGGGTGCAGGACCTTCGGCGTGGCCGACTTCATGCGGGTGCCCTCGCCAGCCGCCAGGATCACGACGACGGAGGGACGGGTGCTGGTCACGACGGTTCCTCGGTGAGGGTCGGGCGAGACACGTCTCGCGGCGGCCGGGGAAGGCGGTCCCACCCTATCCAGCGCCCGAGACGGGAGTCCACGCCGACCGCGGTCCCGCCCGGATGGAGAACGAATCGGATCCTTGCCCGCACCTTAGTTGAATGCTAAATTAATTTCATGACGGGAACCCGTTCGGCCGACACCGGTTCGGTCGACATCGAGGTCACGGACAGCTCGGAGGCGACCGTCGGAGGATTCACGGTCCGGCGGGCGCTTCCCCGGCGAGGTCGTCGCACCGTCGGGGCCTGGTGCTTCGCCGACCACATGGGGCCTGCCGACGTCACCGAGGGCACCGGCCTCGACGTGGGCCCACACCCGCACATGGGTCTGCAGACCGTCACCTGGCTCCTCGACGGACAGGCCCTGCACAAGGACAGTCTCGGGTCCGAGCAGGTGCTCGCGGCCGGCCAGCTGAACCTCATGACCGCCGGCGCCGGAGTGGCCCATGCGGAGGAGGCCACCGGTCACTACCGCGGCACCCTGGAAGGGATTCAGCTGTGGATCGCGCAGCCCGAGGCCACCCGCCATGGGAGCGCCGACTTCGAGCACCATGCCGACCTGCCCACTGTCGAGCTTCCCGGTGCCATCGCCACCGTCCTCGTCGGCGACGTTCTCGGCGCACGCAGCCCGGCGCGACATGACACCCCTCTCGTCGGTGCGGATCTCGACGTCCACGCCGACGTCACCGTCCCCCTGCGCGCCGACTTCGAGCACGCGTTCATCGTCCTGCGGGGCACCGTCGCCATCGATGGCACGCCCGTGGCTACCCGGCCGAATGGCCCACGTCTCGCAGGGGCGCCAGGAGGTGTCGCTGACGGCGCGGGAGCGCTCGCGGGTCATGCTCCTGGGCGGGGTGCCGTTCGATGAGCCGCTGATGATGTGGTGGAACTTCGTTGGTCGCAGCCGCCAGGAGCTGGACGCCGCCTACGCCTCGTGGCGCGACCAGGACGATCGTTTCGGCCGGGTGCGCTCGCGGCTCCCGCTCGATTCCGGCAACGGCCCCGTACTGGCAGTAGGCACGGGCAGCCGCACCGCCGCGCGGACGCGCGGACTGAGTGCTCCCGGGAGAGGAGTCGAACCTCTGTTCGCGGATTCAAAGTCCGCTGTCCTGCCATTAGACGACCCGGGACCGGCCGTGGACGGCAGGAGAACTCTAGACGCGGCGGGGTGAACCCTCGGCGAACGGCCGCGAGCCGCATTGACAGGAATACCTACGGTACCGTAACCTACGGAAGCGTAGGTATGCGCATGGCGTGCGACGATGAAGAAGGAGCCACATGACCCTGTCCCCCGAGGTCCTGCCTGGAACGAAGGCCGACACGTCTGTACGAGACGACAGCGAGCCGATCCAGCTGAACAGCATGGGGATGCGGATCACCATCGGGGCGTTCGTCGTGGTGCCGCTCATCGCCGTGCTGCTGGCCATCCCCGTCGCCTGGGGAGGCTGGCTGTCCTGGGTCGATATCGCCCTCGTGTTCCTCATGTGGACCATCACCGCCGCCGGAATCACCGTGGGCTACCACCGGTTCTTCACGCACGGCTCATTCAAGGCCAACCGGGCCGTGAAGTTGGCGCTGGCCATCATGGGCTCGATGGCCCTTGAGGGGTCGCTCGACCAGTGGGTGGCCGACCACCGCAAGCATCACAAGTTCTCCGACGAGGTCGGCGATCCGCACTCGCCATGGCGGTTCGGCACCTCCCGCAAGTCGGTCGCCAAGGGCCTGTACTTCGCCCACGTCGGCTGGCTGTTCGACGAGGAGAACACCCCGATCGAGAAGTACGCCCCCGACATCGCCGCCGATCCCGATCTTCGCGCCGTGTCGCGCTGGTTCCCCGCCGTCGTCATCGCCACCTTCCTGCTCCCCGCACTCCTCGGTGGCCTGATCACGTGGTCGTGGATGGGCGCCCTCACCGCGCTCTTCTGGGCCGGACTCGTGCGCGTCGCCCTCGTCCACCACGTCACCTGGTCGATCAACTCGATCTGCCACGTCTTCGGCACTCGCCCATTCAAGAGCCGCGACCTGTCCAGCAACGTGGCGTGGCTCGCGATCCCCTCCTTCGGGGAGTCCTGGCACAACCTGCACCACGTGGACCCGACCAGCGCTCGCCACGGCGTGCTCAAGGGCCAGATCGACCTCAGCGCCGAGATGATCAGACTGCTCGAGAAGACCCGACTTGCCTACGACGTGCGCTGGCCCAAGCCCGAACGGATCGCGGCACGCCTGAAGGACCCGGCCATGCGGCGACGGGTACCCGGCCTGCCGAAGGCGACCGACGAGGCTGCCACCCGATGAGTACCGAGGGCCCGCTGGCCCTGTCCGATGACGGCGACGTCGCGACGAACGTCACTCCCCTGCCCATCGCCAAGCGTCGCGATCCGCGACGCGAGCGCGTCCGCATGAGCGGTCAGGAACGCCGTGAGCAACTGCTCGACGTCGGCCGCAGGCTGTTCGCCGAGAAGGGCTTCGAGGCGGTCAGCGTCGAGGAGATCGCCGCTCGGGCCGGAGTATCCAAGCCGGTGGTGTACGAGCACTTCGGCGGCAAGGAGGGCCTGTACGCCGTCCTGGTCGACCGCGAGATGAGCTACCTGCTGTCCTCCATCGCCGAGGCACTGAGCGATGAGAACGGCGACGAACAGGCGCACGTGAATGCCCGCACCCTCCTCGAGCGGGCTGGCATGGCGCTCTTCGACTACATCGAGAAGTACCCCGACGGGTTCCGCATCCTGGTTCGAGACGCGCCCGCCACGCGGGACCCCGAGGTCCTCGCCGAGTCCACCGGCGGCACGTTCGCCGGCCTGCTCGTGGACGTCGCCGCGCGGGTGGACGACCTGCTGGCCAAGCAGTTCAAGGCCCACAAGCTCAACCCCAAGTGGGCGCCGCTGTACTCCCAGATGCTGGTCGGCATGGTCGCCCAGACCGGGCAGTGGTGGCTCGACGTCCGCAAGCCCAAGAAGGAGGAGGTCGTCGCGCACCTGGTCAACCTCGCCTGGAACGGCCTGCAGGACCTCGAGGCGAAGCCGCGCCTGGTCGACGGCCGCAAGAAGTAGCACCCGTCGTCAAGACTCTTGCCGCGTGGGATTCTCGTCATAGGGAATCTTGACGTCAAGATTCTTGACGTAGCATGACGGCATGGCGCAGGACCGGATCCCGTCGGACCATCGGGCCGTTGAGCACCGCAGAGTCGATCCGTCGACGATGTCATGTCGACTCCGTCGACGATGCTCATTCAGTCGACTCCGTCGACGATGTCGACCGGATCACCGCCGCCTGGCGACGCGAGCGCCCCGACCTGGACGTCTCCCCCCTGCAGGTGCTGTCCCGAGTGACCCGACTGGCCCGGCTGCTCGACCTCGCCCGTCGCCAGGCGTTCGCGGCCCACGACCTCGACACCTGGGAGTTCGACGTCCTGGCCGCGCTGCGACGGGCCGGGACCCCGTACTCGCTGTCCCCTGGCCAGCTGGGCACCGAGACGCTGGTCACCAGCGGCACGATGACCAACCGCATCGACCGCCTCGAGACGCGCGGCCTGGTCCGCCGGCAGCCGGATCCCTCCGACCGACGTGGGGTCCGGGTCGTGCTGACCGATGTCGGCCGCGCCACGGTCGACGGCGCCCTGTTCGACCTCGTGGCCCGCGAGCACGACCTGCTCTCCCACCTGACGCCGGAGCGTCAGGACGACCTGGCCCAGCTCCTGCGCACGCTCGTGCACGAGTTCGGGAGCTGAACCGGTTCGGGAGTTGCGGTCAGGAGCGGAAGAACCGCTCGATCCCGGCGAGGAGCCAGCGGGCGTACTGCCGCTGGCCCGCCGATGACGTCATCCGACGAGCCTCCTCGGCGTTGCGCATGTTGCCGACCTCGATGGTCACCGTGGGGACATTGCTGAAGTTCAGCGACGTCGTGTTGTTCGAGATCAGCAGCTGCCCGCCGATGTAGTTCGATGGCGGCGCCCCTGCCGCCTTCATCCCGGCGATCATGGCCTTCGCCAGCCGGCGGTCGACCTTCACGACGTCGTCCGTCCAGCCCTTGATGCGGGCGGGAGCGATGGCGAAGAACCCCTTGCTCTGCGATGCCGCGCCGTCGGCATGGATGCTGATCATGGCGTCGGCCCCGAGTTCGTTCGCCTGCTTGGCGCGGTTCCACACGCACGGACCCCACGCGTCCCGGGAATTGGAGGTGCGGGTCAGTTCCACGCGAGCGCCCGCCCGCTCGAGCTGCCGCTTCAGCCGGTTCGCCACCCGCCAGGTGAAGGTCGCCTCGGGGAAGCCCGAGTTCGTCGCCGTCCCCGTCGTGTTGCAGCCCTTCACCGTCGTTCCGTTGAAGATCTTCCGCGACATCTGCTTGGCGAACTTCGGGTTGGAGTTGCCGAGCTGGTGCCCCGGATCGATCAGGATCAGCTTGCCGGCCAGCGGCCCCTCGGGCGCCGCCGGGCTCCTGCGCCGACACGGGCGCGGCGGCCAGCGTGAGCGCCAGACCCGCGCTCACCGCGATCGCCAGCAGCCGGTTCACAGGACCACCAGCATCCGGTGGTTGCCCAGCGTGTTCGGCTTCACGCGCTCCAGGCCGAGGAACTCCGCGACTGCCTTCGTCGTAGGACTGCAGGAGCTGCTCGTACACCGTGTGATCGACCGGAGTGTCGTCGATCTCCGTGAATCCGTGCGCCCGGAAGAAGTCGACCATGAAGGTCAGGCAGAAGACCCGCTTGACCCCGACGGCCCTGGCCCGGTCCAGCAGTGCCGAGAGCAGGGCCGAACCGATCCCGTGCCCGGCGTCCGCCGGACCTACCGCCAGGGTGCGCACCTCCGCGAGGTCCTCCCACATGACGTGCAGAGCCCCGCAGCCAACGACCACGCCGTCCCGGTCAGCCACGAGGAACTCCTGCACGTCCTCGAACAAGGTCACGGTCGCCTTGGACAGCAGGTGCCCGTCCGGGGAGTAGATGTCGATGAGCCCGCGGATCGCCCGCACATCCGACGTCCGCGCCGGCCGCACGATCACTTCGCTCACGTCGCTCCCTCAGGTCCCTGACCGCGCAGTTCGGGTTTCACCAGCGGGAACAGGATGGTCTCCCGGATTCCCAGCCCGGTCAGCGACATCATCAGCCGGTCGATCCCGACCCCGACCCCGCCCATCGGCGGCATGCCGTGCTCCATGGCGCGCAGGAAGTCCTCGTCGAGCGCCATCGCCTCGACATCGCCGCGTGCACCGAGGGCCGCCTGCTCGATCAGCCGCTCGCGCTGGATGACCGGATCGACGAGCTCGGAGTAGCCGGTGCCGGACTCGGCTCCGTTGATGTAGAGGTCCCACTTCTCCACGAGGCCGGGCTTCGTCCGGTGCCCTCGCACGAGCGGTGACGTGTCCACCGGGTAGTCCATGACGAACGTCGGGCCAGCGAAGGTCGGCACGACGTGGTGCTCGAACAGCTCCTCGGCGAGCTTGCCCGGGACGGCGGTCGGCGCGACCTCGATGCCAGCCGCCTCGCACAGCGTCACCAGCCGGTCGCGGCCGGTCTCGGGCCCGATGGCCTCCCCGAGGGCCGCCGACAGCGACCCATAGAGGTCGACCTGCGGCCACACGCCGGACAGATCATGAACGGAGCCGTCGTAGTGCGTCACGACCAGCGTTCCGCAGGCGGCGAGGGCCGCCTCCTGGATCAGCTCGCGAGTGATGGTCGCCATCACCTGATAGTCGGCGTAGGCCTGGTAGAACTCGAGCATCGTGAACTCGGGCGAGTGCGTCCGGTCCGCACCCTCGTTGCGGAAGTTTCGGTTCACCTCGAACACCCGCTCGAGCCCGCCGACGACGGCGCGCTTGAGGAACAGCTCGGGCGCGATGCGCAGGAAGACGTCGATGTCGAAGGCATTCGAGTGCGTCACGAACGGGCGGGCGGTAGCGCCGCCGTGCAGTGTCTGGAGCATCGGCGTCTCGATCTCCAGGAATCCGCGACGGGACATGCTCTGCCGCACGGACGCCATCACCGCGACCCGGGTTCGGGCGATCTGCTGCGCCTCCGGTCGGGTGATGAGGTCGACGTACCGCTGGCGGACCCGCGTCTCCTCGTTGAGCGGCTTGTGCGCGACCGGCAGCGGGCGCAGGGCCTTGGCCGCCATCCGCCACTCGTCGGCCAGCACGGACAGCTCGCCGCGCCTGGAGGTGATGACCTCCCCGGCCACGAACACGTGGTCACCGATGTCGACGAGGTCCTTCCAGTCCGCCAGCTGCTGCTCGCCGACCTTGGCGAGGGAGATCATGGCCTGGATCTCCTCGCCGTCACCGGCCCGCAGCGTGGCGAAGCAGAGCTTGCCGGTGTTGCGCGAGAAGATCACGCGCCCGGCCAGCGCCACCCGATCTCCGGTGGCGGTGTCCTCCGGCAGATCCGGATACGCCGCCCGGACCGCGGGGATCGTGGTGGTGATCGGAAGCCCGATGGCGTACGGCTCCATGCCCTGGCTGACCAGCTGTGCGCGCTTCTCCCGGCGGATCCGCATCTGCTCGGGCAGATCGTCATCCGGGTCGACCGGCACGTCGGCACGGCCCTGGGCATCGGTGGTCACAACGCCCAAGGCTATTGGATGCCTCGTAGTCTTCTGACATGAGCAACCCGCCCTCGACATGGGCCGTCCCCGGCCCGATCCGCGGGGTGATCTTCGACCTGCACTCGACCCTCGTCGACCAGGGCAGCGCGGACGAGTGGCTGGACCTCGCGCTGTCCGCCCATCCCCATCCCCTCGATGACGCCGAGCGAGCCGAACTGGTGGCGTTCCTCGACCGGATCTGGGAGAACGCCCGAGTCCACGACCCCGACAGCTCGCGCGACCTGTCGGCCGCCGCGCATCGACGGGTCTTCCATCGACTCCTCGACGATGGTCCGGGAGTCGACGCCGAGCCTGGGCGACGCCCTGTACGCCAGCCTCCTGGACACCTGGCACGCGTACGACGACACCGCCCCGGTCCTCGCGGACCTGCGCAGGTCCGGCGTCAAGATCGCCGTGCTCTCCAACGTCGGCGTGCCGATCCAGCACGTCCTCGACCGCGAGGGGATCACGCCCTACGCCGATGCCACCGTCCTGTCGTGGCAGGTCGGCACCGTGAAGCCCGAGCCCGAGATCTTCCTGCGGGCCTTGGAGGAGCTGAACCTGGGTCCGGACGAGGTGCTGATGGTCGGGGACAGCGGGAAGGACGACGTGGGGGCCGCGCACCTGGGATCCGAACGCTCATCCTGCCCAGGACCGCCGGGCGCGTGCACGGTCTGGCCGCCGTGACCGCACTCGTGCAGGGACTGAACGCGGGATACCGCGAAGGCGCCTAGCCGACCTCGGCGTTCTTCTCGTAGACCAGTCGCAGCCCGGTGAGCGTCAACTCCGGGTCGTGATGCGTGATGCGGCGCGACTCCGGCACGACGATCGGCGCGAGCCCGCCCGTGGCCACCACCGCCGTCACCTCGCCCAGCTCCGCGGTGATCCGGTCGACGAGCCCGTCGACCTGGCCGGCGAATCCGTACAGGGCACCCGACTGGAGTGCCTCGACGGTGTTCTTGCCGATCGCCGAGCGAGGACGCACGAGCTCGACCTTGCGCAGTTGAGCAGCCCGTGACGCCAGCGCGTCCAACGAGATCTCAATGCCGGGCGCCAGTGCGCCGCCGAGGAACTCGCCCTTGGCCGAGACGACGTCGAGGTTGGTCGACGTGCCGAAGTCGACGACGATGCAGGGCCCGCCGAACTCGTGGTGGGCCGCGATGGTGTTGACGATCCGGTCGGCGCCAACCTCCTTCGGGTTGTCGGTCAGGACGGGGACCCCGGTCTTGGTCCCCGGTTCGACGATCACCGTGTGGACATCCGCGAAGTACCGATCGAGCATGACGCGCATCTCGCGAAGCACGGCGGGGACGGTGCTGCACAGCGCAATGCCGGTGACCTCGTCCTCGCTCGCCAGCAGTCCGCGGTAGGTCAGGGCCATCTCGTCGGCGGTCGTCTGCGCGTCGCTCTTGATCCGCCAGGACGCGGTGAGCCGTTCGCCCTCGAACATGCCGAGGACGGTGTTGGTGTTGCCGACGTCAATCGCGAGCAGCACTACGACTCCTGTCGCAGGTCGGCCCCGATATCGAGCACCGGTGCCGAGTGGGTGAGGGCTCCGACCGCAAGGTAGTCGACGCCGGTCGCTGCCACGTCATGGGCCACGTCCAGGGAGAGGCCGCCCGACGCCTCAAGACGGGCCCGCCCCGCCGTGCTGTGAACGGCCTCCCGAAGCATGTCGACGGAGAAGTTGTCCAGAAGGACGAGGTCGGCGCCCGCGTCCAGCACCTCATCAAGCTGCTCGAGGGAATCCACCTCCACCTCGACATCGATGCCCGGGAACTCCCGCCGGACCGCGTCGAAGGCCGCCGCGACACCCCCTGCCGCCACCACGTGGTTGTCCTTGACGAGAGCCGCATCCGACAACGACATGCGATGGTTGACGCCACCGCCGCAGCGGACGGCGTACTTCTCCAGGCGCCGCAGGCCGGGCGTCGTCTTCCGGGTGTCACGGATCGCGGCTCCCGTTCCCGCCACCGCATCGACCCACGTCCTGGTCACGGTCGCGATCCCGCCGAGGTGGCCGAGCAGGTTCAGGGCGGGGCGCTCCGCGCGTAGCAGGTCGTGCGTGCGACCCCGCACCGACAGCACCACGTCGCCGGCTTGCACCGTGGCTCCGTCAGTCACCTGGGCGGTCAGCACCACGTCGGGGCCACACACATAGGAGAAGACCGCCTCCGCCACCGGCACTCCCGCGATCACGCCCGGCCGGCGGGCCACGAGGTCGAGGGTCGCCTGCTGGTCACGGGGAACCGTCGCCACCGTCGTCACGTCGACGCCGCCATCGAGATCCTCGTCGATCGCCGCCCTGATCAGTCGGGTGAGGTCGTCCGGGTCGAGGCCCGCGGCCACCAGCCGGTTGCGTACCTGCTCCGCTATCCGCGGATCGGACTGTGCCTCGCTCACGCGGACTCTCCCGTCACTGGTTCCTCCGTCGTGCTGAGCCGTCCGTCGGCGTCGATGCGGGTGACCAGGCGGCGCCGCCACCGGTCATCGTCACGTTCCGGGAAGTCCTCGCGCCAGTGCGAACCGCGGGTCTCCTGCCGGATCAGCGCATGCCTGACGAGGACGCTCGCGATCTGGTGGAGGTTCGTGGTCTCCCAGTCCTCGGTCGAGGGGGCGGCCCCGCCAGCCTCGCCGAGCCGACGCAACCGATCCTCGGCCGCCGTCAGTGAGTCCGCGCTGCGTAGCACGCTCGCCTCGACGTCCATGACCTGCTGCATCGGACGGCGGATGTCGTGGGGCAGCAGGCCGGCCGCCTCGGGAAGCGCCACCGGGTCGCGCTCCTCGAGCACGTCGTCCGCCATGGCCGTCACGATGCGGCGGGCGAACACCAGTCCCTCGAGAAGGGAGTTGGACGCCAGCCGGTTCGCCCCGTGCACCCCCGTGCAGGCCACCTCGCCGCAGGCGTACAGGCCTGGGATCGAGGCGCGACCCCACAGGTCGGTGCGCACCCCGCCAGACACGTAGTGCTGGGCCGGTGCCACCGGGATGAGGTCGGTGACCGGGTCGATGCCCCGTGATCGACACGACTCCAGGATGGTCGGGAATCGCTGCAGCCACGTATCGGCGCCGAGCATTCGGCCGTCCAGCCACACGTGCGGGGCGCCCTCCGCCCGCATCCGCCGCATGACCGCCTTTGCGACCACGTCCCGTGGAGCCAGGTCCGCCATCGGATGCTCGTCCGCCATGAACCGGACGCCGTTGCCGTCGAGCAGGACGGCGCCTTCGCCGCGGACCGCCTCGGACACCAGCGGCTGCTGCCCCTGCGCCAGCGGTCCGAGCCACATCACCGTCGGGTGGAACTGCACGAACTCGATGTCCGCGATGTCGGCGCCCGCCCGCAGGGCGAGGGCGACCCCGTCGCCGGTGGAGACGTACGGATTGGTCGTCTGCCCGAACACCTGCCCGAATCCGCCGGTGGCGAGAATGACGACGGGTGCGAGAGCGGCGCCGATCCCGTCACGCTGGCCGGACCCCATGACGTGCAACGTCACGCCCTGTGCCGCACCCTCGGCATCACGGAGGAGGTCGAGAGCCAGCGCGTTCTCGACGACCTCGATCGCCGGGTCCATCCGAACCGCCGCGACCAGCGCCCGGGAGATCTCGGCTCCCGTCGCGTCGCCGCCGGCGTGGGCGATGCGATCGCGGAGGTGTCCCCCCTCGCGGGTGAGTGCGATGCGTCCGCTGGCGTCGAGGTCGAAGTGGGCTCCGAGGTCGATGAGCTCCGCAACCGCGGCCGGCCCCTCCGTGACCAGCACGCGAACCGCCTCGGGGTCGCACAGGCCGACCCCCGCCACGAGGGTGTCGTGGAGGTGCTCCTCCGGGGAGTCCTCGTCCGAGAGCGCCGCCGCGATGCCGCCCTGCGCCCACCGGGTGGACCCCTCATTCACCTGAGCCTTGGTCACCAGCAGGACGGTGCGCCCCTGAGCGCGCGCGCGCAGCGCCGCCGTCAGGCCGGCGATGCCCGAGCCGACGACGATGACGTCCGCCCGGGCGGTCCAGCCCGGATCGGCGGCGAGCAGCCGGCGTGGGAACTGCACGGGCGTCATGGCTGAACCATCGCCGATCGGTTGTCGATCAACCGCGTCGACCCCACTACGGCCGCTATCAGCACGCGCGCAACGCCCTGCTCGGGAGCCGGCCCGAGATCCGGATCGGACACGACGAGGTAGTCGACCTCCACGCCGGGCTCCTGCGCCAGCACTGCTCGGCCCGCATCGAGGGCGGCGTCGGACCCCTTCGCCGCTGCCTCGACGGCGGCGTCGAGTGCGCGCGGGATCACCCCGGCGGCACGGCGCTCCTCCGCGGACAGGTACCGGTTGCGGCTGCTGCGGGCGAGCCCGTCGTCCTCGCGAGCCGTGGGCACGGCGACGACCTCGACGGGGAGGTCCAGGTCGTCGACCATGTGCCGGATCAGCACGAGTTGCTGGTAGTCCTTCTCCCCGAACAGGGCTAGATCCGGCCGGGTGATCCCGAGCAGCTTGGCCACGACCGTGAGCGTGCCCCGGAAGTGCCCGGCCCGCGACGCACCTTCCAAGATGTCGCCGAGCGGGCCCGGGTCAATGGTCACGCTGTCGGGCCGGAATCCCTCGTGCGTCCCGTAGATGTCCGCCGTCGAGGGTGCGAACACGGTGTCGGCCCCCGACGCTTCGGACATGGCTACGTCCGCATCCAGGCTCCTGGGGTAGCGCGAGAAGTCCTCGCCCGCGGCGAACTGGGTCGGGTTGACGAACACGGTCACGATGACCGTGCCAGCCGGGCCCACCGCCCGGCGTGCCGCGCGCACCAGCTCCGCGTGCCCGTCATGCAGGGCACCCATGGTCATGACCACGGCTCGGCCAGCACCGCCACGCGCCGCATCCGCTCGAACCTCGTCGACGGTCGTCAGGATCCGCACGTCACTCCCCCGAGCCGTCGCTCGCCAGCACGCCCAGCAGGTCGGCGGCCGTCGTGACGTCGATCAGACCGGCCGCCACAGCCCGGTCGGCCGTCAGGCGGGCGAGTGCCCGGTAGCCGGCCGCCGCGGCGGGCGAGGCAGCCTCGATCTGACGCAGGTGGCTCGCGACGGTCTCCGCGTCGCCCCGCGCGACGGGGCCGGTGAGGGCGCTGTCGCCATGCCGCAGCGCATTGTCGAGCGAGGCACTGAGAAGTGGGGCCATGAGACGTTCCGGCTGCTCCATACCGGCGTGCCGAAGCAGGTCCAGTGACTGCAGGACCACGGTCATCAGGTAGTTCGCGCCGAACACGACGGCCGCGTGATACAGCACCCGAGCTTCCTCGGGAACCCAGACCGGGTCACCGCCCATCTCGACGACCAGCGCCTCCGCGACCGGGCGCACGGCGTCCGGTGACGTCACGCCGAACGGGCAGTCCGCGAGCCGTGCGAGATCGACGGAGGTCCCAGTGAAGGTCATGACCGGATGGATCGCCAGGGGCAGCGCGCCCACACTCATCACCGGCCCGAGCACGTCCGTCCCGTAGCGCCCCGATGGGTGCGCGACGAACTGTCCGGCGTGGATGTCGCCGGTCTCGACGAGGCCCGCCACCAGGGCGGGCAACGCGTCGTCAGGAACGGCGAGGAGAACGAGGTCCGCGTCCGCAACGACCTCGGGCACGGGCAGCACCGGAACACCCGGGAGCAGCGCCTCGGCCCGCAGGCGCGACAGGTCGGACACGGCCGAGACCGCCACGATGTCGTGTCCCGCGCGACGCAGGGCGGCACCCAGGACAGAGCCCACCCGTCCAGCGCCCACGATCCCGACGCGCAAGCGCGGGGGTCCCGATGTGCTCACCCGATGGAGCGTAGACCGCACGAGGACGCGGGGCAGCGCGGCCGTCGATCAGCGACGGGCTCGCGGGGGCACGTCTGGCACCATGACCGCGTGGCCACGGACCTCCTGCTCGGCATCGGCATGGCCACGCACCTGCCCTGCGACGCACCGCTCGTACTCGGTGACGGACACCCGGCGATGCACCCGGGCTTCCAGCTGCGCGTCACCGTCGAGGACGACCTCGTGACCGCTGCAGATCCCAGCGTTGGGCTCATGCACCGCAGTGCCGAGAAGCTGTTCGAGGCGCGTGACTACCGGCAGGCCATGCTGCTGGCGAATCGCCACGACTGGCTCTCGGCGTTCTCGAACGAGCTCGGAGTGGCCCTGGCCATCGAGTCGTCACTCGGCATCACGCCGCCCGAACGCGCGACCTGGACCCGGACCCTCCTGGCCGAGGTGAACCGGGTGTACGCCACTCTCGCCTTCCTCGCACCGGTCGCGGGGCCGGCCCGAACCGACATCGATGGCCTGCGGGAGCAGCTGACGTCGATCCAGGAGCGGATCACCGGGGCGCGCGTCCATCCGGGCTTCACCCGAATCGGCGGGATCGCCACTCCGGTCGAGCAATCGCAGCTGGCCGAACTGGAGGGCGCCGCGGAACGCCTGCGCGTGGCCCTCCCCGCGGTCACCGACGCCATCTCGGGGCATACGGCATCCCTGTCCGGCGTCGCCCGTCTCAGCCGGGGCGACGCCGTCGCCTGCGCCACCAGCGGCACTGTCGCCCGCGCCAGCGGCTTCGACCTGGACCTGCGACGCGACGACCCCTACCTCGCCTATCCCGAGCTGCGGGACCTCCTGCAGGTACCGGTCCGCCAGGAGGGAGACGTCCCGGCGCGGTACGCAGTCCTAGTCGAGCAGCTGCCGGTCAGTGCGACGCTGATCCGGGCCTGCGTCCAGGAGCTGCGGCGTCTTGGGGACGGACCGATCGACGTGCCGCTGCCCAAGGTCGTCCGGCTGCCCGAGGGCATCAGCTACGCCTGGATCGAGGGACCCATCGGGATCAGCGGCGCCCTGATCGCCAGTGTCGGGGACCGCACGCCGTGGCGCATGAAGATCCGATCGGCATCCTTCGCAACCATGCAGGCAATGGCGCCGGCGCTGACGGGTACGCCCTACCGCCAGCTGGCCGACGCGGTGATGAGCTTCCCGATCGTCATGGGGGACGTCGACCGCTAACTCGTTGAGTGTGCAGGTGTTGGGGGTTTCCGGCCGGACGAGCCCCCAACGACTGCACGCTCAACGAAAGGGGGGCTACTCCTCGCCGTGCTCGCGGAGATACGACACGAAACGCGCACGCAGCAGCGTCTGCGTCGTCTCGTCCAGCTCGGTCTCGCCGAACATCTCCCGCCAGGCCCGGACCGACTCGATGAACGTCCCGCCGACGGCACCGAGATCGCCGCCCTCGCCCTCGATGGCCACCATGCCGGGCATGTGCGAGAACAGGTCCGTGAAGAACCCCAGGTCCATGTGGTGCTCGGCGTACTTGAACGCCCGCTGGCGCAGGTCTTCGAAGGGCAGGTCCTCGAGGGCGACATCACTCATGATCGGAACCCTATGACACGGCGCCACCGGCCGGTTACGGCCACAGCCTGCGGACCGGTTACGGGCGCAGCCCGCCGGCCGGGTCGTCGGGGGGGCCCACCGGGAGACGGCACAGTCGCTCGAGCCACAGCGCTGCCGCCACCAGCCCGAGCGCGCCGACGGCGGCGGCGGTCGCCGCCCAGAAGGACTGCCCTCCGCTGGGCGTGCCGAGGTGGGACGCCATCGCGACGGCGATCCCGGCGTAGAACCCCATGACGACCGCGCCGATGCGCGAGGCCGCCAAGCCGAGGGCGGCCGTCCGGGCCGCAACGATCGGCGGCATGGGCTTCGCGCCCGGCTCCCGGCGGAGTCGCGGTCTGCTGGAGATCGCCCAATAGGCGACGGCGCCCGCCAGCAACCACAGCGCGGCCGCTGCCAGCCACGGCACCGGCACGAGGCGCCCGAACCACGCCTCGACGACCTGGACGACGCCCCAGCCGACCGCGGCAGCCAGGACCGCGAGCATCACGAGCAGGCGGATCCGCGTCGGTCGCATCGCGTCCACGACTAGGCCCCCCGTTCCGCGCTGGGCAGATCGAGCGGGATCCGCGTCGGTCGCACGCCGGACACGTCCACGGACCCGACCAGGTCGCGGACCGCTCCCCGGCCGGGAAGCTGCGCAGCGGGGTCCACATCGAGCCACGGGACGAGGACGAATCCCCGCTCGTGCGCCCGGGGGTGCGGGACGATGAGGTCATCGGTGTCGATGACCGTCGACCCGATGGCGAGGATGTCGACGTCGAGAGTCCGCGGTCCCCAGCGCACGTCGCGGGTGCGATGCCAGGAGCGCTCCACGGACTGCGTCGCGGCCAGGAGGTCCTCATCTCCCAAGGAGGTGCGTCCGACCACCACCGCATTGAGGTAGGACCCCTGCTCGGGCCCGCCGACCGGGTCGGTCTCGAACACGCCGGACACGGCAGTGAGCCAAAGACCAGGGATCGCGTCGAGCTCTGTCACCGCCCCCTGGAGGATCGCGGCAGAGTCACCGAGATTCGACCCCAGCGCCAAGGCGACCTCGCGCATCGTCAGCGGGCCCGCACGATGCGGATCTCGACGTCGTCGAACGGCACCGCGATGGGCGCGTGCGGCTTGTGGACGGTCACCGCCGCCCGGGAGACCCCGGGGAAGGCCAGGCACGCGTCCGCCACCCGCTGGGCCAGGGTCTCCACCAGATCGACCGGCTCCCCGACGATCACGTCATGCACTGCCTGCGCCACCAACCCGTAGTCGACCGTGTCCGCGAGGTCGTCGCTGAGGGCAGCCGTCGACGTCTGCACATCCAGCACCACGTCGACCGAGAACTCCTGGCCGTCCCGGCGCTCGTGCTCGAGGACCCCGTGGTGCCCGAGACCGCGCAGGCCGCGAATGATGATCTGGTCACCCATGCTCGCTCCCGCGACGCCACGCGTCCGCCACCCGCACCGCATCGCGACTGCCGGCGACGTCGTGGACCCGGACGGCCCACACTCCCATCGCGGCAGCGATCGCCGTTACCGCGTCGGATGCGTCGTCGCGCTGGTCCAGGGGGCGGGGCGTACCGGACTCGTCGGCGAGCAGGGATCCCAGGAAACGCTTGCGCGACGCGCCGATCAGGATCGGGTAGCCCTGGGCAAGCAGGTTGGGCAGCCGCTGGAGCAGCGCCCAGTTGTGATCGGCGGTCTTGGCGAACCCAAGGCCCGGGTCCAGGACGATCCGACGCAGGGGGATGCCCGCAGCCATCGCCGCGTCCGCGCGGTCCCGCAGCTCGCGGATGACCTCAAGGACCACATCCTCGTAGGTGGCAAGGTCGTTCATGGTGTTGCTGTGCCCGCGCCAGTGCATCGCGATGTACGGGACATCCAGCGCAGCAACCGTCGAGTACATGTCCGGATCAGCCAGACCTCCGCTGACATCGTTGACGATGCAGGCTCCGGCCTCGACTGCGGCCTGGGCCGTCGAGGCGCGCATGGTGTCGATGCTCACCGGCACGCCGGCCGCCGCCAGTCCCGAGACGACCGGCAGAACGCGGGCGAGCTCCTCCGGCGCGGGGACGCGCTCCGCGCCGGGTCGGGTCGACTCGCCGCCCACATCGACGATGTCGGCACCCCGCGCGTGCAGGTCCAGGCCGTGGGCGACGGCGGCGTCGGACTCCAGGAACCGGCCGCCGTCGGAAAAAGAATCCGGCGTGACGTTGATGACGCCCATGACCACGGTGCGCCGCAGGCCCGCAAGGGCGTCCGGGAGCCCGTCCGGCCGCACGGTCACCCGCCCAGGATCAACGACATGGCCTCCGCGCGGGTGGCCGGAGACCGCAGGCTCCCGCGGACGGCACTCGTCACCGTCTTCGCGCCGGGCTTGCGTACCCCTCGCATCGACATGCACAGGTGCTCGGCCTCGAGGACGACGATCGCCCCTCGGGGCTCGAGGATCCGCATCAACGAGTCAGCGATCTGCGTCGTCAGCCGCTCTTGCACCTGGGGGCGCTTGGCGAACACGTCGACGAGCCGGGCCAGCTTCGACAAGCCGGTGATGCGCCCGTTCTCGTTGGGGATGTACCCGATGTGCGCGACCCCGTGGAACGGCACGAGGTGGTGCTCGCAGATGCTGTACAGCTCGATGTCCTTGACCAGGACCATCTCGTCGTGGCCGAGGTCGAAAGTGGTGGTGAGCACGTCGTCCGCCGTCGCGCGAAGGCCGCGGAAGATCTCCTCGTACGCCCGCGCCACTCGAGCCGGGGTCTCTCTCAGCCCGTCGCGTTCGGGGTCCTCGCCGATGGCGACGAGGAGGTCGCGCACCGCCCGCTCTGCCAACTCGGCGTCGAAGGGCCGGATCGGCTGGTCCTCGGGGAGCGAGACGGCACTCACGCCGCTCATGCCGGGTCACTCACCTCGGTGGTGTCGCCCGCCACCTGGCCGTTCGTGCCACCGTGGCCGTTGGGCGAGCCGTGCCCGTTGGAATCGGTCTCGTGGGGCGTGAGCACCGGCCCGCGCTCGTCCGGGCGCCGACGGGCCGAACCGGTCCATGCCGGCCTCGGCTCCCGCAGCTCGAGCTCGGCGAAGATCTCCTCGATCTCCCGCTTGTCGAGGGTCTCCCGATCAAGCAGCGCGAGCACCATGGCGTCGAGCACGTCGCGGTTGGCGACCAGGACGTCGTACGCCTCCTGGTGCGCGGTCTCGATGAAGGCGCGGACCTCCTCGTCGATCGCGGCGGCGACCTCTTCGGAGTAGTCGCGGATGTGCCCCATGTCGCGGCCGAGGAAGACCTCGTTCTGCTCCTGTCCGTAGCGGATCGCACCGAGGCGCTCCGTCATGCCGAACTGCGTCACCATGGCCCGCGCGACGGCGGTGGCCTTCTCGATGTCGTTCGACGCCCCCGTCGTGGGGTCGTGGAAGATCAGCTCCTCCGCCGCCCGGCCGCCGAGCATGTAGGCGAGCTGGTTGAGCATCTGGCTGCGCGTGGTCGAGTACTTGTCCTGGTCGGGCAGCACCATGGTGTACCCGAGTGCGCGACCGCGGGGCATGATCGTGATCTTGTGCACCGGATCGTTCCCGGGCAGGGCCGCGGCCACAAGAGCATGGCCGGCCTCGTGGTACGCCGTGATCTTCTTCTCCAGATCGTCCATCACCCGCGTGCGCTTCTGCGGCCCCGCGATGACCCGGTCGATCGCCTCGTCCAGCGCTACGTCGTCGATGAGCTGGTGGTCGCCGCGAGCAGTGAGGAGCGCAGCCTCGTTGAGCACGTTGGCGAGGTCGGCGCCGGTGAAGCCCGGCGTGCGACGCGCCACCGCCAGCAGGTCGACCTCGTCCGCCATGGGCTTGCCCTTGGCATGCACCTCGAGGATCGCCTTGCGGCCCAGCAGGTCGGGGCGCTCGACGGCGATCTGCCGGTCGAACCGACCCGGACGCAGCAGCGCGGGGTCGAGGATGTCCGGGCGGTTGGTCGCCGCGATGAGGATGACGTTCGCATTGACGTCGAAGCCGTCCATCTCGACGAGCATCTGATTGAGGGTCTGCTCGCGCTCGTCGTGCCCGCCGCCGAGTCCGGCACCGCGATGGCGGCCGACCGCGTCGATCTCGTCGACGAAGATGATCGCGGGGGCATTCTCCTTCGCCTGTTGGAACAGGTCGCGCACCCGGCTGGCGCCGACGCCGACGAACATCTCGACGAAGTCCGAGCCCGAGATCGAGAAGAACGGGGCGCCTGCCTCGCCGGCGACGGCGCGCGCAAGAAGCGTCTTGCCGGTCCCTGGCGGCCCGTACAGCAGGACGCCCTTCGGGATCTTCGCGCCCACCGCCTGGAACCTGGCGGGATCGGCGAGGAAGTCCTTGATCTCCTGCAGCTCCTCGACGGCCTCGTCCGCGCCCGCGACGTCGGCGAACGTGGTCTGGGGCATGTCCTTGGTGATCATCTTCGCCTTGGACTTGCCGAACTGCATGACCTTCGAGCCGCCGCCCTGCATCTGGCTCATGAGGAAGAAGAAGAGCAGGACGATCAGCGCGACCGGCAGCAGCGAGATCAAGAGGGTGACCAGGACGCTGTCCGTCGGGACGACGACGTTGTAGCCGCCGGCCAGCTGGCCCGCGTCTGCCTTCGCCTGCAGCATCTCCTGCAGGTTGACACCCTGGCCGTCGACGAATGACGACCGCGTCTTGGTGCCGTCCTTGAGGGTGAGCTCGAGGATCTGGTCGCGGTCGACGATCGTGGCCGTATCGACGTTGTTGGTCTGGATGTCCGAAATGGCCGCGCTGGTGTCGACCTGCTCGGGGCCGCCGATGCCCGAGATGAAGCTCGAGCCGATCAGCACGAAGAGCACGGCCATAGAGATCCAGAAGATCGGACCGCGCAGGAGTTTCCTCACATCCACCGCCTCACGGTACTACGCCCCCATTCGGGCGACGACCGCGCGGAGCGCAGGGGCGTTACGCCCGCCGCGGAACGCCAGTCCCGCCCGCGGCGTGGCCCGATCGGGCCATGTCCGCGCCTGCCGAGAATGACCGGTTTGGCCGATGATGACGCCGCGCCGCTCCACGGAGACTCCAGACGAGAGGTTCCGAGACTCGGAACCCGACGATCCGAGGAGGACCACATGCCGCTCATCCAGGTCAAGGTCATCGAGAACGTGTTCACCGACGAGCAGAAGCAGGAGATCGTCCGCAGTCTCACTGACGCGATGGTCGCTATCGAGGGCGAGCGGATGCGTCCGGTCACGTGGTGCCTGGTCGAGGAGGTCAAGAGTGGCGACTGGGCGATCGCCGGCAACCCCCTGTCGACCGCGGACGTCAAGGCGCTGGCCGCCGGCGTCGGGGTCTGACAGCCAGGTCCTGAGGATGACGGGCGGGGGCGGCTCACTTCCGAAGGTCGCCCCCCGTCCTTCTCCTGGGCACATACTTGCCCCGATGACACCTTCGGAGTCCGGGTGGGAAGCCTTGGACGCGGGCGCGTGGCTGCGAGCCCGCGATGACCTCCTGTCGCTGGCCGACGAGACCGGGGATCCGCTCGCCCTCGAGGGCGCCGCGCAGGCGGCCTGGTGGCTCGACGATGCGGAGACCTGCCTGGGTGCCAGGGAGCGGGCCTTCCACCGCTTCCGAGAGCTCGGAGACGATCGCGGCGCTGCCCGGGCGGCCACGTCCCTCGGCTACGACAGCGTGCTGTTCGGGTCGGGCCACGCCGTCGGACTCGGCTGGCTGAGCCGGGCGAATGCCCTCCTTGCCCCCCTCGACGAGTCGGTGGAGCACGGCTGGTGCGCTGTCCGCACCGCGGAGATCGCGCTCAGCGCCGGACACGATCCGGCGGGTGCCCTTGCGGCCGCCAAGCGGGCGTCCGCCATCGCCGAACGGCTGGATCTGACCGAGCTCGGCGTCGTGGCGCTCGCCCTCGAGGGCCTGGCGCTGACTCAGGCCGGGGACATCGAGACCGGAATGCCGCGACTCGACGCAGCGGTTGCCGCCGCGACGACGGGCGAGGTCAGCGACCTCATGTGGATGGGGAAGGTGTGCTGCTGGCTGATCGCGGCCTGTGACGAGACCCGTGACGTGACGAGGGCGGCGGACTGGTGCCGGCGGGTCGAGGTGGTGTGCAAGGAGCGCGACCTCGTTCCGCTCTTCAACGTGTGCCGCATCCAATACGCCTCCGTCCAGGTGGCGCAGGGCACCTGGGCCGCCGCTGAACTGGAACTGGTGGACACGCTCGGGCGCCTATCCGGGTCCCAACGGATCACCCGCCTGGAGGCGGTCGTCCAGCTGGGCGAGCTTCGCCGTCGCCAGGGTCGCTTCGACGAGGCCGACGCCCTCTTCCTGCAGGCTGAGTTCCATCCGACGGCCATCGCCGGACGGGCGATGATCAGGCTGTCAGCCGGCGATGCCGCGGGAGCCTGGTCCGCCATGAGCGCGCTCCTGCGCATGCTGCCCGATGACAACCGGCTGACCAGGGCACACTTCCTCCTGCCCGCCGTCCAGGCCGCGCACGCGGCGGGCGATGCGGCCGCGGCCGCGGCCGCTGCGGATGAGCTCCGCCGGACGGCAGGGACGATGGGCACCGACGCTCCCCTCGGGTGGGCCGCGGTGGCGGATGCCACCCTGAGCGAGGGATCCGAGCGCGTGGCGCTGCTGCGTGAGGGCGTGCACCGCTTCGCCCTGGCCGGACTGCGCTACGACGAGGCGGAGACGCGGCTGGAACTGGCGCAGGAGTTGCTCGACACCGGCGATGTCACGGCTGGACGCGAGCAGCTGGCAGTCGTCTCACCGATGCTCGCCGAGCTCTCCGCGGCGGCCGGGGTTGCCCAGGCTGCCCGGCTCGCAGCTATCGGGGACGCGGACGTGCCCGGGCCGCTGACTCCTCGTGAGGTGGAGGTGCTCCGCCTCGTGTCCCGCGGCCTGAGCAACCGCGACATCGCCGCCGAGTTGGTGGTCAGTGAGCACACCGTCCACCGCCACGTGTCGAACATCCTGACGAAGCTCGACCAGCCGTCTCGGGCAGCCGCCGTCGCCTACGCGATGGGAGCCGGACTCCTGCCCACCTGAGCGTCGCCGGCGGAGCGCACACAGGCGCGAGAGGCGAGCCACGTCCAGCCCGGCTCGCGAGCCGGTGCGGTCTGGTCGACGATGGGGAAGCCTGCGGTGGCGGCGTTGCCGAAGTCGTCATCGACGTGGACGACGTTGTCCCATCCCCGCTGATGCAGCAGGGACGCGACGGCCGACGAGCGATAGCCGGAGCCGCAATAGATGTAGAGAGGCACATCGTGCGGCAGTTCGGACATGCGATCGAGCACGTCGTAGAAGGGCATGAACACGGCTCCCTCGAGGTGACCGGCCTCCCATTCCAGCACCTGCCGGGTGTCGACGACGACGGCGTCTGACTGCTCCGCCACGTCGGATCGCATCTGCTCGAAATTCACGCGGCGGATCGACGCGGCCTGCTCGCCGTCCTCCAGCCAGAATGCCGGGCCGCCGACCGCCTGGGCGGCCGGGCGGTCGATACCGATTCGAGCCAGTTCACGCTGAGCGGCCGCCACCTGCTCGGTCGTCGCGCCGAGGAGGGTGACCGGAGTTCCCCACGGGATCATCCAGCCGAGGTAGTTGATGAAGGCGCCGTCGAGGTCGAAGCTCAGGGCACCGGCGAGGTGGCCGGCCGCGAAGAGCTCTCGCGACCGCAGGTCCACCACCCACTCGCCCGCATCGATACGCCGCCGCAGCTCGGCCGGCTCGGCCGGAGCGGGGAGGCTCAGGTCGACGTCGGCGGGACCGGCCGCGTTGGCCGGTCCCATGTGGGCGTAGTAGGCGGGGAAGACGTCGAGGCCGGCAAGCAGCACGTCGACGAAGTCGGCTTCGGCCTGGGTGAGAGCCGGGTTGATGCCCTTCTCCTCGCCGATATTGGTCTGGACACCGGCGGTCTGGATCGACGAGCAGAACGATCCGAAGCCGTGCGTCGGGTAGATGGCGGTCTCGTCCGGCAGCGTGTCCACGAGCTTGTGGGCCGAGTGCCACTGGTCGTGTGCCTGCTTCACCGTCAGGTCAGGGGCGACGAGGTCGGGTCGACCAACGGTCCCGTAGAGCAGGGACCCGCCGGTGAATACGGCGCCCGGGTGACCGTCGCGGCTCACGGCAAAGGACACGTGATGCGGGGTGTGGCCGGGGGTGTGCAGCACCGCCACGTCGAAACTGCCGACAGTGATGGTGTCGCCGTCGTGGACAGCCATGACGCTCTCCTGGCCGAGATAGGCGAGGTCGACGTCGCCCGGCACCAGGTAGACCGCGCCGTGCCGGCGGGCCATCTCGAAGCCGCCCGTCACGTAGTCGTTGTGGATGTGCGTCTCCGCGACGTGAGTCACCGTGAGGCCGTGCTCCGCGACGAGGTGCTCGATGCGGTCGAAGTCGCGAGGGGGATCAACGACCAGGGCGTGCTCGCCATCGTGGACGACGTAGCTGCGATCGCCGAGCCCGGGCGTTTCCAGGACGAGGACGTGGGGGGCGCTGGTGTAGGTCATGCTCAGGCTCCTGTCGTGACGGGTAGGCCGGCGGAGCGCCAGGCGGTGGTCCCGCCGTCGACGCTGATGGCGCGGATGCCGTGGCGGTCAAGGTACGACGCCGCCTGGTAGCTGCGGTTTCCAGTCTCGCAGACCAGCCAGACCGGGGTCGATCCCTTGAGCTCATCCACCCGCAAGGGCACCAGGCTCAAGGGGATCCAGTCCGAGTGGGGGATGTGCCCGGACACGAACTCGTGGCGCTCGCGGACGTCGACGATGCGTTCGCCACGGTGCGTGGCAGCGGCCAGGTCAGTGATGGGGGCAGTGGTTACCATGCCCGGAAATATACCCCCCGGGGTATCCTTCCCGCAAGTTCCGCAGGCTGCGGCCGCCCTCAGCCGCCGTACACGTGGGGGGACAGCGTCCCCACGCATCGCAGGTTCCGGTACTGCTCCGCGTAGTCCAGGCCGTAGCCGACGACGAACTCGTTCGGGATGTCGAAGCCGATGTATCGCGGAGCGACATTGACCTTCATCGCGTCCGGCTTACGCAGCAGCGTGAAGACCTCGACCGAGGCCGGCCCCCGCGAGCTCAGGTTCCTCAGCAGCCAGGAGAGCGTGAGACCAGAGTCCAGGATGTCCTCGACCACCAGGACGTTGCGACCGTTGAGATCTGCATCGAGATCCTTCAGGATGCGGACGACACCGCTGGAGGTCGTGCCCGATCCGTACGAGGACACGGCCATCCAGTCCATGTCCGCAGAACGGTGCAGCGAGCGGGCGAGATCCGCCATCACCATCACCGCGCCCTTGAGGACCCCGACGAGAAGCAGGTCCTTGCCCTCGTAGTCGGCGTCGATCTGGGCAGCCAGCTCCAGCATTCGCTCGCGGATCTGCTCCTCGGTCAGGAGCACGTGCTCCAGCTCAGACGCGATGTCCTCAGGCTCCACTCGGTACTCCCGTCTCAGGGCACGTCAGCTGGGATGCAGGCACAGCCTGCCACACACGCGCTCGGCACGGGCACCGCCCGGCAATCGGATCTCTCCCTGCCCGTGCCAGTCGGTCACGAGTTCGTCGATCCTGCGGACATGCTCATAGTCGAGGCCATCCGCCGGACACCCGCAGTCGAGTGCAGCGCGACGGATCACCCGCATCCGGACCGCTGTCGCGAACTCACCCAGGCGAACGCAGTCGCCTCGCCATCCCCCGCCCTCGCTCGACATCACGTCGTGGAAGGCCACCTCGGCAATCGCGTCGAGCGCGTCCGCGTCGGCGCGCAACTGGTCCGCGGAACGGGACAGCCCCAGGACGACGCCGGGACCGAGGTCGGCCACCAGCCCCGCGAGCAGCTCACGGACACGGACGCGGGCATATCCGCGATCGCTGTTGTGGGGGTCGGACCAGGCCGTACGCCCGACCGGATCCAGCAGCTCGACAGCCGCCGCATGGACGTCGGCCCGTGGGAGTGCAAGAAGTGGACGCCGCCACAACCCGGAGCGGCCGGCCATCGCGGACAGCGAGCGGGCACCCGAGCCGCGCGCGAGCCGGAGGAGAACCGTCTCGGCCTGGTCCTCGCGGGTGTGACCGAGCAGGACGGCACTCGCCCCGACGTGAAGGGCCTCCTGCTCCAGCGCCTGGTAGCGGGCCGTTCGGGCCGCCGCCTCGGGCCCACCATCCGTTCCGACCTGAACCGTGACCACCCGGGCCTCGAGACCGAGGTCAGCGCAGGCGGCAGCCGCCTCCTGGGCCACCCCGTCCGATCCCGGTTGCAGGCCATGGTCGACAACGACAGCCCCGGCCGTGAGCCCGCGACGTTCGGCGGCCCAGGCCGCCGCTCCGGCTAGCGCTAAGGAGTCCGGGCCCCCCGAGCACGCCACGAGGATGGCCGCACCATCCGTCAGGTCGGCAATCGACCTGGCGACGGCGCCACGCACCGCCATCAGCTCCGCCGAGGCCTCGCGCCGGCTCACCGGGGATCCATCACCCGGTCCAGCCACGCATCCGGCTCATGGATCTCCTGACGCGTGGGCAGGTGCTCCGACGACGTCCAGACCCGGTTGAAGCCGTCCATGCCGACTCGGTCGACCACGTGTCGCACGAACTGTGCGCCATCGCTGTACTGGCGCAGCTTGGCGTCCATGCCGAGCGCCTTGCGAGCGATCGTGTCGAGAGTCCCGGGCTGCTGGCGACGCGTGGTGAACCGCTCGCGGATGAGGGCGACGGAGGGGATCACTGCCGGCCCCACGTCATCCATGACGACGTCCGCATGCCCCTCGAGCAGTGACATCAACGCGGTGAGCTCGTCGAAGATCACCTTCTGCTCCGGCGTCTGGATCGCCTCGACGACACTCACCTCGCTGTCCGATCGCAGCGAGCGGATCAGGGCGTAGGTGAAGGCGACCAGCTTCTGCAGCGTCTCCCTCGCCCCGAGATCGGACGCATCCAGAAGTGCGGAGAGCCGGTCAGCCAGGTGGTCGGCCAGCCACGGGACAGCGCCGAACTGAACGCGGTGGGTCTCCTCGTGCAGGCAGACCCAGAATCGGAAGTCACGCGAGGGCACCTCGAGCTGCTGCTCGACCGTGACGATCGTTGGAGCGACGAGGAGGAGCCGTCGCGGGTCACCGAGGTCGGTGAACGTCTCGAACTGGCCCAGCACCTTGCCGGACATCCACCCGAGCACGGCACCGAGCTGGAGCGCCGTCCCGCGGGACCCCAGGCTGCGCACAACCGCGGGGGCGGCGTCGGACTTCTCGGCGAACTCGTCCCACATCGTCAGGATCACGCGCATCCCGTTCACGTTGGACGTGATCCATCCGGTCCGGTCCACCACAACCGCAGGCGAAGTGTCCGGTGCCACCAGGCCGGTCACCTCGCGCACGGGGCCGACCGCCTCGGCGGCCAGGTCGCGCAGCATGGCGACCGCACCGCGGGCCTCGGCCGGTGGCAGGTCCGGGCCCTTGGGCGCGAGCCGGCGCGCGGTCGCAATGGCGAGGTCCCAGTCGATCGGTTCCTGACGAGGGCTGTCCGCCATCAGCGGGCGTCTGCCGGTGCGTCCGGAGCGGGCGGGCGGCACACCACGCCAACCAGGGGGTGTCCGTCGGAGTGCAGGGTGTACTCGCCGGAGGCATAGGGCACGAGGACGACGTCGCCACGGGTGACCCCGAGGGAGCCGACCGGGCTGGACAGCACCCCATCACCCTCGAGCACGAGCACGATGGCGAATCCGGGATCCACGCTCACCGGCCCGTCCGAGGAGTCGAAGCGGTGGGCGCGGAAATAGGCATCCGCCTGCGGCGGCATTGCCGACACCAGGCCCGCCCGCTCGATGGACTCACGAGGAAGGACCAGCCGGTCGAGGTCGGAGTCCGACACCGCCGCCAGGTCCACCGCCTGCAGGGCGGTGTCGAAGCCGAGGTCGAGGTGGCCGTCCTTCATTCCGTCGACGGCGAACCCCTGCCACTCGAGCAGGATCGAGAGATCGGTCGGTTCCTGGAGTTCCAGCACGAAGACGCCGGCCGCTACCGTGTGCGGAAGCCCGGCCGGCACCAGCATCGCGTCACCGGGTCGCACGACGCGGGTGCGCAGGGCCGACATGAGCGCCTCGCTGTCGCGGCCGGCCACCCACGTCGCCACCTGCTCGACGGACATGGCGTCCTTGAAGCCAACCCCGACCTGCGCCCCCTCGGGGGCGTCCAGCACGTACCAGGCCTCGGTCTTCCCGTGGGCGAGCCCGAGGTGGGTGCGTGAGAACGCGCGGTTGGGGTGAAGGTGCACGGGCAGCCGCTGGTCGAGGTCCAGCAGCTTGATCAGCACCTCGGTGTCGACGCCGTACCGCGCCACGTGGTCGGGACCGAGCCACGCCGTCGGGTCGGCCTCGACCGCCTCGACGAGCAGGCGGCCGTCCGTCAGCTGGCTGAAGCCCTGGGGTGCCTGCCCGAACCGAGCCGTCGTCGAGCCGATCCACTCCTCGGGGCGCTGGGGGCCACCGGGACCGTGTCGCAACGCTCCGATTCGGTCACCGCCGCGATAGAAGTGGTCGAACTGGTTCACCGGCAGCAGCGTCGGCATCATGGCGCTCATCCCATCCGTCGAGTAGCGATCACGTGCACCCACAGGTCGCCAGTCGACTGGCGATGACGTCCATCGTGTCCCTCGCCTTCGCCAGCGAGGTGACCTTGTTGGCGATCATCGCGAAGACGAGGACCCTTCCATCGGCATCCTGCACGATCCCCGCGAGGGCCACCACCCCCGTGAGGGTGCCGGTCTTCGCGTGCACGAATCCGCGTCCGGGTCGGGTGGCCTCGGTGCCGAAGCGATCTGCGAGCGTGCCGGTGAGGCCGGCGACGGCAAGACCCGGGGCGATCGGTGCCAGCACGGGGTTGGTCCCGCGGGCCACGTCGGTCAGCACCTCGGCAAGGACCCGCGCCGGGATCTCGTTCCGTCGAGACAGGCCGCTGCCGTCGGCCAGGTCGAGTCCGGTGGTGTCGATCCCAGCCGTCGCGAGGGCCTGGGTGGTCGCCTCAGCGCCGCCCGCGAACGTCGGCTTGCCCAGAAGGGTGCCTCCGACCAGATGCGCCAGCGCCTCGGCGTAGTTGTTCTCGGACTCGGTCAGCATCCGCTCGACGATGTCGGCGATGGGCGCGGACTCGACGCGCGCGATCTCGTCGGCGGTGGGGTCGACAGTGCCGGCGTCGACCGAGATGACGTCCAGGCCCTGCCCCCGGAGGAAGCCGGCGAAGACTGAGGCAGCCTGCTTCGCCGGATCGGCGACTCGTGAATTCGCGCCGGGTTGGGTCCGGCCGCCGTCCACGACCAGCGCGGTCACCGGCGCGGCAACCCCGGCGGCCGGGAACGATGCCGGCCACCCCGGGCCCAGTCGCGCTCCCCGGAAGGCCGAGGCGTCGTAGACCAGCGTGACGGGCGCCTGCGCGGTGAACCCCTCGGCAACGGGCTTGGCCAGGTCCCGCAGGGACGCGCTGCCGCCTGCGAGCGGATTGCCTCCCCGCTGCCGAACCAGGGTCGGGTCGCCGCCGCCCACCAGGTACACCGTGTTCCCCTTGCGGAAGGCGACGGTCGCCAGCCGGGTCTGCGGTCCCAGCACGGTCAAGGCAGCGGTCGCGGTCGCGAGCTTGGTCGTCGACGCGGGGATGCTCGGCCGGTCCGCCCCCTGGTCAAGCAGGACCGTCCCGGTGGCCGGGTCGACGATCATGACCGATCCGGTGTAGAGCCCTCGTCTGGCCAGCCGGCCCACCTCGGTCTGAACCCCCTCTGGCGTCGGCGCGGGCGGCTGGGCCGAAGTCACCGGAACGGGATCGAGTACGGCGGGAGCAGGGACCGGCGGGATGGCATCGAGTGCCGTGGCGGCGGGGGCAGCGCCCAGCAGCACGAGGACGACCGTCACGGAGGCGAGCAGGCGCGTCCGGACAGCCACCTGCACTATCTGCTCCTCACCGCGAGATGTAAGGAAGACTAAGGCACGACGGAGTCCGGACCGTAGGCTCCGGGCAACGCCGCTGGCACTGCGGTCGACAAGAACGCCGCACGAATCGCGGCCGACAAGGAGGATCCTGTGGAGCCGCTCATCTTCGACGTGACCATCGAGATCCCCGCCGGGAGCCGCAACAAGTACGAGATGGACCATGAGACCGGCCGCATCCGGCTCGATCGCATGCTCTTCACGTCAACGCGGTACCCGCACGACTACGGCTTCATCGAGGACACCCTCGGGATGGACGGCGATCCGCTGGACGCGCTCGTCATGACCGCCGAGCCGACCTTCCCCGGAGTGCTCATCCGCTGCCGCGCCGTGGGCATGTTCCGCATGACCGACGAGGCCGGCGGCGACGACAAGGTCCTGTGCGTACCGGCCGGCGACCCCCGCCTGGAGCACCTGCGGGACATCCACCACGTCGCTGAGTTCGATCGACTGGAGATCCAGCACTTCTTCGAGGTCTACAAGGACCTCGAGCCCGGCAAGAGCGTCGAGGGCGCCACCTGGGTGGGCCGGACCGAAGCCGAGAACGAGATCCGCGCGTCCTGGGCACGAGTGCACCAAGAGGGCGGTCACGCTCACTGAGTCGGCTCGGCCACGCCGAGGGAGCTGCCCCTGTCTACTACTAGACTGTCTAGGAGTAGACTGTCTAGCACTGGACGAAAGGGGTCGGCATGATGTTCCGATTCCGGCATGACCGTCCCACAGCCGCGACGCAGGCATCCGGCGACACGCTCACCCACCGAGTGACCTCGGACTACTCAGAAGCCCTGTGCCGCTTCACGCTCACCTGCCGCTGCGGCGAGCACTTCGACACCCCCTACATCGACGAGGCCCTTGAGATCCGCGAACTGCATGAACAACTCGCGCCGCTCATGGACCAGCTCGCGCGCTGACATGGCGAAGTCCAGGTTCCGAAACGCCGACGAGGCCAGCGCCGCCCTGGACAAGGCCACCAAGCAGTGGCGGGCGTCGAAGAAGAGCGAACGTGCCGCCCGCGATGCCCTGGCCGGGATTGTGTCCGACGTCGTTGCATCGGGGCTCATGTCCGAGAACAAGGTGTCCCGGCTCACCGAGATCCCACGCATGACGATCCGGAAGATGCTCGGCAAGCCCTGACGGCCGATCGCTCGAAATCGGGACTTTGTACCTTCCGATTGGCGCACTTCGGCCCCCGTGAATGTCCCGTGGAGGGCATACCTTGGGGGGTATGAAAAACATTCTGATCCTCGGTGGGGGAACGGCCGGCACGATGACGGCGAACAAGCTGCGCAAGGCACTGCCTGCCAGCGACTGGTCGGTCACCGTCGTCGACGCGGACGACAACCACCGCTACCAGCCGGGCTACCTGTTCATGCCGTTCGGCACCTACACGCCCGGCCAGGTCACCAAGAGCCGCCGCAAGTACCTGAACAAGGGCGTCTCGCTCGTGTACGGCGAGATCGACAAGGTCGAGGCGGACGAGAACGCCGTCCTGCTCACTGACGGCCAGCGGCTCATCTACGACTACCTCATCATCGCCACCGGCGTCACGCCACGCCCCGACCAGACCCCCGGCATGGTCGACGACATGGGCGGCAGCGTCCATGAGTTCTACTCCTACAAGGGCTCGGTGGCGCTCGCAGAGAAGCTCAAGTCGTGGCCGGGCGGCAGGCTCGCCATCCACATCACCGAGATGCCGATCAAGTGCCCGGTGGCCCCGCTGGAGTTCGCCTTCCTCGCCGACGCCTTCTTCAAGGACAAGGGCATGCGCGACAAGGTCGAGCTCGTCTACGTGACCCCGCTCGACGGCGCCTTCACGAAGCCGATCGCCGCAGAGGCCTTCGGCAACACGCTCGAGGAGAAGGGCATCAGCGTCGTCTCGGACTTCATGATCGAGAGCGTCGACGCGGAGAACCGGAAGCTCGTCGCCTACGACGAGACAGAGGTCCCGTTCGATCTGCTCGTCACCATCCCGCTCAACATGGGCGCGGACTACGTCACGCGCTCGGGACTGGGCAACGACCTCAACCTGGTGCCGGTGGACAAGTTCACCCAGCAGGCGAAGTCGCACGCCAACATCTTCGCCCTCGGCGACGCGAACGACATTCCCGCCTCGAAGGCCGGGTCGGTCGCGCACTTCGAGGTCGACATCTTCCTCGACAACTTCCTGCAGCTTCTCGCCGGCAACGAGATGACCCACAAGTTCGACGGGCACGCCAACTGCTTCATCGAGACCGGTGGCGGCAAGGCCATGCTCATCGACTTCAACTACGACACCGAGCCCCTTCCGGGCAAGTTCCCGTACGGCGGCATCGGACCGATGGGACTGCTCAAGGAAGGTCGTCTCAACCACATCGGCAAGCTGGGCTTCCGCTGGGTGTACTGGAACATGCTGATGCCAGGCCGCCCGTTGCCGATCCCCAGCCTGATGTCGCTCGCAGGCAAGCGCACCGATCTCATCTCAGCCAAGTAGAAAGCAAAGGGAGTTACGCACATGCCAACCACGACCATCAACGGCCACGACGTCGCGGTCGACGACGAAGGCTTCATGACCGTCTACGACGAGTGGGACGAGGACACCGGCAAGGCCCTCGCCACTGCCATCGGGATCGAGATGACCGACGATCACTGGAAGGTGATCCGCTTCCTGCGCGAGGACTTCAAGGCGCAGGGCGAGACCCCGACCATCCGGCGCGTCTCGACCGCCGGCGGCGTAGACACGAAGCAGCTGTTCACGCTGTTCCCGAAGAAGCCGGCCAAGAAGATGGCATACATCGCCGGGCTGCCCAAGCCCCACGGCTGCGTCTAAGACCAAGGAGCCCATGACATGAGCGCAGTACAAGACATGATCGTCCCGGCGTTCGACGACGAGGTCGAGACCGATCGCAAGCTGGCCATCATCTGCTCCAAGGGCAGCCTGGACATGGCCTACCCGGGCCTCATCCTGGGCAACGCCGCACTCGGCGAGGGCGTCGAGCTCCACCTGTTCTTCACCTTCTGGGGCTTCGACATCATCACCAAGGGCCGGATGGAGCACCTGAAGTTCTCCCCGGTCGGCAACACCGCCGCCCATATCCCCGCGGCGCTCGCGCCCTTCCCGGGCATGACCTCCATGGCGACGCACATGATGCAGAAGTCGATGGACGACCTGGAGATCCCGGCCGTGCCGGAGTTCCTCGACCTCATCAAGGCCTCGGGCGGCCACCTGTGGGCCTGCCGCCTCAGCGCAGACATGAACCACCTGAAGGAAGAGGATCTCTACGACGGCGTCGATGCCATCATCAACGCCAGTGACTTCATCGAGATGACGGACGGGGCGCAGCTCCTGTTCATCTGACCTCCCCACGAGGGCGAAAGCGCGCCGGAGCCTTATGGGCCGGCGCGCTTTCGTCTGTCCGAACGGCTATGACTCCGCTGGAGATTCCGGGACCGGCACCTCGGGCGCCGGCGCCTGGGAATCGCCCGGAGCCGGGCTCCGCGAGTCGGCCTCGTCGAGGTTGACGGTGACCTTGAGCGGCTTGAACGTCTGGATCCGGATCGGCTCCGGAAGCGGGGTCACGCCGAAGGTCTCCAGGGAGCCCTGCCCGGCCAGGCGCAGGATGTACTGCGCTGTCGACAGGGCCATCGGGTCGCCGGGGTCGTCGCACACGAGCAGGTGCGCGTAGCCGATGATCGGCCAGCCGATCAGCGGCTGGCCCTCCGCTAGGACGATCTTCGAGGCGGCGATGTCGAAATTGCCCTCCACGGGCACGCCGCCGATCGCCGGGGTGGCGTAGATGCTGCCGGACTCGTCCACGGTGATGGTCGTGGCTCCCGATCCCACCTTGAGGAGCTGGGTGTCGTCCGGGCTGATGACCAGGTCCTGCAGGGGCACGGAGGCGACGGGTAGCCCGTTGTTGACCGCGGCGAAGGCCGGCAGAACGGCGGTGGTGCCCTCGGTGAGCAGCAGTTCGTCCAGCAGCTCGAACTGGGTCGGGAAGGTGGTGCCGGTACTCAGTGTCCCGCCGACTCCGCCGGGCCACGCCGCCGGATCCTCCGACGACAGCCAGGCCGTCATGGCCTCGACCGCCCCCGAGCGCTGGTCCAGGGACAGCACGGAGATGTCAGGAAGCCCGGTGAGGTCGTAGTCGGCGTTGACGTCCTGGATGAGAGGGTCCTCCCACGAGGTCACCGAGCCGTCGAGGATCCCGGCGATCGCCTGCGGTGTGAGGACCATGCCCTCGAGCCCGATGACGTCGTAGGACAGCGCGACCGCGTAGGCGAAGGCGGGCACGACGATCACGGGACTCGTGGGGCAGGCCTCGGCGGCGAACGCCCCGACGTCGTCCTGGGTCGGGGTGTGGTCGACGAGACGAAGCTTCGCGTCACTCTGGTCCACCGCCTCGGTGATCGTCTGCTCGGGGCAGACGCCGACAGGCTGAAGCCGACGGCGTCCATGGCTCCCACGAAGTCCTCGGGGACGCTGACGTCCGTGTTGCCCGTCTGGCAGGTGATCTGGTTCTCCGCCTTCGCCGCCAGCACGTCAGGAGGCAGTGGCGGGGTGCAGGCCGACAGTGCGAGCACGGCCAGTGCGATGAGGACGATGCCTCGGGTCATGGTGCTCATCCGGGGCATCGTCCTCATCCTCTTACTCATCCTGTGCTGACTGCTGATTGCGGTCAGCAGGACTACTTGATCTTCAGGGCCAGGGACTTGGCCTTGGCCAGGACCTTGCCGCCCACCGGGACGTACCCGAGCGAGGCGGCGCGAGCCGGCCCGCACTTCTGGAGGATGTAGTCGGCGAACTGGCGGATGCCGAGGCCATTGGGGCCCTTGCCGTCGGTGCGGGCGAGCATGTAGCTGAAGATCGCGGCCGGGTAGGCGCCGCGAACCTTGACGTTGTAGTCCAGGTTCACCAGGCCGTTCGTGGCGAGATTCGTCTGGTTGGCCAGGTTGCGTGCCGCGGAGGCAGACGACGGGGCGACGAACTCACCGAGCGCGTTCTGGATGCGTGCGGACGGGTAGCCCTTGGCGTCGCCGAAGTCGACGTAGCCGATGGTGCCTTCCTTGCCGGCGACCAGCGACAGCACCGCGGCGTTGTCCTTGCCGGACACCGAGTTGGTCGGGGGCTTGCCGCCCGGGAACGCCGTGCCGAAGTCGTCCTGAACCTTGGACCAGATGGTCGGCGCCCACGCATTCAGGTACTGCAGGGTGTTGTTCGAGGTGCCTGAGTTGCCGGAGCGGTAGGCGACCGTCACCTTGACGTTCGGAATGGCCTTGGCGATGCGCGGGTTGTCACGGAGGATCTCCGGTGCGCGCCAGGTCGTCAGGTTTCCGGAGAGCAGCTTTGCCAGGGTCGTGCGCTTTCAGCTGGATCGAGGATCCGAGCGAACGGCCGGTCGCCTTGTTCTTCAGGTTGATCGGGAAGGCGATCGCGCCACCGATGTTGGGGATGTACTCCCAGTCGAACGACGGCTCACCGGACGTGTACTTGCTGTCCGTCTGTGCGTACTCGAACACGCCCTTGGTGAAGTTCGACTTTCCGGTGCCGGATCCGGTCGAGGTGTACTGGATGTCGAAGTTGTTCTGTGACGCGTTGTAGTCGGCCGCGCAAGCCGCAAGGAAGGGGAAGGGGAAGGACGCGCCTCCGCCACTGATGTTGTCGGCCGCGTTGGCCGGGACCGCGAGGGCGACCGTCGAAGCGGCGATCGCCGTGCTGGCCAGAATCGCAAGAGTGCGACGCACTGGTTTCTCCTTTGTCGATGTTGTGGTGAGCGCCTCGAACGTAGGCAGCCCCCATGACCCGACGGTGGGAATCCGATGGCCTGCGAAGGTCACCTGGGTGAACAGTGCGTGACGCGGTGAACGCAGGGTTAACCGAAGCGGCCGTTGACGTAGTCGAGCGTCCGCTGGTCCTTGGGATTCCCGAAGATCTCGGTCGTCGGACCCTGCTCCACGACGTGACCTGGCGTTCCGTCGGTGGCGAGGAAGAAGGCGGTGTTGTCCGCCACCCGCACCGCCTGCTGCATGTTGTGGGTCACGATGATGATCGTGATCTCCTTCGAGAGCTCGCGGATGGTCTCCTCGATCTTGAGCGTGGATCCCGGGTCGAGAGCCGAGCAGGGCTCGTCCATCAGCAGCACATGGGGATTCACGGCCAGCGCGCGAGCGATGACAAGTCGCTGCTGCTGACCGCCGGACAGATCACCGGCAGCGTGGTTCAGCCGGTCCTTGACCTCGTTCCACAGACCCGCCGACGTGAGCGTCTGCTCGACGATGTCATCGTGGTTCGAGCGCTTCATGCCGGACAGCTTGAGCCCTGACAGGACGTTGCCCCGGATGGTCATGCTCGGGAACGGGTTCGGCTTCTGGAACACCATGCCGATCTGGAGCCGAATGTGGACGGGATCGACTTCCGGTGCGTAGATGTCCTGACCCTCGTATAGGACCTCGCCGGCCAGGGCCGCACCCGGAATGAGCTCATGCAGGCGGTTGAGCGTGCGGATGAAGGTCGACTTGCCGCAGCCGGACGGACCGATCAGAGCCGTGACGCTGTTCTTCGGGAACCGAATGGACACGCCCTCGAGGACCTTGCGCTTGGCGAACCACACGCTTATGTCGCGGGTCTCCATCTCGCTGGTCGATTCGCCCGTGGTGGCGGTCAGCTGCTGCTCGAGCTCCTGCACGTCTTCGATCCTCACATCGTCGGACTCGGTGGCGGACATCCTTACCTACTCTCTCTACCTGCCGGGTCGCTTTGCGGACAGCAAGCGAGTCAGGGTGAACAGGATCGCGACGATGATCATCAGCGTCAGTGCGGCGCCCCAGGCGCGGATGACGGCGTCCGGATACGGCTGCGCCACGTTGTCGAAGATGTAGGTGGGCAGGGCGCTGATCGGGTCAGCGAAGGGATTCAGGACGGTCTTGTCGTTCTTCAACGCGGTCAGCAGCAGCGGTGCCGTCTCGCCGACGACGCGGGCGATGCCCAGGATTGCGGCGGTGATGATGCCGGTCTTGGCGGCCGGGACCACGACCCGGAGGACGACGCGGGCCCGGGTCGACCCCAGCGCCAGCGCCCCCGTGCGCAGGTCATCAGGCACCAGCTTGAGGACCTCCTCGGCGGTTCGAGCCACGGTCGGCAGCATCAGGATGGCGTACGCGAGGCCGGCGGCGAACGCGCTCTGGTTCAAGGCCCCCGTCAGGATCAGGGTCGTCAGGATGAACAGACCGGCGACCACGGACGGCACGCCGCTCATGGCCTGGACGAAGAACCGCACGTAGGGAACCGCGCGTCCTCGGACCTCGGTGATGTAGACCGCGGTCATCACGCCGAGCGGGACGGCGATGAGGGCCGAGATTCCGACGATGAGGAAGGTTCCCACGATCGCGTGGCCCAGCCCGCCGTACTCCAGGGGCGTCGACGGGCTGATGTACTCGTTGTTCTGGAAGAGGAAGGCGGTGCTCATCGCCGCGAGACCCTTCGTGACGATCGACCAGAGCACCGAGACGAGCACGACCAGGCTGAAGATGGTCGCGCCGATAGCGGACACGATGATGACCGCGTCAATCGCCGACTTGGTGCCGCGAACCGCGATGGCCGCGAGCATCGACGCCACCAGCTGGAGCGGCAGGTAGATCGCCACCATGAGGACCGGCTTGGGAATCTCCGAGTACCACCAGAGCATCGTGACGATGGCGGCCGGAATCAGGACCGCGAGGACGACGACCGAGCGGAAAGACGCTGTGCGGCGTCCCCAGGGTGCCTCGGGCTGCTGCTGCGCCAGCTCGTCGGCTCGCGAATCGTCGAAGGTGACCGTGGCGCTCATGACTTCAGCCGTCCGGTTCGGTTGACGATCACGTTCGCGATGACATTGACCAGGAGCGTGCCCATGAACAGGAAGAAGCCCGCAGCGAGCAGCAGCTGGGTCTCGTAGGGACCCGATGCCTCACCGAACTTGGACACGATCAGCGTGGCCACGGACCCGCCGCCCGACTCGATGATGTTGTAGTAGTTCACCGGGTCGAACACGATCTTCAGGACGAAGAACACCGCGATCGTCTCTCCCAGGGCGCGCCCCAGGCCGAGCATGACCCCGCCGACCAGCCCCCCGCGGCCATAGGGCAGCGCCACGTAGCGCAGCATCGTCCAAAGTGAGCAGCCGAGAGCCTCGGCCGCGTTGATGAGCTCGGGAGGCGTGCGGCTGAGGACCTCCCGCGTCACCGAGGTGACGATCGGGATCATCATGATCGCCAGCACGAAGCCTGCGGTGAACGGCGTCCCACTGAAGTTGCCGCTCTCGTTCTGGAAGATCGGGATCCAGCCGAGGTACTGGTTCAGCAGCTGCTGCCACTCCTCGGAGACGGGCGACAGGATGTAGAAGGCCCACAGGCCCAGGATGACGCTGGGGATGGCGGCCATCAGATCGACCAGGTTGGTGAGCACCCGTGCCACCGACGTCGGGGCGAGGAACACCATGAATACCGAGAGCAGGAGGGAAGCCGGGACGGCGATGACCAGGGCGATGACTGCCAGGAGGAGCGACCCGTAGAGCATGCCCCAGATGCCATAGTCCGGCGGATCCCAGGCGGACGTCGTCAGGAAGTCCAGCCCTTGGGTCTGCAGCACCGGGACCGCCTGCAGGCCCAGGAACACCGTGATTCCCGCGAGCACGACCAGGGCCGTGAATGCCGCCGCCGTGATGATGCGACTGAAGATCCGGTCCCCGCGATGAGACGTGGCCGCCGACTGCAGGTCACGGAACTCGGTCTTCGTCGACGACATGGCCCAACCGTGGTGACTCCCGGTATACGAGAGCACACGGTCGGCCCAACAACAGCGGGCCGACGGGTGAAGAGCCGGTGAACTGTCTAGGAGCTACTCGACCGGGCCGTGGCCTTCCATGTGCGGGTGCATCGGGAGCGGCTCGGCGAGGGCGTCCTCAGGGAGGATCTCCGCCTCGACGTCCTCGGCGTGGATCGTGTGCAACATCGCCCAGATCGCCCAGATGGCGAACAGGAGAACAACGATTCCCACGGCAAGCCATGCCGCCACCGTGGGGAGCTGGGTCATCTTGAACATGATGAAGGCCACCGTGGCCGCAGCCGGGATCGTGATGGCCCAGGCCACCACCATCTCCCCGACGACCTTCCAGTTGGCGCCCTTGCCCGACCCCACACCCGCGCCGACGATCGAGGACGCGGCCGCGTGCGTGGTGGAGATGGGCATCCCCACTGCTGTCGCGCCGAAGATGGCGGTTGTCGCGCCGATGTTCGCCGCCGCGCCCGAGTTCGCGTGGAGAGTCGTGAGCTTCAGGCCCATCGTCTCGATGATCTTCCATCCGCCCCACAGCGTGCCCAGGGCGATGGCCGCGTAGGCGGCCAGAGCCGCCCACTCGGGGACGACCACGGTCTTCCCGTCGGCAGCCAGATCCGTGTAGCCGGCACCCAGCAACAGTGCGGCGATGACCCCCATCGTCTTCTGCGCGTCATTGGCGCCATGACCGAACGAGACTCCCGCGGCCGCGACGAGCTGGAGTCCCTTGAAGGCCGGGTGATCGTCATGCCACTTGGAGAGCTTCTGGATCCCGAAGACCAGGTACATCGCAATGAAGGCGATGGCGAAGGCCACGGCCGGCGACAGGATGATGCCGATGGCGGCCTTTTCGACGCTCGACCAGTCGATCGCCTCCAGGCCACCCGCCGCCAGTCCGGCACCGACGAGTCCGCCGATGATCGCGTGGCTGGAGGAACTGGGCATGCCGAATCGCCAGGTCAAGTAGTTCCAGGCGATGGCGGCAAACAGCGCCGCGAACGCCAGTGCGACTCCCCCGTATTCACTCTTGACGGTCTTGGCCACCGTGTTCGCAACCGCGGTGCCGACCACGAAGTAGGCGGCGAAGTTGAAGAAGGCCGAGAACGCGGGGGCCCACTTTGCGGGGAGCGCTCGGGTCGCCACCACGGTCGCGACAGAGTTGGCCGCGTCGTGGAAGCCGTTGGTGAAGTCAAAGATGAGGGCGATCGCGATGACGGCGATGACGCTGATCAACAACACGTCCACGTTCGACGCCTCCCGGTATGCGGAACTGCGGCCACGCTAGCCGACCAGTCGGGCTGAAGGTGACCTGGAGATGAACGACACCTGACCGGCGGGCGACAGCGAGCCGAGTGTGGCCCCAATCCATGGACCAAGGAGGCATTTCGCCCGTCCATATGGGGAACGAATGGTGAACAGCAGGTGAACACGTCCTGCTCCTACCGGGCGTGGGACTCCCGAGCAGACGACGCGCCGAAGTACCGGCGCCGCAGCCAGAGGGAGACGTACACCAGGCCGACCAGCGCGGGCACCTCGATGAGCGGACCGATGACCCCCGTGAGCGCCTGACCGGACGTCACTCCCCAGACACCGATGCTCACCGCGATGGCCAGCTCGAAGTTGTTGCCCGCCGCCGTGAACGCGACCGTTGCCGTCTTCGGGTACCCCAGGCGCGCTCGCATGCCAAGGAGGAACGAGACGCCCCACATGAGCGCGAAGTAGACGAGCAGGGGGATCGCGATCATGACGACCGAGCCCGGATCGCTCAGGATCGCGTCGCCCTGGAGGGCGAACATGACGACGATGGTGAACAGCAATCCGTACAGGGCGAAGGGGCCGATCCGCGGCAGGAACCGCGTCTCGTACCACTCCCGGCCCTTGACCCGCAGCCCGATGCGCCTGCGTCAGGTACCCCGCCACCAGCGGTATTCCGAGGAAGATCAGGACCGCCTTGGTGATGTCCCAGGTGGAGAACTGGACGTCTTGGGTGTCCAGCCCCAGCCACCCGGGCAGGATCGACAGGTAGAACGTGCCCAGCAGGGCGTAGGCGACCACCTGGAACACCGAGTTGATGGCCACGAGCAGGGCAGCGGCCTCGCTGTCTCCGCAGGCGAGGTCGTTCCAGATCAGCACCATCGCGATGCACCGAGCGAGTCCGATGACGATGAGGCCGGTCCGGAAGGCCGGCTGATCAGCCAGGAACACCCATGCCAGGGTGAACATGAGCGCCGGACCGATCACCCAGTTGAGCAGGAGGGACAGCCACAGCAGGCGACGGTCGCCCGTGACATGGCCCATCTCCTCGTAGCGCACCTTCGCCAGGACGGGGTACATCATCAGCAGGAGGCCGAGCGCGATCGGCAGCGACGTCTGCCCGACCTTGACGGCATCGAGCGCCGACTGCACGCCGGGCACGAGGCGTCCCAGCAGCAGGCCGCCGGCCATCGCCGCAAGGATCCAGACCGGCAGGAACCGGTCGAGCAGTGACAGCCGCTGCAGCACCGCCTCGTCGTCGCTGGGTCTCGTACCCCGATGTGGTCATGGCTACTCCGGCGCGGGAGCGATCTCGGCGATCAGGTCCTCGATGCGTCGGCGGATCTCGTCGCGGATGGGCCGGACGGAATCGACGCCCTGACCGGCCGGGTCCTCGAGGACCCAGTCCTCGTAGCGCTTTCCCGGGAAGACCGGGCAGACGTCACCGCAGCCCATCGTGATGACGACGTCGGACTCCTGCACGGCGTCGACGGTGAGCACCTTCGGCACCTCACTGGAGATGTCGATGCCCTCCTCAGCCAGCGCCTCGACCACCGCCGGATTGACCGTGTCGGCGGGAGCCGACCCGGCCGACCGCACCTCGACGCGGTCCCCGGCGAGGTGGGTCAGGTAGGCAGCGGCCATCTGGGACCGGCCCGCGTTGTGGACGCAGACGAAGAGCACGCTGGGGCGGGTCAGCACGTCGAAGCGCCGCTCGTGCAGCAGGCACCAGCAGAGGACCCGTCGAGGATCTCCAGCCCGCCCGACGTCTCCGGGTTGTCGTCCTTCACCGTGTACACCTCCCAGGGAGCGCCGGCCGGGTCGTGGACCCACACCTTGTCCTGCAGGGCGTAGCAGCAGGTGGTGTCGGTCTCCTCGACGGCATCCAGGCCCTCGCTGCGAAGACGGTCGGTGTGCTGCGCGACGGCCTGCGGGTCGGCGACCTCGACGCCGAGGTGGTTCAGCGCCCCGGTGACACCTGTGCCCCGCTCATCGGCCGGCACCTCGATCAGCACCAGCTTCAGCGGCGGGTCGGCAATCGCGAAGTTCGCGTAGCCGGGCCTGCGCTTGTGCGGCTCGGCTCCGAAGAGACGGGAGTAGAAGTCGACCGACGCCTCAAGGTCGGAGACGTTGAGGGCCAGTTGCATCCGGGACATCGCGAGCTCGCATTCATCGATGGTTGTCGATACGCACTCTGCCCAGTACATTGACAGATGTCAATATATAGGAGGCGGCATGTCGGCGACCGGCAAGGCAGTCCTGGAGATCCAGAGCGTGTCCGACTGCTGTCCCACGGGTCTGTCCGCGCCGATGGACCGAGCCACCGCCGAGCGGCTGGCCCGCCTTCTCAAGGCCGTCGCCGATCCGGCCCGCCTGCAGCTGCTGTCCCTCATCACATCCAGCCCGGGTGGCGAGTCGTGCGTCTGCGATCTCACCGGCCCGCTCGGGCTGTCCCAGCCGACCGTGAGCCACCACCTGCGGATCCTCACCGATGCCGGGCTGGTCGCCCGCGAGAGCAGGGGGACGTGGGCCTGGTTCTCCGTCAACGAGGACCGGCTGGCTGAACTGGCTTCCGTCCTGAAGTAGCGCCGTCCGACGCAGCCACGACCGGACGTCGATCCGGTGCGGCCACAGGGTCCCGGAGCTCCCAGACCGGGCCATGGCCCGAAGAAAGCGCCCCGCGCATGATCACGACGCCCCGGTCCTCGCGAACGGCGATCGAGAGCCCGCCGGCCAGAGGAGCGTCGCGACCGTCGCTGGCTGCCGGCAGCTCCCAGAATCCGTGCGAGGCCTCACCGTGGCGACGGCCGGTTCGATGGTGCATCGTGCTGGAGATCCAGGCCACCACCTGCTCATGGGCCAGCAGGATCGAGGCGGCCTCGGGCCCGAGGATGCGAGGCGGATGACCAACCGGAGTGCGATCACTGGTCAGGGTGAGGCTCGAGTCATACGACGCCACGATCACGTACCGATCGCGAGCACGCTCGAGTTCCCGCACCAGCCACGCCACCTGATGAGAGTCCAGCGAACCGCCGACGCCGCCCGATGGATTGACGGTGTCGAGCGCCAGCAGCCGCACCGGGACCGACATCGGCGGCGTCCCACCGCTGGCCAACCGACCGGGCTCCGGGACGGGAGTGCGGCGAGATGATCCGCAGGCGGAAGCGCGCGATCTCGCGGATCGGCGGACCGCCTGTCCGCGGCTCGTCCCTGACCGGCAACGGCATCACCCGGGCGATCCACTCGTTCATCGATCCACCTCCGCAGGCGTCCGACGCTAGGTCGCGTCAATGGACGCCGAGGGGTGGCAGGGGCAACGTGCGATGAAGGCCACGAGAACACCGGGCAACGGCGCGGACAGCGCGGTCCCGGCGGCGCGTCAGTCCTGGCGCAGGTCGATGACAGCGACCGACTCCCCCGCCTCGATGCGGGTGACGTCCTCCGGCACGACGATCAGTGCATCCGCCCCAGCGAGCCCGCCGAGCACGTGCGACCCCTGACCCTGCCCCGACGGCACCACCGCGCCAGAGTCGAGGAACCGGGCCCGGGCGAACTGCCGCTTGCCCGCCGGCGACGACATCGGCTCGCTGCACACGGCGGTGGTCTCCGGGCGCTGCAGTCTGGACAGGCCGCGCATGCGCCGGATCACGGGACGGACGAAGTTCTCGAATGACACGTAGCTGCTGACCGGATTGCCCGGCAGCGTGATGATCGGGACCTCCTCCTCGCCGACGAAGCCATGCCCCTGCGGCATGCCGGGATTCATGGCGACCTTCATGAAGTCGACCGTCCCCAGCGTGCTCAGGACCGCCTTGACCGTGTCGTAGGCACCCATGCTCACTCCGCCGCTCGTGAGGATCAGGTCACAGCGGTGGAGCTGATCCTCGACGGCACTGAGGAAGGCCGCGTCTTCGTCGATGATCGGCCCGACCCGGTACGCGTCGGCGCCGGCCTCCTTGCAGGCGGCCACGAGCAGGTAGCTGTTGCTGTCGCTGATCAGGCCCCGTCGGAGCGGCAGTCCGGGCTCGACCAGCTCCGACCCGGTCGAGATCACGGCCACCCGCGGCCGCGGGTGAACGAAGACCAGCCCGCAGCCGACCGCCGCCAGGATGGCCATCTGCCGGGCGCCGATGAGCGTGCCCTTGTGCAGGACCACCTCGCCCGCGACCACGTCCTCGGCGGCTCGCCGGACATAGGCACCGACGTCGACACCCTCGGTCACGATCACCGTGTCGGTGCCGCCATCGGTTCGCTCAACGGGCACGACGGCATCCGCCCCTTCGGGCATGGGCGCCCCCGTCATGATGCGCACCGCGGTGCCCTGGCGAACCGTCTCCGTCGCACGGAAACCGGCCGGCACGTCATCGATGACGGTCAGCTCGACCGGTGTCTGCTTGGTAGCCGTGGCCACGTCCTCGGCGAGCACGGCGTAGCCGTCCATGGATGAGTTGTCGAAGCTGGGCAGCGGCCACGGCGCCGCCACGTCCTCGGCGAGCACGCAGCCGAAGCCTGATGAGAGCGGGAGCTCCAGCGGCGCCAGCACGCGGATGCCCGCCAGGACGTCCTTGAGGTAGTCGTCGACGCTCAGCACGCTTGTGACTCTAGACCGGGCGAGCCGGGCCCGCCCGGCGCACGCAGATCAGGACGCCCGCTCGACGGTGTTCTTCTTGCCCTCGGCCCCGAAGTAGACCGTCAGCATGCGAACGGGGCTGTCACCGGCGTTCGTGCCGTTGTGCCAGATGTCCTCGGCCTGCATGAACGCGGTGCCCGCCTGGTACTCCTTGGTCACCCCGGCGTCGTACTCGAAGGTGACAGTGCCCTCCAGGATGTAGACGTACACGGGGACGCGATGCCGGTGCCAGCCGGTCTCCTGCCCGGGCTCGAGCTGGACGATGTAGCTGGAGACCTGCGCGGGCGTCTTCTTCGGATACGCGATCTGCTGGTCCAGTGCGGTCAGTTCCTGCGCCTCGAGCAGGGTCTGCCGACCGGCACCAGTGGCGTCCTGACTGGCCTCGGGCAGGCCCGAGGCGGTCGGTTCCTCGTCACCCCCGCCGCAGCCCGTGATGAGCGCTGCGGTCGCGGCGAGTGCGATGAACAGGGACGTGATCCGGCGGTGGGACGGTATCCGATCCATCCCGCCACCATATGCGATTCGAGGCGCCCGGATCGCGGGTTCGCGGCCGCGTGGCCCGCGGCAAACGACGCTCCTGCTGGTACGACACACTTCGCTCGTGCGCCATCAACTGGGGTTCCTGCGCCCCTCTCACACCGTTCCGGTGACCCGGTGGCGCGCACAGTCGCGGTGGCGAACGCGGCCGGCCACGTTCACCATCCTGATTCTCGGGCTGTGGCTCTTCGGCACCGGAGAGGCCATGCTCGTCTCGTCCACTCTGGGGAATGCGCCATGGACGGTGCTGGCCGAGGGCATGAGCTCGCGCCTGCCCATCTCGATCGGCATGTCGACGTTCATCATCAGCGTCACCGTGCTCCTGCTGTGGATCCCGCTGCGGGAGCGGCCAGGCCTGGGGACGATCAGCAACGCGGTCGTGATCGCCGTGGCACTGCAGGTCATGGTGACGATCCTGCCCGCGCCGGACAACGCGGCCGTTCAACTTGGCTTCGTGCTGGTCGGCATCGCCGTGATCGGGCTCGGGCAGCGGGCTCTACCTGACCTGCAACCTCGGGCCCGGCCCGCGCGACGGCTGGATGACGGGCATTCACCTGCGGACCGGATGGCCGATCAGCGCCGTGCGACTGGGCATCGAGTCCGTCGTCCTGGTGCTCGGATGGCTGCTCGGCGGAACGGTCGGGATCGGAACAGTCCTGTTCGCGCTGCTCATCGGTCCGTCGGTCGGCTATGGGCTCAAGATCGCGAGCACCGTCGGCGGCACGGGGTCAGTCGTGCCCGACGGCGATGCGCACCCGGAGCTCGAGGCCTAGCGAGCGTTTGGACCCGACGTCCGGGTCCGGGCTAGCCGTGTGAGCGGCGAGGTCCCGCCGAGCGCCGTGACTTCCAGCTGTTGGCCGGGCGTGAGGAGCGACCCGGCCGACCGTTGGCCGGACGGAACGACTTCGACACCGGCGCCACCCACGGGATCCCGGAGGGCAGGCGCGCGCCCGTGACATCCGTGAGCGTCTGGTCGCCGGGGCGCACGCGCGCCACGGACGGGTCGACGCCCGCTCGCTTCGTCAGGGAGGACACCATGCGCTGCTGCTTCGGGGAGGCCAGCGTCACCACCGTGCCGGCCTCGCCGGCACGGGCGGTCCGCCCGGCGCGGTGCAGGTAGTCCTTGGGGTCGGTCGGTGAGTCGACGTGCACGACGAGGCTGATGCCGTCGACGTGGATGCCACGGGCGGCGACGTCCGTCGCGACCAGGGCCGGCGTGTCGCCTCGGCGGAATGCGTCGAGCGTGCGCGTGCGCACCGCTTGCGTCTTCCCGCCATGCAGCGCCCCAACCGGCACACCCTGCGCGGCCAGGTGGTCAGCGAGCCGGTCGACGCCGGCCTGAGTGCGGACGAAGAAGATGGTGCGTCCGTCTCGTGCGGCGATCTGCGAGGTCACCTGGTCCTTGTCCGCGGGGTGAACCAGCAGGACGTGATGGTCCATCGTCGTCACGGACGCCTGAACGGGCGCCAGCGAGTGAGTGGCCGCATTGCGAAGGTACCGGCGCACTAGCGCATCGACGTCACCGTCGAGCGTCGCGCTGAAGAGGAGCCGCTGACCCTTCGGCCGGGTCATGTCGAGGATCTCCCGCACGATGGGCAGGAAGCCCATGTCCGCCATCTGGTCGGCCTCGTCGAGCACCGTGATGGACACCTCGGACAGGTCCACGTCACCGCGGTTGACGAGATCGACGAGCCGACCGGGCGTGGCGACCAGGATCGTGACGCCGCGCTCGAGGCTGCGGATCTGCTTGGAGTACGGCATGCCGCCGGCGATCAGGCGGACGCTGAGTCCGGCCGAGTGCGCCAGTGGGGTCAGGGTGTCGCTCACCTGCATGGCGAGCTCCCGGGTCGGGACGAGGACGAGGCCCAGCGGGCGCTTCGGCTGGGCGCGGCGACCCGTGAGCCTGGTCAGCAGGGCCAAGCCGAAGGCCAGCGTCTTGCCCGAACCGGTCTGTCCGCGGCCGAGGATGTCACGCCCGGCGATGGCGTCGGGGATCGTGGCAACCTGGATCGGGAACGGCGTGGCGATGCCGGCGCGGGCGAGAGCAGGAATGAGTTCCGGGGTCACGCCGAGGTCGGCGAAACTGGGGACAGCAGACATGAAGGTGCATCCATTCGTGACGACTAGCGCGCCTCGAATGTGCGGCCCACGTTCAGCCGCGAGCAAGACTCGCGAGCGGCGCTTCACGCGCCTGATGAGGTGCCGCTGCGGCGCAGCGACGAGTTGAGTGTACGGGCCGGGGTCCGCATTCGTGAAATCGTCGAAGCGCGGTGACCCCGGCTCTACCCTTGGCGCGTGACGGGACGGATCTGGCTCATCAGGCACGGCGAGACGCAGTGGAGCCGGGAGGGCCGGCACACGGGGAGCACCGACGTCTCGCTGACGCCACATGGCGAAGAGCAGGCGGACGAGCTGCGCGCCGAGCTCTCGGGAGTCACGCCATCGCTGGTCCTGTGCAGCCCGCTGGTGCGGGCGCGCGAGACCGCGCGACGTGCCGGCCTGGTGCCGGACGCAGTGACCGACGACCTGCGCGAGTGGGACTACGGGGCCTGGGAGGGGCGCACGACGGCCGACATCCGCACCGAGCTCCACGATCCGCGCCTGGCTGATCTGGGACTACCCGATCCCGGCCGGGGCGACGCCCGGGGAGCAGCTCACCGCAGTCGGCGCACGCGTCGACGCGGTCATCGGGCAGTGCCAGCCCGTCGTCGAGGCCGACGGCGATTGCGTGCTGGTGGCGCACGGTCACGTCCTGCGCATTCTCACGGCGAGGTGGCTCGGACTGCCACCCGATCGACGGGCGGCTCTTCGCCCTCGACCCGGCGCGGCTGTCGGCGCTCGGCTTCGAGCACGAGCAGCACGTCATCACCTGCTGGAACTCGACCCGGCCCTGACCAATCGGCAGTTCTGGCAGGCTGGGGGCGTGCTCGACGAGTCAGCCCGACGCCAGCTGCGCTTCTCCCTCTTCCTCCAGGGCTTCGCCCTGCTGATGATGGCTGGGCTCCCTGATCGTCCGCGTCACGGTGATCGGCTGGGATCTCATCACGCTGCTCCTCGCGGCTGCGGTGGTCCTGATCGTCGGAGCCGGGGTCTACACCCTCCGTCGGCTTCGGGCCGGCTGACGCGCTTTCGGGACGATGTCCTGCGAAGAAGGCTTCTTTGCGGATGATCGTTGTCCTGATAGCCTCCTGTCCACCGATTCTTGCCATTCACCCCCTCGGAGTAGCCATGCGTCCGCTCGCCCGCGTCCTGATCGACGAGTCCCACCGACAGGCCTGGTCCACTCGGCCCGAGATGGCCGCCGTCATGAACCCGGTCAACCCCGCGGACGCGTCCTACGCCGACGCAGCGAACGCCGCCGCACGCGCCGGACTCCTCGTCGACGTGCACGTCTCCGGCCCGATCGACGATGCCGCGCTCCTCGGTGTCGACGTCCTCGTGCTGCCGCACGCCGCCGACGATGCCTGGGAGCACACCACCGGGGTTGGCTCCCCTCGGCTCACCGCCGACGAACTCGACGCCATCGAGCGCCACGTACTCGCCGGTGGCGGCCTCGTCATCCTTGCCGAGACCGAGCAGGTCAAGTACGGCAACAACTTCGCCGACCTGGCTGCCCGGTTCGGCATCGCCATCGACAACACCACGGTCCAGGACCCGGAGCACGCGTTCAAGGATGTGCCGACCTGGGTGCTGGCCGACCTCGTCCAGGGTCCTCGCCACGACCTCACCGCGCAGGTGTCCCAAGCCTGCTTCTACCGAGCAGGCACGCTGCATGCCGTGGCCGCCGGTGACGTGCTGGGGCTGGAGACGATCGCCCGAACGAGCCAGACCGCGGATCCTGCTCGCGCCGGACTGATCATGTCCTCGACCCTGGACTCTGGTCGCGTTGTCGTGGCCGGGGACTCCGACCTGTTCGGCGACGACTCCATCACCGACCTCGATCACCGGCAGCTGTGGCTCAACCTGATCACCTGGGCGGCCGGCAGTCGCGCGGCGTGCGCGCAGGACGCCAGCAGCGCGAGGTCATGGGCGCAGGACGATCCCGCGTGGGATCGCCTCAGCAGCGCGATCGAGGCCCTGCGCCCCCTGCAGCAGAAGGACGGATCTGTCGATGCGGCCGTGCACTCCGTCGACGACGCGGCGGCCAGCATCGATGCGATCTGCGCGGCGATCGACGAGCTCGCGCCGCGCTTCCCGCACCAGGCCGACCACCTTGCCGCCACCATCGACGACCTGCGGGCGTGGCAGGCGGGCGGCTTCGCCATCCCGGACTTCGTCTCGTCGCTCGAGATCTTCCGGCCGGACCTGGTCCGCGAGGACGGGATCGAGCACCTCGCCGTGTTCCCGATGTACACCCAGAACGGCAACCCCAACCGGAACATCGAGGCGGTCATCACCCGCACCTTCTGGCCGGACTGGCTCGCCGAGCAGGAGTCCACGTCCTATGACAACGCCGCCTTCGTCCCGATCGAGTTCGTCGGCTTCACCGGCGGATACGACACCCACTCGGCCGTGTTCTTCCCCGAGACCGTCGCCACCAGCCGCACGATCGAGTTCCACTGGGGTGGCATCTTCTGCGACCGGGAGGCGGCCCGCTTCCGGATGGTGGCCCGCGCAGCCACCGACACCCTGCGCCTGTCACTTCCTCCGGATGTCGACCTGCTGCTCAACGACCAGCAGCTCGCGCAGGAGACGTTCGTCCTCTGGGACCTCATCCACGACCGCACGCACAGCCACGGCGACCTTCCCTTCGACCCGTTCATGATCAAGCAGCGCATGCCGTTCTGGATGTATGCACTGGAGGAGCTGCGGTGTGACCTCGCCACGTATCGCGAGACTCTCACCCTCGACGAGAAGGGCGTCTACCTCGGGCGCTTCATCCGCACAGCCATCGTCTTCGACCGGCTCTTCAGGTTCACCATCACCGGCAGTCGCGTCCGCAACTACGACGGTCTGGCCGGGCAGATCATCTTCGCCTGGCTGCATCGGGCTGACGTCCTCCGCTGGACCGACAACACCCTGAGCATCGACTGGAGCCGCATCACCGAGTCCATGCTCGGACTGTGCGATGCCGTAGAGGCGCTGTACCACGGTGGCATCGACCGCTCCAGGCTCGCGCAGTGGGTGGCCGCACACGAGTTCGTGAGCGGCCTGGTCGAGCCGCATCCGGCATCGACATGGGCCAAGGGCGCGCAGGCTCTTCCCCTGGACGGGGAGCCGAAGGAGCTCGTCGATGCCGTCCTTCCGGACGAGTTCCCCCTCAACGTCTTCTATGACGCGTTGCGGCGCAAGCTGTCCCCCACCATCGACGCGACGGCCGGGATCACCGCATGAGCGCCGTCGAGGCACCGGTCGCGATCATCGCCGGTGCGGGTGGAGCAGGGGCGGCGACGGCGAGCACGCTCGCCGGAGCCGGCTACCACGTCGTCGTGCTGGACGCCCGGCTCGAATCGGCACAAGCGGTCGCGGATGCGCTCGCTGAGAGCGGCACCACGGCGGAGGCGCACGGCATCGACCTGCTCGACGCCGACGCGGTGACCGCGCTGCGAGAGGATCTCCTCGCCCGGCTCGGACGCGTCGACGTTCTCGTCCACCTTGTTGGTGGCTGGCGTGGATCGAAGACTCTCGACCTGACCTCGGTCGACAACTGGAACGCGCTGCATCCCCCGATCGTCGGCACCCTCGCCGTCCTCACCGCGGTGTTCGGGCCCGACGTCCGCGTCAGTCCCATCGGCCGGGTGTTCATGGTCACGAGCACGGCGGCGGCCACGCCGACCGCCGGCAACATCGCCTACGCATCCGCCAAGTCCGCCGCGGAGGCCTGGATGGTCGGAGTCGCGCACTTCCTGCGCGACACGCAGGCAGCGAGCGTCACGGTCGCGGTGAAGGCCCTGCTGACCGACCGCATGGTCGCGGCGGAGCCCGACAAGTCATGGCCCGGGTACACGCATGTCGACGCCCTGGCCGAGGCCATCACGTCGCTCAGCACGACGGCCGCCGCCAACGGGTCGCGCGTCGACCTGACCGCTGCGGAATACTCCGCCACATGACGTCGACCCCGTGGCGCGGTTTCGCCAGTGACAACTATGCCGGGATCCACCCCGAGGTACTCGAGGCGATCAGCAGCGCGAACACCGGACATCAGGTGGCGTACGGGGACGACGAGGTCACGGCCGACCTCGCAGACACCATCAGGCAGCACTTCGGCGCTGGCGCCGAGGTCTTCCCCGTGTTCAACGGCACTGGCGCCAACGTCGTGGCGCTCCAGGCCATGACCAAGCGGTGGGAGGCGGTGATCTGCGCAACGTCGGCGCACGTGAATGTCGACGAGGGTGGCGCGCCCGAGCACGGCGCGGGGCTCAAGCTCTGGACGATCCCGACTGGCGACGGCAAGCTCACCCCCGCCCTCATCGACACCCAGGCGTGGGGATTCGGCGATGTCCACCGGGCGCAGCCCGGCGTCGTGACCATCACCCAGTCGACGGAGCTGGGGACGCTGTACTCCGTGGACGAGGTCGCCGCGATCGCCGACCGAGCGCACAGCCTCGGCATGAGCGTCCATCTCGACGGAGCGCGCATCTCCAACGCGGCCGCCAGTCTCGGAACGGGCTTCCGCGAGTTCACGACTGACGCGGGCGTCGACGTCGTCTCCTTCGGCGGCACGAAGAACGGCGCGATGCTCGGGGAGGCCGTCGTCGTGCTCAATCCCGAGGCCGCGCCCGGAGTCGACTTCCTGCGCAAGACGTCGATGCAGCTGGCGAGCAAGATGCGTTTCGTCAGCGCCCAGTTGATGGCACTGCTCACCGATGACCTGTGGCTGCGCAATGCCCGCCACTCGAACGCCATGGCCCGTGACCTGGAAGCTCGGGTGCGCGACATCCCTGGAGTCACCGTGGTGCGTCCGGTCGAGGCGAACGCGGTGTTCGCGATTCTCGCCGGCGGATGCCACCGCGCGCCTGCAGGAGCGCTTCCGCTTCTACACCTGGGATCAGGCCACCGGAGAGGTGCGCTGGATGTGCTCCTGGGACACCACGCCGGAGGACGTCGACGCCTTCGCGACCGCGATCGCCGAGGAGATGGCCGCCACGGCGTAGAGCGGACGCGACCTACTGGTCCGCAGCCCAGCGGGTGGTCCGGTCCGTCGATCGACCCCGGCCAGCCCGGATCGCCTGACCGTCGGCGACCTCGCGGGCGAACGCCGCGTCGAGATGACGTCCACGAACCCTGACGGGGCCGGGAGTGGAATCCACGTGCACGCTGGCCAGGCCCAGCGAGCGCTCCCAAGGACCCTGCGTCACTCGCACGGATTGGGTACGCGCGTGCGGGATGACTGCCAGCCGCCTGGTGACCCGACCGCTGCGGGCGGCGAAGACCATGTCGTCCCACGCGACGGCGAGCCTGCGCCACTGGATGGGAGCGCGGTACCGGCTCGCTCGCGGGGCCGACTGCCACGCCAGCGCGTCGAGCGCGAGCCCGGGGAAGACCCGCTGGACCAGGTCGTCGGCGACCGCGCGCGGTGCCACCGGGATGAGCAGGGTCTCCCCCTTGTTCCCCTGGCCGTCCTCGGAGCCGACGCCGGCGATGTTGATGCGCACCCGAACCCAGCCCTGACGTCGCCACAGGAACGGCTCGACGTACTCGATGGCCTGCACCCGCCCGGGCGGCACCGTCCGGGCCTCCGTCTTGGCCAGGCCGTACCGAAGCCGCAGGCCGTCCGGCGACTCGCTGACCGTGAAGTTGAAGTACTTGATGAACTCACTGACGACCAGCAGGATCGGCAGGCCACCGGTCACGAGCGCGAAACCGAGCCCGCCCCAGCCACTGGTCCACACGGTGCCGACGACGATGACGACCGTCAGGAGGAGGAGACCTGCCGTCACGCTGCGCATGAGCAGCGACAGGGCCAGGTCGCGCGGCGGAACCGACGTGATCGGTGCCTCGGGCGCCTCGCCCGTGTCATGGCGAAGACCCGCCGCCCGGGCGAGGATCTCGCTGCGCAGGGACCGAGCATCGTCGAGGGTCAGGAACTGGAGCTTCACCCGTGAGTCGCCGGCGCCCGCCACCTCGATGGTGACCTCAGCCATCGAGAACAGCCGGGCGAACAGCGGCTGCGCCACGTCGACGCTCTGCAGGCGGCTGAGCTGGAGTCGGCGCTGCTGCTTCGTCAGGATTCCGGAGTCGACCCGGAAGTCCCCATCCTCGTCGAACCAGTACCAGCGATTGCGCCAGGCCAGGTACTGCACTGCCGGTGACGAGCGCCGCCAGCGCCAGGGACAACGCGACGACTCCGAGGATCCCGCTGAGCCCCATGGCGGAGACGGCGCCGAGACCGAAGGCCAGCACGCCGATGATCACCACCGGGAGCACGCTGACTCCGTGAACGACGGGCGTGATGGGGTGAACCCGGCGTCTGCCCGCCTCGTCCGTGGTCCCGCGACCCGGGAGCCGCAGACCCAGCCCCAGGTCGTCACCGACCTGCGACGGCGGGTCGACCCGGGTCGGGGGTCGGGCTGGGCCGAAGGGTCTGCCTCGCTCACAGCCCTGTGCTCCGCTCCTCGCCGCGACGGGCGAGACGATCGCGAAGATCGGCCGCGATGACCGGCTCGAGGCCGGGGATGCTGGCGTCGGTGGTCGCGGCGGCCGTGTGGAGCTGGACGGTCGTGACGCCTCGCCACCGGTCGATCGGGCCGGCCTTGACGTCGACCAGTTGCATGCGGCCGTAGGGCACGATGACCATGCGCCGGAACATGATGCCGCTGCTGACGAGCAGATCGTCCCCCCGCTCGGCGTACCCGAACGAGCGGACGCGACGACCGATGAGCCACCAGATCCAGACGAACGCGACAAGCGACACAGCCAGCCACTGCCCACGCGATCGCTCGCGGAACCTCGGCAACCACGAAGAGCGCCACGACCACGGCGATCACGATCACGTACACCAGGCCCAGGGTGATGCGCCGCGCACCGATCAACTTCGGTGAAACCGGCGTCCACCCTTCCGTCCAGGCGAAGGCCTCACGCGTTCGATCTGCCATGTCTGCAGGCTACCCCCGCGCCGACCCACCTCGCGGAAGCAGGATTGGGGGGCTGCGTCAAAGGTGAGGCGGGCGGTTCTCGAACGCGGTTGAGAGCACGATCGTGGTCCGCGTCGAGACATGCGCCGCCGCCCGGATGCGGGACAGGAGGTCCTCGAGATCGGCCGGCTCGGCGACCCGCACCTTCAGCACGTAGGCCTGCGAACCGGCCACCGACCAGCACGACTCGATCTCGCTGATCTCCTCGAGCCGCTCAGGCACGTCATCGGGAGCCGCCGGGTCGATCGGGGTCAACGAGACGAAGGCGGTGAGCGGCAGGCCCACGGCCCGGTAGTCGAGCTCGGCCCGATACCCGGTGATGAGGCCCCGCTGCTCGAGCCGGCGGACGCGCTGGTGGAGGGCGGACGTCGACAGTCCGGTCTCCCGGGCGACGTCGGCCAGGGACATTCGGCCGTCCCGGCACAGCAGGTCGATGATCTGCCGATCCGTGTCCTCCATGGGCACAGACTGTCAGAGCCGGTCCGATCACGTACTACCCTGTCGCTATCCGGGGAGCTCGCACGATCGGCGGGCTGAGAGGGCGGTTGCGACCGCCGACCCATGAACCTGATCTGGGTAATGCCAGCGGAGGGAAGTGGAGGCAGCAATGCGAGTTCGAACGATCACACTGACTGTGGTCGCAGGGGCACTGACCCTGCTCACCGCCTGCGGGGGCGAAAGTGCGAGCAGCGACCCCGCGGCCGACCCGTCGGCCGCCACGGCCGAAGCCACGGGAGGGACCGTCCGGCTCCTGACCCACGACTCCTTCGTCGTGAGCCAGTCGCTGCTCGACGACTTCACGTCGCAGACCGGCCTCTCCCTCGAGGTCGTCACGGGTGGCGACGCCGGAACCATGGTCGCCGGAGCAGTCCTGGCCGCGGGGGCGCCGACCGCCGACGTGCTGTACGGGGTGGACAACACGCTCATCTCACGGGCAACGGATGCGGGGGTGTTCGAGCCGTACGAGTCCAGCGGTCTGGGATCGGTCGGCCTGAGCTCGTCGCGGACACCGCGGGCGGTCTCGTCACCCCCATCGACTACGGCGATGTGTGCGTCAACATCGACGATGCCGCGTTGGCCGAACGAGGCATCCCGGCTCCCGCCACGTTGGACGACCTGCTGAAGCCCGAGTACCGCGACCTGCTCGTGGTCGAGGACCCGGGGACGTCCTCACCTGGGCTGGCCTTCCTGCTGGCGACCATCGCGCGCTATGGGGACGGCTGGCAGCAGTACTGGGCGGGGCTGGCGGACAACGGGGTGAAGGTCGCGGCCTCCTGGACCGATGCGTACGTCGGGTCTTTCAGCGCCGGAGGGGGCGATGGGGACCGGCCGCTGGTCGTCTCGTACGCCACCAGCCCGCCGGCCGAGATCGTGTATGCCGCCGAGCCCAAGCCCACGAAGCCGTCCACGTCCGTCATGACGGACGGCTGCTACCGACAGGTCGAGTACGCGGGAGTGCTCGCCGGCGCCGCCAATCCGGCAGGAGCCCGCGCCGTCGTGGACTGGCTGCTGTCCGAGTCCGTCCAGGCCGACGTACCGCTGTCGATGTTCGTCTTCCCGGCCCGGGCAGGAACGCCACTTCCACCGGTGTTCAGCGACTTCGCCGCCGACGTGACCGACCCGCTGCAACTGCCGGCCCCCGACGTGGCGGCGAGCCTCCCGACCTGGCTCGCGGACTGGGGCGAGGTGATGGGCCGCTGAACCATCCCCGCTGGCTGCCCTGGGCCTGGATCGCGCCCGCCACCTTCCTGGCGGTGTTCCTGGCCTACCCGCTGGTCGCCCTCATGCGCACCGTCGGGACCGGCGACGAGGTGGCGGCGGTCATCTCCCGCCTGGCGTCCGCCACCGTGTGGCAGGTGGCGGGCCTGGCCGCCGTCCAGGCCCTCGCCAGCACGGCGCTGGCTCTCGCCGTCGGCCTGCCGATCGCGAACGTCGTCTCTCGCTACCGCTTCCGTGGTCGGGCTTTCGCGCAGGCCCTGGTGACGGTGCCGTTCGTGCTGCCGACGGTGGTGGTGGCGCTGGCCTTCCGCACCCTTCTCGGCAGCGGAGTGCCGCAGGGATTCCTTCTCGTCGTCCTCGCCCACGCCTACGTCAACCTGGCGGTCGTCGCTCGCATCGTCGGTTCCCAGTGGGCACAGCATGATCCGGACTTCGAGAACGTGGCCAGGACGCTGGGCGCCACGCGATGGCGGGCCTTCCTCGACGTCACGCTGCCCAGCCTCCGGCCCGCCATCGCCTCAAGCGCCGCGGTGGTGTTCGTCTTCTCGTTCACCTCGCTCGGCATCGTCCTCCTCCTCGGCGACGCGACCACGAGAACCCTCGAGTCCCAGATCCTGCGCCAGACATCGGTACTGCTGGACTTCCCCGGCGCTGCGGCGACGGCACTCGTGCAACTCGTGGTCGTGTCCGCGGTCCTGCTGACCGGCGCGGCCGCGGCGCGCAGGTCTCCGGCTCGTCGAATGCGTCCGGCGGTCCTGCGGCCCGTGCCGATGTCTCGCGTCGCGAGGACCGCCTTCCGCGCCACGGTAGGGGCCGCCTACGTGATCGTGCTGGCGCCGGTCCTCGCACTCGTGGCCGGTTCCCTTCGAGCCGGCGGAAGCTGGCGCCTGGACTGGTGGCTGTCGGTGGGGAGCGTCGATGCCGGGACCACGCGCATCGGGTCTCCACTCGCCGCGCTGACCACGTCCCTCGGCTTCGCCCTGGTCACGGCGATCGTCGCGGGCGTCGTCGGCGGCCTGGCCGCGGTGGCCGTCGTCGCCCCGGGGCGAGCCCGCGTCGTGGCGCTGCTCGCGATGATCCCGCTCGGGGTCTCGTCGGCGACCCTGGGACTCGGGACCCTGCTGGCGTTCGGGCGGCCGCCGCTCGACCTGCGCGCGACCGGGCTGCTCATTCCCATCGCGCATGCCCTGGTCGCCGTGCCCCTGGTCGTCGCCGTCGTCGCCCCGGCACTGCGGGGAACCGACGCACGCGCCGTTGCCGTGGCGTCGTCGCTGGGTGCTCGACCGACCCGCGCGTTCCTCACGGTCTACGGTCCAGTTCTGCGCGTCGTGATGCTCGCCTCGGCCGGGCTGGCAGCCGCGGTGTCGCTCGGAGAGTTCGGTGCTGCGTCCTTCCTCACCCGCGCCGGCGCGCCCACGGTGCCCGTCCAGATCGTCCGGCTGCTGAGCCGTCCCGGGGAGCAGTCGTACGGGGTGGCCGCGGTGCTGGCGGTGGTGCTGGTCGTGCTCACGTTGACCATCGTGCTGCTGGTCGACCGCTTGGGCACGGCCCGACCGAGGAGGGCCACATGAGCACGGCCCGACCGAGGAGGGCCACATGAGCACCGCCCGCCTCGCCACCCACGACCTCGCGCTCGGCTACGAGGGCGAATGCTTCGCCCGGGGCATCAACCTCGCGCTGCAGCCTTCCGAGATCGTCGCGGTGCTGGGACCGAGCGGCAGCGGGAAGTCGACACTGCTGGGCACCATTGCCGGCGTCGTGCCGGCCATGGCGGGGACGATCGTGGTCGACGGCGTCGACGTGACCGATGCGCCGATCCACAGAGGGGCATCGGGCTGATCTTCCAGGAGGCCCTGCTGTTCCCGCACCTGTCCGTCGGCGACAACATCGCGTACGGCCTTCGGCGGCACGGGATCGGGCGGATCGACGGCCCGGGGCCGGGCGGCGGAGCTGCTCGACTGGGTCGGGCTCGGCGGCTACGGCGACCGGTCGGTCGACGAGCTCAGCGGCGGGCAGGCCCAGCGGGTGGCCCTCGCCCGAGCCCTTGCCCCCCAACCGGCGGTGCTCCTTCTCGACGAGCCGTTCAGCGCCCTGGACCAGGACCTGCGACAGCGGCTGGCCGCCGAGGTTGCGGTCATGCTGCGCGAGGGAGGAGTGTCGGCCCTCCACGTCACGCACGACGCGGGTGAGGCGGCAGCGGTGGCCGATCGCATTGTGACGCTCGACGAGATATCCGCCTGAAGGCCGAGGATGATGGGGGTGCTCGCCCATCCCCGCCCCGGCACGCACCGGCCGACGGCCCGGCATCGACGGAGGTCGCAATGACGATGCACACCCGACTGACCCGGATCACGCTGGGTGCGGCCCTCACGGTGGGGCTCGCGGCCGCCGCCGCACCAACCGCCTGGGCCGCCCCCGGCGACTGGACCCAGTTGTCGCAGATGTCCTCCGCGACGGCGTACCCCAGGATCAGCAACACCACCGTTCCGACGATGGCGCGGTTCGGGGACTCCCTGCAGGTGCTGTGGACGCAGTCGCAGTCGCCAAGCGCTCAGGCCTACTTCACCTCGATGCTCGACTCCAGCGGGAACGTCACGTCGCCGCCGACTCAGGTCTTCGCGGATTGGTCCACGCTCACGGCCAACCCGACGCTGCTGAACCTCGGGGGCCAGCGATTCTTGTCCTTCAGCGGCCTGACGACCGGCCGCAGCGGTGCCCAGTACTTCGCCACGTCCCCCGACGGACTGGCGTGGACGGTCTCCCCCGGGTCGATGTCCGAGACCCAGTCGGCCTACGCCGACTATGGCTCCGACGCCATCGACAACGCGGGCACACCCGTGTGGGTCGGCAATGCAGGCACCACCACGAGGCATCCGCTGGCACGTCGGCACCTCGGACGCGAACCCCGCGCCGGCAGGATCGGACCAGAAGCTACGCCCTCGCCGGCTGCTGCGCCTACAGCGCCGCCGCCGCCCGCGACGCGGCCACCGGTGCCGTGTACGCGGCCTTCTACAGCAACAGCAGCGCGACGACGGAGAACGGCATCAACGTCGGCCAGATCCTGCCCGGCTCCGCCAACTGGCGACAGGCTCCGGGGTCCACCGACATCCAGGACGGCCGAGCGGCTTCGGTCTCGACCGATCAGCAGGTCGCGATGGTGGGCCGACCCGGCGGCGGCGTCTACGTCGCATATGCGGTCGGCTATCCCTCGGTGAAGCTGATCCGCGTCTACAACGTCGTCAGCGGCGCCACCCTGGACGTTCCCGGATCTGCCGGCGCCAACGCGATCGCCATGTCGGCCGAGCCTGACGGCCGGCTCTGGGTCACCTGGCGCAGCGGGACCAAGGTCAAGGCGGTCCACACCAACGCCGCGGCCACCCGTTTCGGGACGGTCGGCGCGTGGGGATCCCCCGCAGGCACCGAGTACCTGTGGAAGACCACCATCGATGGCACGTCCGGCGGAGCGTCGGTGGTCATCACCGCCACGACCCAGAACGCCATCAATGCCTGGCACACCAACATCGCCCGCACCCTCACCCTGACGGCCAGCACGAGCAACGTCGTGCGTGGCCGGAACGTCAGGTTCACCGTCACCGACGCCGGTGACGCGGTCGCAGGCGCGAAGGTCAAGTTCGGTTCCCGGACCCGCACCACCAACTCGGCGGGCAAGGTCACGATCAAGGCACCGAGTTCGCGCGGCACGGTCACGGTCACCGCGAAGAAGGATGGCTACAACCCGGGACGAAGAGGGTTCGCGTGCGCTGACGACCGAGCGCCACGCTTGCATCGCTGCTGGACTTGCTAGGGTTCCGCGGTGACCACGAGTGCGGCACCTGACACGCGGTCACCGGTCCTGACCGGCCGCTGGCGCCTCATGGCGGCCAGCGCGCTCATGCTCTTCGTGCAGCTCGCCCTCATCCGATGGGCCGGGGCCAACCTCGTCCACCTGTCGTACTTCTCCAACCTGATCCTGCTGGCGTCGTTCCTCGGCATCGGCCTGGGATTCCTGCGCTCCCGCACACCAAGGGACCTCGGCCCGTACGTCCCGATCGGGCTTCTGGTCCTGGTCGCGTTCATCATGCTGTTTCCCGCCAAGATCGAGGGTTCGTCCAGCGAGCTGATCTTCTTCACCGAGGTGCGCCCCACCGGACTGCCCACTTGGGTGTCACTACCACTTGTGTTCATCGTCATCGCGGTCACGATGACCGGGCTCGGCGAGATCACCGGGCGGGCCTTCCGCGAGTTCAGTGCCCTGAACGCCTACCGATGGGACATCATCGGCTCGATCCTCGGAACACTGGCGTTCACGCTGATCTCCTTCCTGCGTGCCCCGTCCTGGGTCTGGCCGGTGGTGACGCTCGTCGTCCTGTGGGCCCTGTACGGCTTCGCGCTCCCGTGGGTGTCGCGGATCGCCATGGTCGTGGTGATCGGAGTGCTGGTGCTGGAGTCCCTCAGCGCCGGGGTGTCCTGGTCTCCGTACTACAAGGTGCACACGGAACTGAACAACGCCGGAACGCCCCAGGAGTTCACCACCATCCAGGTGAACGGAATCCCGCACCAGAACGTGCTCGACATCGACGAACGACTCAAGGTCGAGCCGGTCTACGGCCGCCCCTACGAGCGCGCGGTCGGCAACCCGCTGCGCAACGTCCTCGTCGTGGGCGCTGGAACCGGATCGGACGTGGCCCTCGCCCTGAAGATGGGGGCCGAGCACGTGGACGCGGTCGAGATCGATCCGCGCATCCAGCAGATCGGCCAGCAGATCAACCCCAATGATCCGTATGCGGATCCGCGCGTCTCGGTGTACATCGACGACGGCCGGGCCTTCCTGTCCCGCAACGACTCCAAGTACGACCTCATCCTCTTCGCGCTCCCCGACTCACTGACGCTGGTCTCGGGCGCGAGTCAGCTGCGACTCGAGTCCTACCTGTTCACCGAGGAGTCCCTCACGGCCGCTCGCGAGCACCTCACCGACGACGGCGTCTTCGCGATGTACAACTACTACCGCGAGCCGTGGCTGATCAACCGCCTCGCCGGCACCGTGGAGGAGGTGTTCGGGCACACTCCCTGCCTCGACCAGTTCACCGCCTATCAGTCCCTCGCCGCCATCACCGTCGGAAAGAACGCCGACAACGCCGTGTGCGCAGAGGGGGCGGTCTGGGACCGGGCCTCGGTCGCAGCCTCCGGGCAGGACATCCCCGTGCCCGCGGTCGACGACCGGCCGTTCCTGTACCTGAAGGACCGCAGCATCCCCGAGCTGTACCTGATCGTCATCGCCCTGATCCTCGGGCTCTCCCTGCTGGGCATCCGGATCTTCGGGGGCCCGTTCCGCACGATGCGCGGCTATGGCGACCTGTTCTTCATGGGTGCCGCATTCCTGCTCCTGGAGACCAGGTCCATCACGACGTTCGCCCTGCTGTTCGGTACCACCTGGCTGGTCAACGCCCTCGTCTTCACGGGCGTCCTGCTGGCGGTCCTGGCGGCCATCGAGGTCACCCAGCGAGTAGGCGGACGAATCCCCAGGCCACTCATCATCACCGCGGTGTTCGTCTCACTGGGCGTGGCGTTCCTCGTCCCCAACGCCGCGCTCCTCACGCTGCCGGTTCCGATCCGCCTGCTGGTCGCGATCGTGCTCGCCTTCGCTCCGATCTTCTTCGCCAACCTGCTGTTCACCTCGCGCTTCAAGGACGCTGCCAACCCGACGGCCGCCTTCGCCGCGAACCTCTTCGGGGCGATGGTCGGCGGTTGCCTGGAGTACCTGTCCCTCGTGCTCGGCTACCAGTGGCTGCTGCTGGTCGCCGCCGGGCTGTATCTGGCCGCGGTGCTCATCGGCCAGCGCCAGGCGACCAAGGAGCTGTCAGCCGCCGGCTGATCCTCGCGCGAACGCTCGACGAGCCGTCCCGAGGGCCGCGGACCCGCCCTTCTTCATGCGCAGCAGGATCGCCTCGGCCCACGCGAACTCCGAGGCCAGAACCACCAGCCCGAGGGCGATCAGCACCAGGCCCGGCCCGGGCAGCACCAGCAGGACGATTCCCACCACGATGAGGGTGCCCCCCACGATCGCGACACCGAGCCAGCGCAGCGGGTGAGGCAGTCGGCGCCACTGCGCCAGAGCGGACTCACGGTTCATGGCCACGGACTACCTCCCTTTCTTTCACGATGCCATCGGGCCGGACGAAGGGCAAATCCGCGATCCGCCGCGCGTTCGGTGCCCTTCGCGCGCCAATCCGTCGGACAATGCGGGCATGGTCGATTCGAGTGGGATGACGATCCGCTCCGGGCCGTGGTCGGTCGACGAGATCTCCGCCTTCCTCGAGACGACCGTCATCCCCATCCGGTTGGCCTCCAGGGGGCCTCGCCGCTCGTGCAGTCGCTGTGGTTCCGTTACGACGAGGGTGCGCTGTGGTGCGCGACCCAGGCGGAATCCGTCCTGGCGCATCGGCTGCGGGCCAACGATCGCTGCGGGTTCGAGGTATCGGCCGATACTCCGCCGTACCGGGGTGTTCGCGGCAGTGGGCGAGCCGCACTCCTCCCCGAGGCCGCCCCCGAGGTCCTCCCCCGGCTGATCGATCGATACCTGGGGGCGAGGCCCACTCCGCTTGCCACCTGGCTCATGTCGCGGCTCGATCGCGAGGTCGCCGTCCGGATCGATCAGCTTGTCGTGACGACGTGGGACTACTCCGATCGCATGTGAGACCGCGCGCACCAGCGCGGGGAAGGGAACGTGATGGAGGAATCGACCTACACCGAGGCGATGCTGCAGGTCGCCCAGGCCTTCGAGATCGTCGCCGCGATCATCCTCGTCCTGGCCCTGTTCTTCTCTGCGTTCCTCTCGTGGCGCACCTGGCACCGGGAACGGGACGGCGCGGCGGCCTACCGCGTCATGCGTCAGTCCTTCGGTGGCGGCATCCTGCTCGGCCTGGAGATCCTGGTCGCCGGCGACCTCATCCGGACCGTCGCCGTCGCCCCTACCCTCGACAACGTCATCGTCCTGGGGATCATCGTGCTCATCCGGACGTTCCTGAGCTTCAGCCTCGAGATCGAGATCGACGGCGTGCCGCCGTGGCGTCGCGGCCTGGTGAGCGGGGCGACAATCATGAAGGACGCCGCCACGGCCTCCACCGGCCGTTAGCCTTGCTGCCATCCTCAGGAGGAAGGCACCGTGTCCGACAGCGAGAACACCCGGTCCCTCGAGACCACGGTCCGCCGCGACTTCCGGCAGGCAATGTCCTACGGCGACTACCTGCGCCTGGACCTCGTCCTCTCGGCTCAGCAGCCGCTCAGCGACCCACCACGGCACGACGAGTTGCTGTTCATCATCCAGCACCAGACCTCGGAGCTCTGGCTGAAGCTGATGCTGCACGAGCTGCGGGCGGTCCGCGAGCAGCTCCGCACCGACCAGCTGAACCCCGCACTGAAGGGACTGGCACGGGTCAAGCACATCCAGCACACGCTGATCGAGCAGTGGGGCGTGCTGACGACCTTGACCCCAAGTGAGTACGTGCAGTTCCGCGACTTCCTCCAGAGCTCGTCCGGATTCCAGTCCTGGCAGTACCGCGCCATCGAGTTCATCCTCGGCAACAAGAACCCGGACATGCTCCAGGTGTTCGACCACGATCCGAAGACGCACGCGCTGCTCACCGCCTTGTACGAGGAGCCGACGGTCTACGACGAGTTCCTGCGTTTCCTCGATCGGCTCGGCCATCACATACCCGCGGACGTGCTCGACCGGGACGTGCGAATCCCGTGGCAGCTTCACCCCGACCTGCTGCCCACCTTCAGCCGGATCTACGGCAGCTCGCTGGAGTTCTGGCAGGAGTACGAGGGCTGCGAGGCGCTGGTCGACGTGGAGGACAACTTCCAGCTGTGGCGATTCCGCCACCTGAAGACGGTCGAGCGGATCATCGGCTCCAAGAGCGGCACCGGCGGGTCGAGCGGTGTTCCGTTCCTGCGAAGGGCCCTCGACCTGACCTTCTTCCCCGAGCTCTACGCGGTGCGGGCCGAGATCGGGGACTGAGCGGGGCGTCGACTCAGCGCGGTCGTGGCTGATCTGCCCCGGGTCCAGGAAACGGGACCGGCCAGGCGTAGCGGATCTCGGGCACGGCCTGCCCCGCGCGAGTGGTCGTCTCCCGACGGCCGTCCAGGCGGAACCCCTGCCGTTCATAGAAGGCCCGGGCCCGCATGTTCCCCTCCAGGACCCACAGCGACACGGCCTCGACTTCGGCCGGGATCCTCGAACGTGCTGCGGCCCACAGCCGCCGACCCAGACCGGACGCCCACCGATCCGGCACCAGGTAGATCGAGTACAGCTCGTACCAGCTCTCCGGCCGCCGCATCAGGTCCTCGTCGCGCGCCGGTCCGACGGAGCAGAAGCCGACCACGTGCCCTCCGGCCTCGGCCACCAGGACTCGCACCGGCCCAGCCTCGGCCAGCAGCGTCTGCCAGCGCGGCAGCCGATCCCGCCAGTCGAGTCCGGCGAGCAGGTCAGGCGCAAGCAGGTCCCGATAGGCACCCTGCCAACTGGCGACGTGTGCCCGGGCTATCCCCTCGGCATCGTCTGGCCCGGCCTCCCGGATCAGGAGCCACGGCACCCCGGCCGGCCGACGCATCCGTACGTCGGGCTCCCGCTCCTCGTTCCCCGACCCGTCGGTGCGCTCGACCTCGATGAAGCCGTGGTCTCGATAGAAGTCGCGAGCGGCCGCGTTGCGCTCGAAGACCCACAGGTCCACCGGCCCGGTGCGATCCTCGACGACGCGATGCAGGAGTTGCGAGCCCAAACCCTGACCCTGCCATTCGGGCAGCACGTAGAGGTGGTTGAGCCACCCGTCCCGGCTCAGTGCGAAGCCGACGACCTGCCCCTCGACATCGACGCCCCAGCCAGCCGACGTCGCCAGCTCCGCGCCGTAGAACTCGACGTCCTCCTCCGGAGAGTGCAGCACCGCCAGCCAGGGCATCGACTCGCGCCTGCTCCGACGAGATACGGCGGCAACTGCTGCGCCGTCCTCGGGCAGCAGTCGTCGCACGGGCCAATCCATCCATCGAGCCTAGGGCTCGGACCGAGCGTGCGATCATTCCCGCACCCGACCCTTGGAGAGACATGCGCCGCCCTACCGTGCTCACCCTGATCGCGTCTCTGATCGCTGGCAGCATGCTCCTCGCCGGACCTGCTACCGCGGCAACGTCGAAGAAGCTCACGACCCTGACGTTCACGACCACCCTCACCAGCTCGGGCACCACGTTGCAGAATCTGCCTGGCGGGCACACCTACGGCTGGAACAACCTGTCGGGCACATCGACCTGGGGCAACCAGGCCGCCACCATCTCCTTCCTCGGTGACGTCGACTACGTCAACGGCTCTGGGCCGTTCAACGGATACGTGACCGTCACCCGTGCCGATGGCGTCGTCCTCGGGACCCACATCGATGGCAACGCCCTCGCCGTGCCGGAGGGGTCGGCCGGCACCAGGACGCTCTTCGCCGGTTCGGTGTCGGTCATCCAGGGCACGGGCGCCTTCCGTGGCGCATCCGGCATCGGCACCATGACCGGCGTGCGGAAGTCCGCGCTCGGCAGTCCGGTCGAGATGACCCTGACGCTGTCGGTCCTCCGGAAGTAGTCCGGCGCCGCCGCCCGCGGGCGTATGCCACCCTGACGCCATGTCCGAAGCACACCTGACCAACGTGGGAATCGCCAACGTGGGGACCGTGACCATCCGCGGGGTCCCCTACGACCATCCGCTGCCCCCCTCCCCGAACCCGTGGGGAGACTGGGGCGAGAAGGACCCCGAGGCGATGGCAATCGAGATCGAACGCTGGCTCGTCGAGGTGACCGACGAGTCCGGCACGGTTGTCGCGGTCGGCGACTTGTCGGCCCACTCTGTCTGGTACGGCGCAAGCCCCGGTTCGCGCGCCATCAACATCGGCATCAGCCTGGTGGAGGAGTACCGAGGTCGTGGGATCGGTTCGGTGGCTCAGCGGCTGCTCGCGGAGGAATTGCACCGGCGCGGAAACGTGCGCGTGGAGGCATCGACCGACGTCGAGAACATCGCCGAGCAGCGATCGCTGGCACGAGCTGGCTTTGCGTACGAAGGCACCCTGCGCCTTGCCCAGGCCCGGGCGGACGGGCTCCACGACCTGCAGGTGTGGGCACATGTCCGACGACCTGACGCGTCAGCAGGCTGACGGTGGCCACGCGATGAGGGCAACCACGAGGACGGACGGCATCACGATCACGCGCCATCGCGACGCCGCCACCTTCCTGGTGGCGAGCGAGTCATTCCGCGCACGGGAACCAGTGCTCACGAACATCATCGGCTCGGTTGCCGCTGGGGTGCTCCAGGGCCGACGATACGACCGGGAGCTGTGGCTCTCCCTTCACAGCGACGACGGTCGGACCATCGGGATCGCCATGCGGACCGCCCCCTACAACCTGGTCGTCTCGCCCATGGACGACGTTGCCGCGCATGCGCTGGGTGCCTTCATCGCCGTCGAGGACCCGGACCTGCCCGGGATCACCGGACCCCGCGTCGTCGTCGACGGCGTGCTCGAAGGCCTGGCGTCAACGCGATCACCGCGCACGATGATGGCCGACGTCGCTCGGGTCCTCGTGGACCTCACCGCGCCCGCGCCGGTCGAGGGCGCGGCTCGCCGGGCGTCGGCCGCCGACCGCGCGGTCATCATCGACTGGCACCGCGCCTTCGCCGAGGAGGTGGGCCTGCCCGTGCACTTCGTGGAGGAGATCGTCGCGGCCGGTCTGGCTGCAGGTTCGTTGTGGCTGTGGACGGTGGCGGGAACTGACGTCGCACTGGCCGGCCACGCGTTGCCGGTCGAGATCCCATCGGGCACCGTCGCGCGCCTCGGACCCGTCTACACCCCGCCGCAGTTTCGGGGTCGAGGCTTCGGCACGGCCGTCACCGCGCATGTGGCCGCGTCGCTGCGTGATGCGGGCTGCACCGTGATGCTGTTCGCCGACGCGACCAACGCGCGGACGAATGGGATCTACCAGCGACTGGGCTTCGAGGCGCGAGCGGAGATCGTCGAGGTGGAACTCATCGATGCGGAAGATCGGGACTGACCGGGGACACCGGCCGTCGTCACAGGTCGCAGATCCGCGTGATCAGACGCTCGGGATTGACGGCGTCGGACTCCCCGCCGCTGCGCCAGAACTCGAAGTGCAGGTGGACCGCCCCAGGTGATCCGGTGTCGCCCATGAGCCCGATGACCTCGCCACGCTTGACCTTCTGACCGCCCTTGACGAGTACCTCGTCCATGTGGCCGTAGTAGAACTTCGCGCCGGAGACCCCCTTCATCACGATCTGCTGCGCGCCGTTGCTCTGGAGCTTGGTGCGGTCGATGACGCCCTTCTCCACGGCGACGATCGGGGTGCCCCGCTTGCCACCCATGTCGATCCCGGTGTGCTGGCGCTTGCCTCGATCCGCACCCCAGCTCGCCCCGATCCAGAAGTCGGAGGTGGGGCACACCCGCTTGCCGGAGCCCTCGGCGGCCTGCGCGGTCGTCGGCACGAGGACCGCGGCGCTGAGCACGAGGACGATGCTGGCAAGGACGCCGATCGAGCGCTGCATGGGACCTCCGTGGCGCGGCCACGCAGGGCCGCAGGGACTTTGGTCCGAGGGACGTTACCGGAACGTTATGCGAGCGTCCAACCAGCTGCGGGGAACGCCTAGCGGGTGACGGTGTCCCGGGCGGCGGCGGGAGCGGGGGGCTCCATCGCGCGCAGTACCAGCGACTTCGGCGCCAGATCGAGGAACAGGGTGATGCCGTGGACGACACGGCTGACCGACTTGAACATGCGCCCACGGTAGGTCTCCTACAGGATGAATGTCAAATCTACTTGACACGCGTTTCAGCACTGTGTCAAGTATCTTGATCAGTGCTGATCGAGAAGCCAGACTCCCCGGGTGCAGCCCACCGACTTGGCCAGGCCGCGGCCGTGCTTCCAAACCGACTTCGGGGACTGCCCGGTCCCGGCGGCCACCGCCCGCACGATGGCCAGCACCGACGGTGCCGGGGTGTCTTCCAGCAGTCGGCGGATCTCGACCGTGGACCCGTCCGGCACCCGACCGGTGGCGAGCGCCTCCACCACCACCTTGCGCGACAGCCGGCCCTTGCCCGCTGCGGCCGCGGCCGCGGTCTCGAGCACCTCGTCGTCATGTTCCCGGTCCACACCCGGCGGCAGGCCGAAGGGAATCCCGAGCAGCTCGAGGAGCGCCAGCAGCTTCCCGGCCCCGACCTCGATGTCCCGGCCGCTCTCGAGGTAGTTGAGCGTCGCTCGCGAGATTCCGACCATGGCCGCCAGATCCTTCTGGCTGATTCCCGAAGCCTTCCGGTAGGCGCGGATGACGCTGCCCACCGCCGCCACGTTCATGGAGGCAGGCTAGCGCGAGACTACGTACCCCTCTGCTCACTATCGTTCGAGGCACACCCCAAGGATCGGAGTCCAGCCATGACCGCCCGTCGCACCGTCGCATTCAGCATCGCCGCCGCCACGGTCGCCGCCGTGGCCATCGTCGGAGCAGGTCCCGTCGCCGCGGCGAACGCGTCCCCCGGGGACACCGTCATCGTCAACTGCGTCGGCAAGAAGGTCGTCAAGCCCAAGGAGATCATCTTCACCTGCGCGGACGCCGGGATCAGCGTGCAGAAGATCACCTGGACCACGTGGAACGACAACCGGGCACGTGGGCGCGGCACGCTCGTGTGGAACACCTGCCTGCCGACGGACTGCGCCAGCGGCATCGTGCAGAAGTACAAGGCCCGGATCGCGCTCGACCGCGTCGCATCCGGCCCCGGTCTCACCGTCTTCTCGCGCATGGTGCTGACCTTCCCGAACGGCGGCCCCGCGAACCTCGAGACCGGCACCATGACCCTGCCCAACGAGGGCGGCTGACGAGATGGAGTACCGGCCCGACCGCCTCGCTGTTGACGAGGCGATCGAGCGCGGCCGGGAGTTCGGATCCCTGATGGCCTCCCGCCGAAGCGTGCGCTCGTTCTCGGCCGATCCCGTTCCACGCGAGCTCATCGAGATTGCGGTCGCGACTGCGAACACTGCGCCGAGCGGCGCGCACCAGCAGCCGTGGACCTTCGTCGCCACGCGAGATCCGGCGGTCAAGAGTCGGATTCGCCAGGCGGCCGAGACCGAGGAGCGCGAGAACTACGAGGGCGGCCGCCTGCCGGACGCATGGCGAGCCGCCCTCGAACCCCTCGGGACCACGTCCGACAAGGGCTACCTCGACATCGTCCCGTGGATCGTGGTCGCCTTCGCGCAGAAGTCGACCCCCATGCCCGATGGCTCGCTGCGCAAGAACTACTACGTCAACGAGTCGGTCGGGATCGCCTGCGGACTGTTCATCGCAAGCCTGCACTCCATGGGCCTGGCCACGCTCACCCACACCCCCAACCCGATGGGGTTCCTCACTGAGATCCTGGGGCGGCCAGCAACGGAGCGGCCCTACATCCTGTTCCCGGTGGGCTACCCGGCGGCCGACTGCGAAGTGCCTGACCTGGTGCGCAAGCCGTTGGAGGAGGCGCTCATCGAGGTTCCTGCGCGGACATGAACTGTCGCACTCGCCTCGGAAATCTGCGTGCGTGCCTCGTCCTGGCTGACGGTCGGTACGCCATCCCCGGGCTGGGGTCCGTAGTCGCCGAAGTATGAGTGCACGACGCCGTCCAGGGCGAGGAACTCCGCGTCGGGTGGGAGATTCGATCGTGAGGCCTCGATGTCGGCCGGGGTCGCCAGCCCGTCCAGCGTCCCCGAGATCGACAGCACGTCGCTGGTGGACGTCGAGATGTCCGACGCCGGATAGGACGCGTAGAGCAGCAGGCCGGTGACCGGCGCCTGGGCGTCCGCGTCGTGCTCCTCGGCGTCCATCGCTGCCACCGTCCCCCCGAGAGAGTGGCCGCCCACCACCCACTCGCGCACGTCCGGGTTCGCCTCGCGGGCGGTCTCGAAGGCACCGGTGGCGAGGAAGGCGATGCCCAACGGCTGCTTGGGGATCACCACGACGTGGCCGGCCTCCGCCAGGGGGCGCAGCACGGCGGCATAGGCGCGCGCATCCACTCGGGCACCGGGCTGGAAGAACAGGCCGACGTCGCTCACCGACGTGGTCGGCCGCAGCGTGATCGTGGTGGCGGTCTCCTCCACCGTGACCGAGGCGGACGACGCCATCGCCGACAGTGCCGGCTCGACGGCCGGGAACGGCTTGAGCCAGATCACACCGACCAGCCAGGCCACCGTGACAACGACGAGGACGATCCCCGGAACCCGTCGCCACCCGCGAGCCGACTGGCGCGCGCTCAAGGCGCGCCAGAGCCAGCCGAGAGCGCCCAGCAGCGTGATGACCAGGACGACCGCATACGCGGGATGCGCGTGCACGACGACGTCCCACGACGTCCAGCACACCCAGCCGACGACCAGCAACCCCTGCCGCGGCGAGAACCCCTGCAACGACCCTCACGCGCCGACCCTAGCCGGGCGTGTCCGTCGTGCCGTGGAAAGACGGGCTACCGCGGCGTGGCCGCTGGCAGCACGCAGAACTCGTTGCCGGACGGGTCTGCGTAGTGCCGCCACGGCAGCTCACCCCACCCCGGGTGGAGCTCGCGGCCGCCCCGCTCGGAGATGCGGGCCGCCACGTCGTCGGGGTCATCTCCGATCTCGAGTCGGACGTCGAGGTGCCGCCGGTTCTTGGTCGCCGGCTTGGCGGCCCGCTCGGGGCAGATCTCGAGGACGGGTCCACGCAGCGACGGATGGCGCAGGGTCCGGAACGGGACGCCGGCCACGTCGGTCCAGCCGGTCAGCCAGGACCAGAACTCCGCGTCGCGGCCCGGGTCGGCCGACTCGAGCCGGAGAGCCGCGAGGGGTCCGGTGTCGGCGTACGCCGCTCATCCGCCATGACGCAGCAGGGATTCCCCTCAGGGTCGGCGAGCACGACCCCGGGCTCTTCGCCCTGCCCCATGTCAACGTCACCCCCATCGAGGTCGTCGTGCGCCCAGCCGGAGCAGCCGCTCGACTTCCGCCGCCTGGCTGGCGTCGCCCCAGAGGTCCAGGTGGAGTCTCGGCGGCTCGAGTGGCGGCTCGGGGACGCGCTGGAAGCACAGGTCGAGCACCGGTCCGTCCACGATGGTGAGCCGCGTCTCGAAGCCATGAGGCTCGTCGGTCAGCCGCTCGCCGCCGAGTGCCGCCTCCCAGAACCGACCCAGTCGCTGTGGCTCGACGGCATCGATGACGACGTTCTCCAGGAACACTCACCCACCGTAGGTCCATCAGGCAGCGACATCGCGAGCCATGGCGCGATTCGGGTGCTTCCGATCATGCATCCGGTCGGGTGCGACACAATCTTCGCCATGGCCTTCCTCCCTCGACGCGTCGAATGGCTCACGCGGTGGGCAACTGACTCCACCGTGCAGGCCGGGATCGCGGGGGCCTCCTGGTCCGTCGCCGGCACGTTCGCTCGGGGCCTCCTCCCTCGCGACCCCATGCAGCAGGCGGTCGCCAGTGGCGTCGTCGCCGCGACGCACTACGAGCTCACGGCGACCGCCTGGGCCACCCTGCAGGCACTCGGTGCACTGCCGGGCACTCGTCCCGGCACTCGCGCCAATCTGGCGATCTCCGGCGCCGGGATCGCCGGCGGGCTGGCGATGTCGGCGGCCGCCAGCCGACGCGCGGACGAGTCACTGCCGGCCGCGGTCGTTGCGACGGCCGGTCGCATCGTCGCCTTCGCCGCACTCGCCGGGGGCGCCTCGGCCGCCTGGGACGCCCTCCTCCATCGGCGACTGGGGATGCGGCCCGGACTCGACACGACGCTCCTGCCGGCCGTGGCCACGGGTGGCGCCGTCGTGGCCGTCAGCCTCTTCAACCGGAACCGACGCGCCGCGGCCTTCGGCATGGTGGCCCCCGAACGTCACGCGGTCGCCGGAGCGGGAAAGCGCGCGGCCCTGCGCGCCGGCGCCGTCGGCGTGGCCTCCGGCGTCGGCTTCGCCGCCGCGACCACGGGGGAGCAGCTGGCCGCCCACGCCCTCGAGCGCGGGCTCGGAGCGCGTCCTGGGCCGGGACCCGGGCGCGTCTGGGCACCCTCGTGTCGCACGGCATCATCCTCGGCTCCCTCACGGCCGGGGGTGTCGTGGCGATGAACACGGTCACCGGACGCATCCAGCGGCGCGACGACATCGTCGAGCCGGCCTATCCGTCGCCGCCCACCTCGGTCCACGTGTCGGCGGGTCCGGCCAGCCGGATGCCGTTCGACTCCCTCGGGAAGGAGGGCCGACGGTTCGTGCTCATGGCCCTGAGCCCGGACGAGATCACCGCCGTCATGGGCGAGCCCGCGATCGCCCCGGTGCGCGTCGTCGGGGGCTACGAGGCAGCCGACGAGATCGACGAGCGCGCCCGACTGACCCTGCAGGACATGGAGGACTGCGGAGCCTTCGACCGCAGCCTGATCTGCGTCGGCTCCCCCACCGGCGTCGGCTACTTCAACTACTCCGTCGCCGAGGCCCTGGAGTACCTCACCCTCGGCGACTGCGCCACGGTGGTACCGCAGTACGCGCTGGTCCCGTCCGCGCTGGCGTTGACCCGGACCCAGGAGGCCGAGGACCTCACGCGGCTCGTGCTCGAGGGAGTGCGGGAGCGGCTGTCGTCGATCCCCGAGCACGATCGACCGAGGGTCGTCCTCATCGGCGAGAGCCTCGGTGCGAATGTCAGCCTCGACATTGCGGCACCGCCCGGGATCCCACGCGGACATCACGACGCTGACCGACCTCGGCGTCGACGGCGGCCTCTACCTCGGGGTCCCGTTCCGCACGCGGCTGTGGCACGCCTGGCGGCACGACGCGAGGACCGTGGACCCTCGCGGACAGCTCGCCCTGGTCAGCCAGCCGGACGAGGCTGGACCCGCTCGCGCCCGGCAGCATGCGGCATCTCATGGTCGTCCATCACGACGATCCGGTGAACAAGTACGGCTTCAGGATGGTCGTCCAGCCGCCGTGGTGGATGGGACCGCCGGACACCCGCCCGCCACTCGTCCCGCGCGAGGTGAAGTTCCGGCCGATCACCTCGTTCGTCCTCGCCACCGTCGACCTGTTCAACGGGATGCAGTCCAAGCCCGGCACGTTCGTCCGACGCGGTCACGACTACCGCATCGACATCGTCGCCGGACTCGCAGGTGGCCCTCGGCCTGACCGGCACGCCGGAGCAGGTCGCGAGCCATCGAGGCGGCGCTGCGACGCCGCGAGCAGGAGTGGGCGACCCGACGCATGGTGGCGCGCAAGCTGGACAAGGCCCGTCGGTCGATCGAGCGGCAACTGGCCGAGTGGGGTTCCACCCCCATCGAGGTGGCCGACCTTGACCCGACCCTCGGAGACACGCAGTCCGTCCTGGCCCGGCTCGGAGTGATCAGCGGTCCGCCCGGCTCCTGAGCCTCAGGAGCGGATCCGGACGTTGCGGGGGTCGTACATCGGGGTGAGCGAGGCAACCGCCGGATGACGCACTCCGGCGATGTCCACCGCCCACGTCCCGTCTGCCAGCCAGTCGGGTGTGACGGCGTCAGGCGCCTCCAGCATCGCCAGCCCGACGGCACCCCCCAGGGTGTGCCCGTAGCTGGCCGCGCGCACATAGCCCACGGGATGGCCATCTCGCAGCACGATCTCGGCATGATGCATGAGCGGTTCGGGATCGAGCAGCCGCACCTGTGCCAACCGACGGGTCGGCGGGCCGGCCTGCTTCTGTCTGAGCACGGCATCGCGCCCGATGAAGCCACCGGCCTTGTCCAGGGACACGGCGAATCCGAGGCCGGCCTCGATGACGGTGTCAGTGTTGTCGATGTCGTGTCCGTAGTCGCGGTAGCCCTTCTCCATGCGCAGGCTGGCCAGAGCCTTGAGCCCGACGTGCCGCAGTCCGTACGCGCCGCCCGCCGCGGCGATCGCCTCGTAGGCGTGCATCGCCTGCTCGGTCGGGACGTAGAGCTCGTAGCCGAGCTCCCCGAGGTACGTGATGCGCACGCACAGCGCCCGCGCGAAGCCGAGGTCGATGTAGCGGGCGGTCCGGAACGGGAAGGCCTCGTTCGACAGGTCGTCGGACGTGAGGCTCTGCAGCAGCGCGCGCGACTGCGGCCCCTGCACGTTGAGCTGGGCGAAGGCCGCCGTCACGTCGGACGTGGTGGCGTGGTCGTCCTCCGCGTGTCGACGCAGCCATGCCTGCACATGCCCGTGCGCGGTGTCGGACGCGACCACGAGGAAGCGGTCGTCATCCAGCTTCGTGACGGTCAGGTCGGCTTCGAGCGTGCCTGCGTCGTTCAGCCACTGGGTGTAGGTGATGACTCCCGGGGCGCCGTCGACCGCATTGGCCGACACCCGATCGAGGAGGCGTCCGGCGTCGCGGCCCTGGACGAGGAACTTCGACATGAACGACATGTCCATCAGTCCCACGCCTTCGCGAACGGCTCGGTGTTCGGCAGCCCAGAAGGGGAACCAGTTCTGGCGCCCCCAGCTGAGCTCGTCCACGACCGGCGCCACGCCCTCGGGAGCGAACCAGTCGGCGCCCTCCCAGCCGCTGACGTCACGGAAGTACGCGCGCTGCTCCACGAGGCGGTCGTGGATCGGGGAGCGCTTGATCCCGCGCGCCGACAGCATCGAACGGCCGGGGAAGTGCGTCTGGTACACCATTCCGAGCGTCTCGACGGTGCGCTCCGCGCGGTATCGCGGGTTCAGCTGGTAGTCCTGCATCCGGTCGATGTTGAATCCGGTCACGTCGACATCGGGGCGACCGTCGACGATCCACTGCGCCACGATCCGGCCCATCCCGCCACCGGTGAGGATGCCCACCGAGTTCATCCCCGCCGCCACGAAGTAGTTGTCGATGTCCGGTGCCTCCCCGACGATCGGGGACAGGTCGGGAGTGAACGACTCCGGACCGCAGAAGAAGGTGCGAATCCCGGTCTCGAGAGTGATCGGGACGCGCTCCATCGCCCGTTCGACATACGGGCCCATGCGCTCCCAGTCGGGCGGCAGCTCACCGAACGAGAAGTCGGCCGGAATCCCGTCGACGTGCCAAGGGGCGCAGACCGGCTCGAAGAGGCCGACCATCAGGCCGCCGCCCTCCTCGCGGTAGTACCCGTGGCGTGACGGATCCTCGAACACCGGCCATGCCGGATCGACCCCATCGAAGGGCTCGGTGATCAGGTAGTAGTGCTCGGCCGCCTGCAGCGGGATCACCACGCCATTGCGCTCGCCGAGCTGACGGGCCCACATGCCTGCGCAGTTGACGACGTACTCGCATTCGACGTCACCGAGTGATGTGGAGACGCCGGTGACTCGACCTCCGGCAGTCAGCACGTGGTCGACGCTCACGCCCTCGATGATCTGCACGCCCTGCATCCGCGCACCCTTGGCGAGCGCCATCGTCGCGTCCACGGGGTTGACCCTGCCGTCCTGCGGGACGTAGAAGCCGGCGAGCAGGTCGGACGTCTCGGCCAGCGGGAAGAGGTCGGCGATCTGCGACGGGCTGATCTCGTGCACGTCCAGGCCGACGTGACGGTTGAATGCCGCCACCCGGCGGAACTCCTCGAGCCGTCCCTCGTCGGCGGCCGCCTCGATGAAGCCGACCGGCTTGAAGCCGGTGGACTGCCCCGTCTCCGCCTCAAGGCTGCGATAGAGCTCCCGCGTGTACTGCCTCATGGTCATCGACGTCTCCGACATGGAGCCGAAGCACGTCATGAGTCCCGCCGCATGCCAGGTCGTGCCCGAGGTCAGCCGATCCCGCTCCAGCAGGGCCACGTCCGACCAGCCGAGCTTGCCGAGGTGATAGGCGATCGACGTGCCGATGATGCCGCCGCCGATGATGACCACACGCGCTCGGGTGGGGATCTGCGTCATGGTCCGTCAGCGTAGTGAGGGCGTGCCCTCCCGGTCCTCGGGAACGTTTCGGCGAGGATGGGGGAATGGCAGAAGACGAGGAGACACGGACGGCAACGTCGTCCACCGGGACGGACGGTGACATCGGCTACGAGATCTTCATGGCAGGGCTCTCGATCCTGTCCATCGTCAATCTCGCGCTCGGCCTCCTGGTTCAGGATGATGCGCTGCGCGAGGTCGTCACCGTGATGAACCTGCTTCTGACGGTGATCTTCATGATCGACTTCGTCTACCGATTCACCAAGGCGCCGTCCAAGAAGGCATACCTCGTCCATGGCTATGGCTGGGCCGACTTCCTGTCCGCCATGCCGTTCCAGTCCACCAACGTGCTGCGGCTGTTCCGGCTCATCCGGGTCTACCGGCTGCTCAGCGACTACGGAGTGAAGCGGGTCGCGCGGTCACTGGTGAAGGACCGCGCCGAGAGTGCCCTGCTGATGCTGCTGCTCATCGGCATGCTCGTTCTGGAGTTCGGCAGCCTCGAGATGCTGCGCCTCGAGCAGAACGTCCAAGGGTCGAACATCACCAGCGCGTCCGACGCGATGTGGTACGTCATCGTGACCATGGCGACGGTCGGCTACGGCGACGCCTACCCGATCTCGAATCCCGGCCGCGTCATGGGCACCGTCATCATCGTGGTCGGCGTGGGAATCTTCGGCACCCTGACCGGCTACCTCGCGAACCTCTTCCTCACCCCGGCCAAGCGCAGCACCGAGGATCAGCCGGCGGACGTCATGAAGCGCCTCACGGAGCTCAAGCAGCTCAACGACAAGCAGCAGCAGGCCATCTCCGAGCTAGAGGCCATCCTCCACGAGAAGTGATTCCGCCTAGATGAACTGGTGGCGTCGCAGCCAGCGCATCGCGACCGACCCCCACAGCGGTGGGAGGTAGAACGTCACGAGCCGGAAGGTGATGGCGGCGGAGACCGCGATCGGCGCGGGGATGCCGATGGCCTGGAGCCCCGCGGTGTACGCCGCCTCCGCCACGCCGATGTTGCCCGGCACCGGCATCAGCCCGCCGAAGAGGCTCACCGCAGTGTTGATGAGGATCAGTTGAGACAGCTGGGCAGACTGCCCGAAGGCCGCGAGACAGACGCCGAGGATCACCGCCTGCAGCACCTGCGCGCCGAGATTGCCCAGGAGCATCGTGCCGATCTTGCGCGGGTGGCGCAGGACGAGCAGAGCATCCCCCGCCTTCCTCCGCTGGTCGGCGGCCGCTGTGCGAATACGCGGGATGAACCCGAGCACCCGGCGCCTGAGGCTCGGGACGATGAAGGTGACGATCAGGGCAATGATGCCGAGGACGGCGAGGATCACGAGCGTAGACGGGCTCGGAGTCGGTGCTGCTGCTGTCCGTGCTGCTTGAGCCGCCGAACGCTCCACCGGAGAAGCCCGCCAGGCCGGACAGCAGGATGAGGATGATCAGGCCCGCCTGCACGGTGAAGCCACTGAAGCTGTCGATCATCCCCATGGTCACCGCAGGTGCCGCCGCGATCCCGAACCTCTCGAAGAAGCGGATCTCGAGGGCGAGGCGCGCAGCCGTGGCCGGGAGCACAAGGGCGATGAACTGGATCCCGTACTGCAGCATGAGGACGGGCACGTACTTCAGCTTCGTCAGTGTCGAGCCGATGGTGGAGAACGCCAGCGACGCCTGGACGAACGGGGACAGGGCCAGCGCGATGAGCACGATGGCCAGGTTGGCCGACGAGAGTGTCTCCACCACGGTCTGCAGGTCGACGCCGGCGAATGCGCCGACGAGCGTGTAGGCCATCACGCGCGACGAGCGCGATGATGGCGACCGACTTCCAGCGTCACCCGATGGAGCTGCTGCAGCGGCGGGGCCTCGACGCCGAGCGATGCCACGGCCGCCTTCTTCAGGTCCTTGAGGGACCAGTCCTCGTCCCTGATCTGCTGCCGGGTCGTGCGGCCCATCGCGGCCGGCTGCAGGTAGGGCATCAGCTCGACCAGCCCATCGGTTCCGATCACGCGCACGGTCGATGCCAGCGCCCGCTCGTGTCCCACGACGAGCGCCGTGGAGGCGAGCAGGCGCGCGCGATCCACCTGCTGGTCGCCCTCGTCGGCGTTGAGCTCGGCATCGGCGAAGTCGGCCAGGGCCGGTGACCCGTCGGCGCGCAGCACCAGGTGTCGCCCGTCGATGCGGCCATGCGACATTCCCGCGCCGTGCAGCGCCACCAGTGACGTCCAGAAGCCGTCGAGGACGTCGTCGTCGACGGCGTCCTGCGCCAGGTCCGGCAGGGTGACCTGGCTGCCTGCTCCGTGGCGATGAGGGCGTCCCCCTGCCCGGACTGGCCGGCGGCCACGAGCGGCAGCACCGCGACACCAGCGCGCTGGGCGAGCAGCAGGGCCAGGGCTTCGTGCTCCACCCGGGACTGGCGGCTGCGCCCGAGGCCGGGCATCTCTCCGCGACGCGTGAGCGCAGCCCAGGCCGAGCCGACGGCCTGCGTGTCCCAGGCATCGCGTCCATAGACCTTCACTCGCAGGTCCGGCCCGTCCGCCCGCTGCGCGGTCCACAGAACCTCACCCGGGATCTCGTCGGGCAGGTCCCTCGCGTCGTCGACGTCGACGCCCAGGTCGGCCAGGGCGATCTCCACCTGGTCGGCGGTCAGCAGGCCCTGCGGCGAGCCGAGCAGCAGGTGGGCGACTGCGGCCGACCCCAACCCGACCACGACCGCTGCTACCGCGCCGATCGGCCATGCCGCCCCCGAGGCGATCGTGGCGATCGCCCCCAGCACGATGATGATGCGCCCCCAGTACCGCAGCGGACGACTGAGGTGCGGTGACGCGGTGACGATGATCGCGGTGGCGACCGCCAGCCGAACCGCGAGGTAGACCGGTTCCGTCGGTGCGGTCACGAAGCCTTCGAGGGAGACGTTCGCGTCTGTTCCGGACGCCATTCCGACGCCGACCGCGGCCAGCAGAGCCACGACGGCGGCCAGGACGAGGTCCCAGAAGAGGCGGCGGCGGCCTCGGAAGCCAAGTGGCAGGAGCAGGACGATCAGGGCCCATAGCGACAGTGCCGTGTAGCACAGCCCCAACAGCACATTGATCGCGTCGGGCAAGGCGCCGATCAGCTTGGAGATCGCCGTATCGAGGTCGGTTGGGCCCGGGGCGGCGACGTACAGGACGGCGAGGAGGAGGACTGAGCCGATCAGCAGGAGGACGTCCGTCGGGCGACGCAGGCGTCGACCGTCAGAGGCGGAGGACCAGACACGGACGAGGTCGCGCCAGCCGAAACGGGCCGCTCCCCGGGCGGGCGCCTCATCGTCCATGATGGCGAACACTAGTCGCACTAGTGTGTGCGAGACGGGAAGCAGGGTGACGCGACCCGAGGGAAGGAATCCTGGTGCGCAAGTGGATGCCGCTCGTGGCCCTGGCCATGGCCCAGTTCGTCATGGTTCTCGACCAGTCCGTGATGAACGTGTCCATCAGCGCTCTCGTCGAGGACTTCGACACCACCGTCACCACGATCCAGACCATCATCACGCTCTACTGCCTCGTCATGGCGATGTTCATGCTGACCGGCGGGAAGATCGGCGACATCATCGGCCGGCGCCGGGCGTTCGTCGTCGGGCTGATCATCTACGCGTGCGGCTCAGCGCTGACTGCCGTCGCGCCGACGGTGCAGGTCCTGGCCCTGGGGTGGTCGGTTCTGGAGGGACTCGGGGCGGCGCTGGTCATGCCCGCACTTGTCGCACTCATCTCCGGGAACTACGAGGGCAAGGAACGCAACGTCGCCTACGCCGTCATCGGCGGCGTCGCGGGCGCCGGCATCGCGATCGGACCCATCCTGGGCGGCTGGGCGACCACCGAGCTGTCGCTGGCGCGTGGTCTTCGTCGGCGAGGTGATCCTCGTGCTGATCATCCTGGCGCTGGCCGGCCTGGTGCATGACGCCGAGCGCCCGAGGCCGGTCCCCCGGCTCGATGTGCTGGGCACCGTGCTGTCCGCGTCCGGGCTGGGCCTGATCGTGCTGGCCGTCCTGCAGTCGAGCACCTGGGGCTGGGTGCAGCCCAAGAACTCGCCCATCGAGCCACTCGGCTTCTCGCTGACCCTCTTCGTGCTCGCAGCCGGCGTGTCCCTCCTGTGGGCCTTCGTGTCGTGGCAGCGGCATCGCGAGGCGACCGGCCGCGACCCGCTGGTGCACCTGGCCCTGCTGAGGATCCCACCCCTGCGCTCCGGGCTCGCCGGGCTCGTCAGCCAGAACCTGATCCTCATGGGCGTCTTCTTCACCGTCCCGCTGTACCTGCAGCTGGTCCTCGGCATGGACGCCCTCGAGACCGGCATCAAGATGCTGCCCGTCTCGATCACCATGTTCATCGCGTCGGCCGTCGGCGCCCGACTGGCCGGCCGCTTCTCCATCCGTGCCATCGTCCGGACCGGCCTGTGGGTCTCGCTGGCGTCCATCATCGTCCTGCTCGGGACCATCGAGCCGACCCTGAAGGAGTCGTCCTTCGCCCTGTCGATGGCGGGTCTGGGGGTCGGAATGGGCTTCCTGGCCTCGCAGCTGGGCAAGGTCGTCCAGGCGTCGGTCGACGTCTCGGGCCGGGGCGAGGCAGGTGGCCTCCAGTTCACCGGCCAGCAGCTGGGCTCGTCGCTCGGGGTCGCGCTCATCGGCGCCATCGTCCTCGGTGGGCTCACCACGAACTTCGTGTCGAACATCCAGGACGACCCGGCGATCAGCAGCGAGGTCTCGGCCCAGGTGGGAACCCAGGTGGAGACCGGACTCGACTTCGTCTCGTCCGACGCGATCGGGACCGCCGCCACCGAGGCCGGTCTCGACGACGCCACCACCGCCGCCCTCGTATCGGACTATGAGAGCGCCCAGCTCGACGCCCTCAAGGCGGGGCTGCTCGCCGCGGCCTTCCTGGCGCTCCTGTCACTGCCCTTCACCCGAGACCTGCCCCACGGGCCCGCACCCGGCACGCCGGAGTCCGAGGACGACGTCGACGCGGCGCGGCTCGCGTAGCCTGACGCACCATGACGACCGTCGCCTCGGAACCCGCCCGCCTCGACACCCCCTCGTACGGACCGATCTTCTTCTGGATCAACCTCGTCGCGGCGTGGTTCGCCGTGGGCCTGTCCTTCACCCTCAACGTCACCGGCTACTACGTGGACCAGGCCGACCCCGAGAAGCCGACCATCCTCGGGAACATCCCGGACGGCATCGACACCGTCTGGGAGCGCCTGTTCGACTGGATCACCTACTTCACGATCATCAGCAACATCGTCGTCGCAATCGTGCTCACGATGCTCGTGGCCCGACCCTCGCTGTTCACCCGTCGGGACGGGATCGGCACGCTGTGGCGGACGCTGCGGCTGGACTCCGTTCTGATGATCGTCATCACCGGGGTCGTCTACAACCTCCTGCTGGCCACCGGCGGCAAGACCGGCTGGGACCTGCTCAGCAACACGATGCTCCACGTCGCCGGACCGCTGCTCACCCTGATCGTCTGGCTCATCGCCGGGCCGCGCGGCCTGATCACCGGCCGGATCATCGGCCTGTCGCTGATCCTTCCGCTGCTCTGGGCGGCCTTCGCCCTCACCCGCGGACAGGTGATCGGCGCGTATCCATACGCGTTCCTCGACGTCAGCTCGAACGGGTGGGCATCAGTCCTGACCTTCATCGCCGTCATCATGGTGGTGGCCGTGGTCCTGGCGCTGATCCTCATGGCCATCGATGCCGGGCTCCGGCGACTGGCCCGTCCGCGTCAGGACTGATCGAGCCGCACGCGCAGCCAACGGATCGAGCCCACCAGAACGCCCAGCCACACCAACGTCGCGATGGCGGCCATGCCGACGGCCAATCCGGTCATCACGACCGAGTCCCAGCTGAGGGCGAGCTCCCCGCTGGCCACTGCCAACGCCGCGAGCGGGAACACGAAGCTCCACGTGGCCGGTGTGAACCGGAGCGCATGCGCCCGGAGCCGCATGGTGAGCAGCAGCACAACCGCCAGCCACCACATGCAGAACCCCACGAGGGCTCCGGCGAAGAGGCTCGTAATGAACGTCACCGACATTGGCGGTGCCGTGAGCAGCACCGGGATCACCTTCGGCAGCGCGAGGAAGGCCAGCGCGGCCGCCGCAGCGGGGCTCATCATGATCCACGCCGCCGGCGTCTCAGCGGAGGGATCGAGCGGCACCATCACCAGCCGCGCGAGCACCAGGGCCGCCACCAGGATGAAGAGCATGAAGCCGGCACCGAGCAGCAGCACTGCTGAGGGGGCAGCGATCTCGGCGACCGGGCCGTGGGCCGAGGCGCTGAGCCGAGCCAGGGCGGTCGCCGCCAGCAGCAGCACGGTCTGCGGCATGAACCACACGCCGGAGAGGGTGTTCGCCTCGAGCAGCCCGCGGCTGCCGATCGCCGCGACGAAGAAGACCAGGGTGAGCCACACGTCCACGGCCGCTGCCGGCGAGTACCACGACAAGCAGGATCCAGCTGGCTCGGTCGCTCTCCAGCAGGGTCGGTGCGGCCGCCTCGAGGGCGAGTGTCAGCGTGAGAACGGCCCCGGGGATGGCCGCGTAGGCCGGACCCACCTCGCTGGACCGGATGTTCTCGCGGATCGTCTCTCCCGGCGTGTGGTGGAACAGGTTCGCCACGACGAGAAGGACGAACGCCGCGAGCGCCACGCTGAAGAGGAACCAGCCGACGGCCGTGCTCACGTCCGCGATCGGTCCGCTCTCGCCGGGGAGGCGGAAGGCCGCGATGGAGAGAGCCGCCGTTCCCATCACCCCGCCGAACCAGCCAGGATGCGAACGGGCCCGTTCGACGCCCGCCGCACCGGCGGGCCTCTGTGCGGTCACCGGACCACCGTAACGGCAGACTGTCGCCATGACCGACACCTCGTCCAGGATCGCCATCGTGACCGGCGCCGCCCGCGGGATCGGTGCGGCGACCGCCAGACGGCTCGCTCGCGACGGCCTCGCTGTTGCCTTGATCGATCTCGACGAGGCCTCCTGCAGTCCCGTCGTGGACGAGATCACGGCGGCAGGAGGCACCGCGATCGCCGTCGGCGCCGACGTGTCGTCGGAGGACGCCGTCGTGGCCGCAGTCCAGCGCATCGCCGGCGAACTCGGCCCCCCGACCGTGCTCGTCAACAACGCCGGGATCCTGCGCGACAACCTGCTGTTCAAGATGACCGTGAGCGACTGGGACGCCGTCATGTCCGTGCACCTGCGCGGCGCCTTCCTGATGTCTCGTGCAGTGCAGGGCCACATGGTGGACGCCCGCTGGGGCCGGATCGTCAACCTGTCGAGCACCTCCGCACTGGGAAATCGCGGGCAGGCCAACTACGCCGCGGCCAAGGCGGGGCTGCAGGGGTTCACCAAGACCCTGGCCCTTGAGCTCGGCCCCTTCGGCGTGACGGCCAACGCGATCGCCCCCGGTTTCATCGCCAGCGACATGACGGCGGCGACGGCCGAGCGGATCGGGATCCCGTTCGACCAGTTCATGGAACTGGCAGCGGCGGAGACCGCGGTCCGGCGAGTCGGCGTTCCGGAGGACATCGCGAACACCGTGTCCTTCCTCGTCTCGGACGACGCCTCCTTCATCTCCGGCCAGGTCATCTACGTGGCCGGCGGTCCGAAGGCCTAGCGCGGGCGCCACCGCTTCCACAGTGCCGTGGCGGTCGCGCGGGGCTTGCCGTCCCAGATCAGCTCGACCTCGACGGTCATCTGCTCGGGATCGCCCTCGATCACGACCGCCCGCAGCTGGGAGGCCTCACCCAGCGGAGCCGGTCGGCGGAAGCGCACGTCGAGTCCGGCGGTCACGTACGGCAGGAGGGCATCGTTCGGTCCATTCCACCCGCGCCGCTGCACCTCGAGCACCACGGCAGCGGCGCTGTGGCAGTCCAGAACCGTGCCGATGATCCCGCCGTTGAGGTAGCCCAGGCCGTTGTCATGCTCCGGCCAGGGCAGGAAGGTCGCCACCACGGCGCCATCCCCCGGGAAGCTGCGCAGTCGCAGTCCCTTGGCGTTCGATGGTCCGCAGCCGAAGCAGGTCAGGTCCGGGAAGAAGCGCTCCTGGATGCTGAGTGGCTCGTCCACGCTGATCTCTCCCGTCGACCGGTGTCGCGGCGACGCTACCGCGCGCCACCCGCTCGCCCGGTGCTGAACGCCCACGGGGGGACAATGTCGGCATGGATTCCCCCTTCGATCCGACCGCCCCCATCATCGGCGCCACCGGCGAGGCTCACCTCAGCGTGACGGATGCAGACACGGCGACCGCGTTCCGCAGCGGCGACCTGCCCGTGCTGGCCACGCCGCGGATGATCGCCCTCATGGAGGAGGCGGCCTGCGCCGCACTGGTCGGCCGCCTCCCGCGCGCCGCCACGACCGTCGGCACGCACCTCGACGTGCGACACGTGGCGCCCTCGCCGGTCGGCGCCGACGTGATCGCCCACGCCGAGGTCGTGGATGCCACCGGAACCCGTCTCACCTTCGCCGTCCGGGCCGAGCACGTCCGCGACGGCCAGGTGACCCAGATAGGTAGCGGCACGCACGTCCGCGTCATCGTCGACCGCGCGGAGTTCGTCGGCCGGCTCTGACGATGCGTCCGTCTCGTCGGTCCGCCGTCAGATGCCGAGGGTCGAGCGCGGGTAGGCCGCCTCGGGATCGGTCATGACATTCACGAGGTACGGAATGCCCGACGCCATCGCTCGATCGATCGCCGGGCCGATCTGCGCAGGATCCGTCACCGTCTCGCCGCCGCCGCCGAGGGCGATGACGACCTCGTCATAGCGCGTTGGGGCGAGATCCGTGATGACGTCGTATCCGTACAGGAATCGCATCGGATGCTTCTCCAGCGCCCAGCCGGCGTTGTTGCCCACGATCATGACCGCTGGGATGCGGTGACGGACAAGTGAATCGACGTCCATGAGCGAGAAGCCGGCCGCACCGTCGCCCATCAGCAGGAACAGCGGTGCCTGCGGGTGCACGATCCCCGCGGCCAGCGCGAACCCGGGTCCGGTGCCGAGGCAGCCGTAGGGCCCCGGGTCCAGCCACCGCCCGGGCTGCTCCGGCTCGATGTACCGCCCGGCGAAGGACACGAAGTCGCCGCCGTCACCGATGACGACGGAGTCGCCCGTCAGGCGCGGGAGCAGCTCCCCGTAGATGCGCGACGGGTGGATCGGCGCTGCGTCCGACGTGAGTGCACCGTCATCGCCGCTGATCGCCGCCTGCGCAGCACTCCGCAGAGTCGACACCCACGCGGGGTCCGCCGCCGGCCCCTCCGCCAGGCCCGCGAGACTGGCGCTGATGTCGCCGACGAGGGTGCAGACGACGGTGCCGGCCGACGACCGCTCGGTCTCGCGCGTCGATCACATGGACGACCTTTGCGGGCGGATCGCCGAAACTGCCATACCCGAGTCGGAAGTCCAGCGGGGTACCGACGACGATCACCAGGTCGGCCTCCTTGAATGCGGCCGACCGGGCGCGGGTGACCAGGTGCGGGTCGCTCGGCGGAATGACGCCGCGCCCCATCCCGTTCGCGATGACCGGCAGGTTGCGGTCGGCCACCAGTGACCTCGCAGCGTCAACGGCGTCGCCCATCCAGACACCGCTGCTCAGGATCAGCAGCGGGTGCCGAGCCTCGGCCAGTAGCGCCCTCGCCCGCGCGAGCTCGTCCGGGTCCGGATCGCCGCCCCGCTCGACGGGCACCGCCGGCCGCTCCTCGCGCGGGGCCGGCGCGAAGATCACGTCGATGGGGATGTCCCAGAAGACCGGCCCGGCATGCACCGAAGCGGCCAGTGCGAACGCCCGATCACCGTCCGCCCGGATGCGCATTCACGTCATGCGTCGTCCAGGCCCCCTTCGTGATCGGGGCGAGGATCGGAGGCTGGTCGAGTTCCTGCAGCGCGCCCTCTCCCCAGCGCGAGTCGGGCGATCGACCACCGAGCACCACCATCGGGGTCCCGTTGAAGTACGCCGTGCCGATTCCGCTCACCGCGTTCGTGACGCCGGGGCCAGCCGTCACCGCGGCGAAGCCCGGCGTGCGGGTGAGCCGGCCCGTGGCCTCGGCCGCGAAGACGGCCGTCTGCTCGTGGCGCGTGTCGACGAGGCGCAGCGGTCCCTCCTGCTCAGCGGACCGACGATCGGGAGCGCCCTCCACGCGCGACTTCCCACCGACGGCCGCGTCGTAGACCGGGAAGATGTGCGCACCGGAGAGGGAGAAGACCGTCGAAACGCCGGCCGCCCGGGCCGCATCGACGATGTGCTCGCCACCGTGAACTGGTTCCATGCCTGCACGGTAGCCACCGCACCGGGGCCGCGCCCGGCGAATCCGCGACGAGCCGGGTCGGGGAGGCCTAGCCTGAGCACATGGATGTCGACATCAACTCAGGCCCTGCATTCGCGTTCGGCGAGATCACCCTTCCGCCGGGAGGCGCGGTACGCGTCGAAGCGGGAGCCATGGCCATGACGCGCGGCGACATCGAGATCTCGACGTCCACGCAGGGCGGGTTCATGAAGGGATTGAAGAGGTCGCTCGGCGGCGAGAGCTTCTTCGTCAACGACTTCACGTCGCCCCGCGGCGGCGTGGTCGCCGTCGCCCCTGCGCTGCCGGGCGACATGGCCCTGGCCGCCATGACCGCGAGCGACACCCTCCTCGTCCAGTCGGGATCGTGGATCGCCTCCGACCCGGCCATCGACGTCGACGCGAAGTGGGGCGGCGGCAAGACCTTCTTCAGTGGCGAAGGACTCATCCTGCTGCGCTGCACGCGGCGTCGGCGACATCCTGCTCTCGGCCTACGGCGCGATCCGGTCCACGGAGCTGGCTGCCGGCGAGACCATGACCCTCGACACCGGTCACGTGGTCGCCTTCGATGCCGCCGTGACGTACAAGGTGCGCAAGGCCGGCAGCTGGAAGTCCACGCTGCTGGGCGGTGAGGGCCTCGTGACCGACTTCACGGGTCCGGGTCGCGTGTGGCTGCAGACCCGCAGCAGCAGCGACCTGGTCGGATGGATCGAGGCACGTCTGCCCAAGGCCCGAAGCTGATGCCCCGCCACGCCGGCGCCGCTGATCGGCTCACCGCCGGCAAGGCGCTTCGCAAGACCGTCTCGCGGTCGAGCCTGGGGGCCTTCGAGCCCGCCCCGGACCGGCCCGATCCCATCGCCCTGCTGCTCTCGCAGGGCACGTCCCGCATCCAGAACCTGCTCCCCATCCGCTATGGACGCATGAGCGAGAGCCCCTTCTCGTTCTTCCGCGGCGCCGCGCTGGTGATGGCCGCCGACCTCGCAGCCCAGCGCGCTCGACGCTTCGCGTCCAGCTCTGCGGGGATGCCCACCTGTCCAACTTCGGCGCGTATGCCTCGCCGGAGCGACGACTCGTGTTCGACGTCAACGACTTCGACGAGACAAATCCGGGCCCGTTCGAGTGGGACGTCAAGCGGCTGAGCACGAGCTTCGAGATCGCCTGCCGGCAGTACGGCTTCGCGGACCAGGACCGTGAGCAGGTCGTGCTCACCTCGGCGGCTGCCTACCGGGTGATGATGGCGCGCCTGGCCGGCATGGGCGAACTCGAGTCCTGGTACGACCACATCGACATCGACTCGGCGGCCGCCCTGCTGCGGGCCCAGAACCGGAAAGAAGGCGTCGAAGGACTCGCGCAAGGTGGACAAGGCGGTCGCACGTGCTCGACGTCACGACTCGCTGCAGGCCCTTGAGAAGCTGACGCACCTCGTGGATGGCCGCCGCAGGATCATCAGCAACCCGCCCCTCGTCGTTCCCATCGACGACCTGCTGCAAGGGGCCGAACGGGACGCCGTCGTGACGGAGGTCGAGGATCGGCTGGCCCAGTACGGTCGCTCGCTCGAGTCCGATCGGCGACACCTGCTCGACCAGTTCGACCTCGTGGATCTGGCGCACAAGGTGGTCGGAGTCGGCAGCGTGGGCACGCGCTGCTGGATCCTGCTGCTGTCGGGCCGCGACAACGACGACGCTCTCTTCCTGCAGTTCAAGGAGGCTGGGGCCTCGGTCCTCGAGGCGTACACCGAGCGCAGCAGGTACAAGAACATGGGCGCGCGCGTGGTTGCGGGGCAACGAATCATGCAGTCGACATCGGACATCTTCCTTGGCTGGACCGGCGCGGTGGAACTCGAGGGCCAGACCCGCGACTACTACTTCCGGCAATTGCGCGACTGGAAGCTGTCGGCCGACATCGCGACGCTGGACGTGTCCTCGATGCTCACCTACGCGAAGATGTGCGGCGCCACCCTGGCCAAGGCACACGCCAGGTCCGGCGATCGCCTGGCCATCGCCTCCTACCTCGGCATCGACGACCCGACGGACCGGCCCAACGCCTTCGACCGCGCCATGGGCGCGTTCGCCGTCTCCTACGCCGACCAGAATGCTCGAGACTTCGCGGCGCTGACCCAGGCGATCGCAGACGGCAGTGTGCAGGCGACACCCGGCTTGTAGCCGAGCGAGCGGTCAGCTGGGCCGAGTCGGCCTGCCATAGAGCCACCCCTGGCCTACCGACCAGCCCTGTGCGGCCAGCACCTGCTCCTGCTCGATGGTCTCGATCCCCTCGGCGATCGTGAGGAGCCCAAGGCCGTGGGCCAGACCGGCCAGCCCCTTGGCCAGTCTGGTGGCATAACTGTCCTCGACGGTGACGCCGGCGGTGAACGACTGGTCGAGTTTCAGACCGGCGATCGGCAGGTCGCGAAGGTGGGCGATGGACGAGTATCCGGTCCCGAAGTCATCGACCCACCATGAGACTCCAAGGTCGGCAATCTCCCGCATGGCCGAACGGACGCTGTCGGTGACCTTCAGCAGGGCAGTCTCGGTGACTTCCAGGTGCAGTCGGCGGGGATCGAGTCCTCGCTGCGCCAGGCCGTCACGCACCCGGTCCGGAAGTCGCTCACTTCCGAGGGTCGCGGCCGAGACATTGAGGGCGATGTGCTGATTGGGCGGGAGCCCAAGCAGGACGTCGAGCACCCGATCGAGCATTACCTCGTCGATCTGCATGACGAGCCCGGCCCGCTCGGCGATGGGCAGGAAGTCACTTGGCGGAGACACCGTCGAATCCTCATGCTCCCAACGGACGAGGGCCTCGAATCCCACGATCTCGCGGTCCACGATCCTCGCGAGCGGCATCAGCCACGGGACGATGCGCGACTCGGCCAGCGCATCCTTCAGCGCGTGCTGCACGGTGAGGGCCTGGCGGGTCTGCTCGCCCACGTTTCCGTCGAGGAACTCCCAGCGATCCGGACCCTTGGCACTCGCCTGCCGCATGGCCGCCGTTGAGTCGCGCAGCAGTTCGTCCGCATCCGCACCCACGTGCGACATCGCGATACCCACGCAGGCAGTGACGTCGACGACGACCTGACCGTGCGTGACGGGTCCGCGCACAGCGGCAAGCAGCCGCTCCGCGGCGCTGGCAGCGTCGGTCGGGGTGACGACATCGCGCAGCAGGATCGCGAACTCATCGCCAGCGATCCTGGCCACTCGATCGGCGGCCGCGGCCTCGGAGACCAGGCGGTCGGTGACGGCCCGAAGGACGGCGTCACCCATCGCGTAGGTGTAGGCCTGATTGAGGGCGGTCATCCCGTCGACGCCGACACAGAACAGCGCCCATCCATCGCTCCGACGCGTGTCGAGGATGTCCTGAATCCGGCCGAGAGCGATCGGTCGTCTGGCCAGGCCGGTCAGGGCGTCGAAATCCAGTTGGCGCTCGAGCGCTTCGTGCGCGCGCCACTCATCGTGGATGTCCCGAAAGCCGATGACGCCACCGACAAGGTTTCCCGAATCGTTGTACGCCGGGCGCGGTGTCGCCTCCACCCAACGGTGATCTCCCAACGCCGTCATTGACCGAATCCGGCAGGACACGGGTGCACCGGCGCGGGCCTGATCAGCAGTGACGAGGAACTCAGCGAGGTCCTCCGGGTGGATGAGGACGGCTCCGGACTTCCCGACCAGATCCTGGGGTTCGAAGCCGAGCAATCGCTTCGCCGATGGCGAGGCCCATTCGATGGTGGCGTGCATGTCGAGCGCCACGACGAGGTCCATGGCGTTCTCGGCGAGGACGCGGTAGCGGGCCTCGGAGTTCGCCAGTGCGCGCTCCGACCTCAACCTCTGTGTGATGTCACGCAGGACGACCAGGACCTCCGGTCCGAAGGGGTAGATCGAGACCTCGTATTCGGTGTCACCGGCTTCCGATGGCAGGGCGGGTGTCTCGAAGCGAATCGTCTGTCCGGGATCCGGCGCGACGATCGAGGTGCCGAGCTTGCCCTCAACATGGACGTCGAACAGCACGTCTCCCAGCCGTCGCCCCAGGATCCCTTCGGCGGACCGACTCAGGACTCGTTGGGCCGCGAGATTGACGGACGTGCACACCGCGTCGACGACCGGCCCCACGGCACCATCCACGGGTGCGAAAGTGAGCAGGGCCTCGTGGAAGGTGTCCAGCAACGTGCGGTACTTGTTCTCCACCTGGGAGACCAAGTCCGATACGGAGGTTACGTCAGTCACGTCGTACCACGACCGTCACGCAGTCGCCCCGCGTGACGCGGGAACACGTCCCTCGACGTCATGTGCCCACCTCACTCCGTCTAGGCGTCAGCCTAGGAGGTCCTCGTGAGGGAAGTCGGTTCAGAATCCGACATTTCGGAAAGGCCTTGACTTCGCTGCGCCTCGGTAGCAGACTCCTGACTATGTCAGGTAATGCGAACACTGTCAGGTTGCGTGAACCCGACCACACCATCGCCGACCGCTCGGCCCCCGACCGTCGGGCCCTTCGCCGCGAGGCCACCCGGCAGGAGATCGTGGACGCCGCCTGGGAGCTCGCCCGGACGCACGGGCTAAGTGGCCTGTCCATGCGCGATCTCGGGGACCGGGTGGGCATGCGAGCCCAGTCGGTCTACTCGTACTTCGCCTCGAAGGACGCGATCTACGACGCGATGTTCGCCGAGGGGTACGCGGCGTTCTTAGAGTGGATGGACGCGCACGACCCGGCGGCGGGCGGCGATGCCCGCACCTCGCTGCGGTCCTTCGCGCACCGCTACTTCACCTTCTGCACATCGGACCCGGTGCGCTACCAGCTGCTGTTCCTGCGCACCATTCCCGGCTTCGAGCCGTCTGCGGACAGCTACACCATCGCCGTTCGAGCACTCTCCGGCATGCAGACCGCCATGGCGCGCTTCGGGGTCACCGACCCCGACGCGTCCGATCTGGCCACCGCCGTGTTCACCGGCCTGACGAGCCAGCAGATCGCGAACGACCCCGGGGGTGACCGGTGGGAACGGCTGGTCGACCGGGCCGCGGACATGCTGCTGGCCGCGGTCGCCCCCCACCTGCTCGACCATCGCCCCGTATCTGACGCCGCCGAGGAGAACCGATGACCATGACCGACCGAACCGCGACCGACACGTCCGCGCGTGCCCCCCTGAGCCATCGCGAAGGCATGTCGCTCTTCGCCCGAGAACTGCAGCGGAACCTCGATCTGATGCGGACCCTCACCGATGACGACTGGACTGCCCAGACGGAATGCCCGGACTGGGACGTGCGCCGCATGTACCTCCACGTGCTCGGGGCCTGCGAGTCCGGCGCGTCCATCCGGGAGCTGGTCCACCAGATGCTCCGGGCGCGCGCCTTCCAGAAGGCCAATGGCGGTCCGCAGGAGGCCGCCCTCTCGGCGACCCAGGTCGCCGAGCGGATCGACCTCACGCCGCCCGAGCTCGTGGCGCGGTTCGCGGCCGTTGCTCCGCGGGCGGTCCGCGGGCGGACGAGGATGCCGTCCCTGATGCGCAGGGTGAGCCTGCCCGTCGACGGTCCCGTGGTGGAGAGATGGACCCTCGGCTACCTGATCGACACCATCTACGTCCGAGATGCCTGGATGCACCGAGTCGACGTCTCGCGTGCCACCGGACGAGAGCTCGTGCTCTCGCCCGACCACGACGGCATGATCGTCGCCGATGTGGTGACCGAGTGGGCTCGACGCCACGGCCAGCCATTCCACCTGACCCTGACGGGTGCGGCGGGGGCACTTTCACCGCGCTCGGGGGCGGCGCTCCGGCCGACGCCATGACACTGGATGCCGTGGAGTTCTGCCGCATTCTGGCTGGCCGTTCTACCGGCGAACGACTGCTGACGACGATCGTGCCGTTCTAGGCGCAGGAGTCGCAGTGTGCGGCTGACGCGGTCAGAGGTCGCCCGCGTCTCGGGTAGGCTCACGCCCAAGAGACAGCGCTTCTGCCACGTAGACGTCGCCCACGGGGTGCGCATGGCGAGCACCCACCCACCGCACCTGCTGTGATGCGCGAGCATCCTGCTGCGGCATGCCGACCGGAGTACCCACGTGGACGTCGTCCTCAGCACCCCGCTTCCCGAGCGGTTCCAGCATCACAACGGACCCACCGTGATGGACGCCTTCCGTGCGCCGCGGATCCTCACCCGCGAGGTCCTCGCCGGCCTCGTCGTGGCCCTGGCCCTCATCCCCGAGGCGATCTCGTTCTCCATCATCGCCGGCGTCGATCCGCGGCTGGGCCTGTTCTCGTCCTTCGTGATGGCAGTGACGATCGCCTTCGTGGGCGGCCGACCGGCGATGATCACTGCCGCGACCGGAGCGGTCGCGCTCGTCATCGCGCCGGTCGCTCGCGACTACGGGGTCGAGTACTTCATTGCCACCGTCATCCTCGCCGGCATCTTCCAGATCCTGCTGGCCGCCGTCGGTGTCGCCCGCCTAATGCGCTTCATCCCGCGCAGCGTCATGATCGGCTTCGTCAACTCCCTCGCAATCCTGATCTTCGCCGCACAGCTGCCGCAGCTCATCGACGTGCCATGGGCCGTCTATCCGCTGGTCGCGGCCGGCCTGCTCATCATGGTTCTCCTCCCCCGCGCGACCAAGGTGATCCCCGCACCGCTGGTGGCGATCGTGCTCGTGACCGTCGTCACCGTGACGATGGCCATCACCGTTCCCACCATCGGCGACCAGGGCGAGCTTCCGCAGAGCCTCCCGTCGCTCCTCATGCCGGATGTCCCGCTGAGCATGGAGACCTTCCGCATCATCGCCCCGTATGCGCTGGCCATGGCCCTGGTCGGCATCCTGGAATCGCTCATGACCGCCAAGCTCGTCGACGACATCACCGACACCCACTCCCGCAAGACGCGCGAGACCTTCGGGCAGGGCATTGCGAACATCGCGTCCGGCCTCTTCGGCGGCATGGGCGGCTGCGCGATGATCGGGCAGACGATGATCAACGTCAAGGCCAGCGGTGCGCGCACTCGCATCTCGACGTTCCTGGCAGGTGTCTTCCTGCTGGTCCTCGTGGTGGGCTTCGCCCCGGTCGTCGCGATCATCCCCATGGCAGCCCTGGTCGCCGTGATGATCATGGTGTCGGTCGCCACGTTCGACTGGCACAGCATCCAACCGAGCACGCTGCGCCGCATGCCGCGCAGCGAGACACTCGTGATGCTGACCACGGTGGTCGTGGTCCTGTTCACTCACAACCTCGCGATCGGTGTCATCGTCGGCGTCCTCGCGGCCATGGTCGCGTTCGCGCGTCGCGTCGCGCACCTGGCCGACGTTGATCGCAGCATCGCCCTCGACGATGACGGCGATGCCATCGCGTTCTACACCGTCACGGGCGAGCTGTTCTTCGCGTCGAGCAACGACCTCACGACGATGTTCGAGTATGCGGACGATCCCGATGACATCGTCATCGACATGACCGGCTCACACGTCTGGGATGCGTCCACGGTGGCGGCGCTCGATGCCATCACCACGAAGTACCACCGGCGCGACAAGACCGTCACCATCATCGGCATGAACGACTACAGCGCCGCCATGCACGACCGGCTCGCCGGGAACCTCGGCGCAGGGCACTGACCCGTCCGCGCTACTGCGGACGGATGACCCGGACCACGTCGCCGACCGAGATCGTGCCCGAACGCACGACGCGAGCGTTGATTCCCCGAAGTCGGAGGTAGCGGCCGTCCGCGTCGGCCGTCAGGCGCAGAGCGTCGATGCCGAAGCGGGCCTTGAACTTGGAGCAGCCGGTGTGCGGGGTCGCCGTGACCTCGAGGGCCGCGTTCCCGAACTCGAGCACGGTTCCCGATGGCAGGTTGTCGACGCTCAGATCGAGGTCGAGGTAGACCTGATCACCCGCGAGCGGCATCCGATCTCGTCGACCGGCCATGAGCAGCGCGGCCCGCGAGTTCATGATCGTCACCTGGTCGTCGGGATCGGCGACACCCCCGGGCATGCGTCGGTTGCCGCGGTCCCGCCAGCCGTCCCCCACCATCCCCAGATCGACGTCGGCAGTCGCCGTATCGACCACGGAGCGGACGTCCACTGCCGGTCGTAGCACGAGCATCTCGACCACGCCGGCGTCTGCCGGGGACATGCGCACGTCGGGGAGACCGGCCTGAAGGGCGGCCGAGTCCGGATGATGCGGTACGTGCTCCTCATGCTGCGCCACGCGCCACATCCTGCCCTAGAACCGTGCGGACCACCGGACCTCAGGGACCGCGCGTCGATACGATCGAGCGACGACGAGAATCCGAAGACCAGGCTGGAGCCCCGACATGACCTCTCAGGCAGAAGCGTCCGCAGCAGTCCCGGCGAACGATCCGGCCACGTGGCGACACGTGCCCGCCTCGTCGACCCCGGTGGACCAGGGGCGCGTGGCGGACCTCATCGCCGCCGAGTGGGAGCGCTTCACCGCCAGCACGCCGGGCTCGGCCGAGCACAACATCCGGGCAAGCCGCTCGCTGCCGCTCGGAGTCACCTCCTCGTTCCAGCACTGGGATCCCTACCCCATCTCGATCGCCTCGGCGCGAGGGGCATGGCTCACGGACGTCGACAATCGCCAGGTCCTCGACCTGTCCATGGGCTTCGGCGCCATGCTCGTCGGGCACCTCAATCCGGTCATGGTGGCGAAGGTGACCGAGGCTCTCGAGAAGACCGGCACGCTGTTCGTCACCCCGTCGCCCACCGCCACGGAGGTGGCGGAGCGCTTCCAGCAGCGCTTCTCGCTGGATCGCCTGCGGTTCACCAACTCCGGAACCGAGGCGACGATGTACGCCGTCAGGACGGCGCGGGCCGTCACGGGCCGCAAGGCGATCCTCAAGATCGAGGGCGGCTACCACGGCGGATATGACGCCCTGTCGGTGTCGGTCAAGCCGGACGTCGACGAGGCCGGCCCCGAAGAGGCACCCGTCCCGGTGACGCCCGTTCGACGTCGAGGCCGGCACCGTCTACGTCGTGCCCTACAACGACCTCGACCGCATGCGGGAGATCCTCGCGGAGCACGCGAGCGAGATCGCCGCCGTCGTGATGGAGCCGGTGCTGGAGAACATCGGCATCGTGCTGCCGGATGAGGGATACCTCGCCGGTGTCCGGGCGGCCTGCGACGAGCACGATGTCCTGCTTGTCTTCGACGAGGTGAAGACGGGCCTGACGGCCGGGTATGCGGGCGCCTCGCAGCGGCTGGGCGTCACCCCCGATCTCGTGACCCTGGCGAAGAGCATCGGCGGCGGCCTCCCACTGGCCGCGTTCGGTGGTCGGGCCGAGGTGATGGCGGCCGTCACGGACGGCCGGATGGCGCACTTCGGCACCTACAACGGCAACCCCCTCGTCATGGCGGCGGCCGCCGCGGTGGACGAGGTCTGCACCGAACAGGCCCTCGATGCGGCCGAGGCCCTGAACGACGGCGCTCTTCGGGACCTCGACGAGCTCATCGGGCGCTACGAGCTGCCCGCCCACACCGTCGGCTTCGGCGTCAAGGGCGCCGTCACCTGGTCCAACGCCCCCGTCCGCAACTACCGCGACTACAAGCGGACCGACTTCGGAGTCGCGGAACTGAGCTGGCTGTGGGGCGTCAACCGCGGCATCCTCACTCCGCCCGGGCTTGACGAGCAGTGGCTGGTGTCGTTGGCCCACACCGAGGCGGACATGGGTCTGCTCGTTGCCGAATTCGAGGAGTTGGCGGAGGCGCTGCGAAGCTGACCTGATCGGCCGTCCACGGGTGCGCGATGCGCGGGCGCCGCATCCATGAAGGTGCCTGACATCAACCGGCAGGCGGTACCCCGGCGGTGACGGCAATCTCCTGGCGGTCGCCCAGGACGAGAGTGACGTCCGCCGACACGTCGGTCAGCCCAGACTCATCGAGCGCGGAGCGAAGGCTCGACTCGGTGGGTGTCGGCGGGGTCCCGACGACGACGACCTGCAGCGTGCCCTGCGTGTAGGAGATTTCCGAGACGAACCAGCCCGCGTCATCCGCCCAATCGTTCACGACCGGCTGGGCCTGTCGAAGAACCAGGTTGTCGGCAATCACCGTCAGCGTCCCGTAGAGCAGAGGAATCGCGATGACCACGACGGTGGCGCCCACCGCGAACAGGGTCCGGCCACGCAGAACGCCCACGTGCTGTCCCGCGGCAGCCGCTGCTGCCCTGACCGGATAGATCAGCAGTACCACCGTGGACGTCGCGATGATGGCCGCGACATTCGTCAGGAACAGCAGGAGCGCGCCGAACGCCTCGGCCGTGGCACCCGACTCGAGGGTGAGTCCCACCACGACGAGCGGGGGCACGAGGGAGATCGCGATCGCGACTCCCGGCAGGGTGTCGGAGACGTCCGAGCGCACGACCGCGAATGCCCCGACGATTCCCGTCGCGAGGGCAGCAACGAGGTCGATGATCCCCGGACTGACCCGCGAGGCGACCTGCCCGTTCGTGTCCGCCACGACCGGAAACGGGTTCCCCAGCCCCATGATGAAGCCGATCGCGATGACCGCCAGGGCGCCGGCCAGGACGAGGCCCCCGTTGCGGAGGACATTCGGGCGGTCGGCGAGAACGAGCGCGAAACCGGTCCCCAGGATCGGCGTCATCAGCGGCGCGACGATCATGGCCCCGATGACGGTGGCCGTCGAGTCGAGCAGGACGCCGGCCGACGCGATGACCCCCGAGAGGATCAGCAGGACCCAGAACTTCGATGCTCGACGCTCGCCCTCCGACCCCGCGAAGACATACAGCGAATTCGACATCCGCGCGATGTCAGCCGACGACACGGCGCGCGGGCTCCTAATGTTCATTCGGAGCGGCCGCCGTGCTGTCCTCCGCCGCTGCATCAGATCGCCGGCCCCGCCGCCCGGTCCCAGTCGGGCGCTCGAGCGCGTTCACCCCCTTCTCGACACGTGGCAACAGCTCATACCGATGCCCGTAGATGTCCAGCAGCGACAGCAGCATGGCCGCGACGGGAACCGCGAGGAAGGCACCGGCGACTCCGAAGAGGGCCGCGCCGAGGAGGACGGCCCCGAAGGCGACGGCCGGATTCACGTCGACCGCCTTCGCGCTGATCTTGGGTTCGATCGTCAGGTTCTCGATCTGCTGGTAGATCACCGCCCACACCAGCGCGATGACGCCGATCCACGGATTCGGGACTCAGCAGGCCGACCACGACCGGCAGGATGATCGAGATGTACGTGCCGATCGTCGGGCACGAACTGCGCAACGATCCCGGTCCACAGGGCCAGCGGCAGCCAGTACGGCATCCCGATGATGACGAAGACGATGCCCATCGCGGTCGCATTGATGACGGCGAGGATCACCCGAGCACCCACGTACCCGCCGGTCTTCTCGGCGGTCAGGGACCACACGTTCGCGACGACTCCCTGAGACCGGGCCGGGAAGAGACTCGCGACCCATCTCTCGAACCGTGGCATGTCCGCCGACAGGTAGAACACGAACAGGCTGAAGGTGAACAGGCCGAACACGGCGCCGACCACAGAACCGAGAAAACCGAGCAGGCTGATACCCAGGGAGGCTGCGGTCGATGCGAGCTGTGCAGGGCTCAGGTTCACGGACGCGAGGATCTCGTCCGTCGACAGGGACGTCGAGAAGTTGCTGTTGATCCACGTCAGTGTCCCGTCGACCAGGTCAGGGACGAGAAGCACCAGCTGCGAGAGCTGGTCCACGAAAAGGGCACCGAACGCCCAGAAGAACACAACCACCATCACGATGGCGGACACCATGACGATTCCGGTCGCCAGGCCCCTTCGCATGTGCTGGGACAGCCGGTCCACGATCGGCGCCATCGCGATCGCCGCGAACCACGACATCAGCACCGTGAAGATGACGCTGCCCCCGTCATCAACGACGAACCTGACGAGCAACCCGAAGGCGACGACTCCGAGCAGAACCAAGCCGATGCGCCAGACGTTGGCCGGTGACAGGCGGATCGTCACCCCGGAATCCGTAGCCGGCGCGACGGCCGAAGAAGGTGGGCGTCCATCCAAGCCAGCGGCGTCACCAGTCCCACCGGGCGTCATCTCGTCGTTGCCGTGATCAGCGCCCACCACGCCCCTCCTTCACCTCCGCACGTATGCGCGTGCACGCTACCGTGACCACGGCGCAGGATAGACCCGTGGAGCCCATCCGCCAGCCGATACGATCCCGCCGTGAGTCACGACGAGGCGGCCGACACGCCCACGGCGGCTGATCAACCCCAGGCCTCGAATCTGGCCAGACGCCTGGCGGCTGCCGCCGGAACCCTCGCTGTAGCAGTCGTCCTGCCCGTGGTCCTCGCCTTCCTGGCCGGCGGCGCGGTCAGCCGCAGGAGGAGCCGGGCTCGGAGCCGTCCTGGCCTTCCTCCTGGCGCTGTTCTCCGGCTGGCGACGAGCGGCGTTCTTCGTCGCACCGACGCTGGCCGCCGCCGGCCTGTCGGCGATGTCCAGCGGCACGCCGTGGTGGGTGGCGGGCCTGGCGGTTCTCGGCCTGCTCACCGGCGTGCTGGCGATGCGCGGCCTCCTGGTTCCGTTCGCGTTCATGGGGATCGCCTGGTCGGTGTCCCAACCCACCGATCCGGCCGGCGACCTGCTCGTTCTCCTGCTGTTCGCCGCGATCGCCAGCACCTACGCGATTCTCCTGGCTCGTCGTAGCGGGGTACCCGCCGACACGGGCTCAGTCACCGTGACCCCTCGCAACGCCGTAGTCGGCGGTATCGGCCTCGCGATCGCTGCCGGGCTGGCCGGCTTCCTCGCCCAGCACTGGGACAACGACAACGCGTACTGGCTGCCGATGACGGTATTCCTGCTGGCCATCCCGGCACCGGGTGCGGCCCTGTCGAACGGGCAGTCACCCGAGTCGTCGGCACCGCCGTCGGTGTCGGCGCTGCCGGGTTGGTCAGCGTGGTCATCGACGCACCCGCGCTGGACTACGCCCTCGCCTTCGGTGCCCTGGTCCTGACGCTCGCCGTCCCGGATCCGCGGTGGTTCAACGCGGCAACGACGGCCTTCGCCATCGTGCTCGCGCTCACGCCCACCTCCGGAGCTGAGGTGGGGGGCTCGCGGCTGGGGGCCACCGTCGCGGGCGCCGTCATCGTCGTCGTCATCGCCGGCGTGCTCGCGCTTGTCACCCGTCTGCTGCCCGAAACCGCCGACCAGCGAAGAGTCGTAGCCCAGTTCGAGGAAGCCCGCAGCGCCGACGACGCCCAGCCCGCCTAGCTTCCCTCGACGTTCGGCGCCCGCCATGCCCGTTCGAACGGCAGTCGCCATGAGTTCGGGGCAATCAGCTGGTGAATCGCGTTCGGACCCCACGAGCCCTCGGAGTAGGGGCGCACCGGCGGCGGCGCCTCCAGCAGCGGGCCCGGAGATCTCCCAGAGTCGCTCGATGCCCTCGGCTGTGGTGAACAGGGTGTGATCCGCCTTCATCGCATCGAGGATCAGTCGTTCGTAGGCCTCGAACACGTCGCCGGTCATGCCGGTGTCGTGCATCGCGAACTGCAGGCTGAGCTTGTCGAGCTGCATGCCGGGGCCGGGGCGCTTGCCGTAGAACGACAACGACACCTTGGCCGAGTCGGCGAGGTCGAAGGTCAGGTGGTCCGGTCCGTGGATGCCGATGCCCGACCCCGAGGGGAACATGCTGCGTGGTGGTTCGTGGAAGGCGATCGACACGATCCGCTGACCCTCGGCCATTCGCTTGCCGGATCGCAGGTAGAACGGGACGCCCGCCCATCGCCAGTTGTCGATGGTCGCTCGCAGCGCCACGAACGTCTCGGTGTCCGAGTTCGGATTCGACGCCCTCGATGTCCCGGTAGCCCTGGAACTGGCCGCGGACGACGTCGGTCGGCTCGATCGGCATCATGCTGCGGAAGACCTTGTTCTTCTCCTCGCTGATCGCCGCCGACGCGAGCGCCGTCGGCGCCTCCATCGCGATGAAGGCGAGGATCTGGAACAGGTGCGTCACGACCATGTCGCGGTAGGCGCCGGTGCCCTCGTAGAACGAGGCCCGCTGGACCAGGCCGAGGGTCTCTGGCACGTCGATCTGGATGTGGTGGATGAAGTTGCGATTCCAGATCGGCTCGAACAGGCCGTTGGCGAACCGGAAGGCCAGGATGTTGAGGGCCGGCTCCTTGCCGAGGAAGTGGTCGATGCGGAAGATCTGCTCCTCGTCGAACGTCTCGTGCAGCGTGCGGTTCAGGATGACGGCACTGTCCAGGTCGAGGCCGAAGGGCTTCTCCATCACCACGCGCGATCGCTCGACCAGGCCCGCCTCCCCCAGCAGCGCCACGGCCGCGAGTGCGGCCTTGGGGGGAACCGACAGGTAGTGCAGTCGCGCGTTGGGCTGCTCGAGTTCCGCCTCGGCGCGCTCCACCGCCTCGGCGAGGGCGGCTGGGCCCGGCCTCGGTCGACACGAAGTCCAGGCTCCGCGCGAACTCCATCCAGTTCGTCCTCGGTGAAGTCACGGGTGAAGAACTCGTCGAGGGCAGCACGAACGAGATCGCGGAACTCGTCGGGGCTCAGCTCGTCGAGCGAGACGCCGATGATCCGATAGCCCGGCAGCAGCCCTGACTTCGCGAGGTGGAAGAGACCGGGGAGGAGCTTCCTCTTCGCGAGATCACCTGTCGCGCCGAAGAGCAGCACGACCTGTGGCTGTTGGGGACCCGCGCCGGGGTGCATCCGTGCACGCTAGCAGCCGAAAGCGGCTGCTACTAGGGATCGCGTTAGCTCGCCCGCGGCGTCGTCCGCGGTCCGTGGACCGATCAGAATGTGCACGCTGGCCAGCAGCACCCACAGCGGGAACAGGAACTGGGTGAGGTTGGGAAGCGGCGGGGTCAGCAGCAGGAGAACGGCGATGAGGTAGCCCGGTATCGCCAGCCACCTGGGCACCGAGCCCGTCCGCACGCCCATGGTCGTGACGGAGAGCATGAAGACGGCGGCCATCCGGGTACCGAAGAACGCCAGGAGCGCCGTGGCGAACGTCCACGCGAATGCCGCGGTCTCCGAGGGCAGGCTCACCCCCGCATCGATGAGGACGAGGATCCCCTTCATCGCCGCCGCGGCCGTGAACAGCATGGCAACGAAGAGCAGTCCCGACCCGAGGAAGACGGTCTCGAAGAAGCGATCCTCACGGGAGCCGAGCTGGGCCCGGATGACGGCGATGAACCACAGGAATGCGATGCCGGCGAACGGGATCAACCCGAGCGCCCGGTCGACAGCCAATCGACGCGACGGGTCGTCGATCCAGCCACCGGATTCGGCGATCAGGGCGGGTGCGGCATTGTGGAACAAGAGGATGACCAGGCAGAGGATCACCCCGAAGACCAGGCCGGCGATGCCGGCCGACGCCGGACGCCGGATCGACCGCGCGATCGACACTCTGTCCATGCGCCACTCCCCTTCGACGATTGCTACAGGACGTTGACGGCTCGCGCCACGACCAGCACGACCAGGACAAGGGAGATCGCCGACTCAAGGATCATCATCAGTTTCGACCAGTGTCGGACCGCCGAGACATCGGTGGGGCTGAAAGCGGTGGACGTGTTGAAGGACAATGCGAAGTAGTCGACGAACTGCGGGTACCACCCCGCCTCGCTCAGTTCCGCCAAGTCCTCCTCGGGGAACCGGAAGGCCGAGCGGGTGCGGACGTGACCATTGATTCGGGCGGCCGGACCGCCGCCGTCCAGGTGCCAGTACCACAGGGCGAAGGCAATGATGTTCGTGATCCACACGACGGCCCCGATGGTCAGGAGCTGCCCGGGGCTGGTGAAGTCGGCCTGCTGCAGGATCCCGACGACGAGGCGGACTGCCGAGGCCGCCGACGCGAGGGTGATCGTCACGATGAGCAGTCCGGTGACCACTCTCAGCCAGCGGCTCTCCCGGTCGATGCGGCCCGGGTCCCCGATGATGAGGACCACGAGGAAGACGACCAGCAGCGCTGGGTATCCGTAGTGGGTGGCCTCGGAGACCCGGAAATCCGCGGGCACGAACAGGTACAGCACTCCAGCCGCCAGCACCGCCAGCGCCATCGGCAGGCGCCGCTCACCTTGGCGGGACTCGGGTCCCGGCGCCATCACAGATTGGTGGCGATGATGCGCTCGACCTCGTCGCGCGAGGCCGGCCGGCCCGTCCACTTCGACACGTCGTCCTCGACCTTGGTCTCGGCCTCGGCCCGCTTGGGGGTGGGTTCCGCCTCGGCCTTCGCCCAGCGCCGTCGCACCTCCCAGACGAGTTCCCGCTCGCGCAGGGCCGTCTGCACTCGCTCCATCTTCTCGTCGCTCGATGTCGAGTCGGAACGTGGTACGCACCGCCTCGGGGATCTCTTCCCGGTAGTCATGACCGCCCTGCTGGAAGATGCCGGGGGTGGGCACCAGAGCGTTCTGCAGGTCGATGAACGTCGTCACGAACGACACCACCGGCAGCCAGCGCGTGTGGAGCGGCGAACCCGGGGGACGGCTGTCCGTCGGGCCCAGCCAATCGGGTCGCTTCCACGCGACCGGTGCCGCGAACTTCGGAACCGGGTCGTCGCCGTTCTGGAGGAGCAGGAAGCGCACGTCGGCAATGCGGTCCTTGGGCAGCGCCTTCCAGTCGCGGATCGCCCGCGGCAGGTAGAACGCGCCGGGGCCAACGTCGGGCGCCTGCGCAACCGTGCGCGTGCCCCACAGCTCGGTGCGGAACACGGTCGATGCCGGGGTGCCGATCCACAAGGCGGCCTCCAGGCCGATGCCCTCCGGGCCGGTCGTCCCCTGGCCGCGGAACATCTCCTCGCTGACCTGCGAGCCGAGGCTCTCGCCGAAGAGGTAGAAGCGTGGCCGCTTGTCCGCCGGCATGGCCATGAGCCGTTCGCACGATGCCGTTCACCAGCAGACGCGTCTGCTCGGTCGCGTAGCCGACCTTCGTGAGGGAGAGCGCGGACGGCAGCACCGAGTACTGGATGCACGCCGAGGCGCAGTCACCGCGAGTGAGGTACTCGAGCGTCTCGGTCGCGACGTAGTTGACGTATCCCGAGCCGGTCGGCGAGAACAAGGCGAACACGGATCGCTCGAGGGCCCGCGTGCGATCGATCTCGGCGAGCAGCAGGTCGGCGCGATCCTGGGGATCGGCCGCGCACTCCAGCGAACCGTAGACGCGGATGGGCTGCTTCGCCGGCTCCCCGAGGACGTCCTCGATCTGGTCCTGACGCAGCACCATGGACAGCCAACGCCGCGACTCGCGCGTCTGGTCGGCCCAGGGGATCAGCGACTCCAGGTCCACCGGTCACCTCGGGGAGCTCGGGAGGCTCGGCGTGCGCCAGATCGGCCCCGACGCCCGCCTTGGTCAGCACCATGTTGGCACCCGTGACGGCGGCCCAGCCGAATCCGGCGAGGGCACCCATCGCCGCCAGCCGACCCAGCGCCCGGTGATCGGACGGCTCGCCGCCGAGCACCTTCGCCGCTCCGCGGGCCACGGCCCCGCTCAGCATCGACTCGCCCCGGGCCACGGCCATCAGTACGCCGGTGACGGCCACGCCCGACGCCAGGGCCTTGGGCATGGACACCTCGCGGACGACGTTCTCGCGAGCCACCTCCTCGCCCGGCCCGAGGGACCCGCGCGTCGCGGTGCCCGGGCGGGTCAGGGCGTATCCCCCCGCCACCGTCCCGAGCGCCGTGAGCACGGACAGTCCCCGGAAGCCCGGCCGTCCGCGCGTCGACTCGAGCCCATCGGCGCCGAGCCCCGCGGCGCCGGCTGCGCACATCCCCACCCCGGCGAGTCGCAGGAGGGCACGCTTGCTCGACTCGTGCTCGCGCGGCGGAAGCGCTCGGGACAGCGCGAGGCCACCCACGGCCGCGACGGCATCCACCGCCATCCCGGAGACGATGCGCCCACTGCGGGATCCCTGAGACGCGGGGATGCGGTCCGCCGTGGTGCGCAGGAACGAGTGGACCGTGACGCCCCAGCCGTACCCGACCGACGCGGCCACGCCGCTGATGATGGCCTGATCACGCGTGCCACGGGACAGCAGATTGGGCTGGTACGACAGGCCGGTGTAGAACGCGCCCAGCAGGAAGCCCGCACGGGACGAGACGTCCAGCCCCCCGGAGTAGATGCGCTGCCGACGTTCGTCGCTCACGCCCAGGATCGATCCCATGTGCCTCTCCTTGCTATTGGGCGCAGACTACCTCCGCCCAAGATCAGCGGCGGTCCCGACGGTCGTCCCGCCGATCGTCTCGGCGGTCGTCCCGGCGATCCACTCCATGAGCCACAACGGCTACGGTCGCCACCGTGGTGGCCGTACGGGCGACAGGTGCGCCCACGACCCCGCGCCTGGCTGCTCGTGCAGGTCGCAATGGCATGTCAGTTCCCTTCCTCGTTCGAGTTGGCGGACTCCATGGACGCGGCGATCGCCTGGATGGGGATGCGCCCGGTCGCAACGAGCTGCCCACCGGCGCGGCGGGCAGCGCTGGCGAACGGAGCGGCCCAGGAGTTCTCCCACACCAAGGCCAAGGCCACCGTGCCGGGTTCCATCGCGGCAGCGAGGTTCACCACGTCGTCAGCCGCAAGGATCTCGGCGAGGTCCGCCTCGAGGGCGCGGATGTCATCGAGGCCCGGCGCCTCGTCGAGCTCCAGCGCATCAACGGACCCGTCCTCGTTCTTCTGCAGCAGAAGGGCATCGAGGATTCGGATCGTGCCCTGCTCCGCGAGTGCGAGGAGCTCCTCGGCGATCTCCCCGTTGAAGTTCTGCTCCCCGGCGGGGAACTCGACGATCAGGAAGTCCACCGGACCCAGTTCGTCGATGGAAACGTCCGTCAGTTCAGTCATGAATGATCTCCCTCTCTCATTCCTGACGCTAGGACACAGCCAGCACTCGGGGGATCATCCGCAACGGGTGATATCGCCGTGCCGGCACGGCGGGTACAGTCGACTGATCCCCCGGATCCCACCCTCCGCCCAACAACCGACGCAACCAACACAGATCAGGAGTCATGCATGACTGACGACCAGAACCCAACCTCCGTACCGGACCCCGATGTGACCATCGAGGCCGTCGCCGTGACCGACGGCGCCTACACGCTCGTCGTCGCCGACTTCAACGACACCGACGCCGCCTGGGAGGCGTACGAGTTCCTCAAGTCCGTCGAGGACGGCCGCACCCTGGAGATCGAGAGTGTCGTCGTCGTCAAGCGCGACGAGGACGGAAAGCTCGAGGTCCAGAAGGCCACCGACCACAGCACCCGCCGGGGCCTGGCGTGGGGCGTCGTCGGCGGCGTCGTGCTCGGCGTCATCTTCCCGCCGTCGATCATCGGCAGCGCCATCGCGCTCGGCGCCGCGCGGCGCTGGCGTCGGCAAGCTCCGCGAGCTGCACCACCGCAGCGAGCTCGCCAACGAGCTCGAGGACGCGATCGATCCTGGGCACTCGGGCATCATCGCGCTCGTCTCTGACCCGGGTGTCGTCGAGATCCGCAAGGCGCTCGACAAGGCCAATCGCGTCGTCGAGTCCGCTGTCGACGATGTCGTCGCCAAGGACATCAAGGCGGCAGCCAAGGAAGCCGAGAAGGCCGAGGACGCCTGATCCCACCGCCCAACGAAGTCACACCGACCCGAACAAGGAGAAGATTCGTGAACGTCACCCGACCGCTCGCCCTCACCGCCGCCGGCCTCCTCGCCGTCACCGCCCTGGCCGGCTGCAGTTCCGACAGTGGCACCGACGCCGGCACCGACGCCTCGGTCGAGGAGCTGAACATCCGCGTCAACGCCCTCGAGGAGCAGGTGCGCGGCCTGGAATCCATCATCGGGCGGGTCATCATCGCCGATCCCGCCGCCAGCATGCAGCAGTTGTCTGACGAGGTGGCGACCCTCGAGCAGGAGTTCGCCGACGCGCAGGCTGCCGCCGGAGAGGCCAACGACGAGGTAGCCGCCGAGGTGGCCGCCCTGCAGAAGTCGCTCGACGATGCCAAGAAGGCGGTCACGGACGCCCAGGCGGCCGCCGGTGCAGATCGTGACCAGCTGATCATCGACGCCGAGGCCCGCCTCGCCGACCTCGAGATCGCGGTCGAGGACGCTGAAGGACATGATCGCCGAGGCCGCCGGATCGGCAGCACCGTCGCCGGAGGCGAGCGCCGAGTAGGACCGCGCGTGCCCGTTTCCGTCGTCGTCATGGGCGTCACCGGATCGGGCAAGTCGACAGTAGGCAGAGCCCTGGCCGATCGGCTGGGGCTCTCCTATGTCGACGCCGACGATCTGCACTCCGACGCGAGTGTGGCGAAGATGTCGGCCGGCCATCCCCTGGACGACGCAGACCGCGCTCCGTGGCTCGCGAGCGTCGGGCGCTGGCTGGCGGCGCGCGACGGCGGCGTCGTCGCCTGCTCGGCCCTGCGTCGCTCCTACCGAGACGTCATCCGCGACGTGGCACCGCGCACGGTCTTCCTGCACCTGTCCGCCGACCGGGAACTCGCCTTCGGACGCGTGTCCGGACGGGCGGGCCACTTCATGCCCGTTTCCCTCGTCGAATCGCAGTTCGCCATCCTCGAACCCCTCCAGGCGGACGAGGCCGGCCTGACCATCGACGCGGACCGCTGCGTCGACGACATCAGTCGACGAATTCCTCGACTCCCGGCCACCAGCCCGGATAGCGGGCCGCTCAGCCTTCACCGGAAGGTGCGCCCGGCCCGAAACTTACGGTACCGTAGGTTACCGAAGCGTAGGTTCATGAACGGAGAGCGATGGATCAGGTACAGGTGCCCCGCCTGCGAGGCGTGCTGCACCTCGTCGCGGCCCCGCTCGCCGTGATCGGCGGGCTGCTGCTGGTGCTGGCCGCGGAGTCCGGGCCCGTGCGCTGGGCCGTCGCCATCTTCACGCTGACCAGCGTGGCCCTGTTCGCGACCTCGGCGACCTACCACATGGGCGCCTGGCTCCCGAAGACCAAGGCGATGCTGCGCCGCGCCGACCACTCCAACATCTTCCTCATCATCGCCGGCACGTACACGCCGCTGGCGCTGATCCTGCTCCCCCCATCCGATGCGCGCACCCTGCTGATCATCGTGTGGACCGGTGCGATTGCCGGGGTACTGATCCGCAACTTCTGGCTCACCGCTCCGCGGTGGGTCTACGTGCCGATCTACGTCGCCCTCGGCTGGGCCGCGATCTTCTACGTTCCCCAGTTCGCTGAGGCGGGGGCACTGATCCTCGGCCTCATCGTCGCCGGTGGCGTGCTCTACACCATCGGAGCGGCGATCTACGCGGCGAAGTGGCCGCAGATCAGCAAGACGTGGTTCGGCTTCCACGAGATGTTCCACTCGTTCACCATCGCCGCCTTCGCGGCGCACTTCTCTGCGGTCGCGCTGGCTATCGTCGCCCTCTCCTGAGGCAGGGTCGTTCTTTCCTGAGGACGGGAAGTCAGTTCGCGAGCACGTCGTCGATCTGGCCCATGGAAGCCTGCATGCCTTCCTCCATGCCCATGTCGATCAGCTGCTCCATTGCGTCGGCGGACGGGAAGGTCGTCTCGATCGTGATGACGACGCCTCCCGGCCGGTCGGCGATGTCCAGCCGCATCACCATGGTGGGCATGTCAGGGATCGGCTGGCCGGCATCGTCGGCGAACCCGTCCTCGACCACCAGCCGACGCGGAGCCTCGACCTCTAGGACCCGCCACCAACCGCGCGGCTGATCACCCTCCGGTCCCGTCATGTAGTACGTGACGCTGCCGCCGGGCGAGAGGTCATGGTCGACCACCGTGGCCGGATACACCGGCGGACCCCACCACCGCTCCAGCTGGCGTGGGTCGTTCCAGAGCTGCCATGCCCGTTCGGCCGGCACGTCGTACTCGGCGGTGACGGTCATCGTCGCCCGCTCCGGGTCCTTGCTCACACTGGTCACGCCCATTGCGTGGCTCCCTAGGTTGGTTCGGCAAGCAGGTCGCCGATGCGATCGAATCGGTCCCGCCAGATGTGCTCGTACTCGTCGAGCAGGTCGGCGGCAACCTGGATGGTCTCGACGCTGCCCTGCACTCGCTGCTCGCGCCCGCGCCGATGCTTCGTCACCAGGCCGGCGCCTTCCAGGACCGCCACGTGCTTCTGCACTGCCGTCATGCTCATCGGGTATCGACGAGCCAGGTCGGAGATCGAGTGCTCGCCGTCGAGAACGCGGCGGACGATGTCCCGGCGCGTGGCATCCGCCAGCGCGTGGAACAGGCGGTCCACCTCAGCGTCGGCAAGCTGATCTACAACCATTTGGTTGTATTTAAGCAGTCATCTCCCCACCACGCAAGCGCCCGGTCCAGCTGCGGCAGACTGCGGTAATGACCGACACCGTCGCAGAAGCGACCATCGATGCCGATTTCGAGGCGTTCGGCGCCCTGATCCGCGAGTACGAGGACTGGCTGCAGCAACGCTATGCCGACGTACCCGGTCTCATCGATGGCGTGCGCGCGCATCAGGACCTCGACGCCGAGCTCGCCGCGCTGCCCGCGAAGTACGGTCCACCGACCGGCCGGACCCTTCTCGCTCGACGCGATGGACACGTCACGGGAGGTGTCGCCTATCGAGACCTGGGCGACGGGACGTGCGAGATGAAGCGACTCTTCGTCCCGGATCGATTCCAGGGACACGGCACCGGTCGGGAGTTGTGCAAGGCCTTGATCTCGACGGCTGCCGCTGACGGGTACCGCAGCATGCGCCTTGACACCGGCTTCCTGAACTCCGAGGCGATCTCGATGTACGCCGAACTCGGCTTCCGCGAGTGCCCGCCCTACAGCGCCTATCCCGACGAGCTCCGCGTCCACCTGCGATTCATGGAGTTAGCGCTGACGGACGAGGCCGACGCGTAGTCGTCAGCCCGCGTCAAGCCTGCGCTCAAGGCCGTCAAGGATCAGGTCCAGGCCGAAGGTGAACTCCTCCAGCCGGCCCGACGCCATGACATGCCCGATCACCTGGGCGACATGGGGGAACTCGGCTCCGGACAATTGCTGGAGCACCTCGGCCGACACCTGAGGCGCCTCTTCCGCCTCGAACGGCAGGTTGAGCTCCTGCAACGTGAAGCCGTAGAGGTGACTGTCCAGGGTGTTCCATGCGTCGAGCGTCCCCTCGATGGTGAACCCGCCGTCGAGCAGGGCACCGAAGGTCGCGTCGAGGTAGCGCGTCATTCCCGGACCGATGTTGTAGCGGGACATCATCAGGAGTGCGGCCCACGGGTGGGCTAGCAGAACGTCGTGCGCGGAGATCGCGCGAGCGCGCATGGCCTCCCGCCACGGGGTTCCCGGACCAGGAACCTGGATGTCGCCCATCACCAGGTCGACCATCCCGTCGAGCACGTCGTCCTTGTTGGCCACGTGGTTGTACAGGGACATGGCCTCCACGCCGAGAGCCTTCCCCAGCCCGCGCATCGTCATCGCATCGATGCCCTGCTCGTCGGCGAGCGACATGGCGGCCCGGATGACCCGCTCGCGGGTCAACGGCGCACGGCGCTCCGCACCCCCTGGTGTCGCCTCGGCCATCTCGTCCTCCTCCTCGCCAGCGAAACGTACAACGTATGCCCAGTTGACGCTGCGCTCGTCGTCTGTGTACCTTACATCGTAAGCATACGACGTAAGTAACTCGAGAGGCCCACGAGGCCGTGAATGAAGGAGACCCCATGAAGGCCATCGTGCAAGACACCTACGGCTCGACCGACGTGCTCGAGGTCCGCGAGATCGACCGCCCCGCCATCGCCGACGACGAGGTCCTCGTCGCGGTGAAGGCTGCGGGCGTGGACCGTGGCGTCTGGCATCTGATGACCGGGCTTCCCCTCCCGGTCCGGCTGGCCGGCTACGGAGTGCGCGCGCCGAAGAACGGCACTCCCGGGATGGACATGGCCGGCGTCGTGGAGGCGGTCGGCAGCAACGTGACCGGGTTCCGGCCGGGCGACGAGGTGTTCGGCATCGGCAAGGGCACCTTCGCGGACTTCACCTCCGCGTCCCAGGACAAGCTCGCGCACAAGCCGGCGAACCTCACCTTCGAGCAGGCATCCGCCGTGGCCATCTCGGGTCTCACTGCCCTGCAGGCCGTGCGGGACCACGGTCGCGTGCAGGCCGGACAGAAGGTGCTCGTCATCGGCGCGTCAGGCGGTGTCGGAAGCTACGCCGTGCAGATCGCCAAGGCCGCACGGCGCAGAGGTCACCGGCGTGTGCAGCACCTCGAAGGTGGACCTGGTCCGCTCCCTCGGCGCCGACCATGTCGTCGACTACCGGACTGACGACGTCACGACCGGACCTGAGCTCTTCGACGTCATCCTCGATACCGGCGGCAACCGTCGGATCGCCGACCTGCGTCGCATCCTGACTCCGACCGGACGACTCGTCATCATCGGTGCAGAGACGGGCGGGCGAATCCTCGGCGGGGTGGACCGACAGTTGCGCGCGACGATGCTGTCGCCGTTCGTCAGCCAGCACCTCGGAACGTTCATCTCCTCGGAGAACCAGGCCGACCTGGTCGCCTTGGCTCAGCTCATCGAGTCCGGGCTCGTCACACCGGTCATCGACCGGACGTTCCCGCTCGCCGAGGCTCCGGCCGCTATCGACTACCTCCTCGCCGGCAACGCCCGCGGCAAGGTCGTGGTCACCGTATGACCACCACCATCGGGGAGATCGCCGCCACCATGAGCACAGACGCATGGGCATTGGCAGATTGGGCACGGGACGCAATCGACCTGCTGCTGCGCGACCTTCATCACTACGGGTACCTGACCGACATGCTCGACCTGTTCGTTCCTTCGATGTCGCTCGCAAGCTGAGCCCGTCCTACGTGTCACGCACCACGCGCGTACGGGACTTGCCGAACCCCGGGTGCAAAGCCGCTAACCTCACAACCTCGCGATCGGATCCACGATCGCAGGTCCGACAGTCAGGAGTCATTCATGTTGAATATCAAGGACTTTACGTCCTAGAGACTCGCTGTCGCGCGCGTCCGTAGCCGGACCTGCGCACCCGGACGAGCCCCGTTGCTCGACCGCTCACGTTGCTCACGCAACTGCTCCCGACGCTCCGCTCCGCCGCAACCCGGCGCGGCGTGCCGTCGACATCAATGATTGGCACCTCATCACGGCATGCGTCGATCACGCATGCCCGAATGGAGACGTCATGGAAACACGAGAATCCTACCGGACCTCGATGCTTCCCGACCTCTCAGGTCGGGGAGCGGCAGCGATCGAGTGCTCGTCACCGCGGGTCCGCTGGTGCTGGGCGTTCGTCCACGGCCGTCGACCACCGCGACGGCAGTCACCCAGCCCGAGCCGGTGCGGATCGGGCGGCCACGCCTGACCGTCCGTTCCGCGGGCCGGCGAACGGACAGCCCGTTGGCGCAGCGGGTCCACCCCCATCGGGTAGCGACTCCGGGTGCGAGGCGTCGCCTCGCACCGGAGTCGCGCCCGGATCGGGCGTCACATGGTGGCGCTGTCTGGCCTGCCGCCGTGCTTGGCGCTGCCCAACGCGCGACCTGACCGCACCTTCCGCGACCGATTCTGCGTCGCCCCGTGGGACGATGCAGCATGGCCGGGACCCCTTCGAAGCGGGACCCGACACCGTCGCAGCGGAACCGGGTCCTTCCGTAGACCACCGGGGCTCGCAGCACCCGCCGAGCCCGACCCGTCCGCCGACCCGGTCCCCGCCCGAGGCGGTGCCTACGACTACGAGGGCCCCGTCGCTTCGAGTACAGCCCGGAGCTGGATCGCGACGCTGATCCGGGCGAGATCGTCTGGACCTGGGTCGCATACGAGGAGGACGACGCCGTCGGCAAGGATCGTCCCGTCGCCGTCATCGGCCGCGCCCACGACGACCGGTTGGTCGCGCTCATGCTCTCGAGCAAGGACCACGCGGGTGACCAACGGTGGATCTCCATCGGGACCGGCTCGTGGGACCGGCAGGGACGTGAGAGCTGGGTGCGGCGCGATCGCGTCCTCGCCGTGCACGCCAAGTCCGTGCGGCGCGAGGGTGCCATCATCTCCCGGGCCACCTATGACGCCATCGTCACCGGCATGGGTGGCGTCACGCAGCCGACCGCACCCGCGGACGGTCAGGCCCGCGAGGACTCGCCTCATCACGAGAATCCGCGGGCTCATCGGACGTCGGGCAGTAGGACCTCAGTCGAGGGCGTCGAGGTCACGTACCGCGTAGCGGAGGTGCTCCCACTCCTCTCCAAGGATCACGTGGAGGCACGACAGGGTGGTCTCCTCGTGCTCGGGATCCCACGGGTTCGCATGCACAACGGCGAGTTCCTCCGCGGTGACGTTGGCGAGGAAGTCGCGCACCATGGCGACGCGGCCCGACCGAGCCTCGAGCACCTCGGCATACGACGGATGTGCCGGCGGCAAAGACCGACATGTCGTTGCCGTCCGTCTCATACTCGACGTTCGGTTGACCGACGGGGTGGAACGGTTGTTCGATCCCCAGGATCGCCCGGCCAAGCCACACGTCGGTCGCCATGACCAGGTGCCGCAGAGTCTGCGCAAACGACCACTCGCCGCCTACCGACACGTCGACGGTGCCTTCCGGCATCGCCGCGACGCGCTCGAGCGTGGCAGCCCAGGCACGCTCGAGCGACGCCCAGGCTGCGCGCAGGCCATCCGGATCGTCAGCGCGTCGGTCGGAGCGACCGGGGAAGCGGCGGTTGAGTTCAGCCTCGACAAGCGGGACCACGTCGACGCCGTTGACGCGTAGGCTGCCCTCGCCGTCGAAGAGCCACGGCGCGTCGATGTCCATCCCCTGAACGTCGACGCCGCGCATCACGACTCCGGACAGGTCAGACCTGACGAAGCGGGCCCCTCGCAGGTCCGCGTCAACGAACTCCGCTCCCCGCAGGTCGTCGGATCCGGTGAAGGTTGCCATGACTCCTCCTTGTCGAGCGCCGACGGGCACACCCAGTCAGGATTCGATCGGTCGCCGAGCCGACATGGGAGCCCTGCCTGGCGGCTGCTCGGGCGGTGGCATGGTCGGGATCCGCGGAAGGACCGGGCGGACCGCCGGTTCGCCTGCCGCGATGAGGATCTCCTCGCCCGCATGACGCAGGAGCAGGGTCGACGACGTGTCCTCCTGGACCGAGTAGGTCACCTGGTGGGGCTCGACGTCCACCCGCAGCCGAAGATCGCGCCAGCGAAGCGCGAAGCACAGCCGCGTCAGCCCTTCGGGCAGGGCCGGATCGAAGGAGGGGATGCCGTCGTGGTCGCGGAAGCCGCCGAAGCCAGCCACCAGGGCCAGCCAGGCGCCACCCAGCGACGCCATGTGCAGGCCGTTCCTGCTGTTCTGCTGCAGGTCGAGCAGGTCGATGAGCGCCGCTTCGTAGGCGTAGTCGTAGGCGAGATCGAGGTGGCCGATCTCCGCTGCCAGTACTGCCTGCGTGCACGACGAGAGAGACGAGTCGCGGACCGTGCGCCGCTCGTAGTAGTCGAAGTTGCGGGCCTTCTCCTCGGGCGTGAACTTGTCGCCGCACCAGTGCATGGCCAGGACGGTGTCGGCCTGCTTCAGGACCTGCTTGCGGTAGAGGTCGAAGTAGGTCTCATTGCAGGAGCAGGGGGTAGGTGTTGCGGTGGCGAAGTCCCATTCGTCGTGACCCGTGAAGCCGGCAGACTGCTCGTGGACTTCGCGGGCCTCGTCGTAGGGGATGTGCACCGCGGCGGCCGCCCCCCGCCACGAGGCCCCCTCCTCCGTGGTCACGCCGAGCGCTCGGGCGACGGCCGGGTGTCGCAACGCCGAGTCAGCAGCCGCGACCAATGCGTTGGCGGCCATGAGATTCGTATAGACGTTGTCGTCGGCGATCGCGCTGTACTCGTCGGGGCCTGTCACGCCGTCGATGTGCCATCCGCCGTGCTGATCGTGGTGGCCGAGCGACATGAACAGCCGGGCGATCTCGACCAGCAGCTCCAGACCGAACTCGCGCTCGAATTCCTCGTCCCCGGTGGCCGCGCAGTAGCGGACCACGGCCGCCGCGATATCGGCGTTGATGTGGAAGGCGGCGGTCCCGGCCGGCCAGTATCCCGAGCACTCCTCGCCACGGATCGTCCGCCAAGGGAATGCGGCACCAGCGAGCTTGAGCTCCGAGGCGCGGTCCCGGGCCCGGTCGAGCGTGGAGTGGCGCCACTTGAGGGCATCACCGGCCGCCCCCGGTTGGGCGTACGTCAGCACCGGAAGGACGTACATCTCGGTGTCCCAGAACGTGTGCCCGTCATAGCCGGGCCCAGTCAGTCCCTTCGACGGAATCGCGCGGCGCTCCGCCCTGGCACCGGCCTGCAGGACATGGAAGAGCGAGAAGCGCACGGCCTGCTGGAGTTCCGCGTCACCCTCCACTTCGACGTCCGCGGCCCCCCAGAACTCGTCGAGGTACGCCGCCTGCTCGGCAACGAGACCATCCCAGCCGGAGAACCGAGCCTGGGAGAGTGCGCTTGCCACCTGATCGCGGACCGCGTTCTCCGAGCGGAGCCCCGACCATCCGTAGGCCACGTACTTCACGATGCGCAGCTGGTCGCCGGGCTCCACCGTGCAGGCGACGGTCCGTCGGGCCCAGTCCTCCCGCACTGCACTGTCGACCTCGGCACGCCCAGGGGCCTCGATGATGTGACTCATGCCCGCGCCCATCAGCAGGTTGCTGGCGCGCGTGCGATGCAGCAGCACGATCGACTGATCGTCGTGATCCTGCGCCACCGCTCTCAGCGGGCTGTCCAGCACAGCCGCGACACGCGGATCGCGTGACATGGGTGGTTGCTCCTCGTTCGCCACGAGCTCGGACTGCAGGATGAGCCGGGCCGGACGATCGACAGGCTCCACCACGTACTCGATCGCGGCGATGGACCGCTGCGAGAAGGACACCAGCCGACGGGAGCGCACCCGCACGCGAGACTGGCCCGGCGACGTCCAGTCCACCGACCGCTCAAGCAGGCCGGTCCGCAGGTCGAGCCGACGCCGATGCTCATGGAGGTCGCCGTAGCGAACGTCGAACGGCTCGTCATCGACGAGCAGCCGAATGAGCTTGCCATCGGTGACGTTGATCATCGTCTGGTCGTTCTCGGGATAGCCGTAGGCGGCTTCGGCGTAGGGAAGCGGCCGCTGCTCGTAGAAGCTGTTGAGGTAGGTGCCCGGAAGGCCGTAGGGCTCCCCCTCGTCGAGGTTTCCGCGCAGGCCGATGTGCCCGTTCGATAGGGCGAACAGCGATTCGGACTGCGGCAGGAGGTCCAGGTCGAGGCGCGTCTCCGTCACCGACCACGGCTCGATCGGGTACGGGCGCTGGGCGATCATCCTGCCTCCAAGAGTTCCGCGAGATCAGCGACGACGATGTCGGCGCCGTGCGCCCGAAGCTGCTCGGCCTGTCCGACTCGATCAACGCCGACCACGATGCCGAAGCCACCCGCCCGGCCCGCGGCCACTCCTGACAGGGCATCCTCGAACACCGCGCACTGTCCGGGATCGACACCCAGTCGTGCCGCGGCCGCCAGGAAGGTGTCCGGTGCCGGCTTGCCGCTCAGGTGCTCCTCCCGGATGGTCACACCATCCACCCGCAGTTCGATCATCGGGGCCAGTCCGGCCGCCTCGAGGACTTCGCCAGCGTTCGCCGAGGAGGAGACCACCGCTCGACGAAGCCCGGCCTCCGTCGCCGCCTGGAGGTATCGGCGCGAGCCCTCGAACACGTCTACTCCGTCCTCCCGGATCCGGCGAAGGACGATGACGTTCTTGCGCAGGCCCAGACCGGTGACGGTGTCATCCTCGGGTGTGCTGTCGGGCCCACCCTCGGGCAAGGTGATCCCGCGGCTGGTGAGGAAGTCGCGCACCCCATCGAGTCGCGGCTTGCCATCGACGTAGGCCTCGTAGTCACGGGCGGTGAAGGCGACGAGCTCAGAGCCGTCGGCCGTGGACCGCGCGGCCAGGAACTCGTCGAACATGTCCTTCCAGGCCACTTGGTGAACCGAGGCGGTGTCCGTCAGGACGCCGTCAAGGTCGAACAGGCACGTCGTCACGTCGTCCGGGAGTCCGAGCATCGTCGGCCACCACCTCCGGCGACCACCGTACGAAGCCTGCCCTGCATAAGCAACGACTGAGCAGTCGCGTCCATCTGTGTCGGTTCGTGCGTCACGGGGCCTCAGTCCGAAGAAGGACGCAAGGGGAGCCGAACGCGAAGGGTGGTCCTCCCGGGCACGGAGTCCATGGTGATCTCGCCGCCATGGCGATCGACGATGATCCGCCGGCTGATGTCGAGACCCAAACCCGTTCCCTTGCCGACGTCCTTCGTCGTGAAGAACGGGTTGAAGGCGTTGGCCTGGATCTCGCTGGGCATGCCACTGCCGGAATCCATGATCTCGACCACGACACAGCCGTCGACCGCGCGGGTCTTAATCCGCAGCTGGCCGCCGTCCTCCATGGCGTCGATCGCGTTGTCGATCAGGTTCGTCCAGACCTGGTTCAGCTCACCGGCGACCGCCTGGATGCGAGGCAGATCGGTTGCGTAGTCGCGCTCGACGGTGATTCCCTCCCGCAGCCGGTGGTCAAGCATGACCAATGTGCTGTCGATCCCCTCGGTCACGTCGATCAGTTGCATGGACGCGCGGTCGAGTTGCGAGTAGGAACGCACTGCCGCCACCAGGTTGGAGACCCGCTGCGTGGATTCCTTGACCTCCGAGAGGAGCCCCTCCATCTCCATGGTGCTGGCCACCCAGCCGAGACCCGGCTCGAGCGCATTGGGCCCCAGCACCTGCTCGATGCGGCTGCACCATTCGGGGTCCGCGCCGGCCGCTGCAAGCGGGGACGCCATCGCCCAGCCCCGACTCACCCCGTGCTGATCCAGCCAGTCGACGAGGTCTTCCTCACGGTCAGCGACGGTAAGGGCATCCAGGCGCCCGGCAAGCGGGTCGAGCTCGGAGCGCAGGGCGTCCACTTCAGCGAACTGCTCAGCCGAGATCGCCGCCTTCGCCAGCGCGGCGAGCGATTCCAGCAGGGCCGCACTGGCCCGTGCCAGGGAGTCGACGGCGCGCACGGCCGCTGCGGCAGGGTTGTTGAGCTCGTGGGCAAGACCCGCAGCCAGCGTTCCGAGCGCCACCAGGGCCTCTCGCTCTCGCGCACCGGCCTCGATGGACCTCGCGGTGTGGAAGATGCCATCGATGATGTGCGCGGCGAGCGGGATCTCGCTCAGCAGCCGGCGCAATGCCGCGGCCGGCACGCGCAGCACGCGCCCGGGGGAGCGGCCGAAGCCCGAGGCCAGGTACACGCCGTCGGAGTCCCACGCGCGGAACCCGCCGGCCCATCGGCCCGGAGCGTCGAACCTCCCGACGACGGAGTCCTCGCGGCCGACCCGGCGAGTCAGGTCGACCGAGCCGTCGATCAGAACCCACCAGTCGTCGGCCGGTGACCCCTCGCTCCACAGTCGCTCACCGGTCGCGTACGCAACCTCTTCGCTCTCGGCGAGCATCGCGCCAAGGGCAGCGTCCGGGATGCCGTCGAACAGGGAGATGGCCCGCAGGTCCGTCGTGTCGATCACACCGTGGCCAGGTATCCGTGCACGAACGAGACCGCCATGGCCCCCTCGCCCACCGCCGAGGCCACCCTCTTCATCGAGTCGAGCCTGACGTCGCCAGCCGCGAAGACTCCCGGCAGGCTGGTCTCCAACTGGAACGGCTGCCGTGCGAGCGGCCACCGCACGACGCTCTCGTAGCCGAGCACGTCCGGACCGGTGACCACGAATCCCTTTGCGTCCCGGGCCACCTCGCTCCCCAGCCACTCGGTGCGTGGAGCAGCACCGATGAAGACGAACAGCCAGTTGGTCGGCACCTCCTCCGTGACCCCCGACTCGCGATCCGCGATCGTGATTGCCTCGAGGTGCCCCTCACCACGTCCCGCGACAACCTGACTCTGTAGCCGAACCTCGATGTTGGGGGCGGCCTTGATCCGATCGACCAGGTAGGAGGACATCGAGGCCTCGAGCGAATCGCCCCGCACGACCATCACCACCCGGCGGGCGAATCTAGCGAGGTTGAGTGTCGCCTGACCGGCAGAGTTGGCAGCTCCTACGACGTAGACGTCCTCCCCTTCACACTGGCTCGCCTCGCTGGCCGTAGCGCCGTAGTAGACGCCCCGGCCGGAGAAGTCGTCCAGGCCCGGACCCTCGAGCAGCCGGTAGGAGACTCCGGTCGCGACGACGACCGCACGAGCCTCGACGCAGTCCCCGTTCTCGAAGACGACCGCGCGCACGGGTCCTCGGACCTCCAGCGCAGCGACGTCGCGAGCGAGCACCATCTCGGCGCCGAATCGCGCTACTTGGGCGACGGCTCGCTGGGTGAGATCGGAGCCGGAGAGTCCTCGCGGGAAGCCGAGGTAGTTCTCGATGGCCGCGCTCTGACCGGCCTGGCCACCCGGGGCGTGCCGCTCCACGATGACCGTGCTCAGTCCCTCGGAGGCCGCGTAGACGGCGGCCGCCAGTCCTGCGGGCCCGCCACCGACGATGCAGACGTCATACAGCGGCTGCTGCGCCTGGGTACTCAGCCCCAGGGCGTCGGCGAGTTTGCGCGTGGTCGGTGCCCGGAGCATGCCGTCGGGGATGATCACGAGTGGCAGGTCCTCTGGCCCCGCGTCGGCCAGGTCCACGAGCCGACCCGCTTCCTTGTCCCGGTCGACGTCGAGCCAGCCGTAGGGAACGTGGTTGCGCGCCAGGAAGGTCTTCAACTCGTGAGTGCGGTCGGACCACTGGTGACCCACCACGCGGACATCGGTCGTCGCCTCAGGATGAGCGGACTGCCAGTCCCCCAGCAGGTCGTCGGTGACGGGGTACAGGCGCTCGGCCGGTGGATCCCACGGTTTGAGCAGGTAGTAGTCGAGGCCGATGTCGTTGATGGCCTTGATCGCCACGTCAGTGTCGGCGTATGCGGTGAGCAGCAGGAACTTGGCCTCGGGAACGAATTCCCGGGCTAGCGCGAGCATCTCGATGCCGGTCATCTCCGGCATGCGCTGGTCCGTCACGACCATGGCGACCGGGCGGTCGCGCAGCGCCATTTCCCGGAGAACGTCGAGCGCCTCTGCGCCTGACGCCGCCCGGACGATGCGGTGGGTCGCTCCATAGCGGTCCCGCAGGTCTCGGGTGATCGCCTGGGAAACCATGGGGTCGTCATCGACGGTGAGGATGGTGGGCTTGGCCATGGGTCCTTGCGGCTGCCCTTCTGCTGGGTGGCGCCGGGACGAAACGGACGTCGCGAGCGTACTCCGACTTCGGCCTTGCGGAGATGGCTTCAGCAGGAAGCCTCGAGTCGTGGACAGGGCAACGAGGCGCAGCGATACTGACCCGATGACGGACATCCCCGGGATCGACCCTTCGGTGCCGCCGAGTGGTTCTGGCTGCGTCGAGTGCCTCGACGCAGACGGCCCCGGGTGGTGGCTCAATCTGCGGCGATGCGCCCAGTGCGGTCACGTCGGCTGCTGCGATTCCTCGCCCAGCCAGCACGCCTCCGCACATGCCCGGACGCAGGGCCACCCGATCATCGCCAGCTTCGAACCCGATGAGTCGTGGTTCTGGTCCTTCGATCTGGACGCCGCCGTCGAGGGCCCAGAGCTGGCCCCTCCGCACCACCATCCGCTGGACCAGCCCAAGCCCGGTCCCGAAGGCAAGGTGCCCGAGGACTGGGCTGACCACCTGCACCGATGACCTACGTCGAGCAGCCGCACTGACCCTTTCGAGCCTGCATCCCGGGTCCGCCGGTCTGCTTGGATCGTCACCATGACCGGCAACGCGTGGGACGCCGACGCGTACGACGATCGCTTCGGCTTCGTGGCCGCGTATGGCGACGACGTCCTGGGCCTCCTGAATCCTCAGCCCGGAGAGCGGATCCTCGACCTCGGCTGCGGCACCGGGAAACATGCCGCTCAGCTCGCTCGCACGGGGGCCACCGTCGTCGGAATGGATGCAGATGAAGCGATGCTCGGGAAGGCGCGCGTGGACCATCCCGGAGTCACTTTCGTGCACGCGGATGCCACCGCGTTCGGCCTTGCGGACCTTGCCACCGACGAACCGTTCGATGCGTGCTTCAGCAATGCCGCCCTGCACTGGATGCGACCTCCCGACGCGGTGCTGCAGAACGTCAGATCCGTGCTGAGGACCTCGGGACGGTTCGTAGCCGAGATGGGAGGGGACCAGAACATCGCTGCCCTGGACACCGCCCTGCGTGACGCCCTTCGGGACATTGGCCTTGTGGACATCACCATTGTCGACAACTACTTCCCCACCGTCGGCGAGCAGTCCACGCGGCTCGAGGCCGCCGGCTTCCGGGTCGAGTACATGGCGTGGTTCCGTCGACCCACTCCACTCGATGCCGGAACCACCGCCGCGGACTGGACCCGGCACTTCCGTGCCTCGGCATGGGCGGCAGTCCCCGAGACCCTGCACGGCCAGGTTGCCGAAGCCGTCAACGGGAACGCCACAGAGCGAGGGCTCCTCACTTCAACAGGCTGGGTCGCGGACTACTGCCGCCTGCGTTTCATCGCGATTGCGGTCTAGACCAGGTCGACCTCAGGCAGGAGAGGCCGCTCCGCTCACCGTCAGATCCCGGCCGACGCGAATGCTCTCCCTGAGGTGCTCGTCCGGTCCGACATATCCGCCCGGCCAGACCACCGAGTGCTCGAGTTCGCCGTCCACCTGGGCTCCCGCTCCGATCACGCTTCGACCGCCGCTGGCGATCATGTTGGCCCGCAAGTAGTCCGCGGGCGTGCCGCAGTCGACGAACTCGCCGCGGGCCATGACCAGTTCAAGTTCACCCGCCTCCCACGCCGGACGCCAGACCAGGTCGTGCAGGCTCGCCGGAGCGTCCGGCATGGCGGCCGCAGCTGCCGCCGGCAGCAGGCAGGCTCCCACGTACTGCACGTCACCGAAGTCGCTCGGGGCGCCGCGGTGTCGGCCAAGGAGGCGCGGATGCTGTCCGTCCCATCCGGCCACGAGCTCCGACAGGTCGGAGGTGAGGAAGGCGTCGCTGTTGCGCAAGAGAACGGGTCGCCCGGCGACCCATTGCCGCAGGTGACCCAGCGCCCCGCCGCTCTCCAGGAGCCGCTCGGTCTCGTCCGAGACATGGACATCGTTGTCGACGAGGTGCGCCCGTACCTGTTCGGCGAGGTAGTGGACATTGACGGCGATATCGCTGGCATACGGCCGCACCGACGAAATGGCCCGATCCAGCAGGGGAATGTTGTCCACCGGGCAGAGCGCCTTCGGACGATGCAGAGTGAGCGGCCGCAGTCGCGTGCCCCTGCCGGCCGCGAGCACGACGGCGCAAAGGTCGCCGTCGATGCCCACGCACCGAGCGTAGCCACGTATACCGACGGGTCCCGTACGGCCTGCATAGGGTGGGGAACCGGGATCGACGACGGACATCCGTTCCAGCAGGAGGACACGTGGAGATCAAGGAGCTCGGCCATCTCGTCCTGTATGTGCGCGATATGAGCGTGTCGCTGCCGTTCTACCGAGACGTGCTCGGATGGCGGCAGATCGCTGACGAAGCCGACCTCGGGCTCCCGGTGCGCGTCGCTGCGTTCAGCGCACCCGGGGGTCGGACGCATCACGAACTGCTGCTGATCGAGGTGGGGGCCGGTGCGGCCCCGCTGCCGACGGGGCGTCACGTGGGGATGTACCACTTTGGGCTGAAGATCGGCGACAGTGACGACGACCTCCGCGAGGCGCTCGCCCTCCTTCAGGCCAGGGGAGTGACCCTCGTGGGTGCCACGGACCATGTGGTCACGCACAGCCTCTACATCGTCGATCCGGACGGCAACGAGATCGAGCTGTACGTCGACGTGCCCGGAGTCGACTGGCGGGACGACCCGTCGCTCATCATGTCTCCACCCCGGCCACTGCACCTGTAGGCCGGTCGCTTCCCCATCGACGATGGGTGAGGTACTAGCCGACGACCCGGACGACCACCTTCCCAGCGGGGCTGCCCTGCTCGACGAGGTCGATCGCCGTCGCCGCATCGGCCAGATCGACGGTGCGATCGATGACTGGCGTCAGGCTTCCCGACTCGATGAGGCCCGTGATCTCATTCAGCGTCTCGGTGGTCTCCTCGGCGACGAAGGACTTCAGGGTCTGACCGACGAAGGGGTTGAGGGCAAGGGCAGCGAGGACATTGCCGAGCGGACCGAGCCACCTGCTGCCGTCGCCGAACGATTGAATGAGCGTGCCGCGCGGCGTCAAGGCCTTCCGAATGGAGCCGGGCGAGTAGGTGCCGCCCAGCTGGAAGACCAGGTCGTATCTCGTCTCTCCCGCCGTGAAGTCCTCCACGCTGTAGTCGATGACATCGTCTACGCCCAGCGAGCGGACCAGTTCGATGTTCGCGGTGCTGCACACGCCCGTCACCCGCGCACCCAGGTGACGCGCGATCTGGACGGCGAAGGTGCCGACGCCGCCGGAGGCACCGACCACGAGGATGTGCTGCCCTGCCTCGAGCTTGCCGGCACGCAACCCCTGGAGGGCGGTGACCGCCCCGAGTGGGACCGCGGCGGCCTGCTCGAATGACAGCGACGGGGGCTTGGCGGCGAGGTTGCCCTGGGGCACGACAACGAACTCGGCGAAGGCACCGTGACCGAAGCCGTAGACCTCATCGCCGGGAGCGAACCCGGACACGGCCGGGCCGACTGCCTCGACGATCCCGGACACATCGCCGCCCGGGATCGGGAAGCGGGGCTTGCGGATGCCGCCGATGCCGGCCGGCCGCATGAGCACCGGCTCGCCGCGGACGAAGTGCCAGTCCCACGGATTCGCGGAACTCGCGTGGACACGCACGAGGACGCCGTCGTCACCCATCTCGGGGACGTCGACATCGGCCAGCCGCAGTACCTCGGTCGGTGGTCCGTACTTTTCTTGAACGATTGCCCTCATGCGCCGCACCCTTCAGGTATTCCGCTGTCGTACACTGTACGACAGATCGTACACTGTACGATCGCCAAGTCCCGAGGGAGACCAGACGTGCTGGACGACGAGCGAAACGAACCGCGTCCACAACTGACGCGCGACCGAGTCGTGTCCTCGGCGATCCGGCTGGCCGATCGGGAGGGCGTGGACTCGCTGAGCATGCGCAGGCTGGCCGCCGATGTCGGTTTCGAGGTCATGTCGCTCTATCACTATGTGGCGAACAAGGAGGATCTGCTCGACGGCATGGTCGACCGGGTCGCCGAAAGGATCCACGTCCCCGATCCGACGGGGCAGTGGAAGAACGAGTTGCGGGGAACCGCCCTGTCGATGCAGGCGGAGCTTGCCAGGCATTCCTGGGCAACCGCCCTCTGGTTCAGCCGGAAGCCAGGGCCCGCGCGCCTGGCCCACATGGAAGCCGTTCTGCGCACCCTGACCGACTCCGGGCTGCCTCCGGACCTGGCGCATCTGGGCTTCCATGCCCTGACCAACCACGTGCTCGGGTTCACCCTCCAGGAGCAGACGTTCACCGTCGAGGGCGATCTCGCCACAGCGGCGGAGGGATTCATCGACTCGCTACCTGCCGGCCGCTACCCCCATGTGATCGATCACGTCCGGTCACACATCACCCAATCGGAACCCGATGACGGCTTCGCCTTCGTCCTCGACCTCATCCTCGACGGGCTGGAACATCGCGGCTGACCCTGGGAGTCCACCCGTACGGCGTCGCCCCCACTTCGCGTTTTGCGGATCCGCGAGGCATCATGGATAGATGAGCATCTTCGATCGTCGGCCGCACCTCCGCTGGACCGTGCCCGCAGCAGTGGGCATCCTCGTCGTGACGGGCGCCGCGGTGGGCACCGCGGGCGTGTCTGCCGACTCGGGGCTCGATCCGATGACGGCCGAGCAGCTGCTCGTGGCCCTGTCGGAGCCCCAGGCCGACTCCCTATCCGGAACCGTCGCCGTTTCCGCAGACCTCGGACTGCCCGATCTCCCCATGGGCATGGCCTCCGGCGCGGACGTGACCTCGCTGGCCAGCGGCACGAACACCCTGCGCGTCTGGATGGACGGCCAGGACCGGGCCCGGGTGGCCATGATCGCCGACGCCCAGGAGTCCGACGTCATCCGCAACGGACGCGACGTGTGGGTCTGGTCGAGCAGCGACAAGACCGCCGAGCACTACGTGCTGCCGGAGCGAGACGCGATGACGGCCGCGGATGCCCCGACTGACCTGACGAACCTGCCCACCACACCGCAGGAGGCCGCCGCCCAGGCGCTCGCCGCCATCGACCCGACCACCGAGGTGACCACCTCCGGGGTCGCCCGCGTGGCGGGACGCCCCGCCTACGAGCTCATCCTCACGCCGAAGCAGTCCGACACCCTCGTGGACCGCGTGGTCATCGCCGTTGACGGGGAGACCATGGTCCCGCTGCGCGTCCAGGTCTTCTCCACCGAGATGACCGACCCGGCATTCGAGATCGGCTTCACATCCGTTGACTTCACGCAACCGGACGCCGACCTGTTCGCCTTCACTCCCCCTCCCGGCGCGGAGGTCACCGAGCACACCGGATCCGGCGCCGACGCCATGACGGGCCACACCGGTCCGAAGCCCGATGACGCCGTGCAACCGACGGTCGTCGGGACGGGCTGGAGCCAGGTCGTCGTCGCCGCGATGCCGGCCGGCGATCCCGCTGCCTCAACTGATGCCAGCCCCGGCTCGAACGCAGATGCCTTGGCGCTGCTTCAGGCCCTGCCGGAGACCAGCGGCGACTGGGGGACCGGACGCGTGCTGAACGGCACGCTCTTCTCGGCGATCCTGACCGATGACGGACGCATCGCGGTGGGCGCCGTGACGCCGGAGACCTTGGGTGCGGCCCTGGCCGCGCAGTGACCGACAGCGTCGCGATTGCCACGGCCGGACTGACCAAGCGTTTCGGAGACCAGGCCGCCGTCGACTCCATCGATCTGCGCGTGCCCGACGGGGCGGTGTACGGATTCCTCGGACCCAACGGATCGGGCAAGACCACGACGATCCGGATGCTCCTCGGCCTGGTGCATCCGACGTCGGGACTGATCGAGGTGCTCGGCGCGCCGATCCCCGGCGGCACGTCGAAGGTGCTGCCCCGCGTCGGCTCCCTGGTCGAGGGCCCCGCCTTTCACCCCTATCTCTCCGGCCGCGCGAACCTGGCCACGGCTCGATGCCGCCGACCGCTTCGCGGACCCGGGCACCTCGAAGTCCCGCATCGACGCCGCCCTCGAGCGGGTCGGCCTGCTCGCTGCTGCCCGCAAGCGCTACCGCGCGTACTCGCTCGGCATGCGCCAGCGCCTCGCGATCGCCGCCGCCCTGCTCGTTCCGCGCGACCTGCTCGTCCTCGACGAGCCGACGAACGGGCTCGACCCCCAGGGCACGAGGGAGGTCCGGTCGTTGATCTCCTCGCTGGCCGCAGACGGGGCGACCGTCCTGGTGTCCAGTCACCTGCTCTCGGAAGTGGAGCAGGTCTGCTCGCACCTCGGCATCATGCGCGAGGGCCGGCTCGTCGCCCAAGGTGCCATCAGCGAGGTTCGGGCGAGCTCGCGTCCCGTCGCGGAGGTGGTCGACGCAGGATGCCGAGGTCGCGGCCGGCGTCCTGCGAGATGCGGGCCTGACCGACGTCATCGTCACCGCCACCGGCGTCCGCGGCATCCCTGATGGCGTGGCGCCCGAGGCGATCGTGGCGGCCCTGGTGCGAGCCGGGGTCGGCGTGCGGGGCTTCACCGTGCAGTCACCCAGCCTCGAGGACCTGTTCGTCTCACTCACCGGGGAGGGCTTCGATGTCAGTCGCTGACACGACCTCACCCGGACCGACCCGACCGCGGACGCTCTCCGCGTCGGTCCGCCTGCTGCGCTCAGAGCTGCGGCTCATCGTGGGCCGACGACGCAACCAGGCCGGCCTCCTCGTTCTAGCGTCCGTCCCCATCCTCGTGGCCGTGGCACTGAAGTTCTCCCAGCCCCGCGAAGGGCGCGGTCCCGACTTCATCTCCTCCGCCACGTCCAACGGGATCTTCGTCGCACTGACGGCACTGAGCATCGAGCTCGCGCTCTTCCTCCCGCTCGCGGTGGCCGCCCTGTCCGGGGACACGATCGCCGGAGAGGCGAACATCGGAACCCTGCGCTACCTGCTCACCGTTCCGGTTGACCGAACGCGACTGCTTGCCGTGAAGTACGTATCCCTCGTGATCGGGGCGACCATCGGGGTCCTCGTGGTCGCCGGCACCGGTCTGCTGATCGGCGGGATCCTGTTCGGCCTCGGCCCCACGACGCTGCTGTCCGGCACCCAGGTTGGACTTGGTGACGCCCTCGGCCGACTCGCGATCTCGGTGATCTACCTCAGCGTGGGGCTGGGTGCGCTTGCCGCCATCGGGCTGTTCATCTCGACGCTGACGGAGCAGCCCATCGGCGCGATGATCGCGCTGGTCGTGGTGTCGACAGCGATGTTCATCCTGAACGAGATACCCCAGCTCGAGTGGCTGCAGCCGTGGCTGCTCGTCCACTACTGGCCGGCATTCTCCGACGCCTTCCGCGATCCGATCTTCTACGAGCAGATGGGGCAGGGGCTACTGGTCGCGCTCGCCTACGCCGCCGTGTTCCTCAGCCTCGCGTGGGCTCGCTTCACGCAGAAGGACGTCACCTCCTGAACGGGTGTGGGAAGGTGCCAGCATGACTGCCGCGGACCACCCGCAGAAGGAGCACTTCGCCGACCTGTTCGACCGCTCGGCGAGCACCTACGACGCGGTGGGCGTCGACTTCTTCGAGCCGCTGGCCGCCTTGCTCGTGGCGCGGGCCGACCTGCAACCGGGCATGAGCGTCCTCGATGTCGGCACCGGCAGCGGTGCATCGCTGCGGGCTGCCGCTACCGCTGTGGGCCCAACCGGCGAGGTGCTCGGACTCGATCTCGCGCCCGGGATGGTCGAGCGGACGAGTCGCGAGATGGCAGGCCTCCCCTACGTGAGCGTCACGCTCGGGGATGCCGAGCACCCTCCCGCCCGTGTCGGGGGCTGGGACGTGGCGATCGCCGCCCTGCTGTTGTTCTACCTGCCCGATCCGGTTGGGGCCGCGACCCGCATCCGGCAGGTGCTTCGGCCCGGCGGGGTCTTCGTGGCGTCGACCTTCGACGGGCCCGACGACCGCTGGCGCATCGTCGAGGAGGCGATCAGCCCGTTCTGGCCGCCAGCCGACGGTCCCTCGCACCCGTCGGCGGCCTCGCCCTTCGCGACCGTCGAATCGATCGGAGGACCTCCTGCGTCAGGCCGGCTTCGTGGACACCGACACCGACGTCATCGAGCACGTCAACGTGTACACCGACGTCGACCACTGGCTCGAGTGGACGTGGTCGGGAGGAGCCAGGGGGATGTGGGAGCGGGTCCCCGAGGCGGATCTCGACGCTGCTCAAGCCGCGGCCTGCGAGGTCGTGTCGTCCCTCGCCGACGACGACGGCACCCTTGAGGAGCGATTCCGCATCCGCCTCACGCGTGCCGTCGCACCGTAGGTCTCGCAGAGCCATCCGACAGGCAACCCGAAGCGGAGGAGCACATGAAGGCGCTCGTCAAGGCACAGGCCGAACCTGGCCTCTGGCTGCAGGACGTCCCCGATCCCGGTCATCGGCATCAACGACGTGCTCATCCGGGTCCTGCGGACCGGCATCTGCGGAACGGATCTGCATATCGATGCCTGGGACCCCTGGGCCCAGCAGCACGTCGCTCCCGGGACGATCATCGGCCACGAGTTCGTCGGCGAGATCGTCGCCTTCGGTAGCAACGTCAACGACTTCGCCGTCGGTGACATCGTCAGCGGCGAAGGCCACCTGGTGTGCGGGCGGTGCCGCAACTGCATGGCCGGGCGTCGTCATCTCTGCGCGCGAACGCACGGCGTGGGCGTGGACCATCCGGGAGCGTTCGCGGAGTACATCGCCCTGCCGATGACCAACGTCTGGGTGCACTCCCCCGACATCGACCTCGACGTCGCTGCGATCTTCGACCCCTTCGGCAACGCAGTGCACACCGCGCTGACGTTCCCGGTCCTCGGCGAGGACGTCCTGATCACCGGCGCGGGGCCCATCGGCCTCATGGCCGCAGCTGTGGTCCGGCACGCCGGCGCGCGACACGTCGTGGTCACCGACGTGAACGAGCACCGCTTGGCCCTCGCTGAGCGCATGGGGGCCACGTTGGCTGTCGACGAGCGCACCCGGTCCCTCGCGGACATCCAGCAGGACCTGGGCATGCGCGAGGGCTTCGATGTGGGCCTCGAGATGTCCGGCAATCCCGATGCTCTGCGCTCCGATGGTCGACAACATGGCGCACGGCGGCCGGATGGCGCTGCTCGGGATCCCGACGCAGGACTCGAGCTTCGACCTGAATCGCCTGGTGTTCAACATGCTCACCATCAAGGGGATCTATGGTCGGGAGATGTACGAGACCTGGTACGCGATGACCGTCATGGTCGAGTCCGGCCTGGATGTCACCCCGGTCATCACCCATCGCTTCCCGGCAACGGAGTTCGAGCAGGCCTTCTCCGCGGCCCGCGACGGTCGAGCCGGCAAGGTCATCCTGACGTGGGCGGAACTGTGAGCCTCGAAGAGCTTCGCATCGAGCTGGGCGGGGAGCTGGACTCCCTTCGCGCCCAGGGCCTGCTCAAGGAGGAGCGGCTCATCGCCTCGCCGCAGGACGCCCACGTGCGGATCCACGACGGGCCGGAACTGCTCAACCTGTGCTCCAACAACTACCTCGGACTGGCCGATCACCCGGATGTGGTGGCAGCGGCGCACGAGGCACTGGATCGCTGGGGTTTCGGGATGGCGTCGGTGCGGTTCATCTGCGGCACGCAGGAGATCCATCGCGAGCTCGAGCGCCGCATCAGCGAATTCCTCGGCACCGAGGACACGATCCTGTACGGGAGCTGCTACGACGCGAACGGAGGCCTCTTCGAGACCCTGCTCGGCGAGGAGGACGCCGTCATCTCCGACGAGCTGAACCACGCGTCGATCATCGACGGCATCCGGCTGAGCAAGGCGCGGCGCCTGCGCTACTCCAACCGCGACATGGACGACCTTGAGCGCTGCCTCAAGGAGGCCGCCGGATCACGACGCACGCTGGTGGTGACCGACGGTGTCTTCTCCATGGACGGGTATCTCGCGCCGGTGGACGAGATCTGCGCACTTGCCGATCGCTACGGCGCGCTAGTCATGGTGGACGACTCGCACGCCGTCGGCTTCGTCGGCCCCGGCGGCCGCGGGACGCCCGAGCTGCACAACGTCGTGGATCGGGTGGACATCGTCACCGGCACCCTCGGCAAGGCCCTGGGCGGAGGAAGCGGCGGCTACACCAGCGGTCGACGCGAGATCGTGCAGCTGCTGCGCCAGCGGTCGCGCCCGTACCTCTTCTCGAACTCGATTGCCCCTCCGATCGTCGGAGCATCGCTGGCCGTGCTCGACCTGCTCGAGCGCAGCGGCGACGCGCGCGAGCGACTGGCGTCCAACGCCGCTCGCTTCCGGGCCGGCATGACCGAGCTCGGCTTCGATCTCCTGCCGGGCAGTCACCCGATCATCCCGGTGATGTACGGGGACGAGCACCAGGCAGTCACCGCGGCGCGACGGCTGCTGGACGCCGGTGTCTACGTCATCCCCTTCTCCTTCCCCGTGGTGCCGAAGGGCAAGGCCCGGATCCGGACGCAGATGTCCGCCGCGCACAGCCCGGAGGACATTGACCGCGCCATCGTGGCGTTCGCATCGGTGCGCGACCCGCGGTGACAGCCGGGCTTGAGACACGGGCGCTGACCACGGAGACGTGGCCCGACTTCGCCGACCTGGTCGAGCGTCACAATGGCGTGTGGGGCGGTTGCTGGTGCATGGGTTTTCACAGCGAGGGGGTGGGCCGTGACCGCTCGCCCACGCAGAACCGCGTGGACAAGCAGTCACGTGTCGCAGAAGGCAGAGCACACGCCGCACTCGTGTTCGATGGTGGTCGGTGCGTCGGCTGGTGCCAGTTCGGATCCCCGGAGGAACTGCCTCGCATCAAGCACCAGCGCGCCTACCGGGAGGAGCACGTCGAGGCTCCGGACTGGCGGATCACCTGCTTCTTCGTCGACAAGGCCCACCGGGGCGAAGGCGTCGCCGACGCGGCCCTGACGGGGGCCCTGGGCGAGATCGCTCGCCTCGGCGGGGGCACGGTGGAGAGCTTTCCCGAGGACGTGACCGATAGGAAGGTCTCAGGGTCCTTCCTTGCACAACGCGACCGTGTCGCTGTTCGAGCGGCACGGTTTCACGCGCACGCGGCAGCTCGGGAAGCACCGCTGGCTCGTCACCACCGTGGTATTCCCGCATGATGCGGCACCATAGGGCGATGGGACGGCGACTGGTCACGGGCGTCGCGTCCGCGACGATCCTCCTGAGCCTCGTGGTGGGCTCCGCACCCTGGGGCGGAGCGAGCGTCGCCTCACCCAGCTGCCTTGCCGATGCGATCGACACCCGCGGCGACGACCGCAGTGGCGATCCCGGCGATGGACGTCCTCCCTCGCGAACCTGCGCGGGAAGGCCTGGGAGCGGGTGCCGACCCGGAAGAAGGTCGTCGCGCTGACCTTCGACGCCGGCGGCGGGTCAGGAGGGGTGCGAAAGATCCTGCGGACGCTGAAGGCAGAGGGGGTTCCTGCCACGTTCTTCCTCACCGGACGGTGGGCGCGGACCTTCCCCGGCAAGACGAAGCGCATCGCCAAGGCCGGCTACGTCCTGGGCAACCACACGGACACGCACGGCAAGGTGCCGAGCATGTCGGATGCGCGGCTGCGCTCTGAGCTCCGCTCGACGGAGAAGGCGGTCCGGGCTGCCGCGGCGACGGGAACGGGTCCGTGGTTCCGCTTCCCCTACGGATCGCACACTCCGCGAGACATCGAGCGCCTGAACGACCTCGGCTACGCGTGCGTCCAGTGGACGGTCGACACCGCGGGGTGGATGGGCACGTCGGGCGGCATGTCAGTGACATCCGTCGTGAACCGGGTGGTCAACGCACTTCGGCCCGGCGCCATCGTGCTCATGCATGTGGGCGAGCATCCGACGGATGGCTCGACGCTCGACGCTGATGCGCTGCCGATCGTCATCGCCGAACTCCGGGATCGCGGATACGGCTTCACCACGGTGGAGGCCCTCGGGGGCTCCCCCGCGGGCTAAGGGGTCTGCTGAAAGGTGACCTGCATGGCGCCGGACGCGTCACGCAGGGTGAGCCGATCGGCTTCGATCTGGTAGGTCGTCACGTTGGCGAGGGCGGCGAGGTACTCCGTCTCGATCTGCATGACGTCGTCCGCGCAGGCCATCCTCGTCGAGGCGAGCGGACCGAAGGACAGGCCGTCCGGCTCGGTCGTGGTGAAGCTCCCCATGATGTTGTTGCACCCACCGGAGCCGCTGACCTCACCGTCCGTACCGAACGTCAGGGTTGCGTTCTCGGTCCCTGCCGCGTTGACAACGGCTTCCTTGCCATTGTTGATCCCGGTGGCCTGCCACGACGTGCCGGCGAGCTGGGCCAGCCCTGGAGCGTAGGTCAGTAGTTCCGCGCCATCCGCGGAGATCAGCACGAGCGAATCCGCGGCCATGAACGACGCCACCAACGGCAGCGCCGCCACGATCGCCTGCTCCTGTTCAGCCACCGGACCGTCGCATCCCATCAGCGTCATCGGACCCGAGGCGATCGTCAGCGCGCTGCCGTCCTGCACATACGTACCGGTCATCCGGTTGCAGCCGGTCGAACCGGACCACGAGCCATCGGGCGCGAACGTCATCGACGCCATGCCGGCCGATTCAACCGCGGGAACCTCGCCGCCGTCAGGGCCGGCATACGAGGTCAGATTCCACGAGGTGCCGCTCAACTCCACGAAATCCTCCACCGATGGGCCGGGCGAAGCGCTCGCCGACGCGTCTGCCGAGACGCTTGCCGAGGTGCCCGTCGAGACGTCGGGCGAGTTCGTCGATGACGAGCCGCAGGCAGCCAGGAGAACCACACTGAGAGCGAGTCCAGCACCCATGGTGAATCCCGACGGGCCACCTCGTCGAATCATGGGTGCACGGTATCCGACGGGCCCCCGCGGCACGGGGTGCGCGTTCGGTACATCGGCATTTGAGGCTAGGACTCGGTGGCCGAAGGGTGAAGGCGTCCCACGTCGCCCAGGCGACTGGCGGATGACGCCGCCGCCCGCCCACGACGCGTGGCGACGGCGACCAAGACGAACCATCCGAGTGTGATCACCATGCAGGCACCGGCTCCCAGTCGGGAATCGTAATCTGCCTCGGAATGACGTTCTTCGAGTTCTCGCGGGCCATGGACGGGAATGACCGCAGCCTGTTCTACGCATTCGAGTGGCCCCTCTTCGGTGTGTTCATCTTCTGGGTCTGGCGCAAGCTCGAGCGTCAGCGCCAGGAGATTGACAGTGAAGGTGGCGGGCGTGACTAGCCGCCGGGCGCTGGACTCGGCAATGGACGCGTTGTCGTGAAGGAGTTGTCGTGAAGGTGTTGACGCGAAGGTATTGACGTCATGACCGACGGTCCGTACGTTGCGAACGTGTCCGCCCTCGCCACGCCCCTCGACACGGTTTCGGGCGTCACTCCGTGGAACGCCGCGCAAGTCGCACTCACCAAGCCGCGCATCATCGAGCTTCTCCTCGTCACCTCGGTGCCGACGATGATCCTCGCTGCGCAGGGGCTCCCCAGTGGGCGCGTCGCGGTAGCCGTGATCGCCGAGGGCATGCTCGCTGCTGGACTCGGGGTCGGCTTCCTGGCACTCGTCGTCTCGCTTCGGCGCGGAGTCGGCAACAACGAGACCGTGGCCCAGGTCAACAAGCGGGCCTTGCGGCTCTTCCACGGCTCGATCACGTATCTGTCCCTGCTGTTCCTTGCCATCGCCTTATCTCCGTTCGTGCCCTGACCATGGAACCGGACGTCAAGTACGCGCGGAACGGCATCCGTCTCGATCGCGTATGAAGTGGTCGGCGACGGGCCATTGACGCTGGTCCATGTCTCCCCATTCGACAACATCGAGATCGCTTGGGAGAACCCGCTCTATGCGCGTTACCTGCGACGATTGGGCACGCTGGCACGGGTGATCCTCATGGATCGGCGCGGTACCGGCCTCTCCGATCGATTCGCTCCGGAGAACGTGCCTCCGCTGGAGGACCTGGTCGACGACATCACCGTCGTGCTCGACGCGTGCGGGGTCGATCGAGCAGTCCTGTTCGGCTTCGAGGAGGCCGCGGCGCAGTGTGCGATGTTTGCCAGCAGCCGGCCGGATCGGGTCGCTGGACTGATCCTGTACGCGGCCACGGCGTGCGGCATCAGGAAGCCCGACTACCCGTGGCAGTGGTCTGACGAGGAGTGGGCGGCCTACCTGGCCGCGCTGCGTGTCGGCTGGGGCACTGCGGACTATGCCCGCGAGACGATGCCGCTCTTTCTGCCGTCACACGTCGGAGACAGCCGCATCGAACGCTGGTGGTTGCGGTTCCAGAGACTCGCCGCAAGTCCGGGCAGCCAACTCGCGATGGAGGAACAACTTCGGATCACCGACATCCGGTCCATCCTTCCCGCCATCGGCGTACCGACGCTGATCCTCCACCGCGTGGATGACGCCGTCGAACCGGTGGGCCAGGGGAGGTACATCGCGGGACAGATCAGCGGGGCCCGGTATGTCGAACTGCCGGGAGACGATCACCAACCGTGGGCCGGGGACTCTGACGCACTCGTGGACGAGGTCGGCCTCTTCCTCGCCGAACTGCGCGATGGGGAGGCGCTCGCCGAACGCGTTCTCGCCACCGTGCTCTTCACCGACATCGTCAAGTCGACGGAACGGGCAGCGGCGATGGGCGACACGGCGTGGAGGGCCGTGCTGGCGCGCGAACGAGAGCTGGCCGGAAGAGAGGTCGAGCGCTTCCGCGGTCGCTTCGTCGCATGGACGGGCGACGGCCTCCTCGCCGTGTTCGATGGCCCCGCAAGGGCCGTCCGGTGCGCTCAGGCGATCAACGCCTCGGCCCAACTGCTCGGGCTCGAGGTCCGATCGGGATGCCACACGGGAGAGATCGAACTGCTCGGCGACGACGTTGGCGGAATCGCTGTCCACATCGGGTCACGGGTGGCTGCCCTCGCGGCGGGCTCGGAGGTCTGGGCCTCCTCAACAGTTCGTGACCTCACCGCAGGCTCCGGCCTGGCATATGAGGACGCGGGTGAGCATGAACTCAAGGGCGTGCCCGACACGTGGCACCTGTTTCGAGTGAGCGCGGCCTCGCCGCCCGCTCTGACCATCACGATCCCCCGAGGCGATGGGTAGCTCATCGGCGGATCAGCGCAGCGCGGCCAGCTCGTCCTCCGCGTAGGTGACGACCGGGTACTGCACGAGACCGGCGCTTCCGTCCGGGTGAACGGCACGGAAGGTCAGCTCGCCGCCTGCCAGCGTCCGGGCATCCGGCCATCCGCTCTGCACGAGGATCCGCTGGGCCAGGTACGAGCGGAAGCCCGAGCGGCAGTAGACGTAGACCGGGACGCCGGAAGGCACCTCGTCCAGCCGGGCCCGCAGCTCCTTGTGCGGGATGAGGATCGAGCCGGGGATCGACCACTCGGCGTTCTCCTTGGCACTGCGCACATCCAGCAGCACAGCGTCCTCGGGCAGGTCCGGCCACTCCTCGGCGTACCAGAGCGCGACGTCGCCGCGCCGCATGTTGCTCGCCGAGGAACCCCGCCATGTTGACCGGGTCCTTCGCGGAGCCGTACGGGGGCGCATAGGCGAGCTCGAGATGCTCGAGGTCCTCGATGGTCATGCCGGCCCTGATCGCCACCGCAAGCACGTCGATCCGCTTGTCGACGCCGTCGACTCCGACCGCCTGCGCACCGAGAAGCCGCCCGTCGTCGGGGTCGAAGAGCACCTTCAGGTGCATGGCGTGCGTGCCCGGGTAGTAGGACGCATGTCCGTTGGGATGAATGTGGACCTTGGCGAACGGTCGTCCGAGACGGGTGAGCGTGCGCTCAGTGACGCCGGTCATGCCTGCCGTCAACTCGAAGACCTTGACGATCCCGGTGCCCTGCGTGGTGGAGTAGCGGGAGTCGCGACCGGTGATCACGTCCGCTGCGACGCGACCCTGCCGGTTGGCCGGCCCGGCGAGCGGCACGACCACGGGTTCGCCGGTGACGGTGTCGGTCACCTGGACCGAGTCGCCGACCCCGAAGATGTCCGGATCCGACGTGCGCATCTGCTCATCGACGATGACGGCGCCGCGGTCGGAGAGCGCGAGCCCGGCCGCCTTGGCCAGCGAAGACTCCGGGCGCACGCCGACCGCGAGAATGACGATGTCGGTGGTGATCTGCTCGGTGCCGAGATCGACGACGACCCGACCGTCCGCGTCGGCGAAGCCGACGGCGGTGCTGGACAGCAGCACCCGGGTCCCGTGCACCTCCATGTGATCCTCGAGCTGACGGGCCATCTCGCGGTCGAGGACCGCCATCACCTGGTCGAGCGCCTCGACCAGGGTGACCTCCATGCCGCGGTGCCTGCAGCGCCTCGACCATCTCGATGCCGATGTAGCCGCCGCCGACGACGACGGCCGAACGCGCATCCTCGTCGAGGAGCTCGATGATCGCGTCCATGTCAGGGATGTTGCGCAACGTGCGGATCCGCGGGTGATCGATACCCGGCAGCGGCGGGCGCAGCGGCGTGGCGCCGGTGGCGATGATCAGATGGTCGTAGGGCTCGTCGTACTCCTCAGCAGTTTCGAGGTCTCGAACTCTGACGCGTCTTCGACTGCCGGTCGATGGCCAGCACCTCGTGAGCGGTGCGCACGTCGAGCGCAAGGCTCTCGCGCAGGCTCTTGGGCGTCTGCAGCAGGAGGGCGTCGCGATCCTCGATGTCTCCGCCGATGTGGTACGGAAGCCCGCAGTTGGCGAAGGAGACGTAGTCGTCCCGCTCCAGGACGACGATGTCCGCCTGCTCGTCGAGCCTGCGCAGCCTCGCGGCCGCGGACATTCCGCCGGCGACTCCGCCGACAACGACAACCTTCATGTAGCGACTCTCCCAGCACCTTGACGTTGCCCGACATCACCGACGATCAGTGGTGACCCTTCGTCACCATCACGATCATCTTCACGTTGAGCAGGGCGAATCGCCAACTCTGGATGAACACGTTCTTCCGCGCCCGCAACTCACCGTCAGTGGGGACTGGTGCCTCCGGGAACGTACTCAGGTTGCTCAAGGGTCGCCTCTCGTTCGCCAGTGGTCGCTACTCGGGGATCAGGTACCAGAAGGGCCGCGCCTTCGCCTTGTAGATGAACAGGTAGTGCAGCATCACCTTCATCCAGTGCGCGCTGAGACCGATCTCTCCGTAGGTCTCCTTGGTGTCACGGCCCATCTCGCCGTACTTCTCCTTGTCGGGAATGATCGGGAAGACCGTCATCGCCGCTGCTGTGCCTGTGCGCCAGCCCTTGCCGGCCGAGGCGATGCAGGCCGCGCCCATGTCCGCCATCGAAGCCGTGTGGACCTTGCCGCCGCCGCCATGCTTGATGCGCTCCGCGATCGTCTTGGCGACCGCTCGACCGATGACGCCGGACGGCATTCCGGTGCGAGGCGGGGCAGGAGCGATCACCGTGCCGTTCGGGCTGGTGCGGGGGCGGGACATCTGGTGCGGTGGCGCGAACGCGATGCCGGCGGCCCAGACGTTGTCGTACTTCACCGACTGGTACGTCTTCGGCCAGTCGCTGGCCTTCCACTCCTCGTACGGCTTGGGGCTGTAGTCGGCGTCCACCTTCATGAACCCGCTCGGCGCGAACACCTCGCCGCTGATGTCATTGCCCGTTGCGTCGAACGCGGCGAAATCCACGCCGCGGAAGGGCGGCAGCAGCATGGCGAAGTCGAAGGGCTGCTCGCCCTTGGTGCCGTCCACTTGCTCGTAGTGCACGACACCCGGCTCCACGTTCTCGACGTGGGCCGACATGATGGCCTTCACCCCGCGCTCCTGGAACAGCGACTCCGTGAACGACTGGCTCGGGATGACGTCGCCCTTGTGGCCGAAGTTCATGCCATCCATGCCGAAGTCGCCGAGTTGGGACTCGTTGGTGAGGTAGATGACCTCCGCCTTGTCCCGGACGCCCTCCTTGACCAGCTCGTGCTCGACGTTGAACGTGTACTCGAAGGCCGCGCCCTGGCAGGTGCACGTGCCGTGCCCCATCCCGACCAGCAGCGTCTGCTGCTGCCCGTCCTTGAGCCTGGCGACGACGTCGTCGAAGGCCTTCGCCGTCTCGCTCCGCGTGGCCGGCCGTGCAGACCGACCACGTGTGACCGTCCGGCCCAAGCCCGGGCGTGGCCCCGAAGTTCAGCTTGGGACCCGTCGCGTTGATGAGGTAGTCGTACTCCAGCTGGGCCACCTCTCCCTCGCGGGCCGGGTCCGTATAGCGCACGGTGACGTGCGGCCGCGGCAGATCGGGGCTGCCCTCACCGTGCAGTTCCGTCGCCAGGGCCTGGTGGAACTCGATGCCCTTGCGCCGATAGATCGGCTCCAGCGGGAATGTCACCTGCTTGCACGGTCATCTGGCCGACGCCGACCCAGATGTTCGACGGGATCCAGTTCCACTTCGAATTCGGGGTCACCACAACGACGTCGTGCTCCTTGCCGACCATGCGGCGCAGGTGAAGCGCCGCCGTGTGGCCGGCGACACCAGCACCGAGAATGACGGTTCGTGACATGAGCACCCCTATGAGCCTGAGCGAACGGCGCCACGATACGAGTTCGGGCGGGTTGATGGGCAGTTATGTCGCGGGCTGCTGACCCAGCGTCAGGCAGCGGGAACGGCCATCGCCGAGGCGACCACCGAGCGGGCATCTCCGGTGAAACCGGGGTGCACCGTCACGCCGACGTTGGGCAGGGACCTCTGGATGACGTCGCAGACGTTGTCCGCGACGACTGCGTCAACCTTCTGATCCTGCATGAATCTCATGATGCGCGGATGATGCACGCCCATCACGTCGACGCCATAGGTCGTGTCCCACTCGACCACGTGCTCGGTCCAGTCCGAGACCTGACCGTCTTCGAGCTTGCAGATGGCCACGGTGTTGGCCTTGCCGAGGCGGTCATGGATGGTTCCGTCCGCGTTAAGCGGGATGCAGATGATCTGTGCGTTCATGATGACTCCAATCGAGGTTGATGAAACGCGAGCACTAGGCGTCCTGCAGGACCTTCCGACCCGCAAGGGAGTAGAAGAAGAGGGCGACAGGGCGATAGATGGCATGGGCGAACTTGGTGAACGGGAGGAGGAGCATGAGTTCCATGGCCACAGCCACGTGGAAGAGGAATACCCAGTAGCCCCACTCCGGAGTCGGCGGGAGGTACAGGGCGACCTCGATGACGAATCCGGTGACGCCGGTGATCAGCAAGAGGATGAGCAGGAGCCAGTCTGAACCCGTCGACACGCTGGAGGCCCGGTTGTAGCGGGTGGCCCGATTGATCATGAACCAGATCACTCCGTAGACCAGTGCGATCCCCGCGATGGTGCCGAGCAGTCGCGATGGGTACCACAGCGGGATCGGCGTACCGGTCTCCTTGATCCCGGTGAGGGCCAGGCCCCAGTCCAAGAGGGTGGCGGCAAGGAGGCCAAGGAAGCCCCAGATCACCATCGCGTGGATGAACCACCGACGCCGGTACCAGGGCTCGACGGGTTCGTCGTCCTTGCAATCACGGCGATAGCGGGTCTGGCCGAGCGATTCGACTCCGATCGACGACCACAGGGCCGTGCCCGTCCGGGCCAGGGCGCCAGGTCCGGACACGAGGGACCGCAGGTTCACCCCATCGCGGCGGGCGACCGCTCGGACCATCGAGACGACGCCCACGACACCGGCGACCGCCATCAGCACCATCACAGCGATGCCCGTCCAGTGGATGACCGGGTCGGGGATGAAGGTGAAGAAGGCCAGGCTCTCGGTGTCCTGCGGCCCGCGAGCGGAGTACATGAACAGGGCGAAGAACATCGCGATACCGATGGCGATGAGGGTCCCGGCAACAGGCTTGGTGTACAGCACCCGCGCGAGGCCCGTCTTGTCATAGTTGGCGATCGCATAGCGGCGGGCCGCCGCCATGAACTCTCCGGGATCCGCGTCCTGGGGGCAGCTGTCCGAGCACAGCCCGCAGTGGTAGCAGGTCCACAGCTCCTTGCTGGAGAGCAGTTCGTCCTTCAGGCCGACCTGGGCCAGCCGGATGATTCGGCGTGGGAACGTGGCGTCGTTGTCCGCCAGCGGGCAGATCGCCGTGCAGTTCCCACAGCTGAAGCACGCGGAGACGTCGAGCTCACCGAAGCGCTTCATGTCGCCCAGCATCTCGGTGTCGATGACCTTGCTCATGACTCCATCTCCCTGTCCAGTGCTCGGTAGGGGAAGTAGCCGTCGTCGTCGGCGTCCTCGAGTTCGACGAGATGGCCGTAGCGGCGCATTCCCATGACCCAGTAGACGGTCTCCTCTTCGGGGAAGCCGATTCGCTCCGCGATCTGGGGGATGGTCAGGGGACCGTCCGCCAGGGCCTCCCTGATCGGCCGATGCATCAGCGGCTCCTCGCGGATCACTTCCCGCGGTTCTCGCAGCATCGGACCAAGGTCCTTAGTGACAGTGCTCATGAGACTCCCACCTCCACGAGGCCGTCGATCATGGCCCGCATCTGCATATCGGTGTACCCGAGGAGATCGATGGCGTCCTCGGGGCAGACCGGGACACACCCACCGCAGCCCTTGCACACACTCGGCACGATCAACGCCACGTTCCGGCCATCGCACATCGACTGCTCGATGGCGTCATAGGGACAGGCGGACAGGCACTCCGCGCAGCCGGTGCATGCTGCCTCGGTGACGATGGCCACCAGCGGGTCGAGTTCCGCGACCCCCTTCTTCAGAATGGCGGCGCTCTGCGCAACGGCAGCCAGTCCGGAGCCGACGGCCTCGGAGGAGGTCTTGGGCCCCTGGCAGGTGCCAGCGATCATCACACCGTCCACCACCGTCTCGACCGGACGCAGCTTCGGGTGGATCTCGTTGTAGAACCCGTCGTCGCCGATGGGAAGCTTCAGCAGTCCCGTGAGGCCGTCATTCGCTCGAGGAACCATGCCGGTGACGAGGACCACGAGATCCGCAGGGATCGTGAGCTCCTCGTTCTGCGTGAGCGCGTCGATGGTGGTCACGCTGAGCTTGCCCTGCTCAGTCAGCTCGACCGTGGGTGGCGTGTCATCCGGGTAGCGCATGAACACCGCACCCTGCTCACGTGCCTGCGTGTACAGGAGCTCGTACTTCCCATAGGTCCGGATGTCGCGATTCAAGTGGTACTGATGGATGGACGGGTCAAGCCCCGCTACCTGGATGGACGTGTGGCACGACGCCGCACAGCAGAACTTCGAGCAGTACTCGTTGCCTCCCGCAGGCTGGCGGCTGCCGACGCAGTAGATGTACGCGACCGTTCGCACGGGCCTGCCGCTGACGGTGAGCGGACCTTGCGCCTGGTCCACCATGGCCTTGAACTCCGGCAGAGTGACCACGCCGTCTATCCCGTAGCCGAACTCGCCCGCTTCCGGCTCGTAGGTGTCGAACCCCGTGGCGATGATGATGGATCCGACAGTGGCCCGGATGGTCTCCGGCGTGTCTCCGTTCAGCCGGAGTTCGGCCACGTAGTTGCCGAAGCTTCCCGACTTGCCCACCAGCTCGGCGTTGGTGAAGACCGTGATGGCCGGCCGCTTGGCGACCTCGTCAACCAGACGCTCGATCTGGTCACGACCCACCTGATCGCTGGGGAACGTGGCGCCGAAGGTGCCCACCCAGCCGCCCATGGCCGGTTCCCGCTCGACGAGGTACACGTGCAGACCCACGTCCGCAAGGCCGATGGCAGCCCGCAGTCCAGCGATGCCGGCACCGACGACCATTGTCGCCGATGTCGTCTCGACGACGAGCGGCTCGAGGTCGGTGGAGTTGCGCGTCTTCGCGATGCCCGCGCGTACCAGCCCGATGGCCTTCTCAGTGGCACCGACCGGGTCGTCCCCGTGCACCCATGAGTCCTGCTCGCGGATGTTGACCTGCGTGTAGGCGTAGGGGTTCATGTCGGCCCGCTTCGCCACTCCGCGGAACGTGACTTGGTGGAGCTTGGGCGAGCAGGACGCCACCACAAGGCCGTCGAGGCCCTGCGCGTGGATGTCATTGATCATGTCGTGCTGCGTGCCGTCTGAGCAGGCGAACATCGTGGTCTCTGATACCACCACACCCGGATCGTCCTTGAGGGCGTCCCGGACTGCCGCCACGTCGACATAGTCGGAGATGTTGCCTCCGCAGTGACAGATGTACACACCAATGCGACGTTCCGCGTTGACTTCGACTTCAGGCGCCGCGATGCCTTGGAGCTCCTCACTCATACCGGCACCACCTCCGTGACCTCAGCCTTGGTCAGGTGGGCCGCGACTTGGGCGACCGCTGCTCCTGCGTGCATGATCGAATCGACGATGTCCTTCGCCCCGGCCGCCGTGCCGGCAACGAACACGCCTGGGATGTCCGTCGCGCCCGGGTCGATCTCGGCCCGGGGCTCTGCCACGTAGTAGTACTCGTCCAGGCCGAGCGGTTCGCCACCGAAGAGCTTCTCCACCTCGCGGTTCGGCTGGATGCCGACGGCCAGCACGACGAGGTCGTACTCCGCCTCGATGATCTCGCCGCCGTTCTCGATGTCCTCGTATCGAAGGATGAGGTCGCCGTTCTCCTTCTGGGTGATCTTGGCGACCCGTCCCTTGATGTAGGTGGCGCCCATGTCCTTCGCCTGCTCGTAGAACTCGTCATACCGCTTGCCTGCGGCGCGCATGTCCATGTAGTGCATGGTGACGTCAGCCAACGGCAGGGAGCCCATGATGAGCTGGTTCTGCTTGATGGAGTACATGCAGCAGAACTTCGAGCAGAGCGGGTTCCCGGTCGTCTCGTCCCTCGATCCCGTGCAGGAGACGTAGGCGATCCGATCGGGCACCTTGCCGTCACCAGGCCGCAGGATCGTGTTGAACGGACGGGTGGGCGCGAGCAGTCTGTCCATCTGCATTCCGGTGATGACGTTGGGGAAGCGGCCGAATCCGTACTCGGGCTTCAGGTCGGCGGCGAAGAGCTTGTGCCCCGTCGAGATGACGACCGCGCCCACCTCGAATTCGTGCAGGACGTCCTTCGCATCGAGTTTGATCGAGTCTGCGGGGCACGCGTTGACACACTCCTGGCACTCGGAGCACACACCGCAGTCGAGGCAGCCGCCGGCGCCGAAGAGTGCTTCTTCCTCAGTCAGCGGCGGCTCGATCTCGGCGAAGTCGCTCGGGTGGCTGGAGTGGACGCTGTTGGCCCGTACGGGTCCGCGATGAGTGTGGATCTGCTGTCGGGCAAGGACCTCGTCGCGATCCACCACGCCTAGCGGGTCGTCGAAGAGCGGGAAGCCATCGAGCGGGCGCTCATTCAGCCAGTTGTCGATCATGTAGGCGGCGCGTCGACCATGTCCGATCGCTCGCGTGATGTCGGTGGCGCCAGACTCGACGTCGCCGGCAGCGAACAGGTAGGGGTGGTCGCTCTGCAGCGTGATGGGGTCCACTTTGATGCGATGCCCGCGGGCGATCCCCGTGACGGTTCCGAAGGGACGGTCGTCCGGCTCCATGCCGATCGCAGAGACGATGGCCTCGCACGGGATCACGTACTCGCTGCCGGGAATCGGCTCCGGGCGACGACGCCCTGAGGCATCCGCTTCGCCAAGTTGCATGCGCTGGCACCGGAGTCCGGTGACGGCCCCGCTCTCGTCGCTGGCGACGTCCACGGGGGCGACCAGGAAGTCGAACTGCACTCCCTCGAGCTCGGCCTCGTCGATCTCCGCTGAATGCGCGGGCATCTCGTCGCGCCCGCGACGGTAGGCCACACGGACCTCGCGAGAACCTAGGCGACGAGCCGTCCGCGCGGCGTCCATGGCGACGTTGCCGCCGCCCACGACCACGATGGTCTTGCCCGTCAGGTCCGGCAGCTCGTCGTGACTGACCTTGCGCAGGAAGTCGAGGCCGGTGAAGACGCCCTCGGCGTCCTCCCCCGGGACTCCGAGGGCCATGGACCGCGGCGTTCCCGTCGCGACGAGAACGGCGTCATAGCCTTCGTCCTTGAGGCTCTCGAGGTCGGTGATCGGATGGCCGGTGACGATCTGAACGCCGATCGCCGTCACGTTGGCGATGTCCTGTTCCACGACGTCGTGGGGAAGTCGGTAGGCGGGGATCGCGTGGCGGAGGAAACCGCCTGGGCGGTCCGCTGCCTCGAAGATCTTGACCTGATAGCCCGACCGAGCAAGCTGCCAGGCCGCGGTGAGCCCTGCCGGACCCGACCCGACGATCGCCACGCTCTTGCCGTTCGGCTCGGCGACCTCGATCCCGGGGCCGTCCTTCTGCGCGTAGTGCTGGTCCGCCACGAATCTCTTGAGCCGCCGGATCGGGATCGGGCCCTCGAGCTTGGCGCGCGTGCAGTCGGACTCGCAGGGCGCGTAGCAGGCACGCCCGAGCGTTCCGACGAGCGGGGTGGCATCGAGGACGAGTTGGAATGCCTCTTCGTACATTCCGCTGCGGATCAAGGAGACGTAGCCGTGCGCCTTGATCCCGGCGGGGCAGGAGTCGATGCACGGAGAGGTGCCGGCTCGCTCGATGACGGCCTTCTTCGGAACTGCCTGAGGGAACGCGATGTAGGCCGCATGACGCGGGACGAGGCCGGCATTGAACTGGTCAGGAACGGCGACGGTGCAGGCGCGTTCGCAGTCCTGGCAGCCGGTGCAGGTGTTCCAGTCGATGTACCGGGCCTTCTCCTTTACGGTGGCGTTGAACGTGCCGTCCGCCTCACGCCGGATAGTCTCGACCTCGCTGTATGTCATCGTGGTGATGTTCGGGTGATTGATGGTCGACGACATCTTCGGTCCCGAGATGCAGCTGGCGCAGTCCAGCGTGGGGAACACCTTGCTGAGCAGGATCATCCGCCCGCCGACGCTGGATTCCTTCTCAACCAGGAGGACCTGGTAGCCCATGTCACCGAGCTTGATCGCCGACTCCATCCCGGCGATCCCGCTTCCGACGATCATCACGTCGTACTTCATGTCCCACTCCAGTTCCGAATGCCTTCCGAGCGAACGCTGTCGCCCGCCGTGCTGCTAGACGAACAGGTTGACGTTCGCCTCGTCGGCGTCGCCGAGGTAGCTGGCCACGCCCCCGAACTCGAGTCCGTCGATGAGCTCCTCTTCCTTCAGCCCCATGACGTCCATCGACATCGTGCAAACGACGAATCGAATGCCCTGCTCACGGGCCGTATCCATCAGTTCCTCGAGGGCCATCACGTTGTTCTGCTTCATGACCCGCTTGAACATCCGCGGTCCCGCGCCACCGAAGTTCATGCTCGAGAGCCTGAGCTTGTCGGCACCGCGCGGCATCATCGCCGCGAAGGCCTTCTGCAAGGGGCTCTTCCCGCTGGTCGCCTGCTTGCGCGGCTTGCGCAGCGCATTGAGGCCCCAGAAGGTGAAGAACATGGTGACGTCGTCGCCCATGGCCGCCGCGCCGTTGGCGATGATGAACGCCGCAAAGACGCGGTCGAAGTCGCCGCTGAACACGATGATGGTCTTGTTCGTGGTATCCACGGTTTCGTGCCTCCTGTGTCGTGCTGTCTAGGCCGCGACGGCCCCGACAGGACCGAGGCCGACGAGCACCTCGGAGAACTCCGTCATGTACTTGACGAAGGATTCGGCGCACACCGAGCAGACGGCCGCCATCTTGAGTCGTTGCGGATCGATCCCGTTGAGGCGCATCAGTTCCTGCGCCCGCTCGGCTATGCGTGCCGTGCGCTCGGAACAGTCCAGGAGGTACGCGCACTCCTCGCCGTCGGAAGCGATGAACACACCGTCGATCCCCGCCTTGAGCGCGTGCACGATCCAGCTGGGCTTCAGGCCGCTGCTGCACGGGACCGCGATCGTCGAGACCGGGGCCGGGTAGTGCATGTGCCTGCTGCCGGCCAGGTCGATGCCAGGGTCCGAGATGTTGTGAGTTGAGAAGACCAGGATCCTCGGCTTGAAGCCGACCTGGGCCATGACGTCCGTTGACATGACGCCTACTTGGTCTTCCTCAGGAACAGGCGAAGGTATCCGGCGTCGTCGAACGACCCCAGGTACTCGTGACCCATCTTCTTCGACCACGCCGGGATGTCCTTGAGGGTTCCCGAGTCCGTGGCCATCACTTCCATGACGCCACCGACCGGGCAGCCGCCGACGGCCTTCTTCGCCGCGAGGATGGGGCCGGGGCACGATGTCCCGCGTGCATCCACGACGAGATCGGCCTTGAGTTCCTTGAGTTCTTCCATCGCAACGGTCATAGCCGCTCCTTCTTCGGGGGCGACGCCGGCGAAGGTGTCGCCATCAGTTGGGTCTATCGGCGTGATGGTGCGGACGTGTGCGCGTAGGTGCTCGGCACTGTCTCGCGGGGCTGCTTCATCACATTTCGAAAATACCCCCCTGCGTATCCCCATTGCCGTGCCAGAGGTCCCGCGCAGCGATACTTTCGGTGTCTGTTGCGTCACAATGCGATAGCGAAAACTCTAATACTGCCAAGGGTTTTTGGTCGCTCCCTGTACCTGCTGGTGTACGGGTTCACTCCCGCAGCCGGCAGATCACTCCTACTGCTTGGTGCGCCGACGTTCGCGCGCGCAAGCCGGGCAACCGGTCCGCTGAGTTCTCGCATAGATCGTGGCGTTCCATTCGTGCGCGCACGTCGAGCATCGCCATGGCAGCCGAGCACTGGACTTGGCGCGATAGAGGGTCGGGTCCCAACCGAGGGCTTCGGCGGCCACCGTGGGGTAGAGATCTGCCAGGCTCGCGCCCGGTTCGGGAGTGCGACGAGCACGACCGCCTGCGCCGTGAGAACAGACCGGACACCCAGAGCCCTTCACGCGATTCGCGATCGTGGCCTCCCACTCATGTCCGATGGGTCCACGCCACCGGACCTTGGCCTTGCTCCCGTGGGTGAACTCGTCCGGGTCGAAGGGGGCCATCATCTGCGCAGCGAGCTCAGGGTGCGTGACCGACAGTGGTGGCCTCTCGGACCTGCTGCAGGTAGGACACGGTCGATGGCCGTGTACGCGCGCGCGAATCTCCGCGATCCATCGCGTTCCGCAGTCCGGGCAGCGCCACGGCATCTCCACCCGCGAGCCGGCGCTGACCTGATCGGGATCCCAGCCATCGGCATCCGCTGCTACGCCGGGGTCCACCTGGGCCAGCGATCGGCCCTGTGACGGTGCCCGCAGGGCCGAGCAGACCGGGCAGCCTCTGCCCTGGATGCGATCGACAACACTCGAGCGCCAGACGTGGTCGAGGGGGCCGCACCACACGACGACGTCCTCACTGTCCTCGGTGAGGAGCTCAGGATCGAAGGGCGGCAGGATCTGGTCCGCCAGTTCCGGATGCGTGACGGTGAGGGGTAGCACTGCTCCTGCCCGAGACATCCGACCTCCTGGACCCGAGAATACCCCACGGGGTATTAGCCACACCGAGACTGCGAACCTCTGCCTGTGCAACCCAGTATTCTAGAGTATTTCCATTAAGTGTTAATCTCCAGATATGGAGATGACTGCCGCCGCGGACCTCCGCGACCACGGACTACGGGTCACCGGTCCGCGGATCGCCGCCCTGCAGGTCCTGGCAGAGGTCAGCCACATCCCCGCTGAGACCGTGGCCGCCGGAATCCGGGAACGCACGGGAACCGTGTCGAGCCAGGCGGTCTACAACGTCCTCTCCGACTTGACGGCCGCGGGACTCGTGCACCGGATCGAACCAGCAGGCAGCGCCGCTCTCTACGAGCTGAAGCGCGCGGACAACCATCACCACCTGGTCTGCCGACCCTGCGGTCGCGTCGTCGACCTCGACTGCGAACACGACGCCGAAACCTGTCTGGTTCCCCCGCAGACTCACGGTTTCGCATTGGAAGAGGCGGAGATCGTCTTCTGGGGCGTCTGCCCTGATTGCCAGGATTCCGCGCGCGAAGGGCGCGCACCCACCCCCGAAAGGAAACAACCATGACTGAGCCTGCCATCGCCACCGCCACGTCGATGCCACGCATCGGCGACGCCGCGCCAGCCTTCACGGCGGTCACCACGCAAGGCCCAATCTCGTTTCCCGGAGACTTCAAGGGCCACTGGGTGATCTTCTTCAGCCACCCGGCCGACTTCACCCCCGTTTGCACGACGGAGTTCATGACCTTCGCCACGATGGAAGATGACTTCGCCGCCTTGAACACCAAGCTCGTGGGACTGTCGATCGATGGCCTGTACAGCCACATCGCATGGCTGCGCACCATCAAGGACACGATCGAGTTCAAGGGAATGAAGGACGTCGAGGTGAACTTCCCCCTCATCGAGGACATCACCATGGAGATCGCCGGCAAGTACGGAATGATCATGCCCGGCGAGGACAGCACGAAGGCCGTGCGAGCCGTGTTCGTGGTCGATCCCAAGGGGATCATCCGGACGATCATCTACTACCCGCTGAGCCTGGGCCGCAACTTCGACGAGCTCAAGCGCGTGATCGTCGCACTTCAGACCGCCGACGCACTGGACATCGCCACGCCCGCGGACTGGCGCCCCGGCGACGCCGTCATCGTCCCGCCAGCTGGCTCGTGCGGCACCGCCAAGGACCGCATGGACGGCAAGGACGAAGGCGTGACGTGCGTCGACTGGTTCTTCTGCACGAAGGACGTCACAGAGGAAGCTGTCTACGCCGCCATCAGCAAGTAGCCCACGACCGTGGTGGCTGTCTGCCCCGCACCGCAGGCAGCCATCACGACGAAAGGACCGCCATGACCACCGAGATCGTCTGCCTCCCCGTCACCGCCGACGGGCAGGTCGCCCACAGCTGGGGCAAGGCGCCCATTGTCGCCCTCGCCACCGTCGAAGATGGGCAGATCAGCAACTGGCGAACGGAGTCAGTGAACTGGGATGTGTCCCACGACATGGGTACCCCGGGCAGCCACCATGCGCGGGTTGCCCAGTTCATCCAGGACAACGCCGTCACCACTGTCGCTGCCGGGCACATGGGCGAACCCATGTTGAACATGCTGACCAAGCTCGGGGTCCGCGTGCACCTGGGGGTCGACGGGGACGCTCGGAGCGCTGCCGCGATCAGCCCCTGACTGAGTCCAAGTTTTGATGTAGTCTAAGCGGGTGCCCATCGATCCGGCCGATCTCCTTCGACAGCACGGGGTTCAGGTGACCGCTCAGCGGTTGGCCGTGCTGCGCGCCGTCTCGGCGCAGCCGCACATCGCGGCCGATGGCGTCGCTACGGTCGCCCGGGCCGAGATCGGCGCCATCTCGCGGCAGTCCGTGTACGACGCCCTCGGCGTCCTCGCGGATGCGGGACTCATTCGGCGCATCCAGCCCGTCGGGTCACCGGCCCGGTTCGAGGATCGGGTCAATGACAACCACCACCACCTGATCTGCCGCAGCTGCGGCCGTCTGGTCGACGTCGACTGCGCGGTCGGCTCCGCGCCCTGCCTCACGGCGTCCGACGACATGGGCTACGAGATCGACGAGGCCGAGGTCGTCTACTGGGGCCGATGCCAGGAATGCCTGGCGGAGGGCTCCGCCGGCACCGAGGACAGGCCCCCGCGCGCACCGAAACGCACTCCCCCGCCTGACAGCCAGGCCCCAACCACAGGAGAGGTCACGATGGACGACGAGAGCAAGTGCCCGGTCATGCATGGGCAGGGCAGCGCAGGAGTGCAGAACCGCGACTGGTGGCCCAACCAGCTGAACCTGAAGCGGCTGCACCCGAACCCGCCCGCGGCCGACCCCATGGGTGGGGACTTCGACTACGCCGAGGCGTTCACGTCGCTCGACCTCGATGCGGTGAAGCAGGACCTCCGTGTGTTGATGACGGATTCGCAGGACTGGTGGCCGGCCGACTACGGCCACTACGGGCCCATGTTCATCCGCATGGCGTGGCACAGCGCGGGCACGTACCGGACCATCGACGGCCGCGGTGGCGGTGGCGCAGGAATGCAGCGTTTCGCCCCGCTCAACAGCTGGCCCGACAACGTCAACCTCGACAAGGCCCGTCGACTGCTCTGGCCGATCAAGCAGAAGTACGGCGACAAGCTCTCCTGGGCAGACCTCATGATCCTGACCGGCAACGTCGCACTGGAGTCGATGGGCTTCGATACCTTCGGCTTCGGCGGCGGGCGTGCGGACGTCTGGGAGCCGGACGAGACCTATTGGGGCGCCGAGGCCGAGTGGCTGGGCGACGAGCGCTACTCCGGTGAGCGTGATCTGGAGAACCCGCTCGCGGCAGTTCAGATGGGCCTGATCTACGTGAACCCCGAGGGTCCCAACGGCAATCCGGATCCGATGGCGTCGGCGCGGGACATCCGCGAGACCTTCGCACGCATGGCCATGAACGATGAGGAGACGGTGGCGTTGGTGGCTGGTGGCCACACGTTCGGCAAGACGCACGGCGCTGGCGATCCCAACAAGTACGTCGGACCCGAGCCCGAGGCGGCCCCCCTGCAGCAGATGGGTCTGGGGTGGAAGAACTCCTTCGGCACGGGCACCGGCGACTACACCATCGGCAGCGGCCTCGAGGGTGCGTGGAACCCCACGCCCATCACGTGGGACAACAGCTACCTCGAGACCCTCTTCGGCTACGAGTGGGAGCTGACGAAGAGTCCTGCCGGCGCCCAGCAATGGATACCCAAGGATGGGGCCGCGGCGGATGCCGTGCCCGATCCCCACGACCCCTCGAAGCGGCATGCACCGGTCATGACCACGGCGGACCTCGCCCTCCGCTTCGACCCGATCTACGAGCCCATCGCGCGCGGCTTCCTCGCCAACCCCGACGCGTTCGCCGATGCCTTCGCGCGGGCATGGTTCAAGCTCACGCACCGCGACATGGGACCCAAGGCCCGGTACCTCGGTCCGGAGGTTCCGGCGGAGGAGCTCATCTGGCAGGACCCGATTCCCGCGGTCGATCATGCGTTGATCGACGCGCAGGACGCGTCTTCCCTCAAGGAGAAGCTGCTGGCGTCGGGGCTTTCGGTCTCCCAGCTGGTCTCGACCGCCTGGGCGTCGGCCGCCACCTTCCGCGGCACCGACAAGCGCGGTGGCGCCAATGGGGCGCGCATCCGCCTGGAGCCGCAGGTGGCGTGGGCGGTCAACAACCCGGCTGAGCTAGCCGGTGTCCTGCAGACGCTGACCGGCATCCAGGAGGAGTTCAACGCGACCCAGGCCGGTGACAAGAAGGTCTCGCTCGCTGATCTCATCGTGCTCGGCGGCTGCGCCGCGGTGGAGAAGGCCGCCAAGGATGCGGGCTTCGATGTTCAGGTCCCGTTCACCCCGGGACGAACGGACGCCGCTGCGGACCAGACCGACGTGGAGGCCTTCGCCGTTCTGGAACCGACGTTCGACGGCTTCCGCAACTACCTCGCGAAGGGCCACGAGATCCCCGCCGAGCACCTGCTCGTCGAGCGGGCCGCGCTGCTGACCCTCACCGCCCCGGAGATGACGGTGCTGGTCGGCGGGATGCGCGCCCTGAACGCGAACGTGGGGCAGTCCGCGCTCGGTGTCTTCACCCAGCAGCCTGGGACCCTGACGAACGACTTCTTCGTCAACGTGCTCGACATGGGCACGGAGTGGACGCCGGTGGACGAGGACGAGGCCGTCTTCGAGGGCCGTGACCGCACGACGGGCGAGCCGAAGTGGACTGCGAGCCGCGTCGATCTCGTGATCGGCTCGAACTCGCAACTGCGGGCCCTCGCCGAGGTCTACGCGAGTGACGACGCGAAGGAGAAGTTCGTGCGCGACTTCGTCGCCGCGTGGGACAAGGTCATGATGCTGGACCGGTTCGATCTGGCGTGAACCGCCGCCTGGGTGGCCGGGGCTTCCGGTCACCCAGGCGCAGTCGCCCATGACCCGCTAGCGCATCAACTGCATCGCGGCGAACATGTAGCCCATGCTGGCAGCGCAGATCGCCATGCTTACGTTGCCCAGCACCGTGGCGTGGGCAATCGGAACGAAGGACGACCGATCGCCTGGTCCCACACCTCCAGAACCCTTGGTGTCATTGATCAGCCCGAAGAGCCAAGCCAGGGTCTCAAGCGCGTAGTAGACGACCAGAATCCACGTGAGCACGGCGATCCAGTTCGGCAGCCACATGTAGATCATCGCGGCCTGCATGATCAGTGCCAGGATCCACACGTAGCTGAACGGCCTTCGCTGCACGAAGCGATAGACCATCCAGACCAGGATCGCCGCAGTCGACAGGCCGAAGACCCACGCCTGCAGGCTCGCGGGAAGCCACGTCCACTTGAACTCCATCGACGCATACATGTAGAGCATGCTGACCAGCATCAGGACGTGGCTGGCGTGGAACCACCGATGCTGGCCGCTCGCTCGAAGTGCGTGCAAGCCGTGGAAGACCAGGACGGCCGTCAAGGCGATCAGCCAGATCCACGTGACGGCCGGGGGCAACAGATCCGGCCCTGACATGGCCATCATGTCGCCGTCCATCCCACCCGAGGGCATGGGACTCGCCCCAGCCGATCCGGCCATGTCACCGGTCATGTCGCCGGTCATCGATGCACCGGGGCTCGGTGTCATCGAGTCGTCCGCAAACGCCCCCCAGGTCACGGTGTTCACCATCATCTCCACTTCCCCCAACCAATGGACCCTGGGCACCGCCAGGATCCCGACTGCGAGCAGCCTAATGAACGGGGTCGGCCCGAAGTGAGGTCGAAGAAGTGAGGGCCCGACCGTCAGGTCGGGCCCTCACTCAGTGTTCACTTCGTCAACTTCGTCAGTTGACGTTGCCTTCAGTCAGTGTCGCTGCAGGTGCAGTCGACGCAGGTGCAAGGCGAGCACGTGCACTTCGGATTTGTGCAGGTCTGTGTCTCACTCATGGGGTCCCCTCCGATCGCCGATTCTCACGTTCAGGGTACTGCTTCCCCCATTTCGCCACGCCAAAAGGGGTGCGGCCGCACCGGATCGATCACAGGGGTAGATGCCCGATCACTCGGGTGCCGGTGCCGACCTCCGAGGTGATCACCACCGATCCGCCCGCGTCCGCGACGGTCTCCTGCATCAGGCGCAGCCCGAGGTGCCCGTCGACTCGCTCACGCTCGGTGTCGAAGCCGACCCCATCGTCGGCGACCTCCACCGTGAGCGTGTTGTCCTCCTGGGACAGCCGCACAATCACAGTGGTTGCATCGGCGTGCTTGACCACGTTGCGGAGGGATTCGCGCACGACGCGGAAGGCAAGACGGCCAGACGTCGGAGACGGCGTCAACGGGTGGTCGACCTCATACGTCACATCCAGGGTGTCCAGGGGGCTGTGCTGAAGCAGGTCACGGACCGATTCGGCGAGACCGCGGTGGTCGAGATCCGGCGGGTGGATGTCGGCCATGAGGGTGCGCAGTGAGGCAACATCAGCACGCACGATGCGCGCCGCATTGTCGACCTGACCGCGCACGTCTGCGTCAGCTGGCAGCTGCCGCGACAGGGACGAAAGCGAGTAGCCGACGCCGGCGAGATCCTGGATGACGCCGTCATGCAGGTCCTGTGCGATTCGGCGTCGTTCGAGGTCGGATGAGTCCACCGCATTGCGCAGCAGCCGGCCTCGCTCCTGCTGAGCACGATCCACCCGCCGCGCGAGGGACACGGCCAACGGCAACGTTGCGAGGGTGAGCAGGATCAGGGCACCGATCGTGAGTGGCAGAAGGTTGCCGACCAGTTCCTGCGAGTCCTCCCGCAGTCGATCGGTCGGGATGTAGGCCTCGAAGAGCAGCGGTACGCCGGCGTCGTCGATGACGCCGGTATAGACCTCGACCAGTTCGCCGGACGATCTCTGGAAGGCGTTCTCGTCCCGCTGCAGGCTGGAGATGGTGGAAACTGTGCCCGTCGTCCCGAACAGCTCGTACACGTGCGGTTCCATCGGGAAGGTCATCCCCATCAATGCCGGCTCATCCGCGTGCAGGATGACCCCATTGCCGTCGCCGCCGTCCTGCCACACCTTCACGTTCAGGAGCGAACCATCGCGCGATCGCAGCTCCATGGCGGTTTCGAGAGCAGCCATTGCCTCCGGGTCACCGTCATGGAGGGCCTGATTGGCCAACGGCGTGATGATCGAGCGGGCCACCGCCTGGGCGGTTCGCTGGGAATCTCGCAGCAGCTCCTCCCGCACGACGATCCCGCTAACGACGATCACCCCCACGGACACCAGTGCCAAGGCGGCGATGCTCCCCAGCAGGTACCACCTGACGGCGCGACGGACGGCTCGATTCGGACCTTCGGCCGGGTTGGTCTCGTTGTCGAGGGTCTCCTCGTTCACCGAGGTTCGCCGTAGGAGATCAGGCCCGAACGGGACGCGACAAAGACCGCCTCGAGCTGGGAGTGCACGTCGAGTTTCGCCATGATGTTCTTCACATATCCGCGGCAGGCATGCACGCTGATGCCGAGCTCCTTGGCGATCGAGATCGGATCGTGGCCGAGTCCCATGAGCCCGAGCACCTGCAATTCACGTGGGGTGATGCCCTGGTCCCCCGGTGGACGCGCGTCTGCGCCCTCTCTGGTCCCGAAGCCGGCAACGACCGATGGGGGGAGGATCAACGATCCCAACTGCGCACTTCGGAGTGCGTCGAGCACGTCGGTCAGTGACCCGTCCTTGGCGAGAAAGCCCACAGCGCCGGCTGCGCCTGCCCGCGCCATCTCCGTCGGACCGGCGTGGGCGGTCAGGATCAGAACCTTCAACTCGGGGAACTCGTCCACCAGGTCCTCGGTCGTGGAGATGCCGTCCCGGTCGGGCAGTTGCAGATCCATCAGCACCAGATCGGGGCTGTGCTCGCGAACCGCGCGGACCGCATCTCCCGAAGTATGAGCTCGCCCGACGCACTCCAAGTCCGGCTCGGCATCCAGAGCCCGCGCCAGCAGTTCGGCGAAGGTGCGATGGTCGTCCACCACGAGAACGCGGATCAACACGTCCCCCTGAGCGGAATCCGGGTTGGCCCGCTCGGAAGAGTCCATCCGTCCCACTCCTCTCGCGCGCTCGGTATCCCTCTGAAAGCCACGCAACGAAGACTTCACCTGACGGCGCCACCCTAAACCGCCCGGTGCTCCCCCCGGCCCCAAACCCGCACGATCGCGGCGAGCCCGGTGTAACGGAAGACACAGCCGTGCTTCGTTCTCCAATGGGCATCCCGCCTGGGCCGCGCCTAGTCTTGAGGCGTATCAATCAGGCTGCCCTCGGGTGCGGCCCGGCTTAGGCGCCCACCTGTCGCGGAACGGAGTTACTCCATGTCCACAGACATGCCCGTCCTGCACTCGAACGGAATGATCGACCTCGCCCCGGAGATCCTCCGGCAGCGACTCGTCGTCGAGGGGCTCGTTGATGCTCCCATTTCCGCCGAGCAGATCGAGGACTACCTGACCGAACTTTCCGTCGTCGTGGACATGACCACGCTGGTTCGTCCCGTCACCCACGAGTCCCCCACCTATGGCTGGGCCGGATGGATTCACTGGGAGACCTCAGGCGCACATTTCTACGCGTGGGATCAGCCACGACTGTTCTTCAGCGTGGACATCTACACGTGCAAGGCCTTCTCCGCCCAGCGCGCGGTGGAATTCACGCAGCGCTTCTTCAATGCATCGGAAGTGTCGTACCGGGAGTTCTGAGGTTCCGCTAGGCCCGTCGCATCAACCCGGCACTGCAAACGAATGCCGACCTTCGCGCATCCAATTTGATCGATCAAAGCACGATTTTCTCAGTCCCTCCAACGGTTCCTCCCGCACCTACCGTTCGAATCGAGCCGTCCTTCGTCGGCCGAGAACTGGGAGGAACTGCCATGAACGAACCGCTGAGCCTGCACTTCGATGTCCGCGGTGAACTCCTCGAATCCGCCCGCCAGTGCGAGGAGCGCGTCTTCCTCCAGGCCTTCGGCAACACCAGCAACCAGCTCGAAGAGGAGTACGGACCATACAATGACCAGTCAGTCTTTGTTGCGGTCTCCGACAAATCGGGCGAGGTCGTTGGAGCCTGTCGGCTGATCACACCAGGTGCCTCCGGGCTGAAGACCCTGAACGACATCGGCCGCGAGCCGTGGGGCATCGACGGTCTCCGAGCGGCGCGTGCGGCTCGGATCGACATCACGCGCACGTGGGACATCGCGACACTGGGGGTTCGCCGGGACTACCGCGGCGGCAAGCTGATGGTGGGACTGGCGATGTACCACGGCCTCATCAAGGCGATGCGGATCAATCGGGTGGCGACGGCCACCGCGATCCTCGATGCCGGGGTCTACCGCCTGCTGTCCGCGGCCGGGTATCACGTCTCGACACTCCCCGGTACGCGACCGGCGCCCTACCTCGGCTCCAAGTCGAGCACTCCGGCCTTCGGGCATTGGGCGGGCGTCGCCGACGCTCAGCGCCATGCCAACCCGGACGCCCACCGCCTGATCACGCTAGGCATCGGACTCGACGGCGTCCAGGTTCCGGATGACTCCACCTTCGAACTGCGCCCTCGACTCACCCTCGTGTCATCCGGTCAGAAGTACGCCCCGGAGACGGCTGCCTAGCACGGTGCCACCCGGGACCTCGATCAGGAGGCCGAAGAGTCACGCCGGTAATCCCGTCCAAGCAAAGGGCCGGAGATCTCCGACTGCTCGTTCCACGTCCGCACCCAGGCGTCCACGCGATCGGCAGGTATCGGCGGAGAGACGTGGTAACCCTGAAGCAGGTCAACGCCCATGGCCACCACCTCAGCGGTGACGGCGGCGCTGTCGACGCCCTCGGCGACAACCCGCAGGTCCAGTGCGTGAGCCATGTCGATGGTGGACGCGACGATCAGGCGGCTGCGGGAGTCCGTGCACACGGTGGAAACGAAGGAGCGATCCATCTTCAATTCCGTCAAGGGCAGGTCACGAAGGTAGGCGAGCGACGAGAACCCGGATCCGTAGTCGTCGATCGAGATCTTGAGGCCGTGACCGCGCACCTCGGTCAGGATCTCGCGCGCGCGCTCCGGATTGGCGAGGAAGGTGTCCTCGGTCACCTCCACCGTCATGGCGTATGCCGGGATGTCAGCCTCGGCGATCGCGTCGTAGAGGATCGGGAGCAGGGTGCCGCCCAGCAGTTCCGGTGGCGCCAGGTTGAAGGCGACATTGAGGTTCAGCCCGGAACGCAACCACCGCTGAGCGTCGGCCACGGCCTGGCGTGCCACGATCTCCGAGAGCTCCCCCATCAGACCGGCCCGTCGCGCCACCGGCAGGAACTCAATCGGCGCTAGAACGCCGCGTTGGGGATGCTCCCACCGCACCAGCGCCTCCACACCGGTGACCAACTGCGTGGCAGCATCGACCTTCGGCTGGTACCACGTCACGATGTGACCTTTGCGCAGGGCTCGACGAAGCTCCTCCCCCATCCGCAGGCGCTGACGGGAGAACTCGTCGTGCTGCGGGTCATAAAGCTCGGCCCCGGAGTGCGCGATCTTGGCCTCATGCAGCGCGACATCGGCGCGCCTGAGCATGTCCGCGGCTCGTTCGTCACCGGGCTCACGGATCGTTATCCCGATGGATGCACGCATGGCCAGATTCATCCCGTCGACATTCGCCGGCGCCATCAGCATCTCGCGGACTGCCTGTGCGCGTTCCATCAGGTCGAGCTCGTCGTCCTCGTCCAGGAGGATCGCGAACTCGTCACCTCCGATACGAGCCAGGACGGCGCTGGGCGTCAGCGACTCGCGGATGCGCAGGGCGACCAGTTCAAGAACGGTGTCACCTGCGCTGTGCCCCAGGGTGTCGTTGATCTCCTTGAAGCCGTCGAGGCCGAGCAGCATGAGACCCATCGCTTGATCGGCCGCAATACCGTCATCCAGGGACTGCAGCACGGCGCGTCGGTTGGGCAGCCCGGTCAGATCGTCGGTCCGGGTCAACTGGAGCAGGTTCCCGGCCTCGCGTGAATCACGCAGAGCCAGCGCCAGCCGGGTGCCTGTGGCCAGCAGGGCCACGGCCGCGGGGATGCCGATCGCCCAGCCGAGAATCCCCTCTGGCCGAATCAGAAGCAGGACGATTGCCGTGAGGAACGAAGCGATCAGGAAGCCGCCCGGGAGCGGGCGCGCGACCCGGACTTGAGGCGGCCGGGGCGTCACAGCGGAGCCGACGATCAGCATGAACGCCGCGCCCCAGAGGAGCGTCGTGACGGTCGAGAAGGAGTACGTCCCGATCGACAAGTTGAGCACGAGGCTGGAATCCGCGAGGGCCATGGCCAGGAAGCCGGCGATCAGTCCGATGGTCGACCGGTTCCACGACCGAGAGGACAGTGCCCATTGAGTCACGACGACCAGAGCAAGGGCGACGTCGATCAGCGGGTACAGGATCGCGACGAGGAGCGGGATGCCCCCCTCGGGGAAGCTCCGCACGAAGGGAGTCAGGAGCAGTCCCCCCACCAGCGCCGCGATGGCCCCGCACAGGATCACTGCGTCGAGCCAAGCCGACGCTGCCCTCATCCGCCGGCTGCTGGCGTCGACGACGAGGAACGCGGACAGTGCGACGTAGGAGGAGACGAACAGCCACTCGCCCGGCGCCGGGAACGTGGTGCCCGGTACGGCCGCGTTGAGTGCTACGGAGCCGGCGAACCATAGAACGATGCCGATGGTGAGCGGGATTAGTGCGCCTCGCCGGGATGGCCAGGTGAAGATGGCGACGACCAGGCGAAGAACGAGGACGGCGGCGAACGTTCCCAGCCCGACGATGTAGATCAGCTCTCGCGCCTGACTGCCCTCGCTGGGGTTGGCGACGAGGCCGATCGCGCCGAAGACCACGATGATTCCCCAGCCGAAGGGGCCCAGGAACTGGACCACCCGTTTCCCCGCACGATGGGAGCGAAGGCGCGCAGCAAACATCCGCGGACCTCCCCAGGGGATCGGTTCCTGCTTCGCAACAAGGCTACAAGTCCGCGCCCGGGGTCGCCCGTTGTACGAAGTCAGGTGATGGTGGTCACGTGCGACGCCGACTCCTCGGCGCGCACGTGACCACCATCGCGTCAGCCAGCCAGCGCCTTCGCCTTCAGCGCGTCGAACTCGGCCTGGGTGATCGCCCCGCTGTCGAGAAGCCCCTTCGCGGAGGTGATCTGGTCTGCCGCGCTCCCTGACGAACCGGCGACCGACTTGATGTACTCGGTCTGAGCGGCCTGCAACTGCTTGGCCTGCTCCATCTGGCGCTCCTGCATGCCCTTGCCGCGGGCGATCAGGTAGATGAGGATCCCAAGGAACGGGAGGATGATGACGAAGATCACCCAGAACGTCTTCGCTCCGCCACCCAGATCACTGCTGCGGAAGATGTCGCCGAAGATCCAGAACAGGCACATGAACCACGCGAAGAACAGGAAGAACTCGAACAGGGCGAGCAGGAACGAACCATTGTCGTTGAACATCGTGCACCTTTCGGGAGTGGGCTAGTTGGTGAGTCTGAGAGGGGCCTTCACGGTTGGCTGACCGACCGGAACGCGGTCACGGCGCCGGTGACGCTGGGAACGATGTCCGCCGAATCCAATTTGGCCAGCAGGCCGAAGGCCTCGAGGGTATCGAGCACCTGCTCGTCTGCGCCGGCCAGCACGAAACGGATCTCGTGGCTGTGCAAGTAGTCGATGAGCCCACTGATGCTGATGCCGGCAGAGTAGTCGATATCAGTCAGGGAGGTGGCGTCGGCCACGAGCCATCTCACGGGATCGGGTGCGTTCTCGACGAGCGCCTCCACGTCGTCGACGAAGCGGTTCGCGTTGGCGTAGAACAGTTCGGCGTCGTAGCGGAAGATGATGAGACCGGGCTCGGTCTGGGTGCCAGCGGTAGCGGCGTGGTACACCTTCTGTCCCTTGTCGTCGATGCCGACGACGAAGTCTGCCGGCTTGTACTGGCGCCGGATCAGGTCGAGGATCGACAGGACGATCGCCAGGATGATGCCCTGCTCCACGCCCACGGCACACACCGTGATCGCGGTGATGAGGGCAACGATGAACTCGTTCTTGCGCCGAGCGCGGATGCGCTTGAAGCCGGTGACGTCGATCAGGCCGTAGCCGATGAGGAAGACGATGCCCGCCAGGACCGCCTTGGGCATGTCCGTGAGCAGGGCGGTGAAGAAGAGAACGACGAGCAACACGACGATTGACATCGTCGCGTTGGCGAGCTGGGTGCGTCCCTTCTCTTCGTTCAGGATCTGGGTCTTGGTGGGACTGCCGTTGACGACGAACGTGCCGCTCAGGCCCGCCGCGAAGTTGGCGCCGGACAGGCCGAGAATGTCGCGATTCACGTCGACCTTCTGCCCGTTCTTCATCGCGAAGCTGCGCGAGGTCGCCGCACTCTGGGCGATGATCAGCACGAAGCACGAGAAGGCGATGCTCAGGCAGATCCCGATGTTGGCCAGGCTGATCCCCTGCGGCAGTCCGATCGGCGGGAAGCCCCCTTGAACGGGGCCGATCACGGCCACGCCGTCGGCCTGCGCGTTGATGGCCGACGAGATGGCGATCGACAGAACCACTGCCACGATGGCCCCGGGGATCTTGGGAACGAAGCGCTTGAAGCCGAGAATGATGATGATCGTGCCGAGGCCGAAGGCGAAGGTCGGCCAGGAGACACTGCTGAGGTTCGATATCCACGCCCACTGCTGCTGGAACCAGTTGCCCGTGCCCTTGGGGATGCCGAGCAGGTCCGGGATCTGGCCGGTCAACACCTGGACTCCGACGCCGGTGAGGAATCCGATCAGGACCGAGGCGGACAGGAAGTCACCGATGAAGCCCAACTTGAATATGCGCGCGAGGACGAGCAGGCCTCCGCACAGCAGAGCGATGAAGCTCGTGTAGGCGAGCCACTCCGAACTACCCGGGGTCGCTCCCGGAATGGCGGCGGTCGTAAGGCCGGCGGCCAGGATCGCGGCAGTCGCCGAGTCCGCACCGACGACCAGGAGCCGTGAGGATCCGAGCAGGACGAACAGCAGCGTCGGGAAGATCACCGTGTACAGGCCGGTGACTACGGGTGTCTGCGCGATCGACGTGTAGCCCATGCACTCGGGGATGGCGACGGCGGCGAGCGTGACGCCGGCCACGATGTCCGGTAAGAACCACTTGCGGTCGTAGGAACGCAGCCACGGCGGCACGACCGCCGTCAGCGCTGGTGATGTCGCCATGAGCCCTCCAGTTCGCTGCGGACTCCACGCGCCCGCGACAGCCGATTATGAAGGCCAGAAGGCGCAACGGTCCGGTTCACACGCCCACCTGCGCTGCCAGTCGTCCAGACCGGACGGCATCGCCCAAGACCGCGAAGTCGGCCTCGTTCTGGTCCGCGTAGCTCTCCGCGAATGCAGACACGGCCTTGTCGAAGACGTCGCTCCGGCCGAGGTAGGCACTCAGGGCGACCGGATCGCCGGCGCGTGCGTGCGCCCGCGCAAGCGTCCATCCGCACAGTTGCGCATAGGCCCGTAGGCCGACCGGGGTTCATCGTCTCCGGGATCCCACGAGCCCTTCCAGTCGTGCAGCTGACGCAGGTAGAAGTCGTGGCTGCGCCCATCCGCACCGACCTTCACCCGCGCGTAGCCCAGGAAGATGTCGCTGACCGCCTGCATGAGTCGCTGGCCCTCCACGACCCGATGCCCGTGATTGGCGTGGCGGCCTGCCGCTGTGAACCGTTCGAGGACCGACGCCTCGGCCTCCTTCGCCTGGAGCAGGAGCACGTCGTCGTCGGTCCGACCCGTCATGAGGATCACATAGGTGCGGGTGCCGATGCTGCCGACTCCCACCACCTTGCGCGCCAGGTGCACGAATCGGTACTGCTCCAGCAGGTAACGACGATCGCCGGAGAGCGTTCGTCGGGCCTGACGCAGGACGTCGTGCAGGACCTCCGAGAAGGCAGGCACCTCGGCCGGATCAGGAAGTCCTCGGCCGGCTCGATGAGCGGCGGGTCACTGATCATGCGCAGTTCACCGTCGTCTCCCATGCGGGTCAGTCGCTTGAGGGCCTGACGATTGTCCTTGGTGAGCGCCTTCTCGACGACCTTGGTGAGTTGCCTGAGACTCTCCTTGTCGAGCATCGACGCCATGCGCGGCAGACCCCTCTCGGCCTCGCCCCGCTGGTACCAGACATCCAGGTACCCCTGCGTCGACAGGTCGCGCATCGCGAGTCGATACATGCTGGCGCCGGCGCGAATCGCAGATCGACGCTCGGATGCGGAGAACCCCCTCGCTCGGCCCAGCAATGGCGACGCTGGCGAGCATCCGCTTGACGTCCCACTCCCACGGAGCGGGATGGGTCTCGTCGAAGTCGTTGAGGTCGAAGACCAGCTTCCGCTCTGGCGAGCCGTACAGACCGAAGTTGGCGACGTGAGCGTCACCACATGCCTGGACGGTGAGTCCTGAGACCGGCGTCGTGGCGAGGTCCGACGCCATCAGCAGAGCCCCACCGCGAAAGAACGCGAACGGCGACGCGAGCATCCGGCCGTGCCGGATGGGGACGAGGCTCGGGACTCGGGTGAGCGCCTGTTCTTCCAGCCATGAGACGGGATTCGAACGCGACGGCGCCGGCTCCCACTCCGCATGGCGCTCCCGCGGGACCCGGGCCCGCGCGTGCTTGCCCCTCTCGGCGCGCTCGGCCACCGTCAGGTGGCGCACGGAGGACGCGGACATGCGGCACAGACTCCCCCAGCAGACCGGGTTGTGCGTCCTCCCGATCGGGTGAGGTACCGCGCCGGGAGCGACAAGAGTCCATGGTCCCTAGAATCCCCCTAACAAGGAGGCGGCGTGGAGCGGCGGACCAAGACTCGGGCGACGAGCGCGACGGTCGACGGCCCCGACGAAAGCCCCTCCTCGGTGACACGGGACCGCCTTCTCCTTCAGCTCGCCTCGGCCGCGAACAGTCGCGCCGTGGTCATCAGCGGCGCCGCGGGCTCGGGCAAGTCGACCCTGGCCGCCCAGTGGGCCAGCGCAGATCCGCGGCCGCACGCCACGATTGCCCTTGCTCCCCATCTCGACGACCCAGCGGCGCTGGGCCACCGACTTGTCGATGCCCTTGAGGAGTTCGGGTCGCCCGCACCGCAGACCAGGGCTGTCGTCACCGGAGCCGAACCGGCATTCTCGGCGGTGCTGCTCCCGGCACTGCGGGAAGCTTGCTCGTTCCCGGAACCAATCCTTCGTCCTCGTCCTGGACGACGTGCACCTCATTCGAGATCCGGCCTGTCACGAGTTGCTGCTGGCCGTGTCCGACGGAATCCCGGTCGGGTCCACGCTGGCACTGCTGACGAGAGACGCGACGCCCGCCTGGCTCGGCCGTGCCCGCGCCGAGGGTCGACTCGTGGAGGTGCGTGAGCTGGCGTTCGACACGGACGAGGCCGCCCGGCTCTTCGCCGACATGGACGCACCCGTCGATGAACCCACCCTGACGGACGTGCTCGACCACAGCGAGGGCTGGGCGGTCGGCCTGTACCTGTCCGCCCTCGCGCGACGTGACGGGAACCGAACGAATCCCGAGGGCGACCTCCCCCGCTTCGTCGGCGACTACATCCAGTCCCAGATACTCGACCGACTCGACCCGATCGCAGTGGACTTCCTGCTGCAGACCTCCATCCTCGAGGAGGTCACCGGCCCGGTGTGCACCGCCGTCACCGGGCGGCCGGAGGCCGATGCCATCCTCGACGACCTGCACCGGCGGATCCAGCTCGTCATCGAGCTGGGGACGGACCCTCCCCGCTACCGCTACCACCACCTGTTCGCCGAATGCCTTCAGGCGAAACTGCGAGTGGTGGAGCCGGAGTCACCACCTCGCCTGCATGAGGCCGCCGCGCGGTGGTGCGCAGAGCAGGGCGATCTCGATCGAGCGATCCGCCACGCGAAGTCGTCCGGCAACCTCGAACTGACCGGCCAGCTGGTCTGGAGCGACATCGTCGCGTGCATCGGCTCGGGTCGTCCCGATCGACTTCACTCATGGTTGCTCGAGCTCAGCGATCATCAGCTCCAGCATGATCGCTGGCTGTCGCTCGCCGCAGGCTGGTTGGCGCTGCAGGAGGGTGACGGAGCTCGGATGCAACGCTGGGCGCTCGTGGCCGAGCGGCACGCCGGCCGCGACTGGCGGGCACGCGTCGCGACGGACGAGTATGCCGCGTCCCTCGCCACCCTCCTCGTGCTGATCGGCCAGCCCCTGCTCGACGTCGTCGAACTCAGCACGGACGCCCTCGAGGGACTGCCTCCGGACTCGCGCCTTCCGACCTCCCACCCTGTGGCTGCGCGGAGTCGCCCAGACGCTTCTGGGACACCTCGATGACGGCCGAGAGAGCATCGTGCAGGCCGAAGCGCTCGCCAAGGCACTCGATGTCCCGGTGATTCGCGCCGACGCGCGTGCCTTCCTCGGCGTCCTCGCGATCCTCGGCGGAGAGCGCGAATCAGGACTACGGCAGATCAACGAGGCCGCCGACCTGCTCGAGGAGTTCGACCTTGATCGACTCGCGACGTCAGCCCACACGGTTACCGCCCAGGCATTCGCGCTGGCCGTCGTCGGCGACAAGCCAGCAGCGACCGCAGCCTTCGCGAAGGCGCGCCGACTGGGGGGGCTCGTCACCGCGATCGCGCCATGGTTCGCGGTCACGGGCCGGCTGATCCAGGCCCGCACCGCCATGCTGCTCGGGGACGGCGCGACTGCCCGGGTCCTGATCAATGAGGCGGGTGAGCAGATGACCCCGGACCTCGGCGGGACGCTCGTCGAGTCGATGCTCGACGACACCCGAAGCTCTCTGCGGAGGATGGCGACCGGCGGGAACACCGCCGTGGCCCTGACCACCGCCGAACTGCGCGTGCTGCAGTTCCTGCCCAGCCACCTGAGCTTCCCGCAGATCGGCGAACGCCTCTTCCTGTCGCAGAACACCATCAAGACCCACGCGCTCTCGATCTACCGCAAGTTCGCCGTGTCCTCGCGCAGCGAGGCCGTGGTGCGCGCTCAGCAGCTCGGGCTCGTCGAGCCCCCGGCCCTGGACTAGCCCGGGCCGCACGGCACGAAAGCCCTTCGGCAAACGCTTCATCCCCTTCGGATGATGCGAAGGGACACACTCTCCGATGGACTCGGGATATCCGGTCTCCGCGTTCGGGACATCGGCGAGGAGGCGGCCTTGATCGACACCCACAAGGTCGACACGCTCATCGCCGCCCACCGTGTTGTGGGCCGGGAGTTCACTGCCGGAGGGATCACCAGCTTCGTCCGTGAGCAGGGTGACGGGGAACCAGTCGTGCTGATGCACGGCCTCCCGATGTCGAGCTTCCTCTACCGCAAGGTCATCCCCAGGCTCGCCGAACGCGGATTCCGCGCTGTGGCCTTCGACCTGCCGGGGCTCGGGCTCGCCGATCGGCCCACCGGCTTCGACTACAGCATCCGCGGTCTCGGCGAGTTCACGTCCGCAGCGGTCGACGCCCTGGGCATCGACCGCTTCCATCTGGTAGTCCATGACGCGGGCGGTCCGATCGGCTTCCAGGTGGCCTCGGACGCCCCCGACCGGATCATGTCGCTCACCATCCTGAACACGGTCCTGAACGTCGGTCATGCCCCGTTCCCCGGGGAGGTGTACGGCCGGTTCACGGATCGATTCCGCGGCCCGTTGACGTCGCCTCGGCTGTTTCGCGAGTTGATGCAACGCGTCGGGATCGAGGACATGAGCACGGTCTCGGCGGAAGAGGTCGACGTCCATCGCCGACTCCTTCTCGACGCTGACGAAGGTGCGGCGTACCTGCGGATCATGCGCGCCCTTCGAGACAAGGACATCGGACCGTGGGAGGACGTGGTCGACTGCCGGTTCGCTCCGTACCCGGTCGACATCATGTGGGGGGCCAAGGATCCGATCCTGTCGCTGAGGCGGTTCGGCTGGCCGATGCTCGCGGCCAGCCACCGCCCGTGGCTGCGGGTGATTCGCGCCAAGCACTACCTGCAGGAGGACCGGCCCGACGAGGTCAGCGCATTCATCGTCTCGAACGCCCAGCGAGTCCACGAGCCGGCCGGTTCCGAGAAGACGTCATGACAGTGCGGCGTCCCCCGATCTCCGGGACGGCCGCGCTGTCGGGGCGGCGAACGGATGGGTTGACAGCGGAGCGGCGATCTTCGTCAGCAGGGTGGACAGAGTCCGGGTCTCACTCGCGCTGAGCGGCTCGAACATGAGCGCCTGAACGTCTGCCGCATGCTCCGGGGCGACTCGATCGAGCAGGTCCCTGCCCTGGGGAGTCAGGGCCACACTCACCATCCGTCGATCGGTCGTGCTGGCCGTTCGGGCGATGTCGCCTCGCTGCTCCATGACCTTCAGGCGATGGCTGAGGTGACTGGTGGATAGGCCGCTCAGGTCGGCCAGCTCGCCCGCGGGCATCGTCGCATCGGGAGCCTCCGACAGCACCGCGAGGATGCCGTACTCGAGGTGGATCAGGCCGTGGCGGCGAAACGTACGGTCCAGCCGAGCGAATCCCTGGCGCCAGATCACGATCATGGAACGCCACGCCGCATCCTCGCTCGCGCTCAGGTCGGGTGCATCAGTAGCCATTCCCGCATCTTAGTTGACATTTCAGGGAATCGTAAATATTCTCCTGACAACTACCTGAAAGTACAGGTAACTACCGCCCATGACGGAAGGCAGAGCACGACATGTCAGAGCAGATCATCGAGTTGGCGATCCGGGGACCCCGTCCCGGCAAGCAGCAGTCCTTCGACGACAGGAAGCGAGCCGTGGTCGACGCCCTCCTGGCCGTCCCCGGCGTGGGACCCGAACGAGCCTTCGTCGCGTTCGGCACGGTTCCTGAGATCGCGGCCCCCCAGCACGTCGGAATGACGCGCTACGCCGACAAGGCGGCCCAGAAGCGAGCAACCAGGAACCTGAAGGTCCTGCGCCGTCTCGTCGGCTTCATGCGCGTCATGCGACCGAACGTGGGCGTGTTCCTCAAGCCGGACGACCCGAACTTCGATCTCGCGACGTTCGCATCCGACCCCGGATGCGTCGTCGAGTTCGCGGCGCTGGTCCCCGCCGACGGAGTCGCGCAGGAGACCTTCATGGCACGACGCGATGCGTTTCTGGAGGCTCTCGACGAGCACCCGGCCGTCCTGCGTTCACATACCTTCGCCACGGCTGGTGGCCTCAAGGCCAAGGACTCGCTCGTGCACGTCACCGTGTACCGCGACCGACCCAGCCTCGACGCCCTGGCCGCCGAGCTGGCGGACGCGCCCGCGCTCACCGAGTTCCGCGAGGTCTTCGGCACCAACCTGATCACCTTCGCCGCAGCCGCGTGAAAGCACAGTCCTCCCACCCCACTGAAAGGATCATCGTGAACGAAGCAAGTGACTCCGCCGCATACTCCGGCCCCGTGACCGAACTGGCGGTCCGGCGCCTCAATCCATCACAGGAGGTCGACGCCTTCGCGGCCGATCGCGAGAGGTTCGTCAGCCTGCTGCGCCAGCAGCCCGGAGTGCGCACTGACCGGGAGTTCGCCGCCTTCTTCGACTTCGCCACCTACAGCGCACCGGATCCCGCCGTCTTCATCGGCATGACCCAGTACCGCGATGGGCAGGCGTTCGCAGCCGTCGGCGAGAGCCTGGGGTCCAGCCCGGAGGCGGGCGCGTTCTTCTCCACCTTCACGCCGCTCGTGTTCACCGCCCTGCGCCCACTCGATCCAGAGGACCACTACGAGTTGGCGGACATTGCCGCCGCGCCCGGTCAGGTGCTCGAGATCGCTCACCGAGACCTGTCCGCGTACGCCGACCTCGAGGACTATGACGCCAAGCGCCGCGCGTTCTTGACAGCACTCCGCGAGCAGAATGGATTCGTGGCCGAGTACCAGTGGGCATCCGTGCTCGAGCCCAGCATCGCCGTCGGCATGACCGTCTACGAGAGCGGGGAGGCATTCCAGTCCCTTGCCATGTCGCCGTTCCCACAAAGCGCGGCGAGCGCCGAATTCCTCACCGGCTACCCGCCTGTGACCGGCTTCGTCTCCATGGACGCCCGCGGCTAGGTGCACGGCCGAGGAGAGCGGGGTGGAATCGGGCCGCAGCACTTCGGATGTCGTGGGATCGGTTGGCCAACCGCTCCCACGACAATATGTTGTGCAGCATGGATGACGCCCACGCTGGGGCGCCCGATGACTCGGCGCCCCCCCACGGCAATCCCGCTCCGCCCTGGCTCAACCTCGACGAGTACCCGTTCACACCGCGATGGTTCGGCGCACCTGCCGGGACGATGCACTACATCGACGAGGGCGCGGGCGCGCCGATCGTGTTCGTGCACGGCAACCCCACGTGGTCATTCCAGTTCCGCAACGTGTTCAAGGAACTCACCCCCACGCGGCGCTGCCTCGCCCCGGACCACCTCGGCTTCGGCCTGTCGGACAAGCCCCGCGACTTCTCCTACCTGCCCGTCGATCACGCCCGCAACTTCGCCCGCTTCATGGAGTCCCTCGATCTCAGCGACGTCACTCTGGTCGTCGGTGACTGGGGCGGGCCGATCGGGCTGTCGTGGGCGCTGGACAACCCCGATCGGGTGACGTCGCTGGTGATCACCAACACGTGGCTGTGGTCGGTCCGCTCGGATTGGTACTACCAAGGGTTCAGCGGCATCGTGGGCGGACCCATCGGCCGGCAGCTGATCCGTCGGCGCAACTTCTTCGCCTCCAGTGTCGTCAAGCGCGCCTATGGCGACAAGACGCGACTGACGCCCGCGATTCACCGGCACTACCTCGCCCCCTTGTCAACGCCGGACGAGCGCATGGCGAGCTGGGTCTTCCCTCGTCAGATCATCAAGTCCAGCGACTGGCTCGGTTCGCTCTGGGACCGCCGCTCGGCACTGTCAGACAAGCAGGATCCTGCTCGCCTGGGGGATGAAGGACATCGCCTTCCGGGAGAAGGAAGCTCAAGCGCTGGCAGGCGGCCTTCCCCGCGGCGCGCACCGTCATGTTCCCCGACACCGGCCACTTCGTCGCCGAGGAGCAGCCGATGGAACTCGCGCGCGAGATTGCGGCGATCTCCGCCTAGCCCACAGCTGGTCCGTGGCTCGCAGTCCGTTGGTGCACGCTCCAGCCCTGCGATTGCGAGCCTGCCCGAGTCCACTGCGGACCCAGGAGCGCCGAGACGTCCTCGGGGTCGATCCCGCGGGGAGTGATGGATCGCACCGCTCGGGGAGGAGCCGCTCGGAGCAGCAGGCGGGCGTCGGGCGCAGCGACCCGACCGACGACGTCTCCCCACGCTCCTCGGCCAGCGACGTCGAGCCCGTGCAGGCAGCCGACGTCGAGGATCAGCGCGACCCGGCCGCTCAACGACTCGACGACTCGCTCGGCGGATGCCTCGCCGATCCCGGCTACGTGCCAGTCAACTGCAGCGGACCGTTCCCTCGCCCGCTCGACGGCCCGAGGGGAGACATCGAACCCCGTCACCTGCCACCCCCGCTCGGCGAGGTACGCGGCGTGACGCCCGGTCCCGCAGCCGATGTCGAGGGCGACCCCCGGTGGGAGCGCCGCCGGACCCTCGATCATTCGCACGAGCTCGGAGGGAATCGCGGCCTGGTCCCACGGCGTCAGGCCCAGTCGGTACATGACGCGGTACTGCCTCTCCATGGCTCTCATGCGTTCACCATCACCGAAGGCGCGGCCAGGCGGCGAGGGTGCCACCACAGCAGAGTGGCCACGAACACGACCGGCAGGATCAGGGCACTCGCCACGTTGCCCAGGGGCAGGTCGCCCGCCATCAGGTAGCCGACGGTCGCCACCCAGTCGATGACCTGGATTCCGATCATCGTGTTGATCCAGGACTGGTGTGACAGCGGATCGCGCGCCGCCACGAGCATCCCGACCCCGTAGCCGAGGAAACGGGCGCCCATCATGACGAAGAACCAGTGAACCCAACCGGGTGCCGAGGGTTCGAGACCGAGCAGGCCACCGGCCGACGCCGGGGTGAACGTGAACAGGGCGCCGAAGAAGAACTGGACGGCGGCGATGACGATGAGCATGAAACGCAGGATTCGCATGGTGCTTCCCCTCATGGTGAATGTGTGTGAGCGCCAAGGTAGGTAATATGGGGAACCAGTTGTCAACAAGTAACCCAGTTTCCCGAAGGGAACCAATGCGGTGACCAGCGACTTTGAGCCGTGCGACGACGGCACCTGCCCTGTCACACGGTCCCTCGTGGCCCTCGACGGCAAGTGGACGATCCTCGTTGTCCGTGACCTCCTCAGCGGCACCAAGCGCTTCGGGGAGCTGCGGCGCTCGTTGGCCGGCATCAGCCCCAAGACCCTCACCGACCGGCTTCGCGGGCTCGAGGAGCACGGCCTCGTCGAACGCAGGATCTACGCGGAGGTGCCGCCCCGAGTGGAGTACTCGCTGACCGACGCCGGTCGAACCCTCGAACCGGTCCTGGTCGCCCTGTCACGCTGGGGTCGCGCCCACCCGATGTAGGCGGCGCCTGTCTGGGCGCCGCAAGACAGGTGCGCTCAGCTCCTGAGCCGGCCCGTTTCGTATGCCCACATCGCCATCTCGACGCGGTTCCGCGCCCCGAGCTTGCCCATGAGGCTGGTGAGGTGCGTCTTCACGGTGCTCAGGCTGATGTGCAGTTCCTCCGCGATCTCCGCGTTGGTCCTGCCACGAGCGAGGGTGACGAGGACCTCTTCCTCCCGGCTCGTCAGGGGCGAGATCGGCTGCACCGGCGGGCTGGAGCCTCCGCGCTGCGCGAACTGGGTGAGCAACCGCACCGTCACGCTCGGGGCGATCATCGCGTCACCGTCGGCCGCGGCGTGGATCGCCTGCGTCAGCAGCGCTGGTCCGCAGTCCTTCAGCAGGAAGCCACGTGCGCCCGCCTTCAGCGCACCGTGCACATACTCATCCAGGTCGAAGGTCGTGATGATCACGATGGCGAGCGGATCGAGGACGTCGGGTCCGGCGAGCTGGCGGGTGGCCTCGATGCCGTCGAGCTCGGGCATCCGGATGTCGAACAGGCACACATCTGGTCGCAGCTCGCGAGCCATGGCCACGGCCTCACGGCCGTTGGTCGCCTGACCGACGACGTCGATGTCGGGCTGGGCGTCGAGGATCATCGACAAACCGGTCCGCACCAGTTCCTGGTCGTCAGCAACGACCACCCGGATCGTCATCGGGCAGCCCCGACACGTGGCAGGACCGCATGGACCACCCAGCCCCCCTTCGGGTCCGGCCCTGCCTCGAGGGTGCCGCCCAGCAGGGCAGCGCGCTCCTTCATCCCGATGATGCCGTAGCCGAAGGACGATCGGCCGCCGACGCTCGGCTCGCCATCGTCGCTGACGGTCAGCTCCACCTCGTCGTCCTTGCCCACGATCCGCACCTCGACGGACGAGGCGTGGCGCGCGTGGCGTACCGCGTTCGTGATTGACTCCTGCGCGATCCGGAAGATCGCCGATCCCACCGCCGGTCGCAATCCATCGACGTCGCCGGAGACCGCGACTCCGATGCGCACGGTCCCGCGAAGGGATCCGGCGAGGCTCTCGACATCCGCGATGCCCAACTGCGGCGCAAGCTCGGCACCCTGGCCGTCGCGCAGTGCCCCGACCATGTCGCGCATCTCGGCGAGGGCGAGCGTCCCCTCCGATTCGATGGTCTGCAGGGCCGCCACGGCCGACTCCGGCCGTGCTTCGGCCAGCACCCGCCCAGCCTGGGCCTGGATGACCATGGCGGACACGTGGTGCGCGACCGTGTCGTGGAGTTCGCGCGCAAGCTGCTCTCGCTCCCGGAGCTTCACCTGGTCGATCTCACGGGCACGAGAGCTGGACCAGTAGCGCACGGCGAGTCCGACGATTCCTGGTGCGAGGAGGAATGGGATACCCATCAGGAACTCCCCGAGATTGCGATGCACGAGCTCTTGCAGGCCGAAGGCCGCCAACGTGAAGCCCAGGCCCAGCACCATGTCGCGACCCGATGCCCACCGACCCAGCGCGTAGGGCAGCAGCAGCACGAACGCCATCGAATCGAGGCCGAAGGGGTTGTTCGGGTCGTATGGCGCCAGGACACTCGCGACCATCAGCAAGCCGAAGACCACGACGATGACGGCCAGGGGGTGGGTTCGTCGCCATAGGAGTGAGACGGCAAGGACCACGGCAAGAATGAACGCGACAGGTCGCCACGTGACATCAGGACGGACCAGGACCTCGAGCACCGCCAGCGAAACGAGCGCCCCGACCAGAACCCAATCGCGCCATACGCGTTTCGGCGGATTGGGCGCCGGGGGCTCGTCCCAGATCGACAGCACGCCGCTTCTCGCCACACGCCGAGAGTAGACGAGTTGGGGGTCGCGCGGATCGGCCCAAAGTACGAGCCGCGACTGGTCCTCACGACCGAGGGAAGTCTGTGCCTGGCGGCTGATCCCTGCGGACGGCGCAGGCCCCACTCTTCACATGTGTCCGCCCGATAGGCGGCCGTCAGAGCGAGGAGTGAGAAGCATGTCCACGTACCTGTTCCGCTGGGGCAAGTTCGCCGCCACACATGCCTGGCGGGTGATCGGAGCCTGGCTCGCCGTATCCGTGCTCGTCATCGCCGTGTCGGCCACCTTCGGGAGCGAGATGGAGAACTCGTTCAACGTTCCCGGGCTTGACTCCCAGACTGCCACCGAACTCCTCCAATCGACGGGCACGGACAAGGGTGGCCTCACCGCGCACGTTGTCATGACGCCGGTGGACGATTCGGCCACGTTCGACCAGCCAGTCGAGCGCGCCGCGCTCACCCAGGTCGAGACGGGCATCTTGGACCTTCCCCATGTGCTGGGCACGACCGAGACGGTCTCCCCCGACGGACGCATCGCACTCGTGCGGGTGCAGTACCCGGCCGCGGAGAGTCTGAGTGTCAGCGACCTCGCGACATTGAAGGAGGTGGCCGCCGACGCCCGCGCGCAACTGCCCCTCCAGGTCGAGACCGGCGGAGATCTCTTCTTCGCCTTCGAGGAGGCCCAGACGAGCGCCGGCGAGCTCATCGGAGTCGTCGTGGCGATGGTCATCCTGCTTCTCGCCTTCGGCTCGCTCATCGCGATGGGGCTGCCCATCGGCATCGCCCTGTTCGGCTTGGCCTTCGGCGTCAGCTCACTGGCCTTGGTCAACTTCATCATCGACATTCCTGCCTGGGCACCCCAGATGGCGAGCATGATCGCCCTTGGCGTCGGGATCGACTACGCCCTGTTCCTCGTGACACGGCATCGCGAATTCCTCGCACAGGGGCACTCGGTCGGCGAGGCCGCCGGCCGGGCCGTGGCCACGGCGGGGCAGACGGTCATCTTCGCCGGTGGGACCGTCGTCATCGCGATCCTCGGCATGGCCTTCGCGGGCATCCCGTTCATGACATCAGCAGGCATTGCGACGTCGGTGATCGTGCTCGTGATGGTGCTGGCCTCGGTGACACTCGTGCCCGCCTTCCTGGGTCTGGCCGGTCAGCGCATCAACTCCCGCCGCGCTCGCCGGACGTCAGCCCTGGACCACGTCGCGCCCAGCACGCGCTGGTTGCGGTGGGGTACCCACGTCTCGCGCCATGCGTGGCCCTACCTGGTCGGTGGGACCGCACTCCTCCTGGCCATGACCGCACCGATCCTTGCGATTCGACTGGGCTTCCCCGATGAGGGTTCACTCCCTGAATCGCGAAGCGAGCGACTGGCGTACGACCTCGTCGCCGAAGGCTTCGGTGAGGGCATCAACGGACCGCTCGTCATCGCCATCGACATCTCCCAGGACGCGACTCGCGTCGAGCCGCTGGTCGGCGCGGTTGCGGCGGACCCTGGCATCGCATCGGTCGCGCCCGTCGACGTCAACACCGAGGCGGGAGTCGCCACCCTGATCGCGTTCCCGACCACCGCTCCACAGGACGGCGAGCACCACCGCCACCATCGATCGCCTGCGCGCGGAGGTCTTCCCGGTCGCGCTCGACGGGAGTCCGGCAACGGCGCACATCGGCGGCCAGACCGCGAGCTGGGCCGACATCGGCAACAAGGTCCGCGACCGGCTGCCCCTGTTCATCGGCGCAGTGATCCTGATGTCCTTCCTGCTGCTGATGATCGCCTTCCGGTCGATCCTCGTGCCGCTCAAGGCCGCGCTCATGACTCTGCTGAGCCTCGGCGCCGCCTACGGCGTCATCGTCATGGTGTTCCAGTGGGGCTGGGGGATGAACCTCATCGGCCTGGAGTCGACGGTTCCGGTCATCCCCTTCATCCCCATGTTCATGTTCGCCGTCCTGTTCGGGCTCTCGATGGACTACGAGGTGTTCCTGCTCTCCAGGATTCGCGAGGAACACCTCCGGACCGGCGACAACCGCTCATCGATCATCGTGGGGATTGCCAGTTCGGCTCGCGTGATCACGTCGGCCGCGCTCATCATGATCTCCGTCTTCCTCGGCTTCGTGCTCGGCGAGGATCCGGCCACGAAGATGATGGGCCTCGGGCTCGCCACTGCCATCTTCATCGACGCGACCGTCGTTCGTATGGCCCTCGTGCCAGCGGCGATGACTCTGATGGGCCGGGCGAACTGGTGGCTCCCGGGCTGGCTCGATCGGCTGCTTCCACGCGTCGACGTGGACGGCGCCTCTGGTGGACACGAAGGCCGTCACGGTGACCGAGGGAGCCTCAGTCAATCGGCGTACCGTGGAGGAGTCGGTATGAGGAGGGTCAACACCATGAACAGCGCCACAACGCGACCGCCGAAGGTTCCGCCGCCGTGGTTCGTGCACACGGCCTGGCGCGTCCATCGAGCGCTCTACCGCATCAGCGGCGGACGATTCCTGTGGACCACAAGGAGCAAGCGCGGCTGGGGTGCGCTGCGCCTGACAACCATCGGCCGCAAGACCGGGCACGAGCGCAGCGTGATCGTCGGCTACCTCGAGGACGGCCCCAACCTCGTCACCTTGGCGATGAACGGCTGGGACGAGGGCCATCCCGCGTGGTGGCTCAACCTCGAGGCGCACCCGGACGCCGTCGTCCGGCTGGCTGGCGGTCGAGAATTCCCGGTGCACGCCCGCGAGGCCGCGGACGAGGAGCGCGAACGGCTGTGGCAGCTCTGGATGACTGTCGATCCGACCATGGACGAGTTCGCCGGCCGGCGATCAACGGTCACGCCCGTCGTCGTCCTCGAACCAGGCGATCGTCCCGCCTGACGAATGACGATCCCGCGCCCTGACGGTAGCGTGAGAGGGACACCCGAATCCCGCGTCAGGAGCCCACGTGACCGCTCAGACCGCACCTCCCGATCCCCGACTCGTGGAGCGGCTCGCGCAGCCCACGGAAGATGAACTCGCCTCCCTCGATGCGTGGTGGCGCGCGAACAACTACCTCACGGTCGGCCAGATCTACCTGATGGCGAATCCGCTGCTCCGCGAGCCGCTCGCGGACGACGACATCAAGCCGAGGCTGCTCGGTCACTGGGGCACCAGCCCCGGGCTGTCCTTCATCTACGCGCATGCGTCCCGCCTGATCAAGGCCACCGGCCAGGAGATGATCTATCTGGCCGGGCCAGGGCACGGTGGCCCCGCACTCGTCGCCGCGAGCTACCTCGAGGGCAGCTACACCGAGAAGTTCCCGGCGATCACACGCGACACCGACGGCGTGCGCAGGCTGTTCCGTCAGTTCTCGTCACCCGGCGGCATTCCAAGCCATGTGTCCGTCACGACCCCGGGCTCGATCCACGAGGGGGGCGAGCTCGGCTACGTGCTCGTCCACGCGTTCGGCACCGTGATGGACAACCCCGACCTCATCACCCTCGCCGTGGTGGGCGACGGGGAGGCTGAGACCGGCCCGCTCGAGGGCTCCTGGAAGGGGATCTCCTTCCTCGATCCCGAGCACGACGGTGCGGTCCTCCCGGTCCTTCACCTCAACGGCGCCAAGATCGCCGGTCCGACAGTCCTGGCCCGCAAGGATCCTGCCGAGGTCCGCTCGCTCTTCGAGGGTCACGGGTATGAGGTGATCGAGGTCGAGGGCTCTGACCTGCCGGGCATGCACAACCGCTTCGCCGCAGCGCTCGCCGAGGCCTGGGCCAAGATCCGCAGCATCCAGGCTTCCGCGCGCGGCGGCGACTGGGACGGCACGCGACCGCACTGGCCGATGATCATCCTTCGCAGCCCCAAGGGCTGGACCGGGCCCGACGTCGTCGACGGCGTTCAGATGCTCGGCACCTGGCGAGCGCACCAGGTGCCCCTGTCCGGGGTCAAGGACAACCCGGAGCACCTCGCGCTTCTGGAGGACTGGCTCCGCTCCTACCGACCGGAGGACCTCTTCGACGAGAACGGGGCGACCGACCGAGCTCGTGCTGAGCGCGAACCCCAGCGGCGACCTGCGCATGTCGGCGAGCCCGCATGCCAATGGCGGCCTGCTGACGCGGGACCTCGACATGCCTGACTTCCGCGACTACGCCATCGACGTGCCCGCGCCCGCGACTGTGCGCGCCGAGTCGACGCGCAAGCTCGGCGAGCTCATGCGAGATATCTACCGTGACAACGACGACCGGTTCCGGCTCTTCTGCCCCGACGAGACCAACAGCAACCGGCTCGGCGCGGTCTTCGAGGTGTCAAACCGGGCGTTCGCCGAGCGAATCGTGCCCGAGGACGTCGCGCTCTCGCACGACGGACGCGTGATGGAGGTGCTGTCCGAGCACAACTGCCACGGCTGGCTCGAGGGCTACACGCTCACCGGACGACACGGATGGTTCGCCACCTACGAGGCCTTCGCCATGGTGAGTGCTTCGCAGACCATCCAGCACAGCAAGTGGCTGCAGGAGGCGGACAACCTCCCCTGGCGTGCGAAGGTGCCCAGCCTGAACATCCTGCTGACGTCAACCGCGTGGCGCAATGACCACAACGGCTTCAGCCACCAGGGACCGGGGCTCATCCAGAACGTCATCACCTCACGGGGCAACATCGGCCGCGTGTACCTACCCCCGGATGCCAACTGCCTGCTCTCGGTGGCCGATCACTGCATGCGCTCCCGGAGCTACGTGAACCTCGTGGTGATCGACAAGCAGCCGCAGTTCCAGTGGCTGACCATGGACGAGGCGATCGAGCACTGCACCCGTGGCGCCGGGATCTGGACGTGGGCCGGCACCGACGAGGGCATCGCCGATCCGGACATCGTGCTGGCATGCGCCGGAGACGTGGTGACCATGGAGGTCATCGCGGCCGCCGACATCCTGCGCGAGCACCTGCCGCACTTCCGCACCCGCGTGGTCAACGTCGTCGACCTCATGACCCTTCCCCGACTCAAGGACCATCCCCACGGCATGGACGAGACGCTGTTCAAGGAGCTGTTCACCGATCACGTCGATGTCGTGTTCGGCTTCCACGGATACCCTGGGGCCATCCACCAACTGGTGCACGGGCGCCCCGATGCGGACCGGTTCCGGGTGCGCGGATTCATCGAGGAGGGCACCACAACCACTCCGTTCGACATGGTCGTGCGGAACAAGGTCTCTCGCTACCACCTGGTCATGGACGCCTTGAACAATGCGCGTCGGACACCCACGGGGGCCAGCGACCTGAAGGCCTGGTGCGAGCAGAAGCTCGCCGAGCACGAGGCGTATGTCGTCGAACACCTGCAGGACATGCCGGAGGTGCGGGACTGGTCCCTGGCCGGCCGCGACTTCAGCGGCTAGTCCGACGGGTCCCACCTGAGGGAGAACTCGTGTCCGATGCCGAGGACGTGCGGGAGATCGCGATGTCGCTGCCGGGCGTCGTCGAGATCGAGAGCGCCGGTTTCGACTTCAGGGTGGCCGGTCACGGGTTCGTGTGGTCCTACCCAGAGCGCGTACCGGGTCGCCCACGCGTCATCCGGAGCGACATCGCGGTGCTATTCGTCGGGGACGAGGCAGAGAAGCAGGCGCTTCTCCTCGGTGAGCCCGAGATCTTCTTCACCGCTCCCGGCTACGCGCATTCACCTCTGGTGATGGTGCGTCTGGCGAAGGTCGACGCCCGGCGCCTTCGGGAGCTCGTCACCGACGCGTGGCACATGCGATCGGCTCCCAGCCCGCCTTCTGCCGGGTAGCGGTGCCGATCACACCGTGACGTCGACGCGCACGGTCGTGCCGGGAGACGCATAGGGCACGACGTTGCCGGCAATGGGATCTCCGTTCACGACGAGCCGACCCCGTGCACCCGGTGCACCCGAGTTCGTGACGTGAATCTCGTAGGTTGCCCCGCGGGCCACTCGAGTGACCGTGAACGTCGGGACATCCGGACCGATCTGCGGATCGATCACAAGCCCGTCGTACTCCGTGCGTACGCCAAGGAGGTACTGCGAGACGGCGACGAAGTTCCAGGCGGCGGTCCCCGTGAGCCAGGAGTTCTTCGCCTCGCCAGCGCGGACTGCCTGCTTGCCGGCGATCATCTGCGCGTAGACGTATGGCTCGAGCCGATGCACATCGGAGATGTCCTCCCGATAGGCCGGCGCTATGCGCTTGTAGTGCTCGAACGCCTGAGCCCCCCGACCCACCATGGCCTCGGCGATGATCACCCAAGGGTTGTTGTGGCAGAAGATGCCGCCGTTCTCCTTGTATCCCGGAGGGTAGGTCGAAACCTCCCCCAGCTGGATCTGGTACCTCGTATAAGCGGGGTACTGCAGCACGAGGCCGTGTGGCGTGCCGAGCATGCGCTCGACGGAGTCCAATGCACGCAGGGCCCGGGGGGCATGGCCGTGCTCGTCGGGCTCGACGCCGATACCCGCCATGACGGCGAGTCCCTGCGGCTCGATCCAGATCTTGCCCTCCGGGTCGGCGTCGGTGCCGATCGGCCTTCCGTAGTAGTCGTACGCACGCAGGAACCAATCACCGTCCCAGCCGTGCTCGTGGACTGATTGGCGCATCTGCTCGACGAGTTCGTCGGCGCGCTCGGCCAGGTCGGTTCGGCCGATCCGGCGGGCCAGCTCGGCGTACTGCGCCCCGTACAGGACGAACTGGGCCGCGATGAAGACCGACTCGGCCGCTCCCCCGGCCTGGTTCTCCGTGGTCTGGAAGGACTCGCCCGGCGTCGTGGAGAAGCAGTTGAGGTTGAGGCAGTCGTTCCAGTCGGCCCGTCCGATCAGGGGAAGCCCGTGCGGACCCCGGTGCGCCACCGTGAACTCGAACGACCGCGTGAGGTGCTCGAAGAGCGGCTCCGCGAGCGACGCATCGTTGTCGAACGGGACCTCCTCGTCGAGGATGGAGAAGTCGCCGGTCTCCTTCAGGTAGGCGACCACGCCCGCGATGAGCCAGAGCGGGTCGTCGTTGAAGCCCGACCCGATGTCGTTGTTCCCGCGCTTCGTGAGCGGCTGGTACTGGTGGTACGCCGAGCCGTCCGGGAACTGTGTTGCCGCGATATCGAGGATGCGTTCGCGAGCCCGGTCGGGGATGAGGTGGACGAAGCCGAGGAGATCCTGGTTCGAGTCGCGGAACCCCATCCCGCGCCCGATCCCGGTCTCGAAGTACGAGGCCGACCGGGACAGGTTGAAGGTGACCATGCACTGGTACTGGTTCCAGATGTTGACCATCCGATCGAGCTTCTCGTCGGTGCTGGAGACGCGGTAGGTGGTCAGCAGTCCGGCCCAATGCTGCCGCAATTCAGCCAGCGCAGCATCGGCCTGCTCCGCCGTCGCGAACCTGGCCAGCAGTGCGTGTGCCCGTGTCTTGTCGACGACCTGGTGGGCATCGTCTGCCCACTTCTGGTCTTCCGGGTTCTCGATGTATCCGAGGACGATGACCAGGTCGCGCGACTCGCCCGGGGCCAGGTCCACCTGCACCGAGTGCGATCCGATCGGGTACCAGCCGGAGGCCACCGAGTCCGCTGAGCGCCCGGCCCGAGGGACGGCCGCCTCGCCCAGGCCGTTGAACGGACCGACGAACGTGTCACGATCGGTATCGAAGCCATCCGCGTGGGTGTTGATCGCGAACACCGCGTAGTGGTCGCGACGCTCCCGGTACTCGGTGCGGTGGTAGATGGCCGAGCCGTGCGGACCGTCGGTCTCGATCTCGACCTCGCCGATCGACAGGTTGCGCTGGTAGTTGGTCTGGTCATCGTGCGCGTTCCACAGGCAGAACTCGACGAACGAGAACAGCGTCACGACCTTGGGAGCATCGGACGTGTTGGTGACGCTGATGCGCTGGACCTCGGCGTCCTCGCCGAGCGGTACGAAGAAGACCGTTGAGACGGACAGCCCGTTGCGCTCGCCGGTGATCCGCGAGTAGCCGAGGCCGTGCCGCGCCTCGAAGTGGTCGAGGTCGGCCTTCACCGGAAGCCAGGACGGGGTCCAGACGTCTCCACCATCGTTGACGTACAGGTACCGGCCGCCGGCGTCATTGGGGACGTTGTTGTAGCGGTAGCGGGTCAGCCGGCGAAGACGCGGATCCCGGTAGAAGCTGTAGCCACCCGCCTGGTGCGAGAGCAGGGAGAAGAAGCTGCTCGGAGCCGAGGTAGTTGATCCACGGGTAGGGCGTCTGCGGCGTGGTGATCACGTACTCGCGGGCCTCGTCGTCGAAGTGGCCGAAGCGCATGGGCAGGGGTCCTCTCTGGCGTTCGTGCCGCGGTCAAGGAGCCTATCCGCCGGCTCGGGGCGCGGATGACCGCGTCGTCAGGCGTTCGCAGTCCTGGCCTGGACGGTGATGACGACGAACTCGGCGGGCTTCAGAGGCGCGAATCCGACGTGGATGTTGACGAGACCGCGGTCGACATCGGCCTGCGTCGTCGTGGTGGCGTCGCAGCGGACGAAGTACGCGTCCTTCGGACTGGTTCCCCTGAACGCCCCCCGGCGGAAGAGGTCATGCATGAAAGCGCCGACCGATGCCCGGATCTGTTCCCACAGGGGCTCGCCATTGGGTTCGAACACCGCCCACCGGGTATCGCGATGCAGGGTCTCCTCGATGAACAGCGCCAGTCGCCGCACCTGCACGTACCGGTACTCGTCCGCACGCCGATCAGCGGCCCCGCAGAGAGTGCGTGCGCCCCAGACGACGGAGCCGATTCCGGGCAACGTGCGCAGAAGGTTGACACCCGCCGCGCTGAGCCGGTCGTTCTCGTCATCGGTCAACACGACGGACAGCCCAACCGCTCCCGCCAGCCGCGCCGCCGTACCGGCCGGCGCCTTCCACACGCCGCGACTGCCATCGGTTCGCGCATATGTCCCGGCGATCGCTCCGCAGGCTGCGAAGTCCCCGATGGCGTCGCCCCGGAGGGGATCGAGCATCCGGATCCGAGGGAAGTACAGCGCGGCGTTGCACGCCGCCGTGCCGGTGAGCCCGGCTTCGTCTGTCGCCCACGATGCGATTTCGGTGGCCGTCCCGGCCGCCGGCGGGTCGACGATGAGGAAGGCGCGGCGCTGGCGGCAGAACGCCGCGGCGAGCCCCCAGAGCGCCACCGGAACGTCGGTGTCGGGTGTCGGCGGCGGGATGCACAGGATGTTGAACGAATCGGCGCCGAGCAGTGCGTGGATGCCGGTCCCCGCCTGATCGTCACCCTGGTAGTCCTCGAGCGACGGCGGGGCGCCATCCCTGCCCTCGGCGACTGCGGCGACCGTGTAGGTGCCCTCGGCAGGACGTACGGTCGGCAGGTCCCCCGAAGGGCGGACGAGCCGTGACGCGTTGAGGACGAAATCGACGCGCCGCGGCCCGTCGACCGCTGTGACGGTCTCGAAGATCTCGAGCCGACCGCCGTCCGCCTCGCCGCCCTCGCGCAGGGTGAGGGAGAACAGGTCGGTCTCCTCGACGTCCAGGCTGGCCGCGAGGGCTGCGGCCGGCGGCCCGGTGGGATGGGTGACCACCACCTGAAGGACGTTGCCCCAGGCCCCGGGGTCGTGCGCCGCCAGGCCGAGCCCGTCGACGTCGAGAACGGCCGACGCGGCACTGGCGCCTTCGTCCACCTCATCGGCATGGGTCACCCGCACGATCACCGCCTGGTCACCACCGTTGAGGAAGAAGTCCCGAACCGCGTAGCCCAGCCCGCTGCCGAGCCACAGACCACCGAAGCTGCGCTCGAAGTCGCTGAAGCCGCCCACCGCGACCGGCTCGTCCACGGGCCCGCGCGGAGTGCGTCCCAGAAAGGCCGTGACCGAGGTCGAACCACCGACGATCGATCTGATGCCGCTGGGAATCTCCTCGACGTAGACGCCCGGATACGTCGGGTTGACGGGCATGGGGACTCCTCGCTGTGAGGCCGTCTGGCGCCGAAACCGTATCGCGCACAGGCACTGCCGTGGCGCGTTCAGCTCATGGCTGGGAGGGCGGCCCCGGGACTTCCGGCCGTCGCACTCGAAATGGAGGCAAGCCCGCATGGCGTACACGCTCGATTCGGTCCCCGACCTCACCGACATGACGGCCGTGGTCACGGGCACCAACGGCGGACTCGGCCCGAAGATCGTGCCTCTCGACCTGGGATCCATGGGTTCGGTCCAGGCGGCCGCCGATCAGGTCCTGGCGCGCCACGGCCGGATCGACATTCTGGTGAACAACGCTGGAGTGATGGCCATGCCCGAGCGACAGACGGAGGAGGGCTTCGAAATGCAGTTCGGGGTGAACCACCCGGGCCACTGGGTGCTGACCTTCGGCGTCGGTGCCTGGTGGAACTACTTCGACATCGTCGGGCGGCGGCCACCGCGCCCCGAGCCGGGGCGAGTGGCCATCTGGTTCTTCACGCATCTCCCCCAGTCGGGTGCGATCGCGGCGATCGGCGCAGCCATGGTCAGCCTTGTCGAGCATGCCCACGACGACCACGCGCCTGCCGGTGTGGCCTGGCTGGTCGGGGGGTCCGTCGCCCTGGGCCCGGTGATCATCGCGGCCCTCGTCTGTGCGGCCGCGGGCCCGGCCCCCTGGCTCCTCGCCCTCCTGCTCTGGGGGATCCTCACGGCGACCTGGCTCGTCGCGTTCGTCCCCACGCTCTCCCACAGGTCGGCCGAGGGGCGCGACACGCCTGCGACATGACTGATAGGACCTTGTGACAGGACCAAATGCCCTCACGGGAGGCCCTACTCACCGGTAAGCCTTGAACATGGCCGAGTTCGTGATCGTCGCGCGTGATGACTTCTCCGACGTCACGTTCCTGCTCTCGGTGCGCCATCCCCTCATGGCCAAGGCTGCGCGACCCGGCCAGTTCGTCATCGTGATGCTCAACGAGCACGGGGAGCGCATCCCGCTCACGATCGCGGACTTCGACCGCGAGCAGGGCACGATCACCCTCGTCATCCAGGCAGTGGGAAAGACGACTCGACAGATGCAGCAGGACTGCCAGGTGGGCACGTCCCTCTACGGGATGGTGGGGCCGATGGGCATCCCCAGCGAGATCGGCCACGCGAAGAAGGTCGTGTGCGTCGGCGGCGGACTGGGCGTGGCCCCGATCTTCCCCCAGGCGCGCGGGCACAAGGAGGCCGGAGCCTATGTCATTGGCGTCGTAGGGTTCCGCAACAAGGACCTGGTCTTCTGGGAGGACAAGTTCCGCGCCTTCTGCGACGAGTACATCATCTGCACCGACGACGGATCCGTCGGTATCCACGGACTGGTAACCGAGGGGATCGTTCGTGCGATCGGACGACACTCGGATATCGACGAGGTGGTGGCCATCGGCCCACCCGTCATGATGCGCGGATGCGTCGAGGCGACGCGACCCTATGGCATCAAGACCATGGTCAGCCTCAATCCAGTCATGGTCGACGGGACGGGCATGTGCGGCGGCTGCCGAGTCAAGATCGGCGGGCAGGTGAAGTTCGCCTGCGTGGACGGCCCAGACTTCGACGGTCACCTCGTCGACTTCGACGACCTGATGACCAGGCTCCAGAGATACAAGGACGAAGAGCGGGTCGCCTTGGACAACTGGGAGAGCGCCTGCCGCATGCGAAACGAAGCCGAAGCGACCATCGAATCGGCGAGGTAGCGGAAGCAGACCATGGCGAAGAAGAAGACGATCAGGACGATTCCGCAGGAACGTACGCCGATGCTGGAGCAGGCCCCGGCCGTGCGGGTGACCAACTTCGAGGAAGTGGCTCGTGGCTACCCGCTGGAAGCCGCGCGTCGGGAGTCCGAGCGATGCCTTCTGTGCCCCGACCAGCCCTGCGTGGACGGATGTCCCGTCGGGATCGACATCCCGGGCTTCATCGAGCGGATCAGCAGGAATGACGTGCGTGGTGCCTACGACATCCTCACCAGCACGAACCTGCTGCCATCGGTCTGCGGGCGGGTATGCCCCCAGGAGACCCAGTGCGAGGGTGTCTGCACGGTCGGCGAGTCGTTGGAGCCGGTGGCGATCGGTCGCCTCGAGAGGTTCGTGGGCGACAGCGCGATCGCCGAGGGCTGGACCAACAGGCCCCACATCGAGCCCACCGGTTTCAGGGTCGGAGTCGTCGGCTCGGGACCGGCGGGCATGGCGTGCGCTGCGGACATGGCCAAGGCAGGCTGCGACGTCACCGTCTTCGAGGCCTTCCACCAGCCGGGAGGAGTCCTCAAGTACGGCATCCCCGACTTCAGGCTGCCGAACTCCGTGGTCGACGCGGAGATCGACCACCTCCGGCAGCTCGGTGTCACGTTCGAGTGCAACACCCTGGTCGGACGCCTGTTCACGCTCGAGCAGATGATCGGTGAACTCGGATTCGACACGGTGTTCGTCGGCGTCGGGGCCGGCTACCCCACGATGCTCGGCGTCCCCGGCGACTCGTTGAACGGCGTGCTGTCTGCGAACGAGCTGTTGACCCGATGCAATCTCATGCGCGCCAAGGACACGGACTTCGACACCCCGCTTCCGATGGGACGACGCGTCGCCGTCGTGGGCGCCGGCAACACCGCCATGGACGCGCTGCGTGTGTCTTTGCGTCTCGGCGCCGACGAGGTGCACTGCGTCTACCGCCGATCGAGGGCGGAGGCACCCGCGCGTGCCGAGGAGGTCCACCACGCCGAGCAGGAGGGAGTCGTGTTCCACTGGCTCACCAACCCGGTCGAGATCCTCGATGACGGGGCTGGCGGGGTGCGCGGGATGAGGTGCGTGCGCATGGAGCTGGGGGAGCCTGACGAGTCGGGACGTCGTCGTCCGGTCACGGTCCCGGGCAGTGAGTTCGACTTCGATGCCGACCAGGTCGTCTACGCCATCGGGACGAACGCGAATCCGATCATGGGGCAGACCTCCGGCCTCAAGCTCAACAAGTGGGGCTACATCGACGCCGACGACACGCTCGCCACCTCCCTGGCCGGCATCTTCGCCGGTGGCGACATCGTGACGGGGGCGGCGACCGTCATCGAGGCGATGGGCGCGGGGCGCCGGGCCGCGGCCAGCATGAAGGCATACCTGGGCATACGCGATGTCCACCAGCCATACGTCGGAGATGGCCCGCGCCTCTTCGGAATCGACCGCGCGGAACACAACTTCCGCCGTGTTCGCGTGGCCTGAATGGAGCAGTTGACACCATGACGAGTGCAACCTTGGACCCAGCACCGGGCGAGCCGATGGGCGAGGATCGACGTCCCATCGAGCTGAAGGAACACATCGTCGAGGTCATCAGCGACTCGGGCGAGGGTGCCCAGCGCTGCGGACAGGCGCTGGGATCGATCGCCGCGCGGATGGGCAACGGCATCTGGACGACCGAGATCATCCCCGCCGAGATCCGTCCGCCCGCTCGAAGCGTCGCGGGCGCCAGCGGCAACAGGATCCGCATCGGGTCGGGCCAGGTGACCAACGGAGGCGACGAGACCGACCTCGTCGTGGCCTTCAACGAACAGGTCCTGCTCGGCCGAGTACGCGACCGGGAGCTCAAGCCTGACTGCATCGTCCTGCTGGAGAGCGTCTGGAGGGACCACCCCGATCAGTCGATCAAGGAGTCCTACATCGAGGCGCACAAGCGTCTGGTCGAATCCGGCTACCGGGTCTACGAGGTCCCGATGGAGCAGCAGTGTCGACTGCTCGTGAACGATCCCAGGCGCGGCAAGAACATGTATGCCCTCGGCATGCTGTGCAGCATCTACAGCTTCGATCTCCAGATGGCGCGCGATCAGATCGCCCTCGTCTTCGGCAAGAAGGGTCAGTCCGTCATCGACCAGAACGTCCTTCTGCTCGAGGCTGGGTACGCCTATGCGAGGGAGAATCTAGATCTTCGGTTCCGGATACCCGCGAAGGCTGGGTCGGGAACGCAGATCGTGACCAACGGCAACACGGCCATTGCGCTGGGAGTCATGGCCTCCGGCATGGAGCTCTGCGCGATGTACCCCATCACGCCGGCCACGTCCGCTTCGCACTACCTCTCGGACGTGTTCGAGAAGGTCGGCGGGATCGTCCATCAGGCCGAGGACGAGATCGCCGCCTGCGCGTTCGCCATCGGCGCCTCCTACGCCGGTAAATGCACCGTGACGATCACGTCCGGACCCGGCTACTCGTTGAAGCAGGAGGCCATCGGCCTCGCGGTGATGGCCGAGATCCCACTGGTCGTCGTCAACGTCCAGCGCGGCGGGCCGTCGACCGGGCAGCCGACCAAGACCGAGCAGGGCGATCTCATGACCGCGATCTTCGGCAGCCATGGGGATGCGCCGAAGGTCGTCATGGCGCCCGGCACGATCGAGGACTGCTTCTACGCCATGATCACGGCACGTCGCATCGCCGAGACCTTCAACATGGTGGTCGTCGTGCTCACGGACGCCGGGCTCGCCACGTCGCAGCAGCCGTATCCGCGTCCGGAGTTCAGCGAGAAGTGGCTCGCTCCGCCGATCGACCAGAGTCCGGTTGCGCCGGATACCCGGCCCTACGACTGGGACGCCACGACGGGGCTTGCCCGCCGGCTCATCCCGGGCCAGCCAGGAGGAATGCACACCGTCACCGGCCTCGCGCACGATCCGGAGAGCCACGTCGCCTACGACCCGGACATCAACATGCAGGGACTTCGAGCCCGCAGTCTCAAGCTCGCCGCACTGCAGCGCACCCTGCAGCCGCCGGAGGTGTTCGGCGGCGACGAGGGAGAACTGCTCGTCGTCGGCTGGGGCAGCACCAAGGGCGCGATCGAGGAGGTCGTTGAGTCCCTCCGCCAGGAGGGCAGGGCGGTCTCATCGATGAACCTGCGGTTCCTGAACCCGCTGCCGCCAGGGATCAAGCAGATCATGCAGCGTTTCGACAAGGTGATCGCCATCGAGGCCAACTACAGCGACGATCCGGCCGACGAGATCATCGACGAATCGAACCGCCGGTTCTCCTCCATGGCGATCCTCCTGCGATCGCGCTACCTGGTCGACATCGACTGCTGGAGCGAAGTGCGCGGTCGCCCTATCCGCCCCAGCACGTTGCGCCAGGTCCTTATCTCGAAGCTGGAGAACTAGCCATGACGACGATGGAGATCTCGGCCACACAGTGCCTGCTGGAGCTCTACGACGAGCGGCGCAGCCTCGAGGACTACCAGAGCGGCGTGCCCCGGTGGTGCACGGGATGCGGCGACAACGCCATCCTGGCGGCCGTCCAACGTCTGTGCCGTGACCAGGGGCTGCGCCCGGAGAAGACCGTGTTCGTCTCAGGCATCGGATGCTCGAGCCGCTTCCCGCACTACCTGAAGACGTACGGATTCCACGGCATCCACGGACGAGCCCTTCCCATCGCCGAGGGCGTGAAGATGGCGCGGCCGGATCTGCACGTCTTCGTCAACACGGGCGACGGAGACCTCTGCAGCATCGGCGCGGCCCACTGGATCCATGCCATCCGATACAACATGAACCTGACGGTCTTCCTGCACGACAACCAGATCTACGGCCTGACCAAGATGCAGGCCTCTCCCACATCGCCGATCGGCACGAAGAGCAACACGACGCCTCGGGGAAGCTACCTGGAGGCTCTCAATCCACTCACCGTGACGCTGGGCGTCTCGAATGTCTCGTTCGTCGCCCAGGCAGTCGACTGGATCCCGGAGAGCCTGTTCGCGATCGTCAACGCCGCCTACCAGCACAAGGGCCTGTCGTTCGTTCGCATCATCCAGCGCTGTCCCGAGTGGCTGCCCAAGTCCCTCGAGCCGTGGATGCAGGACCCGAGCCGGGTGCAGCTCCTCCACCACGAGACCTCCCTGCCGCTCAGTCGCCAGCCTGGCCATGATCTACAAGAACACCCTGGATCACGATCCACTGGACATCGACCGCGCGCGGGAGATCGCGTCGTCCGATGAGGTCATCCCCGTCGGGATCCTGTACCAGAACAGGGAGGTCCCCTGCTACGAGGACACGCGCCGATCGCCAGTGCTGCGCACGGACGACATCGTCCGGACCGGACTCGAGGCCGAGTTCGACAAGTACACGGTCTGATAGCGACATGGACTCCTCCACCCAGGCCCTCATCGCATTTCACCTCACTGGGAACCGCGGCGCCACTCACCTCGACGCCATCGACGAGCCGCACCTCGTGCCGGCGCTGCTCTCGGAGTATCGGGATCTGGCGTCCCTGCGCTATGACTTCCCATTGGTGCTGGTCGATCGCCCGTCAGGCGAGGAGTACGTCGTACCGTTGTCCGGCCTGGTGGACCGCATTCTCGACACGGTTGCCTCCGGGGCGGACGGCGACCGGGTCCGGCAGCACGTCCTTCGCCTGGAGACGGAGATCCGGCGCCGGGCAGCGGACGGCCAGCGCGGCACGATCTCGCAGATGTGGGACTCGAGCGCCACGTCCCTGACGGAATCCGATGAGTCCACTGCCGACAGCCTCGTCCAGGCGCGACGAGCCCTCGACGTGGACGGCGAGCTGCTGGACTGCTACGAAGGATTGTCGAGCCGCTTCCTGAACCATGCCTGGGAGCTGGCCCAGGAGAAGCGTGCAACCGCGTTCAATGAGATCGTCGGCAGGCTGATCCAGGGGCTGTCGGACATCCTCAAGGCCGACTTCGCCAACTCGCGCGAGGGCAGGAGTGCCGAGAACCTCAGGACCTCCTTCGGGAACGGACCGATGGATGCCTTCGACTTCGACGCCATGGCGGCAATCCTGGGGGACACCGCATCGCGAGGGCAGCTGCCGCGGGCCCGCCACGAGCGCATCCAGGGCCTGCTCTCGGTGCTCCAGTCACAGCGCTTCTTCGCCACCCCGTCATCCTCGGACGACATCTACTCCTTCACCTTCGATGACTGCGCCGGGGCCCTGGAGGCCTATCGCAAGCGCCTGCCTCGAGCGGTCGAACTGGCCCGGGCGATCGCCATCGGCGAGCTGGAGGTCTCGGGGGAATACGACGAGAGCAGGCACGACGTGCTGTTCGCGTCGTTCGGAAGCCAGGGCCTCGATGCCCAGTACCTCGCCATGTTCCCTGACTACCTCGTCCACCTCAATACCGACACGATGCTGGCGCAGGAGCAGGAGCTGCTCTTCGAGATCCTGTCCGCGGACCTGCCCTTCAAGGTGCTGGCGCAGACCGATGACGTCATTGAGGAATCCGAGATCGGCGACGGTCACCTCGCGTTCTCGCTGCACAGCAGGAGCCTGGCCAGCACCGCGATGGGCCTCACCGGGGTCTTCGTGATCCAGGCCCCGAGCTCGGCCCTGCTGCAACTGCGGGCGGAGATCCAGCGCGGGCTCGACTACCCCGGCCCCGCCCTGTACAGCGTCTTCTCCGGTGCCAGCGCCGCGCGGTCCTGCTGGTCCACGTACCTCACCGCCGCCGCAGCGTTGGAGTCCCGCGTGTTCCCGCTCTTCGTCTACGACCCGTCGAGCGGTCCGGATTGGGCCTCGCGGTTCTCGATCGCCGGCAACCCCCAGTCTGACCGGGACTGGCCCAGCCACGACTTCGCCTACCAGGACGAGGACTACCAGGCGGTGACCGGGCAGGTCGCCTTCACCCTGGCCGACTTCGTCGCCTGCGATCCCCGCTACTTCGCGCACTTTGCCCGCGTTCCGCGTGCCGAGTGGTCCGATGCCCTGGTGCCGGTCCCCGACATCGTGGCCCAGGACCGGCGCGAGAAGGTCGAGCAGGTGCCCTCCCTGCTGATGGTCGATCCTGATGACGCACTGCAGCGGGTCATCGTCCATGACAAGCTGATCGGCGAGGCCCGTCGATGCCTGTCCCTGTGGCACAGCCTCCAGGAGCTGGCCGGAGTCCACAACTCCTACGCCGACCGGGCCCTCGCTCAAGCGGAGGTGAGCCCGCCAGCTTCAGACTGCAGCGACCGGGCCCGTTCAGGCCGGCGGGGTGGACACGGATGAAGAGGTCGCGCCCTCGACCGACCTGGCATCTGGGGAGGTGGTGGCCGACGCTGAGCCGGAGCGGTCTCCGGACGATCCCTACATCGAGACGGCGCGCTGCTCGACCTGCAACGAGTGCACGCTGATCAACAACAAGATGTTCATGTACAACGAGAACCAGCAGGCATATATCGCCGATGTCAGGGCAGGCACGTTCGCCCAGCTCGTGGAGGCGGCCGAGAGCTGCCAGGTGTCGGTGATCCATCCCGGGAAGCCCTGGAACGCCAACGAGCCGGGGCTGGAGGACCTACTCGCGCCGCGCCGAGCCGTTCGCCTAGTTGCGGATCGCCGATCCACATGGACTGACGGCATCGAACCGTCGATACTGGCAGGGGCGCCTGCGACTGACGGAGCTAGTGAAGGCCAAAGGCGTGCGACCTCAAATGCAGCAGAAGGCGTCACATGCCACTCGACAAGGGTCAGCGGTCCGAGTTCCGGCTGTCCGTGGCCGCCCGCGAGACACCGCGTGCACTGGCTGTCGTCGCTGGGGTCTTCGTGGCCATCACGGCGATCAACGCCATGTTCGGACCCACGATGAAGCTCTCGACGATCCTGATCAATGGCTTCGTCGCACTAGTCCTGCTTGCCGGTGCGGTCATCACCCACCAGGGTTGGCTGCCGGCGTGGACCACACCTTGGTTCGCCGCGGTGGCGGCATTGGCCATGGTCACAGCGGGCCAGGTGCAGGTCTGGGTCACTCCGGACGGCTCGGCCTTCGCATACGTCCTTCTGATCGTCGTCGCCTACTCACCCTTGACACTCGCATGGGCGCCTGCGCTTGCGGTCGCCGTTCCCATGTTCACCGGGTGCGTGATCGTGTCTCGCCAGTGGCCAGACACCGAGGCCACCGATTGGGTCATCGCGTCCATCGCCGCGATCGCCATCGGACTGGTGCTGCTCGGGCTTCGTCTGCGAGGTATTGACGAGACGGGAGAACTAACTGAGACGGTCGAGACGATGGCCACCCGGGATCAACTCACCGGGCTGCTCAATCGGCATGGGATCCTGCAACTCGTTCCCGGCCTCACGGCCAGAGCCCGTCGCGGCGAACAGCCGGTCTTCGCCATGTTCGTCGACATCGTCGGGATGAAGCGCGCAAATGATTCACTGGGCCATGACGCCGGTGATCACCTGCTGACTGAGGTTGCGGACGCGCTTGCGGCAACGGTGCGCGGTGATGACGTCCTCGGGCGTTGGGGCGGTGACGAGTTCCTGGTTCTCGGCGTCGGGGATCCACAGGGGCCAGACGTCTTCGCGCAGCGGGTTCGACAGAGCCTCGAACGGCGCGCAGAGGCGGAGAGAGGTTGGCCGATCGAAGTCAGCGTTGGCTGCTCAGTGACTGACGGAAAGCAGTGGGAGATCGACGCGTTGATCGAGCGGGCCGATCATGACATGTACGCGCGTCGATGGATCGGCCGAGCGTAACTAGGCCTGCGTCTCCCCCAGCGCCTTCATGATCGTGTCGTAGTCCTCTGAATCGATCCCCTTGGACAACTTCTTCGTCGCCTTGGCCAGCGACTTGTCCACGCGATCGGCGTACGTGTCATCGACCACCGCGACAATCGCCGACGAGCCGATCGGGAGGTACTCCTCGAGATCGGCGCCCATCTTCTTCTCCTCATGCCGCTTGACCAGGGCACCGACGGCGGCTCCGATTCCGGCACCGACCACAGTCGCCAGCAGCAGTGGTGGAGCGAACAGGCCAATGACCAATCCGCCTATCGCGCCGAAAGCTGCGCCACCACCAACTTCTCCCGTGCCGTTCTCCTTCACGGATACCTTGCCGCCGGCATCGCGGCTGACGATCACCGCTCCGACCACAACGAATCCGCCCTCCGCCTGCGCCGACTCGAGCGCTGCGAAGTCCTCATCCGCGCTCGTCTCGTCGCCGTAGGTGCCCGCCACCAGAATCAGGTTCATGTCACTCATATGAGGCCCCTCCCTCGAAGGCAGTCAGCGACCGTCCCGCTTGCCCTGCCAACGGGCGTTCGCCCCCTGGTTGCCCGCCCGCTTCTTCTCGCTGGCCGGCGTTCGCAGGCGTCGCTTGTCGGTTCCCTTGGTGGCCACGGAACGCGCCGTGCGAGACGGCGTAGCCGACTTCGCCGAGACCGAACCTGACTTCGCCTGCGCAGCCGCTGCCAGACGCGCTTCCCGCAGTTCACGGGCCGACTGCCTGGCCAACTTCGCCAGGCGTGCACTCACCCGGGCCAACGCCTCCTCGAACGCCTCGACCTTCAAGCGCGCATGAGTGTTCTCGCCGCGCGCTTTGCCACGACCACCCTTGGTCGCAACCTTGCCGCTGGCCCCGCGACGATAGACGCCTTGCGCCTTGTTGCGCGCTCGCAGGACGCGGGTGTGCAGGGCTGACGTGTCGTCCTCGTCGAGCGCAGCGAGATTGGCCGTGTCGGTCTCGGCGATCAGCAGTCGCTCGTTGGTGCTCAGCGCGGCGAGCAGGGTCTTGTTCATCGAGGTCTTCCTCCGAGGTGAGATCGACGAGGCCTGTGCAAGCGTAGTGAAGAAGCCCGGCCAGAGGACCACCTCGCAGCACTCGCGATCGTCCCGAGCGCTCGATATCCGCCTCAGGCAGCGGACACGGACGCCCTACTCCCCCGATGGCCTCGGCAGGATCCCCGGATCGGTTGAAGGAGCGGGGCCAGGGAGGCCCTCGAGCCGGGTGCGTGGCAGGCCCGCCCCGGACTGCTGGATCCAATTGACCAGTCCCTCGCGCAGGTAGCACCGCAGGTCCCAGACCTTCGGCGCCGACTCCGCGGACGCCACGGCCCGAACCCGCACGAAGCCGCCGGTGGAATCGGTCACCTGGATGCCGGCCGAGCGTCCGTCCCACAGATCAGTCTCGTCAAGCAGCCGATCGAGCTCTTGGCGCATACCGTCCACCGACACGGTCCAGTCGACGTCGAGCTCGACGGTACCGACAAGGTCAGTAGCCGAACGGGTCCAGTTCTCGAAGGGGGAGTTCGTGAAGTACGTGGACGGCATGATCATCCGCCGCTGGTCCCAGATGAGCACCACGACATACGTCAGGGTGATCTCCTCGATTCGGCCGAACTCCCCCTCCACGACCACGACGTCGTCGACGCGGATCGAATCGGAGAACGCGACCTGGAGACCCGCGAACACGTTGGCGAGCGCCGATTGCGCAGCGATGCCGGCCACGATCGCGGCCAGGCCGGCCGACGCGAGGATGGACGCCCCCACGGCCCGCATCTCCGGGAAGGACATCAGGATCGCGGCCAGTGCGACTGAGACGATCAACGCAATCGCGAGTCGCCCGAGGATCTGCACCTGCGTGTGGACACGCCGCGCCTGCCCGTTGTCTTCGACGTCGATCGGGAACTTGGCGCCGATGCCGTCCTGAATGGCGCGGGTGACCTCGATGAGCAGCCACCCGCAGACTGCGATGACGATGATCAAGACTCCGTGGTCGACGGCCGCCCAGGGCGACGACGGATCCGTGGTGAAGAAGATGGCCAGCCAGATGCCGATCGTGGCGAGAAGGAGGCGAAGCGGCCACTTGATCCGCTCGCTCAGGCTGGCAAGCAGCGGCCAGCGGGCCGCCGACAACCGCATGAGTCTCCTGAGGACCGCCGCGAGCACGAGCGCACGACAACGGCGACGAGCGAGGCCACAGCCGGCAATACCAGCTTGATCTCGACGTCGGCGGTCTCCAGCAGGACGACAGCGGAGGCTTCGGGCGTGACGGTAAGCATCCCGTCGAGGTTACGGGACACGTCGTCCGGACTGGATCGCGGACTCCCCAACTCCTGCGCTGCCGACGCCGAGACGGCATACTCGGATCCCCCGAGCACCAGGACAGGAGCACCCGTGGTCCCACGTGCGCTACGGCGTCATCGCGTCCCTGGACGGCTACGTCGCCGACCGTGACGGGAGGTTCGACTGGGCCGCCCCCGACGAGGAAGTCCATGCCTTCGTCAATGACCTCGAACGTCCGGTCGGCACCTACCTGTACGGGCGGCGCATGTACGAGGTGATGCGCTTCTGGGAGACCGTGTCCGTCGAGTCGGACGAACCACCTGTCATGGCGGACTATGCCGGCATCTGGCAGGCGGCCGACAAGGTCGTGTACTCCACCACGCTGGATGCGCCGTCGACGATGCGAACGCGCCTCGAGCGGCATTTCGACGCGGCAGCCGTCCGGGCGTTGAAGGACGCGGCCAGCCAACCGATCAGCATCGGCGGCCCGACCCTGGCCTCGCATGCACTTGCCGCTGGCCTCGTGGACGAGATCCACCTGTTCACGGCCCCCGTCCTGGTCGGTGGCGGCACCCCGGCTTTCCTCGGTGGCGGCCGCACCGATCTCACCCTGGTCGATCACCGGCGATTCACCAGCGGCTTCACCTACCACCACTACGCGGTGTAAGCCGTCAAGGGTTGGGCGGGGTCCAACTCCGCCTTCGGTGCGACTCCGCAACCACCGATCAGTCGGAAGCTTCGACGTCGGCGTGCGTCGAACGCCTCCACCACGCAACCGCAACGACCCCCAGGAGGATGGGCACCAGCAGCGAGAAGACACGCCACACGATCAGCGCGGCCACGATCTGTGCCTCGTACTCGACTCCGGCGTACTGCGTCCACGCCGCCACGAGAACCGCGTCCAGGATGCCCAGGCCCATCAGGGGGAAGAGCGTCAGCGGGTAGGCGATGAGGACGGTGCTGACGACAACCAGTGTGGGAACGGCCGCAGAGTCGACACCGACGAGGCGGACCGCCACGAGCAGCAGCAACGACTCGGAAAGCACCATCAGGGTCAGCGCGAGAAGGGAGGGGGCGATTCCGGTGCGGACCCGGTCCCCGACCCGCGCGCGGAACTCGACGACTGTCGCGGACCACGCCTCGGGCTCCACCTCGTGCTTGAACCGGGTTGCGACACGGCCGGCGGTCAACCCGATGATCCTCGCCAGTCGGTCGCCACGGCTCAAGGACACGAGCGCTACGAGAATCACGGCAGCGACCACGCCCGAGGCGACGGCTGCCCATGTGCGTCCCGACTCAGCCTCGACGAACACGAAGAGCACCAGCCCCAGCATGGGAGCGGCGAACCGGACCACGTAGAAGGTGAGCGTGTTCAGCGTCACGCCGGCCATGCCCTCGATCGGATCGATGCCCCATGAGCGGAACATGGACACCCGCAGCACGACATCGGAGGGTGGCGGTGCCACCGTGCCGACGAGGATGGCGCCGAGGTCATTCTGCATCGATCGGGGTTGCGAGAGACCGTTGACGAACTTCGCGAGCGGAACGGCGTTGAACGCCTGACGGGCAAGCAGCACAAGCAGAAGGAGGATCGCCCCGGGCAACGTCAGCTTCCGGACAGACGACCACACGGCGGCCCAGTCGATGGCTCCGACGAGGGCGATGATGATCCGGGCGGCGAGGAAGGCGGCGACAAGGAGGACAAGGGGGCGCGCAATCCGCCAGTACCTGGCTGCCCGGGATCGGCCGTCCCCTCGGTCGATCTCGGTGGCCTCGTCAGTCACGGGCTGTCCTCTCCCCCGCCTCGGCGTTGAGGCCGACGCAGCGGAAGCCGATGTGGCTCATCCCCGTGTCGATCATCTGTGGTCGTCGCGCGGCGGGCCGGTAGCGCAGGCAGTAGGAATCGGCGCACAGGAACGAGCCGCCCTTGATCACCTTGCGCGGGACGCGGAACTGCGGCTGGCGTGGGTCGAGGCTGTCCTCGGCCGATCCCCCGCGGGGGTCGCGCGGGGCGCAGCAGGGGGCCTCGTCGGCGAACCGTGTCTCCGCGTACCAGTCGTCGGTCCACTCCCACACGTTGCCGGCCATGTCGAACAGGCCGTAGCCGTTGGCCGGGTAGGAACCGACCGGGGCGGTCGTGCCGTACCCCGGCTCGGCTCGCCAGGGGAAGTCCCCGTGCCAGTAGTGGGCGAGGTGCTCGCCGGGGGCCTCCGGCTCGTCACCCCAGACGTAGGTGGCCCCGTCGATGCCGCCCCGGGCCGCCCGTTCCCACTGCGCTTCGGTGGGGAGCGCGAGGCCGGCCCAGGTCGGCGTACGCCGCCGCGTCCTCGTGCGCGACATGCACAACGGGGTGGTCTGCCACGGTCGGCACATCGCTCGCCGGGCCATCCGGATGCCGCCAGCTGGCTCCGGGCGTCCACGTCCACCACTGGCTCAGGTGCCGCAGGTCGACGGGGCCGGGCGTCCTGGTGAAGACCATCGAGCCGGGAACGAGGTTCTCCGCCGGGGCGCCAGGGAATTCACGTCGGGTCCAAGGGTCGCTCGGCCACGGTGACATAGCCGGTTTCGGCGACGAATCGGGCGTAGTCGGCGTTGGTGACCGTGGTTGGACTCATCCAGAAGCCGCTGACCTCGACCTCGCGAGCAGGCGCTTCCTCGGGATAGTGCTCATCCGATCCCATCCGGAAGGTCCCGCCAGGGATCCGCACCATGTCGGCCGTCGGCGGGTCACCGACGGCCGACGGAGAGCCTGACTCGCTCACGCGCTGCGCAGGCCCGCCCGCAGCTTGTTCAGCGCGTCGGTGACCCCGAAGGTCGCCGACTCCTGTCGAGGAGGGAACTCCAGGAACGAGGAAGCCATCTGCGCCACGAACGCCTGCGCGGGCACCAGCAGGAAGGCGTGGTCAAGCAACCAGTCCCAGTACGTGTTCGACGTGAAGTCGGCCCGTTCGAACGGATCGGTGCGCAGGTTGAAGATCTTCGGCACCCGCAGCTCCACGAACGGCTCAGCCCAGACCTGCAAAGTGCCCGTGACGCGCTGCTCGAGGAAGACCATCTTCCAGTTGTCGTACCGGATCGCGACGAGGTCGCCGTCGTCGTTGACGTAGAAGAAGAAGTTGCGCGGGCTGGCATCCGCCTCGCCGGTCAGGTACGGCAGCTGGTTGTGGCCGTCGAGGTGGACCTTGTACGTCGTCCCGTCCAGGTCCGCGCCCGCTCGCAGCTGCTCGGCGATGTCCGGAACCCCGGCCGCAGCCAGGAACGTCGTGAACCAGTCGTTGTGGCTCATGATCCCGTTGAGAACCGTGCGCTCCGGGATGCGCCCGGGCCAGCGCACCACCGCCGGCACCCGGTAGGCGCCCTCCCAGTTGGTGTTCTTCTCCCCGCGGAACGGTGTCGTGCCGGAGTCCGGCCAGGAGTTCATGTGGGGACCGTTGTCCGTGGAGTACACGACGATGGTGTCCTCGGCCAGGCCGAGCTCGTCCAGCAGGTCGAGCAGCGTCCCGACCTGACGGTCATGGTCGATCATCACGTCGTGGTAGTCCGACTGCCACCGCCCCGCCTGGCCCTTGCTCTCCGGCTGCACATGGGTGCGGAAGTGCATGTGGGTCGAGTTGAACCAGACGAAGAACGGAGTGTCCGACTCGGCCTTGTCCGTGATGAACGCCGCGGCCGCGTCGAGGAACTCCCCGTCGACGGTCTCCATCCGCTTCTTGGTCAGCGGCCCGGTGTCCTCGATGCGCTGCGTGCCGTCACCGTTCGCCCAGCAGTGCAGGACGCCGCGCGGACCGAAGTTCTCCCGGAAGTTCGGGAAGTCCTCCGGGCTGGGGTAGTCGTCGAGCTCGGGCTCCTCCTCGGCGTTGAGGTGGTACAGGTTGCCGAAGAACTCATCGAATCCGTGCATCGTGGGCAGGTGCTCGTCGCGATCACCGAGATGGTTCTTGCCGAAGTGCCCCGTCGCATAGCCCTGCGCCTTGAGCGCGGTCGCGATCGTGGGGTCCTCGGCCTTGATCCCGAGCTCGGCCCCGGGGAAGCCGACCTTCGTCAGGCCGGTGCGGACCGGGTTCTGGCCGCAGATGAACGCCGCCCGACCCGCGGTGCAGCTCTGCTCGCCGTAGTAGTCGGTGAACCGGACACCCTCGTCAGCGATCCGGTCGATGTTCGGGGTCCGGTACCCCATGAGGCCATCGCTGTAGCAGCTCAGGTTCGAGATGCCGATGTCGTCACCCCAGATGACCAGGATGTTCGGCTTGCCCTGTGGCATCGGGCTCCCTCAGCTCGGTGTGGTGGCCGAAGCGTAACCGTGCCACACAGGACCGCATGGCGTCGCCCGACGTTGCCGTTCATCGCCACGAGCTCGATCGCGGACGCCTAGACCAGCGTGGTCAGGTAGCAGCGAAGCGATCCAGACTGGCGTTGAACCCCGCCTGAGCCTCCGGGGACCGGAAGACGGCCGGGACATTCCGCTGGTGGATGACGACCTCGGTTCGGCCGTTGCCCAGGTCGACGAACGTGGAGGTGTTGGTCATCCCCTCGGCGAAGCCCTTCTCTGCCCACACGAGCGTGTTCGGCGGGTCGATCTGCACATAGACGCCGGTCGTCGGATACCTCTCACCCGTGGCGTCGTTCACCATGACCGTCTCGAAGCGGCCGCCTTCACGAAGTTCGATGACGATCTCGTCGACTGGAGTGCTCATCCCCGGCGGACCCCAGAAGTGCGTGAGGTGCTCTGGTGTCGTCATGCAGGCCCATACGAGTTCGCGAGGGGCCTCGTAGATGCGGGTGATGATCAGTTCGCCCAGGTCGGCGTCGTTCGTCGTCATGCGTCCTTCTTCCGTGTCGGCGTGGAGGTATTGCGCTGGATCTGTCGCAGGTGGTCACCGAGTCGGTCGAGCCGGTCCTCCCACTGCTCTCGGCGTTCGTCGAGCCAGTCGATTGCTGGGTCGAGGGAGGCAACCTCGGCACGACATGGTCGGTGCTGGCCGTCCCGCCCCTTGGAGACAAGACCCGCGTCCTCGAGCACCTTGAGGTGCTTCGAGACTGCCTGCAACGACATCTCGAACGGCTCAGCGATCTCATTGACCGTGGCATCGCCATCGCCCAAGCGATCGAGGATCGCCCGCCGGGTTGGATCGGCCAAGGCCGCGAAGGTGCGACTGAGGGCATCCACCGCCATTCGAGCCTCCAATGTATTCAACTGACTGGTTGATTATTAGGGAGGACGAGGACCCTTGTCAACAGCACTGTGGCGCGGATCAGCGCACGGCTCTTCAAGGCTGGCGGAGAATCGTGACGTCGCCCGGTTCGTGCCTACCGACTCAGCACAGTCCAAGCTCTCGGGCTGCCGCATTCGCTGCGCGCGCACCCGACATTCGGCGCAGCAGCAGAAGGCCGTCCAGGACGGCCACCGCTGCCAGCGCCTGTCGACGACGTTCGGCCCGACTCGCTGCGGCGACTCTCGGCTCGATCCAGTCCACCCATGCGTCAATCAACGGAGGCGCCAACGAGGCGTAGGGCTCGGTCCGGGCGCTCGCCAGGCCCACGATCTCGAAGTACACGGCGAAGATCGGGTCGGCGGCGGGCGACGCGAGGTGCGGCCACGCGAGACGCTGCAGGTCTCTCACCGGGAGACGGGCATCACCGAAGGCGCTCGCCAGTGCGACCTGCAGCCGATCGCCCAGGGCAACGACCACCGAGGTGACGAGATCGGCCTTCGTCGGAAAGTAGTAGACAACCATGCGGTCGCTGATCCCGAGGCGGTCACCGACCGCGCCGAACGTCAGGGCCCCGATACCTGACTCGGTGGCGAGCCCCGCGGCCGCCACCAGCAGGTCCTCTCGGGAGTGCTTGTATCCCACGTCTTGATCGTAGCCATCACTTCAACTACTCTCTATTCGTAGTTAGCACTACAAACGCCGGAGGTCGAGGGTGGACGAACAACGCACTGGTGGATCGGTGACCGGATTCGTGGTGGGTGCGCTTGTGGCCCTGACGTTCGCCATCGTGATCCGCCTGCTTCCCGCCTTCCTGTTCCTCGAGACGCCGTGGCGAGCCGTCGTGTTCGCCATCTGCGCTCTCGCGGCACCTCCCACAGTCTGGTTCCTGCAGGGGGTCGCCCGGGTCCGGCGCGGAGACGTGCGGCTCGTGTTCACCTGGGCGGCCGCAGGGGCCATGACATTCGACGGTCTCGCAATCGGCTTCGTGCCAGAGCTCTACGGCCAGACGGGGCAGGCGCTCGCGTGGGTCGGCGCCGCGCTGCTGTTCGCGTTCGCCAGCCTGATCATCGCCGGGCAGCTGATGCTCGGTCGAGTGGTGCCCGCGCGCGTTCCTGCCATGAGTGGCTGAGTCGACCGAACTGCACTTGCATTCTCGTCACCCCTCTGCCAGTATCTGACCACTGGTTAGATACGAGAAGGGGGTTCGGCATGTCAACACGGGTGCTCGTCGTCGGAGGGACCGGGCTGGCTGGTCGTGCGGTCGTCGATCGACTCGCTGCCGGCGGCGGCGAGGTCAGCGTCCTGAGCCGACGCGGGCCACGCGGCTCCACTGACCTGCCTTCGAACGTCATGGTCTTCGCCGGCGATGTCGAGGACGAAGATGCGGTTCGGGCGGCCATGCGCGACTGCACGGGAGTGCACCTCAGTCTCGACGGCGGAAGCGACCCGGATCTGGAGCGTCGCGGCGCGGAACTCGTCTCCCGCGTTGCCGCACGCAGCGGCGTCTCGCGCATCACCTTGCTCTCCGGAGCGTCTGTTTCAGAGGAGACCGCCTGGTTCCCGGGAGTAGCGGCGAAGGTGGCTGCCGCAAGGGCCCTCGCCGACAGCGGGGTTCCGTCTGCCGTGTTCCGCGCGTCGTTCCTGATGGAGTCGCTCCCCCGCTATGTGCGAGGCAAGCGCGCAAGCGCTCTCGGATCACAGCCGTACCCCTGGCACTGGGTCGCAGCTGGGGACCTGGCCTCGATGGTGGCGCGGGCGCACACCGATGTCGTAGCGACCGGCGTGTTCACGGTGCTCGGACCGGAGCCGCTCACCCTGGAGCAGGCGCTGCGTCAGTACTGCGCGGCCTTCCAACCAGACGCGAAGGTTGGCACTCTGCCCTTCTGGATGGCGTCGCTCATGGCTCGGCTCCCCGGGGCAGAGGAGTTGGCCAGCGCGCTCCCCTTCGCCCGCTACACCTCAACGGCCAGCGAGACGGGCGATCCCACTCCCGCGAACGAGCTGTTCGGGCAGCCCACGACACGACTCAGCGACTGGTGTCGTCAGCTCTCGCCCGCCTAGCGGTCGCGGCGTCGACTACCGTCAGAGTGATGGGAAGTGCGCGCGCGACGTATCGACACGGCGACCTGTACGAGGCCGGCGTCGAGACGGCGACCGCGCTCGTCGAGGAGACGGGGTCGACCGAACTCAGCATGCGTGAAGTGGCGCGCAGGATTGGCGTCAGTCACACGGCCTTCTACCACCACTTCCCAGACAAGGCATCGTTGCTTGCGGCGGTTGCCGAGCGCGGATTCGTCGAGTTGACGCGAGAGATGACTGCGGACATCACTCCGGGTGGCGAACCGCTGGCCCAGCTCCGCGTGATCGGAATCGGGTACGTGCGGTTCGCCCTCGACCACCCGGGGGTGTTCCGCCTGATGTTCCGCCGTGACCTCACCAACATCGACCCGACCGAGCCGCCTCCCGTGATCGGGGCATCCTGGGAGTTGCTGCGGCGCGCCGTGAGTGCGTGCCAGTCGGCGGGCTTCGCTCAGAATGAGCCGCTGGATCTGCTGGCCACGTTGTGCTGGTCGTCGGTCCACGGCGTGGCGACGCTCCTGCTCGACGGGCCCCTCGGACCCGTCGGCAACGGACGCCACGCGAGTCGAGAGAGAACGGAGCTGGCCGACCAGGTGGTTCTCGTCCTCAATCGCCTCATCGAGGGTCCAACGTCATCGCCTGCCTCGTGAAGCCTCGACGCGACACCATGGCTCAGCCGAGGAGGGTGTCGATCTCCGCGAGAACTGGAGCGGCCTGGAGTTGGTCGAAGATGGCGCGGGCGCGCTCGCAGTGCGTCGACGGCGGGCGCGTTCTGATTCAGCGTGAGCAGGCAGCGGCCTTGTCCGAGGAGGGCCGAGGCATGTTCGGGGACGACGCCGAAGCGCTCCCAGCGGATAGCGGCGTCGGTGTAGGCATCGGCGGCGACCCGGTGGTCGCCGCGGCGTTCGGCAATCGCGGCATTGGCGGCGACAAGGGCATGCTCGGTGTAGGGGTGGCGGGGTTCGACACCGGTCACGAGCTGTTGGGCCATGTCGATGTCGTCGAAGGCCAACGCGGTGCGAACCATCCTGTTCATCCAGACGCGGTAGTAGGCGGTCTTGCGCGTGCCGGGGGTGGCGTCGACCTCCGCCAGCAGGTCAGCGACCCGGTCGGGGCGGCCAAGGGCGGCATGGGCGGCAGCCGTCGCTGCCAGGCCGACAACGACCAATTGAGGGTCGCCGCTGTCACGCACCGCCGAGTAGAGCCCGTCCATCCAGTCAGCGGCCAGCTGCGGTCGCCCACGCAGGACGTGGATGCTGGCTTGCGCAGCACGCAGGTCGACCAGGGCGGACACGTCACCAGCCGCGTCGAGGTCCGCTGCCAGGTCAGCTGCGACGTCAAGGGCTTGGTCGTGCTGACCGGTATCGAACAGCAACGACAGAGATGTGGCCTTCATGATCTGGGTCAACTCGGTGAGGCCGCGGGGGTTCGCAAAGGCGATGCCGGCCTGAAGCACGTCCAGTCCGGCAGCGGGCCCGTCGAAGAGCCACAGGTCCATCGCGTAGTTGTTGTGGGCCAGGGCCACGTCGCGGCCTTGCCCGGCAGCAGTCGCCAGGTCGATGGCGTGCTGGTAGTCGACCAGCCCGCCCCGGTCACCCAACAGCCCGCGGGCGCCACCTCGATGGCCCAGGGCTCCTGCTGGGGGCTCGATGCCGAGCTCGTCGGCCAGGGCCAGGGCCTGGTCGGCGTCGTCGATCGCGGACTGCAGTTGGCCCTGCATCATCTCGTCGGCGGCCCGCTGGCCGAGTGCGTGGATCAGTTCCGGGCCGGGAGGTAGCCCGGACAGCAAGCGAGACCGCCTCAGCGCTCAGGGGCCAGGCCCGCGGGTCCCCGAGGCGTTGCCGCGCCTTGCCGAGGGAGCCCATGGCGGTCGCGGCAGCGGGCAGGTCACCGGTCGCCCGCAGCAAGGAGATGGCCTCCTCCAACGCATCGGCGGCATCGTGATACCGGGCGGCCTCCGCGGCAGCCTCCCCGAAAAGGGCCAGGGTCTGCGGGCGTTCAGCGTGCCCGGGCGGGGTCAAGGTAAGGGCGTGTTCGAAGGCCGCCAGAGCGGCCGCGGTGTCCAGACCGAGGGCGCGGTCACCGGCGAGGGTGAGAAAACGCAGCGCGGGCGCCGCGAGGTCGGCGGCCTGTTCGGTGTCTCCCGCAGCAGTGGCCAGGTCGTGGGCGGTGGCGTAGTGGTAGGCCAGCACATCGGCGAGGTCCTCCACTCGGCCGGCCGCCACCGTCTCGATCCACCTGCGCGGCGGCGACATGCCGGGCAGCGCGCGACGCGCGCGGAAGTTGACCGTAGGCGACGTCACGGGTCAGCACATGCCAGAACGTGTACTCCGACTCACCTGCCATCGACGACCGCCGGGCCGAACGGAGGAGCTCCTTGCGGGACAACTCCCGCAAGACGTCCACCACCTCTGACACGTCGCGCCCCGACATGGCGGCGACGCCGCCGGCCCAGAAGACCTTTCCGATCACCGCGGCGTCAGCAAGCAGCGACTTCGCCTCGCTGGTCAGTGTGTCGAGCCGGGCGGCAATCAGTGCCTTCACGGACTCCGGAAACGGCACTTCCGCCCCGGGCCGTAGCTCCCAACTGTCACCTGCAGACACGATCAGGTCCTGATCCTTGAGCAGACGGACGAACTCCTCGGCATACAGCGGGTTCCCGCCCGCCCGATCCAGGATCGGTGCCTGCAGCTCCACCGGCAGGACCGTCGCGTCCAGCAGGCCGGCAATCAACCGGGCGGTCTCCGCCTCAGACAGCGGGATCAGGTTGATCGTGATCGCGTTCCGCAGGCCACTGCCGTAGTCCGGGCGCTGTTCGAAGAGCTCCGGGCGAGCCGTGCCCACCACCAGCAGCGGCACGGCCTCGGCCCGATCGGCCAAGTGCTCGATGAATGCCAGCATCGCCTCATCTGCCCAGTGCAGGTCCTCGAACACCAGCACCGTCGGGTCCTGCTCGGCGATGTGCTCAAGGAACCGCCTCCACGCAGTGAACAACTCCTGTCGCTCGGCGCTGGAAGTGGCCTCGATGCCCAGCAGTGGCAGCAGCCGCTGCCGAAACCACGCTCGTTCGTCCCCTTCGGGCAGGACGACATCGAGCTTGGCGATGGCGGTGTGTGCGTCGTCGGTGTCCAGGATCCCGGCATGGGCCTTGACGATCTCGCCCAGCGCCCAGAACGTGATCCCCTCGCCGTAGGGCAGGCATCGGCCCTGCCGCCACGTCACCAGCTCCGGACGGTTGTCCACGTACCCACCCAGCTCGGCCACGATCCGGGACTTCCCCAGCCCCGGCTCCCCAACCACCGTCACCAACTGCGGTGACTGCGAGGCGAGGGTCTTGTCGAAGACCCCCTTCAACAACGCCAGGTCGATCTCCCTGCCCACGAAGGGCGAGTCCTGCGTTCTCGCGAGGTCCGTACCGAACCGGGCCCGCGGTGCTTTCGCGTGGAACACCGCCACTGGCTCGGACTTCCCCTTCAGGCTCGCAGCCGGAAGCTCCTCGTAGTCGAACACCACGTTGGTAGCGTCGAACGTGGTCTGGCCGACCGCCACTCCCGACACCGGCGCCACCGACTGGATTCGCGACGCAGTGTTGATCGCATCGCCGGTCAGAAAGGGCTCACCGGACCCCGGCGTGACGTCGAGGCTGACCAGTGCCTCCCCGGTGTTGATCCCCACCCGAAGGAGCAGCGGACTGCCGTCCACCGCCGTCAGCCGTTCGACATCCTCGGTGATCCGCAGTCCGGCACGCACCGCACGTTCCGGATCGTCTTCGTGCGTTGCCGGGACCCCGAACACCCCGACCACGGCATCGCCGATGAACTTCTGCACGACCCCGCCAAAGGCCTCGATCGCCGACCGAGCAACCTCGAAGTAGGCGGTGAGCATCGCGTTGACGTCCTCCGGGTCCGCCGACTCCGACAACGCCGTGAACCCCACCAGGTCAGAGAACAACGCGGTGACGACCTTGCGCTCCTCCGCGACCAGACCGTTCGGGATGGCCAATGACGCTCCGCAAGCCCCGCAGAATCTGTTTCCGTCCAGATTCCCTGCACCACATGCTGCGCACGCCACCATGTTTTGAGACTAGACGGTCCTCAGGCACGCGGAGGTGAATCGCGGGTCCGCACCCGCTCTACGCACTCCATTCGGGCACCCCGAGAATCCAACCCAGGACCGGGGGTGTCGACGCCGACCGAACTCTCACGCGGGCTTTGCGAAAACCGCATGCGGCTTGAGCCGGACCGACCACGCGCGCGCCCGGCCCGAGGCGTGACGCATCCACGCTGGGGACCTGGGCCACCAGACTCTCGCCGCTCGACATGTCGACGTGCACTCGGCACATCGATCCGAGGAAGCTCGCCGTCACGACGACTCCCGAGCCATCGTCGGCAGGCTCGATCTCAAAGGACTCGGGCCGGACCAGCGCCAACGCCGGCCCCGACGCCACCGACCCAGGCAGCACCGGCACCTTCGTCCCGAGGACCTCGAGCGTGCCGTCGGCGACGACGCCGGGCAACGGGTTGGTCAGCCCCACGAACTCGGCGACGAAGGCGGTGGCCGGCCGGTCGTACAACTCCGCCGGGGCCGCGATCTGCTCGAGCACTCCGGCCCGCATGACGCCGACCCGGTCGGCGATGCCGAGTGCCTCCTCCTGGTCGTGGGTGACGAACAGTGTCGTCGTGCCGACCTCGAGCTGGATCCGCCGGATCTCATCGCGGAGCTGGCTGCGCACCTTCGCATCGAGCGCCGACAGCGGCTCGTCGAGGAGCAGGACCATCGGCTCGATCGCCAGTGCTCGAGCCAGTGCGACGCGCTGCTGCTGGCCACCGGACAACTGGTGCGGGTAGTGCTCCGCGTGGGACGCCAGGCCCACCAGCTCCAGGATCTCGTTCGCCCGGTCGTTGCGTTCCTTGCCCCCGTGCCGGCGCTTGCGCATCTTGAGGCCGTAGCCGACGTTCTCCCGCGCCGTCATGTGCGGGAAGAGGCTGTACGCCTGGAACACCATGCCCATGTCGCGGTGGCTTGTTCGCTCGTAGGTGATGTCCTCCCCGTTCACGATGATCCGCCCGGAATCGAGGTCCTGCAGGCCAGCGAGCGCGCGCAGCGCTGTTGTCTTCCCGCATCCCGACGGACCCAGCAGGGCGACCAGCTCTCCCGGAGCGATGTCGATCGACAGGCCATCGAGCGCCTTGACCGGGCCGAACGTATCGTCGCAGCTCGACGAGCTGGACGGGCACGCTCATCGGCCCCGCGGCCGATCCTGACCCAACGCTCACGAAACTCGTCCTTCCATCATGAATCCACCTCATCGGATGCCGAGCGGCGGCCGCTCGAGGTGGGCAGGGCAATCAGCAGCAGGAAGGCGAAGATCAGCGCGGCGAGCGAAACGGCGACGGACACGCCCGCATCGCGCTTGCCGATCAGGTTGATGACGACCTGCATGGTGTCGAAGTTCAGGAGCGATGCGATGGTGAACTCGCCCAGGACGAGCGCGATCGAGATCACGGCAGCCGACATGATGCCCACGCGGATGTTCGGAACGATCACCCCGACGAGGGTTCTCGGCCACGAGGCGCCGAGAGTGCGAGAGGCCTCCGACAGTGTCACGACATCGACGGATCTCAGGGAGGCATCGATGGCGCGGTGCGCGAACGGGAGGACGAGGACCATGTAGACGAAGGTCAGGGTGAGCGGCGACCCGCCGAAGAACCGGGTCACCTGGGCGTAGATCGGGGCGATTCCCACCACGAGGACAATCGCCGGGATCGTCAGGGGAAGCAGGCAGATCACCTCGAGCGTCCGGCGAAGGGACGGCAGCTGCAGGTGCACCCAGACCATTGTCGGCACGAGAAGGACCAGAACGCCGAGCACCGAGAGAGCGGCCAGCTGCAAGGACGTGACGATGGCCTCGATGAGTCCGGGGCTCGTGCCGATCGCCTGCCACGACTCGAGCGATCGTTGGCCCGGCGCACCACGCGTGGAGAAGTCGAGCATGGCCACCATGGGCAGCAGCAGGTAGATCCCGACGAGCAGGAGGATCGCCCATCGCCAGACCGACCGTGCCCTCAGGCCGAGGGAACGCGTCCGTGCGGGCGGCGTCACTGCGACCATTTCGCCACCCGCCGCTGCAGGAGGGCGTAGCCCGTCATCACGACGGCGACGACGACGACCATGCCGAAGGCGAGTGCGCTGCCCAGCGACTGGTTGCTGAGGGTCGTCTCGCTGGATAGCGCGCCTCGGATCTGGAGCGGCACGATCGGCGAACCCTGACTGATCAGGGCCGCGGCCGTCGCATAGGCAGAGAACGCGTTGGCGAACAGCAGGAGCGCGGCCCCGATGAAGCTCGGGAACAGGATCGGGCCGGCCACATGCCGCCAGTACTCCCACGTCGAGCCCCCGAGACTGTCGGATGCCTCCCGCCATTGTGGCCTGATGTTCTCGACGGCTGGGAGGAAGACGATGAGCATCAGCGGGATCTGGAAGAAGGTGTAGACGACGGCGAGGCCACCGATGCCGTACAGCCACGAGGCGTCCGTCAGGAAGCTCTCCCCCAAGCGCTCGGTGAGGAACACCGTCACCATGCCGTTGAAGCCGAAGGTCGCCAGGAAGGCGAAAGCCAGCATGACGCCGCCGAACTGGGCGAACACCCCGGAACCCGCAAGCGCGACGCGGCGAAGCGGCCCGTTGCTAGGGCCCGTCCCGATGGCCCAAGCGAAGAGCGCGCCGAAGACCGAGCCCGCCAAAGCGGTGATGACCGACAGCTGGATGGATCTCTGGAACGCGGACAGGTGGTTCGCGCTCGTCAGCACGGAGCCGAGGGCCTCGGTGCTGAACGCACCGTCCTTGTCCTTGAAGGCCCCCGTGACCACGATGAATGTCGGCCACAGGAGGAACACGGTCACGAACACGGTGAAGGGCGCCACTCCGAGATAGGGAGCGACGCGACGGAATCGTCGAAGGCCGACCCCGCGAATCGCGGGGCCGGCCTCCGGCGTCGACGTTGTCACTAGTGGAACTTACTGCTTTCGATCAGCCACCGACGGCAGACGCCCAGTTGGCGGCCAGGTAGTCGTTGCCGGCCGTCACCTGGTCAGCCGTGGGCAACTGCGGGGTGCCGTTGACCGTCGGCAGTGCGGCAAAGGCAGCCTCGTCGATCGTCCCGGCCGCGACCATCGCGTCGGCACGGACCGGGCGAGCGCCACCCTGCAGCCAGCCGTTCTGGCCATCATCGGAGAACAGGTACTCCTGCCAGAGCCGAGCGCACGCCGGGTGCGGGGCATCCTTGTTGATTGCCTGGTAGTAGTAGCCGCCGACCACCGCGTCATCCGGAACGAGGATCTGCCAATCGATCCCCTTCTCCGCGAGCGAGGCGACCTGACCGGCCTGCAGGTAGTCCCAGTCGATGACGACGGGGGTCTGACCCGACTCGATCGTCGCCGGCGTCGGATCCACTGGCAGGAAGTTGCCGGCGTCGTTCAGCTGCTTGAAGTAGTCGACACCCTTGGAGATGTCGTCAAGCGAGCCGCCGTTGGCGATGGACGCCATCATGACGCCGTTCCAGGCAGCGCCGGCCTGCGTCGGATCGCCGTTCAGGGCCACCTTGCCCTTGTAGTCCGCATTCAGCAGATCCGCCAGCGACGTGGGAGCCGGCACCTTGTTGGCGTCGTACCCGACGGACATGAAGCCGCCGTAGTCGTTGACCCACAGTCCGGTCGGGTCCTTGAAGTTGTCGGCGATGTCATCCCACGTCGCGACCTGGTAGGGCGCGAACATGGCGGTGTTCGCGACAGCGACGGACTGGCCGACGTCGAACACGTCAGGTGCGCGGTCCGTGCCGGCAAGCTGAGTGGCGGCATTGATCTCGTCCTGGCTGCTGCCGTCCGGCTGGGCCGAGTCGACCGTGATGCCGTACTTGGCCTTGAACGCGTCGATGATCGCGCCGTAGTTGGCCCAGTCCGGGGGCAGAGCGATGACGTTCAGGGTTCCTTCGGCCTTGCAGGCTGCCTCGAGACCGGCCATGTCGCCGAAATCCGCGGCGGAGGTGGCCATCGCGGCGTCAACGGTGGCGCCCGCCGATGCGCGGCCGAGCAGCGGCCGATGCGGCATCCGAGGCGGCCGCCGAGGACTCGCTGCTGGTGCTGCCGGACGAGCAGGCGGCGACCAGCGAAGCGGTGAGGAGCACAGGAACGACTAGTACTGACTTGCGCATGCGCAGTTCCTCTCGTTGGAAGACCTCGCCAACATAACCACCGCACGCCGTTGTTGTCGGTCGAGCAACCCAACCGATGGCAAACAGTTACCCAACGGCGGAGTATCGCTGAGGAGCATGGCTTGGACCGAGTTGGCCCGGGTGGGGCATTTGCCCACCGCGTATCGGCCGCCACAGCGCCCCCTGTCGGAGTTGCCCCCGGGCGTGTTGGCATGACAAAGCAGCTCGGACCGCTCACGGATTTCGAGGTAGCCCGACCTACTCGGGTCGAGATCGACGGCGAGACGTACCTGGTGATCCGCCGGTCGCAGGGCCCCCACGGGGTGTGCGTGGTGCGCGACCGGTGCCCGCATGCCGGGCTCAGCCTCAGCCGGGGACCGCGGGGAGGGTATGACGACGGGGTCAATACCTGCCCTTGGCACAACTCGCGTTTCGACGTCTGCACGGGGGAGAACCTCGACTGGACTCGCGGCTTCGCCGGCATCACCGCCCCGGGCTGGTCACGGCGGCTCATCGCGATGGGCAAATCACCGGCCCCGCTGACCGTCCCGGCCGCGACGGTCCGAGACGGCCAGATCGTCGTCGACGAGTAGGCGAACGGGTAGCGTCCCTCTTCATTGGGGTTGGCCGGCGTGATCGACGGGGATGCGAGGCACATATGAAGGTGCTCCGAGTCTCGTTCGTGGGCATCCGAACCGAGCAGTTCGATGCGACGCAGACGATGTTCAGGGACCTCCTCGGGATGGAGGTGGCCTTCTCGAACCCCGACTGGGCCGGGTTCAACCTGCCCTCCGGACCGCTCGACTTCGTGGAGATCCTCGGTCCGTCGATGACCGACGAGCGCGTGGCCCCTGCGGCATTCGAGAGGGGCGTGCTCGTCGCGTTCGCCGTTGACGACATGCTCGGCGCGCGGGCAGAACTTGCCGCCGCGGGAGTCGAGCTCGTCGGCGACGTCGTCTGGGGACGGGAGCTGACCGGAGGCGATGACAGCGACCGCTGGGGATGGTTCTTCTTCCGAGCCCCGGACGGGACCATCTACGTCATCCAGCAGGACGGTCTCGCCGCCGGCGCGTGACCGGGAGGGTCGGATCCGGGATTCAAGTGGCGCCGGGGCGACGTCAGCCAATCTCTCGACATCGCTTGCTCAGGAACACTGCCTTACCATCGAACGATGGGCTCGACCACGAGCGGAATCGGCCCGGGCAGAGCGAGGGTTCCCACTAGAACCAGCCCGGGGCCGCTGGCTCACATTGGTACCGGCTCGTCGGCGGCCACCCTTCTGCGTCGAGAAATAGTGCAGGCTGAGATCCCCATAGCCCTGTTCATCGTGGCCGGGCTGCTACTGGTGGTCAGCGTTCTCGAACTCGTGGCCTACGGGACAGTCGAGATCGAGGCCTACGTAGGAGCCGCGACCGCCTCACTCCTCATTTCGCTCCTGGCACTGGCCATCCGCCGGAACGAATACCTGCGCCGCGCGGCCTCCTGGTTGTTCGCCGTCTCGATGCTCATGGTCGTGGCGTGGCTGCTGACGGCTTTCTGGCAGACCCCCGACCTCGCGCATACCGGATACATCGCGGTGGTCATCGTGGCGCTGGGACCGCTGGCGCTCGAATGGGGGCCGTTCCTGCTCACGGGGGCCACCATGACGGCGGCCACCATCGGCGCGGCGTGGGCCAACTCCTGGGGGCAGCCGATCGCGTGGACCAGTACATGCCTGCTGGCGATGTTCGTGAGCGCGGTCCTGCTCTACCTGCGCCGTCGTTCCCTGGCGGCCGTTGCCGCTGCACGTGATTTGGCCGAGCAGCGAGCCATCACCGACTCGCTGACGGGAACACTCAACCGCACCGGGCTTGATGTCATGCTCCCAGGACTGACGGCAACCGCGCTGAGGCTCGGACAGCCAATCGTCGTGACCTTCATCGACATCGACGGGCTCAAGGCTGCCAATGACACCTACGGGCACGAGTTCGGTGACAAGGTCATCAAGGCCGTGGCCGACGCGATTCGCGCCGCTGGACGCCAGGGGGACCTCGTCGCAAGATGGGGTGGCGACGAGTTCCTCGTGATCGGCATGGGGATTGAAGCCGACTCCAATTCGATTGCCCAGCGCATCCAGCAGCACATCCACCGCAGCGAACTCGATCTCAGCAGATGGGAGGGCGGCATCAGTCTCGGCTCCGCCCACGGCATGCCATCGGCCATCACTGTGGACGCGCTCATCACGCGAGCGGACGAGCGGATGTATGCGACGCGGAGCGCGAGAAGGCCCGCAGCCTTGCCCTAGCAATGCCGTGACCCCGTCAAGTTCGCACCTCACCCGGTATCCACGCTCGAGCAGGCAGCCTGACTCGCTCTTGACAAGGATTCTTTCGAAAGATATCTTTCATTATGAAAAGAGATCCTTCGATACGGAAGATCGACGACGCGCGCACCCTGAAGGCGCTCGCCCACCCGCTTCGCATGGACCTGCTCGAGGCCGTGACGTTCAACGGGCCGCTGACCGCCACCGAGGCGTCCGAAATCGTCGGCGAGAGCCCGGCCAACTGCTCATGGCATCTGCGCCAACTCGCCAAGTACGGCTTTCTGGAGGAGGTCCCGGAGGCCCGGGGCCGGCAGCGCCCCTGGCGGCGCACATCAACGGGCATGCAGTGGGACGACGCCGCTGATGATCCCGAGGTGGAGGAAGCCTCGCGCGCGCTCACCGACGTGTTCGTCAACCGCGAGGTTCGACTCATCCAGCAGGCGATGCGCCGACCGCAGCCCCCCGGCTGGGTGGAGCCCGTGATCGCCACACAGTCGATCAGCTGGCTGACAGCCGAGGAGTTCGAGGCCGTCACCGCGGATCTCACCGAGCTGCTCATGCGCTACCGCGGACGAGCACTCGACCCCAGCCAGCGACCGCCCGGGTCCCGCCCCATCCGACTACTCGCACTCGGCTCACCCGATGACGGGCTGCGGCCGAACCACACGACAGGAGACGACCATGCGTAGGCCACGACGTCAGAGTTCCGCGCGGCACCACCTACTACCCCAGTCAGCAGCAGGTACCCCCCACGCAGTTCGGCCAGCAGAGCACGTCACGCGAGCCGCTCCTCTAGACCCCGCCGGCGGACGCCCTACTTGTCAGCGCCGAGCGCGTGATCCGAGTGCTGCACGGCGTATGGGTGCGCGAGGGCGTCGCCGATCCCGAGGAATCCGGGCGGCTAGTCTCGTCGAGTGCAGCATGACATTCGATACGCGGTCAACGGCGGTGTGCACATCGCCTACACCGTTGTCGGCGATGGTCCGATAGACGTGGTCTTCACGTCCGGGATCTGGTCGAACCTCGACGTGATGTGGGAGGAGCCCCGGTGGGCTCACTTCCTGGACCGGCTCGCCTCCTTCTCCCGGCTCATCGTCTTCGACATGCGCGGCGTCGGGTTGTCCGATCGTGGGTCGGAACCACCGTTCCTTGAGTCGCAGATGGATGACATGTCGGCAGTCATGGACGCCGCGGGCAGCGAGAGCGCCGTGATCTTCGGCGGCGCGCGCGGCGGCGCGATGTCGATGCTCTTCGCGGCCACCTACCCAGAACGCGTTCGGGCACTGGTGCTGTATGCGGCGGTCGCGAAGACCATGCGCACCGCCGACTTCCCTTACGGCAAGCCCGAGCAAGATCAGCAGGCGTTCTTCGATCGATTCGTCGCGGAGATGGGGACCGGCCAGAACCTCGACCTCCAAGGGCCGAGCGGGCTCGGCGATCCGCGCTTCGTGCGCTGGTGGGCCCGCTTCGAGCGCCTGGTCGCGACGCCGAGCGCCTACCGCGAACTGGCAGCCATCTTCGGGGACCTGGATGTCCGTGCGGTCCTGCCCTCCATCCAGGCGCCGACGTTGGTGCTGCAGCGCATCGGTGACCGGATCACCCCCGCCACGCAAGGGCGCTACCTCGCCGCGACGATCCCTGGGGCGCGGCTCATGGAGTTCCCGGGCGACGACCACATCCCCTGGCTGGGAGACGGCGACGCGATCCTGGATGAGGTCGAGGAGTTCGTGACGGGCAGCCGCCCGGCTCCAGACGTGGACAGGGTCCTGTCCACCGTGCTGTTCACCGACATCGTGGGGTCGACCGAACAGCAGGCCGCAATGGGCGATCACGCATGGAAGGACCTCGTCCTCGCGCATCACCGGATCGTTCGCGCTGCTCTCGCTCGATGGCGTGGAGTCGAGAACGACACGGCGGGCGACGGCTTCTTCGCCACCTTCGACGGGCCCGCCCGTGCCGTTCGCTGCGCCCTCGACGTTGCCGACGCTGTCCGGAGCCTCAGCATCGAGATCCGCGCGGGAGTGCACACCGGCGAGTGCGAGATCGTGGACGGCAAGCACGGCGGCATCGCAGTCGCGACCGGTGCCCGGATCGCCGCCCTCGCGGGACCATCCCAGGTTCTCGTCTCCCAGACCGTGAAGGACCTGGTCGCGGGCTCCGGTCTGGTCTTCGAAGACCACGGCGAGCACTCCCTCAAGGGAGTTCCCCAACGCTGGCACCTGTTCGCCGCATCGAGCACAGACCATCGCTGAAGAAGACGTCAATGCGGACATCCGAGCTGGTCCACTGATCCCCGCGATGCGCCTACCAGGCTGCCGCCCAGTGGGACCGTGCCTAGCTGCGTCTTCGGGTAACCGAAGTTCTGACCCTCCATGGTCGCGTGTGCAGTCGTAGGTTGTACGCATGCCTGGACGTGGGCGTCGCGTATTGGTGGTCGAGGACGAGCACTTGATGTCCTCTCTCCTCGCCGACGTCCTCACGACTGCTGGATTCGAGGTTGCGGTCGCCGACAACGTGCTGGATGCCCGGGAGTCGGTTCGAGCGTTCGATCCCGATCTCGCGCTGCTCGACATCTCTCTCGGAGGCGGGCCGTCGGGCCTGGATCTGGCGATGGTCCTGCACGCATCGCGCCCCGATATCGCACTGATCTTCCTGACCAAGCACCCTGACCGACGGACCGCCGGCCTCGTCGGGGCAGAGGTCCCTCCGGGAGCCGGCTTCCTTCGCAAGGACATGGTGACGGACACCGCCTACCTGTTCGAGGCCATCGAAAGCGTCCTTGCGGAGCAGTCAGAGCGAGTCCGCCACGACCTGGCCCCTGACCGACCGCTGGCGGCTCTGACCGTCAAGCAGCTCGACGTCCTCCACATGGCAGCTCAAGGTCTGACGAACGCCGCGATCGCCAGGGCGCGACACGTGAGCGAGCGATCCGTCGAGATGCTCCTCCACTCGGTGTTCCAGGCCCTCGGCATCGCCGCGCATGGCGACGTCAACCCGCGCGTCGAGGCGATCCGCCGATACATCGACGCCGCCGGGATGCCCGAGAGACCATGACGGACAGCATTCGCCCGCGCACGCTCCGCGACCGCGTCGGTGGGTCGCAGGCGCTGAGCTGGCCGGTGGTCATCGCCGCCTATGTCTTCAGCTGGATGGTGTTCCTCTTCGATCTGATATCGCCCGGGATGCCCGAGCAGGCGGTCCGCGTCATCTATCTGACCATCGCCCAGATCCTGATGATCGCGGTGCTGCGCGGAGCGCGCATGACGGTGCTGCGCGACACTGCTGCACGGCCGCGTCCGTGGCTGACAATGGCGACCTTCGCGCTCGCATCCATCATGCTGACAGCGACATTGGGGTACCTGATCAAGGACCGGGTCGTGGCACCTCCTGCCGCGAGCACATTCGGATACGCCAGCAACATCGCCGCCACCTTCGTGGTACTGGTCATTGCCGCGGTAGCCGCAGATGCCGTCGCGCAACATCGACATCAGCAAGGCGTGCTCAGCGAGGGTCGCACTCGACTGGAGCATGTGCGGGACGTCGTGAGCAAGGCAATCGCGGAGCGTCAGCAGTTGACCGTGGGCCGGGTCAGCGAGCAGTTGACCGCCGCCGTCGACCACCTTGCGCAGGACAGCCCACAGGACGCCGTGGAAACCCTTCGCTGGGCCGCCCAGGATCTCGTGCGTCCATTGAGCCACGACCTGGCGACCAACAACGTCGCGTTCACCCCTTCCTTCCCCGTCGATGCGCCGCGTGGCCTCAACTGGTCCAGCGTGCTGAGGGACGCGACCACCGGTCGTCCCATCCCGGAGATCGCCCTCCCGCTCGTGGCCACAGCGCTCACGGTCGTCTACCGGGTCGACAAGTACGGCATCGGCACGGGACTGCTTACCAGCTTGTGCAACGCACTTGCGATCTGGCTCGGGGCGCTCGTGGCGAATCGAATCCTCTCGGCCCTCAGTGCGAGGCTGACGCCGTTTGCCCGGGCAGCAGCCCTCACCGTGGCTCTTGGCGTCCTTGGCGTCCTCGGTGTTCTGGCACAGCGGACTCTCGCCAACTCGCAGGGGACTCCGGGCACCCTTCTCCTCAACGTCGCGATCACGATCTTCATCGGCTGGGCCCTCGCCGTCCTTCGCGCCACTCGGTACCAACTCGACAATGCGGAGGAAGAGATAGTCGAGTTGCAGCACGAACTCGAATGGGAGATCGCCCGGGCCAACCAGACCCAGTGGCAGCAGCAGAGAGCCCTCGCCCGGGCATTGCACGGCCCCCTGCAGAGCGCTGTCAACGCCGCCGCCCTGCGCATCGATGCCGCGGTCCGCACGGGAAGCGTGACGCCCGAACTGGTCGATGCGGAGCGTACGAGCATCCTCGATGCCCTCGACTACCTGCCGACAGCCGCCACCAGTCGAGTCCCCGATGTCGAACTCGACTTCCGGCGCATTCAAGGGACCTGGGCGGGCTTGTGCGACATAAGGATCACGATGCCCGATGAGGTCCTTGCCAACATCGCGGCTGACCCCGCCTGCTCGAGTGCGGTCACCGACATCGTCACAGAATCCTGCGCAAACGCCATCAGGCATGCGCATGCCACCAACATCTCGATAGCCATCACCCAGCCTGACAGCCAGCGACTCGTCACGCTCGTGATCGACAACGACGGAACGCCGTTGGATCCCGCCTCCCACGCCGGTCTCGGGACAGCCCTGCTCAACGACATTGCACTCGAATGGCATCTCGAGACCCTCTCGGGGGTCACCCGCATGTCGGCCGTCCTGCCGACCGCCGTCGGCCCGATTCGCGTTGGCGCGCGTCAGGCTGACGCTCACTGACGGGACAGCCTTCGACGGCATTCATGATCACTTCGGATAGCCGAAGGTTTGGATGGACCCGCCGAATCGAGGTCCTACCTTGGAGCCATGACCATCACCCATGCGCCGAGCTCCTGGGCGTTCGAGACGGCGATCGGGATCGAGCGCCCGAGGAGGCTTCGACCGCGCGCCGCATCTGTGTCGGCGGAGTCCAGCAGGCCGAGCCGGCCCGCGTTGGATGCGGACATTGGGGCTCGGCGCGATGCCATCGTCACGGCGCAGGTGGCTCGGGAGACGCCGTGGGTAATGCTGGCGCTGGCACTGCTCATCGTTTCGTTCGATGCTGCCTATGCGGCTGCGGGCCTGGTCGCGCCGTTCGGCTACTACGCCTACGACGTGATCCAGGGCGTGTTCTTCCTCGTGGCGGTTGTCGTGTGCCGAGGACGGATCGTTCCGGTTGCCTGGACACCATGGCTCTTCTCCGCCGCGATCGTGGTCAACGTTGGGGCTCTGAGCTACCGGCACACGGTTGACCCGGCCGGCAATGCCATCGACGTGATTCTGATAACGACCGTCCTGTTCGGCGGCCTTCTGGCGGTGTGGCGGCCATTCGTCGTCTCAGCCACCATCATCTTGACCCTGGTCTCGGCGATGTTGCTCCGCCAAGACCCCGAGGCCGCGATGCCCTGGCTCATCGCCGTACTCGCTGCAATCGGCGCCAGCGCGGCGCTGCTCTACGCACGCCGGCGTTCGGCGACCGAGCTGGCCGTCGCGCAGCGCGCCATCGAGAGGATGGCGACGCACGACCAGGCGACCGGCCTGTTGAACCGGCATGGCTTGCTGACCTCAACCGGTCAGCTGGTCAGCACGGCCCGGCGCTTTGGTCGGCCGATCTTTGCCGTATTCGTCGACGTCATAGGGCTGAAGGCCGTCAACGACCAGCACGGCCACGGGACTGGCGACCTCGTGATCGCACGTTGCGCTGACGCGGTTCGCCACGCGAGTCGCGACAGCGACCTCGTGGCTCGCTGGGGCGGAGACGAGTTCGTCGTGATCGGCATGGGGTCCGATCAGGAACTTGGTGACTACGCCAGGCGTATCGCCGCCGCCATGGACATCGGCGGGCTGGAGGACCAATGGTCCGGTTGTGTATCGGTCGGCACCGCGTCATGCGACGGCGGCGACGTGCTGTCCGTCATCGACCGCGCGGACACTGACATGTACGCATCGCGTCCGACCTGCGCGCGGGGGGCCGCCTAGGCTTCTGCGCCACCTTCGACCGGCCGGTCCGCGCGGGGAGCCGGCCGGTGAGTCGCGGCGCCGGCTACTTCTGCGGCAAGGTCGCAAGCACGTCACTGATCAGCTGGCACTCGTCGAACTGGTCACTGTTGAAGGTCCAGCCGAGGCGAACGACGACCGCGTTCCTCGAGGGGACCATGGCCACGAGCTGGCCCCAGTGCCCCTCCATGGCGATGGTGTCCGCGGGCACGCCCGGGTAGGCCCTGCACAGCCCCGCGACCGGGTCTCCGAGGAGCCAGGACTGCGCCCCGTAGCCATGACCCTCGCCGTCCGGCATCGCGGGAGTGCTGGCGACCTCGAGCCACCCTGCGGGGAGCACCTCGGAATCGCCCCAGCGGCCGTCGTCAAGCATCAATTGTCCGAGACGGGCCCAGTCCCGGACACTCGCCCACTGGTAAGACGACCCGACCCACGTTCCGGACGTGTCCGTCTCGAGGGTGCCGGACGTGACCCCGATCGGGTCGAACAGCGCGGCCGTGGAGTAGCTCCAGTACTCCTGATCGGTGGCGAACTGGCCCCGCGTCACTGCGGCGAGAAGGTTCGCAGTCGCACTGAGGTACTGCCAGTACGTTCCTGCCGGATGGGCTGCGGGCATCTCCGCCGCCCACGCGGCCATGTCGGGCTCGCCGTAGAGCATCTGCACGACAGAGCCAGTTACGTCATATCCCTCGTCATTCCGCAGTCCGTCGCGCATGTACAGCAGGTCAGCGACGGTGATGTCCTTCCGCTCGTCCTTACGCCAGTCGGCCACCCAGCTGGGCTCGCGGCCCGGCGGGAACGCATCGACGACCGGGGTACCAATGTCCAGACCGACCTCCGCCGCTCTCTTGTAGAAGAGCATCGCCGCAACGGTCTTGGTCATCGACCACCCATGCAACGCAGTGGACGGGGGAAGGGTGTCCGCCTCCTTCACCGCCAGGAGCCTGCCGTTCTGCACGACAGCGACGCCGCGGGCGTTGGCTGCCTCGGGATCCCCAGCTCCGACGAACGCAGCGTCCACGACGCTCTTCAGGGCAGTGGCGTCCACCCCGTCCGGGAGGTCCGTCAGCGCCACGGCCGCGTCCCCGGCCGGCCACGCTTCGGGCCGCAACGGTTCCGGTGTGTACGGCGTGGCGCCGGGTTGGGGTTCCGCGTCGAGGACGCAGCCGCGCTCGTCCAGCAGCGAAGCACGCCGCGAGAAGATCCCGAGGAATCTAGACGTGACGGATCGCTCGTCGGTGTCGATCGACGTCGAGATGACACTGAGCGCGGGGCTCGCCGGTAGGACGTCCTGCGCCATCAGCGTGTCAGCGGACTCCGCGCGACCAGCAACGAAGTACGCGGAGCACACGCTCTTGGCGGCCATGCCCGCGGCGTTCTGGGGGATGTTGAACCAGAACAGCCCGGTGAACACGAGGACCACGAGAAGAAACAGGGCGAAGAGCACGAATGTGAGAAAGCCGCCGATCCACTTCATGCCCTGCCTCCACCGTCGTCCCGGTCCCTGCGTTGTGCAGGCTATCTCGCCGGATGAACCACCTACAGCGAAGAGCTGCAGATGGGACGGCCCAAACTATGCTCGCGGAATGAAGAAGATGACGATTCTGCTCACCTCCGCACTCATCGCACTCATCGCACTCCTGCCAGCAACCGCTTCGCACGCCCAACCAATGGCGAAGCCCAAGAATCTGGGAGTTGCTGGTCTGTGGGAGGGAACAAATACCGGCTTTGAGAATGGGGTCTTTCGGGTAAGAGAGATTCGCTTCTCGATCGCAAAGACCAACGGAGTTGCGCTGACCGGCACGAAGTCATGGCGCGACCTCGGCGGAACCTGGAGCGCAGAAGAGCCCTTCCAAGGCGTCCTGTACAAGTCCGGGGAACTCCATGCCGTTGACAGCGACGGCTACATCATCGGGAGACTCGTTTCACCCACAAGGATTCGCGCCACGTACCTGGAGGCTGGAGAGGATCAGGCTGCGTTCGTTCTGAACCTCACCAAGGCCAGTCGCTAGCGTGCGGCGGACCCGATTGCCGCTCGCCAGTGCCTTACAGCGCGCCATGCCGGTGTCCCTGCGAAGGCCCGACGCTTGAACTAGTGGACTGATGGGTGTTCGCGCTCCGGATCACCGCGCGCTGCAGCGGGTGTCGAAGCCGTGCGGGCCCTTCTTGAGGCGGTTGCTGGAGGCTCCGGGGAACACAAGGCCTACGCCCTCGATGCAACACTGCATATCCAGGCCGACGCCGGCCGCGACACACTGGACTGCACTTGAGCAGGAGGTCGGTATGGATCAGCCGGAAGGGCAAGGCCGTTACTCGGATCCCGAGGGTTTTCGCGACTATGCGGATCGCGACGAGTGGGAGGTCTGCGTAGAGAGGGAGGTTCCCGTGAGCCCCGAGCAGGCCTGGGAAGCCTGGTTCTCGGCCATTTGGGAGGGACAAGAGGGACCTGTGATGCTCAATCCAGGAGAGGGCCGGGGTCGCCTGGGGAGCGTGCGGTGGATTCAGCGCGTCAGGATGACCGAACGCATCGTCAGCGTCGGGCTTCCGGCTGCGTCCACCGAGGCAGAAGCCGTGCCATCTATCAGTTACACGTTGGAGCACTTCTCGGCGTCTTCATACCTGGGTTACGTGCGATTCGTGCCAACAGACCATGAGTCCAGTGCCACGAGGATCATCTGGTGCGTCAAATGGACGCCGTCGCTCACGGGAAAACTGCTGTTCCTTGGTGGGCACGTCCTCGTCCGCATGCTGAAGTCGGCCATGCAACAGGGGTTGGATCGCTTGGAACAGGAAGCGACCGGCGGTTCCGCCACGCCCTGATCCATCGTCACGTGGCCCCGTAGGGGCGGAAGGCGGGACGGTAGCTCAACCCTCGAGACCACAGGCCCTCGCGGAGGGCGTGGTCGACGACGAGGGACTCCAGCTCGGGAATGGGCTCGACACCGAGGCCTCGGGCTAGGTCCGAGTCGAGACGCCTCTTGGCATCGGCCAGGGCTCTGACTCCCCGATCGAAACCGCCTAGAGCCCCATCGCCTTGGCGATGATCATCTTCATGACCTCGGAAGTGCCGCCGTAGATCCGGTTCACCCGGTTGTCCACGTACAGACGAGCAATCGGGTACTCGAACATGTAGCCATAGCCGCCGTGCAGCTGCAGGCACCGGTCGATGACCCGGCTTGCGACCTCTGTGCAGAAGAGCTTGGCCGAGGCGGCCTCCGCTGCCGTTAGGTCATCCGCATCCAGAGCCGTCAACGCCCGGTCCGCGACTGCTTGAGCGGCATCGACCTCCGCCTGGCAAGCCGCAAGCTCGAACTTGGTGTTCTGGAAGCTGGACACTGAACTGCCAAACACCGTGCGATCCCGGGTGTACTGCTTGGCAAACTCCACAGCTGCGGCCGCCTGCGCGTATGCGCCGAACGCAATCGACAGACGCTCCTGCGGGAGGTTCTGTCCGAGATATGAGAACCCCTTGTCCTGCTCCCCGAGCAGGTCCCCGACTGGCACTTCGACATCCTGGAACGCCAACTCGGCGGTGTCCGACGCCTTGAGACCGATCTTGTCGAGCTTGCGCCCGACCGAGTACCCGTCGGACGTCGTGTCGACGACCAGCAGGGACAGGCCATGACGCCGGTCATCGTCCCGGGGCGGACTCGTCCGCGCGCACACGATCACCCGGTCGGCCTGGACGCCGCCGGTGATGAAGGTCTTCGCCCCGTTGAGGACGTAGTGAGCGCCGTCAGCCGACAACTGCGCAGTCGTGCGCATCCCGGCGAGGTCCGAGCCGGTTCCGGGCTCGGTCATGGCAATCGCCCACATCTCCTCACCGGACACGAACGGCGGAAGCCAGCGATCCTTCTGCTCGTCGGTAGCGAGGCTGAGGATGTAGGGCAGGCACAGTGCCACGTGCACACTCGATCCCCCGAAGCCGACCGCGGCCCGCGCAAGCTCCTCCGTCATGACCGCCGTGTACTTGAACGAGGCGATGCCGGCTCCCCCGTATTCCTCGGGCACTTCGATCCCGAAGACGCCGAGGTCCCCGAGCTTGCGGTACAGCTCGCGAGGCACCACTCCCTGCGTGTACCAGTCGTCGTAGAACGGGCTGACTTCCTTCTCGATGAAGTCCCGGATCACTGCGCGATAGGCCTCGTGATCCTCGTTGAAGGTGGTCCGGCGCATGGTGCCTCCCTAGTCGTTCGTGCTCCTGGCTTGCTGCTCCACCAGCCCTCTCAGTCGAAGAGGACAGCGATGGTCGTCGCCACGCAGGCTGGCTTGTCGCTTCCCTCTCGTTCGATGGTGACTCGAGCGGTGACGCGATGTCCTCCGGAGCCTTCGACCACGCTCAGGAACTCGACTCCTGCTCGCACCCGCGAGCCGACCGGAACGGGCGAGGGGAACCGCACCGCCTCCGTCCCGTAGTTCACGGCCATGCGGATGCCGTCGAGGCGGTAGACGTCCCGCACCAGCATGGGGATCAGAGAGAGGGTCAGGTATCCGTGCGCGATGGTGGACCCGAACGGTCCCTCGGCGGCCCGCACGGCGTCGGTGTGGATCCACTGGTCGTCACCGGTGGCCTGGGCGAACAGGTTCACTTGCTCCTGGGTGATGGTGTGCCATTCGGAGTAGCCCAGATGCGTGCCGGCAGCGGCCCTGACCTCGTCGATACCGGTGAAGATCTTCACGCCCCACCCTCCCACGCGCTGATGCTAGGACGCGGGTCAAGCGGTCACACCCTGCCCGGTCGATTCGTCAGTGGGGAGAGGGACATCGATGGAAGGGTGACGGCTATGGATCAGACGGACGCCTTCATGGCGGAGCGGGGGCGCCTGGTGGGAGTTGCCACCCGCATCCTGTCCGATCCGTCCGAGGCCGAGGACGTGGTGCAGCAGGCGTGGCTTCGCCTCGATGGCGCCGACGCGTGCCCACGCCTGAGGCCGAGGTCTGGCTTTCCGCACCGGCGAGCGACCCTGCCGAGGAGGTGGAGCTCGCCGACACCGTGGGCGTAGCGCTCCAGGTGGTGCTGGACCGATTGACGCCCAGGGAGCGCGTGGCATTCGTGCTCCACGACAGCTTCGGCTTCGAGTTCCCCACCATCGCCGTCGTGCTCGACACCACGCCCACCGCGGCTCGCAAGCTGGCCTCGCGGGCCCGCGGCAAGGTCAGGCAACCGATGGCGCGGGACCAGTTGGCCGACTGGCAGGTCGTTGACGCCTTCCTGGCGGGCACTCCCCAGCACATCGACGGTCAGCACGCGGTGGCGACCTTCTTCAACGGCGCCGCCGCCGCCGCATTACCCGTCTTCATCGAAGGTCGGCCGGGTGCCGCATGGTTCCACAAGGGTCAGGCCAGGGTCGCCTTCGACTTCACCATCGTGGACGGTCGCGTGCAACACCTCACGTTCCGCTCCGATCCGGCGATGCTCGCACGAGTGGAGGGCCGTCGGGGCGAGAGCCGATGAACGTGACGAGGGCGGCGCGGTCACACATCGCCAATGCAAATCGTCAAGGTAGGACAGGCCCACGGCGGGCAACACTGATCGAGAGGGTGAGCCGCATGAAGACCATGACATGCAGGGACTTGGGCGGACCGTGTGACCTCGAACTGCGTGGGGAGACCGCCGACGACGTCATCCAAGCCCAGGACCGGCACCTCAAGGAGGCGGTCGGCGGCGGCGACGCGGCGCACGAGGAGGCGCGCCGCGCGATGCAGGGTCGCTGGAGGCATCCCAAGAAGTCCATGGGCTGGTATCGCGCCACGAAGGCTGCGTTCGCGGCTCTCCCTGAAGGCTGACGAGCGCCGGCTCGCGCGTAGGAACTCAGGAGTCCGGCTGGCTCGTCCAGGCGGAGCCGTCGAGGCGACGCCCCATCCACGCGGTGGCGTCCGCGTTGTCGCCGTATGGCTCCATGTCGCGGTAGCCCGCGGCCAGGTAGAGCCGTCGGGCGTCGAGCAGTTCGCGCTTGCTGTCCAGGACCACACGGTCCAGACCACGATCAACGGCCTCTTCGTGCAGATGCTCGAGCAGAGCGCGCCCGACTCCCTGGCCGCGCAGCCTCCCCGAGACCCACATCCGCTTCACCTCGGCGACCGCGCCATACGGCGGGACCTCGGTGACCCTGAGGCCCGCGCACCCGACTGCCTCGCCTGCGTCGACCACGACGAGGAACGTCCCCCGCGGAGCGCGGTACGCCCCCGGATCGGGATCGGCGATGGTTGGCGACGATGCGCCGAGCAGCTCATCGAGCTCGGCGGCATAGGCACGCACCGCGGAGCTCGCCCGGTCATCCTCCGGATCGCACACCTCGATCGACCATGTCCTCACGCGGACGCCTCGACGAGCGTCCAAGGTTCCGGCGTCATCCACCCATGCTCCCAGTCACGGCAGGACGCGCCAGGGGAGGCTCGATGGCTGGACGCCCGGTGCACCAGCGCAACCGCCAGGTGCCTCCCCCTAGGTTGGATGCCATGTCGATCGCCGTGCCCGCCCCCGCCGGCTACGAACTCGTCGCCGGTCCGCCGGACGTGGACCGATACGTCCATCTGCGTGACCGGTGCGGTCTCTCGCCCCACCGCGCGGACCAGGCAGGTGCCGCCCTGGCTGGGAGCTGGGCATGTGTCCGGGCGGTCGATGCCGCCACCGGTGAGTGCGTGGGGATGGGTCGTGTCATCGGCGACGGCGGCTGGTACTTCCTCATCGCTGACATGGCCGTCCTGCCCGAGCACCAACGCCGCGGCATCGGGGATGCGATACTCGTCCACCTGCTCAGCGCGATTCGCGCCGGTGCCCCGCCTGGCGCCTTCGTCACGCTGCTGGCCGATGCTCCAGGCCGCCCGCTCTACCTTCGACACGGGTTCACCGAGACGGCGCCCCGATCGCTCGGCATGGCCTTGACCCTCGGTTGAGCGGTGGCAGCCGCCCGACCGCGGATCTCTCGGCCGGACACCGGAGACCGGCCGTTCGGCCCTACGAGCGGCGGTCGAGCACCTCGGCCGTGGAGACGACCTCCGCAAACTCCCCATCGAGGTTGACCGCGGTGATCTTCGCCAAGTCGTCGGCAGTGGCGACGTCGCCCCACCGCGACGACCGGTCGAAGGTGTGCGTCGCGTCGATCACGAACCGTGTTCGGAACCCGAGATTGCCCGCCATGCGGGCAGTCGTCTCGCAGCAGTGATTCGTCGTGATCCCGCAGATCGTGACAGCGTCGATGTCCGAGGCACGCAGCCACGCCGCCAGGTCGGGTTCGCCGAGGAACGACGAGTTCACCGACTTCACGACCAGCAGGTCATGGGGGCCCTCGATCCCGTCCTTGAAGACGTTCCCCGGTTGGCCCGGGGCGAGCGGAGACGACGGCGAGGTCGAATCATGGCGAACGAGCACGACCGGCATCCCGCGGGCTCGCCACATCGACAGCAGGCGCGCGATATTGGCCTCGCAGCCCGGATTGTTGCGCCGGCCCCACGCGGGCTCATCGAAGCCACGCTGCACGTCCACCACGATCAGGGCATCACGGTCCTCAGGCGCCACGCGATGGACCCTAGTCATGGCTCGGGGCCGAGGCATCCACCACCACGCCGGTCACCCGCCCCGCGGCGGTCGCTGTCGCCGTCACGTGAGTGGTGCACGGGGTGCGGCGTGGGGCCTCGGGTCGGCGTGAACGCGACGATCGCTGACGGAACGATCGCGGTCAGTCCGGCACGGACACCCGGTCCGCCTTCGTCTTGGCCGGCATGAGGAACATGAACGTCCGCATCATCCAGAGGGTGAGCTTCTGCTTGCCGGGCACGTCGCCGGTCTCCACGACACTCTTGAGCGAGGCGAGGATGCCCTGCCACGTCGTGTCGACCTTCTCCATCTTGGCGTCGGCCGGCCATCCGCTGTTGACCAACGTCACCCGAGTGCCCTCCGGCACCGCTTCCAGGGTCCAGGTGACGACGGTCAGCGGGTCATCGCGCATCGTGAGGAGCTGGGTGTGGCTGAAGGTCGTCGGCGGGTCGCACTGCAGCACCCGTCCGACCATGAAGACGCGGGACCCGTCCTCGGACTTGTAGTAGAGGGGATCGCCGGGTACGAAGGTGGTCTCCAGCACCGAGTCGAGCTGAGCTCGCTGCCGGCTGCCCACCTTCGTGATCTCCGCCCAGACGGCGTCGATGGGTGCTGCCACCACGATCGAGTGTCGAATCTCCCTGTCAGCCATTGGCCCTCCTGAGGGTGTCGGCGTGCATCCCGTCGCCGCCGGAGACACTGGGCTCGCCCGTCTCCACCGCGTCCCGTACCGCGATCAGTGCGGAGGCCCACGGCCCGCTGGACGGCGTGACCCACCTGTGGTGGATCGCCTGGATCGGCACGGCATTCAGATGATTGGTGCGTTGTCGGCCCTGCTTGTGCGTGAGGACGAGGTCAGCCGCTCGAAGGACGGCCAGGTGTGCCATGACCACGTGCCTGTCGAGGTCGAGTGCCGCCACGATCCCTCCCGTCGTTCGTGGCGAGTCCACGAGGGCATCGAGGATCTGGCGCCGCGTGGGGTGCGCCAACGCCTTCCAGACGGCGTCCTCGGCTTCACGTGATGCATTCATTACGTAAATACTTGCTCACCTATGGCAGTCGCGTCAAGACCGTCGCTCGCCCCCCCCGAGATCCGTCCATGTCAGCCGCCCGCGACCGACGGAATCACGAATACGACGGTCCCGGGCGGGACGAGCGTGCTCAGTCCGCCCAGTGACCGGCACTCGTCCTCTCCGACGTAGACGTTGACGAAGCGACGGATCGCGCCAGTCTCGTCCTGGACTCGGCGTCCGACCGCGGGTGCATCGCGACGAAGCACGTCGAGTACCTCGCGCAGGGTGCTCGAGGCGGCGACGTCCAAGGTGAGCTCCCGGGCACCCCCGGCATGCTCGGCCAGCGCCTGCGGCAGCCTGACCACCACCTGCGCGGTCCGTTCGCCCATGTCAGGGGCTGATCCGCACGGACAGCACATCGGGAAGGCCGGAGACGACCTCGGTGAACGTGGCGCCGGCGTCGAGGCTGGCGAAGACGCAGCCGTTGCGGGTGCCGAAGGCGATGGCAGCATCGCCATCGTGCTCGATCACGTGTGCCGCGTCGCGCAGCACGGAGGCGTAATGGTTGTCCGGCAGCCCGGCACCCGTCTCGCTCCACGTCTCCCCCGCATCGTCAGTGCGCCACAGGCGCAGCCGACCCTCCGGCGGGAACATCGTCCCGGCGTCGATGGGGACGACCCAAGCGGTGTTGCCGCGCGCGGGATGGGCGAGGACGACGAAGCCGAAGTCGGCCGGCAGGCCCGCCATGATCGGCAGCCAGCTCGTGCCGGAGTCCGTGGACAGGTAGACGCCGCCATGGTTCTGGGCATACACACGGCTCTGGTCGCTGCCGTCGACGGCGATGCGATGGACGCACTGGTTGAACTCCGGGTACTCCTCGGGCTGGAAGTCCACCCTGATCCCACGGTTCGCCGGGACCCATCCGGACGCGCTGTCGTCAGATCGGTACACGCCTCCCGTGCTCATCGCGACGAGCATCGACCCGTCCGCTCGGGGCACGATCGTGTGGATCGCGGCCCCGCCTGCGCCCGGCATCCACTCGGGCCGATGCGGGTGCTCCCACAGCGGCACGTTCAGTTCGAACTCCTGGCCGCCGTCCACTGACCGCCACAGGGAGTGCGGCTCGCAGCCGGCCCACACGACGTCCCCCTCGCGCGGGTCGGGCGTGAGGTTCCAGATCCGCTCGACTGCCGCATCGGCGTCCTCGGGGAAGGCGATCGCCCCCGCGGCAGGCTCCGACCACGTCGCGCCGTCATCGTCGCTGGACAGGATGGACGGTCCCCAGAACCAGCTCCGCGCGCCCACCAGCAGGCGCGGCGTCGTGCCGTCGCCGCGCGGCAGCCAGGCGACCGAGCTGAACTCGGCCATCTGCTTCAGCGGCTGGCTGACCGTCCAGCCCCCATCGTCCCCGACTGCCGTCCACAGGCCCTTGCGTGTTCCGATTGCAATGCGCATGAGTCGCAAGGCTAGGGACTCCGGACGTCCGAGGGAAGGGTCACGGCGGTGAGGTCGGTCGTCACGGCCAGGACTGTTCCAGGTCACCGTGGTCATGCGGGGCGCAGCGAAATGGGGTTGTCTGCGCCCATGAGGTACTCCCCGCCCAGGATCCCGGTCGACGTCGGACTGCAGCGCGGCCGGGCGTGGCTGGCGACGATGGACAGTCGACGCAGCGTCCGCATGTTCTCCAGTGACCACGTTCCTTGGAGACCTGTTCCGCTATCGAACCGTCACAGGTCCGTCGGCTCTGGTGCGGCAGCGAAGATGTCGAGGCCGAGGTCGGCAGCGAGTTGCTTAGCGACGAGTTGCCCCTTGACGCTGTTGCCCGCGGCATCCAGCGGCGGCGCGAAAGTAGCGAGTGCGCCCTTTCCAGGCGACACGGTCACGATGCCGCCACCGATGCCGCTCTTGCCCGGGAGGCCGACGTCGAGCAGCCAATCGCCGGTGGTTTCGTAGAGACCTGCCACGGCCATGACCGCGATGGTTGCCCGGGCGACGCCGGAATCGACAACGCGCGCTCCCGTCAACGGGTTCACTCCGCCAGCGGCCAGAGTCGCCCCCATGACCGCCAGGTCGGTGGCGGTGATCTGCAGGCAGCTGGTTCGCGTGTAGAGGTCGGTGACCTCCTCCACGTCTCCTTGGAGTGCCCCTCGATCCGCCAGGAGCAGGGCCAGCGCGCGATTGCGTTGATTGGAGGAGGACGCCGACGCGTACATCTCGTCATGAACGCCGAGCGTCCGCCCGGCGAAGGCGGACAGGCCCGCCAGGCAGGCATCCCATCGCTCGTCGACTGTGTGACCTGGGAGGAGGCTGGTGCTCAGGAGAGCTCCGGCGTTGACCATGGGGTTCGTGCGCGACGACGCGTCGCGTTCAACGGCGGCCAAGGAGTTGAAGGGCAGGCCGGTCGCATTGACGCCGATCCGGTCACGCACCTCCTGGAGACCGCGGGCCTGGCAGACCAGGGCGAACACGAACGGTTTCGCGCAGCTCATGATCGTGAACGAGTGCCGCGAGTCCCCCGCCTCGCTGACCTGACCGCGCACTCCGACAATGGCGATGCCGAAGAGGCGAGGGTCGACCTCACCGAGAGCTGGGTACACCGCCGAAACGGTCCCTGACATCACGGCGCCCACCTCGCGATGCACGCGGTCGAGGAGCTGTTGCACCTGGGACGGCTCGCTCTGCACGGGCGCCACGCCGTCACCGCCCCAGCCACGAGGCGGCGGCGAAGGCGACGGTCAGGGCCGCCGTCACGGCGACCGCCACGTGCTCGAACACGGCGCCCGTCACGACGCCGGGCGGCAGCAGCGGAACAGCAATCGCGCTCCACACGACGATGAAGACGGTGAAGCCGAGCACGGCCTTGGCGATCAGTTCGGGCGCGGCCTCCCACCGTGGCAGGTGCCGTCGGGCCAGCGCCAGGACGACGACCGCAACCAGGGCTACCCCGATGATGGCCAGATTGAGCCACACGGCGCTTGGCATTCCCCATGCCTCGCACGCCTGCGCGCCGTCAACACTCGCTCGGTATCGCTCGACGTCCAGGGCGTTGCTGAACTGCAGGGCCAGCACGATCACAGGGCCGAGAATCGATGTGACGACGAGCACCAGGCTCCGCGCCGAGTCGAAGATGTGCCTGTTCTTCCCGTAGGCCCCGAGCACCGCGCGCAGGCCGAACATCAACAGCAGAACGGAGAGACCGAAGGCCGCACCGTTGAGCATCTGCTCGTGAGCGGCGACTCCGTCCGCTGTGCCGCCGCCGGTTCGTCCAGCGAGGATCGCGTAGGTGATGGACAGAATGAGCAGGGAGAAGAACGCACTGATGAAGACGACTACGGCATGCCCGGTCTCACGCTCCCCCAGCTCGTCGCTGTCGTGATCAAGCGGAAGCAGGACCGCGACGAACGCGAAACCCGCCAGGAGTCCTGCCACCGCCGAGTACCAGCCCGCTGTTGACGCGACGTCGAACGCCACATCGTTCAGGCGGCAGGTGTCCACGGCGTCGCTCCTGGCGTCTCAGATCTCGAGTGCGGTCGCGAGGCTGTCCGTCGCGTCGACGCCGCTGTGCAGGGGGGCTCGGAGGGCACGGGCACCGACGGGCATCACGTGCCGAACACTATCGGCCCGTCCGCAGAGGCCCTTCACACCCGAGGCGCCCACTACCGCTGTGCGGCCAGTCCGACGAGCCGATGCACGAACGCGAGCTTGTCGATGACCGGCTGCGTCAGGGTGAACGGGTAGAGGTCGCGTTGGCCCATCGAGCGGTTGACGCGGTTGAACATCATGGACAGCCAGTGCCAGTCGCTCAGTGCCCGGTCGAACCCCAGCTCCGAGTAGTCGAGCGGCAGGGACGACGTCGTGCTGGATGACGCCGTCGACGAGGTCGGAGTCCAGGACGACGCCGGCGGCAGCGGCGGTCGCGAGCGTGCCGGTGATGTGCAGGTAGTGGGCGAACGTCTCCGCGAAGTCCTCCCACGGATGCATCGTGGCGTACTCCGAGATGAAGCTGTCGGCCCAGTCCTCGGGCGCACCGAACACGTAGTGCCGCTCGAGGGCCGTCTGGTAGCTGGCGCGCTCGTCACCGAACAGCGCCCGGCACTCCCCGAGCAGTGGCTCCGACGACGACCAGCACCTGCTGGTAGTAGTGGCCGACCTCGTGGCGGAAGTGTCCGAGCATCGTGCGGTACGGCTCGCCGAGTCGCACGCGCAGCGCCTCGCGGTGGGCGTCCAGGCTCTCGGCCAGATCGATCGTGATCACGCCGTCGGCATGCCCGATCACCACCGGCTCGCCGCTACGGCTGGACAGCAGGTCGAAGGCCAGGCCGCCCTCCTGCTCGTAGTAGGGCACCACGGGCAGACCGCAGGTCGAACAGCTGGACCAGCAGCCGGCGCAGGGCCACGCGCGTGTCCGGCGAGCTTCTCCAGGGCGATCGTGTCGTCGGAGTCGGGGCGGCGCCGGATCAGCCGGCAGGCGAAACAGCGGCCCGACTCGTCGTCCACGGCCACCAGCCAGTTGCACTGCCACGACCAGTTCGCGCAGCGCACCCAGCGCGTCGCCGTCGACCATCGTCCCTTCCGGCGCACCCGTCACGAAGGAGAGCGAGGGGTAGTGGTACCCGATGCTCGATCCGCAGTTCGGCGCACTCCTGCATCTCGAGGAAGGCGACCGCACCGCAGTGGGGGCATCTCGGAGCAGCCATGGCGGGCACCCTACACAGCCTCCCCGAGTCGGGGCTCACGATGGAACGGCGAACGTGAGCCCGCTGCTCGGCTACCGTCGTCTGGTCGCGGCGGAGTTCGACGATACGCGCAGCCCTGCGGTGTCGACGGCTTCGAACGCGGCGCTAGGCGTGCCGCGTTGACAGGCCGCGAGCTGCCAGGTGGTCGTGAGGTCACCATGCGAGGGTCCGCGTCGCCGCGGAAGAACGCATCGCCCACCCCGTTGTCCGCGGGCGCCATCCGAATCGCTCAGGTCAACCTGGTCGGTCTCCATCTGCGCAGCGTCGCCTCGGCGAGACGGCCGTACTGGGATGTCGGCCTTCACGCCGGAACGCGTTGGTGCGCGGTGGATGTGGGATGCACCCGGACGCCGATCCCGCCTGAGTCGTGGGCCCGCGGAGTTCGCTGGGTGATGTCGCGTCGTACGCCGTCACATGGGTGCCAGACCGGCAGTCCATCTCGGGCCACATCGAAGGGCAGCATCGAGAACAGGTTCCCGCCATGCCTGGCCTGCCAGATCCGCGCCTGGGCCACGAGGTCATGACCGGCCAGCGCAGCGCCGGCGATCCCACCGAGGCCCTTGTAGAACGAGACGTAGACGGAGTCGAACAGCCCCGCGATATCCGCGTGCGGTCGGTCGTAGAACGGCTGGCTCTCCCACAGGCGCGCCCCGTCGAGGTGGACCGGCACGCCACGCTCACGCGCTCGGCCGGTGAACGCGACCAGATCCTCCCAGGTCGGCAGCAGGAACCCGGCATCGCGCAGTGGCAACTCGATGCTCACCGCCGCCAGGGGCAGCCGATGTCGTCAGGTCGGCCACGGTGGCGGGACGGGCTTCGTGGGTCAGGTGCTGCACCCGGAGGTGATGCAGTTGGGACAGGGCATCGCGCTCGTGCAGCACGAAGTGCGACAGCCCGTGCACAGCGACTGCGTCTGTCGCTGATCGCTCGGCCCAGGACCGGAGCGCGGCCTGCTGTGCCATGACCCCGCTGGGCATGAAGACCGCGGATTCGGTCCCCAACAGCTCAGCCACCTCACGTTCGAGCTCCTCGACCTCGCCGCCGGAGCCGTACCGATCGAGGTCCGGCTCGTCGCGGCCTCGACCAGGCTCCGCCAACCATTCCGATGGCACGATGTCGCCGTGCCCCATCAGCCATCGGGTGCACCCGCGACGCGCCTGGGTCCGACGATCGGGAGGGAGCGCTTCGTGAGCCACGCCGCGATGCTAACGCCGTGGCGAGCGCGCTGGGCGCCGCTCTTGCTCGTGCCTACCGGTCAGGCTCCGGGCAGATCCGTGGCGGTCGCGTGCTCCGCCGCGCCGTCCGCGCACGACCTCACCACGTGGAGGGTCCACGCAACGACGGTGTCCGTCAGTGTCGCGTCCACGGGCTGCCGTAGTTCCTTCTTGTATGCACGGAGGCTGGCCGGTCCCGGTTGCTGCCTGAGCGTGTGGGTGACGAGGGCAGGACATTCGACCGTCACCGGACCGGGAACCTGCTCGGCAATCGATCTCGAGGTCGGCGGGATCAACCTGCAAGTCCTTGCGTCCGGTGATGGCGAGGACGGGGATCGTGATGGCGCGGAGGTCGTCCGCGGGGTCATGCGCCATGAACTCCCGGAACCACTTCGCGTTCGTGCGCGCCCCGCCGATGCGTGCCACGTTTGTCGTGGTCGCCTTCAGCTTCGCGTGGTTCTTCGCCACCTTCTCGATGGGATCGATGCGCAGCAGTCGAAGAGCGCCCCGAACCGGGGCGGGGAGTGACGGGACGACGTTGCGGGCCTGCCACATCAACAGTGCCTCTCCGGACGTGGCCGATCCCGAAAGGAGAACGGCTGCGCACGCGCGCGAGTCGTGCGCGGCGAGGTGGGTGGCGATGATGGCCCCTTCGCTGTGCCCAAGAACCACGATGCTCCGCCCGTCGACTTCCGGTCGGGCAGCAAGGAACGTCAGAGCGCTCCTGGCGTCGTCGGCAAGCTCCCACAGACCCACGGCGCGCCAGTCTCCGCCGCTGCTGGCACCGACACCTCGCTTGTCGTACCGCAAGGAGGCGATGCCGGCTGCTGCGAAGGCGAGGGCCAACTGCCTGGTGATGTCGAACCTCATCGAGCGGTAGTTCGAGTCCCTGTCGACCGGCCCAGACCCGGGGAGGAGAAGGACCACCGGAGGCCGAACGCTCGAGTCGTTCGCCGGCATGGTCATCGTTCCGGCGAGACTGGCACCGGCTGCGGGGATCACCACGCCGAACTGCCGAGGCTCGGGCTGCGTTGGCGCGGACGAAGGTGTTCCGGTGGATGTCGTCATGATTGACATTGTTATCAGTATCAATAATAATGTCAAATGTGATTCCAAAGAGCGGACGTGCGGCGACGAGCAGCGCCGAACTCCTCCTTCATCCGGTCCGTCTTCGCATCGTTCAGTCCTTCCTGGGCGACCGCCGGCTGACCACGACCCAGTTACGCGAAGAGATCGACGACGTCCCGCCCGCAACCCTGTACCGGCATGTCGCCAAGCTCGCCGACGCGGGCGTCCTGGAGATCGTGTCCGAACGACAATCCCGAGGCTCGGTGGAGCGAACCTTCCAGCTGGTCCCCGGGGCGGGGAGCGTCGACGCCGCCGATCTGGCCGCCATGACCCCGGACGAGCACCGGCAGGCGTTTCTGGTCTTCATGTCCGGAGTCATCCGCGACTTCGACCACTACCTTTCGATCGGCGATCCCGACCTCGCCAAGGATCTCGTCGGATACCGGCAGGCCGCGCTGCACCTGACCGACCGCGAACTGCGCACGATGACCGCTGAGATCAAGGCCGTTCTCGACAGCCGGCTCGCACTCAAGCCGCGCAAGGGGACTCGTCGACGGGTTCTGTCCACCATCCTCATCCCCGCCGACTAGCTGCTCTCCCCTGACACAGTTCGTCGCTGCGGCAGGTGCTTCCCCTTCCAGGTCCGCACCCGGAGCCTCGCCGCATGCGGACGTCGTCGGTCCTCAGGCGTCGATGAGCACGTCGTGCTCGAGCCGCACGTAGCTGGTCTCCATTCCCTCGACCATCCCCGTGGCCAGGACGATGTCGCGTACCTCGGCACTTGGGTAGGTGATGACCAGAGTCAGGAGGGTGCCACCTTCAGTCGGAGTCAACGTGAGCTCGTTGGTTGTTCCCGGCCCGTCCATACCGAGCATCTGCTCCGTCGTGACCTCGCGGTGCGGCGGTTGGCTTTCGAGTAGCTCACCGGTGAAGCCAAAGCCTCCTTCGCCATCGACCTGTCGCCATTCGTAGCGGTAGGTGTCGCCAACGTTGGTGGCGACCTCGCACACCGGCATGGTCCAGCCGTCTGGGCCCAGCAGCCACTTCTGCATGAGCGACGGATCGTGATGGGCACGCCAGACCTGATCCACTGACCCGCGAATGACTCTGCTGATTCGAACCTGGGTGTCGTTGAGGATCTGTGACGTGCATGCGTTCCCAGCGGCGAACGACATCAGGTCCGCGAGAACCTCGTCCATCTGGCCCATCGCCTGGCGCAGGCCCTCGTCCATTCCCATGTTCAGCAGAGCCTCAAGGTCATCAGCAGACTCGAAGTGCGTCACGGTGCTGCACCTGGGATCCCGCATCGGTCGCGCTGAACGTGAAGACCATCCGCATGGAGGGCATCTGCGAGTTGGCGGATCCATCCGGGTTGGCGAAGCCGTCGCGGACCTCGAACGAGCGCATGGGATCGACGGCGAGGTACTCCCAGTAGCCGCGAGACACGTCACCGTCGGGGCCGGTCATGGTGTACTCGCTGCGCCCCCCGGGGAACATGTCGTGGCGGGTGAACCTCGCGGGGTAGGTGGGCGGGCCCCAGAACCTCTCAAGTTGCCGAGGGTCAGCGTAGGCGTCCCACAGCCGTTGGAGAGGGACGCTGAACTCGGCCACCACCGTCATGGTGAGCGTGGCTGGATCGTTCGTAACGGACGTGAGTGGCATGGAGCTGACCTTTCGGTAGTCGGGGGGAGCAGGGCAATCGATCAGGTGTCGTCTTCCGACAGCAATCCGTCAAGGCGAGCGATCCGGCCGCGCCAGAGCTGTTCGAACTGTTCCAGCAGGCGCTGGGCTCGCTGAATCGTCTCCGGGTTGGCGCGAACAATGCGTTCGCGTCCGTGCGCCTCCTTCGTCACCAGGCGCACTCCCTCCAGGACAGCGACGTGCTTCTGCACGGCGGCGAAGGACATGTCGTAGGCCGCCGCCAACTGGGAGACGGTCGCCTCACCCACGAGGGTTCGACGAATGATGTCTCGCCTCGTGGCATCGGCGAGCGCGCGAAAGAGCTGATCCACCTGGGCGTCGGTGAGTCGGGAGCGGCTCGCTGTATCTACAACCATTTGATTGTACGTTAGCGCCGACGTCGCTGTCGCGCAAGGGGCTGCCGGCAGGTGACTGGCAGCTGCCAATGCTGCGGCGTCGATTTCGGGGATCCGCGTACGTACAGTTGGTGACGCCGAACGCCGCGGCGCACCAACTGGAGAGGAACTGCTCATGCCCCTGTATCTACTGTCTGTGTGCTACCCGGCCGATGCCCAGCAACCCGCTCCTGAGGAGTTGGAGAAGATCATGATCGACGTCGGCGCCGTCCGGGACGAACTCGTTGCCAGCGGTGCGTGGGTGTTCGGCGGCGGACTCCACCAGGCATCGACCGCCACGACTGTGGTCGACAAGGACGGCAGCGTGGTGCTCACGGACGGCCCCTTCATCGAGTCCAAGGAGCAGATCGGCGGGATCACCGTGATCGAGGTCGCTGACCTCGACGAGGCCGTCGGCTGGGCCGGCAGGCAGTCCCGTGCGATGTCGGTGCCGATCGAGGTGCGGCCCTTCATGCACGGCGGGCCCGCCTGCGACGCCGCTCGTCATTGCACCGCGAGATGTCGAACTCGGATCGAGCCGTTCGTACAACGGGTGAGGAGCCGGAACGGCCGGCTCCTCTGCAAGGGAAAGGACAGGCACATGCCTCAGTACCTGCTATCCGTCCATGGCAGCGAGGGCAGCCCCTACGCCACCACCCGAGGACATGGAGCGTGCGTTCCGTGACGTCAGTGCGTTGAACGGGGAGATCCAGGCCGCTGGCGCCTGGGTGTTCGCCGGCGGGCTGATGCCCGCGTCCACCGCGAGAGTTGTCCGTGCCTCGGACGGTGCGCTGCTCCACACGGACGGTCCGTACCTCGAGGGTAAGGAGCACATCGGCGGGTTCTGGGTCATCGAGGTGCCCGACGATTCCGCCGCCATGGCGTGGGCCGATCGCGCCACTGTCGCCTGCCAGGGCGCGGTCGAGGTACGCCCGTTCCAGAACGACGGCTGAAAGCGGAACCCTTCAGATTGCGAGTCGGAGTTGGTCGAAAACGGTCGCTGCACGGTGCACGGGCGTGGTACCGACGCCGAGTTCGTAGTGGCCGCGTCGCAGGTTCTGGATGAATGCGTGCCCTCGGGTCGCGACGCTGGCAGTTCGGTCAGTCTTCAACCCGCGCATCGGTCGTGGTCGGGCCTTCCACCTGGCGTGATCGCACTCGCACCGGTTGTTCTCGTACTGCCGGTGTTGTGGAACGCCGCCGGGACCAATTTCTCGACCACGTTCGCCAGAGCAGGGGCCGATCGGTGACACCTCCGCCGGGGCGCGATGCGCCAACAGCACGCAGTGAAGCCCTGCCGCTCCGAGGTGATACCCCTGTGCTTCGAAACGTACACGTCGATGACCTGCCCGTGCTGGTCCACCGCCCGGCACACGTACCGCCAGACACCGTTGACCTTCACGTGGGGCTGGTTGACGAACCACCGGTCACCCACGGCGTGCCGGGAAGGGCGGGCCGCATCGATCAGTTCAGGAGTGAAGCGCTGCACCCCGCGGAACAGGGTCACGTGATCGACCTTGATGCCGCTCATAGAAGCCGCCCCGGACCCGGTACGACAAGCCAAAGCGCAGGTACCAGCCGACCGCCAGCACGATCACGTCAGGAGAAAGCGGAACCCCGCGAACGCCAAGGAACCCGCACCGGCGGCCTCGAACGGCGATTGCGCTTCGCCCCGGCACACTCACCACGAATATGCGATCCGCTACTGGAACAGAGCCTCCCCGACCACATCGCAGATACGCCATCGGCCGAGCTGCCCGGCAGGACGCACCCTCCCCGGCTTCACGGTCAGTCGTTGACTCGACCTCCGCCTGGCGGCGTGGTCGCGCGGGTGCTCGGGCTGAGTGCCCGGCGTGGTCATGTCGGCATCGAAGGACATCTGCCCGATGAGCTACGCGCGAGCCCGATATAGACGGCCGCGTCCGCCTCGCACTGCTTGAGGTACGCGGCGTTGGCCGGCCCCTTGAGGAACCGACTGCACTGATTGAGAATGTCGCGCAGGAATTTGTCGTCGACCTGCGAGCGGCTCCAGGTGCGGTAGTCCGTCGGCCTCTTGTCCTTGGAGTACAGCGGAGCCACCGTGGCGCCCGCGTACCCCGCGTCATGCTGGTTGCAGGCTGGTCGGATGTTCACCGTGTTCTTGCCGTACGTCTGCACGTCTCCGGCCCAGTTGAGGATGGACTCGACGGTCTCTCCAAGGGCCGCGGTGCCGCAGCCGTTGGAGACCGATGGGATTGGGACCTGCACCGACAGCCACTGGCAACTCGTGAAGGGAGCGTTCTCGCTGACGTTGCCGGCGGCGTCCTCCGCCCAGAAGCAGTAGTAGAACGGACCGGTGTTACCTTGCCACCTCCCCCAGTTCCGGTTGAGGGTCTTCCCCTTGGCCGCGACCAGGCCTTTGCTCTGGGCCCTCGCCACCGGCTCTCCACCCGAGTAGAGCATCCGTGCCACCGTGCCTTGCCACTGTTGTCGCTGACACTGAAGCGCACGGGGATGACCTTGCCGAGGGGCACGACGGCGGTGTGTTCACGCACCGAGACCTTCGGCGGCGTGGTGTCGAGTCCGCCCAATACCACGGCTAGCGTGATGGTGACGCCGGCTACGCCGCACACGCCGGAGTCGTTGCAGTTGCGAGCCTCCGCGATGGCGGTGACAGTGCCGATGACCGTCCCCTTCCGCACGTTGGCACGCGCCTTGGGCGCCCGCGCGATCAGGTTGAAGGGCAGCGTGTACGAACCCTCGTGCACTCGCTCGGAGAAGGAGACGCTCTGCGCAGGCGGGTTGCCGGACGGTGAGGCCGACTGCCTGAGGTTCGTGACGCCACCGTGCCCGACGGAGGAGTTCATCGCTCCGACGAACGTGACGGCACCTCCGGGCGAGACCACGCCGTCGTAGCGGGCAGCGAGCCCGAACAGGCCGGCAGGAACGGCCGCCGGCGCCCGAGCCCGACCACGTCAAGGTGTGCGCCTCGAAGGTCTTCGTTCCTGACAACCCGGGCCGGTCTGCCCGGTAATCCAAGCCGGGCTCCAGTGCCGCAGCAGGCGGCACAACCGCAACTGCTGCAACCAATCCGGCTACCAGGCCAGCACCGACCAGCGTTCGGAGCGTTCCCCTCCAACGTCGGCCGCCCCAAAGAGGAGCGTTCGATTGCTTCGAGACGAGCCCGGCGTTACGCGCGAAGGGAGGTCGAGAGCCGTAAGCGCGGCCTCGCGGCCGCCGTCCCAGTTGGCGCAAGGGACAGAAGGGATGGTCCGCCCAACCGTTTCATACCGGTCGCCGTCTGAGTTGACATGTCTAATAATGTTAGTTACGGTAACTAACATTATTAGACACCACGAAGGGAGCCGACGATGCATCACGGACTGCACACCGAGATCGAGATCGACGCCGCACCGGAGTCGGTTTGGCACGTGCTGACCGATCTTGACCGATACCCCGACTGGAACCCGTTCATCGTCTCGTCGGAAGGTCGCGTCGAGGTCGGTGAGAAGCTCGCCAACCGGATGCGGCCTCCCGGCGGCAGGGCAACGACCTTCACGCCAACGGTCACGGTCGTTGAGGGCTCCACCACCTTCGAATGGCTCGGTCGCCTGGGCCTCCCGGGCCTCTTCGACGGTCGGCATCGCTTCGACCTCGCCCCGACGGAAGACGGCGGCACCGTCGTGACCCAGACCGAGCAGTTCGATGGGATCCTCGTACGCTTCCTGCGCAAGTCGCTTGATACCTCAACCATGGCTGGGTTCGAGGCCATGAACGCTGCTCTCAAGGCCCGGGTCGAAGCCACCGCCGGGAGTGCAACATGACACCGCCGACGATGGCCGGATGGAACCTGGCCCTGCGGTTTGCGCTCGAGGTCGGCGCACTGGCCGGGCTCGCCGCGGCCGCGTGGAAGCTGGGATCAGGCCCGGCCCAATGGATCGGCGTGGTGCTCGTGCCCGTCGTCGCTGCCGTCGCCTGGGGCGTGTTCAACGTCCTCCATGACCCGAGCCGGTCTGGCGCGGCCCCAGTCGAAGTCAGCGGTTGGATTCGTCTCGCCCTCGAACTCACCATCCTGGGCGGCGGCGCCGCGGCCGTCGGATTCGCCACTCGCCCAGAGCTGGGCGTCGCTTTCGGGCTGGCCATCGTCGGGCACTACCTGCTCTCGCGGGACCGCATCGAGTGGCTGGTGAAAGCGTGAGAGCAGATCGTGGTCAGCGCTGGGGGGCGACGGTCTCAATCACGTCTGTCGCGGGGCCTGGCTGATGGGACGCAAGCTGGGACTGACGCTGGAGCAGGTCGTTGAGGCGGCGGCCGAGATCGCGGATCGCGACGGCCTCGACGCCATGAGTCTCGCGTCGGTCGCGTCCACGCTCGGGATCCGGTCCCCCTCGCTCTACAAGTACGTGGACGGCCTCGCCGGGCTTCGTCGGCAGCTGAGCATGCACGCCAGCTTCCTCCTCGCAGACGAGATCGCCGACAGTGTCACTCACCTCGAGGCGACCGAGGCACTCAGGGCGATCGCCGGGCAGTTTCGGTCGTTCGCCCTTCGCCACCCGGGCATGTACGACTCGTTCTTGCCCGCACCCACCCCGGAGGAGGATCCCGAGGTGGCGGCTGCCCTCGCCGAGCCGGTCAGGGTCGTCGAATCGGTTCTTGCCGGGATGGGCATCGACTCCGCGACCGTCGTCCCGCTCGTCCGGGCGCTGCGGTCCTCGGTCCACGGGTTCGTCGATCTCGAACTTCGCGGCGGTTTCGGTCTGGCCGACAACATCGACGACTCGTTCTCCACAACCATCGATCTCGTGATCGAAGCGATCGCCGCCCACGCGACGATTCAACGCTGAGCGCCAACGGAATGAGGAGGGCCCCGAGATGACAGGTGAAGCCAACGGCTTCGAGATCAATACACACGCTGCCGACGCCTATCGGCGACTCAGCGCGCAACGACAGCGAACGCTCGTGGCTCCAGAGGACGACATGTGGGCGACCTTCGCCGACATCGCCGCGCCCCATTCGCTGACACTCGGAACGGAGCTCGTGGGTCGGTTCTCCGTTGACGAAGACCACCAACTGCATGGCTTCTACGTCAGGGACGAATTCGAGGAGTCAGCGACCGACCTGTTCGTCCGAGTCATCAACGACATGGAGCATCACCGCAACGATCGCATCCACCGTCGATCCACGATTCCTGTCCCTCAGCCTGACGTCAGGCGGCGCGGCTCAACCGGTCGCGTTGATGTACGACCAGATCGCACCGCCACACAGCGACGAAACGTGCGATGTCCGCGTCGCGACCAGCAGCGATCACTCGGCTGCTGTCATGTTCTACCAAGCGGAAACCGGGGCACCCGACGCGTTCCTGACGTCGTACCTGGCCGAACGCATCGACCTGCACGAGCTCTATCTGGTCGAGGCCGACGGCGGGATCGCCGCGACCGGCGAGTGCCGAGTCGATACACGGGCACCCGGCAACGCGCACCTCGGCCTCGTCGTTGGCACCGAGCTTCGCGGCCAAGGAATGGGCGGCCGACTCATGCACACCCTCACCAAGGTCTGCAAGGACCAAGACATGGTGCCCCGCTGTTCGACCGAACCCACCAACGTGGCAGCGCAGAAGGTCATTCGTCGCGCCGGCTTCCGGAACCGTCACCAGGTCTTCCGGGTCGCTATGGGATGAGTCACCTGCGGCGCGGCCATGACGAGCTGGCAGTCGAGGTCGCGCCGCCTCATGCAACCGCCCCATGACCACACCGACGAGCGCGGAAGGTGGCGATCCGACGCTGTGTCGGATCGCCACCTCCGTTCGATCGGCGGGGCGCGGCGCCCTCTGATCCCCTCGCTACTCGACGGTGATTGCCTTCAGCACGTCCAGGCGAGCAGCCTTTCGCGCGGGCAGGGCGGCCGCGAGGATCCCGGCCAGCGCCGCTATCGCGATCCACACGGCCAGCTGCGCCGCTGGGACGGTGAAGCTGCTCAGGCCCTCGTCGTTGAATGCCCGGACGATCACCCATCCGAGCGCCAGGCCCAGGACCGATCCCACGGCGGCACCGAACAGCGCGGTGATGATCGACTCGTCGGTGATCATCCACCGCACCTGTCCGCGGGACATGCCCACCGCACGCAGCAGCCCGATCTCACGGGTGCGCTCGGCGATGGACAGGGCCAGAGTGTTGGCGATGCCCAGCACGGCGATCAGCAGTGCCAGCCCGAGCAGTCCGGTGAAGAGCGCGAGCAGAGCGTCCACCTGCGTGACCGCCGAGGCGATCTGGTCGGACGTGGTCGTCACCATCGTCGCGGGGAAGGCCGCCAGGGCATCCTCGACCGCCGCACGCCCGTCGTCGGTGCCGATCCCGTCGCCGACGGACATCAGGAGCATCGCAGCATCGTCGCTGCCACCCAGCATTGACCAGGTCCCCTCGTCGATGACATACGAGCCGAGTGCGGCGTTGGCCAGGGAGCCGGTGATCACGAGTTCCGCGGAGGCACCGGAGGGCAGTTGCACGGCGATGGTGTCGCCAACGGCGAGCCCACGCTCCTCCAGCAGTCCGACCTCGACCAGCAGGCCGTCACCCACGCTCCCGAGCTGCACGTCAGTGCCGGCGTTGAAGACGCTGTCGATGGTCGACGCCTGCACCGCCGTGACCGTCGACTCCGTGCCGCCCACGCGGGCCGGGCCCATGCGCACGGCCGACGCCACGTCGACCTCGGGCACCAAGCGGACCGCGTCGATGGCCTCCGCCGACACGGGCAGGTATGGGTTGGAGGACTGGACGGACAGGTCGCCGGGGAAGGAATCGCTCATCGACGCGGTGATGGAGTCCTTCGCCGAGGAGGCGAAGATCGCCGTGAAGACCACGAGCGCGATGCCGATGGTGAGTGCCGCCGCGGTGGCCGACGTGCGTCGCGGATCGCGGGCGCTGTTACCGCGAGCCAGCTGCCCTGAGACGCCCGGGAAGGCGCGTCCCACCAGGGAAGTGATCGGCCTGGTCAGCACCGGAGCGAGCATGAGCACTCCGAGCATTGTGACGATGGCTCCGACCGCCGTCAGTGGCACCTGCGAACCGAGCAGTCCCACGAGGACGGCACTCACGCCGAGGGCGAGCACGGACGCTGGCAACCACGCCCGCGCCGGGCGCTCGGCATGCCCGCCGGAGGCCTGCATGGCCGCAACCGGAAGGATGCGGGCGGCACGAATGGCGGGGACGAGCGCCGATGCCATCGTGACCAACACGCCGACCGCGATCCCGACGACGACGCTCCTCGGCTCCAGCGTGAGCGGGCCGTCCGGGGGGCCGAAGCCGACGGCGCTCATTCCCGCCTTGATCAACTGCGCCACACCGATTCCGGCGAAGACACCCGCCAGCGAGGCCAGGGCTCCCACCACGAACGCCTCCGCCAGGACGACGAGGACGACCTGCCGGTAGGAGGCGCCGAGCGCCCGCATCAGTGCGAGCTCGCGCGTGCGCTGAGCAACGATGATCTTGAACGTGTTGTAGATGATGAACCCGCCGACGAAGATCGCGATGGCCGCGAACGCCAGGAGGGCGACCGTCATGAAGCCGAGCCCCTCGGTGAAGCCTGTGATCGCCTCATCGGTCTGCTGGCTCCCGGACACCACCTCGACACTGGGCGGCATCGCAGCAGCCACGGCGGCCACGAGTGCCTCCTGCTCGACGCCCTCCGCTGCCGCCACGTCAATCAAGGTGACCTGCCCCTCGAGACCCAGGATGCGCTGCGCGTCCCCAAGGCCGATAACCGAGATCGTCGCTCCTGCGAGGTTGTTCGAGTCTCCGAACGAGGCGATGCCCACCAGGTCGAACGACTGCGAGCCGGTCGCGAACTGGACGTCGACGGAGTCGCCGAGCGCCAACGACGCCAACTGTGCCGTCGCGGCATCGACCACGAGTTCGCCGCTCTGCATCGGCGCGCGGCCGCTGCCATCGGCGATCCGGAAGGGGTTCAGCCCGGAGTCGTCGATCCACGAGTACACATAGGTCGGAGCCCCGAGACCGCCGACCGGATCGCCATTGGCGTCGATCACCTGGCCGAAGGTGCGCAGGTAGCCCTCGGCGGTTGCCACGCCGTCGATGGCCCTCACGTCGTCTATGAGGGACTGGTCCATGGTCGCCAGTTCCGACGTCTGCGCGGCGCCGAACTCTGGCTCCGGAGCCCGCACCGTGGCATCGACGCCGGAGTAGACGTCGCTGAACAGCGAGTCGAAGCGCGCCTGGATGGTGTCGGAGAAGACAAGCGTCCCGACGACGAAGGCGACGCCGAGCATGATGGATACGAAGGTGAGTCCGAGCCGTGCCTTGCGGGCGAGCGCCCCCTTGAGTGCGGTTGTCAGCATCGTCATCACGCCCTGAGGGTCTTCATGCGGTCGAGCACGGACTCAGCGGTCGGGCCCTCCAGCTGATCGACGACCCGACCGTCCTTCAGGAAGACGACCCGGTCGGCGTAGGAGGCGGCCGTCGGGTCGTGCGTGACCATGACGATGGTCTGGCCGAGCTCGCGAACAGCTCTACGCATGAAGCCGAGCAACTCGGCGCCCGCGTGGGAATCCAGATTCCCGGACGGCTCGTCGGCGAAGATCAGGGCCGGCTGCGAGACCAGTGCTCGGGCGGCGGCGACGCGCTGCTGCTGGCCGCCGGACATCTCCGCCGGTCGATGCTCTAGTCGGTCGTCGATCCCGACGGCGTCAATCACTGTCGCGAACCACTCGGGATCCGGCTTGCGTCCCGCGATGGTCAACGGCAGGAGGACGTTTTCACGCGCGGTGAGCGTGGGGATGAGGTTGAACGACTGGAAGATGAAGCCGACGTGATCGCGACGCAGTCGCGTGAGGCCGCGGTCGCCGAGGGAGCCGAGCTCCTCCTCGCCGAGCCAGGCCTCGCCCTCGTCCAGGCTGTCCAGGCCCGCCATCGTGTGCAGAAGGGTCGACTTCCCCGACCCGGAAGGGCCCATGATCGCCGTGAAAGCGCCGGCCTCGAACTCGATGTCGACCCCGTCCAGGGCGTGCACCTGCGCTCCCCCCACCCCGTAGGTCTTGCGACCGCCGACCATGCGGGCGGCGACTGTCGTCAACGTGATCTCTGGTGCCAGTGTCATGGCGCTCCTCCTTGGTTGCTGATGCACCAAGACTCCCGCCGATGGAGTAGTCACCGCGTCCGGCTGAGGGACGGTTCGTGCGCGGCCCCTCAGGAGGACCGCGCTCGCCGCGCTCCTCCCAGAGGAGGAGAGTCAGGAGCCTGGAAGGATGAGGCCTGATTCGTAGGCCACCACGACGAGTTGGACGCGGTCACGCAGCCCCAGCTTCGTCAGCAGCCTCGACACATGGGTCTTCACCGTGGTCTCGCCAAGGAAGAGCTCGCTGGCGATCTCGGCATTGGTCAAGCCGCGAGCAATGCAGCGCAGGACCTCCAACTCGCGTTCGGTGACGGAGTCGAGTCCCTCCGGCTCGCGCGACTGCGGACGAAGGGCGAACTCCTGGATGAGGCGCTTGGTCACCTGAGGGGCGAGGAGCGCATCCCCGCCGGCCACGACCCTGATGGCGTGGACGAGGTCGTCCGCGGGAGCGTCCTTGAGCAGGAAGCCGGACGCCCCGGCCCTCAAGGCCCCATACACGTACTCGTCAAGGTCGAAGGTGGTGAGCACCAGGACGGCGACCTCGGGGTGCGCCGCCGTGATGCGCTGGGTGGCCTCGATCCCGTCCATTCCCGGCATGCGGACGTCCATGAGCACCACGTCCGGCCGCTCCCGATCCACCATGCGCACGGCCGCCTCGCCGTCCCCGGCCTCGCCAGCCACCTCGAAGTCCGCCTCGGAATCCAGCACCATTCGCAGGCCGGTGCGGACCATCTCCTGGTCGTCCACGATGACAACGCGGGTCATGCGCGCACCGGGATGGACGCGTACACGGCGAAGCCACCACCATCACGGGCACCGGTGCGCAGCTCGCCGGACAGCAGCGCGGCCCGTTCACCCATGCCGATGATTCCGTGCCCGCCGCCAACCGGCCCGGTGATGCCCCTGCCGTCGTCGACCACCGTGATGTCGAGGCAGTCAGCGGTGTACTCAAGCGTCACGTCGGCTGACACCCCCGGACCCCCGTGCTTGAGCGCGTTGGTGAGCGACTCCTGAATGATGCGATACGCGCTGAGGTCCACGCCCCCCGGCAGCCGCCGAGCCTCGCCGTTGACGTGCACCGATACCGGAAGGCCGGCACCCGCGAAGTCCGCAACGAGTGGGTCCAAGTCGGCGAGGCCGGGCTGCGGGGCCCTCGAATCATCGCCCGCAGGCTCACGTAGGAGCCCGACCATGCGTCGCATCTCTCCCAGTCCCTCACGGCCCGCACTACTGATCGTCGTCAGGGCCTCGCGTACGCGCGGGTCGTCGGACGGCAGCCGAGAGGCCCCTTCCGCCTGCACAGTCATGAGCGCGATCTGGTGGGCCACCACGTCGTGCAGTTCACGAGCGATACGCGCCCGCTCGTCGGCGACCGCGGCCTGCGCGCTCGCCTCGCGCTCTCGCTCGGCGCTCTCAGCCCGTTCCTCGAGCTGGCGGGTCTCGTACCGACGCTGGTTAACCTCGCGTCCCAGGTAGAGGACCACCAGTCCCACGACGGGCATGATGGCCACGTCCTCGTATCCCACCGAGGGATAGATAAGTGCGCCGATCGCCGTATATGCAGTGACGGCGCCGACGACCGAGAGGCCGACGACGAGCGAGCGTCGACTGGTCAGTTCCGATCCGACTGCGTGGATGGCCACGAGGGTCCCGAGCCCGGCGATGGTGGACGGGTAGTCCAGCCCTCGGTCCACGACCCAGGCGAGCACCACGATGAGAACGACGGAAATCGGATACCTTCGACGCCAGATGAGCGGCAGCGTCTGCAGGCCGATCAGCAGGATGCCGAAGGCACTCGGCCCGCGAGTGAAGATGTCGGCGACTCCCGGAATCTCGTAGTCACGCAGCGAGATGAGCGAGAGCACGAACATGCCGATACCGAGCACGGCGTCGGTCAGCCAGGGCGGGAGGCGACGGTTCATATCGCTCCCGATCGTAAGGCGCGATGGGGGCGAGCGCGTCCTCCTCGCGGCCGAAGGCCCATCATCCGTGCGGATGACGTGGCGCCATCGGAGCCGCCTCGGGGATTTGAACCCCGGACCTACGCATTACGAGTGCGTTGCTCTACCCCTGAGCTAAGGCGGCGCGCTTCCCGCGTGGTTCCTTGCGGCCTTCGCCGGAAGCCTGCACATGCTACAAGGTGTCGGTGACCGCGCCGACGGCGCGGACCTTTTCGCCAACGCGCGCATCCGTGATCTACTGGGCGGGCCGACGGAAACCGATCACTGCGTGAGGAGAGACCGTGCAGGACCAAGCCCCCACCCCCCGAAATCTCATGAGATTCACCGTATTCGCCATTGCGGCCGCATTGGGGCTGGGCGGCTTGGTGGGGGTGGCGGCTCCTGCGAGCGCGCAGGAGTCAGTGGCGCTCACCGTGCTGAGCGGCACGGTCGGGGTGTCGCAGACGGTCTCGGCCACGGTGTCGTCCGACGCGATCGGCAGCCCCTCGGGCACGGTGACGTTCACGGCTTCCGGGACAGCAATCGGTTCGCAGAACGTGGGCGGCACGCTGGGCAGCAACGCCGAGGTCACCTGGATCCCCGTCGCGGCAGGAACCATTCCCGTCGTCGCCACCTTCACGCCTGATGGCGGTACTCCGGTGCAGGACAGCAAGGACGTCAGCATCGCCACGGTCGACACCGTCACGTCGACCGCGACCCCGGGCACGGCCACCACATCCACGTCCATATCGCTCGCCGCGACGGTGCGCAGCGCCCAGGGCCAGTACACGCCCACGGGGAACGTCACGTTCTACCTGAAGGACGGTTCCGCGATCGGCACCGCACGCGTGAACGCCGCGGGCCTCGCCACGATCAAGTACACGACCCCCGCCACGGTCGGGACGATCACCGTGTTTGCCGTCTACGCCGGCGACTCGAACGCCAACACCTCACGCAGTTCCGAGGACGCGATCAAGATCACCGTCGAAGGCGTCGACGGTCTCGCTCATCGTCCCGCAGACCAACTACGTGAACACCGGTGTCGTCCTGACCGCCAAGATGGATCCGTCGACGGCCACCGGCACGGTCGAGTTCTTCGTCGGAAACGCCTCCTTGGGGAAGTCCACCGTCGCCAAGGGAATCGCCGTCCTCACGTGGGTCCCGACCTCGACCGGCACCTTCACCCTGACCGCGAAGTACAGCGGCAGCTCGGGTGTCGATCCCGGCACCGCGACGAACAAGGTGACGGTGTCCCCGCAGCTGAAGACCGATCAGATCACGATGGACCCGGTCGGGTCGGCAGGGATCTGGGTTCCCGGCTCCACGATCACGCTCTCGAACGGAGCGCGGGTTCAACTGGCCGTGTCGAGCGCCTCCAGGCTCAAGATCTCCCTGAAGGTCGCCGGCCCCTGCAGTCTGGATGGCCTCACCCTGCAGATCATGGGCGTAGGTGCCCCGTGCACCCTCACCGCGAGCACGGCCGGAGGCAACGGGTTCGCGCCCGTGTCCCAGAGCTACCGCGTGCTGCCTGCCCCGGGCGCCCAGACCGCACGGATCCTGGCCCCGTCGTCCGGCTACTACAAGCGCGGGGCCCGGCTGAAGCTCAGCCGTCAGGCGTCGACCACGAACATCGGCAACCAGGTCACGTGGCGCGTCACGAAGGCGACCCAGAAGCGGTGCACGATCTACCGCACGGCGAAGCTCTACAAGGTCAAGCTGAAGAAGCGTGGCCGATGCCGCGTCATCGGGACCGCCCCGTCCGTCCCGGGTCAGTGGGATCGGTTCGTGGTGAAGCGGACGTACCGCGCCCGCTAGGAACGGGTACGTTCCCCGGGTGACCTCGTCCACCGACGTCGCCGCCTTCGTGGCGGGCCTGCCCAAGGCCGAACTGCATGTCCACATGCAGGGCGCGGCGTCGGTGGACACGTCCTCGGGCCTGTCCCAGCGCTACCCCGACGTGGGACTGCCCCTGGACGAGCAGGGCGTGCGCGAGTTCTACCGCTTCACCGACTTCGCCAACTTCATCGAGGTCTACGTGGCGGTGAGCCGCCTGGTCCGCACCGAGCAGGACGTGTATGACCTGGCCGTCGGGCTCGGTCGCGACCTGGCCGACACCAACGTCCGCTACGCCGAGGTCACCGTCACCCCGGACAGCCACCTCGCCGTCGGGATCGCACCCGACGCGCTCGCCGACGCCCTGTCGCGCGGGCGTCGCGACGCGCTCGCCACGTCAGGGGTCGAGATCGCCTGGGTCTTCGACATCGACGGCGAGTTCGGTGTGGCATCTGGGGAGCGCGCGATCGACTGGGCGGAGCAGCACCTGCCCGAGGGGAGCATCGGCTTCGGCCTCGGCGGACCGGAGGCGGGCATCGCCCGGGCCGACTTCGCCGACGTGTTCCGTCGAGCCCGGGACATCGGCCTGCACAGCGTGCCGCACGCCGGCGAGACCGTCGGGCGCGGACCAGGTGTGGGCGAGCATCGACGCGCTCGGCGCCGAGCGGATCGGCCACGGCATCGCCGCTGCCCGCGACCCCCGGCTGATGGACGAGCTCGTCCGCCGAGACATCCCCCTCGAGATCTGCCCGACGTCGAACATCCGGACCGGCGCGGTCGCCCGCATGGAGGACCACCCGTTCCCCGTACTGCGCGAGGCGGGCGTGCGACTGACCGTCAACACCGACGACCCGGGCATGTTCGACACCGACCTCAACCGCGAGTACCTCGTCGCGCACGACGTCTTCGGGCTCGACGCCCGGGACCTCGTCGAGTTGGCGCGGGAGTCGGTGCGGGCGTCGTTCGCCCCCGACGGCACCCGCGCGCGCGTGCTGGCCGAGATCGACGCCTACGCGACGCTGGCCGACTAGCCCCTGAGGCGGTACATGCGGAACTGGTCGTGATCGAGGTCGACGACCTCCACGTCCGTGAAGCCTGCGGCGTCGGCGTACTCACGCAGGGTGGCAGTGCGCATCACGGTTCCGGTACCTGCCGATGGGCTGGCCGACATGCAGTCCGGCAGGCACACGGTCAACGAGTAGCCGTACAGCAGGCGCTCCGTCAGTGACGCGTTCGGAGTGAACGCGTCCTCGGTTCGCTCATCGACGACGAGCACGTCGCCACCCCTGGCCAGCGCGCGCATCGCGGCGAGCGCCTCAACCGGCCGACTCATGTCGTGCAGACACTCGAAGGCGAACACCGCGTCGTAGTCCGGACCGTCGTGCACGTCCGAGATATCCGTGACATGGAACGCGACTCGATCCGCCACGCCCTCTGCCTCGGCGTAGTGCCGTGCCGCCTCGATGCTGGGCGCATCGATGTCGTATCCGTCGACGTACAGCCCGGGCAATCCCTCAGCCAAGGCGATCGACGCCCAGCCCATCCCGCATCCCACCTCGGCCACGCGAGAGCCAGTGGCCGCGAGCCGATCCCGCAGATCGGGAACGCGCTCGAGCCAGTCCTGCACGAGCAGCGATCGGAAGATCGGCCGGTTTGCATCCGCCTGCCCCTGGCGCATCTCCGGCCCGTGATCCTCCCAGCCGAAGGTGCGGTCACCGCGGTAGGTGGCCACGAGCTCCGGGAGGGCGCGTCCGGCCACGACCGTGCACCGAATCGTCGGCGCCAGGTAGGCGAGCGAGTCGCGGTCGAGCATCACCTCACGAACCGCCTCGGGAAGCTCGAACCTGCGCTCGTCCGGGGCGGCCGCGGCGTCGTGGCAGACGACGAAGCCGCTTGCCGCCTGGCTTCGCACCATTCCCGCGCGTATCGCGGCAGCACCCCCGTGCGGTCCGCGAGCTCGCCCGGCGTCTGCGGGCCTCCCTCCGCAAGGGCGACGTAGAGCCCGAGCCGGTCGCCGAGGTAGATGCCATTGAGGTCCATGGCTCCGACCACCGCCGTGAAGATCCGCTCGCGACCTCGTCCACCCCGGGCTAGCGCTGTCGACGTCATGGCCACCTCCTGATCGAAGGGTGCCGACGCTACGCCCAGACGGATCCGGCGGGAAGGGCCGTGACGGCCCCGGGTGCTTCGCCTAGCCGACGTGCGCGGTCGGCGAGTCGTTGGCGGCCATGTCGGACTTGCTCATGTTCACCAGGACCACCCAGATGATGCCGGCGACGGCCAGGATCGCCGCGCCCCACGCGAACCCGCGGGTGAAGCCGGCGACGAGGGCGTCCGGCGTCGGTGCGTCGAGCTGGTTCGCGACGACGAACGCCGTCGTCGCGGACGCCGCGATCGTGTTGAGCAGGGCCACCCCGATCGAGCCGCCGATCTGCTGGCTCGTGTTGAGCACGGCCGAGGCGACGCCCGCGTCGTGGTTGCCGATCGCGAACAGCGACACGGCGGACAGCGGGACGAAGATGAGGCCCATGCCGAGGCTGATGATGATCAGCGACGGGAGGATGTCGCCGACGTAGCCGCTGGTGGAGGTCATGCGGGTCAGCAGGAACATCCCCGTGACGGCGAGGACGAAGCCGGTCGCGGTCACCCAGCGCGGCCCGAAGCGCGGCAGCAGCTGGCTGGCCATCCCGGCACTCACGATCACGCCCGCGGAGAACGGCAGGAACAGCAGGCCGGACTGCAGCGGCGTGTAGCCGAGGACGGCCTGGAAGAAGTAGGTCAGGAACAGGAACATCGCGAACAGTCCCACACCCACGAAGAACGCGGCGAGGTAGGCGCCGCCGCGGTTGCGGTTCAGCAGGATCCGCAGCGGCAGCAGCGGGTGGCTCGTGCGCGACTCGACGAACAGGAAGATCGCGAGGAGCACGAGTCCCAGGCCCATGAAGGTCAGGGTCGAGGTGCCGTTCCACCCCTCGGTGTTCGCCTGCGTGATCCCGTAGACCAGGGAGACCAGGCCCGCGGTGGCGAAGATCGCGCCGGGGATGTCGTACTTGGTGTCTCCGGTGGCGCGGGACTCGTGGACGAAGGGGATGGCGAGGGCAATGGCGATGATGGCGATCGGGACGTTGACGAGCAGCGTCCAGTGCCACGAGAAGAACTCCGTCAGGATGCCGCCGGCCACCAGGCCGATGGCGGCACCGCCGCCCGAGATGGCACCGAAGACGCCGAAGGCCTTGGCGCGCTCCTTGGAGTCGGTGAAGGTGACGCTGATGAGCGACAGGGCGGCCGGGGCGAGCAGCGCCGCGAAGGCACCCTGCAGCGCCCGAGCGCCGTAGAGCATCTCGGCGCTCTGCGAGATGCCGCCGAGGAACGACGCGAAGGCGAAGCCCGAGAGGCCGATGATGAACATCCGCTTGCGGCCCTGGAAGTCGGCGATGCGCCCGCCCAGGAGCAGCAGCCCGCCGAAGGCCAGGGTGTAGGCCGTCACGACCCACTGTCGGTTGGCATCGGTGATGCCCAGGTCCGCCTGGATGGAGGGCAGCGCGATGTTCACGATGGAGGCGTCCAGCACGACCATCAGCTGGGCGATGGCGATGACGAGCAGTGCCTTCCACCGCCGCGGGTCGGGCTCGACGGCGGACACCGTCGGGGCGGCCGGAGTCGGCTCGACGGCAACGGGGGTGGGCTCAACGGTGGCGGACATCCCCGCAACGTAGCGGTCAGTAGTTGAACACGCAAATATCTGCTCGCGGTGTTCGCCGACGGCTCAACGACGCCTCAGGGGGTCAGCACGAAGCGGTCCACCCGATCCCCGCCCGCCGACCAGAACTCACCGGTCAGGGTCCGAGCCGTCGCCGTCAGGAACAGGGCCCCGTACCCGGCGTTGTAGCGCACCCGCGATCCGGGCACGGGTTCGTTGAAGTCGTAGAGCTCCTTGCCGCCGGCCCCGTCGACGACGAAGGTCGTGCGGTCGGCGGACACGCGCTCGTAGTCGTGGTCGTGGCCGGACACCACGAGATCCGCGCCCCAGGCCGCGTACGGCCAGCGCAACTCGGGCGACGACCCGTGGGCTCCCGACGAGTAGGGAGGGTGGTGCAGCACGACCACCTTCCAGCGGGCCCGCGACGCTTGAAGTGACCGCTTGAGCCAGGCACGCTGCCGGGCCATCGACGTAGCTGAACCGAGCGCCGTCGTGCTGTCCAGGACGAAGAAGCGCATCCCGCCGCGACCGGCGGAGTAGACGTGGCGCCCGTCGAGATACGAGAAGTACTCGTCGAACGCCCGGATGCCGACGTCATGATCGTGGTTGCCCACGGCGGGCAGCACGTTCCCGGCCGCGACCCACCGGCCGTAGTAATCGCCGACCAGGGTGGGATAGCCGCGATCGTCGTACACGTTGTCACCGGCCGTGACGACGGCAACCGGCCGGGCCCGGCGCACCAGGTCCGCCACGCTTCGTTCAGCCTCCAGGCCCGACCCGAAGTCCCCGATGACGGCGACGGCACCCCGCGGTAGCTCAGGCGGCGCCGCCCCCGCGGGGGTCGGGTTGCCCGCGACAAGGACTGCCGCGGTCGCGGCCATCGGGACGAGCATCCGCCAACAACGCCAACGCGTCATCGGCACACGAGGTCCTGCTTCGGCAGCGTTCCCTTGAGCAGGTAGTCGTCCACCGCACCGTCGACGCACCCGTTGCCGTCGCCGTAGGCGGTGTGACCCACGCCCTCGAAGGTCACCAGGCGAGCGTTCTCGAGCTGCTCGCGCCACCAGTTCCCCCCACTGGTACGGCGTCGCCGGGTCCTTGCGCGTGGAGACGACGAGGATCGGGTTGGAGCCGGCCGCGACCGTCTCGGTGATGGTCTCGGCGGAGGCCGGCCAGTCCTTGCAGGGCAGCAGGCCCCACGCCAGCGCCGGTCCGAAGGTGGGCGCGGTGGCCTTCCACTCCTCGGCCAGCGCACGGACATCCTCGACCGACCCCTCGTACGGGCGATCGAGGCAGGTCACCGCGTAGAAGGCCTCGGTGGAGTTGTCGAGATACCGGCCGTCGGGGCCGCGACTGATGCGGTCGTCGAGGATCTGGAACATCTGCGTGGGGTCGCCGTCGTTCATCGCCGCCGCCAGCGCGTCGCGCAGCCGCGGGTAGTCGTAGCCGGGGAAGTAGAGGTTCGACAGCACGGCGTAGGACCCGAGCGGCTCGTTGAGGTCGCGGTCCTTGCCCGGGATCGGATCGGCGTCCAGGCTCGCGAGGAAGTCCTGCAGCTGTCCCGACGGCGTCGTCGACCGAACCGGAGAGCGGGCAATTGTCGTGCGTCAGGCAATCCTTCGCGAAGTCGCGCACCGCCACCTCGAACGCCTCGGCCTGCCCCTTCGTCACCTCGACGAGGTCGAGGCTGGCCGGCAGCACCCCGTCGAGCACCATGCGGCCCACCCGATCGGGGAACAGCTCGGCATAGGTGGCGCCGAGCATGGTGCCGTAGGACTTCCCGAGATAGGTGAGCGTCTCGTCCTGCACCAGCGCGCGGGCCAGGTCGAGATCGCGCGCAGCGTCGACCGTCCCGACGTGCGCGAAGTCAGGTGCCGCGTCCTTGGCGCAGCCGGCGCCGGGGATCTTGGAGTCCTCGACGAGCTGCTGCTCCTCTGCGGCACTGTCCGGGGTGCCGTCCGCCGCCGTGAGCTCGTCGAGCTGCTGGTCGCTCATGCAGTCGAGCGGGTCGCTGAACCCGACACCGCGGGGATCGAGCCCGACGATGTCGAAGTTCTTGCGGATCGCGGGCGTGACGATGTAGTCGGCGGCCTTCGCGTAGTCCACGGCGCTGCCTCCGGGACCGCCCGGATTGACGAAGAGCGAGCCGATCTTGTCCCCCGTCGCCTTCACCCGCGTGATGGCCAGGTCGATGGTGGGCCCCTCAGGATCGGAGTAGTCCAGGGGCGCGACGATCGTCGCGCAGTCGGCGCTGCCGCAGTTGGTCCACTTCACCTCCTGCTCGTAGAAGCGCGAGAGGTCAGGGCGCGGCGGAGGGGCTGGCCGAGGCGGTGGGGCTCGACTCGCCCGTCGGTGTCTGGCTCGGCGACGCGGCGGACGGCGTGGGGCGGGTGGGCGGAACGGCCTCCGGCTCGCTGAACAGGCCGCATCCGGACAAGGTGAGCCCGAGCACCAGGACGATGGCGAACTGACGGCGGGGGCCCATGGGTCGTATCGTAATTCGGTGACCAAGGCCCGCCGCGACCCAGCCGAGCTTGCGGCCCTCATCGAGCAAGGCGTCTCGCGAGGAATCGACCTCGTGGACTCCTTCCTCGCCGTCACCGGACGAGGACCCCGGGCCTCCAGCAAGGCCCTCGCGATCGAGCACCGCAAGGCGGTTGCGGCCAACCAGCGTGAGGTGACGCGCCACCAGGTTCGGATGCGGACCCTGCGATCGGAGGTCACCGGAGGAGCGGTCGTCGCCGGCGTCGGCGGCGCGGTCGGCCTGATCGACGGGCTCGCCGAGATCGCCGGTTCGGGTGGGATGCCGGGTCCGGCCTGGGCGTGGTTCACCGCCGCCGGAATCGGCCTCCTGGTCTCCGTCCGTGGTCGGATCGGCCTGCGTCGAATCGGCCCCGCCCCACGTCAGCTCGAACTGGTCGGTCCGCCTCCGTCCATCCCGCGCGGTGCCACCGGGTCAGCGGAGATCGCGCACCTGGCCTCAGTGCGCGTTCAGGTCATGAGCATGGCGCCCTCCCTGGATCGGCTCTACCCCGGCTCGGGCGACGAACTGCGCCGTGCGGACAACGAAGCGGCCGGCCCGCTCACCACGTTGGCGGAACGGCTCGTCGTCCTCGACCAGCTCCAGCGCGAACTGCCCGGGACGTCCGCGGCGACGACGGCCGCCCGCTCCGCCGAGCTGGTCCGCAGCCGGCTGGCCGACGGCTGCGCGACGTACGACGAGCTGCTCGAGGCGGCGGCCAGGCTGCTGGCCGCGCCGGATGCCACCCGCAGCACGTCGGAAATCCTCGCGCCCGCGGTCGACGCGATGCTGGCCTACGCCCACGGCCTGCAGAAGGCCGCCGACCTCTAGCCCCCGCCTGCTCGTTGAGTGGTCGCTGGCGCACCCCGCCGATGCGCTTCACTGGTGCGCGACCGCCCACTCAACGAGGGGGTGGGAGGGTGCCTTCCGTGCGGATCTCGTCCGCGCGCTGCCGCGACGCGTCGTCGGCGTAGCTGAACTCCCACTCCCGCACGCGCGCGGCGATCTGCGGGGTGGCCTCGTTCACGCGGTCCAGTGCGGCGAACAGCCGGCAGTCGTACACGCGGCAGGTGCGCGGGCGGTGCTCGTAGATGCTGCACGCGCCGTCGACGAGCATGGGGCAGGCGCCGTCATCCACGTAGCCCATCAGCACATGACCGGGTGGCTGACCGGGCGCCGGCACCAGCAGCTCCGCCGGGATGTGCGCCAGCGTCTCGGTCTCGTCCGGCTCGATGTGGATGAACTGCGACGACGTGCAGCAGGCGATGCACGTTCCGCACGGCACGTCGGAGTCCGCCTCACCCCGAAGCGCCGCCTGCATTCCGGTCAGCCAGACGGTGAACTCGCCCGCCGGAACCCGTCCCTCGCTCACGCCGACGCGACCCGGATCCACGGGTCCTTCAGCTCGACCATCAGCGACTCCAGAGCCAGCAGCGGCGTCACATTGGCATCGACCTGCTGGCGGCAGTAGGCGATCGCCTGCAGGCGCCGGCCGGTGTCGTTCTCGGTGCTGCGAGCCGCGAGCTGCGCGAGCTGCGGGCGCATCTCCTCGTTGATCAGTGCCACGTCCCCGTCCAGCTGGACCACGAGCACATCGCGATACAGACCCAACAGGTCGACCAGCGCGCGGTCGACCTGGTCGCGCACCGTGCGCGTACGACGGGTCTTCTGCCTCTTCTCGAGCTCGGTCATCGTCGACGACGACAGTCGCTTGACCCGGCTCTTCATCGCCGCGTCCGCAGCCTCCCCGAACTGCGCCATGACATTGGCCCGCTCCTCCTCGTCAAGCGGTTCCGTGATCGCCTGTGCATCCTCCGTGGCCGCCGCGAGCAAGTTGGCCGCGGCGGTGAAGCAGGACGGGACGTCGCGCAACTGTGCCGGGGTGCGGAGCACCTCCTGCCGGCGCATGCGCGCGTGCTCGTCGCGGGCAAGCGCACGGGCCCGGCCGATGTGACCCTGCGAGGCCCGGGCCGCGAACGAGGCCATCGCGACGTCCACGCCGTAGCTGTCCACGAGCAGCTCGGCGACGTCGGCCGTCGATGGAGTGCGCAAGGGCACGTGCCGCGCCCGCGACACGACCGTCGGCAGGACGTCCTCGACACTGGGCGCGCACAGGATCCACACCGTGTGCGGGGGCGGCTCCTCGATCGCCTTCAGCAGCATGTTCACCGCGGTGTCCGTCAGGCGGTCCGAGTCCTCGAGCACGATGACGTGCCAGGGACTCTTGACCGGAGCCATCCCCGCCTTGTGGATGAGCTCCAGCGCCTCCTTCGCCGTGTACGACAGGCCCTCGGTCGTGACGACCTCGACATCGGCGTGGCCGCCGAGCGGGGCCGTCCGGCAGGCCTCGCACACCCCGCAGCCGTCCTCGGGGCACACGAGGGCCGCGGCGAAGCAGGTCGCTGCGGTGGAGCGTCCCGATCCGGGGGGTCCCGTGACCAGCCAGGCGTGCGTCATTCCCGGGCCCGGCTCGCCGCGGCGAATGTGCTCGGCATCCTGCACGGCCCGCGAAAGCTCCACTACGACCGCGTCCTGGCCGACCAGCCGGTCCCAGATCGACATCGTTACGCGATTCCCATGTCGACCAGCACGCGCTCGAGAATCATCCCGGCGATCGCATCGACGTCCCGGCCGGCGTCCATGACGAGGTACCGGTCGGGATCGGACTCGGCCAGCGCAAGGAACGCCGCTCGGACCTGCTGGTGATACTCCAGCGGCTCGGCCTCCAGCCGGTCCCGCTGAGCGAACCTGGCCAGGCCGACCTGGGGGTCGACGTCGAGCACGATCGTCAGGTCGGGCAGCAGGTCACCGGTCGCCCAGAGGCTGAGGTCCCGCACCCGCTTGGGGCCGAGCTCGCGACCGTATCCCTGGTAGGACACCGACGAGTCGATGTACCGGTCGCAGATCACGACGTCGCCGCGCGTGAGGGCCGGACGGATCACGCGGGCCACATGCTCGCCTCGGGCAGCGGCGAAGAGCAGTGCCTCTGCTCGAGGATCGAGTCCCTCGAATTCCGGGCTGAGCAGGACCTCCCGGATCCGTTCACCGGCGGGGGTGCCGCCCGGCTCACGGGTGCGCACGACGGCACGGCCGCGTTCCGTCAGCGCGCGGGCGAGCAGCGCCTCCTGCGTCGACTTGCCGGCACCCTCACCGCCCTCGAAGGCGACGAAGTACCCGGCGGACGCGACCACGGTCAGCGGGACCCGGCGGGGGTCGTCTTCTTGGCCGTCGTCTTGGCGGCCGTCGTCTTCTTCGCGGCCGTCTTCTTCGCGGCGGTCTTCTTGGCCGCGCCCTTCTTCACCACGCGGCGGGTCGTCTTCTTCGGCGTCGGGCCCTCGAGCGCCTCTTTCGAGCGTCGCTCGGACAGCAGGTCGCTGGCCCGCTCGATCGACATCGTCATCGGGTCGTCGGCCGACCGCAGGGAGGCATTCGTCACCCCATCCGTGACGTACGGGCCCCAGTTACCGTCCTTGATCACCAGAGGGAGGTCGGTGGTCGGGTCGTTGCCCAGCTCACGCAGCGGCGGCTTGGCCTGTCCGCGGCCGCGCCGCGGCTTCGGCTGCGCGAACAGCGCGACCGCCTGCTCCAGCGTGGTGGTGAAGATCTCCTCCTCGGACGCCAGGGAGCGTGAGTCCTTCTCCTTCGTCAGGTAGGGCCCGTAGCGCCCGTTCTGCGCGAGGATCTCGATGCCGTCGGCGGGGTCCACGCCCACCACGCGCGGCAGGCTGAGGAGCCGCAGGGCATCGTCGAGCGTGACCGTGGTCAGCGTCATGCTGGCGAGCAGCGAGGACGTGCGGGGCTTTGCCGACTTCGGCGACCCCTCGGGGAGCACCTCCGTCACATAGGGCCCGTACCGCCCCGACTTCGCGACGATGGTCAGGCCGGTGTCCGGGTGGACGCCCAGCTCGCGGTCGCCCGAAGGCTCGGCGAGCAGCTGCTCCGCCTTCTCGGCGGTCAGCTCGTCCGGGGCGAGGCCCACCGGCACGTTGGCGCGCTCGTCCTCGCCGCGCTCAACGTAGGCGCCGTAGCGCCCGACCCGCAGGACGGCATCGGTGTCGGCGATCGGGAAGGTCGCGATGCCCCGGGCGTCGATGGCGCCCAGGTCCTCGGTGAGCGGCTTCACGCCGGGGAAGTCGCCGCTGACGCTGTGACCACCGCGCCAGAACGCCTCGAGCTGCGCGACGCGATCGGTCTCGCCCGTGGCGACCAGGTCGAGCACGTTCTCCATGTTCGCCGTGAACTGGTAGTCGATGAGCGCGGTGAAGTGCGCCTCGAGCAGGCGGATGACGGCGAAGGCGGTGAAGCTCGGCACCAGGGCCGACCCCTTCTTCCAGACGTACCCGCGGTCGATGATGGTCGACATGATCGATGCGTAGGTCGACGGCCGGCCGATCCCGAGCTCCTCGAGCTTGGCCACGAGCTTGGCCTCGGTGTAGCGCGACGGCGGGCTCGTGGAGTGGCCCTCAGCCTCGAGACGCTCAGCGGTCACCGCAGCGCCCTCGCCCAGGCTCGGCAGCTCACGCTCACGGCTGTCGGCGTCGGCTACCTCGAGATCCTTCAGCGCGGCGTAGAAGCCGGGGAAGACCACGACGGTGCCCGATGCGCTGAACTCCGCGTCGGTGCCCTCAGCGGTGACCGCCCCGAGCTTCATCGTCGTCGTTGCCACCTGGGCGTTGGCCATCTGCGAGGCGACCGTGCGCTTCCAGATGAGCTCGTACAGCGCGAACTCATCGGCATTGAGCTCGCCGGAGACCTCGCCGGGGGTGCGGAACGCATCGCCGGACGGTCGGATCGCCTCGTGGGCCTCCTGCGCGTTCTTCACCTTGCTCTTGTAGGTGCGCGGACCGTCGGCGACGTACTCGGGGCCGTACAGGTCGCGCGCCTGGGAGCGGGCGGCCGCGATCGCCTGCTCGGAGAGGTGCACCGAGTCGGTGCGCATGTAGGTGATGTAGCCGTTCTCGTAGAGCGACTGCGCTACGCGCATGGTCCGCTGGCTGCCCCAGCGCAGGCGGTTGGATGCCTCCTGCTGCAGCGTCGACGTGATGAACGGGGCCTTGGGCTGCTTCTGCGACGGCTTCTGCACGACGGACCGCACCGTGAACGGCTGCCCGGTGAGGGCGGACGCCAGAGCGGTCGCGCGGGCCTCGTCCAGCAGCGTGACGGTGTCCTTCTTCAGCACGCCCTGCTGGTCGAAGTCGCCGCCAGTGGCCACCCGGACGCCGTCGAGAGACGAGAGCTTCGCATCGAAACCGCCAGGTGCGAAGACGCCCTCGACGTCCCAGTACGAGGCGGAGCGGAAGGCGATGCGCTCCCGCTCGCGGTCGACCACCAAGCGCACGGCCACGGACTGGACGCGGCCGGCGGACTTCGCCTCCCGGCCGATCTTCTTCCACAGGACCTCGGACACCGGGTAGCCGTAGAGGCGGTCGACGATGCGGCGGGTCTCCTGCGCCTCGACCAGCTGCATGTCGAGGTCGCGTGGATGGGCGACCGCCTCGCGGATCGCCTCCGGCGTGATCTCGTTGAAGACCATGCGCTGGACGGGCACCTTGGGCCTGAGCACCTCGAGCAGGTGCCACGAGATCGCCTCGCCCTCGCGGTCCTCGTCCGTGGCGAGCAGGAGCTCGTCAGCATCCTTCAGGGCACGCTTGAGATCGGCGATGGTCTTCTTCTTGGACTCATGCACCACGTAGTAGGCCTGGAACCGGTCATCGACATCGACCGCGAGCTTGGCCCACGGCTTCTTCCGCAGGTCCTCGGGAAGCTCGGACGCCTTGGAGGCGAGGTCCCGGACATGACCCACCGAGGCCATGACCGTGTAGTCAGGGCCGAGGTAGCCGGCGATCTTCTTCGCCTTGGCGGGCGATTCCACGATCACCAGGGTCTTGTCTGCCACGTGTCCCTCTCTGTCAGCCGAGCGGTGCTCCGCCGGAGTCTGACGGTAACCGGCATGCCCCTGTCAACTCCACGGGCCCCCCGACGCGGTCCCGAGCGAGCCCGGCCCCTGTAGGGGGGACCGAGACGAGAACCTCGCGTCCCGCCTAGCGGGACACGAGGTTCTCGTGAGGTGCGGATCAGACGGTGGCCGGCTTCTCCTCGCCGACCGCGATCGGGCGGCGCTTGGAGATGACCACCGCGATGACCACGATCGCCACCGCCACCAGGGCGATGCCCCAGCGCATGGGGGTGTTCGCCGAGTCGCCGACGCTCAGGGCGACGACGGCCGGGGCGATCAGCAGCGCCACCAGGTTCATCACCTTGATCAGCGGGTTGATCGCCGGGCCGGCGGTGTCCTTGAACGGATCACCGACGGTGTCACCGATAACGGTCGCCTCATGCGGCTCGGAGCCCTTGCCGCCGAAGTTGCCGTCCTCGACGAACTTCTTGGCGTTGTCCCACGCGCCACCGGAGTTGGACAAGAACACGGCCATGAGGACGCCCGTGGCGATCGTGCCCGCCAGGTAGGCACCGAGAGCGCCGACACCGAGGCCGAAGCCGACCGCGATCGGAGTGAGGACGGCCAGCAGACCCGGCGTGATGAGCTCGCGCAGCGAGTCCTTCGTGACGATGTCGACGACCTTGCCGTACTCCGGCTTCTCGGTCCCCTCCATGATCCCGGGATGCTCGCGGAACTGGCGGCGCACCTCGAAGATCACGGCACCGGCCGCACGGGAGACCGCGTTGATCGCCAGTCCGGAGAAGAGGAACACGACCGAGGCGCCGATGATCAGGCCGACGAGGTTGCTCGGCGAGGCCACGTCGAGAATCCCGAGGTACTGGATCCGGCTGCCGAGCGCGTCGACCCCGCCGGTGATGTCGATGCCAGCCGTCGCCGCCGCGCCCAGCACCGCGTCACGGAAGGCGCCGAACAGCGCCGTCGCGGCCAGCACGGCCGTCGCGATCGCGATGCCCTTGGTGATGGCCTTCGTGGAGTTGCCGACAGCGTCGAGTCGCGTGAGCACCGCAGCGCCCTCGCCGTGGACGTCGCCCGACATCTCCGCGATGCCCTGCGCGTTGTCCGAGACCGGGCCGAAGGTGTCCATCGAGACGATGACGCCGACGGTCGTCAGCAGGCCGGTACCCGCAAGCGCGATCGCGAACAGCGACAGCAGCACGACGCCGCCGCCGAGCAGGAACGCCCCGTACACCGCAGTCGCGATCACCAGTGCCGAGTAGACCGCGGACTCCAGGCCGAGCGAGATGCCCGCGAGGATGACCGTCGCCGGGCCCGTGAGGGAGCTCTTGGCCACATCGTCGACGGGTCGACGGTTGGTCTCGGTGAAGTAGGCCGTCAGCTGCTGGATGATGGCGGCCAGGACGATGCCGATGAACACCGCGCCGATCACGAAGACCCGTGGGTTGAGCGAGTCGCCCGTCAGGCTGGCCGCGATGCCGCCCAGGGACTGGATCTCGTCCCAGGACCCCGGAACCCACGTGAACACGGCGGCGACGACCAGCACGGCGCTGATGATCGCGCTGATGAAGAAGCCGCGGTTGATCGCCGACATGCCAGAGCGATCGGTGGCCCGCGGAGTGACCGCGAAGATGCCGATGACCGCCGTGATGACGCCGATGGCCGGGATGACCAGCGGCAGGACGAGGCCGAGCTCGCCGAACGCCGCCTTGCCCAGGATGAGGGCTGCGACGAGCGTCACGGCGTAGGACTCGAAGAGGTCGGCGGCCATGCCGGCGCAGTCGCCGACGTTGTCGCCGACGTTGTCGGCGATGGTGGCCGCGTTGCGCGGATCGTCCTCGGGGATGCCCTGCTCGACCTTGCCGACGAGGTCGGCGCCGACGTCGGCTGCCTTGGTGAAGATGCCGCCGCCGACTCGCATGAACATGGCCAGCAGCGCCGCACCGAAGCCGAAGCCCTCCAGGACCTTGGGTGCGTCGCCCTTGTAGACCAGGACGACCAGCGCCGCGCCGAACAGGCCGAGGCCGACGGTGAACATGCCCGCCACGCCGCCGGTGCGGAAGGCGATCTTCATGGCCTTCTGCTCGCCCGAGTCACGCGCTGCTGCGGCCACGCGGACGTTGCCGCGCACGGCCAGCCACATGCCTGTGTACCCCGTGATCCCGGAGAAGACGGCACCTACGACGAAGAAGATGCTTCGGCCGATGCGCTCGCTCGAGGTCTCCGCTGGGAGCAGGAAGAGCACGAAGAAGACGATGGTCGCGAAGACGGCGAGCGTCTTGAACTGGCGGTTCAGGTAGGCCGCCGCGCCCTCCTGCACAGCTGCGGCGATCTCCTGCATGCGTGCCGTGCCCTCACCGGCCGCGAGCACCTCGCGGGCCAGGATGGCGGCTACGCCCAGCGCCGCGAGCGCGATGACAGCAACGATGACGACGATGGTCATGTTGCTCCCGCTCAACTCGATCATGGGACTCCTCGGTTTCGGCCCGAGCGAGGGCGAACCCCGCTAGGACTCCTGGAAAATGGCGGCCACACGCCAAGCGGCGGCTGCAGTTGCGGGGAGTCTAGTCAGGGTGTACTCGGTCCAGACCAAGGCCCATGATGGAAACCCTTACATCGTCGTGACCTTGGTCACGGCGAAGTCGGTCATCGGGGAACGCGCCAAGGCGACCCGGGTTGAGTTCAGGATCGCCAGCACGTCGATGACCTCCTGGGCGATGGCCCCGGCCAGAGGTGGCAGCAGCCCGACGACCGCAAGGACCATGCCGATGGAGCTCAGGGCGATCCCGCCGATGGCGGTCTGGAGCGCGATCCGGCGCAGCCGCCGACCGATGTGCATCAGTTCGTCCAGCCGCTCGAACGAGGAGTCGAGGACCACGGCGTCGGCCGCCTCCGCCGTCACGTCGTTGTTCTTGCCGAAGGCCACTCCGACCGTCGCGGCCGTCATGGCCGGGGCATCGTTGATGCCGTCGCCGAGGAAGACGGTCGGCGCCAGCGCCGTCTCCTCCCGGACGATCTCGAGTTTCCGCTCAGGCGAGACCTGTGCGAGGGCCTCGGTGAGTCCGACCTTCTCGGCCAGGTAGTCGACCTCGCTCTTTCGGTCACCGGACAGCAGCAAGGTCCGTACGACCTCGTGCCGATGGCCGAGGTGTGCGATGAACTCCCGGGCGCCCGGGCGCGGCTCGTCGCGGAACTGCAGGGTGCCGGCGTACCGCCCGTCGAACAGGACCACGCACTCCAGGCCAGCGCTCTCGGGCGGCAGCAGCGTCGTCAGGTCCGGCCGGGTGCGCGCGATCGCGGCGCGCCCGGTCACGTGCACCACGCGGCCACCGGCGCTCGCCTCCAGTCCGGCTCCCGGGACCTCGGTCACCTCGTCGACCGGCACGCGATCAACACCCGGGGTCGCGTCCACGACCGCCACGGCCAGGGGATGGCGGCTGTACTGCTCGACCGACGAGACCAGTGAGAGAAGCTCGTCCTCCTCCACGCCCCGCGCCGACGAAGACCCGCGACAGCGTCGGCTTGCCGTAGGTGAGGGTGCCGGTCTTGTCGAAGATCATCGTGCGGGCGGTACTGATCCTCTCGAGCATCGAGGGGTCCTTGATGATGATCCCGTACCGCGCCGCCAGTGCGATCGCTCCGATGATGGCCACCGGGACGCCGATCAGTAGCGGGCACGGGGTGGCAATGACGAGGACCGCCAGGAACCGGTCCGGGTCACCGCTCACCGCCCAGCCGAGGGAAGCGAACCCGAGCGCGATGAGGGTGTACGTGATGCCCAGCCGATCGGCCAGGCGGCGCATGGGTGGCTGCTCGGCCTCGGCCTTCGTCAGCACCCCGACGATCTGCGCATAACGGCTGTCGGCCGCGGTGTGCTCGGCCCGGACGGCGAGGGCCTGCAGGCTGTTGATGGCCCCGGACAGGACCCGTGACCCCGGCGTCTTCGGGACGACATACGGCTCGCCCGTCAGGTAGGACTCATCCATCGAGCCGCGTCCCTCGACGACCACACCGTCCACGGGGCAGATCTCATGCGGCAGGACCATCACAACCGTGCCCACCGTGACGTCGGCGACGTCGCAGTCCACCAGTGCGCCATCGGCAGTCCGCACGTGCGCGACCGTGGGGCTTCGTCGGGCCAGTGCGTCGAGGACCGCTGACGCCCGGGCCGAGGCCGCGTCCTCCAGGGCCTTCCCGCCGGACACCATCAGCGCGATGACCGCCGCCACCAGCCACTCGCCCAGGATCGCCGCCGTGACCATCGCCAGGAGGCCAAGCACGTCGGCACCCACTGTCCGCGTGAGGAACCCCCGACCGACCTCGATCGACAACGGAACCGCAACGACGGCGGACATCACCATCAGGGGCAGGTTCGTCCACCACGCGTCCAGACCGGCGAGCCGCATCGCCACCCACGACGCGATGGCGACCAGGGTCGCAATGGACACGCGTCCTTGGGCGGAGGACACCAGCGCCTCGACATACAGGCGAACGCCGCTCCTGGTCGGCTGCGGATCAGGCAGCGCCATGGTCATCACCCCCAGTCATCCCGCGGGGGCGCACGTTCGTCACGCAGTCGGCAGGGCCTCCGCGAGGGTCGCGTGCAGCGGGATGACGACATCGAGCCCGGTGAGGGCGAAGACCTTGAGGACGCGGGGGGACGAGACCACGACGTCGAGAGTGCCGTTGGACTCCCTGACGTGCTTCAGCGTCGTCACGAGGACGCCGAGTCCGGTGGAGTCGATGAAGCCGACCGCGGAGAGGTCCACGACGATCGACGCGCCGGCCCGCTGGGACAGCGGGTCGAGCTCGGCCAGGAGGAGCGGGGCGGAATGGACATCCAGCTCGCCGGCGCCGGTCACCACCGACCGGGACCCGACCTGGGCAACCTCCACGGTGAAATCCACGGACCTACTGTGGCATAGCCGTCAGCGGGTCGCCCCACAATGGTGTGATGCGAGCCGATGACGACACCCTGCTGAGGCGGCTCGCACATGGTCGGGCGGACCGGCTCGTCCACGTGCACGAGATCCCCGCGCGGGAGGCGACCGGCGCCCCCTGGCCGGACTGGGTCACCCCCCAGGTGCGCTCGGCCTACGAGTCGCAGGGAGTCGCGCGGCCGTGGCAGCACCAGGCCGTTGCCGCCGAGCTCGCCCACGAGCACCGGCACGTCGCTCTGGCAACCGGCACAGCGTCGGGCAAGAGCCTCGCGTTCGGGATGCTCGCCCTGACGAGGATCGAGGCCGGCACCAAGGCGCCGGACGGCCGCGGCGCCACCGTCCTGTACCTGTCCCCTACCAAGGCGCTGGCCAACGACCAGCTTCGCGCCCTGCAGGGGCTGGACCTGCCGTGGCTGCGCCCTGCGACCTACGACGGGGACACCCCGGCCGAGGAGCGCGCCTGGGTGCGGCAGCACGCCAACTACGTGCTGACCAACCCCGATCTCCTGCACCACTCGTTGCTGCCGGGCCACGCGGCCTGGTCGTCATTCCTGCGGCGGCTGCAGCTCATCGTCATCGACGAGGCCCACGCCTACCGCGGCGTGCTCGGCGCGCACGTCTCCCTGGTCGTCCGACGACTGCGGCGGATCGCCGCGCACTACGGCGCTGACCCGGTGACCGTGACGGCATCGGCCACTCTCGCCGACGCAGCGGACCACGCCCAGCGGCTGATCGGATCGGCCGCCGTGTCGGTCACCGGCGACGCGTCGCCCCGACCAGCCATGACCGTGGCCTTCTGGGAGCCGCCCGTGCTCGAGGCACCGCCGGACGACCGCGATCCGGTGCGGCGGAGCGCCCTGAGCGAGACGGCGGACCTGATCGCAGACTGCGTCGTGGAGGGCCGCCAGACGCTGGCATTCGTCCGCAGCAGGCGAGGTGCCGAGACCACGGCCGCCCTCGCGCGCGACCTCCTCCTCGACGTCGATCCCGCGCTCGCCGACGGCGTGTCCGCCTACCGCGGCGGGTACCTGCCCGAAGAGCGCCGGGAGCTGGAGGCCGCGTTGCGGGACGGCCGGGTGCGATCGCTCGCCACCACCAATGCCCTCGAGATGGGCATCGACGTCAGCGGACTCGACGTCGTCATCACGGCCGGCTGGCCCGGCACCCGAGCGAGCCTCTGGCAGCAGTTCGGTCGCGCCGGTCGCGCCGGGTCCCCCGCCCTCGGCATCTTCGTGGCGCGCGACGACCCGCTGGACTCCTACCTCGTGCACCACCCGGCCATCGTGCTGGAGTCGGCTGTCGAGACCAGCGTCTTCGATCCCGGCAACCGCTACGTCCTGGCACCCCACCTGTGCGCGGCCGCGGCCGAGATTCCGCTCGTCGAGGACGATCTGGACGCCTGGTTCGGTCCGACGGCCCGCGCCGTGCTCGACGATGTCGTGGCGGACGGCCTGCTGCGTCGACGCCCCGGCGGCTGGTTCTGGACCCGACGCGAGCGCGCCTCAGACCTGACCGACCTACGCGGCAGTGGGGGCGCTCCGGTGCGGGTCGTCGAGGACGGCACCGGGCGGCTGCTCGGTACCGTCGATCGGTCGGCCGCTCCCGCGACGGTGCATGCAGGCGCTGTCTACGTGCACCAGGGAGTCACCCACGTCGTGACGTCCCTCGATCTCGATGACGCGGTCGCGACCGTCGTCGAGCAGCAGGTCGACTACTCGACGCTGGCCAGGAGCATCAGCGACATCAGGATCGTCGACACGGACGACTCACGGGCCGGCGGGCTCCTCCACGTAGGCCGCGTCGAGGTGACCTCCCAGGTGGTGTCGTTCCAGCGCCGCCGCCCCAACGGGGAGTCGCTCGGCGAGGAGCTGCTCGACCTCCCCCCGCAGGATCTGGTCACCCGGTCGGTCTGGTGGACGCTGCCCGAGTCGCGGATCGTCGAGGCGGGCATCCCGGCGCCCGACATCCCTGGCGCTGCGCACGCCGCTGAGCACGCGTCCATCGGCCTGCTCCCACTGTTCGCCACGTGCGACCGTTGGGATCTCGGAGGAGTGTCGACCGCATGCCATCCGGACACCGGGCAGCCCACGGTCTTCGTCTATGACGGCTATCCGGGCGGCGCCGGCTTCGCCGAGCACGGGTACCGGATCGCCGAGGCATGGTTGACGGCCACGCGAGCGGCCATCGCCGACTGCGCCTGCGCCACCGGATGCCCTTCGTGCGTCCAGTCGCCGAAATGCGGCAATGGCAACAACCCGCTGGACAAGGCCGGCGCCGTGCGGCTTCTCGACCTCGCCCTCTCCCAGATCAACTCATCGGCGCCGGGGCTCTAGCACGAGGGCGTCGCGGGAAGACGCGCCAGCCGATGATGAAGGCGCTCGCGATCACCACGAAACCCACCAGCATGGCCATCCTGATCCCCGCCACGAACGCGCTGTCCGCGGCCGCAAGGGCCGCCTGGCTCTGGCGGATCTGCCACGGCAGTGGCTCGCTGGGGGCGATCACGGCCGTGACCGCCTGCGGGTTCGCCTGCGCGACCACCTCGGCCACGACCTGGTCGCGAGTCGCCGGGTCGGGGATGACCGGCTCGAGGCGGACGGGCAGGACGATCGCCACGACCGTGGCCAGGACGCTGCCCATGATGGCGAAGCCTGCTGTGGAGCCAAGCGCGCGTTGGGCGCTGAGCATGCCCGACGCCATGCCGGCCCGATCCCCCGGAACACCGACCATCGCCACCGCGGTGGCGGCGGACACGCCCACCCCGTTGCCCGCTCCGATCACGAACAGGGCCAGCAACGTCACGGGGAGGACGGACGTGCTGCTGGCCGCGAAGGTGCCGACACCCAGCGCGACGAGCCCCACGCCGAGCAACGTCGGACTTCGAGGACCGCGTGCCGTGACGAGACGTCCGGCCAGCGGCGCCGACACCATGTACGGCAGGCTGAAGGCGAGCATGAGAATTCCCGCTTCGACCGGGGTGTACCCCTCGACGTTCTGGAAGAACTGCGTGACGACCAGGAGCGTGCCGTAGCCGCAGAAGAGCACCGCGAAGAGCGAGTAGACCGCAGCGCTGTACACGCGGTTGCCGAACAGGCGGACATCCATCATCGGGTTCGGCCCACGCAGTTCCCACCAGACGAACACGCCAAGGCCGATGGACGCCAGCGCGAACGAGATGAGGATGACTTCCGAGGTCCACCCGAACTGCGAGCCCTGGATCAGGGCGAAGGTGAGGGCCCCGACGCCGACGATGAACAAGCCCTGGCCCGCTGGATCGAAACCACGGGACACCGGGTCACGCGACTCGTCGACCACACGCAGGGTCAGGACGATGGCCACGACTCCGATGATGGGGTTGACCATGAACACGCTCTGCCACCCGAGGGTGGTCGTCAAGATGCCCCCCAACGTGGGGCCGATGGCCACGCCGACGGCGGCGATACCGGTCCAGAGACCGATCGCCTTGGCCTTCTCCTTCGGCCCGGGGAAGGCCGCCACGACCAGCGCCAGGGAGGCCACGTTGACCATCGCCGCCCCCACACCCTGCACCCCTCGTGCCACGTTCAGGACCGTGATGCTCGGCGCAAGCCCGCACACGATCGAGGCTCCGCAGAAGACGATGATGCCGATGATGAAACCGAGACGGCGTCCGCGCATGTCACTGAACGATGCACAGGCCATGATGAACATCGTCATGGTGAGGCTGTAGGCCGCGACCACCCACTGGATCCCGGACTCGTTCGCATCGAACGTCGCCTGAATCGACGGCAGTGCGACGTTCACGATGGTCGCATCAAGGAAGACCATGAACAGGCCCAGTCCGGTCGCGGCAAGAATCGCCCCACCACGGCCCGGCGTCTGCGCTGTCATGCTGCACCAACCTAGCCCGGGCTCACTCGGGCGCACTGCTATTCCGGTGCCCCCGCTCTGGCCAGTACGCGGACGTCTTCGGCCCCTCGGCCGAGGAGACTGAGCAGCCTGACGACGGTCCCTGGAGGGGGCGCGCTGACCTGGACGACCACATCCAGACCTTCGGCCGTGCACTGCGTCAGAGCCATCTGGTTCTCACCTGCGACTCGGGCCGCTCGACCACATGGGTCGACAAGTGCCTGCGCAGCAGCCAGTGCTGCGATGTCGGCAACCGCCGCCACGCGCTGGCGCGTCACCGCCTGTGCCGCGACTCCCGCCGACACCATGCCGACGATGAGGAGCACGCTGACCAGGGCCAGTGCCCACACGACAGCCACGCCACGTTCATCACTCCGCGACAAGATCACGGCAGCCCCTCCGACCATTCGACCGGAACGGCGACGCGTTGGTGCAGGGTCACCGAGATCCCGTTGAGGATCGGCCCCGGGGCGCTGACCTGCTGCTCGGCGACCACCACCACCCAGTCGCCGTCTCGCTCGACCTGCAGTGCCGCATCCGGGGCGGCCGCCTGCGCCGAGTCGAGCGCAGCGTTCACCGCGGTTCCACGAGCCATCTCGCGGGCCGCCTCGCGGGCCGCGTCTGCGAGGGCCATTGTCGTGCCGGCCAGGGACACCGCCCAGCCGAGGCAGAGCGCGACAGCCAGCAGCATCGGGATGGCGATCGTCGCCTCGAGAAGGACGGCACCGCGCTCCGCATCCGTCGATCGCCGGTCCACGCGCGTGCGCGGCGATCGCCGGCGGGGTCCGGCGGCCCACCCGCGCCACACCACCACCGGCGATCGCCACCGAGTCATGCCGACCATCTAGCCGAACATCGACGAGAACGCGTTCGACAGCACGCTCCAGATGAGGTCGCGCACCTCATTGCTCGTCAGCAGCTTGATGAGCACCCCGCCGAGCCCTGCGGCGGCAACCGTGCCGACCGCGTACTCGGCCGTCGAGAGCCCGTCCTCCTCATTCATGATCTTCGCCACGATCTTCTTCATGTTCTCCCCCTTCTGGTCGCCCCAGGCGACCGTGCCGACCTTCGGCACCGACGGCTCTCACCGTCGTGGGCAACAGGCTGGTGCGGCCCAGCCCGCCGGGGCAGTGCTCGCCGACCGACTGGGGGCGGGAGCCCAGCGCGGTCATCGGCTGTGGACGGACGCTGGCGTCAACGCGACAGCAGGTCCCCGGCCAGTGACGCGACGACGGGCACGACCCCCACCAGCAGGAAGGCCGGGAGGAAGCAGGCGGCAAGGGGCGCGACGGCGCGCACGCCGGCGGCGCGGGCGGCAACCTCGACGACGGTCTGGCGGTCCCGCCGCAGGTCCTCCGCGATCCGACTCAGCACGATCGACAGCGGGGCGCCGGACTCGGCGGACCGGACGACAGCGGCCGCCATCGGCGCCAACGCCGGCACCTGCGCCATCGACCGCCACGCCGTCCCCGGATCCGCGCCCAGATCGATCGCCGCGAGCACGGGGCGCAGTGCGTCCCTAGTCGGCTCGCCCACCGCGGCACCCACCGCGTCAAGCGATTCCCGCACCGTCGCGCCCGAGGCCAGGGTGGCGGCGAGCAGATCGGCGGTGAGCGGCGCCTGTCGCTCGAGATCCTCCCGCTGGCGGCGCGTCGCCCGAGACTCCAGGTTGCGGGTGAGCCGCGGCACCAGGACCGCGCATCCGACGCCCACGACGCCGCCGGGGAGCCCGCCGACCAGGAGCCAGAGCCCGATGCCCGCGAGAAGGCCGGCCACCACCGCCGCCCGCCCGGACGCGCCTGGCGGCGCCGGCGCCGGCGCCGCCCGACTCTGCCGCGCGACCGGCCTCCGCGATCCGGGTCACGCGCGGCTCCAGCGCTGGAGCCGTCGCCAGCCACGCGGACGCAGCGAAGATCAGCAGCGACGAGCGCCGTCACAGCAGCCGCTCCACCCGCCGGGCGATCCGCCCGGTCCACCACGTCCCGATCGCGGTGAGGGCCAGCCCGGCGAGCAGGCAGAGCCGCCCCGGCGTCGAGGTCAGCAGCCACGCCAGCGGATCCGAGCCGAGCATCATCCCGAACGCGATGCCCACGCCAGGCAGGACGGCAAGCAGGCGAGCGGTGGCCCGCGGTCCGGCCAGCTGCCCCTCGAGGTCCACCCGCACGTCCTCCGCAGCCCGGGCGGTCGCCGCCAGCCTGGCGACCGCCGCCGCCAGGCCGGACCCCGACTCGGCACCGACCCGCCAGCACGCAGCCAGGTGCGCCAGCACGGGATCGCGCCGGGCATCCATGACAAGCGCCTGCGCCACATCACCGCCCAGTCGCACGGCCCCGTCCGCCGACGGCCACACGGAGGGTTCGCCTCCCACCCGCGCCAGCGCCGCTGGTGGGGACTGCCCGACCTCAAGTTCCGCCGACAGTGCCCCCAGGGCCTGGATCACCCGCAGGCGTTCGGCCGCACGGCGACGCCGCGAGGCCGGGCCGAGGCCGATGCGCGCCACCGACCACGCGAACAGCGAGCGAAGGCGATCGTGCATCACGGGAGATCGAACCCGCACCCCGCGAACGACCGCCACCGCTCGGCGGTCCGGCTCCGCAGGCCAGGCCAGCCACGCCCCTGCCACGATCAGGACGACAACGGCAACTGTCAGCCGCGGCACTCCGACCTCACCCTCGAGCCAGCAGGGCCGTCAGCCTCGGCATGCCGACGTCACTGTGCAGTGAGCCTCCGCGGCGCGTCATCGCCGGAGTCGTGTGCACGAGACCGGCCTCATCCCGTGCGAGCACGTGCACCCCCGCGACGACACGACGACCGGCATCGTCGCGACCCAGGTGCATCACGACGTCGACCGCCGCCGCGACGAGCGCGTGCACCGCCATCCGGTCGAGCCCGGCGACCAGCCCCAGCGCCTCGAGTCGCGCGGGAACGTCGGCTGCCGAGTTGGCGTGCACCGTGCCCATCCCGCCCTCGTGCCCGGTGTTCATCGCGGCGAGCAGGTCCACCACCTCCGCTCCTCGGACCTCGCCGAGCACGAGGCGGTCCGGCCGCATGCGCAGCGCCTGCCGCACCAGGTCGCGGAGCGTGACGACTCCGGCCCCCTCGACGTTGGGCATGCGCGCCTGCAGGCGAACGGCGTGACGATGCGTGGGCGACAGTTCGGTCGAGTCCTCGACGATGACGATCCGTTCCCGCTCGTCGACGAGGCCGAGCAGCGTGGACAGGATCGTGGTCTTGCCGCTGCCGGTGCCGCCGCTGATGAGGATGGCCAGGCGGGCGCGAACCATGGCCCGCAGCAGCTCGGCGCCGTCCGCGTCGAGGGAGCCACGGGCGACCAGATCCTCGAGGCTGAAGGCGCCGCGGCGCAGGATCCGCAGCGAGATCAGCGTTCCCTCGACCGCCACCGGGGGGATCACGCAGTGCAGCCGTGTCCCGTCCGGCAGGCGGGCGTCCACGAACGGTGACGCCTCATCCAGGCGCCGGCCGGCCGACGCCGCAAGCCGCTGCGCCAGGCGGCGCACGTCGGCGTCGGTGCCGAAGACCACGTCCGTGAGTGACAGCCCTTCGCCCCGGTCGACCCACACCTGCGACGGCCCGTTGACCAGCACGTCGGTGACGTCCGGCAGCAGGAGCAGCGGGTCCAGCGGTCCGGCCCCGACCAGTTCCTGGCGGAGAGTCCCGACCAGATCGAGGATCGCCGCATCGCCGAGGACCAGGCCCTCCGCCCGCAGGGCGGCGGCGACTCGGGCGGGCGTCGCGTCGCCCTGGTGCGCGACGAGCCGGGCCCTGACCCGTTCGACAAGCGCGGCACTCACGCCGCGCGACCCGGCCGCTGTGCGACGAGCGCCACGGCCGACGCGCAGGCGCGTCCGTAGCCGTCCCGAAGAGACGGTCGATCCCCCTCGTCGGCACGCGCGGCGAGGCCGGCGGAGAACGGCACCCGAGCGACGACGGGCAACTCCAGGGCGTCGAGCACGGCGTCCTCGTGCACGCCCTTGGGGTCGGTCCGGAGCACCAACTCCACTGACGTGCACCGGGAGCTCGAGCTCGCCCGCCAGCCGCGCGGCGGCGGACGTGGCTCGCACGTGGTTGACGCTCACCAGCAGGGTGCGGTCGGCACGTGCCAGCACGAGCTCGGTCATCGGACCCAGGCTCCTGGGGGCATCGACGACGACGAGGTCGTAGCCCCGCACGCCGGCATCGACGACGGAGCCCACCACGTCCGCCGGCACGGTCGACGTTCCGTCCCGGCCCCACGACAGGACGGACACCCCGCTGACCTGCGGCAGGGCCTGGTCGAGAGCGGGCGCCCCCAAGCGCCCACGGGCGTCCGCCAGGTCGCCCCACCGGATCCCGGGAGCCTCCTCGATCCCCAGCAGCACGTCCAGGCCGCCGCCGAGCGGATCCGCGTCGACGAGCAGGACCCGCAGCGACGCACTCGCCGCGGCCAGGGCGAGTGTCGCCGCGAAGGTCGATGCCCCAGCCCCGCCTCCGCAGCCCATGACGGCGAGCACCGAGCCGTCGCGCGCCGTCCCCTCGGTGCTGTCGGCCAGTCGATCGATGAGCCATCGCTCACCGTCGGGCAGGGCCACGACGTGCTCGGCCCCGAGAGCCACCGCCCGCTGCCAGTCCTCCGGGACCGGCTCCCGGGTGACCAGGACGACGTCCCTGCGACGCCCAAGGCCCACACCGGCCATCGGCGCGGCCAGGTCGGAGCCGATCATCACCAAGGGGGCCGCCTGCCATCGACTCCTGGCCCCCTCGGCATCGGTCGCCAGGTGCACGTCCACGCCGTTGGCAGCCGCCAGCCTCAGCACGTCGTCGATGAGGTCCCCGTCCGCACTCACGAGCAGCGGCCGCGCACCGTTGAGGGCACCCGTCGCAACCATCGTCATCCCCCTCGTTCGCCACTCCCGAGGACACATTCCCTTCTCGCCGGGCCCGCGGACCACCGGCGGCGCCGGCCTGTGGGCCGCGGACCACGCCTGGCCATTCCTGTGGACCGCCGTGGTCAAGTAGCGTGAAGGCATGACTGAAGCCGTCGTCCCGCGGCCGGGGCACGGCGCCGCCTTCTTCGACCTCGACAAGACCATCCTCGCCAAGTCGAGTTCCTTCGCGTTCGCCCGACCCTTCTACAAGGAGGGGCTGATCGGCCGCAGTGACGTGGTCCGCAGCGCCTACGCCCAGTTCGTCTACCTGGCCTCGGGCGCCGACCACGACCAGATGGAGACGATGCGCGAGTACATGTCCAAGCTGGTCACCGGCTGGGACGTCGAGAAGGTCCAGGCGATCGTCGGCGAGACGCTCGACGACATCGTCGATCCGATGGTCTACGAGGAGGCCGTGCAGCTGATCGAGGAGCACAAGGCGGCCGGACGCGACGTCATCATCATCTCCTCGTCCGGCACCGACATCGTCGAGCCGATCGGCGTACGACTGGGCGTCGACCTGGCGATCGGCACGCAGGTCGCCATCGTGGACGGGGAGTACACCGGCGAGATCCTCTTCTACGCCTATGGGGAGTACAAGGCCGAAGCGATGCGCTCGCTGGCCGAGGAACGCGGCTACGACCTGTCCGACTCGTACGCCTACACCGACTCGCACACCGACCTTCCGATGCTGGAGCTGGTCGGGCATCCGGTTGCGGTGAATCCCGACTCTGAACTGCGCCGGATCGCCGGCGAACGCGACTGGCCGATCAGCGACTTCGCCAAGCCGGTGGCCATGCGCGAGCAGGCCACCAAGCGGCAGGCACTCGCAGCCGGCAGCGCGGTCGCCTTGAGCGCCGTTGCGCTGGGCATCACGTGGTACGCGCGTCGACGCGGCATGCGCGCGTAGTCGATGCGCGCAGTCGTCTTCACCGAGTTCGGCGGGACTCCCGAGGTCCTCGAGATCGACGCCCCGATCGCCGACCCACATGGCGCGGTCATCCGCGTGGAGGCCACCGGCGTGTGCCGCAGCGACTGGCACGGCTGGATGGGGCACGACCCTGACGTGCGGCTCCCCCACGTGCCGGGGCACGAATTCGCCGGAGTCGTCGACTCGGTCGGGTCCGCGGTGAAGAAGTGGCGACCCGGCGATCGCGTCACCGTCCCGTTCGTGTGCGCGTGCGGATCGTGCGATGCGTGCCTGAGCGGCGATCACCAGGTGTGCGAGAACCAGACCCAGCCGGGATTCACGCATGCGGGATCGTTCGCCGAGTACGTGCGCATCGAGCACGCCGACGTCAATCTCGTGCGGCTGCCTGACTCCGTGGACTTCGTGAGCGCCGCCGCACTCGGCTGCCGGTTCGCGACCGCTTTCCGCGCGGTGCGCGAGCACGGTCGCGTCCATCGGGATCAGTGGGTGGCCGTGCATGGCTGCGGCGGAGTCGGCCTGTCCGCCGTGATGATCGCCACCGAGCTGGGCGCACGGGTCGTGGCGATCGACGTCTCCACCGAGGCCCTGGCCCTGGCCCGCGAGCTCGGCGCCGTCGCGACCATCGACGCCTCCGACGCCCACGACATCGGGACCGCCGTCATCGAGATCACCGGAGGCGGAGCGCACGTCTCCATCGACGCCTTCGGCAGCGAGGAGACGCTCGAGGCCTCGATCGAGAGCCTGCGCCGGCGGGGCCGGCACGTCCAGGTCGGGTTGCTGCCCGAGGCAGCGGGCCGTCCGACCGTGCCGATGGCACGCGTGGTCTGGCTCGAGCTGTCGCTGCACGGCGCGCACGGCATGGCGGCCCATGACTACGAGCCGATGCTGGACCTCGTCGCGTCCGGCCCGCTGAGGCCCGGGCTCCTGGTCACCAACGTCATCACCCTCGACGAGGCACCCGAGGCACTGATGGCCATGAGCGGCGCGTCACCCGTCGGCACCCGCGTCATCCGGCCGCACGCCTGATCGCGTGATCGTGCACGCCCGACTCGGGGAGTTCACGGCACCGAGACCGCCTTGGCCCCCAGCGCAATCGCCGTCGAGTGCCACACGAGGAACTCCGAGACTCCGGCGGGCGTGCCTGAGGCGTAGGCAAGCAGCGCCTTGACGTAGGCCGGGCGCCCGAGCTCGAGCATCCCGTGCTCGGGGATGCTGAAGAGCGACGGATCGACGCCGCGTCCGGCCACGACCAGCCGGGTCGCTGCGCGCGCCAGCAGTCCCGAGCCCCACGCGAACGGCCGCAGGGCCGCCAGTTCCGCGTGCGCGATCGCCGCCACGACCAGGGCCGGCGCCTCGGTCGGGGTGGTCAGGGTGCCGGCCAGCCGGGCGAGTCGATCCGCGGCCGCACCAGCCGGCACGACCGGTCCCAGGTTCAGCGGGTCGTCGGCCGCATCACCCTCGCGTGGCCGACCGAGGTCGCTCGCGGGAACGAAGCCGGTCGCGGTCAGCGCGTGCAGGTGCGCCAGCGCCTGCAGCGGTGCGCGCGCGAAGACCTCGACCTGCGTCGGCACGGCCGCCGTGAGACGCAGGGCAGCGTCCAGCACCCGTCCCATCGGGGAATCGTCCGGCAGGACCAGATCGGCGCCATCAATGGCCGCGGAGTCGCGCGCGCCCCGCTGGATCGACGCGGACGCCACCTCGGCCGCCGCCGCCCGCACGTCGCGCCGCCAGAGCAGCGCGTCGATCTCCTCGCGGGCCGCCAGGACTGCTGCCGCCACCCTCTCATCGGCGGCAAGGACGGCCAGCGGGTCACTCGGGGTCTCGAACACGCCCCCATCTAACCGAGTGCTTTGGTTCACTAGGCATCGTGACCAACGAGAAGGCCAACAACGATGCCCTGTCCAACCTGCTGCATGAGGATCGGCTGTTCCCGCCGAGCCCGGAGTTCGCCGCGCAGGCCAACGCCACGGCGGCGATGTACGACGATGCCGCGGCCGATCGCCTCGACTTCTGGGCGGAGCAGGCGCGCTACCTGTCCTGGGCCGAGCCGTTCACCGAGGTGCTCGACTGGTCCGATGCTCCCTTCGCCCGCTGGTTCGCCGACGGGAAGCTGAACGTCGCCTACAACTGCGTCGACCGGCACGTGGAGGACGGCTTCGGCGACCAGGTCGCGATCCGCTTCGAGGGCGAGCCGGGCGACCGGCGCGACGTCACGTACGCCGAGCTCATGGTCGAGGTGTCGAAGGCGGCGAACGCACTGACCGAACTCGGGCTCGTGGCCGGCGATCGCGTCGCCATCTACCTGCCGATGATCCCCGAGGCGATCGTCGCGATGCTGGCCTGCGCGCGCATCGGCGCCCCGCACTCGGTGGTGTTCGCCGGCTTCTCAGCGGAGGCGCTGCGCAGCCGGATCGACGACGCGCAGGCGAAGCTGGTGATCACGAGCGACGGGCAGAACCGCCGTGGCTCGGCGATGGCGCTCAAGCCAGCGGTGGACGAGGCGGTCGCGGAATGCCCGACCGTCGAGCACGTGCTGGTGGTCCGAAGGACGGGCGGCGACGTCGACTGGAACGACGGACTCGACGTGTGGTGGCACGACATCGTCGAGCGCCAGTCCGAGGTCCACGCACCGGAGGCGTTCGAGGCCGAGCACCCGCTGTTCATCCTCTACACGTCCGGCACCACGGGGAAGCCGAAGGGCATCCTGCACACGTCGGGCGGCTACCTGACCCAGGTCGCGTTCACCCATCGCAACGTCTTCGACCTCAAGCCCGACTCCGATGTCTACTGGTGCACCGCGGACATCGGCTGGGTCACCGGGCACTCGTACATCGTCTACGGCCCGCTGGCCAACCGCGTCACGCAGGTGGTCTACGAGGGCACGCCCGACACCCCGGCGAAGGACCGCTGGTGGGACATCGTCGAGCAGCACGGCGTGACCATCCTCTACACGGCGCCCACCGCGATCCGGACCTTCATGAAGTGGGGCGACGACCTGCCGCAGGGCAAGGACCTGTCCAGCCTGCGACTCCTGGGATCGGTCGGCGAGCCGATCAACCCGGAGGCCTGGATGTGGTACCGCGACGTCATCGGCGGCGGCCGCTGCCCGATCGTGGACACCTGGTGGCAGACGGAGACCGGCGCGATGATGATCTCGCCGCTGCCCGGCGTGACGACGTGCAAGCCGGGCTCGGCCATGGGCCCCCTGCCCGGGATCGGCGCCGCGATCGTCGACGACAACGGGACCCCCGTCGGCAACGGAGGCGGCGGCTATCTCGTGCTGACCGAGCCGTGGCCCTCCATGCTGCGCGGCATCTGGGGCGACAACCAGCGATACGTCGACACCTACTGGTCGCGATGGCCGCACTACTACTTCGCCGGCGACGGCGCCAAGTGGGACGAGGACGGCGCGATCTGGCTGCTCGGCCGCGTCGACGACGTGATGAACGTGTCCGGGCACCGCATCTCCACGACCGAGGTGGAGTCCGCGCTGGTGTCCCACCCCAAGGTCGCCGAGGCCGCGGTGGTGGGCGCAGCGGACGACACCACCGGCCAGGGCATCGTGGCCTTCGTCATCCTGCGCGGCGGCGTTCCGCAGGAGGAGGCCGACGGCGCGCAGATCATCGCGGATCTGCGCAATCACGTCGCTCACGAGATCGGCCCGATCGCCAAGCCCCGGCAGATCATGGTCGTCGCCGAGCTCCCGAAGACCCGTTCCGGCAAGATCATGCGCCGCCTGCTGCGCGACGTCGCCGAGAACCGCACCCTCGGGGACGCCACCACGCTCGCCGACCCCGCGGTGATGGGCCTCATCGCCACCGGCCTCGCGGCGTCGAGCTCGGAGGATTGACCTTCTGCCGCCGCTGCTGCGCGTTGGCTAGGGTGAAGTGATGAGCACCGAGTTCCTCAGCCGCCCCGGCCTCAGCCAGGTCACCTGGCTGCGCGAGCAACTGCGCGACGAGACCATCGGCGGCGTCCTCCTGCTCATCGCCGCCGTGGTGGCCCTGGCCTGGGCGAACTCCCCCTGGGGTGACAGCTACACCGCTCTCGTCGACATGAAGGCCGGGCCGGTATCGCTCCACCTGGACCTGCCCCTGGGCATCTGGGCCGCGGACGGGCTGCTGGCGGTCTTCTTCTTCGTCGTCGGCCTCGAGCTGAAGCACGAACTGGTCCTCGGCTCGCTGTCCAAGGTCCGAGAGGCAGTCGTCCCCGCCGCCGCCGCGATCGGCGGCATGATCGTGCCGGCGCTGGTCTTCGTCGTCGTCAACATGCTGGCCGTCGACGGCGACGTCACCGGCTGGGGCATCCCGATGGCGACGGACATCGCCTTCGCCCTGGCCATCCTGGCCGTCGTCGGGCGCCGCCTCCCCGTCGCGCTGCGTGCGTTCCTGCTCACCCTTGCCGTCGTCGACGATCTGGGCGCCATCACGGTCATCGCCATCTTCTACTCCGAGAAGTTCTCGCTGCCGTGGTTCCTGGCGGCCCTGGCGACGTATGCGATCTACTGGCTCGCCCAGCGGCGTCGCATCACCACGCCGTTCCTCTACGTGCCGCTCGTCCTGGTCGGGTGGTACTTCACCCATGAGAGCGGCGTTCACGCGACCATCGCCGGCGTCGTGTTCGGCTTCCTCACCCGGGTGCGCACGGACCCCGGCGAGAAGGAGTCCCCCGCCGACCGGCTCGGCCACCGGATCCACCCGATCAGCGCGGGCGTGTGCGTCCCACTGTTCGCCTTCTTCGCCGCCGGAGTCGACTTCCGCTCCGTCGGCCTCGCGGACTCGCTGGCCACCCCCGTCGCGATCGGCATCATGCTGGGCCTGGTCGTCGGAAAGCCGATCGGCGTGCTCGGCGCAGCCTGGCTCACGGCCAGGTTCACCCGCGCCAGCCTGAACTCCGACATGGCCTGGCGTGACGTCGGCGCCATCGGAGTCCTCGCCGGCATCGGCTTCACCGTCGCCCTGCTCATCACCGAGCTCGCCTACTACCCCGAACCGGCCCTGCTCGACTCGGCCAAGGTGGCCGTCCTGACCGCGTCCGTCGCGGCCGCTGCCCTCGCCGCCATCGCCCTGCGCTCGCGGAACCGTCACTACGCCGAGGTGTACGCCCGAGAGGAGGCGGACGAGGACCACGACGGAATCCCGGACGTGTACGAGGGGGACGACGCCCGATAGCCTTCGACCAGCCGCCCAACCGGAGGATTCCATGCCACCTCAGCCACAGCCGAGCATCAAGGACCTGGTCACCAAGACCGTCGCTGACGCGCAGCGACTGGCCAAGGCGCAGGCCGACCTGTTCAAGACCGAGATGTCCGACTCCGGCACCAAGGTGGGCATCGGCGGGGCCCTGGGCCTGGCCACGATGCTCATCGCGGTCTTCGCCGTGCTCTTCCTGCTCCTGACCCTGGCCTTCGTCCTCGTGGCTCTCGGGCCTGCCGATCTGGGCCGGCATGCTGATCGTGGCGGTGCTGCTGCTCATCATCGCCGCGGTGACGGCCTTCATCGCCAAGCGGAACTTCGAGGCGGCGAAGCCGCCGACGATCGCCCTGGCCGAGCTCGAGAAGACCAAGGCGGCGCTGTCGGGCAAGCCCCTCGTCGAAGCGCCTGAAGTCACGGGCACCTAGGCACGTGCCGCTGCCCGAGCCCGATGCGGCCATCCTGGTCGCCGGCCCGTGGACGCACCGGGATGTCGCGGCGAACGGCGCTCGGTTCCACGTCGTCGACATCGGTGAGGGTCCGGCCGTCCTGCTGCTGCACGGCTTCCCGACGTTCTGGTGGACCTGGCGCCAGCAGTTGACGGCCCTCGCCGAGGCCGGCTACCGCGCCATCGCCATGGACCTGCGCGGCTACGGCGGGTCGGACCACCCCCCGGAGGGCTACGACCCGCGCACCCTGTCGTCGGACGTGGCGGGCGTCATCCGCAGCCTGGGCGTCCCAGAGGCGGTGATCGTCGGTCATGGCTGGGGCGGCCTGGTCGCGTGGTCCACCGCCGTCCTGGAGCCCGAGGTCGTCCGGGCCATCGTCCCGGTGTCCATGCCGCATCCACGCCAGCTGCGTCGGGCGCTCCTGCGCGACCACCGGCAGCGCAGCGCCATGAGCTACGCCGTCGGCTTCCAGTGGCCGTTCCTGCCGGAGCGCTCCCTGACCGCCCGCGACGGCGAACGCGTGCGCGACCTGCTGTCCGAGTGGTCGCTGGACGATGCCTGGCTCGACGAGGCCACCGCCGACGCGTTCCGCAGCGCCTTCCTGCGCTGGCCGACGGCGCACACGGCCGTGGAGTACCACCGCTGGGCCGTGCGGTCCTCGATCCGGCCCGACGGCATCACCTACATGTCGCTGATGGAGGCCCCGGTCCAGCGGGCCGTCCTGCAGCTGCACGGCGCGCACGATCCGATGATGCTCGCGACATCCGTCGACGGCAGTGATGCCTACGTGCGGGCCCCCTACGCCCGGTTCGACCTCGAGGCCGGGCACTTCCCCCACGAGGAGCAGCCGGAGCTCTTCACCGCGACGCTGACGGGCTGGTTGCGCGAGATCGAGCGGCCGTGACCCCCGAGCGCTCCCGCGATGCGCTCGGTCGGCCGCTCCCCGATGACGCCGATCCGTCCCTCGTCGTCCCCGGCATCCCCGACGTGAGCGAGCTGTCCGACGACCTGGTCTGGCTCCTCGCCCTCGACTACCTCCAGCGCGGGCTGCCGTTCCACGCCCACGAGGTGTTCGAGATGCGCTGGCGGACCGCGCCCTCGGCGGACCGCGATGCGTGGCGAGCACTGGCGCAGTGGGGCGCCGCCCTGACGCACAGCGCGCGAGGGAACGAGGCAGGAGCCGCAGCCCTGGCGAGCCGCACCCTCGTCACGCTGTCTGACGCGCACGAGATCCCGGGCTGCGTCGACGTGGCGCGCGTGGAGGGCTCCTGCCGTGGGATCCTCGCGCCTAGGGGGCCCGTGGGGGGCCTCGATGACGACGAGCCGAGGAGCGGGACATGAAGGGCGTGGTCTTCACGGAGTTCCTCGACATGGTCGATGCCACGTACTCACCGGATGTGGTCGACGACATCATCGAGGCCAGCGATCTGACGACGTCGGGCGCCTACACCGCCGTCGGGACGTACCCCGCCAGCGAGATGACCGCGCTCCTGGGCGCCCTGTCCGAGCGCGTGGACGCGCCGATTCCCGTCCTCCTGAACACCTACGGCGAGCACTTGTTCGGCCGGTTCCACGAGCTGTACCCGGAGTTCTTCGGGGAGGGGGCGGATGCGCTGGACTTCCTCCAGAGCATCGAGTCCGTCATCCACGCCGAGGTCCGCAAGCTGTACCCCGACGCCCAGCTGCCCTCCATGCGGGTATCCAGGGTGTCGCCGGACAGGCTCGAGCTCGAGTACGCGTCGCCGCGAGGACTGGCGGACCTCGCCGAGGGACTCATCCAGGGGACCCTCGCGCACTTCGACTGTCCAGCTGCGGTGGTCCGTGAGGATCTCTCGGACGACGGCTCACGCAGCCGCTTCACGATCACCCGCGAGCCCGCATGACCTCGGACGACGTTGCCGCGCTCGAGAAGCGGGTGGAACAGCTGGAGCGCCGGCTGGCGCGGGAACGTGCCGCGCGCCAGGAGGCCGAGCACCTGCTGGAGACCAAGAGCCGGGAGCTGTGGGCCGTGAACACCTCCCTCAACTCCGCGGTCGCGCAGCTCACCCACCAGTCGGCCCACGACGAACTGACCGGCCTGTCCAACCGGCGCGCCCTTCAGGACTGGATGACGGCCAGACGAGAGCTCACGCCCCGTACCGGTGCCCACGTGGGCGTCATCAGCATGGACCTCGATCGGTTCAAGGACGTCAACGACACCCTCGGCCACTCGGCCGGCGACCTGCTCCTCCAGACCCTCGCCACGCGCCTGGCGGGAGTGGTTCGCAGTGAGGATCTGGTCGTGCGGATGGGCGGCGACGAGATCCTCGTCCTGCTCAGCGGCATTCATGACTGCGACGGCGTCGAGACCGTGGCCGACAAGGCGCTTGCGGCCATCAGGCAGCCGATCGACTTCGACGCCGAGACGGTCTACCCATCGGCCAGCATCGGGGTCACGGTGCAACGACTCGGGGAGGATCCGGAGGACGCCCTGCGCCGAGCCGATCGGGCCATGTACGAGGCCAAGGCCGCCGGGGGAGATCGGGTGGTCTGCGCGCGGGCGGTCGGGGATCCCGCCTAGGACGAGGCCAGGCCGCGCAGCAGCGCGTCGAGCATGTCGTCGAAGGTCTGCTCGGCGTCGGCGGTGAAGCCGATGCCCGCCAGGTCCAGGCTCGCGGAGCCGTGGATGACGCTCCAGATCTGCTGAGCGACCTCCACGTCATCGCCGGGCGCGAGCTGACCGGACTCCATGGCATCAGCCACCCGGCTCACGAGTTCCCCGAAGGTTGCCGCTGCGCGCTCGAGCGCCTCGTCGGACAGTTCGAGCTCGAGCATCTGCTGGAACATGAGCTGGTACAGATGGGCGTGGTCGAGCGCGAAGGCCCGGTAGGCCCCGCAGCCGCGGCGCAGTCGACTCAGCGCATCGGGGCCGCTCGCGGCGCTGATCGCCTCGTGGAGGGCGTCGAAGCCCTGGACGAAGAGGGCCTCGAGGAGGCCGTCCTTGCCACCGAACCGCGAGTAGACGCCCATCGGCGCGACGCCGGCGTGGGCGGCGACCGCCCGCACGGTGATGGCCTCGGTTCCGCCGTCCCCAAGGAGCTCGAGCGCGGACTGGAGCAGGGAATCGGTGACGTCCGCGCTCGCCGTTCGGGTCCGGGCGGGGGGTTGCGCTCGTGTCATGTCTCTAGTATAACGTACTACCAATATAGAACATTGTTATATAGGAGCCGACATGACCATCACCGCCACGAGCCCGCGGAACACCCGCCTCCAGACGCTCGCCCATCGACGTCGATGGGCGATCCTCGCCGTCCTGTGCCTGAGCCTGCTGATGGTCGTGATCGACAACACGATCGTGAACGTCGCCCTGCCGACCCTCAGCACCGAACTGGACGCCTCCACCACCGAGCTCCAGTGGATCGTGGATGCGTACACGCTCGTGTTCAGCGCCCTGCTGCTCGCCTTCGGGCACTTCGGCGATCGCTTCGGCAGGAAGCTGGCCCTCCAGCTCGGGCTGGTCCTCTTCGCGGGGACGTCCGCCCTCGCCGCGATGGCGACCACGTCGACCCAGCTCATTGGAGCGCGGGCCCTGATGGGTGTCGGCGCGGCGTTCGTGTTCCCGGCGACGCTGGCGATCCTGGTCAACGTCTTCTCGGATCGTCGTGAGCGGGCCACGGCCATCGGGATCTGGTCCGCCTGCACCGGCCTCGCGGTTGCCCTCGGCCCGGTCACCGGCGGCTACCTGCTCGAGCACTTCGCCTGGGGATCGATCTTCCTCGTCAACCTGCCGCTGGCGGCGATCGCCATCATCGCGGGCTGGTTCCTCATTCCCACCTCGCGGGATCCCCAGACGGGAGCCATGGACCATCTCGGCCTGGCCCTGTCGGCGGCCGGTGTGGCCCTGATCGTGTGGTCCATCATCGAGGCGCCCCACCGCGGCTGGACCGACTCGCTGGTCATGATCGGCGGCGCCGTCGGCGTGATCCTGCTCGCGGTGTTCGTCGCCTGGGAGCGTCGACTCGCCCACCCGCTGCTCGACGTCAATCTGTTCCGCAATGCCCGGTTCAGCGCCGCGAGCCTGTCGGTGACCGCCGCGTTCTTCTCCCTGTTCGGCTTCATCTTCCTCATCACGCAGTACCTGCAGCTGGTGCAGGGCTACTCACCCCTGGAGGCCGGACTGCGCACCCTGCCGTTCGCGATCGCCACCGGCGTGACCTCTCCCCTGGCCATCGTCGCGATGCACCGCTGGGGATCCAAGCTCGTCGTGGCCAGCGGGCTCGCCGTCATGGCGTTCGGCTTCGTCCTCGCCTCGACCATCGAGGTCGACACGCCATACGTCGGCCTGACCGTCATCAGCATGGTCACCATCGCCATCGGGCTCGGCCTGACCACCGGCCCGGCGACCGAGTCGATCATGGGCGCCCTGCCGGAGGACAAGGCCGGCGTCGGGTCGGCCGTGAACGACACGACCCGCGAGTTCGGCGGCACCCTGGGCGTCGCGGTCGTCGGGTCGGTCTTCGCCAGCATCTACGGCGCGAACCTGGTCACCGCGCTCGAGCCACTCGGCCTGCCGCAGCAGGTGATCGACTCCGCCGGAGAGTCCATGGCGGCCGCGCTGGCCACCGCCCAGGCCCTCCCGGGGGACGTCGGCGCCGAGGTCGTTCGGGTCGCGCAGCAGTCCTTCGTCGACGGACTGGCGATGGGCTCGCTGGTCGCCGCCGCCGTGGCAGCGACGGGCGCGGTCATCGCCCTGGTGTTCCTGCCGGCGCGTCAGTCCCGGATCCGGCAGGTCCCGTTCCCGACGGACACGTCCGACGCCACCCCGGCCGTCATCGCCTCCGACAGCTCGGCGGCCGTCAAGGCATAGCCGGTCGCCTCAGCCTGCTCGTCGGCCCCGAAGACGAGGCCGACGACCAGGCCGTCCGGGCGAAGCAGCGGTCCCCCGCTGTTGCCCGGCAGTACCGTCCCGCGGATCGCATACACCTCGCGCTCCACGCCGGCCACCCCGTAGATGTCATCGCCCATCGCGGTGACGACCGTGCGGACCCGAGCCGGCTCCGCGCGGTACGGGCTCGACTGCGGGAACCCGGCGACCACCACCGGGTCGCCCGATGCGGCCAGGTCGGGTGCGAACGCCAGCGGCGGGGCGTCAAGCCCCTTCACGGCCAGCACGGCGACATCCGTGGCCGGGTCGAAGTAGACCACCCTGGCCGCGAGCCCCGGCTCATCCAGCCGGCTGCGCACCCGAATGTCCTCCACGCCCGCGACCACGTGGGCGTTCGTCAGCACGCGATTCCGAGTGAACGCGAAGCCGGAACCGCTCACCGACGCGGCGCAGTCGGGAGCGTCTCCGAATACCTGTACGACGGAGTCTCGAGCGTCGTCCACCGCCGCCGTGACAGCGGCCGGATCGGGCGGGTCCACATCCGGTCCGGTGATCTGTGCCAGTCCCGAGAAGATCCTGGGCACGCCGGTGGCCCCCACCAGGTCGCGAAGATCCCCGAAGGCGTTGCGCGCCCCCGGTGGGACGATCGAGTCGAGGGCGACGAGTACCCGTGACTGGGACACCTGCTGCGAGACCATCGTGACCGGCAGGAAGGCCAGGGCACTCGCGACGATCCACACGACCAGTGCGAGGGCGAGCACGTTGAGACCCGCGCCGGCAGCGTTGTCCACGGCACGCGCGGGCTTCCAGGAGATGACCCCGCGCAGCCTGTCCCCCAGGATGGACGCGCCGAACTGGCCCAGCAGTGCGGCCGCGAGGATGCCGACTCCCAGCGTGACGATGCGCAGCCACTCAGTCTCGATGAGGGCGTCGATGATCGACGGGAGGATGAACGCCGCGGCCAGTCCGCCCCCGAGGAACCCCACGAAGGACAGCAGCCCCGCGACGAATCCACGGTGCCAACCCGCCCACGCGAACACGATGACCGCGCCGATGAGGATCCAGTCGACGAGGTTCATGTCACAGGTCCGGGGGAACGTCGAGGGGCACCACTCGGTCCTCGTTCCACGGCTCGGACCAGCCGACGCGGTCCAGCAGCCCCGAGATCAGGCCGGCCGTGAATCCCCACACCAGCAGGCCGCTCACGTCGAAGGCCGGCCCGATGAACCCCGACGGGTGCAGGACCCGGCAACGGTTGGCTGGCGCGACGAGGTCGGCGATCGGCACCCGGTGCACGCTGGACACCTCGGCTGGGTCCATGGCCGACACCGGCGACGGCTCGCGCCAGAACCCGAGGACGGGGGTCACCACGTAGTTCGTGATCGGCACCCATAGGTCCGGCAGGGCGCCGAACACGAGTACGCCCGACGAATCCAGCCCCGTCTCCTCACGGGCCTCGCGCAGGGCCGCTCCGGAAGCGTCCTCGTCGTCCTCGTCCACCGCACCGCCCGGGAACGCGGGCTGACCGGCATGCGAGCGCATCGTGCTGGCCCGCTGGATGAGCAGCAGATCGCGGTCGCCACTGAACAGGATCAGCACGGCCGAATGGCGGCCCTCGCCGTGGGGTGGCACGAAGCGCGTGAGCTCCTCGGCCGTGACAGTTCCTGCGACGTCGGCCACGGGGCGCAGCCAGGCCGGGATCTCACCGACGGCCTCGGCGTCCACCCACCCCGTGCGCGACCACGTCACGATCAGGCCCGCCCCGAGTCCTTGACCAGGCGTGCCGCCTCCGCGGCATCCGTCGGACCCTCGCCGAACGACGGGCACCAGCGGGCGACGGGGCAGGCACCGCACGCCGGGCGGCGAGCATGGCACCGGCGCCGGCCGTGCCAGATCACGCGATGGGACAGCAGCGTCCAGTCCTTGCGCGGGAAGAGCACCATGAGCGCGGCCTCGACCTTCTCGGGGTCCGTCTCCTCGGTCCAGCCGAAGCGGCGGGCGAGCCGACCCAGGTGCGTGTCGACCGTGATGCCCGGAACCCCGAAGGCGTCGCCCAGCACGACGTTGGCGGTCTTGCGGCCCACGCCCGGCAAGGTCACCAGGTCGTCCAGCTTGGCCGGCACCTCGCCCCCGAATCGATGGCACAACGCCTCACCCAGCGCCTGGAGCGTCTTGGCCTTCTGCCGGAAGAAGCCCGTGGGCGTGATCAGCGCCTCGAGGTCCTCGCGACGTGCGGCGGCATAGGCGGCGGCATCGGGATACCGGCGGAAGAGGGCCGGAGTCACCGAGTTGACCCGCTGGTCGGTGCACTGCGCGCTCAGGATCGTGGCGACGAGGAGCTCGAGGGGCGTGGTGAAGTCAAGCTCGCAGTGGGCATCGGGGTAGGTCTCTCCCAGGACGCGGTAAACCTTGCGGGCCCGCCTCTTCAGGACCGTCGGATCCAGCGACTGCGCCTTCACCGACGACCGTGACATGTCGCTAGCGTAAGTGGCCGTTCCCCCATGCGGGCCTGCGGTGGTGGCGCGCCGGGGCGAATACGACAGAATGCGCGTACCCACCGGTCCGGGAAGGAGATGTCGTGGACGATGCCTTCATGCAGTCCCCGCTGTTCGCGGCGCTCGACGCCGAGGGCGCGGCTGCCCTGCGAGCCTCGCTCACCGCGACAGAGTTCCCCAAGGGAGCGGTCCTCTTCCACGAGGGCGAGCCCGGCGACCACATGTTCGTGATCGTCGAGGGCAAGGTGAAGCTCGGCCAGACGTCGAATGACGGCCGGGAGTCACTGCTCGGCGTGCTGGGCCCAGGCGAGATGTTCGGCGAGCTGAGTCTCTTCGATCCGGGACTTCGCACGTCGACCGCCACGGCCCTCACGGATGCGACCGTGCTCGGCCTGGGCCACGACCAGCTCAAGCCCTGGCTGTCCGGTCGACCCGAGGTCGCCGCCGCGCTGCTGATGGCGCTCGCGCGGCGCCTTCGACGCACCAACGAGGCGATGGCCGACCTGGTCTTCTCGGACGTCCCCGGTCGCGTGGCCAAGGCCCTCATGGACCTCGGGGAGAAGTTCGGCGCCGTCACCCCTGAGGGCCTGATGGTCACCCACGACATGACGCAGGAGGAACTCGCCCAGCTGGTCGGGGCCTCCCGCGAGACGGTGAACAAGGCGCTTGCCGACTTCGCCCAGCGCGGCTGGATCCGCCTGGAGTCCCGGCAGGTGCTGATCCTGGACGTCGAGCGCCTGGGCCGCCGAGCCCGATAAGCACCGCCCCCTTCGTTGACCGTGCAGTCGTTGGGGTCCCGCGTCGCCCTGAACGCCCAACAACTGCACGGTCAACGAGGGTGGGACAGGTACTCCAGCTGCGCGCGGACGGTGAGCTCCGCGGCCGGCCACACCTCGCGGGGCACGTCGGCGTACACGATCGCCACGATCGCCGCCGCATCGGTGACGCCCGACTCGACGACGGCCTCGACCTCGGCCAGCCGGGCCCGCCGGTGATCCAGGTAGGCCTGGATCGTCTCGGCCGGGGATGAGATCGCCGGGCCGTGCCCGGGCAGCAGGTGCCCGAGCCCGACCTCCGCGGTCAGGTCCCTCAGCCGCCGCAGACTGTCCAGGTAGTCGCCCAGGCGTCCGTCCGGCCAGGCGACAAGCGACGTGCCGCGGCCCAGGACGGTGTCGCCGGTCAGCAGCGCATGGTCGTGGCGCAGCAGGAAGGACACGCTGTCCGTCGTATGCCCCGGCGTGCCGACGACCTCGACCTCCCAGTCGCCCAGGCGGACCACGTCGCCGGCCGCCAGTCCCTCGGATCCCAGCCGATGCGCGGGGTCAAGGGCCCGCACCCCGGCGCCGACCGACTCGGCGAAGGCGCGCGCGCCCTCGGAGTGATCGATGTGCCCGTGGGTCAGCAGGACCACCGCGATCCGGACGCCGTGAGCATCAGCGAGCGCACGGACAGCCGCAAGGTGCGCCTCGTCCGACGGACCCGGGTCGACGACCGCCGCCAGGGAGCTCCCGGGCGCCGTCAGCAGCCAGGTGTTGGTGCCGTCCAGCGTCCACGGGGAGGGGTTCGGCGCGAGGACGCACTCGGCGGACGGGGTGACCGCCCCGCCGTGCCAAGCGGCCGTGGAGCCGATCAGGGGCAGGACGTGGCCGCTCATGACGGGCCCTCCGTCGTCGGCCGGCCATCCGTCTCGCGGGTGTGCGGCATCCGGATCCGGTCGACCAGCACCTCACCGGTGCGGTCGTGCACGAGAGCCCAGCGCAACCGGCCCTGGTCGTCGACGAGCTGCCGCGGGAGCAGCGGCACGACCGGCCGCTGAACGGCGTCACTCAGGAAGTCCGCAGCGGTACCAAACGCCAGGAGTCGCTCCAGCACCGCCTCCGTCGGCGGGAGCATCGCCATGCGTCCTGCGGCGAACTGCGCGAGGGCCGCCGCCGGGGTGATCCAGCCCGCCTGATCGGCCTCGCTCGTGACCAGTCTCGCCCGACCGTCGGCCACGGCCGCCGCGAAGAAGCGCACGTCATATCGGTGCGACTCGGTCTCCGGAGTCACCCAGTGATCGACGATGGGCAGGACCGCCGGGTCGATGACCAGCCTGCCCTCAGCGTCGCGGTCGGCGATCGAGATGTCCGCCTCCTCGGCGGTCTCCCGCACCGCGCAGGAGTACAGGGCGCGGATGCCGTCCTCGTCGGCGCTGCCGCGCTCCGCGAGCCCGGCGACGTCCGTCGTCGTGAAGTGCACCCGCTCGCGGATGTCGACGTCGTCGACGCGACCACCGGGGAAGACGTGCATGTTGGGTGCGAACGCCATGGACGCCACCCGGCGCATGATGAATGTCTCGAGCCCGGCATCCGTGTCGCGCAGCAGGACGACGGTGGCGGCCGGTCGAACCGTGCCGGTCACCTAGTCGGCAAGCTCGACGATGATCTCGACCTCGACGGGCGCATCCATCGGGAGCGCGGCGACACCGACCGCCGAGCGAGCATGAGCCCCGAAATCGCCGAACGCCTCGAGCAGCAGGTTGCTGGCGCCGTTGATGACGCCAGGCTGGCCGGTGAAGTCAGGCGCACTGGCCACGAACCCCACGACCTTGACCACGCGGACGACCGACTCGAGCAGCGCGACGGACTTCACGGCGGCGATGGCATTGAGCGCGCAGATCGCCGCCAGCTCGGTGGCCCGCTCCGGCGTGACCTCGGCGCCCACCTTGCCGGTGGCGACGAGAGTGCCGTCGACGATGGGCAACTGCCCGGAGGTGTACACGTAGCGCCCGCTGACCACGGCGGGGACGTAGGCGGCGAGGGGCGGGACGACCTCGTGCACGGTCAGCCCCATGGCGGCAAGACGTTCCTCAACACTGGGCATCAGCCGTTCTCCCTCGCGCGCTTGAGGTAGGCCACCATGTTCTCCGGATTGGGACCGGGAACGACCTGGACGAGTTCCCACCCGTCCTGGCCCCAGGTGTCGAGGATCTGCTTCGTCGCGTGGACGAGGAGCGGGACGGTGGCGTACTCCCAAGTGGTCATGCGCCGACACTAGTCCGAACTCCCTCATGCAGGGCATCGGAATAGGCTGAAGCAGTGACTGCCCGCCTATGGCCCGATGTGGCCCTGCACGTCGTGTCGGGCAAGGGCGGGACCGGAAAGACGACCGTGGCCGCGGCGATGGCCCTGGCCCTGGCCCGCGACGGCCGGCGCACCCTCCTGGTCGAGGTCGAGGGCCGACAGGGGATCGCTCAGCTCTTCGACACCCCGCCGCTGCCGTACGAGGAGCGGAAGGTCGCCGTCGCCCCGGGCGGAGGCGGAGTCTGGGCCCTCGCCATCGACGCGCAGGACGCCCTCCTCGACTACCTCGAGAGCTTCTACAACCTGCGTCGCGCCGGGTCGGCGCTGAAGCGCATGGGCGCCGTCGACTTCGTCACCACCATCGCCCCCGGGCTCCGCGACGTCCTGCTCACCGGCAAGGCGGTCGAGATCGTCAGGCGCCGAGACAAGGATGCCCGGGACGCCTACGACGCGGTCGTGCTCGACGCCCCGCCGACCGGCCGCATCGCCAAGTTCCTCAACGTGAACTCGGAGGTCTCCGGGCTGGCCAAGGTGGGGCCGATCCGCAACCACGCCGACCTCGTGATGAGCGTCATCGCCTCGGAGCGCACGGCCGTGCACCTGGTGACTCTGCTCGAGGAGATGCCGGTCCAGGAGACAGTCGACGGCGTCGCCGAGCTGCGGGCCGAGGGCCTGCCTGTCGGGGGCGTCATCGTCAACATGACCCGGCCCCCTGTGCTGGACGACACCCAGCTCGTCGCGGCCCTCAATGGCAGCCTGCCCGCGAAGGCGATCCGGGGGGCGCTCCAACGGGCCGGGCTCGCGGCTCACGAGGAGGAGATCGTGCCGGCCCTGCTGAAAGAGGCCGCCGACCATGCGCAGCGGGTCAGCTTGGAGCAGCGGGAGATGGCCCGCATCGAGGCCTTGGGCCTGCCGACCTTCGTGCTGCCGCTGCTGCCGGGCGGCGTCGATCTCGGGGGGCTGTACGAACTCGCCGACCTGCTCGCCGAGGGCGGGGTCGGATGACGTCCGCCCGGTTCGCGGACGCGCCGAGTCTGGCGATCGACGACATCCTCGCCGATCCGAGCATCCACATCATCGTGTGCACCGGCGCCGGCGGCGTCGGGAAGACGACCACCGCCGCGGCCCTCGGGCTGCGGGCGGCCGAGCGGGGTCGGGACGTCTGCGTTCTCACGATCGACCCCGCGAAGCGGCTCGCACAGGCGATGGGGCTGTCCTCCCTCGACAACACCCCCCGGCAGGTGCCCGGTGTCTGCGCACCCGACGGATCCGGCTCGCTCTTCGCGATGATGCTCGACATGAAGCGGACCTTCGACGAGGTCGTCGAGGGCCATGCCGACCCGGTCAAGGCGCAGCAGATCCTGTCCAACCCCTTCTATCAGGCGCTGTCCTCGTCGTTCGCCGGCACGCAGGAGTACATGGCGATGGAGAAGCTCGGCCAGCTCCGGGTGCGCGCGGACGAGGAGGGCTCCTGGGACCTCATCGTGGTCGACACGCCTCCCTCCCGCAGCGCCCTCGACTTCCTCGACGCCCCGGCCCGCCTCGGCTCGTTCCTGGATGGACGGTTCATCCGCATCCTCACCGCCCCCGCGCGAGGTGCCGGCAAAGGGCTGGGCCGGATCGCCGCGATGGGCTTCGGCCTGTTCACCAACGTGCTCAGCAAGATCCTCGGGGCACAGGTGCTTGCCGACGTCGGCACCTTCGTCGCGGCGATCGACACCACCTTCGGGGGGTTCCGGGAACGAGCGGACGCCACCTACGCCCTGCTCAAGGACGACGGGACGTCGTTCGTCGTAGTCGCAGCGCCCGAGCGTGACGCGCTGCGCGAGGCTGCCTACTTCGTCGAGCGGCTGCGGACCGACGAGATGCCGCTTGCCGGACTCGTGCTCAACCGGGTGCAGCCGGTGATCGATCCGGACTTCACCAGCGAGCAGGCGTCGGCCGGGGCACAGATCCTGACGGAACAGGCCGGTCAGGCGAAGGGAGCGCAGGCCAGGGATGATCGCCTCACCGCGGCGCTGCTGACCCTGCATGCGCAGCGGGCGAGCCTGGCGTCACGGCAACGGCATCTGGCCGATCGGTTCACCGCGGCTCATCCGGGGGTGCGGGTCAGTTCGGTGCCGGCGCTGGCCGAGGACGTGCACGACCTCGAGGGACTGCGGACCGTCGGCGACCTGCTGGCCGGGCCGCTGTAGCCCGACTGGCCCGGCCGACTAGTGCAGCGGGGCGCCGTTCGTCAGCTCGCGCGCTCGGCCGGCCCGGTGATGATGCGCTGGCGCTCGTACTCGTCCTGCGCGGTCTGCAGGAGGTGCCGCCAGGACGTGACGTTGGGGCGTCGGCGCAGGAGGGCGCGGCGCTCACGCTCCGTCATGCCTCCCCAGACCCCGAACTCCACGCGATTGTCCAGTGCGTCGGCCAGGCACTCGGTGCGCACCTCGCAGCCCACGCAGATCGCCTTCGCCCGATTCTGGGCGGCACCTTGCACGAAGAGGGAGTCCGGATCGGTCGTGCGGCAGGCCGCCTGAGTGGCCCAATCGGTGTCAAAGGTCATGCTCGCAATACACCCCTCACCTCGTCACGTGTCGGCGGACGTTACGCCGTCCAGTATCGCGCAGGAAGGCTAGATATAACTAGTCTGTATAGTTCTAACGAGTTATTCTGCGCGGAAACGGGTGAAATCGGCACCACATGAGTGAGCCGGTTGAGTCATGAGGGAACCGGGCCGCTTACCCTGAACGTCTGATGAGCATGCAGCAACCACCGGGACGCCGACCCGGGCCGATCGGAATCCTGGCCCGGATCGGCGGCATCGTCGTGGCTGCCACCGTCGCCGGACTGCTCGTCGGCTTCATGTTCGTCCCGTTCGTCGGCGGGGCCGGTGTCGTCACCCGCGACGTCGTCAAGAACTTCGAGAACCTGCCCGACGCCCTCAGCACGCCGCCGCTGCCGCAGCGATCGATCATCCTGGCCTCCGACGGATCCATCCTCGCCACGCTGTACTACCAGAACCGCGTCGAGGTGCCCCTCGACAGCATCTCCCCCGTCATGCGTCAGGCCACCGTCGCCATCGAGGACTGCCCGCTTCCTGGACCACAACGGCGTCGACCTGCGCGGCGTCATCCGGTCACTGGCCACGAACGCGACCGCCGGCGGCATCGAGCAGGGCAGCTCGACCCTGACGATGCAGTACGTCAAGAACGTGCTGGTCAACCAGGCCGCCACCGCCGACGAGCTCGACGCCGCGCGTGGAGACAGCGCCGCCCGCAAGCTCCGCGAGGTGCGCTACGCCCTCGGCCTGGAGAAGATCTTCACCAAGGGCGAGATCCTCGAGCGCTACCTGAACATCGCCTACTTCGGTGCCGGCGCGTACGGAATCGAGGCCGCCGCACGCCGGTACTTCTCCAAGCCCGCCGCCGACCTCGACCTGGCCGAGGCGGCCACCCTCGCCGGCATCGTCCAGCAGCCCACCGCGTACGACCCGCTTCGCAACCCGGATCTGAGCACGACGCGGCGGAACGTCGTGCTCCGACGCATGGCGGACCTGGGCTACATCACGCAGGTCCAGGCCGACCGCGCGGCGCTGAAGCCGATGAGCGAGATGCTCAATCCGTCGCTGACCACCAACGGTTGCACGTCCTCGTACGCCCCGTACTTCTGCGACTACGTCGTCCAGACGATCCGCAAGGACGAGACGTTCGGCGCCACTCCGGAGGAGCGCGAGGCGTTCCTTCGTCGAGGTGGGTACACGATCCGCACGACCCTCGACCCGAAGGCCCAGAACGGCGCCTACGACACGGTGACGGACTACATCCCGGTCAAGGACGACAGCCGCCGGGCCGCCGCCATCTCCATGGTCGAACCCGGGACCGGGCATGTCATCGCGATGGCGCAGAACCGCGACTGGGGAACGTCCGGTCGCGGCAAGACGACCTACAACTACAACGTCGGCCGCGACATGGGCGGCACCATCGGCATGCAGGCCGGGTCGACCTTCAAGGTCTTCGCGCTGGCCGCCGCACTCGAGGACGGCATCTCGCCGTTCGAGTACATCCCGTCGTACAGCCCGAAGACGTTCTCGGAGTTCAAGAACTGCACGACGGGCAAGAAGTTCAAGCCGGTCACGGTCCGCAACTCCACGACGTCGGGCACCCTCGACATGGCCCGGGCGACCGCCTACTCCACCAACACCTACTTCATGACGATCGAGGAGCGCACGGGCATCTGCCGCCCGGCGGAGATCGCCGAGTCGATGGGCGTCACCCTCGGCAACGGCGATCCGCTCCTGCGGGTGCCGACGCTGGCCATCGGCACGATGGAGGTCACGCCGCTGGCCATGGCCAACGCATACGCGACCTTCGCCGCGCACGGGATCTACTGCGAGCCGGTCGTCGTCCTCGACATCCGCGACCGCGAGGGCGCTCGCCTTCCGGTCCCCGACGGCAACTGCACCGCGTCATCAAGCGCGACGTCGCCGACACCGTGACGGTCATGCTCAACGGGGTCGTCAACGGCACCATCCCCGGGCGCACCGGCGAGGCCATGGCCCTCGAGGAGCGTCAGGTCGCCGGCAAGACCGGCACGACGAACGACTCCGCGGCGGTCTGGTTCGCCGGCTACACGCCGCAGCTCGCCGCGGCCGTATGGGTCGGCGATCCGCGTGGCGGCTACGCGCACCCGATGAAGCAGGTCACGATCAAGGGGACCTACTACCCGCAGGTCTTCGGCGGCACCCTCCCGGGGCCGATCTGGCGCGACGCCATGGAGCTTGCGCTGCAGGGCACCGAGCCACTGACGTTCGACATCAAGAACAAGTACGGGCTGACGACGAACGACCCGTACGTCTACGTCCCGCCGCCGGTCACCGTGGCTCCGAAGCCGGAGAAGACGAAGACCCCTGAGCCGCCGACGTTCGACAACACGGACCCGGGCACCCGCACCAGCGCGTCGGGGTAGCCCTCCTCGAGCAGACGGTCAGATCCCGAGCGCGGCCTTCACCTGAGCCGCCACCTGGGCGCCGTCGGAGCGGCCCTTGACCTGCGGCTGGACGCGCTTCATGACCTCGCCCATCGCCGCCCGGCCGGTGGCGCCCGTCGCCACCACCTCGGCGACCGCGGCGTCGACGATCGTCCTGACCTCGACGTCGGACAGCGGCAGCGGCAGGTAGCGGGCGATGACCTCGAGCTCGGCCCGCTCGCGATCGGCGAGCTCCGGTCGCAACGCTCCGTCGTAGGCGTCGGCGGACTCGCGGCGCTTCTTGGCCTCGCGCCCCAGCACCGTCAGCACGTCGTCGTCGCTGAGCTCCCGGGCCTCCTTGCCGGCCACCTCCTCGTTGGTGACCGCCGTCAGGACCATGCGCAGCGTCGCCGCCGTCACCTCGTCGCGGGACTTGATGGCGGTGGTGAGGTCGGTCTTCAGCTGGTCCTTGAGTGCGCTCATGGCCCCATTCTCTCACCGCCGCAGCGCGCTGACGGGTCGTCCATGGGACCATGAGCCATGCGCAAAGCCACGACGGCCCTCGTCGGCACCGCCGCCGCCGGTGTCGCCGGGCTCGCCTACGCCTACTGGGAGGCACAGGCCTTCACGCTGCGCCGGGCCACATTGCCCGTCCTCCCCGCCGGGCAGCGCGACCTGCGCATCCTGCACCTGTCCGACCTGCACCTCGTCCCGGGCCAGCGCAAGAAGCAGGACTGGGTGCGGTCGCTGCGCGAGCTGCGCCCCGACGCCGTCATCGTCACCGGCGACTTCCTGTCGCACATGGACGCGGTGCCGCACGTCCTCGACACCCTCGATCCGCTGTTCGACGTGCCCGGGGCCTTCGTCCTCGGCAGCAACGACTACTACGCGCCGCGGCCCCTCAACTGGGCCCGCTACCTCGAAGGGTCCGTCGCAGCTCGAGCCGAAGCGCCCGATGCTGCCGTGGGGTGACCTCGTCGACGGGCTGACCACGAACGGCTGGCTCGACCTCGGGAACGCGCGCGCCACCATGAAGGTCGACGGCCGCGAGGTCGACGTCCGCGGCGTCGACGATCCGCACATCAGCCGCGACCGGTACGACGAGGTGGCCGGCCCGTTCGACTCGGCCGCCGACCTCGCGCTTGGCGTGACCCACGCGCCGTACCTGCGGGTGCTCGACGCCATGGCCGCCGACGGCGCCGACCTGGTCCTGGCCGGGCACACGCACGGTGGGCAGCTGTGCGTGCCCGGGGTCGGCGCCCTGGTCACCAACTGCGACCTGCCGCGCACGCCGGGCCAAGGGCCTGTCGGCGCATGGACGACTCGGTGCTGCACGTGTCCGCCGGGCTGGGCACCTCGCCCTACGCGCCGGTGCGCTTCGCCTGCCGCCCCGAGGCGACGCTGCTGACGCTGACCGCGCGCGCTGACACACCTGCCCGCCTCGTTGAGTGGTCGGCAGCGCACCGTTCGGGGGCCGTTCAGCGGTGCGCGAGCGACCACTCGACGAGTGTGCTACGCGCGGAAGAGCGCCGAGTACGCGTTGATCGCGGGCTGGCCGCCGAGGTGCGCGTAGAGCACCGTCGAGTCCGGGCCGATCTCGCCGCTCGTGACCAGGTCGATCAGGCCGGCCATCGACTTCCCCTCGTAGACCGGATCGATGATCATGCCCTCGAGGCTGCCGGTCAGCCGGATGGCGTCCAGCGTCGACTGGACCGGGATGCCGTAGTAGTCGCCGGCCCAGCCCTCGAGCACCGTGATCTCGTCGTCGCGCAGGTCGCGACCGAGCTCGATGAGCTCGGCGGTGTTGCGAGCGATGCGGGCGACCTGCTCGCGCGTCGGCTCGATCTTCGCGGACGCGTCGATGCCGATGACCCGGCGCGGACGTTCCTGACCGGCGAAGCCGGCGATCATGCCGGCGTGCGTGCTGCCCGTCACCGAGCACACGATGATCGTGTCGAAGAAGACCCCCAGCTCCGCCTCCTGCTGCTGGACCTCGTACGCCCAGTTGGCGAAGCCGAGGCCGCCGAGCCGATGGTCCGACGCACCGGCCGGGATGCCGTACGGCGTGCCGCCACGCGCCCGGACGTCGTCGAGCGCCTGGTTCCAGCTGTCGCGGAAGCCGATGTCGAAGCCGGACGGGTCGAGCCGCACCTCCGCGCCCATGATCCGCGACAGCATGATGTTGCCGACCCGGTCGTTGACCGAGTCCGGCCAGTCCACCCACGCCTCCTGCACCAGGACGGCCTTCAGCCCGAGCTTCGCCGCGACCGCGGCGACCTGTCGCGTGTGGTTCGACTGGACGCCGCCGATCGACACCAGCGTGTCCGCGCCCTGGGCGAGGGCGTCGGGGACGATGTACTCGAGCTTGCGGGTCTTGTTGCCGCCGAACGCCAGGCCGCTGTTGCAGTCCTCCCGCTTGGCCCAGATCTGCGCGCCGCCGAGGTGCGCGCTCAGGCGGGGCAGCGGGTGGACCGGGCTGGGCCCGAACATCAGCGGGTAGCGCGGAAAGTCCTCGAGCGCCACGGGGCCTCCTTGGGTCGGGGTCGATGCGGACCCTAGCCGGTGGCGGCAGGCTAGACTCCGCAAGGCCTTCGGGGTGTGGCGCAGCTTGGTAGCGCGCTTCGTTCGGGACGAAGAGGGCGCAGGTTCGAATCCTGTCACCCCGACCACGCGTGGGACCAGCCGACGGCTGGTCCCACGTCGTTTGTCCCGGTTCTCCGGCCTCGCCGAGCACCGGCCGATAGCCTTCCCGACATGACCGTGCCCGACCGCCGACCGAGCCGCAGCGACCTCGGCCCGGTCACCCGCGCCTACGTGAAGTCCATGGGCTGGCGCTCGGTCAACATGCACACGCACATCTCCCTGGTGAACCGATACGTCTACGTCGAGGTCCCCAAGGCCGGCTGCGGCACCATGAAGGCCACCCTCGGCGGCCTCGAGGCCGCTCGGATGAACCCGGGCATGGTGCAGCGGGTCCAGGAGAGCCCGCACAACCGCCTCAACGCGACCCCGTTCGTCAAGCCCTTCCAGCTGCCGCCCGACCTGCTCGAGGAGGTGCTGACCGGTCGGGCTACCGGCGGTTCACCGTCGTCCGCGACCCGGCCTCGCGCCTGCTCTCCGGCTACATCGAGAAGATCGGCCAGGGCCTCAAGCAGTCGATGCCCGATCGTCGAGGCGATCCGCGCCTCGACCGGCCGGACGGTGGAGCCGGACCAGATCACGCTCGACCAGTTCCTCGACGTCATCGGCGCCCAGGAGTCGCGCGACCAGGACCCGCACTGGCGCCGTCAGGCCGACCACCTGGGCCTCGGCATCATCGACTACGACGCGATCATCCACCTCGAGGACCTCGACGCGTCGTGGGACACCATCGGGGCGCTCACCTCGATCGCGACCTGCAGGAGCAGTTCTTCTGCCGCTACTCCACCGGCGCGCGCAACCTGATGGACGACTACTACACCCCGGACCTGCTCGCCCGGGTGGCCGAGGTCTACGCCCGCGACTACCCGGCGCTGGGCTACGCCGTTCCCGGCGCGTGAGCGCCGCCGTCCGTGGCGTGGGCTAGCGTCGCCTCGTGTCAGGGTGACGCTGCCGCTGTTGCGGTGGTTGGATCCTGCGCATCTGGCGTCTGGCTCGTAGCCTCGTTGCCGACTTCGGTCTGGCATGCGTGCGTTTTGCCGGCGCCGGGTGTGAAGGACCGGCCGGCGTGACTTGATAGGAGCGTGGCATCGCCCCCACTGAGATGTGTCCGCCGACCGGCCCAACCGTCCCGTCACTGATCTGGTGAAAGGAGGCAACCCTCATGGTTGTCGTTGGAACCGATGTCCACAAGCGCACGCACACGTTCGTCGCCGTCGACGAGGCCGGCCGGCAGCTGGGCCAGCTCACGGTCAGCGCCGACGCGCAAGGGCCACGACAAGGCGGTCCGGTGGGCCGCGAGCGGTTCGGTGCGGACCTGACCTGGGGCATCGAGGACTGCCGCGCACCTGTCCGCTCGGCTGGAGGCCGACCTGCTCGACGCCGGCCAGCAGGTGGTGCGGGTGCCGCCGAAGATGATGGCCGAGCAGCGCCGCACCGCGCGCACCCGCGGCAAGTCCGACCCGATCGACGCCCTGGCCGTGGCCCGGGCCGCGCTGCGCGAGCCCGACCTGCCGGTCGCCACGCCACGACGACGCCTCGCGGGAGCTGAAGCTGCTGGTCAACCACCGTGAGGACCTGGTGCACCACGCGCACGGCAATCATCAACCGGCTCCGCTGGCATCTGCACCGCATCGACCCCTCCGATCGATCCGCGCGACCGCAGTCGCTGCACCGGGCCAAGACCGTCGCCGGGCTGCGGGAGTTCCTCGCCGGCCGCATGACGACCCCGCCCCGCTGGTTCACCGACACCGACGACGGCCACTCGCAGTGGTACATCCAGCGCTTCCGCGAGATGGCGCCGAGGGCGTCGACCTCGGCGGCGAGGCGCGGCTCATCGACGCGATGGTGCCGCCGCGGTCGCGGATCCTGGACGCCGGCTGCGGTCCCGGCCGCACGTCGGCCGTCCTGCACGCGCGCGGCCACCACGTCGTCGGCGTCGACGCCGACCCGGAGCTGATCGAGGCCGCGCGGCGAGGACCATCCCGGTCCCACGTGGGTCGTGGCCGACCTCGTCGAAGCTCGACCTCGCCGCGGCCGGGCGAGCCTGAGCCCTTCGACGCAGCCGTCGTGGCCGGGAACGTGATGGCCTTCGTGGCGCCCGGCACGCGAGACCGAGGTCCTGCGCCGCATTGGCGCGCACCTGAAGCCCGACGGCTTCGCCGCCGTCGGCTTCCACACCGACCGCTACGACATGTCGGACTTCGACCAGCACCTCGACGGCCGCCGGTTTCACTCTCGAGCACCGCTTCGCCACGTGGGACCTGCGACCCTGGCGGCGACGACGCCGACTTCGCGGTGTCCGTGCTGCGCCTGCCCGCCTCACCCGAGACCCCCGGAGATGCCGATGAGCGATGACGTGAACCTGTCGATGACCGACCTCGCCGACGTCGCAGCGCTGGTCGAGGTCGCTCCCGACAGCACGGTGTCCCGCACGGTCCTCAAGGCCGAGGGCGCCCGCGTCGTGCTGTTCTCCTTCGACGCCGGCCAGGAGCTCACCGAGCACACCGCGGCCGTGCCCGTGCTCCTGCAGGCGCTGGACGGCCGGTTCGAGATCACGGCGGCCGACCGGACGGTCACCCTGCAGCCCGGCGGCCTGATCCACCTCGGCACGCGCACGCCGCACTCCGTCGTCGCCACGGAGCCGGGTCGCCTGCTGCTCACGATGCTCGACCCGCGCCAGGGCTGACGCGTGGCGGCGCTCACCCCGGCGGTGATCCGCGCGGCGAGGATGACCAGCCTGCTGCTCGCCGACCACGACGCACGCACCCCGCTGTCGGTGGCCGAGTGGTTCGGAGCGATGCAGGCGCAGGACATCGCCAGCGGACTGTGGTCCCTCGGTGTCCGCGTTCCGCACTCCACGGTCGCGGACGTGGAGGCCGCCTTCGAGCGCGGCGAGCTCATTCGCACCTGGCCCATGCGGCAGACCGTGCACATCATCCCGGCCGTCGACGCCCGATGGATGCTCGACCTCACCGGCACGCGCGGGCTCGATCGGATGAGAACCCGGCGTCAGCAGCTGGGGCTCCTGCCGGCCGACCTCGATCGACTCCGCGACGTCCTGGAGGCGTTCCTCGAGGACGGCGAGCCTCGCACGCGCCGCGGACGTCCTCGATGCCTTGACGGCAGAGGGGATCCCGACCGACGGGCAGCGGGGCTACCACCTTCTGCTGTATGCGTCGCTGACCGGAGTCACGTGCATCGGCCCGCAGCGGGACGGGGCGCAGACCTTCGCCCTGCTGTCCGCCTGGGCGCCGCACGCAGGTCGAGCTGTCGCGAGACGACGGCCCTCGTCGAACTGGCTCATCGCTACTTCCGCAGTCACGGTCCCACCACGGTCAAGGACTTCGCCGGCTGGACCGGCCTGACCCTGGCCGACGCCCGCCGAGGAGTCGAGGGGAACGCGGGCCGACTCGATCGGGTCGGCGAGGGCGCCGACGCCGTCTGGCTCACGACCGAGCTGGCCGAAGCGATCGGTGACGGACGTCTCGCGGACCAGGGGACGCTCGCACTGCCGGGATTCGACGAGTACGTCCTCGGCTACAAGGACCGGTCACTGCACGGCGACGAGTCACTGCTCGATCGCGTGGTCCCCGGTGGCAACGGCATCTTCCGTGCCACCATCGTGCGACGCGGCTCAGTGATCGCGACGTGGACGCGCACGCTGGTGCGCGACCAGGTGAGGATCGCCGTGGAACCCTTCGCACCGCTCTCGGGACGGGCACGAATAGACGTCGACCGGGCGCTCGTGGCCTACGCCGCCTACCTCGGGCGTGAGCCGGTGATCACCGTGTCGCCGAGCGCGTAGCGTCCCCGGCGACGCGGGACAGCTCGCGCTAGCGGTTGGCGGCGAGCAGCTCGGCGATCTGCACCGCGTTCAGGGCTGCGCCCTTGCGCAGGTTGTCGTTGCTGACGAACAGCGCCAGGCCGCGGCCGTCGGGCACCGACGGGTCCTGCCGGACGCGGCCGACGAAGGACGGATCCGCACCCGGCCGCCTGCAGCGGCGTGGGCACATCCGACGAGCTCGACCCCGCGGCATCCGCGAGCAGCTCCATCGCCCGCTCCGGCGAGATCGGGCGGTCGAACTCGGCGTTGATCGACAGCGAGTGGCCGGTGAAGACCGGCACCCGCACGCAGGTGCCGGAGACCAGCAGGTCGGGGATCTCGAGGATCTTGCGGCTCTCGTTGCGGAGCTTCTGCTCCTCGTCGGTCTCCAGTGAGCCGTCGTCGACGATGCTGCCCGCGAGCGGGACGACGTCGAAGGCGATCGTGCGCACGTACTTGACCGGCGCGGGGAAGTCCACGGCCGAGCCGTCGTGGGTGAGCTGGGCGATGTCCTGCGTCACCGCCGCCCGCACCTGGGTGTCGAGCTCCTCGACGCCGGCCAGGCCGCTGCCGGACACCGCCTGGTAGGTGCTGACGATGAGCCGCGCAGCCCCGCCTCGTCGTGGAGCGGCTTGAGCACCGGCATCGCCGCCATCGTCGTGCAGTTCGGGTTGGCGATGATCCCCTTGCGCACGTCGGCGAGGGCGTGCGGGTTGACCTCGCTCACGATGAGCGGGACGTCGGGGTCCATGCGCCAGGCCGACGAGTTGTCGATGACGATCGCCCCGGACACCGCGTAGCTGGGGGCCAGCGCCTTCGACGTCGCACCGCCCGCGGAGAACAGCGCGATGTCGATGCCGGAGATGTCGGCGGTGGCGGCGTCCTCGACCACGATCTCGGCGCCGCGCCACGGCAGCGTGGTGCCGGCCGAGCGGGCCGACGCCAGGAAGCGCACCTGCGACATCGGGAAGTCGCGCTCGTCGAGCAGGCGGCGCATGACCGCGCCCACCTGGCCGGTGGCGCCGACGACGGCGACGACGGGGAGCCTCGTCATCGGCCCGTTCCCCCGTAGACCACGGCCTCGCCGTCGGCGTCCAGGCCGAAGGCGGTGTGCAGCGTCTGGACCGCGCGGGCGGCGTCGTCGACCCGGGTGACGACCGAGATGCGGATCTCGGACGTCGAGATCATCTCCACGTTGATGCTGGCGTCCGCGAGCGCCTCGAAGAAGGTCGCGGAGACGCCGGGGTGCGAGCGCATGCCGGCACCGACGAGCGAGACCTTGGCGATCTGGTCGTCGACCAGCAGCGACTCGAAGCCGATCGACGCGCGCTCGCCGTCGAGCGCCTTCATCGCAGTCGGCGCCGACCCCTGCGGGCAGGTGAACGTGACATCGGTTCGGCCGGTCGAGGCCGCCGAGACGTTCTGCACGATCATGTCGACGTTGATCCCGGCCACGGCGAGCGCCTTGAAGATCGCGGCCGCCTCGCCCGGCTTGTCGGGCACGCCGACCACGGTGATCTTGGCGTCGTTCACGTCCGCGGCAACCCCGGAGATGATCGGCTGTTCCATGGCACTTCCTTCGGCGATAGCGGCTTCGATGGCTTCGGGGGACATGACCAGCGTGCCGGTGTGCTGCGAGAACGACGAGCGCACGTGGATCGGCACGTCGAAGCGGCGCGCGTACTCGACGCAGCGCAGGTGCAGGACCTTGGCGCCCACCGCGGCGAGCTCGAGCATCTCCTCGTACGTGATGTACGGGCACCTGCCGCGCCGCGGCGACCACCCTCGGATCGGCGCTGAACACGCCGTCGACGTCGGTGAAGATCTCGCAGACCTCGGCGTCGAGCGCGGCGGCGAGCGCCACCGCCGTGGTGTCGGATCCGCCGCGGCCGAGGGTGGTGATGTCCTTGGTGTCCTGGGCGACGCCCTGGAATCCCGCGACGATCGGGATCGCCCCCTGGGTGATGGCCTCGCGGATCCGCCCGGGCGTGACGTCGATGATCCGGGCGGAACCGTGGGCCGAGTCGGTGATGAGGCCGGCCTGGGATCCGGTGTAGGAGCGGGCCTCCGCGCCGAGGTCCGAGATCGCCATGGCGACGAGGGCCATCGAGATGCGCTCCCCGGCGGTCAGCAGCATGTCGAGCTCGCGGGCCGGGGGCAGCGGGGACACCTGCTCGGCGAGCTCGAGCAGCTCGTCGGTCGAGTCGCCCATCGCGGAGACCACGACGACGACGTCGTGGCCGGCCTTCTTGGTGTCGACGATGCGCCGCGCGACGCGCTTGATGCTCGCCGCGTCAGAGACGCTGGATCCGCCGAACTTCTGGACGATGAGGGACACGGGGACATGAGTCTACCGATCCCGAATGAGCGCGCTTCAGTCCACGCGAACTCATTGCCCTCGGGATCGGCCATCACGATGCCCGCCCAGGAGCACGGGTCATGGCGACGAAGTCGCGTTCCCCCAATGCCGACGAGCCGCTCGGACTCAGCCTCCAGCGCCGGTCATCCGCTCCGTCTCCCTGCAGGCTCCCGGAGCCGCACGGATGTCGAGGTGGACTCGGTTCTTCGCGATCTTGTCCTCTACGGCACCTGCTGGAAGAACGCCCGCGGCCCCTGCCCGTCCGGATCCGCTCGATCGCGGATCGGGTGCCGTCTCCGCTGATCGGCCGGCACCCCCATGCGCCGGAGGAAGTCGTCCCAGGCGGCCAGCGGGTCAGCGCCGTCCGGTAGATCGACACCCGGCGGTCCCGGGTGGACGTAGCCCAAGGCGTCGCGCCAGAACGATGACAGGGCTCGTGGATCATGGGCGTCGAACGTGACCTGGAGATCGCGACTCATTCGCTGATCTTGGCAGCGTTCGTTCAGCAGGTCGACTAGACCCGGCGGCGGCCCTCGAAGGCCCGGCCCAGGGTGACCTCGTCGGCGTACTCGAGGTCGCCGCCGACGGGCAGCCCGCTGGCGAGCCGGGACACGGCGATCTCCAGGGGACTGATCATCCGCGCCAGATAGGTGGCCGTCGCCTCCCCCTCGAGATTCGGGTCCGTCGCGAGGATGACCTCGGTGATGGTCCCGTCGGACAGGCGGGCGAACAGCTCGCGGATCCTCAGGTCATCGGGTCCGATGCCGTCGATGGGACTGATCGCGCCGCCCAGCACGTGGTAGCGGCCACGGAACTCCCGGGTCTTCTCGATCGCGACGACGTCCTTGGGCTCCTCGACCACGCACAGCACCGTGAGGTCACGTCGCGGGTCGCGGCAGATCCGGCACTCGTCCTCCTCCGCGACGTTGCCGCAGATGCTGCAGAACCGCACCTTCTCCTTCACCTCGCGCAGGGTCGCCGCCAGCCGCAGGACGTCGGCCGGCTCGGCCGCGAGGATGTGGAAGGCGATGCGCTGCGCGCTCTTGGGACCGACCCCGGGCAGGCGGCCCAGCTCGTCGATCAGGTCCTGGACGATCCCCTCATACATGCCCAGGCCCCTCAGTGCTCGATCTCGCCGATGCGGGTGGCACCGAGTTCGCGCACCGCGAGGTCGACGCCGACGGCCCCGTCGACATTCGCGTCGTCCATGCTCGGGGCGTCCGGCTCCGGGGCCGCCGGCGGATCCGTATCGACAGCTCCCGAGGGCTTGGCGCTGGCCGGGACGACCCGGTCCGGGGCCAGGACGACGTCGATCCGGACGTCCGTCTTCATCACGTCGAGGATCGCCTGGCGCAGCCGCTCCTCGTGGCCGCTCGCCCGCACGTTGTTGACCTTGCCTGCGTCGCCGACCGCCACCGCGAGCACCCCGTCGCTCATCGAGATCGGGCGTCGACTCGCTGAAGAGCATCCAGCCCACGCGGGAGTAGCTCTTCACCGCATCGAGCACGGCCGGCCACATCGAGACGAACTGGTCCAGTCCGACGCTCGGGGCCGCCGCGGCCCTCGGAGGGGTCGGGCGTCGGATCTTCACCGGTCTCCCGCCGACCGGAGCGCGTGCTCGGCCTTCGGCCGGGTGGGTGGGCGCGACCGTGCTGCGCTCGGGGGCCTTGCTGGAGGGAGCGACCTCGGACAGTCGCTTGGGCGGAGGCGGCGGTGCGCTGGCCTCGGCTGGCGGGGCGGCGGCGCGGCTCGTCGGCAGCGGAGGTTCCAGCCGGCGCCGCGGGCGAGGTGGCGTGCACCGGCGCAGCCGACATCCGGCGCTCGAGCTGGTCGAGCCGCGCGCGCATCCCCGCCTCATCGGCGTCAGACGCCGGCAGCAGCAGGCGGGCGACCATCAGCTCCAGGTGCAGGCGAGGCGCCGTCGCTCCGCGCAGCTCGCTCAGGGCCGCGCTCGTGACGTCACCGGCGCGGGTCAGCTCGGCCGGGCCGAACCGCTGCGCCTGGGCGACCTCGCGCGCGATCCGGTCCTCCGGAGCGTCGATGAGTCCGAGCTCGGCGGCGTTGGGCACGTTGTGCAGCACGATGAGGTCGCGGAACCGCTCGAGCAGGTCGGTGACGAACCGGCGGGGATCGTGCCCGGCGTCGATGACCTGGTCGATCACGGAGAACAGTGCCCCGCCGTCGTGGTCGGCGAGCGCGTCGATGGTGGCGTCCAGCAGGGTCGCGTCGGTCATGCCGAGCTGGGCGACCGCCTCGGCGTACGTCACGCCGTCGGGCCCGGACCCGGAGATCACCTGGCCGAGCACCGACAGGCTGTCGCGGACGCTGCCGGAACCGGCACGCGCCACGAGGGCGAGCGCGGCCGGCTCGGCGCTGACGCCCTCGGACTCGCACACGTTGGCCAGGAGCTGCTGCAGCGTCTTCGCGGGCACCAGCCGGAAGGTGTAGTTGTGCGTCCGCGAGCGGATGGTCGGCAGCACCTTCTCCACCTCGGTGGTGGCGAAGATGAAGCGCACGTGCGGCGGCGGCTCCTCGACCAGCTTCAGCAGCGCGTTGAAGCCCTGCGGTCGTGACCATGTGGGCCTCGTCGATGATGTAGATCTTGTAGCGCGACGAGGCCGGCGCGAACATGGCCCGCTCGCGCAGTTCACGGGTGTCGTCGACGCCGCCGTGGCTGGCCGCGTCGAGCTCGATCACGTCGAGGGAGCCCGCTCCGTTCGCCGAGAGGTCCTGGCAGCTCTGGCACTCGCCGCACGGGTCCGGCGTGGGCCCCTGCTCGCAGTTGAGCGAGCGGGCCAGGATGCGCGCCGTCGAGGTCTTGCCGCAGCCGCGGGGCCCGGAGAACAGGTAGGCGTGGTGCACCCGGTCGTTCTCCAGCGCGCGCCGCAACGGGTCCCGTGACGTGGTCCTGGCCGACGACGTCGTCCAGGCGAGCCGGACGGTAGGTGCGGTACAGGGCCATGGACACAGATGCACCCTAATGCCGGGGCCGGACGCCGTCCGAGTGGCGCCGGGAATGCCTTCGAGCACGAGCGGCTCCAGCCCCAGGTCACGAAGGGACCCCCCGCACACCCGCCAGAGCGCGCTTATCCTTGCTGCCTTCCGGCCCTGGGGAGGTTCACGCGATGACGCCGCACGAGGGGTCGGCACAACTCTACGGGGTGACCCAGCCAGGTCGGCAGAGGGCGGCGGCAGGCCGACCCATTCCTGCGTATAGCCTCCTCCACGGAGGATTCGCATAGTGGCCTAGTGCGCACGCTTGGAAAGCGTGTTGGGGGCAACCCCTCACGGGTTCAAATCCCGTATCCTCCGCCACCCCGCCGATCTGGCGGGACGGACGGGACCCCGCCTCGGCCGGGGTCCCGTCCTCGTTTCGCCCTCACCCCGCCGGCTGCGGTGCCATAGTCCACGGGTGACGGACGCGAACCCTGCGGCACGACGGGCCGGCGCGGTCGCCTACGCCGCCCAGGGCCTGTGCTTCGCGGCCCTCGTGACCCGGATCCCGACGATCCAGTCCACCTTCTCCCTCGACGACGGCCAGCTCGCCCTGCTGCTGGGCCTCGTCCCGATCATCGCCGGGATAGGGAGCATCGCCGCCGGCGCCGCCTTGGCGCGAGTGGGCAGCGCCGCCGTGCTGCGGGTCCTCGGCCCGCTGACGCCCATGGCGCTCGTCTGCGTCGGCCTGAGCTCGTCGATGCCGGTCCTCATCGCCTCGCTCGCCCTGATCGGATTCGCGCTCGGCGCCGTCGACGCGTCGATGAACGCCCACGCCTCGGCCGTCGAGCTCACCTACCGGCGCAGCCTGATGGGCTCCTTCTTCGCCGTCTTCAGCCTGGCCGGGATCGTCGGCGCCGCCCTGGCCGCGATCGCCGCGGACACGTCGATGTCGCTCGCCCTCTTCTTCGGGCTCCTCGCCGTCGTCGTGATCGCCGGCCAGCTCGTCGCCGGTCCGCACCTGCTGCGCGGCCGGGTCGAGACGAGCGGCGCAATCGACGACGTCTCCCCCGACCATCCGAGTCGCGACCGGGTCCACGTGCCGTGGAGGCCGATCGTCGTCGTCGGCATCGCGCTCACCTGCGTCTACATCGCCGACTCGGCCGCCTCCAACTGGAGCGCGGTGTACCTGACCGAGGGGCTCGGCTCGACCGAGTCCATCGCCGCCCTCGCCTACGCCTGCTACGCCCTGACGACCCTGCTCGCTCGCGTGTTCGTCGACCGCGGGGTGATGGCCCGCGGCCCCGTCCGCCTGGTGCGGCTCGGCGCGGCCACCGCCGCCGTCGCGGCCCTGCTCATCGCCCTCGCCCCGTCACCGGCCTGGGGACTGGCCGCCTTCGCCCTGCTCGGGCTCGGGGCGGCGCCGATCATCCCGCTCGCCTTCACGGCCGCCGCCCAGCACGACGAACTGGGCACCGGCGTCGCCATCGCCCGCGTCAACGTCTTCAACTACGTCGGCTTCGTGCTGGGCGCTCCGCTGATCGGGCTCGTCGCCGACGCGACGTCACTGCGCTGGGCCTTCGCCCTGCTCGTGCCCATCCTCCTGGTCGTCTTCGCCCTGGCCCCCGCCTTCCGCGTGCATTCCTACGCCCGAGGCTGAGGCGCGGCGCGTCACCGGGACCTGTACCCTCGTCCGCGGTGGCGTGTCCGAGCGGCCAAAGGAGCGCGCCTCGAAAGCGCGTGTGGGGGCAACCTCACCGTGGGTTCAAATCCCACCGCCACCGCCATTGTTGCAGGGAGTGCCCCGCAGGGGTGCTCCCTCATCAATTCTGGGAACGCGCGGGATTTGGGAGAAGCCCGAAGGGCGACGGCTCCCACCGCCACCGCCAACGCTTGAGGGGCACCCCTGTGGGGTGCCTCAGTGCCCCTCAAGCGTTCTCGGCCTTCAGTCGATCACGGGGACGGGTGCCGACGGGCGCCGCATCATCAGCACGACCGCGACAACGGTGAGGACGACGGTCACCGCGGACACGACCGGAATCCAGAGGGGCACCCCGGCGAAGAACAGACCGGGCACCATCATGACCCCGTTGATGATCAGTGCCGCGGCGTTGATGCGGATCGCTAGGCGGTTGCCTGAGTTCCAGGCGATAGCGGCGCAGACGACTGAGACCAGGCCGAGTGCGGCGTTCAGCAGCAGCAGCGCGAAGGGCGGGGGCGCGGCGCCCCAGTCGACGTCGAGGAACAGGACCGGAAGGTTCGCGAGGCCGAGTATGACGGACAGTGCGAGCCCGACGCGCACGCTGGTGGTGGGGATCGCGGTGCCGGTCGTGGTGGCGGTAGCGGTTGTCATGGTGCCTCCTTGGTGAGTGGAGCTCCAGCGTCGCCGTTTGCGCGATCCCGGCAACAGAGGGGACCTGCCCGAGATTCTCCTTGATTCCCGGGAGGGAATTCGGGAGCTTTCTCCCGGGACCTCGGGACAGCCAGGCTGACATGATGCCGCCATGGACTCACCGATCCGGATCGTCGTGGCAGACGACCACCCGGTGGTACGCGGTGGCCTCGTCTCCCTGCTGCGCACGATCCCAGGTCTTGACGTGGTCGGCGAGGCGGCCGACGGCCAGGCCGCGGTGCGCCTGACGCACGAGCACCGTCCCGACGTCGTCCTCATGGATGTGCGCATGCCGGGCATGGACGGCGTCGAGGCAACCCGCCGGATCCGGGAGCAGACGCCCGAGAGTCGCGTGCTGATCCTCACGATGTACGACGACGACGCCACCGTGTTCACGGCCATGAAGGCCGGCGCACAGGGCTACCTGCTCAAGGAGTCGGAGCAGGACGACATCGTGCGAGCGGTGCAGGCGGTCGTCGCAGGCGAAGCGATCTTCGGGCCGGGCGTGGCCGCACGTGTCCTCGGCTACTTCACCGAACCACCCCACGCCGTCGCCGCGGAGTACCCGTTCCCCGAGCTGACCGACCGAGAGCGCCAGGTACTCGACCTGCTCGCGCAGGGTCGGAGCAACGCGGACATCGCAGCCGAGCTGTTCCTGTCGCCGAAGACGGTGAGCAACCAGCTCACGACGATCTTCGCCAAGCTCCAGGTCGCCAGTCGTGGTGAGGCGATCGTCCGAGCCCGCGAGGGCGGGCTGGGCACCGCACGGTGAACGACCTCTTCGTCGCGCTGGCCACGGTCGTTCCGGCGCTGTCCTTCGGGGCCAGCGGGGCCGCCCTGCTGCCGACCCGAAGTCGCATGGCGGGTGCGTTGATGGTGGTGACGGCCGTCGGAGTGATCGCCTCGGCGATGCTCCGGCTCGGTGGCGAGGGCGATCTGGCACTGGCGCTGCTGGTGGCCTCGTTGATGCTGCCCGGCGCGGCGGCGGTGCTGGCCTTCCCTCGCGCGACCTTCCGACACCCCGTCGAATTCTGCGCATGGATCGTCGTGGCCGGGGCGGGCGTGGTCGGCATCTACTACACGCTCCATTCCGAGGTGGGGGTCGCTGGGTCGTTGGCGGCAGTCACGTTCATCGCGTTGATCGGTCACGGTTGGTGGGTCCTCGAGACCGCGGGGGAAGAGGATCGCCAGGCGATGCTCTGGCTGGCGCTGGCCGCCATCGTCATCGGCTCGGTCTATGGCCTCATCCTCGTGCAGTTCGCGATTCCTGGCGTGGCTGCCGGTGCCTTCGTCCTCTCCGCGCTGGGGCCCGCCATGGCGGTGGGGATCCGGCGCCCCGGCATCACCGACATCCGTGCGCTAGTCGTCAGAGTCGTCGTCTTCGGTGTCGTCGCGCTCGCCTACGTCGCCGTCTTCGTCAGTGTCATCGCGGTCGTCGACAGTTGGACGGGGGGCCAGACGCCCCCGGGCATCGTCGCGATCGTGGGGGTGCTGCTCGCCACCGGGTTCCATCCCCTCAGCGTCGTGCTGCGCGGCCTGATCGACGAGTTGCTCTTCGGCGAGCGGCCCGATCCGTTCCTGGCCGCCAGCGCGCTGGCCGACCAGATCGGTGACGATCCGCTCCTGCCCTGCGGGCCATCCGCGGGGCCCTCATGCTTCCGTACGCGAGCATCTCGATCGGCGGCGTGGAAGTGGCCGCGTCCGGGACCCCTGTCACCGAGACCCGCGAGATTCCCGCTCGCTCTCGGGAGCGACGAGACGGGCGAGCTCGTCATCGGACTGCGTCCCGGCGACCTGACCCTGTCGGCCGGCGATGAGCAGGCGCTGGGAATCGTGGCCCCGCTCGTGGCGCAGACGCTTCGAGCCCGGCGGTTGAGCCGCGATCTGCAGGAGTCCCGGTCGGCCGCCATCAAGGCCATCGAGGAGGAGCGGCGGCGACTGCGCCGCGACCTGCACGACGGGCTCGGGCCCACGCTGTCCGGCATCGCCTTCACCGCCGACGCCGCCCGGAACACCATCACCTCGGACCCGTCGGCCGCCGACGCGCTGCTCCTCCGCCTGCGCGCGGACGCCGTCGCCGCCGTCGGCGAGATCCGCCGGCTGGTCTACGACATGCGCCCGCCCACGTTGGACGAGCTCGGTCTCGTGGCGGCGCTGCGCCAGCAGGTCTCCTCGACCCGAACCGCCGACGGGCGTCCCATGCACGTGCAGGTCGAGGCACCGGACCTTCCGCCGCTGCCGCTGCTGTCGAGGTCGCTGCCTTTCGGATCGCCACCGAGGCCGTGCTGAACTCGGCCCGGCACAGCGGCACCGACCGGGCGTGGGTGCGGATCCGGCACGAGGACGACTACCTCGAGGTCAGCGTCCGCGACGCCGGGTCCGCTACCGGCCGTGGCAGCCCGGGGTCGGGCTGTCATCCATGCGCGAGCGGGCCGCCGAGGTCGGCGGGACCCTCCGGGTGACGACGAGCCCGAAGGGATCCCACGTGAAGGCGCTGCTTCCCGCAGCTGCACCCACTGCGTGAGCCAGGCACCGCCTCGACAGCAGATCCCCGACCATGGCTCGCTCACGTACGAGCCCAGAGGGACCCGCGGACTCCCCCCGGGAGGATCATCGGGACGGGAGGTGCGGCCAATGCCGGACGCATACGCGGTCCAAGCACGGTTCTACGACCGTTGTCGTCGAGCCGCTCAACGCGCCACTGCGCGCGGCCGCCCGACGGGTCTGCCCGCCTCAGCCCGAATGGACGGTGCTCGACATCGGGTGCGGCACCGGAACGGCGCTGTCGGAGTACGCGGACCTTGGTTGCCGGGTGATCGGTGCCGATCCGTCACCCGCCATGATCGCCCAGGCACGTGTCCGGCTGGGAGACGATGCTGACCTGCGCGTGATCGACGGTCCGCGGTTGCCCGTCGACGACGCATCGGTCGACCTGGTCCTTGTCTCGCTCGTGCTCCATTCGGTCCCGCGCGCCGACGCGGTCGGCATCCTTCGGGAGGCGGCGCGAGTGCTCGTCCCCGGCGGGCGGGTCCTCGTCGTCGACTTCGGCACGTCTGGGCTGCGATTCCCTCGGGGCTGGATCGGGCGCGGCATCACGGTCGTGGCCGAGCTGGCGGCGGGCCGCGTCACGCGTCCCATTCGTTCGACTACCTGCGGCATGGCGGCCTGCCAGCGCTGGCGGACGAGGCCGGCCTCGACGACGCACGTCAGTCGTCCGACGGCCGGCGGAGCGATCACGATCGCCGTCCTCGTCCCCGGGCGGGATTTCGCGAACGACCGCTGATCGGCTCTCCGTCCGCCAACTCGTGAGGCAGCACCCTCCGAGCAGCGCCCCGCCGACTGCGCCCGCGCTGGACCGGCTTGGGGGCGCAGGCGCAGCCGCTTCCAGCCTGACCCGCCCGCCGGTCTCGTGCAACAGCGGACGGGCGGTTGTGCCACCGACCGCGGGTAGAGACTGGAACCACACGAACCTGGGCCGGCGCGAAGGGACGCGACATGACGCAGGCCCAGTCACAGCCCCGAACGAGCGAAGGCACCCGGTGATCCGCGCCGAGCCGACGATCGGCGACAGGCCACGCGTCGGCGGACGGTGACGTGGCCGCGGAGATCGACGGCGGCGAATCGGCGATCAGGAAGCCGGGCACGGCCGCCGACCGTCAGGCGAAACCCGGGCGGTTCCGGCGAAGCCCGGTAGGACACGGAACGGGCTGGGATAGCGCCAGACCCCACACGAGAACCGGACCGGAGCGAAGGGAGCCGCCATGCAGAACTCACCAAAGCAGCCGGGCGACCGGCGCCAGCCGACCACCTGGGCGAACGGTCTGTGGTCGGACGACCGACGACGCGGTGAACGCCGCCAGCGGCCCCACGGCACCGCGGACGACCGGGCGCGACGCCCAGCGGCCCCCGAATCGTTCGATGGGGCGATCAGCTCGCCCTGGAGACCGCCGGGCGTCGTAGCCGCAGGCTTCCAGCGTCGAGGGCTCAGCTGGCCTCCACGGCTATCGAACGACATTGACTCGCTGATCCGGCGATACTGAAGAGAGCAACCCTCGGCGGAAGGACATCCCATGAGCACCAGCGCCCACACCCCGTTCATCGTTGCTGGCGCTGACGGCTCCGAGGCGAGCGTGAAAGCGGTTCGGTGGGGGCTGGAACAGGCTCGGCTCATCGGCGGTCGACTCGTCGTCGTGACCGCCTTCAACATTCCCTGGACCATCATGATCACACCGACGTACACCGACGACGACTACGCACGGGACGCGCAGGAGATGCTCGACCGGACCGTTGCCGAGGCGATCGGCGACGACCCCGGCGTTCCGGTGTCGACCGAACTCCTGCAGATGCGACCGGCTTTGGGTCTCACCTTCGCCGCCCGCGGTGCGGAGCTGCTCGTGGTTGGTGGCAAGGGCCATGGTGCGCTGCCTGGCATACACCTGGGCTCAGTCGCGAACTACTGCGTCCACCACGCACCGTGTCCGGTGGTCGTTCTCCACGATTCCGCTCCTCTTGACGAGTTGTGAACCGCATCGACCGGTCGATCACGACACCCTAGGAGGCCTGACGCATGTCCGTCGTGAAGATCAACGCCATCAGCGTTCCGCCACAGGCCGGAGCGGAGTTGGAACGCCGATTCGAAGAGCGCGCCCACAGCGTCCAGGGTGCTGCCGGATTCCTCGGCTTCCAGCTCCTGCGACCCGTTCAGGGCGACGACCGGTACTTCGTGATCACGCACTGGGCGGACGAGGAGTCCTTCGCCGCGTGGCGCGACGGAGATGCCCGCGCGGCGCATGCGGGCGAGCATGGCAAGCCGGTCTCCAGGGCGCGAGCCTGCTGGAGTTCGAGGTGGTGCTCGACGTGCGACCGAGGCGTGACCCCGGCGCCTATCGCGCCCGGCTCCTGCGCGACCCGTAGAACCTGCGGTGCATGAGGAGTACGGTCGAGCCGTGGGCGACGACGCGCTGGCGGTGGACGCGCGGGCCCTGACCAAGTCCTACGGCAGCGAGCGCGGCATCGTCGACGTCGACCTGACTCTCGCCGCAGGCGAGGTCCTGGGGCTCGTCGGGGCCAACGGCGCCGGCAAGACGACGTTCATCCGGACCCTGCTCGATCTCATCCGACCGACCTCCGGCTCGATATCCGTCTTCGGCCATTCCTCCCGCCGCGACTCCGTCGCCGTCCGCTCGATGTGCACCTACCTGCCCGGCGAATTCGTCCTGCCGCCACGGCTGACCGGCTACCAGGCCATCCAGCGCTTCACGTTCGCGCGCCGTAACGTGACCCGCGATTCGGTGGACACCCTCGCCGACCGCCTCGACGTGGACCTCAGCCGCAAGGTGGGCGACCTGTCCAAGGGCAACCGCCAGAAGCTCGGGCTGGTCCTCGCCTTCGCGCCGAAGGCACCCCTCGTCGTCCTCGACGAGCGGACCAGCGGCCTTGACCCGCTGCTGCAGCGGACGTTCGCCGACCTCGTCGCCGAAGCCGTGCACGCCGGCAGCGCGGTCCTCATGTCAAGCCACGTCATGACCGAGGTGGAGCAGATCGCCGACCGGGTCGCGCTCCTCAAGGACGGCCGCGTGGCGGTCGTCGACGACGTGTCGCGGCTGCTCGCCGGCTCACGCCGGCGCGGGCACGTCAGGGCCGCGGACGGCGTCCGACACACCTGCCATCGCCGCCGCCCTGGGGCGAATCGCGTCGGTCTCGGACGTGCAGACGGATGACGGAGTGATCGCCTTCGCGTGCCGCGGCAGCGTCGATCCGATCGTGAAGGCACTCGCGGCATTCGACTGTGGAGTCCCTCGAGCTGGCGCATGTCGACCTCGAGGACGCCTTCTTCTCCGATGGACGCGGGCCACCGTGGGCGGTGACGCGCTGATGGGCCTGCTGTGGAGCGAGCTGCGGCTGCAAGTCGACTGTCGCTCATCATGTGGACCGTGTCGCGTGGCACTGCTCGTCCTGATGATCGTCGCCGTCTACCCGTCGGTCCGCGACAGCCCCGGGCTCGACGCCATCTACGCCGACCTGTCACCGGCCGCGCAGGCGCTGCTCGGCGGTTCCGACCTCACCTCACCCGCCGGCTACCTGAACACCCAGCTCTTCGCCTTCTTCCTCCCGGCCGTCCTCCTCGTGTACGTCCTCGGCCGGTCTGCGGCGACGATGGCCGGCGAGGAGGAGGACCGCACCCTCGACCTGCTGCTCGCGCAGCCGCTGGCGCGCTGGAACGCCTACCTGCAGAAGGCTGCTGCCGTCGCCGTCGGACTGCTGATCCTCTGCCTGGCGACGCTTGCTTCCCGCTTCTCGCCCTCAACTCGGCCGTGCAGTTCGATCTGCCGGTTGCGAACCTCAGCGCGATGGTCGCTGCAGATGGGCCTGTTCTGCCTTGCCCTGGGCATGTGGACTCAGGCGCTCTCGGCCGCGACGGGCCGCAAGGTGGTCGGGCCTCGGCGCGGTCACCGGCTACGTCGTCGTCTCGTACCTCGTGTACGGCCTGAGCGCCTCGATCTCGTGGCTGGAGCCGCTGCGCCCGCTGAGCCTGTGGCGGTGGTACCTGGGCAACGACCCACTGCAGAACGGCTTCGGCGTCACCGAGTGCCTCGTGCTGGCCGGCACCGCGGCGGTCGGGATCGCCGTCGGTCTCTGGTTCTTCGACCGACGCGACCTGCACGCCTGAGCGACGGCCCTCCCGCGGGCGCGAGTTTGGCGACGGTCGGCGTCCACGCAAGGATGGTCGCCATGCTCGCCTGGACCGGCACCCGATCCCGACGTAGCCGACACGCGACTGCGCTCCGACATCCGCGACCTGGGGATCCTCCTGGGCGAGGCGATCGTCCGGCACGAGGGTCCCGAGCTCTTCGACCTGGTCGAGGAGGTCAGGCTGCTGTCCCGGCAGGACCAGGAGGCGGCCGCAGCTCGCCTGACGTCCGTCAACGTCCGGACGGCCACTCGCCTTGCCCGCGCCTTCTCGGTCTACTTCGACCTGGCGAACGTCGCCGAGCAGGTCGAGCGGTCACGCGACATCGCCGCGGCGCGGCTGGACGCCGGGGGGCCGCTCCGACGGGTCGCCGACTCCGTTCTCCAGGCTCGGCGTGGCGGCCGGCCGACGTCGCTGACGTGGCCCGGGCCCTGTCCGTCCGTCCGGTGTTCACCGCCCATCCCACGGAGTCGGCCCGCCGGTCGGTCCTCATGAAGCTGCGACGGATGGCCGACGTCATGCTCGACCCGAGCCTCGATGACGACCTGCGGCTGCGTCGCGTGGGCGAGATCGTCGACCTGCTCTGGCAGACCGACGAGATCCGGCTCGACCAGCCGCACGTCCTGGACGAGGCCCGCAACGCCCTCTACTACGTGGACGACCTGACCCGAGGTCCTCTGGGGGCCGTGCTCGCGGATCTCGGGGACGCCTTCGAGCACATGGGGGCGCCACTGCCTCCGGCGTCGCGTCCACTCTCCTTCGGGTCGTGGATCGGCGGGGACCGCGACGGCAACCCCTTCGTCACGCCCGAGATCACCCTCGATGTCCTGCGCTTCCAGCGCGATCACGCCATCTCCGACCTGCTCCCGCATGTGAGCCGGCTCATCGAGGACCTGTCGATCTCCGAGCGCATCACGGCGACGAGCCAGGAACTGCGCGACTCGATCCAGTCGGACCTCGTTCGCCTGCCCGACTTCGACGCCCGCTACCTGCGCATCAACTCCGAGGAGCCGATCCGGCTCAAGCTCACGATCGTCCGCAAGCGACTCGAGCTCACCCGGGACCGGCTCGCGACCAACCGTCCGCACGAAGCCGGCCGCGACTACCAGACCACCCTCGAGGTCCTCGACGACCTCCTCCTGGTGCGGACCGAGCTGCTCGCCAACGGGGGAGCGCTGGCGGCCCACGGCGTGCTCGATCGGGCCATCCGCCTCGTCTCGGCCGTCGGCCTGCCGCTCGCGACCCTCGACGTCCGCGAGCACGCCGACAAGTACCAGCACGCGGTCGGTCAGCTCGTCGACCGGCTTGGCGACGCCCCCCGCCCATGGGTTCAGCTCGATCGCGAGGAACGACGCGACATCCTCGTGGCCGAGCTCGCGTCGATGCGGCCGCTTGCCGCGACCCCGCCGCCGCTCGACGAGGACGGGATGCGCACCTGGCGTACCTACGTCGCGGTGCGCGAAGCGCTCGACCTGTACGGCCCGCGCGCCATCGAGTCCTGCATCGTGTCCATGACCCGAGGATCGGACGACGTGCTCGCTGCCGTCGTCCTCGCCCGCGAGGCGGGACTCGTCGATGCGGAGCACGGCTCCGCCAGGGTGGGCTTCGTCCCGCTGCTGGAGACCGTCGACGAGCTGCGCTCGGCCGGACGCATCCTGGACGAGCTGCTGTCCGTGCCGATCTACCGAGCGCTGGTGCGCTCCCGCGGTGACGTGCAAGAGGTCATGCTCGGGTACTCGGACTCGAACAAGGACGCGGGCATCACGTCGTCCCAATGGGAGATCCATCTGGCACAGCGTCGACTGCGCGACGTGGCAGCGCGCTACGGCGTACGGCTGCGGCTCTTCCACGGCCGCGGTGGAACCGTCGGCCGCGGTGGCGGCCCGACGTACGACGCCATCCTCGCCCAGCCGTGGGGCGTGCTCAGCGGTGAGATCAAGGTGACCGAGCAGGGCGAGGTGATCTCGGACAAGTACCTGCTGCCGACCCTGGCCCGCGACAACCTCGAGCAGATGGTCTCCGCGGTGGTCGACGCATCACTTCTCCACCGCACGCCCCGCAACGATCCGGCCCAGCTCGCGACGTGGGACGACGTCATGGAGATCGCGTCACAGAATGCGCAGGCCCGCTATCGCACCCTCGTCGACGATCCGGAGCTTCCCGAGTACTTCAGCCTGTCCACGCCGGTCGACGAGTTCGGTGCCATGCACCTGGGGTCGCGTCCGTCGCGACGACCGGACACCGCCACGGGGATCTCGGGCCTGCGTGCGATTCCGTGGGTCTTCGGCTGGACGCAGTCACGGCAGGTCCTGCCCGGCTGGTTCGGCGTCGGGACCGGCCTGGCGGCCGCGCGGGAGACCGGCCACGCCGGCGCCCTCAGCCGAGATGCACAGGGAGTGGGACTTCTTCCGCAACTTCCTCTCCAACGTGGAGATGACGCTGGCCAAGACGGATCTCGCCGTCGCCGAGCTGTATGCGCACACGCTCGTGCCGCCGCGACTGCACCGCTTCTTCGACGACATCCGTGCGGAGTATGAACTCACGGTCCGGGAGGTGCTCGCGATCACCGGGCACGACCGGCTCCTGGGCGGCAACCCGTCGCTGGCTCGCACGCTTGAGGTGCGTGACACCTACCTGCTGCCCTTGCACGTGCTGCAGGTGTCACTGCTTGATCGCGTCAGAGGGCTTCGGGCCGAGGGATCCGAGCCCGACGAGACGCTGCGTCGTGCCCTGTCGGTCACGGTCAACGGCATCGCCACCGGACTGCGCAACACCGGCTGATCGGCCCGCGCAACACCGGCTGAAGGGCTACGGGCGCCGACGGCCGCGGCGCTGACGCGACCCAGCCGGACGGGATCCGGCCGGACGCGAGCCAGCGGGGCGGGAGCCGTTTCGCGTCGCGGTCGAGACCGGCGCGGCGGGTGCCTCCACCGGCTCGACGTGGGCCGCGCGCTCGCCGCGCAGCCTGGCCACGTCGGTTCCGCCCGGCGAGACGCGGGTGTACGTGGGGGTGATCCCGGCCAGCCTCGTGAGCGCCTTCACGTCACCGAACTGGTCGGAGGTCGCGATCGTCACGACGATGCCCGACGCGCCCGCGCGAGCCGTGCGGCCCGAACGGTGCAGGTAGGCCTTGTGCTCGGCCGGCGGGTCGACGTGCACGACGAGCGCGACCTCGTCGACATGGATGCCGCGTGCGGCGATGTCGGTTGCCACGAGGACGCGGCTGGAGCCGGAGGAGAACGCGGCCAGGTTGCGCTCGCGGGCTCCCTGGCTGAGGTTCCCGTGCAGATCGACCGCCGGGATGCCCGACGCGGTCAGCTGCTTGGCCAGCTTCTTCGCCTGGTGCTTCGTGCGGGTGAACAGCACGGAGCGCCCCTGCCCCGCCGCGAGGTCGCGCACGATGGCGGCCTTGTCGCCGGAGTCGACGGTGAGCACGTGGTGCTCCATGTCGGTCGCCCGCGACTCAACCGGGTCGACCGCGTGGGTGACGGGGTTGGAGAGGTAGCGCTTCACGAGAACGTCCACGCCGCGGTCGAGCGTCGCGGAGAAGAGCAGTCGCTGCCCGCGCTTGGGCGTGCGGTCCATCAGTCGCTTGACGCCCGGCAGGAAGCCGAGGTCAGCCATGTGGTCGGCCTCGTCGAGGACGGTGATCTGGACGTCACCGAGGTCGCAGTGGCCCTGGCCGATGAGGTCCTCCAGGCGTCCGGGGCAGGCGATGACGATGTCGGTCCCGCCCGCAGCGCCCGCACCTGCGGGTTCTGGCCGACACCTCCGAAGATGGTCATGGTGGTCAGGCCCGCGGCAGTGGCGAGCGGCTCGACGACCGCGAGGACCTGGTTGGCCAGCTCACGGGTGGGCACGAGCACGAGACCGCGGGGGTGCGTCGGCCGGGTTCGGCTCGACGATGCGGAGAGGTGCGCGACCAGCGGCAGCGCGAAGGCGAGCGTCTTGCCCGATCCCGTCCGCCCGCGGCCGAGCACGTCGCGGCCGCTGAGACTGTCGGGCAGGGTGGCCGTCTGGATGGGGAACGGGGTGGTGATCCCGCCGCGGTCGAGGACGGCGACGAGCGTCGACGGGACGCCGAGGGCAGCGAAGCCGGCGTCAGTCGTGGTTTCGAGGGTGGATGAAGCAGGGCGGTGTGAAGCAGGGGTCACGAAGATCCTCAAGTCAGGGATGTCGGGTCCGCGGTGGCGGAGCCTCGCACGCGAAGACGTTCCTCACGCATGCGGGCGATGAACGCTTGTGTCAGAACCCGCTGGGTTCGCTCCGGCTGGAGCTGATGACGCACTCGCCGTGGGCGGTGCTGTCACGACGAGTATCGCACGCCTACCCCGATCTGACGAAATCCTCTTCGTCCTTCGGCCGCGAACGGTGCGGCGTCCGCGGCCTAGTAGTCCGCCAGCCGCGCCGCGTACGCCTCGAATGCCGGACGGCCGAACTGCTCGAACGCGGCCCGCCCCTCGGGCGGCATTCCCGCCAGGATCGCCTCCCCGCGCTCCGCCGAGGTGTCCTGCAGGATGAACCCGAGTCCCACGGCCAGCTCCTCGGGCGTCATCGAGGCACGCGAATGGGCGCCGACAGCCGCGTACTCCTCCTGAGTGAGATCGCGCGAGATCAGCGGCACGACCTCCTGCTCCTCCACCGCCAGATGGTGAAGCAGGACCTTCTCCAAGGCGATGAGCGTCGTATGAAGGGCGGCGCGTTCCTGCACCCCGGGACTGGCTATCCACGCGGCTGCCTGCTCCCGAGCCGTGTCCATCAGCGACACCATGTCCTCGTGCTGGCTGACCATCTGCTCGACCAGCGCGGCGCTCTCCGGCGATCGCTCCTCCAGAAGCGGCCACACCAGCAGATCCTCGCCCTCGTGATGGGCGTGCAGCATCGACGTCATCATCAGCACGTGCCCTCCGACCACGCCGGCGCGATTCGCATCTCCGTCCGCCGCCGCCTTGACGGTCAGCGGCAGCCTGGCGAACTCGTGCCGCAGGCAGTCGTGGATCGCGAACATCTCGGTCATGTCGGTCTGGTGGTCCTCAGGCATGGCAACTCCGCAACGTGGTGGGCGTGTCCAAAGATATTCCACCCCCCGCGGTCCATCGCGCAGCCGATTCGCCCGAAAGGCCGTCTGCTCAGGGCGCCGGGCTCGGGGACGCAGCTGGCCGGACACCCGGGGCCGGATGCCACCGGCGAGGGCTGGGTCAGCGCAGCGTCCACCTCGGGCTGGGGGGCCAGTCCCGTGAAGGCGTCCCCGACCGCGAGATCCACCTTTCGTCCCTTGCGATCCAGCTCCACCAACTCCGCGCCCGGGACGTACAGGAGGACGAGCTGGGCCTCCTCGGCGCCCTTGGGCCCGTATCGGAGCTGGCCCACGCCAGTGATGGGCTTGCCGACCGGGTCGTTGGCGACGTCACCGATCTTGAATCCGCGCTTCTCGATCGCGTTCGCCGTCTTGCGGGCCAGGCCCGAGGTCTCCGTCGCGTTGTAGACGTTCACGGTGACCTTGGCCGGCTTGGGGAGCACCTCGGCCGGGGTCACCATCGTGGTGACGCACGGGCTGGGGAGCGAGACCGGCTCCTCGCTGGCCTCCGGATCGCCGGACCCGCGGACGAGGCTCAGCAGGCCGTAGCCGACGCCGACGACCACCAGGACCCCGACGACGATGAGCACGATCAGCAGCCATCGAGGCCGCGTCGGCTTCTGCCGCCGGATCGGGCTCTCGCGCATCGACGTCATTGCACCTCCGGTCCTGGCCGCTGGGACACCATGAACTCACGCACCATCGCACCACATTCGTCGGCCAAGACGCCGCCTATCACCTCGACACGATGGTTGAGTCGCCGATCTCGGACCAGATCCCAGCGCGATCCCGCCGCGCCGTACTCCTCGTTCCAGGCCCCGAAGACCATTCGGTCGATCCGGGCCATCACGGCGGCCCCGGCGCACATCGGGCACGGCTCAAGTGACACAACGAGGGTGCAGCCGCTGAGTCGCCAGCCCCCCAGCGCCTCTCCCGCCGCCCTCAGCGCGACGATCTCCGCGTGGGCCGTCGGGTCGGCCAGTGCTTCGCGGCAGTTGCGACCGCGGGCAAGGATCCGGCCATCACGGTCGAGAACGACCGCGCCGATCGGAATCTCGCCGGCCGCTCCGGCCGCGCGGGCCTCGCCCAGGGCGGCCTCCATGGCGGCCTTGTCAGCAGCGGCGGTCATCGGCCGCGCAACGCCGCCGAGAGCTCCTGCGCGAATCCAAGTCGCTTCGCGATCGCCCGCACCTGCTCGTCGGGGTAGAGCTCCTCGTCCTGGCAGATCATGATCAGTTCGGCCGCGTCGAGCCCGAAGTCCGCGCAGAGGCCGACGTCGCCGGCCGCCTCGAACTCCTCGATGTCGTCCTCCTCCCACTCCAGGCCGATCATCTCCGCGGCCTCCTGCGCGATCGACCAATCGAGAAGGGCTGCCGCGTCACTGATCATGAGCCGGACGCCACCGCGCACCGTGTGGGCGAGCATGAAGAACTCGTCGGCAATGCTCACGATGCCGAAGACACCGCCTTCACCAGGGAGCTGCCCCAGGGATCCGACGAATCCCTCCGCGGTCACCACCGCCACCGGCGGCAGGGAGACGACGGTCCACCGGCCCTCCTCCCGGTAGGCCGCGACGGCGAAGTCCACGACCTCGGCCGTCACCTCCTCAGCGCTCACGGACGCATCGTGTCACGCGGCGCGCCTTGAGGGAGGCCAGACCACTACTCTCGGCAGCATGCGCACCCTGGTCATCGATCATCCCCTCGTCGCCCACAAGCTCACCCGGTTGCGGCGTGAGGACACGTCGTCGGCGACCTTCCGCCTCCTGGCGGAGGAACTCGTGACCCTCCTCGCCTACGAGGCCACGCGTGCCCTCCAGGTCCAGCCGGTCACGATCCAGACACCCGTAGCACAGACCACCGGTGTGGAGATGGCTGAGCCGAAGCCGATCGTGGTCCCGATCCTGAGGGCCGGCCTGGGAATGCTGAACGGGATGATGAAACTGATGCCCACAGCCGAGGTCGGCTTCCTGGGAATGGTGCGAGACGAGACGTCGCTGCTCGCCACGACCTACGCCGACCGGCTTCCGCACGACCTGAACCACCGTCAGGTCTTCGTCCTGGATCCGATGCTGGCCACCGGCGGCACCTTGGTGGCCGCCATCAATCTGCTGCTCGAGCGAGGTGCCAGCGACGTGACGGCCATCTGCCTGCTCGCCGCGCCGGAGGGCCTCACGCACATGGAGGAGGCGTTCGCCGGGACGCGATGCCGAGGTCACCGTGGTCACGGCGGCCCTCGACGAGCGGCTGAACGAGAAGGGCTACATCGTGCCCGGACTCGGTGACGCCGGCGACCGCCTCTACGGCGTCGCCGAGTAGCTCCACGCACGAGGACCTACATCGACCTACCTCGACCTACATCGCCCGGAGGATGTCCTCCACCCGGTCCTTGGCGTCGCCGAACAGCATCGAGGTGTTGTCACGGAAGAACAGCGGGTTCTGCACCCCGGCGTAGCCCACCGCCATCGACCGCTTGAAGACGATGACGTCCTTGGCCTCCCACACCCGCAGCACGGGCATCCCGGCGATCGGTGAGGTCGGATCGTCCTCGGCCGCGGGATTGACGGTGTCGTTCGCACCGATGACCAGCACGACGTCCGTGTCGGGGAAGTCGTCGTTGAGCTCGTCCATCTCCAGCACGATGTCGTAGGGCACCTTCGCCTCGGCGAGCAGGACGTTCATGTGGCCAGGCAGTCGTCCGGCGACCGGATGGATCCCGAAGCGGACGTTGACCCCCTTCTCGCGAAGCTGCCGAGTGAGTTCGGCCACGGGGTACTGCGCCTGCGCGACGGCCATTCCGTAGCCGGGCGTGATGATCACCGAGGACGCCTCGCTGAGCAGCTCGGCAGTCTCCTCGGCGGTGATCTCGTGGTGCTCGCCGTAGTCCGTGTCGCCCGAGGTGGGTGCCTCGATGCCGAATCCGCCGGCGATCACCGAGATGAACGAGCGGTTCATCGCCTCGCACATGATGTAGCTCAGGTAGGCACCGGACGAGCCGACCAGCGCGCCCGTGACGATCAGCAGGTTGTTGTTGAGCAGGAAGCCGGAGGCCGCCGCCGCCCAGCCGGAGTAGCTGTTGAGCATCGACACGACGACCGGCATGTCACCGCCGCCGATGGACGCCACCAGGTGCCAGCCGAGCAGCAGCGCCACCACCGTGACCGCGATCAGGATGCCCAGGTTGGGCGTGATCACGAACCACACGGTCAGCGCGCCGAACACCACCAGAGCGCCGATGTTGAGGGCGTTCTTGCCCGGCAGGACCATCGGCTTGGAGTTCATCCGAGCCGACAGCTTGAGGAACGCGACGATCGAGCCGGTGAACGTCACGGCGCCGATGAACACGCCGACGACCACCTCGCCGTGGTGGATGCCCAGCAGGTCCGGGCTGACCTCCGTCTGCGCGTCCCCGACGGCCTCGACCGTGTAGTACGCCGCCCAGCCCACGAGCACGGCCGCAAGGCCGACGAAGCTGTGCAGCAGGGCGATGAGCTCGGGCATGCCGGTCATCTGCACGACACGGGCGCGCCACAGGCCGATGACGGCGCCGACGACGATGGCGACCGCCATGAGGACCGCTCCCGATGGTGGTGATCGACTCGTGGCCCTCGCCGCCAGTGACCGCCAGGCCGATCGTCGCCACCAGCGCGATCGCCATGCCCCAGATGCCGAACCAGATGCCCTGCTTCGCCGTCTCGTGCTTGGAGAGCCCGGCGAGGCTCATGATGAACAGAAGTGCCGCTACGAGATATGCCGCGATCGCGACCGAGTCCATGGTCATCGCTGGAACATCCCCAGCATGCGGCGGGTGACGGCGAAGCCACCGAAGATGTTGATGCTCGCGAGCAGCGTCGCGACGAAGGCCAGCGCCGTGACGACGGTGTCACCCTTGCCGATCTGCAGCAGGGCGCCGACGATGATGATGCCGGAGATGGCGTTCGTGATCGACATCAGCGGGGTGTGCAGCGCGTGGTGCACGTGCCCGATGACGTAGTAGCCGATGACGATCGCCAGCACGAAGACCGTGATGTTGCCGGTCAGCTCCGCAGGGGCCGCGGCGGTGATCAGGAACAGCAGGGCGGCGCCGATGGCGGTGATCGCGTACTTGCGTCCCGGCGGCGTGCCCTTCTTCTCCGTCTTGACCGCGATCGCGAGCGGCCTTCGGCGCCGCGGGTGCTGCTGACACCTGGACCGCCGGTGGAGGCCACGTTTTCTCCCGATGTCGGGCCACCGTCATCGAGCGCTGCACGACGTCCTCCCAGTCCAGGACGAGCACGCCGTCCTTGGCGGGCGTCATCAGCTTCATCAGGTTCACCAGGTTCGTGCCGAAGAGCTGCGATGCCTGAGCCGGCAGCCGGCCCGCGAGGTCGGTGTAGCCGATGATGGTGACGCCGTTGTCCGTGACGACGACCTCGCCTGGCTGCGACCCCTCCACGTTGCCGCCGTTGGCGGCGGCCATGTCGACGATCACCGAGCCGGCCTTCATCGTGCGCGACCATCTCCGCGGTGAGCAGCCGCGGGGCCGGGCGACCGGGAATCAGCGCCGTCGTGATGACGATGTCGACGTCCTTGGCCTGCTCGGCATACATCTGCGTCTCGCGCGCCTTGTAGTCCTCGCCCATCTCCTTGGCGTACCCCGTGGCGCTGACCTCGACCTCGGGCGACTCGATGGCCAGGTACTCCCCGCCCAGCGACTTCACCTGGTCGGCCACCTCCGGCCGAGGATCCGTGGCCCGCACGATCGCCCCGAGGGAACTCGCCGTTCCGATCGCGGCAAGGCCGGCCACGCCGACCCCGGCCACCAGGACCTTGGCCGGGGGCACCTTGCCCGCTGCCGTGACCTGCCCGGTGAAGAAGCGCCCGAAGACGTTGGCCGCCTCGATCACCGCCCGGTAGCCCGCGATGTTGGCCATCGAGCTGAGCACGTCGAGCGACTGAGCCCGGGAGATGCGCGGCACGGCGTCCATGGCCATCGCCGTCACGTCCCGAGCGGCCAGCTTGTCCACCAGCTCCGGCGACAGCGCGGGGCTGATCAGGGAGATCAGCGTCGCGCCGTCGCTCAGGAGGGCGATCTCCTCGTCGGATGGGGCGTTGACGTGGAAGACGATCTCCGCGCCCCAGGCCTCCGGGGCGGATCCGATGGTGGCGCCGGCCGCCCGGTAGGCGTCGTCAGTGAAGGCCGACGCCGCGCCGGCGTCGGTCTCGATCAGGACGTCGTAGCCGAGCCCGATCAGCTGCTCCACCGTCTTCGGGGTCGCGGCCACCCGCGTCTCGCCCGGACGGGATTCACGAGGGACTCCGATTTGCAACGCATTCTCCAAACGTGGGGTAGCCACCTGGCGTGCGAGGCGCCGCGGCCGAACGTGTCCGGTCTGCGCCTCGCGTCGGTCAGCCTAGGGGTCCGGCTCCTGTGGATGCCTGCCCAGTCGACGCCTGCCGTCATTCTCGTGCGCAATGCGCTCGAAACACGGCCTGTCTAGGGTGCGGTACGTCACAGTTGGCTAGCACAAGCGTGCCCGGAGCCGAAAGGGGTGCCATGGCGAGCGAGACCGTCGAGGGGACGCGGGTGACCCCGTTCGACGAGATGCTGCTGCCGGACGGCCAGCCCCGCCCAGTTCACGCCGACATGTTCGCGACGCTCACCTCCCTCGGGGCCGACGGACTATCGGAGCGGGCCCGCCAGCGGGACGCGTACCTCGATCGCCACGGCATCACCTTCACCCTGGGCGAGCGCGAGCGGCCGCTGCCCATGGACCTCGTGCCCCGCCTGCTCACCAGCGAGGAGTGGACGCACATCGAGGCCGGGGTGATCCAGCGCCTGCACGCCCTCGAGGCGTTCCTGGCCGACATCTACGGTCCCGGCGACGTCCTCAGTGCGGGCCTCATTCCCAGGAGCCTGGTCACCTCGTCCACGCACTTCCACCGGCAGGCGTGGAGCATCCAGACCCCGAACAACGTGCGGATCCATGTCTCCGGCATCGACCTCATCCGCGACGAGGCGGGCGAGTTTCGGGTGCTGGAGGACAACCTCCGAAACCCCAGCGGCGTCTCCTACGTGATCGAGAACCGCCGCACGCTCGCCCACGTGCTTCCGGAGGTCTTCACCCATCACCGCGTGCGCTCGGTCAACGAGTATCCCGAGCGACTGCTCGAGGCCCTCGTCGCCGCGGCGCCACCCGAGGTCCGCGACCCGACGGTCGTCGTCCTGACCCCCGGCGTGCACAACTCCGCGCACTACGAGCACGCCTTCCTGGCCCGGCACATGGGCGTCGAGCTGGTCGAGGGCCGCGACCTCTACTGCCGCGACAACAACGTATGGATGCGCACGACGTCGGGGCCGGAGCCGGTCCACGTGATCTACCGTCGCATCGACGACGACTTCCTCGACCCGGTGCACCTGCGCGCCGACAGCGTCCTGGGCATCCCCGGGATCGTGAACGCCGCCACGAGCCGGACGCGTGACCATCGCCAACGCCATCGGCAACGGGGTTGCCGACGACAAGGCCGTGTATCCCTACGTACCGGCCCTGATCCGGCACTACCTGGGCGAGGAGCCGATCCTGCCCAACGTCGACACCTACGACCTCTCGGACCCCGAGCAGCGGGAGTGGGTCCTCGCCCGACTCGATCGCATGGTGGTCAAGCCCAGCGACGCCTCGGGGGGCTACGGGCTCGTCATGGGGCCATCCGCCTCGGACGAGCAGCTGGCCCAGGCGGCAGCAGACATCGTCGCCAACCCTCGCGGCTGGATCGCCCAGCCGGTGGTCACGTTCTCCACCTGCCCGACGGTCGTGGAGAACGGCAAGGTCGCCTCCCGCCACGTCGACCTGCGACCCTTCGCCGTCAACGACGGCAAGAACGTCTTCGTCCTTCCCGGCGGGCTGAGCCGTGTGGCCCTGCCCGAGGGCAGCCTCGTGGTCAACTCCAGCCAGGGCGGCGGATCGAAGGACACCTGGGTCATCGATGACGGCACGACGACCCAGACCTTCGGGCCGATCCGCGACGAGGCCCTGCCGGTGGCTCCGATGGACCCTTCGCCCGAGGTCGCCCGCCGGCACAACGCGCCCACCGGCCACGACGAACGCCTGATCCAGCAGGAGCGTCAGCAGCAGCAGGGCACGACGGGCGGGTCGCCATGCTGAGCCGCATCGCGGAGTCGTTCTTCTGGCTGGGACGCTATGTCGAGCGAGCTGAGGCGACGGCCCGCCTCCTGTCGGAGCACCACCAGCTCATGGTCGAGGACCGATCAGTTCCCGACGACTACGCGTGCGCCATGCTCCTCAAGGCACTGACGATGCCCACCGACGCGGCGACGAACGGCCACGACCTGGTGCGCGTCGTCGTCGGCACCGAGGACGACGCGGCGACGATCGCCGGCGCGGTTGCCGCCGCCCGCACCAACGCACGGGCCGTTCGTGATTCGCTGTCGCAGGACACGTTCGAGGCACTCAACGCCGCCCACCTGGCGCTGTCACGTGGCATGGCCTTCACCGCCAGCCCCGGGGTGGCACTGCACCGGGTGCTCGAGCGCCTACTGGTCGTGAACGGGATCGTCGACTGGACGATGCCGCGTGACGAGTCGTACCAGTTCATGGTGCTGGGCCGCGAACTCGAGCGCATCGACATGGTGGGACGACTGCTCAGCATCCGACTGGGGGAGATGTGGCCCGCGTCAGGACCCGCCGCCGCTCTCCGCTCAGCCGGCGCCCTCTCCCCCTACATGCGCACCGGACGACCGATGAACACGATCGAGGTGCGCCGCTTCCTCGTCCTCGACCCCACCTTCCCGCGTTCGATGCTGTGCTGCGCCTCAGATGCCGAAGCAGCCGTTCGTGCCCTGCAACGACTGGGCGTCAGCGACAGCGGGCCGCTGCTGCGCGAGGTCGGCATGCTGCGCTCCGAGCTGGAGTACGCCCGCGTTCCCTCGCCGGAGAACGTCGAGCAGTTCATCTCCTACTGCCGTCAGGCCGCCGTCCACGCGTCGGACGAGGTCAACCGGGCCTTCTTCCGCCAGCACGGCACCGTCGTGTGGAGCCACTGATGGCGACTGGGAGGCGACTGCAGATCGTCCATCGCACCGGTTTCCGGTACGCCGAGGTGGTCGAGGCCTCGTTCAACGAGGTCCGCATGACGCCCTTGACCGAGAAGGGCCAGATGCTCCTGAACCACTCGCTGGACGTGCGGCCGGCCGCCGCCGTTCAGTCGTACGGGGACTACTGGGGCGCCCTCGTCGAGGCCTTCGACGTGCACGTCCCCCACCGACTCCTCGAGATCGTCGCCACGAGCACGGTGGACACGGCCGTCAGTGCCCCACGCACCGCGGGCACGTTCTGGTCGGTGGTCCTCGAACCCCTTCTGCAGGACCGGTTCGCCGAGTTCCTGGTACCGACCGGCTACGTCGACGACCCCTCCGTGGACCCCTTGCGATCGGCCATCGTCGAGGAGATGCGCCGAGCCGAGACTCCGTACGACGCCGCCGTCATGGCGGTCGCCGCGGTGCGCGACCGGATCACCTACACGCCGGGGATCACCGACGTGAGCACCACGGCGGCACAGGCGTGGGAGTCGCGGCACGGGGTCTGCCAGGACTTCACGCACACCACGCTGGCGCTCCTGCGCGCCTCCCGCATCCCCGCCCGCTACGTCAGCGGATACCTCCACACCGAGGAGTCCGCGCCCGGGCCAGACGGTCACCGGGGAGTCGCACGCCTGGGTGGAGTACTGGGACGACGGCTGGCGCGCGGTCGACCCGACCAACGACCGATCGGTGGGCTCGGCCCACGTGATCGTCGCCCGCGGGCGTGACTACGCCGACGTCCCACCCCTCAAGGGCATCTACGCCGGCGGCCAGAGCGAGGCGCTCGGGGTCACCGTGGAGATCACCCAGCTGTAGTTCGCGGTTATCGTCGCTGCTCGATCGTGGGTTATCGTCGTTGTCTGCCCACGAACAAGGAGTTCCATGTTTGCCCTTCGCGCCGGCATCACCGCTGCAGCCGCAACGCTGGTCGTCCTCGGCGGGCTCGTGGCACCTGCGCCCGCCTCGGCAGCCGCAGAGGTCGGCACCTGCTACGCCTACAAGTCGCCGACCCTGAAGGCAGTGTCGTCGACGGCACCGGCAGTGGACTGCACCGCCAACCACACCGCCGAGACCTACTTCGTCGGCACCCTTCCCGCGAACTTCGGCCCGCCCTCGGAGGCTTCCCAGCCGGCCAAGCTCGCCGCGGCACGGCCCTGCACGGTGAGCGCGATGAACGCCTACCTCGGCATGCCGGACCGCGACCTGCCCAGTCGCTTCCTGACGGTGCCCCTGTTCCCGACGGACGAGGAGTGGGCCGCCGGCGAGCGATGGATGCGCTGCGACGTCGTCCTCCAGGGCGGACTCGTGCTGAAGTCATTCACGGGCACCGCGGCCGCCCTGGTGGCCGCCACGCCACAGGAGCAGTTCAACTTCTGCACACCGCGGGAACCGAACGCCAAGAAGACTGCCGCATACCCTGCACCAAGCCCAAGAAGAACTGGATCAAGGTGCTCGACAAGGAGCTCGGCGGCCCGGGATCGAAGTTCCCGGGAACCAGCACGGTCGAGCGCAAGACGCGCAAGCTGTGTGAGAAGCAGGGCAAGAAGTGGGACGGCAAGGAGAAGTACGCCGGACTGGTGGGCGATCTGGCCGACCGCGATCGGGTGGAAGGACGGCAAGCGTTCCGCGCAGTGCTTCGTCCCGTACGGCCAGTACCTGAAGGAGGTCGCGCTGCAGTCCACGCCAGCGCCCGCCCCGACTCCCGATCCCGCTCCCACGGCACCGGCCGACGTGCCGGTCGAGCCACCAGCCGGCCTGAGCCCGCTCCGGTGCGGGACGGATCGATGACCCTCGTCAGTCGATGACGGTGCGCCGAGGCCCGACGCCCCACGCCACGTAGTTCCAGAACCAGTCGGCCATCACGCTGACCCGATGGCGGCCGCCAGCCAGGTAGAACACGTGGAGCCCGAGCCACGTCAGCCACGCCGACGTGCCGTGCAGCCTGATCCCGCTGGGCAGTTCCACCACCGCCCGACGTCGTCCGATCGTCGCCATCTGCCCCTTGTCCTTGTACTCGAACGGTGACAGCGGCTCGTCCTTGAGTCGACGTTCGATGGCGTCGGCGACGTAGCGGCCCATCTGCATGGCCACCGACGCCACCATCGGCAGCGGTCGTCCGTCCGGCCCGGCGCAATGAGCCATGTCGCCGATCACCCATACATCCGGGGAGAGCTGAAGGGTCGGCGACACCTCGAGCCGATTGGCGCGGTCGGTCACGCCCAGATCGCTCCACTGCGCAGGCGCCGCCACGCCGGCCGCCCACACGATGGTGCCCGGCGGGCAGGACCTCTCCGGAGGCCAGGTGGATGTCCGAGGGGTACATCCGGTCGACCGCGCTCGCGACCCTGACGCTCACTCCGAGCTCCTCGAGCTCGGACACGGCGCGGGCGCTCGACTTCTCCGAGAACGACGGCAGCAGTCGCGGACCCGCCTCGACGAGCGTGACCGTGGCCAGCTCGTACAGGCTCGGGAACTCGTGCCGCATCGCCCGCTGGAACTCCGCGACTGCCCCGGAGACCTCGACACCGGTCGGGCCTCCTCCCACGACGACGACGCGCAGCGCCTCCTTCGGCAGGCGGCCGAGCTCGACGTCCTCGTAGGTCTGCACCAGCCGGCGCTTGATGGCGCGCGCCTCCTGGATGGTCTTCATCTGGAGCGCGTACTCCTCGACGCCGGGGATCCCGAACGTCGTGCCCGTACTGCCGACCGCGAGGACGAGCTCGTCCCAGCCGATGACATGGCCGTCGGCCAGCCGAATCGTCTTCGACTCGGTGCTGATGCGGACGACCTCTCCCCGTCGGAACGCGACCCCCGGGACCGCCGCGCGCACCGGGTAGGCGATGTCGTCCTCGGGCAGTCCGCCGGTGGCCACCTGGTACAGCAGCGGCGAGAAGACCTGGTACGCGTTTCGGTCGACGACGGTGACCTCCACGTCTGCGTGGCGGGCCAGCCGGCGCGCGCAGGTCAGTCCGCCGAAACCGGCTCCGACGATGACGACCCGGCGTCGCTCCGTCGCTGCCACGTCAGCCATCCCTCACCGGAGCGGGCTGCGGGGCTGGTCCTCGGGATACATCGACTCCGATGCCGGCCTCGTCCGGTCGAGTCGAGTCCGTTGCTCGTCGCTCAGGTGCACCGACAGGGACCGGACGATGGAATCGATGGTGGCCGGCCTCGTCGCTCCCGGGATCGGGATCATCACCGGGCTCAGCGCGAGCAGCCATGCCAGCACCGTCTCCTGCGCTGACGCGCCGACCTCCTCCCCGACGGTCGCGAACTCGGCATAGTGCGAGCCGACCTCATGTGCCTGCGTAGACCCGCCCAACGGCGACCACGGGAGGAAGGCGATGCCGAGTTCCGTACATCGATCCAGCACATCCGCATCGCCCCGGTAGCGCGGCGAGAACTCGTTCTGCACGGAGACGATGCCGCCATCCGCCGGCGCACCGACGACGTCGAGCGCGACCTCGAGCTCGGCGAGGGTCACGTTGGAGAGGCCGAGGCGTCGAACGAGTCCGGCGTCCAGCAGCGCCCTGAGCCCACGCATCTGCTCCTCGTAGGTGAGCGCGGGATCGTGCCGGTGGTGCTGGTACAGGTCGATGACGTCAACGCCGAGCGTTCGACGCACTCGCCTCACACGCGCGGCGCAACGCATCGGCGCTGGAGTCACGACCCCACGTCTCCCCTGGTCCCCGCACGATCCCGCCCTTGGTCGTGACCAGCACCGCATCGAGATCGGCAGGGCCGCGGTAGGTGCGCAGGGCCTCGGCGATCAGCGCCTCGTTGTGCCCGACGGCATCCCATGACGGGGCATAGATGTTCGACGTGTCCAGCAAGGTGATGCCGACATCCAGCGCGTGGTGGATCGTGCCGAGTGCCCGCTCGCGCTCGTCGAGCATGCCCTCGAAGGACAGCGGCATGCAGCCGAGTCCCACCGCCGTGACAGATCGGTCGCCGATACTCCTGGTGGGCAGCGTCATGGCGAAATCCTAATGAACGGTCGTCGGCACACGGGTTCGCCTAGGTCGCCAGTTCGAACCACTGGTCCTCGAGCGCCCCTCGTTCGGACTCGACGTCCCTCAGCTCCTCATGGAGCCGGGTGACCCGCTCGAAGTCAGTGGCGTGACTCGCGAGCTCGTCGTGCAGCAGGACCTCGCGGGCCCTCAGCTTCGCGATCTGCCGCTCAAGGCGGGCCATGGCCTTCTGCGCATCCCGGTCGAGGGCCGCCGCGGAGCGCTGGGCTGCGACCGGGCTGGTCGCCGGTGCGGACGCAGCCTGCGCATCGCGTCGCCTGGCCAGGTACTCATCGACCCCGCCGGTGAGCGGTCGCACGCTGGCATCCCCGAGGAGCGCCACGAAGTCGTCGCAGACGCGTTCGAGGAAGTAGCGGTCGTGCGACACGATCAGCAACGTGCCGGCGAACCCGTCCAGAAGGTCCTCCAGCGCGCCGAGGGTCTCCACGTCGAAGTCGTTGGTGGGTTCGTCGAGAACAAGGAGGTTGGGAGCGCTCATGAGGAGTCGCGTCAGCTGCAGTCGACGCCGCTCGCCCCCGGAGAGGTCCCCCACCGGCGTCCACTGCCCGTCGGCGTCGAAACCCAGTCGCTCGCACAGCTGGGACGCGGTGAGCTCACGGCCCTTGCCGAGATCGACGCGCTGGGCGACCTGCTCCACCGACTCCAGGACCCGCCACGTCGGATCGAGCTCCTCGAGGTGCTGCGAGAGGTAGGCGGGCTTGACCGTCAGCCCGGTGACGAGGCGGCCCTGCGTCGGTCGGACCTCGCCCAGGATCATGCGCATGAGAGACGTCTTGCCCGCACCGTTCGGCCCGAGGATCCCGATCCGCTGCCCCGGTCCGATGTTCCACGTGAGGTGGTCGAAGAGCTGCTTCGCGCCCATCGTCAGCGACGTGTCATGCAGTTCCACCACGGTCTTGCCCAGGCGGGCGTTGGCGAAGGACAGCAGCTCGACCGCGTCGCGGGGCGGTGGCTCGCTGCTGATGAGGGCATTCGCCGCATCGAGTCGGAACTTGGGTTTCGACGTCCGTGCGGGCGCCCCTCGCCGGAGCCAGGCGAGTTCCTTGCGCAGCAGGTTGTTACGGCGGGCCTCGGCGGCCGCCCCCTGGCGCATGCGCTCGGCCTTGGCGAGCACGTATGCGGAGTAGCCGCCGTCGTACTCCTCCACCTGCCCCCCGACCACCTCCCACGTCCGGTCGCACACCTCGTCCAGGAACCAGCGGTCGTGCGTGACGACGATGATGGCCATGCCCGATCGGGCCTTCAGGTGCTCGGCCAGCCAGGCGATGATCTCCACGTCGAGGTGGTTGGTCGGCTCATCCAGCAGGAGCAGGTCGAGATCGGCCACCAGCAGCCGCGCCAGTTCGACGCGACGGCGCTCGCCTCCCGACAGGTCACCAAGACGGCGGTCGAGCAGCGCGTCATCGAATCCGCCCAGCAGCCCTGACAGCACCTCGCGGACCCGAGGCTCGACGGCCCATTCGTGCGTGGCCCGGTCACCCACGACCGCCTGCAGGATCGTGGCGTCCGGATCGAAGGGCGGGTTCTGGCGCAGCATCCCGACGTGGGCGTCCGCCGTTGCACTGACTCGGCCGGCGTCGACCGGTTCGATCCCCGCCATCACCGCCAGCAGGGTGCTCTTCCCGGCACCGTTGCGGCCCACCACCCCGATGCGCTCACCGGCGTTGACCCCCGTCGACACCGCATCCAGCAGAGGCCGCTCTCCGAACGCCTTGCTCACCGACTCGAGATTCACCAGGTTGCGGACGGGGGGCACCGGCCCATTGTCTCCAGCCGTCCTGGCTGGCACGAATGCGCCTTCCGAGCGGTCCTCGATCGGCAGGAAGGCAAACGGACGGTAAGAACAGGCAGCGAGAGCCGGTTTGCCGTCCGAAGGGGGCTACTCTTCAAACAACCGACTCGGGGTTGTCGGGATCGGGGTAGCGATGTGAGTCCTGCAGGCAAGTGCCCTCATGGGCATCAACTCGCAGACGACGCCGTCTACTGCACCGTCTGCTGGGTCAGGGTCGAGCCGCAGGACCCTGCTGTCGAGCTCGCTCGCCGCCGCCGTCGGCGCCGGATCTGGATCCCCTTCTTCGCCGCGTCGGCCCTCGTTGTCGGGGTGGCCGCCGGGGGGGTCCTGGGGATCAGATCCGTCGGGTACTCGCCATCCTTCGTCGCACAGGACTTCCCGTCGGCGCCGTCCGAGTCCGTGGCCGTCGTGGCCGCCCCACTCGCAGCGACCGTGGGCGAGGCCGCGGCACCCGGCGACGACTGCACGGCACTGATCCTCGATCAGACCGTCCCCTGTGCCATCGAAGCGGACGGAGTCCTCGTAGCCGTCTGTGCGCCCGCCGGCACGGACCGCATCAAGGTCAGCTCGCAGGCATCGCAGGGCGCCACCTGGCAGGCGGTGCCGTCCGAGACAGGCGTCGGGGGCGGAGGCGTCTGCGGTCCGGATGCGGTCACCGCCCAGGTGCTGATCGCCGCACCCGTCGCGGACAACGACGGCAAGGCCTGGCGAATGGTCGGTCGTGGCGCCGACGGTCAGAAGCTGTGGAGTTCGCGCCTGGTGGTCTCGACCGGCCCCTGATCGGCCCCTGATGAGAAAAGGGCTGACGCGCCCGGGAATCCGGCGGATACTCTGCGGATGCCGTCCGAGGAGACTCCTGATGCGCTCAGCTGATCAACGACGTCAACCGATGCGTCGAGAGGCGGTCCGGTGCTCCTGACCTTCCTCGGCGTCCGCGGATCGACGGCTGCCCCCGGCCCCGAGTTCGTCCGATATGGCGGGCACACGTCGTGCATCGCGGTGTCGGCGTCCGCCGCCGAGCCGCCGACCCTGCTCCTCGACGTCGGCACCGGGCTGCGGGCGCTCGCCGGCCTCCTTGGCAGCGAGCCGTTCCGAGGATCGGCCCTCATCAGCCACCTCCACTGGGACCACGTGCAGGGCCTGCCCTTCACGCCAGCCGTCGACCGCGACGACGCGCGGATGGACATCTTCCTGCCCGCCCAGGAGGGTCGCACGGGCCTGGAGCTGCTGTCGCACTCCATGTCGCCACCCGCCTTCCCGATCACCCCGGACCAGCTGCACGGCCGGTGGTCGTTCACCGCGGTCGACCCGGGCAGGTTCGCCACAGACGGCTTCACCGTCACGGCGTTCGACGTCGAGCACAAGGGAGGTCGCACCTACGGCTACCGGGTCGAGCGGGACGGTGCATCCGTGGCGTATGTCCCGGACCACTCGCCCGCGGCAGGGGTCCATGACGCCGCGCTCGACGTCCTGCGCGACGTCGACGTGCTGATCCATGACGCCCAGTTCCTCGACCCCGAACGGGAGATCGCCGACCTCTTCGGGCACGCGACGGTGCAGGACGCCGTTGCCCTCGCCGACCGCGTCGAGGCCGGGACCCTCGTGCTCTTCCACCACGGTCCCGGACGCACCGACGACGCCCTCGACCTGATCAAGGACGAGTTCGCGACGTCGCCGACGACGCTGGTCGCCGCACAGGGCGACGTCCTCGAGGTATGAGCAGACCGGGCGCGGAGGACTCGACCGGCTAGCGCACCACCTTGATGTTGAACATCCCGGTGCCCAGGGCGCCCATCGTGCGAAGCCACAGCGGCAGGTACATCTCCGTGCCCCGACACGTGGCGAGATCCCCGAGGTCGACCACGTCCGTGTGGCCCATGCTCGTCAGCAGATCGGTGACGACGGACTTGGCCTCTGTGTCGTTCCCGGACACGAACACGCTGTGCTGTCCGTCGGCCAACCGTCCGGGCCGCACCATGAGCTCCGCCGTCATCGTGTTCAGCGACTTGACCACTCGCGCACGCGGGAAGGCCGCCTGAATCTGCTCCCCCAACGAGTCGGTGTCCTTGACGAACAAGGTGGGCGGGAATCCCTGCGAGAAGTCCAGCGGGTTCGAGATGTCGAGGAGGATGGTCCCGGCCAGGTTCTCCTCTCCCACCTCGGTGAGAGCCGCCAGCGACACCGAGCCGGAGGTCGCGTTGACGACGAGGTCGGCCCCAACTGCCACCTTGGCGAATTCGGCCACGTCGATCCGCGGGTGCGCCTGCGCCCAGTCACCGAATGCGCCATCCCCCGCCCCCGACGCGGCCGTGCGTGCCCGGGCGGAGGCCACGTCACGGGTCCCCACGGACACGTCGTGCCCCAGTTCGGCGAGGCGAGCGGCAATCGCCTGCCCCACCATCCCTGTGCCGATCACGGCGACCTTCATCGAGCCTCCTCGCTCCTGGCACGTCCTGGTCGAGGGCCACGGATCAGTCGCCACAGGTTCACCAGCAGCGAGATGCCGCTCCCGATCACCGCGACGATGAGGATGAAGCGGACGAGCCACTCCCATGGGAACGCATACCCGCTGAAGTCGAACGGGAACACGTCGAGCACGGCGACGGAGACCACCATCGTCACCGCTGCGGTGGCCATCTCCCCCAATGCCTTCACGCGAGTCCCGTCGGCGACCAGGTAGACGATGTTCACGACGATCGTGACCCCGATCGACAGGTTGACCAGCGGCACGACGTCCGCGGCGGCGGGCGTGACGAAGTCGAAGGCCGCCCATCCGGGCCAGACATTGATGAACCCGTATATGAGCAGATTCACCAGGATCGCGACGGTGTATCCGATGCGCCGGCCCGTACGCCGCGGGATCGACGGTGCGTCGGGCGTGGTCGATGCGCTCATGGCCACCTCCCGTCACGCAGCGCGGACCTCGCAGCCATCCCCGGAGCCTGATCGGTCATGGCTCCGGGGATGGCTGATTGCCTGCTAGGGCACCAGCGTCGCCCTGCCCGTGGATGGCGGGGCCACCGGGGAGAACGTGCTGAGGTAGTCGGTCAGCGCCTGGAGGTCGACCCCACCGGGGAGCCGCTCCGACTCAGCGACCTGCTTGAAGGTGGTGAAGTTGTCCCCACCGTCGGCCAGGAAGTTGTTCACCGTGACCCAGTACGTGGCGGCCGGGTCGAGCGCCTTGCCGTTGAGCTTGACGTCGGTGATGGACACTGCCGTGCAGGTGCCATTCACGATCGTCCTGCTCAGGGTGTAGGTGAACCCGGCCGAGACGGCCAGGCTGAGGAACGGCCGCGACGAGCCTGCCGGCTGGCACTGCTCCTGCAGCACCGACACGATCTGCGCGCCGGTCATCGGGATCGTCACCAGGTCGTTGCCGAACGGCTGGAAGGTGAACGCCTCGCCGTAGGTGACGACGCCATCGCCCTCCGTCCCGGACTGCGCGTATGTCAGGTCCGAGCGCACGCCGCCGGGGTTCATGAAGGCGACCTGCGCACCGTTGAACGACGTTGCCCAAGCCTGCGCGTCCGCGACGAGGTTCGCCGCCGCGGATTCGACGCCGCGGTCGGACCCTGGCGGAGTTCCGCCCCGCACGATGTCGGCGGTGATCGTCCCCACCGGCGTGTTGCCCGAAGCCTCGAACAGCGGCATCCACTTGTTGATCACGGCGGTCAGCGCGGGATCGGGAGTGAGTGCCGACTGGATGACCGCGTGGTTCGTGGCCTTGCTCAGGGCGCGGCGCACCTCACCCGTCCGCTTGTCGAGGACGAGGTTCAGCTCCGAGATGACGCGCCCGTAGGAGTAGGCGCTCGTCACCATCCGCTTCCGGCCGTCAGGTCCGGGCAGCATGCAGTTGTAGGGCTGGTGGGTGTGGCCGGTGATAACGGCATCGATCTCAGGGTCAAGTCCGCTGTTGATGTCGACGACCGGGCCGCTGATGTTGTTGCAGGCGTTGATCTCGCCCGGAGCCGGATCCTGCGTCGCGCCCTCGTGCAGCAGCACGATGATGCTCTCCACTCCCTGCTTCTTGAGCTCGGGCACCAGGCGGTTGGCGGTCCGGACCTCGTCGAGGAACTTGTAGCCCTCGATCCCCGAGGCCGCGACGATCGCGTCCGTGCCCTCGAGGGTCATGCCGATGAAGCCGACCTTGACGCCACCGACGTCCTTGATCCAGTACGGGGGAAGGACGGTCTTGCGGGTGCCCTCCTTCACCACATTCGCGGCGAGCCACTGGAAGTCCGCGCCCGCGTAGGGCTGGGCCGGGAAGTAGCACCCGTCCACGGGATGGCATCCGCCGTCCTGCATCCGCAGCAGCTCCGTGACGCCCTCGTCGAACTCGTGGTTTCCGACACTGGACACGTCGAGCTGCATCGCGTTGAGCGACTCGACGGACGGCTCGTCGTGGAACAGCCCGGACAGGGCCGGCGAACCGCCGATGAGGTCGCCCGCGGCCACCGTGAGGCTGTACTTCTTGCCGGCGCGCAGCTGCTTCAACGCGGTCGAGAGGTACTCCGAGCCACCGGCTGCCTGGTCGTCGACCGTCCCGGGCGTGGACGCCTCCAGATGGCCGTGGTAGTCGTTGAACGCCAGGATCTGGAGCCGAACGAGCTTGGGGGTCGTGTCCCCGCCAGTGCTCGTCGCCGGGCACATCTCCGGCCGTCGCGGGCGTGGATCCCGAGGGCCAGCGCCGCCACGGACATCGACAGGGCGGCGACCCCGGCCAGCGTGCGCCGGCGGGCTCTGCGTGATCGGGTCGTGGAATCGGCTCCGGTGGGCATGAGCTCTCCTTCATCAGGGGCGAGGCGCCCCACGGTAGGGGATCGCGCCGAGGTGGTCAGGCGATTCGCCGGTTTTGCGGCCGCGAGGGGACACAGTCGCGTCACCCGTGTGCGACCTCGAAGATCTGCCATTGCTCCTGGATTCCCTTGAGGGTGTGCACGCCCATGGGTTGGAACTCGAATCCGCTCCCGGCCACGAGGTCCTTGACGGTGCGCGACACCATCACCTCGCTCGGTCCTGCCAGTGCCGCGATCCTGGCGGCGATGTGGACGGCCACCCCTGCCACATCGGAGTCGACCTGTTCCACCTCGCCGGTGTGCAGCCCGCATCGCACCTCAAGGCCCAGCGGGGTGACCGCCTCGGTGATCGCGCGGGCACAGCGGATCGCCCTGGCCGGGCCATCGAAGGTCGCCAGGAACCCGTCCCCCATCGTCTTGACCTCGGTTCCACGCCACCGGGCGAGCTCGGCCCGCACCGCGACGTTGTGGCGCTCGAGCAGGTCAGACCACGTCCGGTCGCCCATCGCCGAGGCACGCTCGGTGGAGGAGACGATGTCAGTGAACAGCAGCGTCGCCAGTACCCGCTCGGGGGAGACGGAGGTGCGATGGCCAGTGAGGGACTCCTCGATCTCCGCCAGCATCTGCTCGGAGTCGCCGGCCCAGAAGAAGTGGTCAGCACCGGGCAGCAGGACAAAGCGAGCCCCGGAGATGCGGTCGGCGATGTAGCGGCCCTCCTCTGGGCGGACATCGCGATCACCCTCCCGGTATAGCAGCAGGGTCGGAACGCGGATGGCAGGCAGGATCGAGGTGGTGTCCATCTCAGTGTTCATCCGTAGCAGCGCCGCGGCCGCACCCGGACTCGCCGACAAGCGGGAATACTTCTCCATCCACGCGGTGAAGGCGGAATCGTCGGCGCGACTGGGAGCCAGATCCGCCGTTTGCATGGCTACCGGCCAGTCCCGCTCGACCGCCTCGATCTCGCGCAACCGCTGCTCCCGCGTCGGCGCCCACGGGTACTCCTCGGAACGGATTCGCCGGGCGTACGACCCAGTGAGGATCAGTCCCTCGGTGCGATCGGGATAGGTGGCGGCGAAGACCAGACACATGTTGCCGCCCTCGGAGTGGCCGAAGAGGGTGGCCCGCTCGGAACCGACCGCGTCCATCACGGCTCGCACGTCGTCCATCCGGTCCTCCAGCGTGGGGAGGTGGTTGAGGTCAACGGAGTCGGACAAGCCGGTGCCGCGTTTGTCGAAGGTCACCAACCGGGAGAACGAAGCCAACCGGCGCAGGAACCGGGCCAGCGAAGGGTCGTCCCACATCACCTCGACGTTCGAGACCCACCCCGGCACGTAGATCAGGTCCCGGGGGCCCTCTCCAGTCACCTGGTAGGCGATGTTGACCTCACCGGAGCGCGCGTATCGAGTGGTCGGCATCCGGATCTCACCCTTCGTCGCGGTCCCGGTCGGGCATGCAGCCGCACGGGTAACGGTAGGGACCGTCCAGGGGTAACGGTAGGGACCGTCCAGAATGGTGACACACGGCGACTGCGCGATGGGGCCAGCGCGAAGGCGGCCTGCCCATGGGCGACACATTCAGGAGACAGGAATGTCCCGGGACATCCGATAAGGATGACCCGGGACATCACAGTGTGCGCCCGAAGAGATTCGAACTCCCAACCTTCTGATCCGTAGTCAGATGCTCTATCCGTTGAGCTACGGGCGCGTGGCCGCGAGCGGCCGTCGGGAAGTCTAGCGGCCCCGGTGAGGGCCTGAGAAATCCCCCTCGACCGTGACCGAGTCAGGATCGGGCACCCCATCAGGGCACCCCATCCGCGTGGCGGAGGCGGAGGGATTTGAACCCTCGATGGGTGTTAAGACCCAAACCGCATTAGCAGTGCGGCGCCATAGACCGGACTAGGCGACGCCTCCACGCTGCGCAGCGTTCGCGGCAGCCAGAGAAGAATAGCCGCCCCGGGCACGGCAGAATGCAGCGCATGACGACTCTGGCGATCGACTGCGGGGGCGGCGGCATCAAGGGCTCCGTCCTCGACGAGGTCGGGACGATGCGCGCCCATCCCATCCGGGTGCCGACCCCCTACCCCCTCCCGACGAAGCTGTTCGTCAAGACCCTCGTCGACCTTGCGGCGCAGCTGCCGAAGGCCGAGAAGGCGACCGTCGGGATGCCCGGGATGATCCGCCACGGGGTCGTCGTCTCAACGCCCCACTACGTGACGAAGTCCGGTCCCCGCACCCGTGTCCTGCCCGAGCTGGTCGAGGAGTGGGAGGGGTTCGACGTCCAGACCGCGATGTCCGACGCCCTCGGAATACAGGTCAAGGTCCTCAACGACGCCGAGGTGCACGGAGCCGGCGTCATCTCCGGGGTCGGCCTCGAGCTCGTCATCACGCTCGGAACCGGCCTTGGCTTCGCCCTCTTCGACGGCAGTCGGCTCGCCCCCCACATGGAGATGTCCCAGGCCCCCGTGCGATGGGGACTGTCGTACGACACCTACATCGGCGAGCACGAACGGCGCCGGCTCGGTGACGCGCTCTGGTCTCGCCGCGTCGGCCGCATGGTCGAAGGCCTGCGGCCAGTGTTCCTCTGGGACCGCCTCTACATCGGCGGCGGCAACTCGCGCCACATCACTCCGACGGTGCTCACCAAGATGGGCGACGACGTCGTCATCGTCCCCAACTCCGCGGCCCTGATCGGCGGAGCGAGGGTGTGGCAGCTGCTCACCGACTGACGACGGCAGTCCCCGTCACTCCGGGGAGATCTCGCCCGATCCGCGGATGACCAGGTGCGACCGCACGACATGCGTCTGCCTCGGATCGCCAGGACGGTCCATGCGGGCGAACAGCAGATCGGCGGCCAGGTGTCCGATCGCTCGGGCGTCCTGCGCCACCACCGTGATGGCTGGCTCCAGCAGGTCCGCCAGCACGAAGTCGTCGAACCCGACGAGGGCGATGCTCTGCGCGAGCCCCCTTTCCCTCAACGCGCGGACCGTGCCCATCGTGATCAGGTTCTGGCCGCTGAAGATCGCCGTCGGCGACGGATCCTGATCCAGGAGGGTCAGCGCCGCGATCCGCGCCTGCTCGCTGTCGCCGGCTCCGTGGTGCACCCACTCCGGACGCACGGCTGCGCCCGCCTGAGCCATGGCGTCCACATAGCCGGCAAATCGTGCCTGCTCGGTGGAGAGGTTGGCGTGCCCTCCGATGAAGCCGATCCGGCGGTGCCCGCGTTCGATGAGGTGCGCCACGCCGGCCGCTGAGGCATCCCGATTGTCGGTGACCACGGCGTCGATCTCCACTCCCCGTGGGCGCCGGTCGATGCAGACCATCGGCCAGCCGCTGCGAAGTTCGTTCGTGAGGTACCCCTGCTCCGTTGCCGTGGGCGCGAGGATGAGGCCATCCACCCGCCGGGAGGCGAAGGCGGCCACCAGATCGCGCTCGAGGGCGGGATCGCGGTCCAGGCTCGCGGCGATGACCGCCACTCCACGATCTCGGGCAACTTCCTCGATGCCACGGTGAATCGACGAGAAGAACTCGTTGGCCACATCCTCGACGAGCAGGCCGATGGTCCCGGTGCGCTGATCGGATCGGCGCAGGTTGCTGGCGGTGAGGTTGGGACGGAAGTCCAGCTGCTCGGCTGCGCGGACGACGCGCGCGGAGAGCTCGGGGCTGACGCCCTCCTCACGGTTCACCACGCGTGAGACGGTCTTGAGGCTCACGCCGGCGAGAGCTGCCACCTCGCGCATGGTGGGTCTGGACCGCACTCTGCCAGCACCCTCATCCGGGCTAGATAACGTTGTCATTACGAAACGGGAGTATTACACCATTGCTCTTGACGGTAAATGCCTCAGCCACTAGAAATTCAGACAACGTTGTCAGGGCGGCGTGCAGAACGGCGCCCTGACAACGACGAGGACCACCTGCCCTGCCTGCTCCACCGGAACGGCGGTCAATCACCGTAACGGTTCGGTATCAAGGTTCGCTCTCGGCTAGCCGGGGGCACCGCCTCGGAATAGACAAGGCAGATGGCCCTCGGGTCACAACCACCCACCCTTCGAAGGGACACCACATGATCAACCGCTTGACACGCGGGCGCACCTTCTCTGCCGTCGCGGCAGTAGGCGTGCTCTCCGTCACCCTGGCGGCCTGTAGCTCCGGTTCGTCGACCGAGGAGTCCAGTGCCCCGGCCGAGTCCGCGGCCGCGGCCGAGTCTTCAGCCCCGGCCGAAGAGTCCGCGATGCCTGAGGGCGGGACCGTTGCCGTCTCGCTCATCACCAAGGACTCGACCAACCCGTTCTTCGTCGCCATGCAGAAGGGCGCGAAGGAGGCGGCCGACGCCAATGGCGTCGACCTCACCGTCGGCTCCGGCAAGGAGGAAGGCGACGACGCTGGCCAGATCGAGCTCATCGAGAACGCCATCGCCCAGGGTCAGGCCGGAATCCTGATCACGCCGATGTCCGTCAATGTCAACGACTCCATCGCGAAGGCTCGCGACGCTGGTCTGTATGTCATTGCGCTTGACACGCCGACCGATCCGCCGGACGTCGTCGACATCACCTTCGCCACGGACAACTGCCTCGCGGGCGAGGCCATTGGCCAGTGGGCCGCTGGCAAGTTGAACGGTGACAAGGCGGTCATCGCCGAGCTGGTCATCTTCAACGACCGCGTGGTCTCCGTCGACTACTGCCGTGCGAACGGCTTCCTGATCGGCATGGGCATCGAGGTTCCGACCCTCGAGGACATGACCAGCCCCGCACCGACCGGTAACTACACCACCGGCGCTGGCGGCGAGTACGAGATCGTCTGCCTCGAGGCCACTGGTGCCAACGAGGCCGGCGGCAAGACCGGCATGGAGAACTGCCTCGCCAAGAACCCCGACATCAACGTGGTCTACACGATCAATGAGCCCACCGCCTTCGGTGCTGTCCCGGCCCTCGAGGCTGCTGGCAAGACCATCGGTGAGGATGTCTTCGTGGTGTCCGTCGACGGCGGCCTCGCCGGCGTCCAGGGCGTCCAGGCCGGCCAGATCCAGGCCACCTCGCAGCAGTACCCGCTGCGGATGGCTTCGCTCGGCGTCGAGGCCATCAAGGCCATCGCTGACGGCGGCGCGCCCCCGGAGAACACCTCGGCCAACGGCCAGTTCTTCGACACCGGCGTGACCCTCTGCACCGATGACCCGCAGGACACGGTGACGGCGGCTCCGCAGGAGACGGCGCAGTACTGCATCGACAACGCCTGGGGCTAGGCCTCTAGCGTTGAGCTATCGCTGGCGCGGGGCGGCAATCCTCGGATTGCCGCCCCGCGTTGGTGTCCATTGGATAACGTCGCCACCACCACATCGACAAGCGTCGGGAGGCACTTGAAGTGAGCACTGCATCCGCGGGGCCCGCGGACCTGGCTGAAGAGTTCATGGAGCGTCGCACGCCCCTGCAGCGCGTTCAGGGAGTGCTGCACAAATACCCGTACTTGAGCCCGCTGATCGTTCTCCTGGTCGCGGTGATCATCTTCTATCTGCTGAACGACCGCTTCCTGCTGCCACAGAACATCTCGTTCGTGACCCAGCAGACCGTCGTGGTTGGCACGCTGGCGATCGCCCAGACCCTGGTCATCCTGACCGCGGGCATCGACCTGAGTATCGGCGCCGCGACCACCCTCGCGCAGATGATGATGGCGAACCTTGCGGTGTTTGCCACCGCCTCCAACGTTCTGCCCTTCGCTGGGCAGAACCCCTACCTCGCGATCGCCGCCGGCATCGGCGTCGGCGTCCTCACGGGTGTCATCAACGGCTTCCTCATTGTCCGCCTCAACCTGCCGCCGTTCATCGTCACGTTGGGCACGCTGTCGGTCTTCACTGCCCTGACTCTCATCCTGTTCAAGGCTCGGACGATCCAGAACAAGGAGATGCCCGACCCCATGAAGTGGCTGGGCAACACCTTCCAGATCGGCGAGTTCCAGCTGCTCTACGGCGTCATCATCATGCTGCTCATGTACGTGATCGTCGGCTACGTCCTGAAGAACACCGCCTGGGGCCTGCACGTGTACGCGGTCGGCGACGATCCCAACGCTGCCGAGCTCTCTGGTATCTCGACCAAGCGAGTCATCTTCAGCGTGTATGTCGTCTCGGGCCTCATCATCGGCATCGCGGCGTGGCTCACGATCGGCCGCGTCGGATCGGCCAGCCCGAACCCCGATCCACTGCTCAACCTCGACACCATCACCGCGGTCGTGATCGGCGGGACATCGCTCTTCGGAGGCCGTGGCACGCTGATCGGCACGCTGATCGGTGCGCTGATCATCACCGTCGTCCAGAACGGCCTCTCCTTGGCCGGCCTAGATCAGGCGTACCGGGTCCTCGCGATCGGCGTCCTCGTGATCGCCGCGGTGGCCATCGACCAGTGGATCAGGAAGGTGAGAGCATGACCGCGACCACGACAGTCACCCCCGTCGTCCAGGGCCTCAATCTCGTCAAGACCTTCGGTCGTGTCGTCGCCCTGGACGGTGCAGACCTCGCTCTGTATCCGGGCGAAGTCCTCGCCGTCGTCGGCGACAACGGCGCAGGCAAGTCGACGCTCATCAAGTGCTTCTCGGGCGCTCACATTCCGGATGCCGGCGAGATGTTCGTCAACGGGGAGCGAGTCGAGTTCAAGAGCACCAGCGAAGCGCGACGGCACGGCGTCGAAACGGTGTTCCAGACCCTCGCGGTCGCGCCGGCCCTGGACATCGCGAGCAACCTCTACCTCGGTCGCGAGGAGCGCAAGTCCGGGATCCTTGGTTCGGTGTTCCGCATGATGGACAAGAAGCGCATGCGCGAGGAGTCGGCTGCCCATCTGAAGAGCCTGGGCATCAGCACCCTGCAGAACATCACCCAGGCGGTCGAGACCCTGTCCGGCGGTCAGCGCCAGGCGGTGGCGGTCGCGCGAGCCGCGGCGTTCGGTAGCCAGGTGATCATCCTCGACGAGCCAACGGCGGCCCTCGGCGTCAACGAGTCCGCTCGCGTCCTCAAGATGATCCAGGACCTGCGCGATCGTGGACTGTCCGTCATCCTCATCTCGCACAACATGCCGCAGGTGTTCGAGGTGGCCGATCGCATCCAGGTCGCCCGGCTCGGCAAGCGGGCCGCGGTCGTCACGCCGCAGTCGCACACCATGAACGACGTGGTGGCGATCATGACCGGAGCCATGACGGTTCCCGTGGAGGAGCAGCAGCTCACCCCCGTCACCTAACCGTTTCTCCCACAATGTGGGACCACTGGACAGATCCGGGCGCTCTCCGCCCGGATCTGTCTGTTTCTCCCGCTTTGTGGGAGAAACAGACAGGGGGTCAGGAGTAGAGGGGCGGGCGCTCGGGAAGCGAGATCGGCACCCGCTCACCGGTCCGCAGCGACTCGACGGCGCGGTTCGCCGTGACAGTGCCCACGTATCCGTCCCAGACGCTGGCGCCCGGCATCGGCCCGCCCGTGATCAGGTGCGTGATCCAGCCCTGCAGCTGCAGCCGATAGGCGTCTTCGAACCGGCCGAGCCACTGCGCCGGGAGGCTGCGGCCGCGGTGCCGCGCGCTGGCCGTGCTCACGTAGCGGCCGTCGGTCATGTTGGCGATACCGGTCCCGCCCGTGACGTCGCAGGTGACCTCGTAGCCGATCTGCGACTGCACGAACATCTCCACCTCGACGATCGTCCCCCGCAGGGTCTGCATGAGGATGAACAGCGGATCATGCTGGCCGTCCGGGGTCAGCGGCCCCGACCGCCCGGTCACGACCTGCACCCAGGCGTACTCGTCGTCCGTGAGCCACCGGTTGATGTCGATCTCGTGGATCGCCGCATTCGTGATGCTCAGTGCGCTGTCGAGTCCGTACGGGGCGACCTCATTGCGATGCGCGTTGCGGACGATGAGCGGGTCCCCGATCCCTTCGGGTCCGAGCTGGGCCTTCAGCTCGAGGTACCCGGGATCGAACCGGCGCATGAAGCCCATCATGATCAGCCTGCGGCCCAGGGCGACCTCAGCGTCCAAGACGGCCAGGGCATCGGCCTCGACGGGGGCCAGCGGCTTCTCGCACAGCGTCGGCTTTCCCGCCGCAAGGCAGGCCAGTGCCTGCTCCGCATGGACGTGGTCCGGCGACGCGATCAGCACGGCGTCGACCTCGTCCGCTGCGATCAGCCCCTCGTACGTCGGGATCGCCCTGGCACCAAGCTCCTGCGCCAGTTCTGCCGCTCGAGCGGCGTCGAAGTCGTAGATGGCGGTCACCGTGGAGCCCGCCACGCGGGAGGCCAGGTCACGCGCATGTGAGGTTCCGATGTTGCCGGCGCCGATGACGCCCACGCGAATCGTCATGGCTCCATTCTGCTGCACCGACACCACGGATTCAGGTCCCCCGATACGCTCGTGAAACCCCACTCGACCGGAGGTCACGATGCCCGAGACCAGCTTCCTCAGCAGCCTGACCGGCTCGTTCGCGACCTCGGCCGCGCAGAACCCGACGGTGGCGATCATGGAGGCCGCCTACGCGGATGCGGGGCTCGACTGCCGCTACCTCAACTGCGAAGTGCCCGCCGAGAACCTCGCTGCCGCGGTCCGCGGCGCCGTCGCCATGGGCTGGATCGGCTTCAACTGCTCGATCCCGCACAAGGTGGCAGTGCTCGAGCACCTGGACGAGCTGGCGCCGTCCGCGGAGATCATCGGAGCCGTCAACTGCGTCGTCATCAGCGATGGCCGGCTGATCGGCGAGAACACCGACGGGCAGGGGTTCGTCGCGTCCCTGCGAGGGGTAACCGATCCGGCCGGGCAGCACGTCGTGGTGCTCGGCGCCGGGGGTGCCGCCCGCGCCATCGCCGTCGAGACGGCGCTCGCCGGGGCCCGCAGCATCACCGTCGTGAACCGAACCGCTGAACGCGGCCAGGCACTTGCCGATCTCATCGACACGCGCACGCCCGCCGCCGGCCGCTACCTGCCGTGGACCCCGTCACTGCATGTCCCGCACGGCACCGGGGTCCTCATCAACGCGACCAACATCGGATTCCACCCGATGGAGGCCGACATGCCCGACGTCTCTCCGGAATCGCTGGAGCCGGGGACGGTCGTGGCCGATGTGGTCGCCAACCCGCCGCGCACCCGCTTCCTCGCGATGGCCGAGGAGCGGGACTGCGTGCCGCTGGACGGGCTCGGGATGCTGGTCAACCAGGCCGTGATCGCCGTGCGGCTGTGGACCGGCACAGACGTCAGCGGCGCCGTGATGCGCGGCGTCCTGGAGGACCTGTTCTCGGGCTGACATCCGCGTCCCGGCCGAAGGTGCCACTGACAGAATGGGTCCCCCGACCCCGACGTGAGGAACCTCCATGGACGTCCGTGCCTACGCCGCCCCCGCCGCCAACGCGCCCCTCGAGCCCTTCGTGGTCTCGCGCCGCGAGGTCGGACCGGACGACGTGGCCATCGACATCAAGTACGCGGGCATCTGCCACTCGGACATCCACCAGGCACGCGAGGAGTGGTTCACGTCCATCTTCCCGATGGTGCCGGGGCACGAGATCGCCGGGATCGTCACGGCGGTCGGCAGCAACGTGACCAACGTGCAGCCGGGTGACCGCGTCGGGGTCGGCTGCTACGTCGACTCGTGCCGGGAGTGCGCGGCGTGCCTCGCGGGGCAGCAGTGCTACTGCACTGGGCACGTGGCCCCCACGTACAACGGCCTCGAGCGCGACAAGACCACCCCGACCTACGGCGGGTACTCCACGCACATCGTGGTGGACGGTCACTACGTGCTGCGCCTTCCCGATTCGCTCGGGCTCGACGTCGCCGCGCCCCTGCTGTGCGCCGGCATCACCTGCTACCAGCCGCTGGCCGAGTGGAAGGCCGGTCCCGGGGTGCGGGTGGGCATCGTCGGGCTCGGCGGCCTCGGCCACATGGGCGTCAAGATCGCCGCGGCGATGGGGGCCGACGTCACCCTCATCAGCCACTCCCCGGGCAAGGAGGACGACGGATACCGACTGGGTGCCAACCGCTTCGTCCTGTCCAGCGACAAGGCGGCCATGCGGGCCGCCAACAACTCACTGGACCTCATCATCAACACCGCGAGCTCGGTGACCTCCATCGACCCCTACATGCGGCTCCTGGGCCTGGACGGCACCATGGTGATGGTCGGCCTGCCCGAGAACCCGCTCACCGTCAGCCCGTTCACCCTGACCGCGGCGCGCCGTCGCCTGGCCGGGACCAACAACGGCGGCATTCCCCAGACGCAGGAGATGCTCGACTTCTGCGGCGAGCACGGCCTCGGCAGCGACGTCGAGGTGATCGACGTGCAGCAGGTGAACGAGGCCTGGGACCGTGTGGTGGCCAGCGACGTCAAGTACCGGTTCGTGATCGACACGGCGTCACTCGAGGGCTGAGTCACCTTCGGGAATCGCCACTCGAGGGGCCAGGCCCCGGCTTCGCTCGTCCCAGACGGTCGCCATCACGGGGGCCACCAGATTCACGACGACGCTGACGAGCATCAAGGTGAACAGGGCGAAGGTGACCCCGATGGGCCCGAACTGCTCGGCCTGCTCGGACAGAGTCCTCGGCATGTAGATGGTCGCCCACAGCCCGACCCCGACGCGACCGACGGTACTCAGGATCGCGCTCGGCACCAGCAGATGCCGCGGGACAGTCGGCACGAGCAGGCGGTAGCCGGCCATGTCGCCGAAGAACCACACGGTCAGCAAGGCCACGATCGCGATGGTCGAGACGATGGCGCCGAACTGGCGGTCAAGGGTCCGGAGGAACGAGGCACTGACGAACAGCACCAGCTGGAGCACGATCCACACCAGTCCTCGCCACAGTTGTGACCGGAGTAGGGATGGGAGGCCGAAGATGGACGCGTAGACCCGGGATATCCGGCGGGAGAGGGCGAAGGCCGACAGGCTGATGAGCAGGATCGCCAGCCAGGAGACGGTCCTGACACCGGGCGGCGGAGTGAGGAGCGTGCGCACCGCTGCGTCGGCGGCACCGGCCAGGCCGAACCGTTCGATCGCCTGCTCCGCAATCAGCTGATTGTCGTCGGCGGTGAAGACCGCAACGACGAAGATCACGAGCGGGAGCAGCGCCACGAAGACCTGCGCCGCCAGCCCGAAGGACCGGTCGAGCAACTCCAGATCGAGGAACCGCCGCAGCACGGCATAGGGGTAGCTCGCCTGGACCCAGCGGACGACGCCCGGCGAGCACGCTAGCCGCGCAGGATCGGGCGGGTCAGGCAGGTGGGACCGCCCTCGCCCTTGTTGATCTCGCTGGCCGCGTAGGTGTGCACCTCGACGCCGTGGTCTCGCAGTGCCTTCGCCGTCGCGTCGTTGCCCTCGGCGATGACGACGACGCTCGGGGCGACCGCCAGCACGTTGCAGCCGAGCGACAGGTAGTCCTCCTCCGGGACCGGGACCATCTCGACGCCCCGCGCAGCCAGTGCCTGCAGCAGGGCGACCGGAGCGAGGCGCTCGTAGACGACGGCGAGGTTCTCACGCACCGGGGACACCACCGACATCAGGTGCAGGCAGTACTCGGGTCCCAGGTCGTGGGGCAGGTCGAACGTCTCCACCGTGATGCCGAGCGGCTCGAGGATCGCCCGGATCTGATCGTGGGCGGCCTGGTTGGTGCGGTAGCCGCGTCCGATCGCCAGGGTGTCCTCGTCGAGCCAGAACATGTCCCCGCCGTCGGCCGTCGCCGGCGCCGTCAGTCGGCCGACGACCGGGATCCCGAGGTCCTCCAGCTGCGTGGTCAGCAGGGGAGGCTCGCCGGCGCGGGCGGTCTTGGCCCCGCGGAACTCGATGACCCCCGTCGGGACCACGAACGCCGGGTCGTAGACGAAGCACGCGTCCGGCATGTCGTCGACGGGATCCAGGACCTCGACCTGGCAGCCGAGCTTCCCCAGGAGGGCGACGAATCTCGCGTGCTGGTCGCGAAGCAGATCGAGGTCGACCGGCTGGGCCCAGTGGGCGGCCGCGTAGTCGCCGCGGGGGGAAGGGGGGCGAACGGCCACGCGACGCAGCGGCGCCACCATGGATCGCACTCCGAAGGCCTGAGCCGATGACGTCATGTTCGCCTGCCGTCCCTGTCGATGATGCGCTGGATTCGCAGTCGATTGTTGCGCAGGACCGCGATGAAGGGGAGGTTACCGGCCGTCACGACGACGACGAAGGCGAGTGCGAGCCACCAGGGATTGAAGGCGAAGAGCAGCAGGCTGCTGGCGACGGAGATCCAGTGCACCCATTCCGCCCGCCGCACCTCACGCAGGTAGGCGCCCATGTCGATCGCGGAGGTCCCGGGCAGTCGGTCCTTGCTCGCGCCGCCGAACGTCGAGCCGAGCTCGGGCAGCCGACGCGCCAGCCGCCCCACCCCGAGACGACGGTAGAAGGAGACCGTCTCCCACGGCCACAGGTGCAGCGGGAAGGTGTCGTGGCCAAGCCAGGACGCGGGCCAGCGAGGCGCCCACGCCCCCATGCCGATCGACACCGCAACGACGAAGACGATGTCGACGGCGACGAGCGCGACGTCGCCGATCATGCGGCGAGGGAGGGAGCCGTCGAACAGCGCGCCTCCGGTTCCCCGAGCGCCGCTTCGCGGCGAGGGAGGGAGCCGTCGCCTTCGGCTCCTCCCAAATCCGGGAGCGCCGCTTCGCGGCGAGGGAGGGATTTGAACCCCCGGAGGGTTTCCCCTCGGGCGCTTTCAAGGCGCCTGCAATCGGCCGCTCTGCCACCTCGCCTGTGCAGGCCAACCGTAGTGTCAACGCGTCGTCGAATCCGCGGCCGGGTAGGGCTGATTCACGAAGGCAACGTACTGGTCGCCGACCGCCAGCAGCGACCAGCTGCTGCCGTCCTCGCCAGCCAGCCGGTAGGCCGGCAGGATCAGCAGGCCCCCGTCCGGTTGCCAGTACTGAGCCAGTCCCAGCTCCGCACCCGTCACCGTCACGTCGTGCACCGGCACGCTCAGCCCGGGCAGCGGCGGAGCCGCTGTTGGCGAGGCGGTCGCCGACGGGTTCGGACCTGCGTCTTCAGGCGGACCGGTGATCAGGCGGGGAGGAATGGCGGTCCATCTCGGCTGGCCCGAGCGCTCCACGGCGGTCGCTGCGCCGACGACCTGGTACTCCGGGACCTCCTCGAATCCCGCCGAGAACCCGGATGCTTCTGCCACGGAACCCGCCGCGTCGAATCCCACCCGCCAGGCGAGCTGCGTCCGAGCTCCCGCCACGAGCTGCCACGCGGTCACCTGCATCGCGTCGGCGAAGCGGTCGACCTGCCAGTCCACCGACGCCGTGTCGACGCCGATGCTGCCCAGGAGCAGCGTGGCGAGGCCGAGGGCCCGCTCCGGCGTCATCGGGGGCCCGGTCGCCGGAGGCGTCACGCGCGAGGGGTCCTCGAACCGCCATGACACCAGGGGGTCGTTGTCCACGGTCACCGTGGGGCCACCCTCCGATCCGACGACCCAGGAGTCGCCGTCGGATACCGGGGTGCCGAAGGCTCCGAACACCGAGCCCAGGACGCCGGCGACCTGGGCGCCGCTGATGCCCCCGTTCACGAGGCGGTATCCGCTGGCCGTGGTCTCGGTGTCGTCCAGGCCGGGAGCCGCGGACAGGATCGCGGGCCAATCGGTCGGCTGGACCGGCGTGACGATGACCTGCTGGGGGGCCGGGGTCGCGGTCGGAGTGGCCTCCGGGGTCGGCTCGGAGCTGGGGGCGTTCCCGAGCGGCAGGCGCTCTGCCTCGGGCGACTCCTCGACCACTGGCCCGGGTGCGACGACGATGTCCGGTCCAGGGGCGGTGGTGCGGCCCACGACCGCTCCAGCGCCCGCCGCCAGCAGGACGAGGACGACCACTCCCACCACCAGCAGGACGGTCCGCCAGCGGCGCCGGGGCGCGGCGTGCGAGGGGCGGGGGTCCCGGGATCGGGGACGACGGGCGCCTCAGCGTCTGCCACTCATTCCTCCCGACCCGTCACTACGGTTCCTGCTATGCGGCTCCATCGAACCATCTCGCCCGATCTCCCGCTGCTCGTCGTCGCGCTGGAGGAGGAGGCTGCCCATCTGCACGTCAGCGAACTGCCCGTCCTGGTGACCGGGGCGGGCAAGGTGAATGCTGCCATCGCCGTGTCCGTCATCCTCGCCGAACACTCGCCCAGCAGCGTCGTCAATCTGGGAACTGCGGGAGCCCTGCGCGACGAGATCTCCGGCACGCACGTGATCTCATCGGTCGCGCAGCACGATCTCGACGACGCAGCGCTGTTCGCGCTGTCCGGTCTCCACTTCGGCGAGCCCGTCCACCTGGCGCCGAGCGGTGCCCGGCTGGTGACCGGCGACGTGTTCGTGGCCGACGACGCGACCCGAGCGCGCCTCGCCGTGAACGCCGACCTCGTCGACATGGAGGGGTACGCGATCGCCCGGGCCGCGCTCGTCGCCGGCGTGCCCGTGACGCTGGTCAAGCAGGTCAGCGATTCGGCCGGCGAGGGCGCCTCACGCTCGTGGCGGGAGAGCATCGACTGGTGCGCGGAGGAGTTGGGGAGGTGGGCCCGGCAGCACCTGCTGTGATCCTCGACGCCAAGGACACGCAACGGACTACTCCGCCGATTCCACCGGTATCGGCACGCCGGGCGACTGCCGCCGGTCCATCACCAGCCCCACCGCCGTCAGGACCAGGGACACCGCAACCACGGTCGTCACGATCTCGACGACCGAGTCGTGGCGCCAGAGAGTGATGACGGTCACGAGGACGACCAGCGCCACCCACACGGCAATCACGGCACTGCGGTCCTGGGTCGCCAGGCGCGCGTACAGGAGCACCTGGACCAGCGCGAAGGCCGAGCCCTCGAGCGCGAACAGCCAGGCCTCCGAGCCGAGCTCCGCGTACTGGGCACCGCCCAGGATCCGGATCACGAGGTCGCCGAAGAAGAAGCTGAAGCCGGTGATCACCAGTCCGACGATGGCCGTGAGCCCGGTGGCCAGGTAGACGGTCCTGCTGGAACGACCGCCCGTCATCTTCGGGAACAGCACGATGAGGATCGCGTTGGGCAGGAAGAACGCGATCTTCGCCAGGAGCACGCCGACGGCGTAGGCACCGGACAGGTCCTCGGTGAGGAAGATGCGAGCCAGCAGCACGTCGACGTTGGTCAGGGTGAACAGCACGGCGAGGGCGTGCACGACGTGACCGAACTCCGACGGGACGCCAGCCGACACACGCGGAGACCACGCTCGCGGGCAGATGAGCCAGTAGGCGATCCCGGCGCCGACGGCGCAGCCGACGAGCACACCGATCCCGACGCCGGTGACACTCTGCAGGACCAGCACACCGAGGATGCCGCCAAGGGCCCGGCCGACGCCGTTCGCGATGAAGGCCCAGGACAGGCGGACGTGCTCCTCACGGCCCTGGGCGATGCCCATGGCCGCCGAGCCGATGACCACGAACCCAATGGACGCGATGCCGGTGCCGACAGCGAGCACCGGGATCTGGAAGAGCATGCTCGCCGGCCACGCCACCAGGAGCCCGCCGGCCGCGATGGCCGCTCCGACGATGACGGAGAGTCGAATGGCCTCGCCCTCGACGGCGGCACGATCGGACGTCGCGACCGCCACGCGGCGTGCGGTGAAGGCCTGGGTGGCGATGCCGACCGTGCTGATGATGACGAGCAGGCCGAGAAGGGCGCCGAGAGCGCCGAAGTCCGCGGGGCTGAGCACCCGAGCCGCGATCATGCTCAGCAGGTAGGCAGCGCCGTTCCCGATCATGGTGGCGGCGCCCACGAAGATGAGCCCCTTGGCGAGGGCCGCGCGGGGCGTGGGCGTGCTCACGAGCGTCACCCTACTTTCCGCTGGGATCGACGCACGGCGAACGCGACCGTGCGAAGGCCCGGTGCACCAGGAGTGCACCGGGCCTTCGCGACTAGATCAGGTCTGTCCGGCCACCTGCGGGAGCGTCTGCAGCGCCTCGGCGAAGCGCTCGTCCGAGACCTCCTCGTCGAGCATCGAGCCACTGAGATAGGCGTCGTACGCCGCCAGGTCGAAGTGGCCGTGCCCGCACAGTGCCGTGAGGATCACCGTCTCCTCGCCGGTCTCCTTGGCCTTCAGCGCCTCGCGGACGGCCATGGCCAGCGCGTGGGTCGGCTCGGGAGCCGGCACGATGCCCTCGGTCCGAGCGAACTGGACGGCGGCCGAGAAGCACTCGGTCTGCGGAACGGCGATGGCCTCCATGAGACCGGACTCGTAGACGTGCGAGATGAGCGGTGCCATCCCGTGGTAGCGCAGGCCACCGGCATGGATGGGATCGGGGATGAAGTCATGACCCAGGGTGTGCATCTTCATCAGCGGGGTCATGCCCGCGGTGTCGCCGAAGTCGTAGGCGTAGACGCCCTTGGTCAGCGACGGGCAGGAGGCCGGCTCCACCGCCAGGATGCGCGGATCCATGCGCCCGGCCATCTTCTCGCGCAGGAACGGGAAGGACAGGCCCGCGAAGTTCGAGCCGCCGCCGGTGCAGCCGACGATGAGGGTCGGGGTATCGCCGGCCATCTCCATCTGCAGCAGCGCCTCCTGACCGATGATCGTCTGGTGCAGCAGCACGTGGTTCAGGACCGAGCCGAGGGCGTACCGGGTGTTGGGGTCGCTGGCGGCGACCTCGACGGCCTCGGAGATCGCGATGCCCAGCGAGCCGGACCAGTTCTTCGGGTCCGCGGCGAGCGCCCGGCCGATCTCGGTCACGTCGGACGGGGACCGGTGGACGCGCCCGCCGAACGCCTCGATCATCAGGCGGCGGTAGGGCTTCGCGTCATAGGAGGCGCCGACCTGCCACACCTCGCAGTCGATGTCGTACAGCGCGCAGGCGAACGCGAGTGCGGTCCCCCACTGGCCGGCCCCGGTCTCGGTGGTCAGCTTGGTCGTGCCTTCCTTCTTGTTGTAGTACGCCTGCGGCACGGAGGTGTTCGTCTTGTGCGAGCCGGCAGGCGAGACGCCCTCGTACTTGTAGTAGATGCGTGCCGGGGTGCCGAGGGCCTTCTCCAGGCGGTGGGCCCGGTACAGCGGCGACGGCCGCCACTGGCGGTACACGTCGAGCACGCCGCCGGGGATGTCGATGTACCGCTCGGTGGAGACCTCTTGGAGGATGAGGTCCATCGGGAACAGCGGGGCCAGATCATCCGGGCCGACCGGGTCCATGCGGCCCGGGTGCAGCGGGGGCGGTGGCGGGGTCGGCAGATCGGCCATGATGTTGTACCAGGTCGTCGGCATCTGATCCTCGGTCAAGACGTACTTGTGCTGCCGAACGCTGTCGTCCATGGGTGACCCCTCACTGTGATCGATGTGCCTGTGCTCGATGTGGGCGTGCTCGATGTGCTTGTCCTCGACGCGATTCGGACGCTAGTGCCGCGCCACCTCCCCTGAGGGGGGAATGGGCAACCTTGTTACTGGTGTGACTCATGTGACGTATGGGGTCAACTGTGACGGTTCCCACAGCGCCTGCAGCCAGCGTCCGTCAATCGGACGTTATCGATCCGTTATCCAATCGCTGACCTACCGTCGATCTCGCTGCCGGTTCCGACACGACACCCGTCGTGCGCCGCCAGCCTGCCGAGTCCAGGCCCCCGCGAACGTCGGGACGGCCCGGTACCGGGGACCCAATCGGTCGCAGACGTCATCGCGACCACGGGGCGAATCCGACGAAGGAGTGCTGCCGTGCGCCGTTCTGCGCGCCTGAAACGTCCGAGCCTGACTACTGCGCTGGTTGCCGTCCTCGTCACCTCGCTGGTTGCCGGCCTGGCGGCCCTCATCGTCCCGGCGGCCGCCCGGGCCCAGACCCCGGCGACCGCGCCGATCATGAACGCGCCGATCATGAACGCCGGACCCGCCTTCGCCACCGAGCTGGCCGCGATCCGCGTCGCGTCCGCACGAGCGGCCGCACGAACCGAGGTCGCATCCGTTCGTCTAGCGGAGGCTGCCGCAAAGGCGGCACAGGCGGCGAAGGTCCAGGCGCTGCGTACCCGGATCGTCACCGTCGCGAAGAAGCAGATCGGCGACCGCTACTCCGCCGGCGCCACCGGTCCGTCCGCCTTCGACTGCTCCGGGTTGACCCGCTACGTGTACAAGGTGGCCACCGGCAAGCAGCTCCCGCACCAGTCACGCGCCCAGTACGCCAAGGTGAAGCGCGTCAAGCGCAGCCAGGCCCAGCCCGGCGACCTGGTCTTCTTCTTCGGCGGCGGCGCCCACCACGTCGGCATCTACATCGGCAACGGCCGCATGGTCGACGCGGCCGGCTACGGCGAGGGCGTGCGCATCAGCCCGATCTCGGGATCGTGGTGGGGGCGGACCTACAGCGGGATGGGACGGCTCCTCCCCGCATAGCGGGGCCGCCGCCAAGGAGCACGTCAGCGGTCGAGGATCCCGTCGACCACGTGACGCCCGACGGCCAGCGAGCTCGTCCACGCCGGGGACACGGCATTGAGCACGTGCGTCGATCGATCGGCCTCCCGGACGACGAAGTCCATCTCCAGCCGTCCCGTCGGCATGTGCAGCAGCTGCGCGCGCACGCCGACCCGCCCCCGGACGGTGAAGTCGTCCGGCGTCACCGACGGGACGAGCCGTGCCGCCTGCCTGACCAGGTAGGCCCGGGAGTACTTCGGGAGCTCGGCCCGCATCAGCCCCGGCACGTCGTGGTGGCGGCTGCGCAGGAACGTCGGGTACTCGCGCAGGATCCCGGACGCCTCCCGCCACGAGAAGCCGTCCAGGCCGCCGTAGTCCTCGCGCCACAGCGCGGGGATGGCCGTCGGACCGACCTTCGCGCGACCCTGGACCGTCACTGTCAGGTGCACGCCCAGGAACGGGTTGCGCGGGTCCGGCACCGGGTAGACGTGACGGCGCAGCTGACCCGGCGGCCAGGTCGAGTACCAGTACAGCCCCTTGAACGGCAGCATGCGGTACTCCTCGCCGACCCCGAACCAGTGCGCCACGGTGTCCGCGTAGAGCCCGGCGGCATTGATGACGTGCCCCGCCTGCACGAGGCCGTCGCTGCTCGTCATGACCCAGCCCGGTCCCGCGCCGGTCACCTCGGACGACAGCACGATGCGGCCCCCGCGTCGGCGGACCCGGTCCGCCAGCGCCTCGACGACCGCGACCGGATCGGCGACCGCGGTCGTGGGCGACCACAGCGCCCGGCCGACGGTCCGGGCGAGTGGCTCGAGGTCGGCCAGTCCCGCCTCGTCGATCAGCTCGACGTTCACGCCGTTCGCGTCGCCCCGGCGGGCCAGCTCCTCGAGCGCCGGCAGCTCCTCCTCCGACGTCGCGACGACGACCTTCCCGGTGTCGCGGACCTCCACGCCCTCCTCGTCGCAGAACGCGCGCAGCAGCGCGTTCCCGTCACGGGTGAGCCGGGCCTTCAGGGAGTCCGGGGCGTAGTAGAAGCCCGCGTGCAGGACGCCGCTGTTGCGCCCGGACGCGTGCCGAGCCAGGCCGTCCTCCTTGTCGTACACGACCACCCGGGCCTTCGGCTCGCGGGCCAGCCACGCGTCCGCCAGGGCAAGGCCGACGATGCCACCGCCGACCACCACGACGTCGGCCGTCTGGGTCATGGCAGCAGCCTAGGTCGACAGCGGGTAGCTGGACCGGGCCCCCCGGCGGGTCGATGAGCGGCATGCGCACCACGACGGCAAGACCGCCGAGCTTCGACTTCTCGGCAACCGCGTTGCCCCCGAGTCCGACGACCGACTCGCGCACGAGCGCGAGCCCGAGGCCACTGCCCCCGGGCACGGATTCCTTCCCCCGGGTGAAGCGCTGGAAGACCGCGTCCCGTTCCGCCTCGGGGACGCCCGGGCCGTCGTCGGAGACGGTGAGGACGGAGGTCCGGTCGGCGATATCGAGTTCGACGTGCACGCGCGAACGGGCGTACTGCAGCGCGTTGCCCAGCAGTTCGTCGACGATCCGCGCGATGACGCCGGCCGGCGCGGCGACGAAGACCCCTGGGGCCAGGGTCGAGGTGAGCGCGATCTCGCGCTCCTCGAACATCCCGGATGCCGCCTCGATCCGTTGGCGAAGGATCACCGACGCCGCCTGCGAGGCGAAGGGGCCGGCACCGGCGTCGCTGCGAGCCAGCGCCAGCACCTGCTCGAGCCGCCGGGCCAGTCGGTCGACCTCGGCCATGGCCGCCTGGGCCTCGTGCTGCACCTGGTCCTGGTCCGAGATGTCGTCGATCGCCTCGAGTCGCAGCCGGACTCCGGTCAGCGGGGTCCGCAGGTGGTGCGAGGCGTCCGCGGCCACGCGCTGGGTGCGGTGCAGGATGCCCGACAGGCGGTGGGCGGTCGAGTTGAGGGACTTGGCCACCGCCCGCACCTCGGGCGGTCCGTGGGTCTCATCCGCTCGCAGGTCGAGGTCGTCCGGCAGGGTCTCCGCCACCGCCGCGACACTGCGCAGGGGTGAGGCGATCGAGCGGGCCAGCCACCACGCGACCAGCGCCGCCGCGACCATCACGGTGAGCACGAACACGACCAGCCAGCGCTGGGTCTCCTGGATCTCGTGGGTGACGTTCGACTCGGGGAGGGAGAGCCGGACGGCGGCCACGACGCCGTAGTTCTGGATGATCGGTGCCGCCACGAACCGCAGGTCCTCACCGAGGGTCACGGACGTGCGCACGTTCGACGTCAGGGAGCCGGCCAGGGCGGCGTTCACCTCCGGGCGGTCGAACAGCCGATCCAGGGAGGTGTCGTCGCTGTCCGCCAGCAGATTGAGTTGCGGGTCGACGACGACGACGCGAGCACCCGTTGTGGCCGCCGCCTCCTGCGCCGTGTTGTCCCAGTCGAGGAACGGCTCACCGGACATCTTCGCCGCGGTCGTGAGGGTGTCGACCTCGAGATTGGAGATGAACGCGGCGCGCTGGTCGTTCGCGACGACGATGGCCAGTGGGATCGCCAGCGCCACGGCGACGGCGGCGACGAGCAGCGCCATCGCCAGCACGAGGCGTCGGGTCACGCGTCGTCCACGGCCAGCCGGTACCCCACTCCCCGCACCGTCTCGATCAGGTCGGGGTCACCCAGCTTCTTGCGCAGGGACGCGACGTGGACGTCCAGCGTCTTGCCCGTGCCCACCCAGACCGGGTCCCACACCCGGGAGAACAGCTCCTGCCGGGCCACCGCGCGCCCCGGCTCCTCCGCCAGCACCGCCAGCAGGTCGAACTCCTTCGCCGTCAGCTCGACTTCCTCGCCGTCAAGAATCACGCGGTGCCGTGGGCGGTCGACGACCAGGCGCCCCGAGTCCAGGCTGGTGTCGATGCGCCGACGGCGCGCAACCGCGCGTACACGGGCGGCCAGCTCGCGCACCGAGAACGGCTTGACGACGTAGTCGTCGGCGCCCAGCTCCAGCCCGACGATGCGGTCGGTCTCGTCACCGCGCGCCGTGGCGATGATGACCGGCACGTCCGAGGACTTGCGCAGCTCCCGGAGAACCTGGAGCCCGTCCCCGTCCGGCAAGCCCAGATCGAGCAGCACGACGTCAGCATTCTGCGCCGCGGCGAGCACCTGGCTCGCGTACACGACGTGATCAGTCTCGATGCCGTTGCGTTGGAGGCCGGCCAGCAACGGCTCGGCAACGGCCGGGTCGTCCTCGACGACGAGCACTCTCATGACCCCATCGTGGCACGATCGGCCCCCTGACGGGGCTCGCAGTGTTCGCCCCGACAACGGGATCGGACAACTTACTCCGGCTTAACCTCGTCGTGGGTCGTCGCTGTTGCGGCATCTCTACCTTCGATAGTGCGGGACAGACCCGCGTCAGACTTCCCCGAACGGACCACTCACGATGACGAACTCCCCTTACCAGTCAGCCCCGATGCGGTCCCGCCGCGGCCGCTCCACGGCCGACCGGGTGGTCTCCGCCGGACTGGCCACCGCCGCGTGCGTCGGGCTCGTCGGCGTCATCGGCGTCCGCAGCATCGAGCAGAGCGCGGCCGCCGACTCATCGTCGGAGACGTCGAGCACGCAGGACCTAGTCGTCGCCGGCGAGGTCGTGTCCTCGGCGGGACTGACCGAGGCCCAGCTCGACGACTACGCGGCCCAGCTCCAGGCCGAGGCGGCGAAGCTCGACGCCTACCAGGCCAAGCTCACGAAGACCGCGAAGAAGCTGAAGGCTCGCGTGGCCGCGGCTTCCAGCGCTCCGGCCGCGAAGTCGACCGCTCCGGCCGCGACGAGCACCGCCTCACGGCCGGCCGCCAAGCCGCGCGAAGCCGGCCCCGAAGCCCGCTGCAAAGCCCAAGCCCGCATCCAAGCCCGCGCCCGCCCCCAAGCCCCAGTCGCAGACCAAGAGCAGCTGATGCCGGAGCACCGCTTCCGGGCGATGGGCACCGACTGCCACGTCCTCGTGGTGGCGCCCGAGCCCGTCGGCGGTGAGCTGCTGGCCCTGGCGCGCGAGCGGGTCGAGATCCTGGAGCAGTCCTGGAGCCGCTTTCGCCCGTCCAGCGAACTGAGCCACCTGAACGCGTCGGCGGGCCGCGGCCCCCAGCCGGTGTCGCCCGACATGCTGCTCCTGGCGCAACGCATGCAGCATGCCTGGGAGTCCACCGAGGGCCTCTTCGACCCAACCGTCCTGACGTCCATGCGCTCCCTGGGCTACGACGTCGACTTCGCCGAGGTGCTGGCCCGTCCGGCCGCATCGGTGGCCGACGTGAACCTGGCCGCCGCTCCGGGCATGTCCGGCGTCACCGTGGACAGCGACTGCCATGACCGTCAGCCTCCCGCCCGGCGTGGGACTGGATCCGGGGGCCATCGGCAAGGGCCTGGCTGCCGACGTGATCGCCGAGGAACTGTGGTCGGCCGGCGCGCAGGGCGTGCTGGTCAACCTGGGCGGCGACATCTCCATCGCCGGCATCGCCGGGGACGACGAGCCGTGGGCCATCGGCCTCGAGGACGAGCGGCGCCCCGCCGACGACCCCGACCGGCTCCTGCGCCTCCTGGAGTTCCCCATCGGCACCGACCGGCTGGGCATCGCCACCTCGACCACCCTGAAGCGGCGCTGGGCCCAGGGCCGACGCCACCACGTCATCGACCCTCGGACCGGCGCGATGAGCACGAGCCCGCTCGTTCAGGTCACCGTCGTCGCCGCCAGCGCCTGCGACGCCGAGACCCATGCCGACGACCGCCCTTCTCCTGGCCCCCGTCGAAGGCGGCAGGATGGCTGGACGAGCACGGCATGACCGGCATCCTGCTGACCGAGACCGACGAGATCCACACCGACGAGGAGAGCAACGATGGGTGACATCCCCTGGACCTGGCTGGGCATCCGAGCCACCGGCCTCACCGCCTGGGGGCTGCTCACCGCGGTGGTCCTTTGGGGCATCCTGCTGCGAACCCAGGTCCTCGGGCGGGTGGCCGCGCCCATGCGCCTGCTCGACCTGCACCGCTGGCTCGGCGCCATCGCCCTCGGATTCCTCCTGGTGCACATGGCCCTGCTCCTGATCGATCCCGCCGTGAGCTTCACCGTGCTGCAGATCCTCGTCCCCGGGACGGCGCCTTGGCAGACCTTCGCCGTGGCCCTGGGCACAGTCGCCTTCTGGATCCTGGTGCCGGTCACCTTCCTGGGCAGGATCCGCGCGAAGATGGGCCTGGTCGGGAACCGGTGGTTCAAGCGGGTCCACCTGCTGGCCTATGCCGCATGGCCGATCGCCACCGCCCACTACGTGCTGGCCGGCACCGACGCCCTCTCCGAGTGGTCCCTGGGCCTCCTGTTCGCGGGCACGGCGCTGATCGTGATGGGCCTGCTGGCCCGGGGCTTCGTCCCTGCTCCCGGCCCCTCCCGACCGGTCGCTGGCAGCGACCCGGAACGCCTTACCGCCACTTAACCTCCCGCTGGGGCGCATCTGGGGGCGGTCACCTTAGCGTCATGACCAGAGCAAACAAATGGTCCAGACGCAACGACAGCTTCCGATTCAAGGAGAACAACATGCAACGGTCCAGCATCATCGCCACCGTCGTCGCAGCAGGAGGTGTTCTCATCGCCGGCTCCGTCGCCAGCGTCGCAGTGATCAACGCGGCGTCGAGCAACGCGCCCGAATCGACAACCGTCGCCCTGGTCGCCGCGGGCAGTACCGCGGAAGCGACCACCGAGGCGGCCACGGAAGAGCCCAGCGAGTCGCCGGAGCCCAGCGCCACGGCCACCCCGGAGTCGCTCCCGTCCCTGACCAGCGAGCCGCTTCCCGAGATCCCCGTGGTGAGCAACAAGAAGGTGACCGTCCAGAAGCAGGTCGCCGCCGCACCTGCGCAGCAGTACTCGGCCCCCCAGAGCCAGCCCAGCAAGAGCAAGCCGATCCGCACAGAAGACCAAGGCCCCCCAGGTCAGCGAGATCTCCTCGTCACAGGCGGCCTCGATCGTGCTCAAGGCTGCGGAGGCCAAGACCGTGCAGTCGGTCTCGAAGACCACGCACAACGGCAAGGCCGTCTACGCCGTCACCGTCGAGCGTCCGGACGGCTCCGTCCTCACCGGCTTCGTCGTTCGCAAGAACGGCACCGTCTATCGACTGGGTCACCGTCAAGGACGCCCCTGCCGCACCGGCCGCGACCGCCTCGAGTCACGACGACGACCACGAGAGCGACGACCACGAGAGCGACGACCACGAGAAGGAGCACAGCGAGGATCACGGCGACGAGCATGAGGGCGACGATGACTAGCGCCAGGCGGCACAGCCGCGCCCCCCTCAGCGGGTCCTCGACCCCCCAGCGGATCCTGTCAGCGGGCCTGGCCACGGCCACCTGCGTCGGACTCGTCGGCCTGATCGGCGCCCGCACGATCGAGGCGAACGAGACGAGCGACTCGGAGGACACGTCCTCCGCCGCCGTCGCGGCGCCCGCCCCGACGCTGGCGGTGGAGACCGTCGCCGAGCCGACCACGGCCAGCGGCCTGACCGAGGCCCAGCTCGACACCTACGCTGCCCAGCTGGCGGCAGAGAAGGACCGCCTCGACGCCTACCGGGCCAAGCTGGTCAAGACGGCGAAGAAGCTCAAGCGCCAGGCGGCTCGCCTCGCGGCCAAGCAGGCGGCCGCGTCGGCCTCCGTGTCGACGTACGTCGCGCCGAGCTCCAGCTCGTCCGGCGGCTCGGCCCCGAGCAAGCCGTCCGGTTCGTCCCAGGCATCGAAGCCGGTGGCCAAGCCCGCACCGGCATCCAAGCCCGCACCGGCATCCAAGCCGGCACCGGCACCCGCGCCCGCCGCACAGTCGAACACCAAGTCCAGCTGACAGCACCACGACAAAGCCGCGCGGCCCATTCCCCGGGACCGTGCGGCTTTGTCGTGCGAGCATGAGCCCGTGAGCACCATGGGGCTGGACGGGGTCCTGCCCTGGCAGCAGGCGCGGCACGTGGCCGCCACGGCCGGTCGACCGCTGCCCGGCGCGAAGGCCCGGCTGGACGAGGCGGGCGGCAGCGTGCTGGACCGCGACCTGGTCACCGTTCAGGACGACCCAGCCGCAGACAGCGCGGCCGTGACCGGGTTCGCCGTGTGCGGAGAGGGCCCGTGGCTGGTCGACGACCTGGACGTATTGACCCCCGGCTGGGCGGCGCCGCTCGAGCAGCGCATGGCGGTGCCGCGGCACACCGACGCGGTGATCGCGCGGGAGAACGCCACCGTCCGCGAGCGGCCCGACGGGCGCCCCGAGGTCATGCAGCACGATCCCCTGACCGGGATTCCCGACGAGCGGGTGCGACCGGACCTCGGTGAGGGCATCGTCCGGCAGGGCACGGTCTCCGTGGCCGGTCACCGGCTCGTCCCGGCGGGGGAGATCGTCACGCCCGGAGTGCTGTCCCTGGCGGCCGCACGCGGCCTGGACGACCTCGACGTCGTCCGACCGCCCATCGTCGGCGTCCTGGTCCTCGGATCGCATCTGCTCGCCAGCGGACTGCCGCGGCAGGGTCGGGTCCGCGACGCCCTCGGACACGCGGTGCCCACCTTCGTGGGGGCGCTCGGGGCCCGGGGCAACCCGGCCGTCCGGGCGCCCGACAGCCCGGACCTGCTGCTGCAGGAGATCGACGATGCCAACGTGGACATCCTCGTCACCACGGGTTCGACCGCGCCGGGGCCGGACAATCACCTGCGCCGCGTGCTGGGCGACCTCAACGCCCGGTGGCTGGTCGACGGGGTCGCGGTCACGCCCGGCGCCCAGATGCTCCTGGCGAAGCTGCCGGACGGCCGGTTCATCATCGGCCTGCCCGGCGAGCCCACCTCGGCCCTGGCCGGGCTGGTCACGCTGGCCAGCCCCCTGATCAGATCGTTGCGCTCGGACGCCGTCAGCGGGCAGCCTCGATCGGCGGTCCTCATGGATGACGTGATCCCGGCCGACTTCGCGGACGACACGGCCCTCGTCCCCGTCCGCCTCGAGGTGTCGAGCGCCGCCACCCAGGCCCGACCGCTTCCGCACAGCGGACCCGTGGGGCTGGAGGGCTGGGCCCGCGCCGATGCGATCGCCGTGGTGCCACCGGGGGCCGGCTACCGGGGGGACGTGGTCGAGCTGCTGGACCCCTTCGGTCGCGATCGGTGGCCCTCCCCGGCCGGTGCCTAGCCTCGCCGGAGAGGCTTTCCCATCTAACCCTGCCTGTTAAATGGGAAAAGCCCGTCGGCCTCGTTAAGGTGACGTCGTGAGCATCGGCGACATCAACCTCGCGCTGTCCCTGGGCGGCCTGGTCGCCGGGCTCATGGTGGGGCTGACCGGCATGGGGGGCGCGGCCCTGGTCACCCCCATGCTCGTTCTGCTGTTCGGCGTGCCACCCACCGTTGCGGTATCCAGTGACGTCGTCGCCTCGGCCGTGATGAAGCCGGTCGGGGCCCTCGTCCACATCCGGGCCCGCACCGTCCACTGGGGGCTGGTTGGCTGGCTCTCCGCCGGCTCCGTGCCGGGTGTGCTGCTCGGATCGGCGATCTTCGGTCGCGTGCTGACGACCGACGAGGCCAGCGAGACAATCCGGACCTGGATCGGTTACGTGCTGCTCCTGGCGCTCGCGGCCATGCTCGCCAAGGTCTGGGTCGGACGGCGGGCGTCCGGGATCCGTGCCGAGCACCGCCCGATGGGCACCGAGATGCCCGTGAAGACCCTGCCGACGCTCCTGCTGGGCCTCGTCGTGGGAATCCTCGTCGGCATGACCAGTGTCGGCTCGGGCTCACTCGTGGTCACGACCATGCTCCTGCTGTACCCGCTGCTGCGCCCGTCGATCCTCGTCGGCACCGATCTCACGCAGGCAGTTCCCATGCTGCTGGCGGGCGCGTTCGCGCACGCCGGGTTCGGTGACATCAGCATCGCGGTGGTCGTCTCCCTGCTCATCGGGCAGATCCCCGGCGTGTGGATCGGTGCTCGAATGTCCTCCCGCTACGACGGGCAGGCCCTCCGCTGGCTCCTCATGGTCATCCTGGCGGCCACGGCTCTGAAGCTTCTCGGTGTTTCCTCGCTCTTTGCTGGCATGATCGCCGTCGTGGGTGTGATCGCGGTGACCGTCATGTACATCAGGGAGCGAGTGCATGCGACGGTCTAAGGGCTTCCCGCTCACGCCCGACGCTGACCCGTCGGCCCCCCCGCCCCTGAACTTCCCGGAGCGGCGATTCAGTCCGGTTCGCAACATCGGCGTGCGCGTCGGCATCGCCCTCGCCGCCCTCGCCATCACGACGGTGATCGTCTACTCCGAGCAGCACTGCTACCAGGACCGCGGCAACGTCGCGGGTCTCACCTGGATCGACGCGTTCTACTACGCCACCGTGTCACTGTCGACCACCGGCTACGGCGACATCACCCCCATCTGCGAGTCGTCGCGACTGGTCAACGCGCTCGTCATCACACCACTGCGCTTCTTGTTCCTGATCGTCCTGGTCGGCACCACCATCGAGGTCCTGACCCGGCGCACCCGCGAGCAGCTGCGATCGAACCGCTGGAGGAGCCGCGTGAAGGATCACACCGTCATCATCGGATACGGGGTCAAGGGCCGCGCCGCAGCGCGCTCGCTGACCGACGCGGGAACGCCGACGGAGAACGTCGTCGTGGTCGCGCAGGACCGGGCCGCGGTCGAGGAGGCGACGCGCGACGGGTTCGTCGGCGTGGTCGGCGACGGTCGGCGCGAGGAGGTGCTGCACGACGCGGCGATCGAACGGGCCTCCCGCATCGTCGTCGCGACCGACGAGGACGACACCTCGATCCTGGTCACCCTGACGGCGCGCCGCCTGTCGCCGCACGCCACCATCGTGGCCGCCGTGCGCGAGTCCCAGAACGCCCAGATCCTGCGGCAGTCCGGCGCCAACAACGTCATCCCGACCGCGGAATCCGCGGGCCAGCTCATGGGCCTGTCCCTCATCTCCAGCACCGCCGGCGAGATCATGGAGGATCTCCTCGACTCCGGTCGCGGCCTCGAGGTCGCCGAGCGTGAGATCACCCGCGAGGAGCTTGGTCGGTCACCGGCAGACCTTGACGCCCATGGTCAGATTGTCCTGGCGGTGATCCGCAAGGGCTCGGCGCACCGATTCGACACCGACGCCATCACGCGGCTCGAGTCCGGCGACCGGCTGGTCGTCATCCGGCACAACCCCGTCGAGAGGTAGGCCATGCACGCCATCACCTTCTCGAAGCCCGGGGGTCCAGACGTACTGGAGTGGACCGAGGTGGCCGACCCGACGCCGGGCGCAGGCGAGGTGATCGTGGACGTGGCGGCCACCGCCGTCAACCGGGCCGACCTGCTGCAGCGCCAGGGGAACTACCCACCGCCTACCGGAGCATCGGACATCCTCGGCCTGGAGTGCTCCGGCACGATCAGCTCGGTGGGCGCCGCGATCAGCCTCGACCACATCGGCGAGAAGGTCGTGGCGCTGCTCGCCGGCGGCGGCTACGCGCAGAAGGTGGCCGTCCCGATGGGCCAGGTCATGAGCGTGCCCACCGGCGTGAGCCTGATCGAGGCGGCCGCGCTTCCCGAGGCGGTCTGCACGGTCTGGAGCAACCTCGACATGGTGGCCAACCTCAGCGAGGGCGAGTGGCTGCTCGTCCACGGCGGCGGTTCGGGCATCGGCACCATGGCCATCCAGATCGGGCGAGCGCTGGGTGCGCGGGTCGCCGTCACCGCCGGGAGCCAGGCGAAGCTCGCCCGCTGCGCGGCACTGGGCGCCGAGGTCCTCATCAACTACCAGGAGCAGGACTTCGTCGAAGCGATCAAGGACGCGACGGGCGGGCGCGGCGCCAACGTCATCCTCGACAACATGGGCGCGGCCTACCTCGAACGCAACGTGACGGCGCTCGCCCGGGACGGACGGCTGGTGATCGTCGGCATGCAGGGCGGCGTCAGGGCCGAGCTCGACCTGAGCGTCCTGCTCCGCAAGAACGGCTCCGTGCACGCCACGGCCCTGCGCGGTCGGCCCGAGTCCGAGAAGGCCGCGATCTGCTCCCAGGCCGAACGCACCGTGTGGCCGTGGATCCACGCCGGCGTCGTCCGACCGGTCATCGACCGCATCCTGCCGCTGAAGGACGCGGCGTACGCGCACACGGTCATCGGCGACGGCGGCGCCACCGGCAAGGTCGTGCTGTCTGCGTGACCGGCCGTCGTGCCAGGAGTCGTCTCAGGCGTCGACGCCCGGCACGAGCGGGTAGCACCACACGTCGATGACCTGGCGGATCGCGAAGCCGACCGACTCATACAGGTCCGTGGCACCGGTGGTGTTCTGCCCGTCGACGGCCAGCGCCAGCCCGGTCCGACCCCGCGCGACGGCGTCAGCTGCCGCGCATGCCAACAGCCAGCGCGCGACGCCGCGGCCCCGGGCGGACGGGACGACACCGAGGGTCCTGACGTAGCCGTCGCCGAAGGACGCCTTGGAATCGTCCAGGATGCACAGCCCGGCCGGCTGCCCGTCGACCTCCGCGATCCACCAGCGAGTCGGGTCGACGCCGGCCATGGCCTCCACGTCGGCGATCCACTCCTCGAAGGGACGGGTGTGGGCGCCGAAGTGCTCGGCGAACGACTCCTCGAACAGCCGGTGCATGAGCCGGCGATCCGCGTCGCCGTCCACCACTCGTCGGGTCACGCCAGTCGGGGCCGAGGGCTCCTCGGGGCTCGACGTCGACGAGGTCCCACCGCATGCGCCAGAACCGGCGGATCGGTCGGAAGCCGAGTTCGTCGAGGACCGCGAAGTACTCCTCCTCGACGTCCCAGCCGGACGTCACCACCTGCCAGAGGTCGTCGTTCGGGGCGAAGGGATCCGCGACGGGGCGGCAGCCGTCATCCGCGGCCGCCAACTGCCGAACGACCTCCGATGGCTTCCTCGAGAAGCGCCCGCTGAATGTCGTTGGCCATCGGCCCGATCGCTGCCACGTCGAGGAACACCTCGCGACTGGAATCCACCCGCTCGGCGATCAGGACCCCGACCGCGCTGTCGCCGTCGTGGACGAGCCGGTGCTGCTCACGCCAGGCGATCGGGGACCTCAGGTTGGCGTGGACGGAGTCGCGCGTCTCGCTGGTCCAGCCCACCGCCTCGAGGTCATTGGCGATCTCGACGTGCGCCGCGGCATCCACCTGCGCCGGATCGTCGACGTCAAGGGGAGAGACGGTGAGCCCGATCGGAAGCGCCATGTGGGGCCTAGATGCTCGGCAGCGCGGCGATGCGCTTGAGCAGGTAGGGCGAGAACCACCCCTGGTACTTCGCCTGCAGGACCGGGTCCCGCCAGTCCGAGCCGGTGACCACCTGCCGGCAGGTGGGCGCGCCGCACATGCACGAGAACTCGTCGTAGTCGCTGGCGTCGCACATGGCGTAGTCGAACGTGATCTCCTCGCCGACCGCGATGTCGCGCATGGCGACGAGCAGCATCGAGCCCCGCAGGCCGGCGTTGGGCTCGCAGGAGTGGTTGAGCATGTCGCCCGGCTCCGGCGTCTCGTCGGACACCAGGTACAGGTCGTCGTCGATCTGGATGGACCGGGACTGACGGTCGTCGTGACATCTCGTCCAGGGTGGCCCGATCGACCACCCAGCCGCCGAAGGCCGTGACCGTCTCGCCGGCCGTGATGGGCTCGATCGCGAAGGAGCCCCAGCCCTTCTCCCCCGCCGGCCGGGCCTGCGCCTTGGGCGTGAGCCAGTTGTAGTCCACTCGTGCCGGTCCTCTCGCGCCGCTCGCCGTGCGCGAGCAAAGTCGACGGAGTCTGCCACACCGAGGTGAACGTGGGCCAGCCTTGTGATGCGCCTAGGCTGGAACCGTGATCGATCCCGCCATCCTGCGCACCGACCCCGACCGCCTCCGCGATTCCCAGCGACGTCGGGGCGAGTCGGTGGAGCTCATCGACGACCTGGTCGCCGCCGATGTCGCCAAGCGCCGCGCCCAGACGTCCTTCGACGAGCTGCGCAACCAGCAGAAGGCGCTGGGCAAGCGCATCGGGCCGCTGCAGGGCGCCCTGAAGAAGGCGCCCGACGAGGCGGCCCGCCAGGCGGCGCAGGGCGAGGTCGACGCGCTCATGGTCGAGGCGCAGGCACTCGCCGAGCAGGTCAAGGAGGCCGAACGGTCGGCCGGCTCCGCGGGCGAGGTCGTCGACGCGCTCTGGCTGCAGGTGTCGAACCTGGTCAGCCTCGAGTCCCCGGTCGGCGGCGAGGAGGACTTCGCCGTGCTGGAGGAGGTCGGGACGCCGCGTGACTTCGCGGCCGAGGGCTTCGCGCCGCGGGACCACCTCGAGCTGGGCGAGCTGCTGGGCGCCATCGACGTCGAGCGTGGCGCCAAGGTGTCCGGATCCCGCTTCTACTACCTCACCGGCCCCGGCGCGATGCTGGAGATCGCCCTGCTCAACCTCGCGATGCAGCAGGCGCTCTCGCACGGCCTCATCCCGATGATCACCCCGAGCCTGGTGCTGCCCAGCGCGATGGAGGGCACCGGCTTCCTCGGTCAGGCGGCCGAGAACGTCTACCGGATCGAGTCCGACGACATGTACCTGGTCGGCACGTCCGAGGTGCCGCTGGCCGGCTACCACTCCGACGAGATCCTCGACGCCGCGCGACTGCCGCTCCGGTACGCCGGGTGGTCGTCCTGCTACCGCCGCGAGGCCGGCTCGTACGGCAAGGACACCCGCGGGATCATCCGCGTCCACCAGTTCGACAAGGTCGAGATGTTCGTCTACTGCCGGCCCGAGGACGCCGAGGCGGAGCACGCCCGCCTGCTGGCGTGGGAGCGGGAGTTCGTCGACGCGCTGGAGATCCCCTACCGCGTCATCGACGTCGCGACCGGCGACCTGGGCTCCAGCGCCGCCCGCAAGTTCGACATGGAGGCCTGGATCCCGACGCAGGGCACCTACCGGGAGATCACGTCGACGTCGAACACGACCGAGTTCCAGGCGCGACGCCTGCGCATCCGGATGCGCGACGCCGACGGCACCCGCCCGCTCGCGACCCTCAACGGGACGCTGTGCGCGATGCCGCGGGTCATCGTCGCGATCCTGGAGAACCACCAGCAGCCCGACGGCAGCGTCGTGATCCCGCCCGCCCTCCGGCCGTTCCTCGGCGGGCAGTCTGCGTTCGAGCCCAGCGCATGAGCCCGACTCCCGTCATCCCCGATGGGTTCGTCCCGTCCCTCGTCGCCGTCGACGTCGACGACACCCTGGTCGCGCACCTCGGTGCCGTCGGCGAGCGGGTCGTCGAGTCGATCGCGCGCGTGCGCGAGGCCGGGATCCCCGTCTCGATCGCGACCGGGCGCACGCCCTCGACGACTGTCCCGGTGGCCCGCGCCGCGGGCATCGACGACCTCGATCGTGTGCAGCAACGGTGCCCTGCTGGTCAGCGTCGCCACCGAGCACACGGTCGAGTCCGTCACGTTCGACCCGCGCCCGGTACTGGAGGAGCTGATCGAGCACGTGCCCGACGCCGTCTTCGCGGTCGAGGACGTCTCCGGGATGTTCCGCACCACCCGCATGTTCGAGACCGGACCGCTGGCGCTGTCCGTCCGCGAGGTCCCGTTCGAGCACCTCCTCGACGAGCCGATCGTGCGTATCGTCGTGCGCAGCGAGGAGCACGCCGGGACCGGCTTCGGCCCCGTCATCGAGAAGCTCGGCTACGAGTCGGTGATCTACGGAATCGGCGACGTGGCCTGGATGGACGTCGGACCGCGGGGGGTCAACAAGGCCACCATGCTGCAGCGCCTGTGCGAGATCCGTGGCTACGACCCCGCGGGCACCATCGCCATCGGCGACTCCTGGAACGACACGGCCATGCTGCGGTGGGCCGGTCTCGGAGTCGCCATGGACACCGCGCCGGACTACGGTCAAGGAGGCCGCGGACACCGTCACGAGCGGTGTCCCCGGCGACGGCGTGGCGGACGTCCTCGACGCCCTCGTCCTCTAGCCACCCCTCCGATGCCTCGTCACTCGTGGCGGGTTTCGGGGACCGCAGACCCGCCACGTCTGACGATGCATCGGGCTATTGGGAGCCGATGCCGTCGGCGAAGGCCGCCTTGAGCGCCTCCGGCCAGGGGCGCATCTCCGGGAGTCCCTGCTCGGCCCACCGGTCGTGGCCGAGGACGGAGTAGGCCGGCCGCGCCGCCGGTCGGACGAACTCCGCGGACGTGGTCGGCAGCACGCGGTCGGGATCGGCTCCGGCCAGCCGGAAGATCTCCTCGGTGAAGCCGTGCCAGGACACCTCGCCGGAGTTGGTGCCGTGGTACGTGCCGGGCTCCGGATGCCGGTCCAGCAGGAGCACGATCTGCTCGGCCAGGTCGCCTGCGTAGGTCGGCTGGCCGCGCTGGTCGGTCACCACGGAGACCGTGTCGCGCTCCTTCTCCAGGCGCAGCATCGTCTTGACGAAGTTGTTCCCCTGCGTCCCGTACAGCCACGCGGTGCGCACGAGGTAGTGCGAGTCGGGCAGCACCTCCTGCACGGCCAGCTCGCCGGCGAGCTTCGTCCGTCCATAGGCCGATGCCGGGGAGGGTTCCGCATCCTCGGCATACGGGGTCGTGGCTGATCCGTCGAACACGTAGTCGGTCGACACGTGCACCAGCCAGGCGCCGGACGTCCGACACTGCTTCGGCGACGACGCGCGGGCCAAGCCCGTTCACCCGCATGGCCGCGTCCTCGTGCAGCTCCGCGTCGTCGACGGCGGTGTAGGCGGCGCAGTTGATGACCGCGTCGGGCGCGAAGTCGGCGAAGACGCGGGCCACGGAGTCGGGGTCGGTGATGTCGATGTCCGGGTAGTCGACGCCGAGCGCCGTCGCGTCGTCATGGCGGCCGAGCACCCGCATCAGGGCGGACCCGAGCTGCCCGTTGCAGCCGATCACGAGAACGCGCATGGCCCTACTCTCTCAGGACGCTCCCCCGCGAGTGTGCAGTTGTTGGGGAGGGAACGGCCGTTTCGTCCCCAACAACTGCACACTCGGCGATGAGGGGTGACGGCGGCGGCTGCAGGTCAGCCGATGGCGGCCTTGGCCTTGAGCGGACGCCACCAGGCCTCGTTGTCGCGGTACCACGTGACCGTCTCGGCCAGGCCGTCCTCGAACCGGTGCTGCGGGGCGTAGCCCAGGGCCCGGAGCTTCCCGTCGTTGACGGAGTAGCGGCGATCGTGGCCCTTGCGGTCCTCGACCGGCTGGACGGAGCTCCAGTCGGCGCCCATCACGGCGAGCACGCGCTCGGTGAGCTCCCGGTTGTTGAGCTCGAGCCCGCCGCCGATGTTGTAGCTCTCGCCCGGCTGGCCCTTCTCGATCACGAGGGCGATGCCGCGGCAGTGGTCGTCGACGTGCAGCCAGTCCCGGACGTTCATCCCGTCGCCGTACAGCGGCACCTTGCCGCCGTCGATGAGGTTCGTGACGAACAGCGGGATGACCTTCTCGGGGAACTGGTACGGCCCGTAGTTGTTGGAGCACCGGGTGCTCGAGACGTTCAGGCCGTACGTGACGAAGTAGGCGCGGACCAGCATCTCGGCCGCCGCCTTGGCCGCTGAGTAGGGCGAGTTGGGCTTCAGCGGCTCGTCCTCGTCCCACGATCCCTCGTCGATCGAGCCGTACACCTCGTCGGTGCCGATGTGCACCGTGCGGGGGATGCCGTGGCGAAGGCAGGCGTCGAGCAGCGTCTGGGTGCCGACGACGTTGGTGATGATGAAGTCCTGAGGCCCGTGGATGGAGCGATCGACGTGCGTCTCGGCCGCGAAGTTGACGACCACGTCGTGTCCGGGCAGCACCTGGTCCAGCAGGTCGCCGTCGCAGATGTCCCCCTGGACGAACGTGAAGCGCGGGTCGGACGCCACGGATGCGAGGTTCTCCAGGTTCCCCGCGTACGTCAGCTTGTCGTAGACGGTGACCCCGGTCGGCTCAACGCCGTACGCGCCGGACATGAGCTCGCGCACGAAGTGCGAACCGATGAAGCCGGCGGCTCCGGTGACGAAATACCTCACTGCTTGTTCTCCTTCAATCGGTCGAGCCACTGTCGGGCATCGGCGAAGTCCGTGTCGGTGACACCGGCGCGCAAGACCGGCTGCTTGCCGTCGTGCCGGGCGTACGAGCCAAGGAAGCGGACGTCCAGGCAGATCCGGTGCAGGCCCATGAGCGCCTCCGACACGCGCGCATCGGCCACGTGTCCCTCGACGTCGACGCTGAAGTAGTAGTCCCCGAGCGCCTTGCGCGTCGGGCGGGACTCGATGCGGGTCATGTTGACGCCGCGCACCGCGAACTCGGTGAGGATGGCCAGCAGGGCGCCGGGCTCGTCCTGCCGCATGTACAGGCTCAGCGTCGTCTTGTCGGCCCCGGTCGGTGGTGGGATCTCGCCCGGCAGGCGGACGAGGACGAAGCGGGTCGTCGCGTCGTCGGTGTCCTGGATGTCGTCGGCCAGGACGTCGAGGCCGTAGATCTCGGCAGCGATGCGCTGGGCGACGGCCGCCTCGAACGCCGGCGGATCCTCGAGCAGCGCGGCCGCGGCCGCCGCAGTCGACATCGCCGGGATCACGGCAGCGTCCGGCAGGTTGTCCGACAGCCACTGGCGAACCTGGGCCTGCGCATGCGGATGAGTCGCCAGGCGGCCGACATCCGACATCCGGGTGCCGGGGCGGGCCATGAGGGCGAACCGGACGGGGATGACCACCTCGTCCACGATGACCAGCCGCTTGCCGCTGGCCAGCTCGTCCAGCGTCACGGAGACCGAGCCCTCGACGGAGTTCTCGATGGGGACGAGCGCCTCGTCCACGGAGCCGTCTCGAGCAGCGTCCAGGGCCGACTGCACGGACACCGACGGGACCAGCTCGACGTCTCGCTCCCGGGTCAGCTCGACGGCAGCGCAGCCCCGCAGAAGGATCCGCTCGGGCCGAGGTAGGCGATCCGACGCGCGCTCACGACTCGATCCCCCTGGCGATGCGGACCGCCTGCAGCTCCTCGGGCGACAAGGTGATGTCGCTGTCGCCCGCGGACAGGCCCTTCAGGTAGGTCCGGGTCTCGCTGCGGGCATGGATCGAGGTGATGACGAGGCCGTCTCCGGAGTCGTCCAGCAGCGCCGCCGAGAACGAGAACCGTCCGCCCATGTCGCCGAACGCGTCGTAGCGCACCACGGACACGTGCCGGAGGGCGGCGGCGAGGTCCCGACGCGTTGCCGTCAGCTGGGACTCGAGCCGAAGGACCTCGTCGCGGAGGTCGGCGAACTCGTCCATGGTCCGTCCCATGACGTCCACGATCGTCTCGCGCCCCTCACCGGCCTGCAGGAGGGCGTAGGAGCGGTTCAGGCGGCCGAGACGGGTGAAGGCCACCGCTCCCAGCACGACGCCGACCACGCCCACCGCGATGCCGACGAGCGCCACGATCAGCGCAGCCTGGGGGTCGGTTGTCACACCCAGAGCGTAGTCGGCCGATATGGGACCATCTGCGGGTGTCGCAACTCGTCGCGGACGTCCTGTCGCGAAGCGCAGCCTCGATCGTGGGGCTGTTCCTGCTGATCGCCACCACCACCAGCCTCATGCGGACGGTCGTCATCCCTCGGTCGCTGCGCTCGATCATCAGCGACACGGTGGCCCGCGCGGTCACGGCCACGGCCACGGGGATCGCCCGCCTTCGCCGGGACTATCCCGCCCGGGATGCCGTCCTGGCGTGGGCCGGACCGCTGATCATCATCCTGCAGCTGATCACCTGGCTGGTGCTCTACCTGCTCGCCTTCGGGCTGCTGCTCTACGGCATCGGGGGGCAGGACCTCGGCGACTCGATCCGCCAGGCCGGCTCGAGCCTGCTCACCCTCGGCTTCGCGGCGGTCAACACCGAGGAGCAGACGATCATCGACTTCTTCGCCGCCGCGACCGGTCCCATCGTGATCGCCCTGATGATCGGCTTCCTGCCGACCATCTACTCGGCCTATCTCCAGCGCGAGGTCGACGTCACGACGCTGGGCGTGGCTGCCGGTGAGCCCGCGTGGGGGCCCGAGCTGCTGTCCCGCTACGCGCTCACCGACAACCTCCCGGGCATCGCCGACGAGTTCCTGAAGTGGGGGGCGGTCGCCTCCCGCCTGCGCATGACGCACATGACCTACCCCGTGCTCATCTGGGTTCGGTCGGCCCAGGCCATCCGCCACTATGCGGTGGCGATGCTGGCCGTCATGGACGCCGCCGCGCTCCAGGTGTCGCTCAACCACTCTCTGCAGCGCACGGGCGCCTACCGCCTGCTGATCCAAGGCGGGCAGTCCTTCGAGGTGCTCTACGTCATCGTCTCGCAGCGGCATTCCTGGCGCCCACGGATGGGATTCCGCGGCTCGTTCCGCGCCAGCGGGCCCCCCGCCCAGAGCGCGGACATCGTGCTGCCGGGGTGGTCCCGGAAGATGATCGCGGTCGAGCTCGCGACCGATCGCGACGCCATGACCGGCCTCGATGCCGATGCCGTCAAGGCCCTGAGCAGGGGTGAGCGGGGACCGCTGCGGATCACCCGCGCCGACTTCGACAAGGCCGTCGACGTGCTCCAGCGCTCCGGCTTCCCGATCGACCGGGATCTCGACCAGGCCTGGGAGCAGTTCCAGGCAGCCCGGTCCCGGTACGAGTTCGCGGCCTACGAGCTGTGCCGCATCCTCGACGCCACCCCGGCCCCCTGGACCGGCGACCGAACGATTCCCACGCCGACCATGTGGCCGCACCTGTCGGTCGACCTGCTGTCGGACGCGGTCGAACCACTCGATGATGACGACCCCCCGGCAGACCCCCCGCCGTCGTGATCGACATCGCGATCGTCGTCACCACGTTCGCACTGATCTTCCCCGCTGAGCTTCCCGACAAGACCTTCGTCGCCACGCTCGTCCTCGCCACGCGGTTCCGGCACATCTGGGTCTGGCTCGGCGTCGCGGCCGCGTTCGCCGTCCAGGTGCTGATCGCCGTGGTGGCCGGCGGGCTGCTGGCCCTCGCCCCCCAGCGGCTCGTCCTGGCCATCACCTTCGTGCTCTTCGCCGTCGGGGCGATCGTCATGGTGAGGGGAGGTCTCGCGTCGCGGGCGGCCGAGGCCGGCCAGGAGGCAGAGGAGGAGGCCGAGATCGAGGACCGGGCCGCGCAGCGCGACGCGACGTCGCCCCTCCGGGTCCTCGTCACGAGCTTCGTGATCCTCTTCACCGCCGAGTGGGGCGACCTGAGCCAGCTGCTCACCGCGGGCCTCGCCGCCCGGACGGGCGATCCGGTCTCGGTGTTCATCGGATCCTGGTCAGCGCTGCTGGTCGTGTCCGGGCTGGCGGTGCTGATCGGGTCGTGGCTGCGCACTCGAGTCCCGATCTGGCGGATCCGGCTGGTCTCGGGTGGCATCCTGACGGTGCTGGCTGTGTGGACGGCCATCGAGTTCGTACGGGCCTAGGAGAGGGAACTGATGCCGGGAAGAGGCGAGCCGCCACCCCGTGACCACCGCATCGGCCGGATCGACTTCACGGTCATGCCGCTGGCGGCGGCCATCGACTACGTCCTGGAGGCCAGTGACGCCGTCGCCACCGGAGCGCTCGGCCACCCCGGGCTGGCCGTCCACTTCTGCAACGCCTACAACGTCGCGCTCGCCAAGAGCGACCCGGGCTACGCGCGCCTGCTGGCCGGGGCCGACGTCGTCTTCAGCGACGGCGTCCCCATCACGTGGGTGGGCCGACGCGCCTATCCCGACGTGGCCGACGCCTGGGAGCGGGTCTACGGACCCGACGTCATGCGCGGGGTCCTGGACCGGTCGACGAACGACGGCCCACGGCACTACCTGCTCGGTGGCTCACCGGAGACCCTCGAGCTCCTTCAGGCGCAGATCGCAGAGGATCATCCGGGCGCCCTGGTCGTGGGCGCCGAGAGCCCGCCGTTCCGCCCGGCCACCGCCAGCCGAGCTCGCCGAGCGCGACGACCGGCTCCGCGCCTCCGGCGCAACCATCGTGTGGGTGGGGCTCGGCACGCCGCGGCAGGACACCGAGGTTCGTCGGCTCGCCGACGCGCTGCCCATCACGGCGATGGCCGTCGGCGCGGCGTTCGACTTCCTCGCGGGCACGAAACCCCAGGCGCCGCAGTGGATGCAGCGCAGCGGACTGGAGTGGGCGTTCCGGCTGGCCAGCGAACCCGGGCGGCTCGGGCGGCGGTACGTGTGGGGGAACTCGGTGTTCGCGGCCGAGGCGGCGCGCACGCTCAGGGACGTCCGCCGCGCGGAGCAACGCCCGCTAGCGCAGGGTGACCTGGCGCGTCGTCAGGCCGGCGCGGGCCCGGCGCTGATCGTTCGTGAGCGGGGTGTCGTCTGCCAACGCAGCGTCGAGCCGCTCGCCGAAGGCCTTGGCCGGCTCCTCCACCGCCGCGGCACCCATGCCGAACGGGAGGTCCCAGACCGGGCAGACGATGCCCTGCGCCCGGAACATCCCGACGAACCGGGTGTCCTCGCCGAGGGAGTCCTCGCCAGCCGCGTGCAGCCGGGCCAGCGCATTGAGGAGGGTCTCCTCGTCGTACGGCATCACCCAGCGCAGGTGCTCCTTCTCGCCCATCTGCGTCCAGTACGCGGACGGCACGCTGTCGAGCTTGACCGTGGGGTGCGCGTAGGCGCTGGCGCGCTCCAGCGACGCGCGCACGTCGTCGGCGATCTCGCCGGCTCCGTCGACCCAGAACTCGAAGTCGTCGTGCACGGCGATCTCCAGGACGGCGTCCGGGTCGATGACGTCCTGCAGGCGCGGCGAGTCGGCGGTCACCCGGCCGAGGGCCACCTGCTCGCCCGGCGCGGCCTCGAGGGCCGCGAGCAGCACGTCGGCGAGATCGCGGCTGGCATCGCCCGAGCCGACATTCACCTGCATCCCCAGCATGATCGAGCCGTCGCCGCGGACAAGAGCGGGCCACGCCATCGGGAGCACCGTCACGAGCGTGACGTCACGGTCGGCGTTGTCGCCGGTGAGGGTAAGCCGCGCCGAGGCCGCGGGCACGATCTCCCGCATGGCGACGATGTCGCACTCCGATGCCAGCCCCTCGAAGGGCCGGGCGGGGCCGACGAACACCGATGACGCCGAGCGACCGTGGCACGCCTTGTAGCGGCGGCCCGACCCGCACGGGCACGGCTCGCGCATCCCGACGACCGGGACATCGGCCGCGTCGGTGCTTGCCGTCGGGGTTCCGCTACGCCTCGTGGTGCTCTTCTTGCCCATGGGGGAAACCTACCGGCCGAGCTGGGCGAGCACCTGTCCCGGTCGGTTGGTGATGATGGCGTCGACGCCGAGCTCCGCGCACAGCGCGACGTCGGACTTCTCGTCCACGGTCCACACGTGCACCCGGCCACCACGCGCCTTCACCTTGGCCACATACGTCGGGTGCGCACGGATGACGTCGATGGACGGGGCGGCGGTACGCACGCCCGGGGGGAGGCTGCCGTCGCGGTACCGGCGAGGGACGTCGTCCATGAGGTACACCGTCGGCGTCGACGCGGACAGCTCGCGCACTCGCCGCACGGCGGTGCGGCTGAAGGACATGATCCTGGCTCGCGGGATCGACCCTCCCCCAACGCTGATCAGGCCGAACTCGCGCAGCACCTCGACGAGCGCATCCTCGACGTACTTCCCGTAGCGCGTGGGGTGCTTGGTCTCGATCGCGAAGCCCATCGTGGACGAGGCATCGAGCATCGTGGCCAGCAGCGTCCGGAGGGTCAGCACGTCGGTGCGCGTCTCATCCGGCGGCGGGTCCTCGTAGTCGCGCCACTCCTCGATGCTGCGGCTGTAGTCGTAGACCGCCAGCTCCTGCAGGGTCATGGAGCTGACCGACCCACGGCCGGTGCTCGTCCGGTCGATCCGCCGGTCGTGGACGCAGACGAGGGTGCCGTCCGCCGTCATCCTGACGTCGCACTCGATCGCGTCGGCGCCCTGCTCGATCGCCTTCAGGTACGCGGCCAGCGTGTGCTCGGGCTCGTCACTGCTGGCCCCCCGATGGGCGACGACCTCGATCCCGGTGCTCACCTGCTCAGGCTAGGCGTCCGGGTCGGTGGGTGTGCGGTCGCCACGGTGTCGATGTGCAATATTCGCCGCATGTTCGCCATTGGGAGCCGGGTCGTCCTGTTCGACCTCGACGGCACCCTCACGGACTCAGCGCCCGGGATCGTGAACTGCGTCCGGTACGCCCTCGACGACATGGGGATCCCCCATCCCGACGACGCCACGATGCGCACCTTCCTCGGTCCGCCGCTGGCCGTGACGTTCGCCGAGCACTTCGGCATGACGCAGGCGCAGATCGACTACGCCGTCGGCAAGTACCGCGAGCGGTATCACGACGTCGGCCTGTTCGAGAACGACGTGTACGACGGGATCCCCGGCCTGCTGGACCGGCTGGACGGCGACGTGACGATGGCCGTGGCGACGTCCAAGCCCACCTACTCCGCGACGCGGATCCTCGAGCACTTCGACCTGGCGTCGCACTTCGCCTTCATCGGCGGCGCCGACCTCGAGGGCGTCCGCCACGACAAGGCCGCCGTGATCGCGCACACCCTCGCGGAGCTCGACGCGCTCGGTGCCACGACCGGGGCGTCGGACATCGTCATGGTCGGCGACCGCGAGCATGACGTCCGCGGGGCTCGCGCCCACGGCATCGACACGATCGGCGTGCTGTGGGGCTACGGCGACGAGGCCGAGCTGCTTTCGGCCGGGGCGGTCGACGTCGTCGAATCACCCGCCGAGCTGCTCCAGGTCCTGCAGTCGCAGGATCTCTAGCCCCGGCACGCTGGGCATGCGCGCGTCGTTCGTCACGAGGTAGCGGACACCCGCGTTGACGGCCGTGCTGACGTGGAGGGCATCGACCAGGCCGACGTTCCCCGTCCCTCGGATCTGGGCGGCCGCCAGGAAGTCGCGATAGCGAGTGCCGGCGGATCTCGAACAGGCCCTGGCGCTCCAGGAAGGCGCGCGTCCCGTCGATGACGCGTTGATCACCGGACCGGTAGGGCTGCACCATGACCTCGGCGATCGCCAGGTCGCTGGTGACCGCCCGCAGCGACCCCGCGTCCGCCATCGTGATCAATGCCGAGGCGAGCTCGAAGTACCCCGGACTCCGATCGACGAAGTAGATCAGGATGTTGCTGTCGAGGTAGACGCGCTGACCGAGGAGTCGTCTCACGCAGGCAGCTCGCGGTCGAAGGAGTCGCGGGTCTCCCGGATCGTGCGGTCGACGTCCTCGGAGGTCTGGCCCCACAGCCCTCGGCCGATGCCCGCGTACTGCATGAGATCGTCGGCCGGCGCATCGTGCTCAGGCAGCCGGATCATGATCGTGCCGTTCACGAAGACCAGGTCGCAGACCATGCCCTCGCTGATCCCGGCCTGCTCCGCGATGGCCTTGGGGATCGTGATCTGGTTGCGCTGACGCACGGTGATCTTGCTCATCGGTCCTCGATTCAGAATTCCGTCTGTCTGACAGAATATCCGATCCAGCCGGCTCAGGCGAAGATCACGCCGGGGTTCATGAGGCCCTGCGGGTCCCAGGCGGCCTTCAGGGCCCGCATGGCGGCGATCTCGGCCGCCGACCGGCACAGGTGCAGCTCCGCGGCCTTGGCGCGCCCCACGCCGTGCTCAGCGGAGATGGAGCCGCCGTACCGAGCCACGCACTCCAGGACCGCCAGGTCCACGGTCGGGTCATCGGCGTCCGGGCCGTGGATCTCCACGTGGATGTTGCCGTCGGCGAGGTGACCGAACACCCCGAACTCCTCGACCGACGGATCGCCGCCGACGATCGCGCGGAGCTCGTCGGCGCACGCGGCCAAGCGACGGCAGGGGGACGGAGACGTCGAGCTTGTGGGTGACGCCCAGCGACGAGAACGCCTCCGACTGCGCCTCGCGGAAGTTCCACAGCCGGGCCTGCTCCGAGGCGTCGATCCCGACCGCGACGTCGGCGTCGTCCAGCCCGACGAGACCGGAGGCGTCTCCCCCGTCGGCGACCTCGATCAGGGCCACGACCGGGTGCCGGCGCTCCAGCGGCCAGGACGTCCCGGCCAGGGTCGCGGCCAGCTCCATCCCGGTCTCGTCGATCACCTCTGCGGCGATCAGGCGAGTGCCCGGGGCGACGGCCGTGCCCATCAGCGCGATGGCCTCGGCGTAGGACGCGCACCCGATGAGGGCGACCGTGGTGCGGCCGGCGGGCCGGTGCAGCCGCAGCCGGACGGCCGTGATCACCGCCAGAGTTCCCTCCGAGCCGCACAGCAGGGCGCCCGAGGTCGTAGCCGGTGTTGTCCTTGAGCATGCCCGACAGGTGGGACAGCACGGTCCCGTCGGGGAGCACGGCCTCGACCCCCACGACCTGCGCCCGCGTCATGCCGTAGGCGATGACGTGGATGCCGCCCGCATTGGTGGCCACGGTGCCGCCGATCGTCGCCGAGTCGCGCGCGGCGAGGTCGACGCCGTAGTACCAGCCGGCGGTCGCGGCCCGGCGACGGACGTCCCCCAGCGTCGCCCCGGCCCCGGCCGTGAGCTGCCCGGAGAGCGGGTCCACCTCGCCGATGGCGTCGAGGCGGCGCGTGGACAGGACCACGGGAAGCGGGCCGAGGGCCGCGCTCGCCGGCACCGAGCCGCCCACCAGGCCGGTGTTGCCGCCCTGGGGCACCACCGGGACTCCCGCGTCGCTGCAGATCCGCAGGATCTGCGACACCTCGTCGGTCGACCCGGGCCGCACCACGGCCAGGGCGTCGCCCCGCCAGCGCCGCGACCAGTCGACGACGTACTGGTCCATGAGGGCCTGGTCGGTCAGCACGTGATCGGAACCGACCACGGCGGCCAGCCGTCCCACCAGCAGGTCGGCGGGCTCGGGGGTGTCGGTCACGGGGTTATCCTTGCTGACATACGGGGTCCGAGTCACGGGAGGTGCGCATGAGGCGATCGATCCTCGCTGTGGCGTGCGCCCTCGGCCTGAGCCTCGCAGCGGCCGTTCCCGCGCAGGCCACCGACACGGTGCCGGCCTCCGGGTCCTTCCGGCTCACGACGGCCAACGGCATCCTGCCCACCTGGACCGCCGAGGACATCGCCCTCGATCGGGGTCAGCCCCGGATACGTGGCCACGACATCCACCGGGACCACGGCCCGCCTCGTCCTCCCGATCATCAACAAGACCGGCACGGCCAACGCTGCGGCGGGCGGATTCCGGATCAGCAACACGGTGACCGGCGAGAGCGTGCGCTGCTCGTCGCCGACGATCGACACGCGAGCCCGGGTGGTCGACTGCGTCCTGAGCGACGGCACGAATGCGGACCTCTTCGTCATCACCGACATCGCGTCCCGTTCCCGGTTCAGGGGATCGTCGACCGTCACGACGATCTTCCGCGGCGTCGAGCTGCGCATCAACGGGCAGGACATGGCCGACATGCTCAACGAGGACCTCGACACGTCCGCGTTCAGCCCCTCCGTGAGGTTCGGCACGGGCGATCTGGTCGTCACGCGCGACCGCTGATCCACAGCCCGCACCCCGCGGAAGTTATCCACAGGTCCAGGATCCGGGCTTTCGCCGACCCCGCTTCGGGCCGCACCCTCGCCAAGGAACCCCAACCGGGGTTCGACGGGGGGAGACACCATGACGACCGCGCAGACGACCACACGGACCACGGAAGCCGCGCCAGACTGGCCGGGATCGGCATCGTCACTGCGATCGCAGTTCTGGGCGCAGCCTTCGCCGCACCACCGGCCTTCGCAGCCGACGTCATCGCCACGGACACGCAGACGTCCGACGCTGCTGCTGTCCCGGCCACGGTGCCGACGGCCATCGCGAGTCGGCCCCGTGCGATCACCGTCAGCAACCACGGCCGCCGCTCGGTGATCCTGTTCGCCAAGGGGGAGAACATCCGCCGGGTCCTCGCCCCCGGGTCCAAGCCCGTGACCTTCACCGGGCTGACGGCCGGCCGCATGTACACCGTCGCGATCGGCGGTGAGCCGATCGGGGCCGTCGTCGCGCTCAACCGGCCGACCGCCGCGACCGGCCTGCGGGTCAGCACGACCGACGAACCCGGCACGGTCACCCTCACCTGGCGGCACCGGCCCACGACGGCCACGGGCGGCCGTCGTATCGCCTACGACGTCGTCGCCACCAGTCGCACCGCGGAACCGGTTCGCAGCCGCGTCACCGGCGTCCGCACCGCCACCCTGTCGGGCCTGGACCCGCAGGCCCTCTACTCGTTCGTCGTCACGCCCCGCAACACCGCGGGAGCCGGGAAGTCCACCAAGGCGAAGATGAGCCGGACGCTCGAGCAGGTCGCGGGGTCAGCGCCTGGATCGTCGGCAACCCCGCCGGTGCAGGTGCCTGCGGCAGAGGCGGCACCGGCGGCGCCCGCGGCGGCAACTCCGGCTGTCGCACCGGCCCCTGCTCCAGCGCCAGCACCCGCTCCAGCTCCGGCACCCGCGCCCGCACCGGCGCCCGCTCCAGCGCCCGCACCCGCTCCGAAGCCCACGACGAAGACCATCTACGTGTGCCCGGACGGCTTCACCGAGACGGCCGGCCAGTGCCGGAAGGTCATGGCGTACACCTACCACCCGGAGACCGAGACGGCTGCGTACACGTACCACCAGGAGCAGCAGCTGAACACGATCAGCGTCGGCGCCACGTTCGACGGCAGCGTGTGGACGTGGTCGTGCCCGTCCGGGTACTCCGCGGGAGGCGGGCAGTGGGGCGTCGGCATCTGCAAGGGCACCGTGACCGCCACCGTCAAGGATGCGCCGCCGACCGGGTGGTACGACTCGGGCAGCAGCTACGCCCACGAGGTGCAGGTGAAGGACGCGATGCCCGCCGGGTACCTCGATGACGGCACGCAGTGGGTCACGACCGCGGCCAAGGAAGCCAGGGTCGTGCCCGTCTGACGCTCAGCCGGGGCCGTGGGCTCGGTGTAGGTTCGCGGGGTGATCGTGGCCTGGCACCGAGCCCGCGAGCCGCTGACGGTGCTGGCGATCACCCTGTTCACCGGCCTGCTGTCCCAGCGCTGGGCCGGGCTGGACACCCCCGACTCGTCGTTCTACGCGTCGCTCTCGCTGTTCGGCGACGAGGTGAGCGATCGGGCGCCGGACAACAGCTACTACTGGACCCGGCTGGGCTACATCGTCCCCGTGCGGATCCTGACCACCGTGCTCGGTCCGGAGCCCGGGTTCGCCATCTACCGGCTGCTGCTGATCGCCCTGCTCGTCGTCGGCATCTACGTGACGGCGCGGCGGTACACCGGGATCGCGTCGGCGGCGTTCCTCGCCACCATCGCCTCGCTGAGCAGCGTCGTGCTCAGCTACCTCGGCAACACGCTACCTGACCGGCACGGTCCTCGCCGGCACGGCCGCGCTGGTGGCCTGCGCGATGTTCGACAGCAGGCGAGCGGCCGCGATGGCCGGAGTACTGATGGGCTGGCTCGTCATGGTCAACCCGCCGGGCGTCCTGCTCGCCGGGACGATCTGGCTCGTCCTGCGCATCCAGGCCCGCACGAGGATCGCGCCGATCCTCGTGGCCGCGGGAACGACCGTCCTCACGTTCCTGGCCTTCCTCGCCGCGGGACGCGTCGTGTTCCCCCGCATGGACTGGTTCGGCACCTACATCGACTCCAACGCCCGCATCGACTACTCGGACTTCGCCAGTCGCGGACGCGGTCTGGCTGCGCGACATCTCCCTCATCGTCCCGGTGGCCGTGCTGGTGGCGGTGTTCGTCGCCTGGCTGACCCATCGCAGTGAGCCGGCGGCCCAGCGCGCGCTCGTCCTGAGCTCCACGAGCATCGCGTTCATGCTCGTGTTCTCGCCGATCATGGGCGGGATCCCGCTCGAGGCGCCGCTGTACCAGTCGATGCTGTGGCCCCCGGCCCTGATCGCGCTGGTCCTGATCACCACGCTCGCCCTGCCGGAGCGGCGCTGGACCAAGCTGCAGACCGCCGCCGGCGCCCTCGCCATCGTCGTCGTGCTGGCGACCGGGCACGTGGCCATGGGGCTGTCGCTCGTCGTCGGGCTGGCTGGTCGCCGCGGTGGTCGTCGCCGTCTTCCTCTTCGCCTCCTACAAGGGGACCATCGGGGCGATCGCGGGGCTCGCCCTCCTCCTCGGCGCCGCCCAGCTGCTGCAGAACTCCCGCGGTGACCTGGGCCTGTACTACCTGAGCCCGTACTCGTGGGCCTTCACCGCGAACCCGATCGCGGACCGCATCGGCACCGCCGTGGAGGTGCAGGAGTGGCTGCTCGCCCAGACCACGCGCGAGGACCAGATCCTGTCCTGGGTCGACGGGCAGTGGGTGGACGGCGACCGCGAGCTGTACGTGGTGGCCGGCATGCAGCTGTGGGGGGAGAACCGCGTGACCCTCGAGCCGACGATGACCGACGAGGACGTCGCTCGGACTGAACACCATCAAGCCGAGCGTCATCGCGATGTACGGCCAGTCGATGGATGCCGTCATGCGCTTCTGGTTCAGCATCCCGGCCGAGAACCTGCCGACCACACCGGACTGCACCGACTTCACGTGGGCGCCGAATCCCGCCAGCGACTTCACCGTCACCGAGGGGCATGCTTGCCTGACCACGCTGACGTGGACCGGCTGAGGAGGCAGGCACCATGCACCGGACGGGCAGTCGCATCGCCGTCGAGGCCGCCATCGCGGCCGCGGTCGCCTTCGTCGCTGTCGCTGATCGTCTTCGGGCCGCTCCTGGACCAGCTCGACGTCGGCTGGGCCGGCGGCGACATGCTCAGCACGTACGTGAACTCGGTGAACTGGGGCGGCTTCGCCTACACGGTCACGACCCAGTTCGGCTTCCCGCTCGGGATGAACCTGAACTACTTCCCGGGCATCGACATCACCGAGAACACCTTCGCCCTCGTCGTCAACACGATCGCCGGGACGACCTTCCTCGGCATCAACCTGCTGATCCTGCTGTCCTTCCCGCTGGTCGCGGCCCTGGCCTACCTCGTCATCCGCCTCACCGGCATGCAGGGTCCCGTGGCCATCGCGCTGGCCGTCGCGTTCACGTTCATCCCGTTCCACTGGGGCCGCGCCCTGGGCCACACGTACCTGTCCACGCTGTACTCGGCCGTGATCGGGCTGGCGCTCGTGCTGCTCGTCGGCAGCGGGCTGTTCGAGCGACTCCTGCGCACGGGCAGCAGGCGGCGCCGGATCGCCTTCGTCGTCGCCGTCGTCGTGATGGTCGTGACGGTCGCCTGGACCGGCGTGTACTACGTCGCCTTCACCCTGATCCTCGGCGCCGCGGCCCTGCTGTGGCGGTTCGCGCAGCGGGCCCGCTGGCAGTCGATCGCGCCTGGAGGCGGTGCCCTTCGCGGGCATCGGCGTCCTCGCCGCGCTCGGGTTCCTCCCCGCGCTGTCCACCCTTCGGGCCGACCCACCGCTGGCGAGCCTCGGCGAGCGCCTGCCCTACGAGTCGGTCGTCTTCGCCGGCAACCTCGCCAAGGCGCTGCTGCCGCTGCCGCAGAGCGAGATTCCGGGCATGGGCTTCTACAACCGCTCCGTCGTCGAGGCGTTCGCCGCGGCGCCCTTCGGCGAGAGCGCCGTCATCACCAACCACGGCACGTGGATCACCGTCGCTCGCCCTGCTGGTCTTCCTCGGCGCCCTCGTCCTGCGCGCGCGGCGTCCCGCACCGATCCCGTCGGCCGACGAGACCGCCCCGCCCCGCGTGACCCTCGGGCTGATCAGCTACCTCATCGTCGTCGTGCTGCTGTTCTTCATCCCCTGGGGCCTGAACTACCTGCTGGCAGGGACGGTCACCGCCCAGATCCGCGCCTGGAACCGGCTGCTGCCCATCCTGCTGCTGCTCTTCCTGCTGGGGGCCGCGGCCGCGCTGCACCGGACACGCGCGTCGCGCGACGGCTCGCGTACTCGGTGCCCGTCGCGCTCGTGGTGCTCGCCCTCGTGGCCGTCGACTCCGTGCTGCCGTTCAGGCAGGCCTACGCCGGCAGCGTGGCCGAGGCCGGCGAGGCCACCCAGGCGGCGCGCGACTACGCCGGCAAGGTCAACGCGGCCATCCCCGAGGACTGCGGCGTGCTCCAGCTGCCGTACATGGCCTACCCCGAGCACGGCATCGAGCGCGGCGTGAACGACTACGACCACTTCTGGACCTCGATCACCAACGACGGCAAGGACTGGAGCTACGGCTCGGTCAAGAACACCGACGCCAGCACGTGGGCCGCGCAGCTGCCGCAGGTCCCCAGCGACGAGCAGGTGGCGCTCCTGCGCGGTGCCGGGTTCTGCGCGATCCACCTCGACACCCGCGGCTACATCAGCGAGGTGCTGGCCCCGGTGCAGGCCGACCTGACGGCGCGCTTCGGCGAGCCGGTCGCCACCGGATTCGACGACGCCTGGCAGCTGTACGACATCCGCTTCGCGGACCCGGCCGACCCCGCCGACGTCGAGGCCTTCCTGCGGCAGCCGTTCATCTCCATCGACTACGACCACGTGACGGTGCGGGACTCCGCGCTCCAGACGGCCTGGTGGTGGACGCGCACCCCGTCAGCGGACTTCGTGCTGACCCCGACCACCGACGAGGCGCCGCTCACCAGCATCTCCGGCGGCCTCACGGCCCCGCCGTGCGGCCCGGTGCCGGTCACGCTGACCCTGACGGCGTCGGGGCAGACGCATGACCCAGACCATCGCGGCGACCCCGGACGAGGTCACCCCGTTCTCGTTCGCGCTCGACGCGCCGAGCGCCGAGCCGGGCGTCCTCACGGTCGACGTGCCGGGCGACGGCTGCCCGCTCGGAGACCTCGGCGAGCGGCAGTTCACGCAGGTGCTGGACCTCACGCCGCGCTAGGCTGCGTCAGCGCGAGGCGTCCGCTACCCCTCGTCGCCCAGCCACGTCCACACCGTCAGGCACGGCACGTTCGGGTGGGTGGGCTCGGAGAGCGCAGTCGCCCCAGTCCGGCGGCCAGTAGGGGCTGAAGATGATGCGCTCCTGGAGGGCAGGATCCGCCCGGCACGCGTTCTCGACGCGGGCCACCTCCTCGGACCACGGCGGGGCCGGCGTCGTGCGGAACCAGCTCGCCGGAATGCCCGGCCACCACACCGCGACGATCAGGACCGCCAGCACGCCGACCACCCAGGGTCGGGACCGGCGGATCACCGAGTCCAGGGCCACCATGGCCGCCGCGGCCCAGAGCAGCAGCGGCACGACGAAGTAGCGGTTGTTCGACCCGCCGATGATCGTCGGCACGGCGCCGACGACGAGCCCGGTGAGCAGCAGCAGGCCGATCCCCACCCGCTCGTCGCCTCCCCGGACGACGAGGACGATGCCGCCGGCCAGCAGCGCCAGCGCCACGAGGGCGCCGGTGATCGTCAGCGGCGTGACGGGGAAGACCCCGAAGAAGTCGTACGGGGCCAGGCGCAGCCCCGGCCAGAAGGTGAGGATCGTGTCCGGCAGGCTGGAGACCCAGCCGTCGAAGGACTCCCGGCTCACCTCGATGACCCGGGCTTGGCCGCGTTGACGGCGGTGAACCACTGCGCGGCCGAGGCCCGACGACGATGACGCCGGCCCAGGTGACGGCCGCCGGCCACGGGACCGCCCGGCGCACCGCCTGGACGGCGATGACCCCGAGGAAGACCCCGGCGGTCGGGATGGTCAGCGTCGTGAGGAGCAGCAGGACGGCGATGGCCGTGGTCGAGACCCATCCGGCGGTGTGGTCGCGCAGCGGGAACGCCAGCGCGATCGCCGACAGGTAGAGCAGCAGCATGTAGCTGCTGCCGAGCGCGTTGATCGCCTCGAGCCCGACGACGGGGACGATCACCGGGAGCAGCCCGATGACGATGCTGCTGACCCAGCCGAGGCCGAACCGGCGCACGATGGCGAACGCGAGCGCCGCCGTGATCCCGGCGAGTCCGGCCGCCAGGAGGTTCGTGGCCAGCGCCCACTGCTCGACGGGCAGCCAGGCCACCAGTCCGGCGACGAGCCGCGGCAGGAACAGCAGGTAGCCGGCGAACGGATCCGCCAGGCAGGTCCAGAAGCCGGCCTTCTCCACGCACAGCGGGAAGACGCCGTCCTCCGCCCAGATCACCTGCGTCAGGGCGTCGTGGTTGCCGAGCCACAGGCGCAGGAGCGAGACGAGCGACGCCACCACGCCGACGCCGACCGCCGGCAGCCACAGCGGGCCGCCGACGGCCAGCGGTGCCCTGACCTCGGTGTCGGTCACGCGAGCGCCCTCGCTCGCGGCCAGACGGAGCGCAGCAGCAGGACCCCGGACAGGCCCAGGGCGAAGCTCGCCACGATCACCCCGGCGAAGGTCGCCAGCACGGTGTTCCAGACCACGACGGCCGACACCCCGGTCAGCACCAGCACGACCACGGACGACGACACCAGCACCGGACGCGCCGATCGCGTGAGCGCCGCCACGAGCGGCACGGTCAGCAGCAGGAAGGTGGCCTTGTAGCCGTAGCCGAAGCCCGCGACCAGCACGCTGGCGAGGAACACCGCCGACCCGGCCACCGCCAGCATCGCCGGGTGGACGAGGCGTCGCCGAGTCGACAGCCCGACCGCCGCACCCCACCCGAGGGCCGCCAGCGCGAGCAGGAACACGATCACGTCACCGGTCTGGAGCCCCTCGGCGCCGACGACCGTCCCGAGCATGCGCGCCACCACCGGCACGCGACCGAGGACGACGAAGTCCCCGAAGTCGATCATGTTCGAGTTCGACTGCGAGCTGAAGCGGAAGTTGTCCCACGTCAGCACCATGAACGCCAGCACCGCGAGACCGAAGCCGGCGATGACCGTCCAGCCTCGACGCAGCCGCAGGACCGGAACGAGCATCAGCCCCATGGCGAACGGGTAGTACTTCCACGTCCCCATCAGCCAGATCAGTGCCGCGGCGACCGACCACGCCCACAGGCTGTTCCACCGGCGCACGAGGATCACCACCGCCGCCGCGACCCACAGCAGCACCGCGTCCAGGTTGCCGCGCTCCAGCAGGAGCAGCCACGGGCCGCCGACCGCGGCGACGAGCAGCACGATCTGACCGAGCCCGGCGGAGTTCCGCGCGAGCCACAGCAGCGTGACGCTGGAGAGCAGGATCGCGGCGACCCCGAGGCCGGTGGCGTACCTCGCGGAGAACAGGTCGAACGGCACGTACCGCAGCCACAGGACGCCCGGTCCGTAGATGGACGGGTCGGCGAGGCAGCCGTTGTTGGCCGCGTAGACGTCGACGCCGACCGACGCGCAGTCGATGCTCTGCAGCGGCAGGACGAGGTCCCAGAACTGCACGATGCCCTGCGGGACCCGCAGTCCCTGGTAGATCAGCGCGCCGAGGTCGGTCGACCCCGACCACAGCGCCCACCACGGCACGAGGCTGACGACCGCCGAGACGAGGCCGACCAGCCACGGGAAGAAGCGCCCCAGGGTCACGTCGGCGCGGCGCACGAAGGCGCCCACGACGAAGACGGCCAGCAGCACCGCCGTGGCCGCGTAGGCGAGGGGCAGGTACCCGGGGGCCGACGTGTTCGCGGGATCGGTGAGGCTGCGCAGGACCTGGACGAGCGCCAGGGCGAGCAGGGACCCGGTGAGCGCGAAACCGACGACCGCGAGACGCGGGGCCGTGCCCCGCGTCGTGCTCGACCCGCTCACACGCGGATACTAGCCGCCGTGAGCAGGCTCGTTTCGGTCGTCGTGCCGGTCTTCAACGGCATGCCGCACCTGCGCGACCTCACTGACTCGCTGCTCGCGCAGACCTACCCGGACCTGGAGATCGTGTTCTCCGAGGGCGGCTCGACCGACGGCTCCCCCGAGTTCCTCGCGAGCCTCACCGATCCCCGCAGTCCGCGTGATCACCCCCGACGATGCCGCCGGTGCCGCCGCGAACTGGACCGCGGCGAGCGAGGCGGCCACCGGGCGAGTTCGTCAAGCTGGTGTGCCAGGACGACCTGCTCGCCCCGGACGCCATCGCCCAGCAGGTCGCAGGACCTGGAGGCGCACCCGTCGGCCGTCATGGCGCTTCGCCCAGCGCGACATCGTCGACGCGAACGGCGACGTCCTCTACCCCCGACGTGGCGCCGCCGGACTGCAGGCCGGGCTCATGCACGGGTGCGGACGTCATCCGGACCTGCTGGCAGCAGGGCACGAACGTCATCGGCGAGCCGCTGGCCGTGCTCTTCCGGCGCGAGCCGTTCCTCGCCGCCCTCCCGTGGGACGACAGCAACCCCCTCGTGCTGGACCTGATGTTCTACGCCAAGGTCGCCGCCCAGGGCGACGTCGTCGGTCCGGATGAACAGCGTCGGCGGCTTCCGGGTGAGCACGAGCTCGTGGTCGACCCGGCTGGCCGGCGTGCAGCGCCAGCAGTTCGAGCAGTGGCAGCGGGAGTACGAGGCGTCCCTGCCGACGCCGCCGAGCCGCACCGAGATCCTGCGGGCGCGAGTCGGCCTGCACCTGCCCAGACCCTGCTGCGCCGTGGCGCCTACTCGTGGCTGCGGATCAAGGGCTCGTTCCACACGACGCACGAGGCGTAGCCGGTCGCGGCGCCGCCCTACGATGGCCGGGTGACCGACCTTCCGCATCGGGGACCGCCTGGTCGGCCCGGACCAGCCCACGTACTTCATCGCGGACATCGCCGCGAACCACGACGGCAGCCTGGACCGCGCCCTTGAGCTCATGACCCTGGCCAAGGACGCCGGGGCGGAGTGCGCCAAGTTCCAGCACTTCCGGGCCCCCCACATCGTCTCCGACTACGGCTTCCGGGCCCTCGGCGGCCAGCAGTCGCACCAGGCCACCTGGGAGAAGTCCGTGTTCGACACCTACGCCGACGCCAGCCTGCCCTGGGAGTGGACGCAGCCGCTCGCCGAGCACGCCCGCACGATCGGCATCGAGTTCATGTCCGCCCCGTACGACTTCGAGGCCGTCGCGCATCTCGATCCGTGGGTCAACGCCTTCAAGGTCGGCTCCGGTGACGTCAACTGGCTGGAGGAGCTGCAGGTCATCGCCGACCTCGGCAAGCCGGTGCTGCTCGCCACTGGCGCGGCGTCGATCGACGACGTGCAGCGCGCCATGGCCCTGCTCCAGGCCGCCGGAGTCGACATCGTGCTCATGCAGTGCAACACGAACTACACCGGCTCGATCGAGAACGTGCACCACATCAACCTGCGGGTGCTCAACCAGTACGCCGAGCTCTACCCGGACGTGACGCTGGGACTGTCGGACCACACGCCCGGCAACGTCACCGTGCTGGGAGCCGTCGCGCTCGGCGCGCGCGTCGTGGAGAAGCACTTCACCGACGACACCACGCGCACCGGCCCCGACCACGGCTTCTCCATGGATCCGGTCACGTGGCGGGCCATGGTCGACGACACCCGGCTCCTCGAGGCGGCGCTGGGCACCGGCACGAAGGGCGTCGAGGACAACGAGCGGGAGACGGTCGTGCTGCAGCGGCGCTGCGTCCGCGCGGCACGCGACCTGCCGGCCGGGACCGTGCTGAGCCGCGAGGACCTCGAGGTCCTTCGACCGGCGCCGGTCGAGGCGCTCGCCGCCCACGAGGTCGGCCTGGCGGTCGGCCGGGTCCTGACGCGGGATCTCGTCGCCGGCGAGGACGTGCGCCCGGAGTACCTGTCCTGACATGACCGACGCCCACCCCACCTGGCTGGTCACCGGCGCGACAGGCTTCCTCGGCGCGAACCTCGGGGCCTTCCTCGACGGTCGGGCGCGACGCATCGGCACCTCCCGTGACGGGAAGCGCCGCCTCACGCCTGTTCGACGACTGGGTCGCGGCAGACCTGGCGCATCCGGAGGGGCTGACCGCCGCCATCGCGGAGCGCCGGCCCGACGTGGTCGTGCACGCGGCCGCGATGGCCTCGCACGAGAGCTGCGAGGCCGATCCGGAACTGGCCGAGCGGATCAACGCCGAGGCAGCCGGATCGGTCGCCGCGGCCGCGGCCGCGGTGGGCGCGACGGTTCGTGCTCATCTCGACCGACGCCGTGTTCGACGGCGACGCGCGGTCACTACTCCGAGGCAGGACGAGCCCAACCCGTTCTCGGTCTACGGCCGAACGAAGCTGCTGGGCGAGCAACTGGCCGACGCGCCACGCCGATCCCCTGATCGTCCGCACGAACTTCTTCGGCTGGAGCCCCACCGGCACCCGGTCGATCCTCGAGTTCTTCGTGAACGAGCTCTCTGCCGGACGCCCGGTGCGCGGCTTCACGGACTTCACGACCACCAGCGCCTACGCCCAGGTGCTGGCCGACACGATCTGGCGACTCGTCGAGTCGGACGCCTCGGGACTGTTCCACGTGACCTCGCCGGATGCGCTCACCAAGTACGAGTTCGGCATGGCCGTGGCGCAGGCCTTCGACCTCGACGCCTCCCTCATCGAGCCGGCGACGCGCCGACGTCCAGCCCGCCCGCGGCCGCGACATCTCCCTCGACGTGAGCAAGGTTCAGCGCGTCCTCGGCACGCCGCTGCCCACCATGAACGGAAGGCATCGCCCGGGCGCTCGCGGACGCCGGCACGCTGCGCCATCTGGTATCACTCTGATACCGTAGGTCCATGTCGCTGACCCTGCGCACCGATGCCGAGCTCGACGACGCCCTTGCTCGGCTCGCCGAGCTCGAGGGCACCTCGCGTCAGGAGGCCATCCGCCGGGCGGTGCTCGACCGCGTGGAGCGGCTGTCGCACGCCCAGCAGGTGTCCGAGTCCACCGACCGCATGCTGGCCCGCTGGGGTGACGTCCTGCACCGCCTCGGGACGGAATGACCGACATCGTCTACCTCAGCCTCGAGGACGTCCTCGGCCTCGTGCGGGCCCTCGGAGTCGGCCCGGTCCGGGATATCGGGCTGCTCGAGTCCGCCGTCGGCCGGCCGGCATCCGCGCCATTCGGCACCGAGGCCTACCCCCGGTTGGCCCTCAAGGCCGCGGCCCTGCTGGAGTCCCTGGTCAACAACCACCCGCTCGTCGACGGAAACAAGCGACTCGGTTGGCTCGCCACCGTGGTGTTCCTCGACCTCAACGGGCATGAGCCCGACCTCGACGACGATGTCGCCTTTGCGCTTGTCTGGGGAGTGGCCAGCCGGAGAGGTCGACCTGACGTCAGCAGCCGACCGGCTCCGCGTCGTACCGACCCAGTCGGTAGCTCGGCCTCTAGACTCCGGTCCATGACCGACGTGGCGGCTGACGGCCGCACGCCCCTCAGCGTGAGCGTCGTCATCCCCGTCTACCGCGGCGAGGACACCCTGCCGGCGCTGATCGACGAGCTCGCCGCCCTCCACGACACGCAGCAGACCCCGCAGGGTCGCCCCTACCGCGTCTCCGAGGTCCTGCTGGTGTGGGACCGCGGGCCGGGCCGCAGCGACGAGGTCCTGCGGCAGCTGCACGACAAGCACGACTGGGTGCGCCCGATCTGGCTGTCCCGCAACTTCGGCCAGCACGCCGCCACCCTCGCCGGCATGACCTCCTCCGGCGGCGAGTGGATCGTCACGATGGACGAGGACGGCCAGCAGGACCCGGCCTTCATCGGCGCGATGCTCGACACCGCCTACGCCACGGACGCGCAGCTCGTGTACGGGCAGCCGACCAACCCGCCGCCGCACGGCGCGCTGCGCAACGCCGGCTCGAAGCTGGCCAAGGGGATCTTCGTCCGCTTCCTCGCCGACCAGAAGTTCGAGGAGTTCAACAGCTACCGACTCGTCCTCGGCGAGGTCGGGCGCAGCGTCGCCGCCTACACCGGCACCGGGCGTCTACCTCGACGTCGCGCTGTCCTGGGTGGTCGCCGACGTCACGACCTGCCCGGTGGTCGCGCGCGACGAGGGCCGCCCCGCGGGCAGCTACAGCTACGGCCGGCTGTTCTCCCACTTCGGCCGGCTCGTCGTCTCGTCCGGCACGAAGCCGCTGTTCTTCGTCACGTTCATCGGGATCGCCTTCGTCGTCCTCGGCGGCCTCGCCGCCCTGTGGATCATCTACGAGCGCATCGTCGGCGACCTGCCGGTCAGCGGCTGGGCGTCGATGTTCATCGCGCTGATGGTCGTGGGCGGTGCGGTGATGATGTCCCTGGGCATCATCGCCCAGTACATCGGGGCGGCCACGAACATGTCGCTGGGCAAGCCGCTGTACGTCGTGGTGCGCGATCCCGCGACGACGTTCGGCGACCCGGACGACCCAGCCTTGATCACCTGGGTCGTCGGGCGGGGTGGGCTGCTCGGCAGCGCCGTCGTGCGGCAGTGCGACGTCGACCTATCGACCCCGGCCCGGTGCCGTGGGCGGATCCCGCCGCGGCCCGCCAGGTGCTCCACGACCAGGCCCGCGGCCTGTCCGGCGCGAGGCCGGCGACGCGCCCTGGGCGGTCGTGTGGGCGGCCGGTGCGGCCACGACATCGACGCCCGCCGAGGTGGCGTTCAGCCGAGCTCGAGCCGCTCCGCGGACTGGTCGAGGGCCTGCGCTCGGCGCGACCGCTCGGGGCCGGGCGCCGTGTTCGTCACCTCGTCGGCCGGCGGCGTCTACGCCGGATCGACCGGACGCGCCGTTCGACGATGCCACGCCGCCAGCACCGCTGAGCGCCTACGGCGAGCTGAAGCTGGCCCAGGAGGCGCTCGCGACGCGAGCGTCCTCGACGGCATCTGCCCGGTCGTGATCGGCCGGATCAGCAACCTCTACGGGCCCGGGCCAGAACCTCGCCAAGCTGCAGGGCCTGATCTCCCGGCTGGCGCTGTCGGCCGTCACCCAGCAGCCGATCAACATCTTCGTGCCGCTGGACACCATCCGGGACTACATCTACGTCGACGACGCGGCCCGCGCGGTGCTCGACGCCGTGCACGACGCAGCGGCGGACGACGCAACCGCACCCGCGCACCCTCGTGATCGCCTCCGGGCAGGGCACCACGGTCGGCCAGGTCATCCGCACGATGAACCTGGTGGCCAAGCGCCGGGTGCCCGTGGCCCTGGGCAGCCACCCGAGCGCGTCCGCGCAGTCACTCGACCTGCGGCTGACGCCGACGAGCCCCTTGGACGACCACCACGCCGCTGCCGGCCGGCATGAAGGCGGTCTTCCTCGACATCCTCAGGAGCGTGCAGTCGAACTCTCTTGCGGGCTAGCCGAGTCGTCCGGGCTCCTCGCGCGCCCGACGCTGCCACCAAGTCGGCGCACGAGGATCGATGCGGCAAGAACCATCAGCACGTACACCGGCACGTCGAGCAGGCCGCGGAGGCGATCCGCCTCGGAGTGGACGGGCTCAGGAACCTCCGGCGGCCAGTAGCGATTCGAGAGCGCGACCGGGATGGCCGTCAGGATCCAGAAGGCCAGCGAACCAGCCGTACCTGCGGACCCGTCGCCACGTGCCCCGCAGTCCCGCATCGCGAACGACGATCACCAGCGAGCCAAGGATCATGACGACGAAACGCCAGCCCGAGAAGAGCCAGTCGAGGGCCGGCGCCAAGGGGAACTCGAAGTCGTAGGTGTTGTACCACTGCACCTTGATCGACCGGAACATCGTCGGCATCGTGATCGTCAGGCTCCTGGCCGCCCGGGTGAATGCCTCGACGGGTTGGTGCACGATGAGGTCGTTGGCGGCGTTGCCGAGCCGATAGTTGTCCTTCAGCGTCTCCTGGGTGTTCCAGCCGCTGGACAACCGGACCGCATTCTCGTTGATGTTCGCCGGGTACTCCTCCGGCACCGGTACCTCGAGCGGATTGATCCACAGGGCCCCCGCGCGGTTGTAGCCGGTGTGCGTCGACACGTCGAAGGTGGAGTAGAGGACGTACGCGCGTGCCGGCCAGAAGCCGATCAGCGCCACCAGCAGCAGGTTGACCGCCAGCGCCCACCAGCGACGAGGCCGACCCATGAAGTAGAAGGACACGGCCGCGACGGCAACGATCACGAACACGTGGATCTGCACCACGTTCCGGGTCATCGACGCGACAAGGAGCGCGAGAAGGAAGCCAGCGGCGTAGGCGTTCCGTCGCGTCCGGCAGAACCGATACAGCAGGTAGAACGCCACCGCCATGGCGGCGATGGCCAGGCCCGTCTGGTTCAGCAGCATCATGAACGAGACCGATGCGGGGAGGACCGCCCAGAGCACCGCCCCCGCCAATGCCCACCAGCCACTCCGGGTCAGGTCCCGCACCCACAGGTAGATCACCATGGCGACCAGGCCGAACAGAACCACGTTCATGATGTACAGGCGGAAGTCCACCGCGACGGCTGACGGCGACAGGCCGGCACTGACCTCCGGCTGCATGAGCAGGTAGCGGATCGCGTCGTACAGCGGTGGGTAGATGTGCATCCACCACAGAGTCGACGGGCCCAGGACCACATCTCCCACAGGCGGATGGTCTGCCAGGCGGTGTCCGAGGACTCGTCCCGGATCTTGAAGCCGTCGAAGACCGCCTCGGGATGTGCCGCCTGCAGCCACAGGAGCACCAGCCACAGGGCGCCCGAGGCCAGGCACCAGACCACGAGCGGCGCGACCCACGCGGGACGCCGTTCCACGAGGCTCCTGGCCCTGGTCGCCGAGTTCCCACCAGCGTCCCCCGCTCGCTACGCGGGGGCTGCGCAGTCGACGGACGCACGCCACCTGACGACGCCAGGCACTACTGCGAGGTCTCGCCCGCTGACGCCGGATAGCGCTCGAGCAGGCTGCGCATCGTCTCCAGCCCGATGACGTTGCTCCGTCGTCGAGCAGGATGACCGGCTTGTCGAGCACCTCGTCGGCATCTCGGACAGGTAGCCGTGGACGTTGCCCCAGGCGCGCTGGTTGGTGAGCCACTCCCGACGCAGCCAGTCGACGATCGGCTGGGCACCGCCGTCCTCTGCCCGCCAGCCCCGCGAGCAGCCGAGTGCAGGAGTAGACGCGCTGCGGGTCCGACAGCTGCGAGTCGAGGATCGCCGACGGAGCCGCGGCCCCCTGCGGGAGGTAGACGCAGGCGACCGGGTTCGTCGCGATCGGCTGGTCGCCGTCCCGTTGACGTCGGCGGGCCACCAGTAGCTCTGCGGGTTGTCGAACGGGATCGGCGGCGACCACTGCGTGGGGCGCGCGGCCGCGATGGAGCGGACGAGCAGCGAGTCGACGGTGAGCAGGAAGACGACGGCCCCCAGGCCCACCCACCGGGCGAGCGTCATGCCGGAGACCTTCGGGTCGAGCAGCAGCAGCGCGAGCGGGAGGCAGGCGCCGATCAGCACGATGGTCGACCATGAAGGTGAACTTCAGCGAGCCGTAGTGCGGCGCGCTTCCGGTGGCCCACTGGTCCATGCCGTTGAGCGTCACCGCGAAGCCGGCGAGCAGGAGGACCGGGATGAACCTCGCGTAGCCCTGACGGCCCACGCCCTGCCGCGAGACGACGACCGCAGCGCCCACCGCGCAACCGCGGCGAGCCCGGCGAGGAGCGGCGGTCGTCTGCTCCGTGCCGCCCCCGGCGGCGAAGAGCGTCGAATCGGTGAGCCCCCCGAAACCGGCCCAATGGCCGGGAACCGTAGAGGACGCCCACAGCAGCGTGCACCCCGCCACCGAAGCCCCCCACGGCAGCGACGCTGGCGGCGGCGAGGAGTCGGCAGGAGCACGAAATCCAGGCTGCTGCGCAGCGGCTCCCAGATGAGCACGGCGACCAGCACCACAATGCCGATGCCGGGGAGGTCCACCGACCTGCGCCGCCGCGGATGGCCCGCCCCACGAAATACCCCAGCCAGCCGACAATGAGCACCGCAGCGATGGCGTTCATCGGCAGCCACACCGTCATGCCGATGGCGACGACCATCGAGGTGAGCAGGAGGGCACGCGGAACCGGAATCCATGTCAGGAATGCCGCCACCCACAGGACGCAGACGAGAATGGTGAACTGAAGCGTCAGGTGCCCGTACGCCGTGAGCATGAGGTTCGTCACGCTCAGCACGAGGGCGCTGAGCCAGATCAGGGGCCAGGGCACCCGCACGCGGCCGGAGGGGCCCGACACCGCCGGGCGTCGCAGTCGTGCCTCGACCAGCGGCACCAGCGCCAGCGGCGCGATCACGACCATCATGAACTGCCCGTAGATCACTGTGTTGGCGGCGACCATCACCTCGTTGTAGCCACCCAGCGTCAGGGTAGACACGACACCCATGAGCGGTCGCCACGAAGACGAGGATGAGCTGGAGTGGTCCGCCCATCGGCACGAACTGGTCCATCGGACCGCCCGCCGCCAGGACGGAGGTGAAGTCGAGCCACTTGGCGTTGTCCTCGGCGACGCGTGACCCATCA